>CAVZRH010000006.1:0-520592 GCA_963777575.1 uncultured Solirubrobacterales bacterium | reverse complement strand
CGCTTGGCGCTCAACTGGAAACTTGCTGGAAAATGTATCGCGCTCCCGTCATCGAGGAAGGCAAAATCGTGGAATTACCGCGCGTCATGGCGCGGCCAGACAAGCGGCTTTCAGCGATTCATGGAGTTGTACTGCCGCGCTCGCGACAGCCGCCCTTCGGGGCGGTTTTCGTTTGGCCTACCAGCCGCGGCAAACCATCTGGCGCGGCTATATCCGGCCGCCGCGTACCTGATGAAGGAGGTCGCAACGTTCCACGTTAGCGTGAAAACCTGACCTCGTTCGGCATCCGAGATGGCGCGACCCGCGCCGTGCCTGATTGAATCAGCAAAGCTCTTGATAATGTCGAGATCTGCCCGTTCAACACGCAGCTCTGCGCGCAATGCATCCCACGACGCGCCATCGTTGTTAGCGCCTCTCTCTCGAAGAAAATATTGCCTGAGCGCTTCGATACCGCGATAGCAGAAAAAGCCGGTGTCAACAGACACGCGAATCGCTTCGCGTAGGCTTGCCAAACATCGTTGCACATATTGACCGCGTGGATCGGCAAATAGGTTCAGGACCGTGAGTACATCGATTCCCGCATCTTTCGCGGAGTTGGCGACGGCAGGGATATTGACGCCAAATAGCATTGGCGGGCTCCCGACGGAGTCGACCATCTGGACAATCTCGAATTCATAGGCACAGGCGACCGTGAATCCGTAGGCATCGACGGCCGCTTGGACGGCTTCTTCGACCGACGTTCTTTAGGGTAAAAAAATCCACCAGCGGGCCGGCAGCAGGCGAAAATACTGCCGCCACTTGGGAGTGCGCGATGTGGCACCGCAACTCGCCCCAAGTGACATGATCTCCCGTTCGCAGCTGAAGGTTGGAACTCTGGAAACGTCAACGCGCATCGCTCGGGATGGATCCTACCGAGGAATGTGTATAGCGTCGGTTGCGAGTTATCCTGCATTGGCCGCCTCTAGTGAATCGTTTGCAGCGGTCCTTTCGGGCATGTCGTCGCCATGATAGCGCGGTGCCCTAGTGCTCGGACGATCCCAACTACGTTGCGACGCCGACGATGCGCAGTCGGGGCGCGGGCGCGAGCGGGTTCCAATCGACGAGCGTCATTGCCTCGCGCTCGCGAAACGACTCGATGGCGTTCACCGCGGCCTCATGCGCGGGCGAGCCGGAATCGGTCAGGGCAGCGACCGGCTCGAGAACGGCGATCAGCGTAGGCGCCGCCGGCAGGAGCGGGCCGCAGTTTGCGGGGACGTTGGAAACGGGTACCGACCGTCGCGATCGGCGACACGTTGCGGAAGCCCTTTGCGTGGAAGCGCCACGGGCCAGGCCATTGCCTGTCATCGTCCCTGGTGGTTGGCGCACTCATTCGCGCACGCTACAGGCGTTTGGCCCAAGCGAGCAATCGCTATCTACCCCGAGGCGCCGGCACGTTTGGGAGAACTTCGCATTTCGGCGTAGCTGGTGGGGAGTATCGCTTCGGCCTAGTCCCGTCCGGACAGCACCAGGCAATAGTGGAACTCTTTGCCTGGGGATAGAATGGTCTGTTTTCCGGGCCGTAGAAGAGTAGCGCAGGAGCCTTGCATGCATTGGCTGGGTCTATGCACGTCGCCTCGGCATCCATCGCCAGGCAAGCATCAAATTCTGTCCCAGGGGGAAGGGAGATTCTTCGATCGAGATACACCAGCGCGGCCCCACCACCTACAATTGCGACGGCGATTACCGCGACGACGGTGGCCCTGAATCGTTTTTTTCGAACTGCCCTGACCTTGATGAGCTTGCCCATCACCAGGCGCTTGATCATGTAGTCGATTCGAGTGTCGTCAAATGCGTAGGAGGCAACGTCGCCGGGCGTAAAGATGCCGAGCCTGCGGTTGAGCAGATAGCGCTCTTGCTCGGCATCCCAGCGAATCCAGAAGTTACTGCTCCAGCGCCGACCCCCTTCGGGCCAGACATATTGGATGCCGTCGGTTGCGAATGCCAAGGCCGCACCGTTGCGAGCTCTCAGCACAAGCGTCGCTTTGTCCGGGGAACTCAGTGCGGTGTCACCCTGCTCAGAGCGAAGCTGAAGCTCACTCGGCAGGGCCGCGTTTGCGCGTTCTAGCTTGTCCCACAGTTCATGGATGCGGTTCGTGGATGATTGATTGGGCGCGGAGCGGCTGGACGCTGCGGCCCGTCGCTTGAGTTCTCTATCGATCCACGACATGGCGAGTCGGACGCGAATGGACGCGGCTTGGACAAAATGGCGTCGGGGGCATCGGAGGTGGCCTCCCTCCCACCAAGCGAGATTCTAACCGGATGCCGCCGGATACCGTAGGTCGACCGCGCCGAACCTGCCACGCCTGGCGCAATAGCGGTCTCACTATATCGGCGTAACTCGGCATTCAGCGGTCACCGCAGGTGTGGCGTGAAGTAGCGCGCCTCCGGATCTACGTCGCGGATCTCGGCGGGTCCGACGATTCCCCAAGTGGCGTCTCGTGATCCACTTCCCGGTGCGCGGGTTGCGGTAGCGAAAGGCGAAGAGCTCGAGGCGGGGAGCCATGGAGACATTATCGCGGGCCGGTAAGCAGACGGCGCGGTGCTGGCGAGCGTCGAAGAATCTGACACTGGATAGATTCTCCGCGCCGTGCGCGGCGGGGGAAAGTCCTCATGTCGCTGATATCCCAGCCAATACTTTCGCGGGCGCGTTAAATGCTTATGAGAGCAAACCGGAGCAGGGGTTTCGAAACTTGTAGCTTTCAACATGATCAACCAAGCGCACGTTCGGACTCCTGCACCCGACCTCTATGCAAAGAAGATGCCCCGACTGCGGCAGCACCGGCGTCCGTCGTTCGCACCCTGGCGACCGTGAGGAGCCGTCGACCACGCTATTGCGATCGCGGTACTACTGTCGCAATTGCAGTAAAGTATTCTGGGTACTGAGCGCAAGAACCTATCGCATCGGGGGCATCGTTTTGGGATTAGCTCTCTTGCTGGTCGCCGTTGCCTTCATCGCATCAGCAACCTGATGGTCAGTGTCCCGGCCCCGCCTTGCCCCGGAGGGCGGCGGTTGCGGGGCGGACGTGCGAGGGCAGCCGGCACCGATCGATCGCGCCCCGTAGCGCGTTCTACGCGACTGGGACTCCGCTGCTTAGGGCATCAGCGGGTAGAAGCGTCCCAACTCTGCAAGCCTAAAAAGTAGGCGCGATGGCGGACCAGGGCAATAAACCGCCGGAGCCATTTGAAACGGGCTTGTTCGGATTAGTCGATTTGAGACGCCCGAACAGGCCGTTTCTCGCTCCACCCAACTTCAGAGCTGGCTCGGGAAAATGAGACTGGCGTTTAGGTGAAGGACCTGCTCTTATGGGCGAGGACATCGCCCGCAGAGGAGCAGTGCAATGAAAAGACCGAGACGGAACCACAGCGCAGCGTTCAAGGCGAAGGTCGCCTTGGCGGCGCTCAAGGGCGACAAGACGCTGGTGGAGCTGGCGGAGAAGTACGACGTGCATGGGAATCAGATCACGCAATGGAAGGCGCAGTTGCTGGAGGGTGCCATCGGGGTGTTCATGTCGCCGGCCGAGAAACGCGGCGCCGAACACGGCCCCACGGCGAAGGAGATGCAAGCCAAGATTGGGCAGCTCGCGCTGGAAGTCGATTTTTTGGAAGTCGCGCTCGGTCGCGTAGGCGATGCGAGCGCAAAGCGATGATCATCAAGACGCATCCGCTGCCGGTGAAGCGACAGGCGGAGCTGCTGGAGATCTCGCGGTCGAACGTGTATTACCTACCGGCGCCGACGTCAGAGACGGACCTGGCGTTGATGCGTGCCATCGATGAACTGCACTTGGAGTTCCCATTCCTCGGAGCGCGGCAGCTCTCCAAGATCCTCGCGCGCGAAGGGCATCCCCCCGCCGGTCGCCTGCACGTTGGCACTCTCATGGTGCAGATGGGCATCACGGCGCTGTATCGCAAACCCAATACCAGCAAACCTCATCCGGGCCACAAGATCTACCCGTACCTGCTGCGTCACCTCGCCATCGAGCGCGCCGATCACGTCTGGTGCATGGACATCACGTATTTGCCCATGCAACGTGGCTTCATCTACCTGGCAGCAGTCATGGATTGGGCGACGCGGCGGGTGCTGGCGTGGCGCGTGTCGAACACGTTGATCGCCGATTTCTGTGTCGAAGCCGTCGAGGAAGCCATTGCCCGTTACGGCAAACCGGAGATCTTCAACACCGACCAGGGCACGCAATTCACTAGCGATGCCTTCACGACGATGCTGCACGGTCACGGAGTGGCGATCAGCATGGACGGCCGTGGCTGCTGGCGTGACAACGTGTTCGTGGAACGGCTCTGGCGCTCGATCAAATACGAAGAGGTTTACCTGCATGCCTACGCCAGCGTCAGCGCAGCCAAAGCCGGCGTCGGGCGATATCTCGATTTCTATAATAGTCGACGCCCGCACACCGCGCTCGGCGATCGAACCCCGGACGAGGCATACTTCACCCAGCAACCCCTAAAGAATGCAGCCTGAAAGAGATTCGGGATACCGGCTGGCCACCCGCCCGCGGATTCCCGCCACCGCAGGGAATTCACTTACGAAACCCGGAAATCTGTCTCAACTAGCCGAGCCACCTCTTTCATCACAGCGGTCGGGCTACTAGTACTGTCAGAGGTGGCCCTGTTTGTTAGGACAGGATTTCCGGTTTCTTAAATGAAGTTTGAACCGCTTGGATTTCTCGGACCGTTTTGACGATTAGTTTTTGGCGTTCTGAGCGCCCGAATTGCGGGCGTACTCCTCTGGTGCCGCGTCATTGAGAGCCATGTGAGGCCGAGTCTCATTGTAGTCCCGTCGCCAAGCCTCGATGATCGCTTTCGCGTCCTCGATTGTTTCGAACCAATGTACGTTCAAGCATTCGTCGCGCAACGACCCGTTGAAGGTCTCGACGTAGCAGTTGTCCGTGGGCTTGCCCGGTCGGCTGAAGTCGATTCGAGCCTTGCAATGGTACGCCCACAGATCGAGCAGCCGACCCGAGAATTCGCTGCCGTTATCGACGAACAGATACTTGGGCGCTTGGCGCTGCGCAGCGAGCCGATTCAGAACCGCCACCACATGTTCACCGCCCAGGCGTTGACCGACTTCGATGGCCAATGCTTCGCGGCTGAAGATGTCGACCACCGTCAGCGCTCGAAAGCGCGTCCCGTCCGCGAGCTGATCGGATACGAAATCCAGACTCCAGACATCATTCGAGGCCCGCGGCCGGATCCGTTCGCTGCCGCACCACCACCATCTTGCGGCGCTTCGGCAGCTTCGAGCGCAGTTGTAGCTGTTCCTCGCTGTAGAGCCGATACATTTGATTCTTGCCGACCTGCCAGCCATCACGCTTGAGCAGAACGTGGATGCGCCGATACCCATAACGCACCCGCGTCTGCGCGATCTCGCGCATGCGGCTGCGCAGATCGTGGCGCGGGTCCTTGACGCTGCGGTAGTACTGCACGCTGCGCGTTTGCTTGATCAGTCGGCAGGCCCGCCGCACGTTGAGGGCATAGTGGCTCACGATGTACTCCACTGCGTGCCTCTTCAGCGCGGGCCGCGCCAGTTTTTTGCGGCAACGTCCTGCAGGATCGCTTTGTCCAGACTCAGCTCGGCGACCAGCTTCTTGAGCCGCGCATTCTCATCCTGCAGCTGCTTCAGTTCCCGCACCTGGTCCGACTGCATTCCCGCGTACTGCTTCTTCCAACGGTAGAACGTCTGCTCGGAGATGCCCACCTGCCGGATAATGTCCGCCACCGCCATGCCCAGCTCCGCTTGCTTCAGCACGGCGACGATCTGCTCGACCGAAAACCGCTTCCTCTTCATGACAAACTCCTCTATCCAAGGTCGAAGTTTGCCAAAAAACTAACCTTCAGGTTGGTCCGAGATTCCTAAAGCAGATCAAGCTACAAGTGTAGTAAGCACCGCTGCCGGCCTTCGCGTGCCACCCCGCTACCGGCGCACCGCCTTTAGGGCGATAGCGTCCGCTTGAAACATGGAGACCACCGGCCGTGATCGAGGAGTCGGGGTCGTCATCCATGTGCAAACTCGCCGCGGTCGGACGTGCCTCAGGATCGCGTCGCCCTCATTCCAGAGAATCTCGCTCGGATTCAGGAGTCCGACGAAGCCAGTCGCTGGCGAATCATCGAATTCGCACGCCTGCGAGACGAGCACGGGCAGGCCAAGCAGCGTTCCGCCCTGCGGACCGATCTCTCGGGATACGCCGACGCGCCGCCGGATCCGCGAAGCGTCGCCGAGAAAAGTCGCGGTCGTCTTGCTCATCACGAACGCGGCGCCGGGTCGATCGGCACCAGGGACGAGCTCGACCAGATGACGCAGGTCGGCGTCGACGTCCGACACCGCGGAACCGGATCGACAGCAAAGGACGGCGCACCGTCGAGAACGCTGCCCGTTTCGTTCGGCGAGATGAACGCGAGGTTTTCCGCCGCCGCAACCGCTGCCGTAAGATCGTCGGCGATGGCAAGCTGCGCTGCGTTCGATGTGTTTTGGTGCAACTCGTCCGTGACCACGTTATCGCGCCAATCTTCCGCGGTTCAAGCTGCGTTGGATCCCAATTGCTCCGCAGTACCGGAATCCGGCCGTCTCGGCGACCTGAACGGCGACGATGCCGCCGGTATTCGTGAACACCTTGGTCAGGAGCGGTACGCGCCGCATGCCCTCGAGCCGCAGCGGAATCGAGAGCGGGCGCAACGCGCGAAAAAAAGCCACCGACACCGGATCGCGGCTCAACGGAATATCGGAAGTTCCGATGTCCGACGTCGCGGCCTTCAGTGCGGACGATGTCGCCGCGGTCGACCCAGTTTTGGGCCTCGGCAAACGCGACCGCGGCTTCCGAATTGCCTTTGGTGCGGGCCTGCAAGAATCTCCCGACGGTGAGCCGGTGCGAGCTTGGTTTGCAGTTGCTCGGTCAATTCGCCTACGCGTTCCACGGTGCATCCCCTCGTGTTCGGATGTGCCATCATCCCGCCGGCGCGAGCGCTCGCGTAAACCGTGGAGATCGCGGCCGCGAAACTCGCACCGACCACGAGAGTGCCAGTCGAATCGGCGCCGACGCGGACGACTACGAGGCCGCCGAGGTCGAGCCCCTCGACCCGCGAGAGCACCTTGCCGAGCCGCCGAGCATTGGCGATCCCAGCGTCCCGACGATCGCAGCGCGAAGATCGGCGACCAGCGTGGCATGGGTGAGCAGCTCGCCGGCAGAGAACACCCGCTCGGCGACCGATGCGTGAATGGCGGCCAGGAGACCCGATAGCGGCCCCGCGAAGGTCGGCGAAACCCCCGACCTTGATAGCTCATCGACCTTGCGGTGAAGGGCGAGCACTTCCCGCAGGATCGCGGCTAGCAAATGCAGAATCGGGCACTCGCCGGTGCGATCGGCAGGGCGGCCGGTCTACGCATCGATCACTTCGCGAGTAGGTCGTCGTCGAGGTCGCGACTGGGATCGCGATCGCCCCACTGCCACGGCTTAACGTGCGCAGGACGCTGTTGCAGGCTGTGCGCTTCCGCCCGGATCCGCGACGACGGCGCGAGTCGGAGCTTGCTCGCCAGCGCGGCCAGCGTCTTGCCGTGATCGCCCGAAATCTTCACCCAGGGCGACGTTTTCCCGTCCGCTCAACCTGTCCGTCGCGCTCAAGGTGCGCAACAGCGTCGCTCGCGAGCACGGACACGCGGCAGAACAGCGCCAGCAGCGGCAAATCGCCGGGCCGCCATTGATCCTCGGGCGTGCGTCGCCATGATGCGGCGCCATAGCGTCTGGGCTCCCCTGGGAAGGCCCGCAGGTGCCTTGAACGTGCCGGCATGGTGGAAGTAGCCGGCGGACAGGTCTTTAGACTTTGCTGGCATCGAAGGCTCCTAGGGCAATACAAGCATCATGAAAGAGACGGGCGCGGCGGTTTCCAGAGTTTCCAAAGGTCGTAACTCCCCCCGCCTCCGACCGCCCCGCGTTTGGTTCTTTGATTCCCCCTATTTCGCCTCGAAAATTTGGGGGGGCCGGCGTCCCGCCCGTGCCGGCGGAGACACAGCCTTCCCCCCCGACTCATTCTGCCGCCATTGCCCTGCTTGCCTGGTCCCACGACTCAGCTGCCGCCCTTGCTTCGGCGTGAATGCGAGTTGCTCTTCGCGGGTTCGGGGTTTGGGTCTTTCCTTGCTAAACCGGGGTTTGTTGCGCTGTGCCGCTATCGCTCGCATTGGGCACTGTGCCTTCCGGTTCGGTGTTCAGTTTCTTAAAAGGGAGGGAGAGGGGTGCAGCCGCTCCAGTGCCGTGAGGCTCGGCGTTCGCGCGGGCGCGCGCGCGGGCTTCCGGTTCAAACCCGGTTATAAATTCCGGTTCAACTTCCGGTTCGGGGGCAGTGTGGTGCCGGGTTTCTTGCAGTGGAGTGCCGGGTTTCTGCTTGGCACTGCCGGGTTTCGTGTCGTGGACTGCCCCCTTTGCGCGATTGTTCAACGTGAAACCCGGTCCTAGAATGCCGGGTAACTTGCGCAATTCCCGGCAGTGTGGCGCCGCCTTTTCTATCGGCATCGCATGCAACATCGCCGGCACGTTGAGTTCGTACGTCGTGGCGCGACCGCGGCCGCCTGTTCCCTCGCCTAGGCGTCCGATCCAGCCGGCCATCTCGAGCTCGCGCAGGTCGCATCGGACTTGCCGCTCCTGCCGGTTCGTCCGCTCCGCGATGTCGCGCAGGCTCGGCCAGGCAAGCCCGCCACGCGCCTTGTTCGCACGATCGGCGAGGCATACTGCGGTCAGCAGCGCGCCCGGGGAAACCCCGCGGACGGCGTCGAGTACGAGGCTCACGAACGCGCCGGCCACGCAGTCACGCGCGGACGACGCGCACCGTTGCGCCGACCCATCGGAGTTGACCGGCGACGCGCTCGGCCAAAGCTTTATCGGTGTACGACTGATAGAGCACATACCGGCCCGTCTGCCGCTTCAAAGTCTCGACGCGGAACCGCTTCGTGCGCTCTACGGGGCGCTTTTCATCCGCGGAGGAGCGCCGAGGTAGCAGACCGCTCGATTGCGTGCCCCACAGGGCGTTTGCTGGGCGGGAGAGATCACGCGGCGACTTTCGCAGCGAGCCACCCGTCAATGACATGCTTCGGCCAGAACGGCGTTCGTCCGATCATTACCGGATTCGGGATCTCGCCACGGGCGAGCAACTTGTCGATCCCGGATGGCGACCGATCGAGGTATGCGGCGAGACCGGCACGCCGAAAGCCAGCGGGCGAGGGCATCGTTCTCGCATGCGAGCGGCTTGCCTTGCTTGTGTTTGTGGTCACTGGGTCCTCCTATGGGCGATTGAGAGCGATTCAATCGTCGCCGGAGGGTGCAGGGCGCGCAAAGCAAAAGGGCCGTTTACGGCCCTTGTTTGCGATATTTCCTGTCGTTTTTACCGGGACTCTTTGGGTCGCGGCAACTTCTTGCGCGCCCGCGCGACTTTCACGTCCCTAATCATGCGGCCTGTCACTCCAGGAAACTTCTTTAGCTTTAGCGCGGCGCGAATATCCGCAATCAGACTTGGCGGAATCCTCTTTGCGCAATCGTATCCGCTTCGCTCTGAAGCGATCTCGCATACGGGTCCCGCTTCTCGCGCTCCCGGGTCCGCTTGTTTGACTCGCCCTGCGATGGCGTCGTCCTTTTGATCCTTCAACCGTTTCACGGCGTCGAGGTTTTCGGCGGCGACTGTCGACCGCATCCCTTGCGACATTGGCGCTTGTTCGTTGAGCATGATGAGCAATTTTTTGATGATGCGGTGGTGCGCAGCTGATTGTCGCTTGACTTGCTGCAAGTTGATGAACAGCTGGGATCCCTCCCGACCAGACCACGGTCACGCCGGCAGTGTTCCAGTCGATCCAGAGCGGTTTTATCCGTGGTTCCCCGCGTTCGGGCGGTAACACGTCGCGCCCGAGACTCGCGCGCGCCGACACAATTTCGCCCTTAGGCTTGGGCTTCATTGCTGCACCACCTTCAGGACGGCATTGCCCCACAGTTCGACCGCAGCCTTGCGCTCGTCCATCAGATCGTCGCGTTGATAGACCTTGGCGACGCCCTCGATTGCGTGATTCAGATGCAACTCGATGGTGTCGAAACTGACGCCGATCTTCCGCATTCTCGACGCACAGGTCCGTCGCAGATCGTGCGGAGTGAATGCCGGATCGATGTCCTCGCGCTTGCAGAATCGCTTGAGCCATGCTTGCGCCGCCGTGGTCGATGCCGTTGCGAAAGGGCCAGGCCGAGCTCGATCGCGGCGATCGAGGATCTCGCGCATCGCAGTCGAGATCGGGCAGACGTGCGGTCTGCCGGACTTGTTGTCGTCGATGCGCCAGGTCCCGGCCTTGAGGTCGAAGTGCTGCCAGCGTGCCGCCTGCGCCTCGCCGATGCGCTGCCCGGAGAGCAGCAGGAACCGGTAGAGATCGGCGTGATCGCAGGTTGCGTTGTCGATGTTCCACAGCGCGGCGATCTCGGCATCGGTCAACGTCCGCGCACGCGACCGTTCCCTACCGCCAGCGTCGTCGCGGGTGAGCCCCGCCGCCGGATCGCGGCCGACAAAACCTTTCTTGACGCCGTAGCGGAACATCCGCTTGACGATGCCGAGCAGCCGATTCGCCGCGACCGGGCCACTTGCCCGCGCCTTGCGCTCCAGCAGCCGGACAAGATCGGCGTCTTTGATCTTGCCTACTTCGCGCGTGGCGATGTCAGCGAGATCGCGGACAAGGTAGTGCTCGACCTGACGCGGCCTCTTGTAGCTCCGCTCGATGCGTGCTTTGTAGAAACGATCGGCGAGGTCGGCTACGGTATGCTTGCCAGTGGGTTTGCTCTCGCCGCGCAGGATCAGGGCCTCGCGCTGAGCGTCCGCAAGTTGCAGATCGTCGCTCCATTCGCCAATGGTCTCGACGAGATTGCGGCCTGCGATTTGCCGACGGAGGACGAAGACCTTGCTGCCGCCCGGATGCCGATGGCGAAGATACAAACCCTTGATGCCCGCGGAGTGCCACACGTCGCGGCCGGGAGGCTTGAGGTCACGGATGATGCGATCGGACAGCTTCGGCATGGGCGCCTCTGGATACAGTCTGGATACAGGTGCGCCATGATACGGTGGGCAACTCTAGGTTACAACAGGTTACGTAATATGATGTTTAGGAAAGAGAAAATAGAAGAAACTGCTGAAATTTCAATGCTGTTCGTCTGCCTCGGCAACATCTGCCGGTCGCCGACGGCGGAGGGAGTGTTTCGCGCCGCGCTGCAACGGGAAGGCCTCGCCGATCGCGTTCGAACCGAATCGGCGGGCCTTGGCGACTGGCACGTCGGCTCGCCACCGGACCAGCGCGCGATCCAGGCGGCGCGCCGCCGCGGCTACGATCTCAGCAAGTTGCGCGGGCGAAAGGTGGGGCCGGAGGACTTCGCGCAGTTCGACTGGATTCTCTGCATGGACGAATCCAACCTGCGGGCGCTCACCGAAATGAAGCCGGCCGAGTTTGCCGGCCATCTTGGATTGCTGCTGGACTTGGCGCCCGAGCAGGGCGTGCGCGAAGTGCCCGATCCGTATTACGGCGGCCCCGAAGGCTTCGACCGCGTTCTGGATCTGATCGAGGCTTCCGCCGCGGGTCTCGTCGCGCGCCTGCGGCCGACGCTCACGCGCGGCTGACCCGCGCGTTCTCAGTAGATACCGGCGGCGATGCCGGCCGCGAGCGTCGCGCCGATTTCGCTGCACTGGGCCAGCACCTCGTCGGGCACGATCACCGGCTGCGCGGTGACGCCGCTCTTGTGGATAAACCCCGGATGCACCTTGTGGAGTCGCCAGCCCGTCGCGACGCGATCGACGTCGCGCATCGCACCTGTGCCGTCAGTGCCGGCGCACACCAGCACCGCATAGGGGCGGCCTTCGAGCTTGCCTTCGCACGGGTAGAACGTGCGCTCCAGGAAATCCTTGACCATTCCCGCCATGCCGCCGAAATTCTCGGACGTAGCGATGATCAGCGCGTTCGCGGCGATGATCTCGGCCACGCCTGCATCGGCGGCGCGCCGTAGCACGGTGTCAGTTTCCTCGATCGATCGGGCGCCGTCGAACGCGGCCTGCGCCATCTGCGCAGTGGCGCCGAATTGCGTGTGATACAGGATCAGCAATCGTTTCATCGGTGCGCATCGAAGACCTGCGACGAGGCGGCACGCGGTTGGAGTCGGGGCACGTGCCCCGCCGTAATCGACGGGGGGGAAGCGCACGGCAGAAACGGCGAACCAGCTAGAGTTGCGCGTCGGCGAAGAAGCCGTAGGCGACAAGGTTACTGCGCGCTCGTCCTGGTGTCGCAGCCTTGTGGCTGTCGCTCTCGCGGCCCAGGAACTGGACGGCAGGACACTTCGGCCGGCCTCGGAATAGATCCTCGCGACGTCTACGTCCGACGAAGGCCTGGCGCGCCTCGGGCGCTCGACCGCCATGGTCGACGTTCCTGCTCTGGCGAATCAGTTCGAGGCGCAAACCAACGTCGGGTCTGCGGGCCCAGCACGGCGGCCACCGTGCGGATACGGTCTAGACGAGAAAGCGCGACCTGCCCCGTGACCCCAGACGCGTGCAGCCGGGCGACCATCGGTACGTGCCGAGCGGATTCGACCCGACGGTACCCCGTTTCACGCAGGACAGCGGATCGCGACGGCGCAGAAGACCCGCGCGCAATTTCGTCGCGAGCCCGACCGCCGATGAAACGAGATCAAGGACGACGATTATCAATTGCGACCGCTTGACCAATTGTTGAGAACGAGGACCTCCTGTCACCAGGCTCGTCGCGGTGGACGACCGGAAGCCCGAGCATGAAGTCCGTGCCGAGTTCATCGAGAACCGAGCGCGCCGGCGACTACGTGACCTACAACTACCCGCGGGAATACGTGGGCCAACATGGCGGCGGCTATATCTCGCCGCTGGGCGTCGAGACGCCGATGTGGAAGCGGTCACTCGTCATGGACGTGAATCCCGCGAGCGCGGGTTGGACCTGGATGCCAGTGGTCACGAACCGACAGGGGCATGCGGACGTTCGATACCGTAATAGAACCGCGGATACATCTGGTGCATCGCGTTAAGCTCAACCCCGCACCGTAACGAGAAAGGCGGGCACGAAGCCCGCCTTTTCGGTCGATCGACGGAGCGTCAGCCGGCAGGCGGCGAGTCTTCCTTGCGCGTCTCGATGATCTGCAGCGGTTCTTCGGCGACGACCGCACGCGGTGGGCGCACGCGCCGCGGACCCTGCGGCGCGATTCGGGCTCGGGCATCGTGGCGCCTTCGATCGCGTCTCGACCAACTCCAACCCGGAATCCGGCGGCAGCGACATCGATACCGGCGGCAACGTTTCGAGCGGACGTGGCTGCGGTGCCACGGGCTTCGGTGGCACCGCGATCTCCGATACCGGAGCGCGGGGTGCCACGGGCTTGATGACCGTATCCGCTTCCGACGGAGCGAGGCGCGTGGCGGCTCGATCGCGGTTGCGCCGGCGTCGGCGCCGCCGGGATGAGCCTCACGGGTGGCGGCCTTCCGGTGAGCAGGTGCGTGGCCTCGAGCGCGGCGGGGGGATTCCGGCGCCATCGGCGTGTCGTTGTGCTCCGCACCGGAGTTCCTGCCGGCGCGTCGCCGCGTTCCGGGCGATCGCCGCGATCGCCGCGGCGATGTCGGTCGCGGCGGCGGCGATTGCCTTCGCCGCCTTCGCGCGGACTGGCCGTCGCTCGATCGGGCGCGTCATCCCCGGCTCGGCGGCCTCGATGGCGGGGACCGTCGCCTCGGCGCTGCCCGGTGCAGGCGACGCGGCTCGCGCGGCGGACGCGGCTCGCGTGGCGGCTGGCCTTCGCGCGGCTCGCGGGGCGGACGCGGTTCGCGCGGCGGCGGGGCTCGCGCGGTGGCTGCCTTCGCGCGGGCTGCCTTCGCGCGGAGGCTGACCTTCGCGCGGAGGCTGACCTTCGCGCGGCTCGCGTGGCGGACGCGGCTCGCGCTGCGGCTGGCCCTCGCGCGGCGGACGCGGCTCGCGCGGCGGCTGCGCGTCGCGCGGCGG
Organism: uncultured Solirubrobacterales bacterium; assembly: GCA_963777575.1. Lineage (GTDB taxonomy): Bacteria > Actinomycetota > Thermoleophilia > Solirubrobacterales > 70-9 > DASUPK01. The sequence goes on along the minus strand of CAVZRH010000006.1, from coordinate 506,536 downwards.
TTGTCCGTCCCGGCGTTGGGCGCCCTGTTGCGGGCGTCCGTCGCCGCGTCCGCCGCGGTGATCGCGACCATCGCCGCGGCGCTCGTCGCGGCGGCCGTCGCGGCGGTCCTGGCCGCGATTGCGATCGCGCTCGCCGCGGCCATCGCGTGCCGCGTCGCGCCGGGCGTCCGGGCTTCGCGCGGCGTTTCGATGCGCGCGGGCGGCGTGGGAATCGCCGGCTTGCGGCGGAACCAGCTCAGCATTTTGGAGAACCAGCCGTCGGCTGCGGCGCGGGGCCGCGGGCGGCGCAGCGGCCGCCGCGGGCGGCGCGGCATCGGCGCGCGCTCGGCCGGCGTGTGATGCCCTTGACCGCCGCTTCCTGGCGCGGCTCCTTCGCCTCTTCCTTCATCTGCTTGACCGGATCGGGCTCCTCGGGCTGCGTGACGAGGTTGAAGGAGAGCGGCAGCGGCTCGCTCTGGTTCAAGTCGTCGTGGCGCAGGCGCTCGATCGTGTAGTTCGGCGTTTCGAGATGCCGATTCGGCACGAGCAGGACGTTGACCTTGAAGCGCGTCTCGATCGACAGCACTTCGGTGCGCTTTTCGTTGAGCAGGAACGTCGCGACGTCGACCGGAACCTGCGCGACGACCTGCGCGGTGTTCTCCTTCATCGCCTCTTCCTGCAGGATGCGCAGGATGTGCAGCGCGCTCGATTCGGTGCCGCGGATGTGGCCGATGCCGTGGCAGCGCGGGCACGGGATGTACGCCGATTCCGCGAGCGCCGGACGCAGCCGCTGGCGCGAGAGCTCCATCAGCCCGAAGCGCGAGATCTTGCCGAGCTGCACGCGGGCGCGGTCGTAGCGCAGCGCGTCCTTCAGGCGGGTCTCGACTTCGCGCTGGTTCTTGGCGCTCTCCATGTCGATGAAGTCGATGACGATGAGCCCGCCGAGGTCGCGCAGGCGCAGCTGGCGGGCGATCTCGTCGGCGGCTTCGAGATTGGTGTTGAACGCCGTCGTCTCGATGTCGCCGGCCTTGGTCGCGCGCGCCGAATTGACGTCGACCGAGACGAGCGCCTCGGTGTGGTCGATGACGATCGCGCCGCCGGAAGGCAGCGGCACCTGCCGCGCGTACGCGGTCTCGATCTGGTGCTCGATCTGGAAGCGCGAGAAGAGCGGAACGTCGTCCTTGTAGAGCTTCACGCGGTGCACGGTCGCCGGCATCACGTGGCTCATGAACTGCTGCGCCTGCTCGAAGATCGCTTCGGTGTCGATCAGGAGCTCGCCGATGTCCGGATGGAAGTAATCGCGGATCGCGCGGATGACGAGGCTCGATTCCTGGTAGATCAGGAACGCGCCGGACTGCAGCTTCGACGCGTCCTCGATCGCGCGCCACAGCTGCATCAGGTAGTTCAAGTCCCACTGCAGCTCTTCGGTGCCGCGGCCGATGCCGGCCGTGCGCGCGATGACGCTCATTCCCTGGCGGGACGTCGAGCCCGCTGATCGCATCGCGAAGCTCGTTGCGCTCTTCGCCTTCGACGCGCCGCGACACGCCGCCGCCGCGCGGATTGTTCGGCATCAGCACGAGATAGCGGCCGGCGAGCGAGATGTACGTGGTGAGCGCCGCGCCCTTGTTGCCGCGCTCGTCCTTGTCGACCTGGACGATCAGCTCCATGCCTTCCTTGAGCTGATCCTGGATGCGGCCGCGGCCGCCGCCGTCGCCATCGTCGTCGTCGCCGTCGGAATTGCCGCGGCCGCGGCCCTTCAGGTACTGGCGCGCGATTTCCTTGAACGGCAGGAAGCCGTGGCGCTCGGTGCCGTAATCGACGAAACACGCTTCGAGGCTGGGCTCGACGCGGGTGATGACGGCTTTGTAGATGTTGCTCTTGCGTTGCTCCTTGCTTGCGGACTCGATGTCGAGGTCGACCAGCTTCTGGCCGTCGACGATGGCCACCCGAAGCTCCTCCGCCTGGGTGGCGTTGAACAGCATGCGTTTCATAGTTGTTTTCCCGGCGCGGATCCGGCCGGGCGTGCGGCGAGGCGAAACGGAGGCCGCGCGCTCGCGCGGCGTTACGCTATCGGGCGGCGGACGCGGGCGAAGTCGACCACGCCCGCAGCGGTAGCGGCGGGCGAACGAGAGCAGGGTGGACGCGTGCCTGGTGTCAGGTCTGGCGTCGGCCTCGACAGTGGCGAGGTAGTGCGATCTCGTCGGTGTGGTGGGCTTCATCGTTGCGTTCAAGCGGTTAAGCTCACGGCTGTCCGGCCGATCGGACGAACATCGCGAAGAATCGCGAATCGCCGGACCGGGGACAGCCTGAGGCAGAAATCGTCGCTAAGTGCGCCGCGCAATGCGCCGCTTCGAACCGGCCGCAAGCCGGGTGCGGAGACTGCGCTCTTCCTTTACCATCCCTACTTTTCCGGGGCGCAACGCCCGGACGGTCAGTGGATTTAACCGGCGGCCGGTTTACGCAACTGCGCGCAATGCCTGCAACGGCCGTCTTTGCCCCGCAGCGCGGGGCCTTCGCCTGGCCGGTGGGGCGCTCGCCATCCTCCGATGATCGAGTGCGCCGCCATTTCGGCAGCAACGTACGAATCGTTACGATCGCGCCGGGCCAAGCGTGCTGCAGGGGATAATTATTAAGCATATGAATGATTTAAGCAAGGATGCTGTGAATTGGCTTGCAGTGGGCGACGACGGCGAGGGGCAGCGCGTCGACAACTACCTCGTCAAGATCCTGAAGGGCGTCCCCAAGAGCCACATCTACCGGATCCTGCGCAGCGGCGAGGTTCGCGTGAACCGCCGCAAGGTCGGGCCCGACGCGCGGCTCAGCGTCGGCGACCAGCTTCGGATCCCTCCGATCCGGGCGTCGGCGCCACGCGAGCAAGCCCGGTGCGGCGCGTCATGGGTCGCGTCGCGCTGCCGCCGATCCTGTTCGAGGACGAGGCGCTGATCGCGCTTGAACAAGCCGGCCGGGCCTCGCGGTCCACGGCGGCAGCGGCATCTCGTTCGGCGTCATCGAGCGGCTGCGCCACGCGCGCCCCGACGCGGCGTTCCTCGAGCTCGTCCATCGGCTCGACCGCGACACGTCCGGGCGTGCTGCTCGTCGCGAAGAAGCGCGGCGCGCTTGACCGGCTTGCACGCGCAGCTGCGCGACGGCGCGATCGACAAGCGCTACGACGTGCTGGTGCGGGGCAAGTGGCGCGACGCGCTGCGCGCGGTCGAGCTGCCGCTCACGAGCTACGTGACGGGCGACGGCGAGCGGCGCGTCCGGGTCGATCCCGCAGGGCGCCTGGCGCGCACGATCTTCCGGCGCGTCGAAGGTGTGGCCGCACGCCGAGCCGCCGCAGGCGCTGCTCGAAGCCGAGCTCGAGACCGGTCGCACGCACCAGATCCGCGTTCATCTCGCGCACCTCGGCTTTCCGCTCGCGGGCGACGACAAGTACGGCGATTTCGCGTGGAACAAGGCGCTCGCGCGCCAGGGCCTGAAGCGAATGTTCCTGCACGCGCGCCGGATTCGCTTCGCGCATCCGCTCGATGGCCGCGAAGTGGTCGTCGAGGCGCCGCTCGCGCCGGAGCTCGCTTCGTTACGTCGCGCGCCTCGATGCACTCGCCAATGGCTGACGCCGCTGGCTTGCGACCGCGCCGATATCGCTTCGTCGTCTTCGACTGGGACGGCACGCTCGCCGATTCGACGGCGATCATCGCCGAGTCGCTGCAGCAGGCGTGCCGCGACGTCGGCGAGCCGATGCCCGACGACGTCGACGCGCGATTCGTGATCGGGCTCGGTCTCGCCGACGCGCTGCGGCACGTCGCGCCGAGCCTGCCGTCGGAGCGGCATCGCGGAGCTTGCCGCGCGCTACCGGCATCACTATCTTCGCGCGCGACTGCGTCGATACCGCTGTTCGCGGGCGTGCGCGAAATGCTGGCGGAACTGAACGCGGCGGGCCACCTGCTCGGCGTCGCCACCGGCAAGTCGCGGGCCGGCCTCGATCGCGCGCTCGACCAGCAGGACGTTCGGCCACTTCTTCGCGGCGACGCGCTGCGCCGACGAGGGCTTCCCGAAGCCGCATCCCGACATGCTCGCTGCACCTGATGGATCAGCGTCGGCGCCGACGCCCGGGGAGACGCTGATGATCGGCGACACGACGCACGACCTCGAGCTTGCGCGCAACGCCGGGCGTCGCGGCGCTCGCCGTCGCCTACGGCGCGCACGCCGCCGGAGGACCTCGCGCGACAGCGGCCGCTCGCGACCGTGCACTCGATCGCGGAGCTCCGCGCGTGGCTCGCCGGCAACGCGTGATCGCTGCGGTGTTCCTTGGCTACCAGTTGTGGGTGCGTGTGGCGCGTGTGGCGCGAGGGCAGAGCCCTTCGGGCGCCTGGGGTATGAAGCCCGCGGGCTCTGCCCTCGCGCCACACTCATCGCAGCCCGCCCTCTCACACCTCCATCCGGATGATGCCCTGCGCGATGCCCTTGGCGATCGCCTCGTGGCGATTCAGCACGCCGAGCTTGCTCACGATGTTGGCGAAGTGATAGGTCACGCCGCGCTCGGTGATGCCGAGCTTGAACGCGATGTCGGCGCCCGTCATCCCGTGCGCCGCCATCTGCAGGCATTGCCGCTCGCGGGGGCTCAACGGCGCGCCCTCGAAGTGCGGCGCGATGCCTTTCTCGATGACGCCCTTGACGAACACCTCGTGGAAACACTGTCCGAAGATCACGATGTCGCCGAGGTTGGCGGCGATCTGCCTGCGTCGCGCATCGTCGATCATCGGCGCCGAATGGCTGAGCGAGACGAGCGTGCGCGCCGGGTAGCCGGCGTAGACGGGAAACGCGACGCCGCTGCCGACGCCATGCGCGACGGCGTCGAGCAGGAACGCGTCGGTCTTCGGATTCTTGCCGCGCTCGCTCACCTGTCCCACACGAGCGGCAGCGCGCTCTCGAACGAGTAGAGGACGCGCGGATCGCACTCGACGTAGGCCTGCTGGTCGTAGCGGATCACCCATTCGCGCGGCAGCGTCGTGAAGTAGTGGATGCGCTCGTCGTTGTTCGGTCGCAGGTGATAGCTCGCCGTCGCGTACAGGAAGCCGTCGAAGCCGAGCTTGCGGACGATCGCCAGCACTGCGGGCACGAGATCGCCGCCGGCTTCGGCGGCCTCGACCAGCTCGAGGAGCAGCGGCGGCAGATATTTGGTCCGGTCGACCTGGACCGGCGTCAAGCGCAGCGGGGTCAGCATGGCGCGTTGCCATCGCCCGAGACGAGTCAGGGATTCCGGTTCTCGGCGCCGGCGAGCGCCGCGTCCACGGTGGCGCGATCGAGCGCCGGCGCGAACAGGTGGATGAAGTCGTAGATGTAGCCGCGCAGTGAATCCGCGGCTGAACACTGGCGTCTCAACGGAACCGTCCTGATCGCGTGCAATTGCGACTGGGGGTGCCCGTGTAACTTTAACGCGCCGCCGACCACCGGCAAATGCGAGGGCGGCTGGACGTGGCACATCGATCGCGGTTCGTTCGGCGACGTCACACTGGACGGGCTGAACTTCTCCGTGTATGTGAATTGGCCCGGCGCGATTCACGAAGGCCGCGGCGAAGCGCTCATTCTGATTGACGAGCGCGCCGATGCCACGCAGCGTACAGCCATCGAAACGCTGCTCGAGGGTAAAGTCGGCGGCCCGTGGGGCATCCTGGCGTGGACGTGGCCGACCATCCACGGCCCGTTGGATGTCCCGTACGAACTGCACTTCGATGGGGTGAACACGCGCGCCCGATGTGGCGATTACGTCGACATCGAATGCGGTCCGATCCGAAATCCGGTCAACGGCGCTGCCGCGTTTCCGGGCATCACGCTGCCGGAAGGCATCATCGTGAAGAAAGCCGATCTCGGCGCCGCGACACGCTTCCGCGTCGCGCACGGCATCGAATACGACCACTCGGGCCAGTACATGGCGCTCGGCCCATTCGAATACGCGTGGCCCAGGTGAGAGCCGGATGGAAGCACGGGATGCAGCGCTTCTCGCGAAGCACCTGGAAGAGTCCCGGCGGCGCCTGCCGGGGCCGGCCTATTACCACGTGCTGAGGTGGATCCACGAGATCCTGGAGCCGACGAACTACGTCGAGATCGGCGTGCGGAGGGGCATTTCGTTGCTACAGGCGCTGGCAGATACTCGTTGCATCGGAATCGATCCCGCGCCGAGCATCGAGGGACAGCATCCCGACGCAACGATCTACGAGCTCACCAGCGATGAGTTCTTCGCGCGCTACGACCTCGGCAACTTGCTGGGTGGGCCGGTGGAACTGGCGTTCATCGACGGCCTCCATCTGTTCGAGCAGGTATTGCGAGATTTCGTGAACCTGGAGAGGCATTCCGCTGCCGGCACGGTGATTCTCCTGCACGATTGCATCCCGTTCGATGAAGTGACAGCGAGCCGCGAGCAGACGACGAGCTTCCATTCCGGCGACGTATGGAAGGCGGCGTTGGCGCTCCGATGTCGCCGACCGGAGCTGGACATGGTGACGGTTCCCACCGCCCCGACGGGACTGTGCCTGGTGCGCGGCCTCGACAGCCGAAACCGGCAGCTTGAGGAGGAACTGCCGGAGATCGTGGTCTCCTACCGGGATCTGGATTTCGACTACTACCTCTCGCACCGAGAAGAGATGCCGCCGCAGATTCGCAACCAGGTGAAGTCGGTCGGCGACTGGCTGAGGGCGAACCCCGCACGTCAGTCGTAACAAGCTCCTGCAGCTCGGTGCGGAGGGGCGTTCCCGCCTCGCCACGGACATGAGCTCGGCCGAGATGCTCGGCGGATGAGCGCATCAGCTCCCCACCAGCCATTGTCGCTGTTTCGCTCCCAGGTGCTCCGGCTCAAAGCCGGGCAGGCTGGCGTCGCCATTTCGTCCCCCTGGTCGCTCCCGTCCCCGGGTTCGGAGGACGATCAGGTAGCGCCAGAGGATTCCTCTAACGAGGACCCCCTCGACCCGCAGCGTCTCGTTGCGCCCGAAGAGAGCGCGCGCGGGCCGGGCGGCCAGCCAGGCGAGAGCCAGCGGCGAGCGAGCCGCGGCGACCAAGAGACGCAGTCCTCGGCGTTTGCGAGCCGTCAGCTCGCCCCCGCAACGGGCGAGCAGAATCCGCGCATACAGCTCGCGCTGTAGGTAGAGGCTGAAGTAGGCGGAACGCCAGCGATCGAGAAAGCCACGCCATCGTTCATGCCGGGCCTCCGGCGGCCGCTCGCCCGAGCACCGCCCGAGGATCGCCCGGATGCTGGACGTAGTCATACAGCGGGCGATCCACGTAAGCGACTTCGCCGAGCGCCATGGCCACGAGGGCCAGCCAGTGGTCGTGGAAATCCCAGCCGGGGCCGTCCGGGAACGGCAAAGCGCGGTCGATCACGCGCCTTCGAAACAGGCACGCCGCGCCCACGATCGTGTTCGAGATCAGAAGCGAGGCAAGGTTCGTGTTGTTGTTGCGCCGCCCGTGCCAGAGCGTCTCCGCGCGCACGTGTCCGTTGGCGTCGACGCGCCGCAGATCGCTGTAGGCCAACTCAGCCGGACCAATCGCCGCCCTCAGCGACTCGAGCTTGTCCGGATACCAGCGATCGTCGTGATCGCTGAGAGCAACGAACTCGGCCTCCGCGGGAACCATCTGCAGGGCACGTTCGAAGTTACGGTAAAAGCCCAGGTGCCTTTCTGCGCGTGAGAGGACGAACCGCCGGTCTCCCGCGACGACCTCGGCTATCTCCTCGAACTGCTCGGGTGCCGAGCAGTCGTCGCTGATCAGGCAGACCCAGTGCCGGTCGGTCTGGGCTCGGATCGACTCGACCTGGGTTCGGAAGAGCTCGATGTCCGGGTTGAAGGTGGCCATGCAGATCGCGATCAGCGGCAGCCCGGCAGGTGCCGGCAGGCCCTCGTACGAAGGAGGCTCGGGTGGCTCGACGACGGCGATCGTGCCGAGTGCAGCGCTCGCCGTCGTCCCGTTGTCGAGCCGCGCCTCGACACGAAGCTCCAACTCGCCGGGTTGCCTTCGGGGTCCGATCGGGATCGTCGCCCAAAAGCCGCTTCGGTAGGAGCGAAGCTCCGGGTCCCCCGGCGGATTCGGGATCACGCTCGACCGACGCCGCCTCCTCGGACGATAGCGTCGGGTGCAGCTCACGGAACCGGTCGGGCCGCGGCATTCGCTGTGCGGTCGGGCCGGTGCCTGGTCCCGTTCGCGATGATCGCCACCTCCACGACGCGCTGATGGCGATGAAAACAGGTGCCGACGCAGAAGACGGCGGTGGCCTGGCCAACCGGCACCGACTTGGGCAAAGGGCGATCGAGGGCGACGTCGAGGCCTGCCCCGCCACCCGTACTGCTGCGCCGCTGAACCACGACCACCGAACGAACGGTAAGGGATGGTGCCTGCACGCTAAGTTCCCGGACGTGAACAGTCATCCAGATAGCAAAGCAGGTGGGACCGACGCCGGACCCCGATATCCCTGCGTGGCGACCCAGCGAGGAGTCGCTGCGGGCCGAGCACATGAGGGCGGGGACCGATCGTCAGATCCACGCCGTCCGGCCGCGACCCGGCGCCGAACCGATGCGGGTGGCCTACCTCGAGCTGCTGAAGCTGTGCCTGTGCGACCTCGCGGGCGCCCGGACGCTGTCGGTGAGCAGGACCGGCGACACCCGCCGGCCCGACAGCCAGGTCATCTGCCGGGAGCTGGACGACGAGGAGCTTCGGCCTGCGCGTCATGGGGCGGAGATTGGCCGTTCAGCGGCCTGACGATGGTGGGCCTGGAGCGGCTCGACGACCTGCAAGCGTGCGTCGAGTCGGTCGTCGCCGACGGAGTAGAGGGCGATGTGATCGAGGCGGGGACGTGGCGTGGTGGCGCGTCGATCCTGGCCCGCGCGACGCTCGATTCCCTGGGGGCCGACGAGCGCACTGTGTGGTCGTGGCCGACTCCTTCCAGGGACTGCCGGCGCCCGACGCGAGGCAGCTTCCCCGAGGACCGCGACCTCGATCTGAGCCGGGTCGACTTCCTCTGCGCGTCCGGCTCGAGGAGGTGCGGAGTCACTTCGCCCGCTTCGGGCTCGAGCAGGGGGTCGAGCTCGTGCGAGGGCTTCTTCAACGAGACGCTGCCCGACGCTTCGCGGTCGTCGCTGGTCGGTCGTTCGCCTCGACGGCGACACCTACGAGGCGACCTGGGTCGGGCTCGAGTCGCTGTACCCGGGCCTGTCCAGGGGCGGCTACCTGATCGTCGACGACTACGGGCTGATCCCGGAGTGCCGGGCGGCCGTCGACGACTTCCGTCGCGAGCACGGCATCACCGAGCCGATCGAGAAGATCGACTGGAACGGGGTCCGCTGGCGCCGAGAGGACGAGCCGGACCCTGCGTCGCCGAGGCGCCGCGAGCACGCCCGCGCGGACCGAGACGCCGCGTTCGGGACCCGCCGGCTCGGAACGGCGAGCGCGACGGCCGCATCCCGACGGAGCGCGAGCTCGCCTTGGAGCGCGAAGCTGAGCGAGCTGCGTGAGCGGCTCGAGATCGTCGAGCGGGAAACCCGACAGGGAGCCGAGGTGATCGTCTTCGGCACCGCGGTCACCGATCCCGAGACCTACGACCGCTGTGCGGCGCCCGGCATCGAACGCGCCGCCGAGCCCGACTCGATCGTCCTCGCCCACCAGACCGCCGGCTCGCTGTTCCGCAACTACAACCTGCTGCTCGACAAGGCGGCGGCGCACGAGGACCTCGAGGCGCTCGTCCTCCTCCACCAGGACGTCGAGCTCGCCGATCTCGGACTTCGCCGACGAAGGTGCGGGAGGCGCTGAGCGATCCCGACGTCGCGATCGTCGGCTGCGTCGGCGCCGTCGGCGTGAGAAGCATCGCCTGGTGGCAGGGGGCGCTGACCTGGGCGGGCGTGACCCACCGCTACCCGGAGTACGGCGGGCGGCGACTTCCGCGGCATCTCGCTGGCGACCCGAGCTAGCTCCCTTCCTACGCCCAGCACCGGCGAGGTGGACTCGATCGACGGCTTCGTGATGGTGCTCTCGCCGTGGGCCGTGCGCGAGCTGCGCTTCGACGAGTCGCTGGGCAAGCTGCACGGCTACGACTTCGACATCTGCATGCAGGCGCGGGCCGCCGGCAAGAAGGTGGTGACCGCCGACTTTCGCGCCATCCACCACCACTCGCTCGAGCTGATCAACGACCCCGAGACCTGGACCCAGACCTACATCAGGCTGGCGGAGAAGTGGAACGGCCAGCTTCCGGACACGGGGCGGACCCCGAGCAGCGGGCGCTGCGCGCCGAGGCCGAGGCGGCCTGCGCGAGGGCGATCATGGTCGCCCACCAGATGCGCGAGCCAGGCGATCAGGCGCCAGCTCGACCGCGTGCAGCGGAGAGCTCGACAGCACCAGGGCCGAGCTCGAGGCGACGAGGCAGGAGCTCGAGGCGGCGAGGCGGGAGCTTCGCTCCGAGGAGCGCAGAGCCCGACCCGCCAGAGCGAGCCTGCGCCGCCGAGCAGCCGGCTGCGCCTCCTCCGGCAAGGCCCGGCGCGATCGACTACGCGGTCGACGAGCTCGGGATCGAGTCGTTCGCGAGCCTGGAGATCGGCCAGACGCTACGGTCAGTACGCCTTCTACGCGATCGACAAGCCGAGCGTTCGAGCGCGGAGCGCTCCTCGATGTCCGCGCCGGCGCGCCGGCGATCACCTGCTGAGCGCGATCGAGCAGGCCGCCGAGCGCCCGGGCATGGAGGTGCTCGACGGCCAGCTTCTCGGATCCGGACACGGTGGCCGAGATCGGGCAGGTCGACGCGATCCTGCTGTTCGACGTCCTCCTCGCGCATGGTCGAGCCCGACTGGGATCAGGTGCTCGAGCTGTACGCGCCGGCGACGTCATCGTTCGTGATCACCAACCCGCAGTGGGAGCGGCGACGACGACGGTCCGCCTGATCGATCTCGGTCGCGAGAGGTACCTCGAGGCGGTTCCGCCCTGGGACGCCCACCGCGAGCTGTTCGACCGCCTCGACGACTGGCATGAGGGCCAGGAACGGCCGCTATCGCGACTCGAACCACGTCTGGCAGTGGGGGATCACCGATGCGGATCTCCGGCGAAGATGGAGCGAGCTCGGCTTCTCGCTGGAGCGCGAGTGGAGCCTCGATCCGCCGCCGGACACCGAGGGCTTCGTCAACAAGACCTTCGTGTTCACCCGATCGGCAGCCATGAGCCGCTCCGCTGCCTCGGAGTCCTCCTCTGCTACAACGACGGCGACCTGCTCGAGGAGTCGATCTCCTACCTGCTCGAGCAGAACCACGACCTGGTCGTCTGGGACCACGGCTCGACCGACGAGACCCCGGCCGTCCTCGAGCGCTTTCGGCCGCCACTGCCGCGAGATCCGCCGCGTGCCCGCGCGAGTTCGACTTCTACGAGCTCTACCAGGCGATGTCCCGCCACCTGATCGAGAGCTACGTCACGCGAATACGACTGGATCTCATGGCCCGACCAGGACGAGTTCCTGGAGGGCCCCGCCCGCGACCGCTCCTACCACGACTACCTCGTCGAGGCGGAGGAATCCGGCATCGACTGGATCGAGTTCCGCAACTTCAACTACTGGTGGACCGACGAGGACGACCCCGCCATTCCCGAGACGACCCGGCGCGTGCGCCACTACGCGCTGTGGACCGACTGTCCGCCTCGCATCCGCTCCTGGCGTGCCCGAGTCACCAACATCCGGCACTTCAATCACAACCCGCTCGACGGGACTCCCTCGCCGCGCCTCTTCAACCTCCGCCACTACCCGATGCGCTCCGCCGAGCAGATGAGGGCCCGCGTCCTGCGCGACCGCGCCGAGCTGCGCCGCGGGAACATGAACTTCCACTACGAGAACATGGCGCGGCGCCTGGACTCGCTTCGCATCCCGGCGTCGGCCCTTCACTACGACGACGGCGTCAGCGAGCTGGACCCGGAGCCGATCTTCGACTGGCGCACGATCTACGGTCGCTCCCCGGCGGTGGCCTGAGGCGCAAAGGGAGCGCCGTACGGGGACGTAAGCCAGTCGTCGGAGGAGTCGCTCACTCGACATGGTTTCTGATGCTTCGATCAGCCGCGGATCAATTGGGGTCGGAAAGTGTTTCGGATTGCATGATCGTGCTTGCGCCCACGGGTTCGCACCGGGAGCGTTCACCGAAGACCGTCGTAGAATCCGGGCTTCAGGCAGAAGCCTGCAAATCTCGATGGGCGCCGCTGTACACGAGGACTCGGAATCGACGATGATCGCCTGGTCCCGGGCGAGAGGCGCCCGTACCAGCGGCCGGAATGATCGTGGACCTGCTCAGGTCCGGACCGATCCATGAAACCCGCGATCGCAGTCATCGCCTGTCTCTTCGTCATCGGCGTCGCGGGTTGCAGCGGTCATACAAGGGCGGCCAACTACAGCAGCTTCGATACGCCCCGGCTCATCGCCCGCGACGTCGCCTCGGAGGCCGGCATCGCGCGGACCTCACCACGGAAGGCGAGAACTGCGTGTTCGACTACAACCGCGACGGGGTCATGGACCTCTTCCTGTCGATCCACGATGATGGGCCCTGGCAGCTATTCCGAGGCAGGCCCGACGGAACCTTCGTCGAGACGAACGTCGGGACGTTTCCCCGGCCGCGACCGGCACGGCTGCGCCACCGGCGACTTCAACGGCGATGGGAGGCCGGACATCTACGCCTCGATCGGCGCCTGCGCGGGAACCTGCACCGCCCCCAAGGAGCTCTGGATCCAGACGGCCGACGGCAGCTTCGTCGACCGCGCCGCCGAGTTCGGGATCACCGACCCAGGCGGCCGCGGCCGCCAGCCGATAACGCTCAACGCCAACGGCGACGGACTGGCCGGATCTGTTCACCGGACAGGCGCGCGGGGTCGACTACCCGAGCCCGAACCGACTGTGGCTCAACCAGGGTGGGACCGGGTTCGTCAACCCGCCGGGCCTGCCCACCGAGGAGATCGGCAACCAGTGCGACACCGCCGGTGACTTCGACCGCGACGGCATCGACGAGCTGATCGTCTGCGGCGGCGACACGCTTCCGCGTCTACGACAACAGCGGCGGCAGCTGGTCCGACGCCACGGCGGCGGTCGGTCTGCCGACGTCGCCGCGCAGCGATGCCGAGCTCGCCGACCTCAACGGTGACGGCTGGCTCGATCTCGTGACCGTGACTCGGACCAGGCTTGAGGTCAGGCTGAACACGGCCGGGCGGTTTCCGACGATCAGCTACTCGCTGGCGCTCAGCGACGGCCGCGACGTCGCCGTCGGAGACGCCGACGGTGACGGCGACCCAGGACATCTACGTCGTCCAGGGCAGAACGCCACCGTGCCGGACCTGCTGCTGCTGAACCGAGGCTCGGGCGCGAGCTATCGAGAGCTTCTCCGGCCTGCCCGCAGGTGACGACGGGTGACGGGGACACGGCCCAAGCGATACCGAACTGGAAAGGCACGAATCGTGCCGCCTTCCTCGTGAACAATGGGCGGGCCTACCCCGAGCCGGGACCGCGGCAGCTGATCGAGTTGGTGCCGGGAGCCCGGTGCGCCCGCTGCCGGCGACGATCATTGGCACTGCCGGTCCCGACAAGCTGGTCGGCACGCGAAAGCGCGACGTGATCGCCGCGCTGGGCGGGCGCGACATCGTCAAGGCAGGCAACGGGAACGACGTCGTCTGCGCCGGCCCCGGGAGGGACGAGGTCGCGGGCGGCGAGGGCAGGGACAAGCTCTTGGCGGCAAGGGCAAGGACACGCTGCTGGGCGGCAAGGGCAGGGACAAGCTCTTTGGCGGAAAGGGCAAAGACACCTGCGTCGGCGGGCCCCGGCGAGGACGCTGAGAAGAGCTGCTGAGCGAGCCCCGACCGGTGTGAGGATCCCCGAGATGGCCATCTCGGCCATGCCCAGGACCTCCGCGATCTCCGTGCCGGTGTGAAGCGCAGCCGCCTCAGCTCGCAGATCGCCTCGATCCGATCCTTGGGGGTGCGACGTGGCAGACCAGGTTGGCGGACGAGGAGCGGTCGAGAGAGGCCGAGCTCTCCCTCGCCGGCAAACCTTCACCGCCGAGCAACCCTCCTTGTTCACCCTCGCGACGAGGCGACGGCATGGGTTCAGGCTGACGTGGGCGCTAGCGTGGAGCTTCACGTTCGGGCTATAGCTCCTTGACGCTTCGTGGCGCTAGACGCCCGCAGCCCTTAAGGGGAGCGCGGATGACGCAACGGGCTCGTCCGCGCGCGAGTTACAGCTAGCCGAACCGCGAACGCGGCCGCTGCCCGCCAGCTCAGCGGCAGCGGAGACGCGGACTGTTCTCTGCGATGTAGGGCTCGCCGTTCCACTCCAGGCAGGAACCGACGGTCGACGAGCTTGCGGAAGGTCGCCATCTTGTCGTCGCGGGCCACATGCTCGAACTCCTCCCGCTCGGAGGAGATTGAAGAGCTGCGACACCGAGTAGAGGTGGATGTCGTCGACGAACAGCGTCCCGCCCGCCGGCATCATCATGTTGATGTAGCAGAAGTCGACGAACACGCTCGGCCAGTTGTGAGAGCCGTCGATGAGCCCGACGTCGAATCGATTGCGGTCGGCGGCGATCCTCGGCCAGGCGAGCTCCGAGCGGTCGCAGACGAAGAACAGGCGCTTGACGGCGATCTGGCTCGCTTCGTCGCCTCCGCGAAGATGCGGTCGCGCAGCTCGGCGGTCGGCGCGATGCTGACGAGCGCTCCGGGTCAGGGCAGCAGAACAACAGCGTCGTCGCGCCGGCGCCGGTTTCGATCACGCGAGGCGAGTCGTAGCGCGCGAGCTCCTCGATCATGCGCCCGCCGATCACGGAGTTGAGACCACCCACCTGCTCCTCTCCTCCCCAGTAGTGGAGCTTGGGAAGGTCGGCAAGCAGAGCCTGGGCAGCTGTCGGCGCTGCGGCTTCGGCCACGGCGTCAATCATGTCACGCTGCTCAAGGCTTCGCGTGGCAGCGCGAAGCGGCGAGATCGGCCTGGCTCCGGAACACGCGCGGCCGCCGGTTTCGGCTTCAGGTGCTCGTCGAGGAGACCCTGGAAGAAGCTGGGGGGTAGGTCATGATCGACGAAGTAGGTCGCCACGCGGACGAACCGGTAGCGGTGTTCGAGCATCTGCCAGCGACCTGTTGACGTACAGCGCCTGGCGGCGCTGCGCCGACCGCTGGCGCTTGACCATCCCCATTCGGTGACCCAGATCGGAGCTCGCTCTCCGTCGGCGACGAGCTGGTCGTGCACGCGCTCGATGTTGTCGAAATTGTTCTCGTTGGGGACGTGGACCCACGGGGGATGATCGTCGGTCTGCATAGGGGTGAATCGCGACGGCGTCGATCGGAGGCCTCGTCCGCGTGAGGCGGCGCAGGAACTTGAGGCCGGTGATGCTCGGGGCCGATGTCGCGCTGAGCCCGCCGAGGCCGCCGACCGCGACCTCGGCCGTCGGGTCCACGCGCAGGATCGTCGCCCGAAGTGTCTCGTAGACCTGGCGGTAAGCGACGGGATCCGGCCGCGGGCGCCAGAAATCAACCAGGTTGGGTTCGTTCCAGATCTCCCAGCGCCGCACGTAGTCGTGGTAGCGCCGGACCGCCGCGGCGAGGAAGTCCGCGTAGTCGTGGAGCCACGCGTCGAGCGCCGCTCCTCGCGGCGGGACATGGAGGTCGTGCCCCGGCATCGACTCGGGTACGCCGTTCGCCCATGACGGCGAGCCGAACACCACGAGCAGCGGCTCGATTCCCGCCGCCCGCAGCTCCTCCACGACGCTGTCGGTGCGGCTCCAGTCACGCCGGCCCTCGACCGGCTCGATCTGATTCCAGAGCAGGCTGTCGCGGACCACCTGGGGGTGTAGGAACCGCTGGATCGCCGTCGACGGTCTCCGCTCGGTGCTCGGGGTCCCCGTCGAACGCGAGGGTGGAGTGAACGCCGATCTCCGGGCCGGCGCAGGCGATCCGGGGCAAGGGCGCTGCCTGGGGGCCCCGGCCGGCGTCGTTGCTGAGCAGCGCTGCGACAACCACGGCGGCGAGCCAGAGGAGCGCTGCCAGTGCCACCGCAGCCTGGCGCGCCGCCCTCACGGGGCGACGCGGTATGCGAGTCGGGAGGCGAACACGCCCGTGTCACCTAACCTCCGAGCAGATCGCTTAGGCGATCGCCGAGCATGGAGACGCCGTTGGGAACGGGCGACCGTGCACAGCCTGGTAGGTTCCATCGTCCTAGCCGAATTTGATCCGGTCCGCGGATAGAGACCCCTGAGGGCGCCAGCGATGACCGATTGGCTCCGCGCATAGGAAATTCTGATCGCTAATGCCCTACCCCCTGAGCAGGATGCTCTGGTGGCTGCGCAGGATGCTCTGGTGGCTGCAGGAGAAGGTCATCTGGCCGGCTGGCCGATACGCTGCGCGGGGTGCGCGGGGGCCCGGCATTACTCGATGCGGCCGACGAGAAGGCGCCGCAAGCGCGCCCCTCTGAGTCCACCGGCCGGCCGACCGCTAGCGCCGCTCATATGTCTGGCCGTCGCCGTTGCGGGCTCCGGGGCGATCCTGCTGGTCCTCCAATCCCACCTCACGTTTTACGCGGACGAGTGGGAGTTTCTCCTTCGACCGGCGCGGATCGAGCGCCGGGGACTTCCTCGACCCGCACGGCGATCACATCGTCGTTGGCGCTCGTCGCCGTCTACAAGCTCCTGGTCTCGATCTTCGGCATGGGTTCCGCCGACTGCCCTTCCAGGTCGTCTCGACGCTCTTCTTCCTGCTCAGCGTCGTGTTGCTCTTCGTCTACCTGCGCCGGCGCGTCGGCGATTGGCCGGCGCTTCTCGGGAGCGCCCTGATCCTCTTCCTCGGTGCTGGCTGGACAGATCTGCTCTGGCCCTTCCAGATCGGCTTCTCGGCCTCGATCGCGGCCGGGCTGGGCGCCCTGCTAGCTCTCGACCGCGACGATCCCGTGGGCGACGGGATCGCCTGTGCGCTCCTAGTGGTTTCGATGGCTTTCTCGGAGATCGGCGTGCCGTTCGCCGCCGGGGTGCTGGTCAGCATCTTGGTGAGCGGGCGGCCGCGGATCGGCCGTCTCTACATCGTCTTCGTCCCGCTCGCCCTGTACGGGATTTGGTGGCTCGGTTGGGGCCACAAGGCCCACAGCGCGTTGACGCATGCACAACGTCCTCGTGTCGCCCAAGTTCGTCTTCGACGCCGTCTCGCAGGCCGCAGCCTCGCTGGTCGGGCTCGCCACGCCACTAGCCAGTAGCGGAGAACGCGACTGGCGCGTTCCGGTCGGGCATGGATTGGGGTCGCATTCTGCTCGTTGCCTTGGTCGGCCTGGGAGCGTGGCGGTTTCGCCGCCTGGGTGGCGTTCCGCGCACATTCTGGGTCGCGCTGGCGATCGGAGCTTCGTTCTGGTTCTTGGCGGCGTTCAATGCGATCCCGGAAGTGCGCGAACCCACGACCAATCGCTACCAATACCCGGGCGCCGTCTTCCTCCTCCTGATTGCGGCCGAGCTCTTGCGAGGTGTGCGACCGAACAGGCGCGCCCTCGCCGTGGGATCGGCAGTTACGGCTCTGGCCGTGCTCAGCGGACTCCGGTTTCTTCACCTCGGCTACGAGAACATGCGAAAACCTCAGAGCGACCTGTTGCGCGCCCAGCTAGCAGCGATCGAGATCGCGCGCGACCGACTGCAGCCCGGACTCGTGCGTAGAGCAGGCCACGACGCTGATCGACGCCCGGCTCTTACCTCTCCGCGGCCGACGCCGAGGGCTCTCCGGCCTACAGCGAGTCCGAGCTTGCGTCCAGTACCGAGGCGGCGCGCTTCGGAGCGGACGAGACCTTGGTCTCGGCTCTTGGGATCCAGCTCGGGGACGAGGATGGATCGCCGTCGGGCGGACGGGGCAAGGGCGCGACTCATTGCGAAACGGTATCGGCGACTCCGACTGGATACCCGGGAGTTTCGCTCGGCCCCGGCGAGGTCGTGCTGAGACCACAGCCGCACGCATCAACCGAGGTGCTGCTCGCTCGCTTTGCCGACGAATTCCAGGTCTTCCCCGGATCTCTTGGACCCGGGCGCGCCGGCGCCCTCACAATTCCGCCCGATCGCTCGCGCCGCCCGTGGCGGCTCGGGCTCAGAGGGACTGGCCGCGTAAGCGTTTGCGAGCGGCGCGCGGTCCCTGCGCCTACCGGGGTCGGAGCGGCGCCCCGCCAGCCCCCGGCGGCGCCCCGCCAACCCCCGGCGTGTTCGTCGGGAAGGTCAGCGGCACCGACGCGTCGATCGCGCTCGTCACCGACGGCCAGCGCCTTTCGCGGCGCCTATCTGTGCATCCCGCACGGGGGGACGTCGTGGATCAGCCCCGCGCCGCTGGTGGACGGCAAGGCCGCGGCGCTGATCGCCCGCCGTCGGACGACCCTCGGTCGGGCGAGCTTCGCCGGCGATCGCGCGACGGGCGAGGTCACCGTCGCCGGCGGCTCGCGCAGTTTCAGCGCCAGGCTCGCCACGGGCAAAGCCGGCCTTTATCACGTGACCAGCGGCACGGGCCGGCGAGCCGGGATCCACCGAGACGGGTTGGATCGTGCTCCCCAACGGGAGCATCTGCGGGACCACCAACTCCATCACCGCGGGCGGTGGCTTCAAGAGCGAGCCCGCCCCCTCCAAGCCCAAGAGGCAAGGTCACCAACTTCGCGAACCCCTTCTCCTCGCAGCGGAGTCCATCGGTTGAGCGCTCAGGTCCCGGGGGGTGAGATCGACCGTACAGTTTGCCCTTAAGTCCGCTGCGCTAAGCTGCCCCGATCGCGGTGGCCTCCAACAGTCTTTCCCGCGTTCGCCCGGCGAGTCTGATTGTCGCGCTGGTCGTTGCAGTTGCGCTTCTCGCCGGCTGCTTCGGCGGTGGCGGCGACAACGACCACCACCACCGCGGCCCCCAGGCCGCAGGTGGCGGTGGCGCCGCGACGGCAGGCGTCTACGTCGGCCAGGTGGGAGGGACCAACCACTCTGATCGCCCTGGTCACCGACGGCTCCCGCCTCAGCGGGGCCTACCTGTGCATCCCTCAAGGAACGTCGCAGTGGATCAAGCCCGCGCCGCTGCAGAGCGGCCAGGCCGCGCTGGTCGCCCGTCGTGGCGTCGTCCTCGGTTCGGCGAAGTTCGCCGGCGACACCGCGACGGGAACCGTCAACGCAGGCGGGCAGAACAGCTTCAGCGCCAAGCTCGCCACCGGGAAGGCTGGGCTCTACCGCACGACCAGCGGCACGGCCAACAAGCCGGGATTCAGCGAGACCGGCTGGATCGTGCTTCCGGACGGCAACACGTGCGGAGCACCAACTCGATCACCGCCGGTGGCGGTTTCCAGAGCAAGCCTGCGACCTCCAGCCCCGAGGGGCAGATCACGGACTTCGCGAACCCGTTCCCGTTCTAGGCTGCGGCCCGCCGGCGCCGTTCCCGCTCCCGCCCTCGATCGAGTCCGGGCCCGCGACGCAGCTCGGCCTCGGTGGCGAGCCCGCATTCGATCATCGTCTCGCCTGCGTTCTCGAGGAAGGTCTCACGCTGCTCGGGAAGCCACTCCCGCCACGGCTCGGAGAGCGCCGGCGGCGCCTGCTCGGACCTGCCCGAGGCGGCGAAGCTCGAGTTGATCCGATTCGTCGCGCAGAAAGCGTGCCGGGCCCGGCTCCTGAGGCACACCGAGGAACTCGAGCACCCCCCGCATCGCGTCGTCGGGATCGGTGATCAGCCGCTCATTCGTGACCGTGTGCGTCCGGTCGGGGTTCCGGCGGCCGAAGTCCACCGCGATGCGCACGAATCGCGCCCAGGTTCGGCAGGCGTCGCCGAAATCGCTCGTCCAGGGAGGCAGCCGGCCGGCGTCCCTCATCCGCTCGACAGCCTCTGGATCGCCCATCGCGCGGTGAAAGTTGATCATCGAGTGCACGACCCGGCGGCCGTCGCGGAGGATGTGGAGGAAGCGCGCCCCCGGGAACATCTCCGCCAGGCGATCGACGACGAGCGTGTTGGCGGGGGTCTGATCGATCCAGCGGCGGCCGTTGCTGGTGCTGGTGAGAAGCACGTTCAGGCCCAGGCCGAGATGGGCAAGGAACTGCTCGAGGTCCACGCCGTGGTTGCGCAGCCAGGAGCCGTCCGTGCGGGCAACGGACGTCTCGTAGGCGCGCTCCAGGTGATGCGTCCTTGAGCAGGTAGAAGAAGATGTCCGACTCGGCCTCGGTCCAGAGCTCGCTGTGCTCCGCGAGCGACCAGGCGAGGATGCTCGTGCCCGACCGCGGCGAGCCGATGATGAAGATCGGGTCGGGCAGATCGCGGGCACGCCGGGTGGAGCCGAGCGAGAAGTGCGTGCAGCTGCCCAGGGCGCTCGGCTCGGAGACCTCGGCCGCGGCTTCGGCGATGCCGCGCGCCTGGAAGCGCCTCGAACGTCCAGCCGTAGAGCTCGCGCAGCTCCGTCATCTCGCTCCTCCTCCAGCTCGCCCTCCTCGGAGTGGCGGCGCTCGAGCTCGCGGACCCGCTCCGATCTTCGCCTCCAGTGACGGCTCGAGCGATGGGCCACTTCTCGAGCGCCTCCTGCCACGCGGCAGTAGCGCTCGACCGCGGGATCGCGGATGGCGGCTGTTGAAGAGCCACAGGGCACGCCCGCGCTTCAGGCAGCGCTGCGCGAACTCGTCGAAGGTGATCGAGCGCACCATGTAGCTCTTGGCGGAGCGCGCTGTAGATGACCTTCAGGCCGTGCCTGGCGAGGCGGAAGCCGAGCTCGATGTCCTCCTTCGCTGGGCAGGTCTTGGTCGAACGACCCGTGCTGCGCCAGGAACGATGCGCTTGCAGGAGGATCGGCCGCCCCAGAAGTAGGTGTAGTCGAGTATCTGGCCGTCCTCGAGGTTCTTGTAGGAGAACAGCTGCTGCCCGATCTCGGTCACGTACTCCATGAGCGGGGTGACCTCGAGCTCGGGGGCCCAGGTCGTGTACCCGAGCACCGCGACCTTCTCCTCCGGATGCGCGCGGTGGGCCTCGACGTGCGCCTCGCAGCAGCCCTGGGTCGGCGACGTCGTCGTCGTCGAAGAAGAGCACCAGGGGCGCACGCGAGGCGAACAGCCCGAGGTTCTTGGCGGCCGAGATCCCCGAGTTCTCGATCCGGAAGTAGCGGAGCGGGAGCCGATCGGCGAGCTTCGTGCAAACGCTCTGCGTCCAGTCGCTCGAGCCGTCGTCGACCACGACCACCTCGAACGCGTCGCGCGGCAGCGTCTGCTCGGTGAGGCTCTCGAGGGACCGCTCGAGAAGCGGCGCGCGGTTATAGGTGGGGATGATCACGCTGATCAGCGGACCCTCGGCATCCGATGCCGTCGTCTCGACCTCCGCGACGTCGAAGCTCCGTGCGGTCGGACCGCGACGCGACCAGCTCCTTGGCGAACTCATAGAGCTCGACGTCGAGCGCGTTCTCCTCGGCGATCCGATCGCGGAAGCTCTGCGGCACGTCGACCGGATCGGTCGTGTTCAAGGTCTCCGGCTCACCGAGGCGCCAGCCGAAGCGAGCGACGAGCCAGTCGAAGAAGTCATCGAAGCGCTCCTGCAGGCCCACGGCATCGACGCCGGCGAGCGCTTCCTTGGCGCGCTCGAGGTGGCCGCGATCGAGCTCCACCGGGGTCAGCATCCCGTCCGTCATCTCGGCGGGCGTGAGCGAGAGCATCTTCGTCATGTGGTTGTGCACGAAGCTGTTGAAGCGGAAGGGGTCCTCGTAGATCTCCTGCAGTGACTTGTGGCGATCCGCCGGCTCCTCCTTCCGGTGGTGACGCAGGTAGGAGAGCGTGCGCTCCACCGGCTCGCGCAGCAGGGTCAGGGTCGTGTAGCGGTCCTCGAGCAGGTCCACCGTGCACAGCGGGAAGTGGCCGGTGATCGCCTCGATCTCGTCGCCGCGGGCGGCAAGGCGCTCGCGCAGATAGTCGGTCGAGGTCACGAGCTGCGTCGGATCGGTGCCGTCCACCCCCTGCGTCGGGTAGACGGCACGCTCGCCGAAGTGATTGATCAGTCCCCGGCGCAGTGCGATCCCAGCCGTCTTCTGCATGTGAACGAAGAAGCAGCGGTGCGGCTGGTCGGACTGCTGCTCATCGGTCCACCCCGACGACCTCGAGGACCCGAAGGCATTCCTCGCAGGGGAAGGTGCGGATGGCGAGCCAGGTATCGCTCCCGATCGGCGTTCGCGTCCGACCACTCGTAGTGCGCGACCGGCTTGCGGATGCTGTGGTCCATCGGGACGGCGTCGACGATCCCCTGTGACCTGCCGCGCTCGCGAAGGAGGTGAGCCCAGACGTTCTCGAAACCCCAGCCCATCGGGTTCGTCTCGTCGAAGGGGAAGACGAGGTCGTAGATCTCGCGCCCGAAGCTGACCAGGGGCCCGATCTCGACGAACAGCGTCCGGCGCGCGACGACGCCGCGTTGCTGGAGGACGATCGGGATGGTCGACGTAGGAGTTGGGCGTGCGCGCCGGCTGGGCGAGGTCGAATCCGACGCCGGCCTGGACGCCGAGGAAGAGATCGAGGAAGCCGTCCGGCAGGACGATGTCGTCGTCGGTGCTGACGACGAAGTCGTAGCTCGCCAGGTCCTCCTCGGCCAGCAGCCGGTTGAGCAGCGAGTACTTGGGCGTCGGCTCGCTCACCGTCAGCGCGGTCACCGATCCGAGCTCTCCGTCCGCGGGCTCGCCGCCGAGCGCGATCCAGCGCTGCTCGCACCTCGAGATCGCGGCAGCCGGCGAAGGTGCTCGGCGACGTGCTCGGCGGTGTTCGGCTTGTCCGGCCAGGTAGACGCCGAGCACGAGCGCCCGCCGAGTCTCCGTCGCCGTTGCGGTATCGCGAGGCGGCCGCGAGCGCGGTCGGCTGTCAGCTCGCCGATACGCCGATCGGGTACGTCGGACCTCGTCGTGGCGTCGGGTCAGCTCGCCGCGCGCTCGTCGGCGAGCCTGACGCCTCACCGGTGAGCTCGTAGACGATCGCGTCCTCGTCGCTTCGGATCTGCCGGTAGGCGGCGTCGAGGTGGGTTCGGCAGCGCCTCGTAGTGGTCCAGCCACCAGAAGCTCGGTCCGCGGCAGCACCAGGTGCGTGGCGCCCTCGGCCCGCAGCTCCTCGAGGTGTGCGATCGCCGCCTCGCTGTCGGCGGGGTAATAGCCCGCGTACTTTCCGTCGCGGTCCCGGGGGAAATGCCACCCGCTTCGTCCCTCGAAGGCGAGGAACGCGTCGTCGCCTCGTGTCGCGACAGCACCTTGGCGTCCCGCGGAACGTCGGACTGGACGACCTCGCGGACCCGGCGGATGAGCTGCTGCGTATTCGGGTTTCCTCACGATGCCGTCGTCCGCGAGCCGTCGTCAGCGACCGGTCGCCGGCGCCGGGCGCGCCGCGCCAGCACCGCCTCGAGCACCTGGTCGAAGCGCGCCTCGACCGTCGGCGCGTCCGTGCAGCCGCAGAACGTGCCTGCGACCTCGGCGCGCCAGCCCGCGCCAGGCGAGCTGGCGTTGCAGCAGACGTTCGATCGCCGCCGGCGAACTCGGACGGATCGTCGGCGATCAGCACCTCGCGTCGATCGCGAACGCCGAGGCCCTCGGCGCCGACGACGGTGGTCACGGTCGGCGTGCCCACCATCAGCGCCTGGACTATCTTCCGCTTGGTGCCGGCGCCGTAGCGGAGCGGGACCACGGAAACCCGGGCGCTGTTCAGGTAGGGGATGACCGAGGGCACCCAGCCGACGATCTTCACATGGGGGAGCCCTCGGCCAGATCCTCGCACCTGCTCCGCCGCCGTCGGTGCCGACGATCGAGATCTCGTGCTCGGAGAGCAGCGACGGATCGAGGCGCGGCACGATCTCCTCGCAGAGATATGAGGCGGCGTCGCGGTTGGGCGCGTGCAGGAAGTTGCCGAGGAAGAGGATTCCCGCGCCGCTCGCTCAGCGGCACCGGCGAGCGCGGCAAGCTCCTCGGTGTCGGGAAGGGTGAGCGCGAGGTCCGGCCGCCCGGTGAGGTCGTTGATCAGATGCCGCCTCCTTCTCGGAGACGGTGAGAACGGCATCGGCGGCGGCGTAGGTGTTGAGCTCCCTGACCAGCTCACCCGCCTGGCTTCGTCTCGAGCTGGCCCGGAGCGGACCCGGCGTCGGACGCGGAGCTTGTCGCGCATCTCGCGCACGAAATGGAGGTCGACCGAGTCGACGATCACCCGCGTCGAGGGCGATGCTTCACGCAGCTCGGGCAGAAAGCGCTCCGCGACGTGCCAGAAGGCGATGATCGCGAGGTCGAATCCGTCCACGTCGCGGATCGAATCGAGCTTCCTGAGCGGAGCGTGGACCTCGACTCCGCGCTGCTCGAGGTCGCGCGCGTAGCGCTCCGGGTCCGTCGGCGGGCGCAGGCAGCCGAACGTCACCTCCCAGCCTCGGCGCAGCAGCATGTCGATCATGTGCGAGACGCGCAGCAAGCCGCTCTCCCGGTCGAACTCCGGCAGCCGCGGGGAGATCACCAGGGCTCGTCCGGCGTTCATCGATCCCCGTTCCCGATCGCCACCACTCGCGCCTGCGGCTGGTAGTAGACGGGCGCGCCAGCCTGGCCGGCGCGCAGGGAGAAGTCGACCAGGGCGTCGTCCGGCGCCATAGCGCCCTGGTCGAAGCCGCCGAGCCGCTCGAACAGGTCCCGCCTGGTGGCGACGAGCGGCGGCGAGCAGAAGTCGACCCTCCGGACGAAGCAGTACTCGGGTCGGTCGGGATTGGCATCGCCCGCTCCGCGCCGCTCGCGCGTGCCGTCGGCAGCCAGGATGCCCCCGGCCTCCTCGAGGAACCCGAAACGGGACACGATCCTCGCGCCGACGACGCCGGCGTCGCGCTCGGGCCCGAGGAGCGCAAGGATCGACGGCAGCCAGCCCGGGAGCGGGACCGCGGGGGCCGTGAGGAAGATCTGCAGGCGTCGGTCGCTGCTCTTCGCCGCCGCTTGGGCCCGCCGCGCCACGCCCGTTCCGGCAGGAGCCTCGACCTGCCGCAGCGGAACGCCGGCGGCGGCGGCCCGCTCGCTGACTGGGCCGAGGGTCGCCGGATCCCCGGCCGCGCTGAACTCTCCCGCGAAGCCGTCATTCAGCGCCTCGGCAAAGGCGGCCAAGGTCGGCATCCCAGGGCGACTCGTCGGCGTCGGGAATCATCGTCACGCTCACGTCCTCGCCCCATCCGCTGTGACCGCCCGCCAGCCACTCGAGCTCGGCCCGCTCCGACGAATCCGGATCGACCCTGATCACGGCGCTCGCGGCAACCCGGCGCGCCTCCGCCAATCGCGCTGCGGCGGCGCCGGCAGGCACCACGACGATGTCGACGGTCCCGTCGAGGTACGGCAGCGTCGGCTCGTCGTCCGGCGGGGCGAACACCTTCACCTCGGGGAGGTGATCGGCGATCCCGAGATCGCTGCCCCAATCGAGGATCGAGGGATCGCGGCCGGTGCGTATCCGCAGGCAGGCGATCGTCCGCTTCAGGCTCGCGATCGGTCCCCTCGCCTGGGCCCGCTCTTCGGCGGTCAGCCGGTAGATGGCGCAGTGCTCGTCGGTGAGGAGCGCCGTGTAGCGATCCTCGAGATGGCGTCGCAGGCCCTGGTAGTGGTCGAGCCACCACAGCGTCGTCGCCGGCAGCAGGAGGTGATCGGCGCCGCGCGCGCGCAGCGCCTCGAGCTGGGCGATCGCGGCCGTGTCGCCCGCCGGGTGGAAGCCGGCGTAGCGCCCGTCCTCCGCCATCGGGAAGTGCCACCCCGTGCGGCCGTCGAGTCGCAGCAGCGCCTCGTCGCCCTTCCCGGCGACCAGGACGGTGGCCCCGGAGGGGATCAACTCCGCCGCCCGCTCTCGCACCTCGGAGACGAGGCCCTCGTATTCCGCGGCGACGCGGCGCGGCTGGGGCAGGTGCGGCGTCCGAGCCGCTGCGGTCGGCCGACGCCTGCAGCCGGCTGACCTCCCTGCGGCTGGCCTCCAGCTCGGACTCGAGCCGGCGGCGCAGCCGCCGCTCCTCGTCGCGCTCGCCCGGCAAGCCGCTGGCGCTCAGCTTCGTGCTGCTTGCGCAGGCGCCGCTCCTCGTCGCGCTCCGCGGTAGCTCGCTGAAGTTCGTCGCTGCGCTCGGCGACCCGCTGCTCGAGCGCGATCCCCCTCCGCTTCAGGGTCCGCGCTCGCTCGCGGGCCTGCTTGAGCTCCGCGACCGCAGCGTCGAGCCTGGCCTGCTGGTCGCCGGCATCGGCCGCGTAGGCGCCCAGCAGATCGAGCGCCTCGGCCCCGACGGTTTCCACCCCCGGAACGAACTGACGCAGGGCGAGGTAGAAGGCCTTCACGTGGAAGGGGAGCCGGGAGGCATCGACGACGTTGGGGACCGCGGTTCGGTGGTGCCACAGGCCCTCGGTGACGGCGACGCTGATTGCGGTGCGGATGTCGGACTCGGCGTCGCTCGGACTTCTCGCGTCCGATGAAGCGCGCCAGCTCGCGGACGACCGGCTCGGGATCCGCCATCAGGTCCTCGTAGAAGACGAGATGCCGCGGGTGCCCGGCGGTGGCGGCGAGCGCGCCTCGCACGTAGGTGAGCCAGAGCTCGATCCCCCGCTCGAAGGGCACCGTGTCGTCCTCGCGGTTGCGGGCTCGCGCCGACGCCGCCACGTCGAGCGGGTTGCGGAGGCAGATCACGTACCGCATCGGGTCGAGGATGCGCTGCCAGAACGGCAGCGTGAGGGAGTTTCGGGGGTCCTTGAAGCCCCACAGCTCGGACCCCGAGAAATCGCCCTCGATGACCTCGCGAGCCCGGTGCCTGGGCGCGGCCAGTTCCGGGCTGCGCTCCCAGCCCGGCCGGCAGCGGCGGCGGCTCCGACCAGCTGCCCCCGAGGATGGAGAGGATCTCGTCGTTTATCTCCTTGATGGGACGGCTCTCCCAGTGCCCGGTCGGGGTTATCGGTGCTCGGGCGCATCAGGTGCTCCTCGGGGCCGAGGTAGAGGCCGAGCACGTTCAGGACCCGCGACACCAGCGAGGTCCCGCTGCGGTGCATGCCGAGGATGCAGACGATCGTCGGGTCGCTCACCGCGCGCGCTCCCGCAGGTCGAAGACGAAGCAGGTCTCGGGATCCGAGAGCCTGCGCTCGTAATGGCCGTCGAGGTGCCGACGGAGCCCCTCGTAGTGGTCGAGCCACCAGGCTCCGGTCGCCGGGAAGACGATGTATTCGGCCCCCGCCGTGCGCTGCTCCTCGAGCCGGGCGATGGCCTCGCGGCTGTCGGCCGGATGATGGCCCGCGTAGCTGCCGTCGTCGCTGCGCGGGAAGTGCCACGCCCGCCGCCCGTCCAAGCGCAGCAGCTCCTCGTCGCCCCGGCTGACGACGAGGACGGTCGCGTCTGACGGGATGGCATCCACCACCTGCTGACGCACCCGCTCGACCAGCTCCCTGTAGCGATCGCTTCGGCGGCGGTCGTAGGGTCGCCACGGCTCCTGCCACTTCTCCTCGAACCGGGCGCGGTTTGCCTCCAGCACCCGGGCGTACTCGCCGCTCGCGGCGAGCTTCCCGAAGGAGGTCTCGCCGAAGTGATGCACGAAGGCGTCGTCCGCGCAAAGCAGGCGGTAGCCGGCCTCGCGGACCCGCCGCGAGTAGTCGTCGTCCTCGAGCAGGCCGGTCTCGAAGCGCTCGTCGAGCGGCCCGATCTGCTCGTACAGCGAGCGGCGCATCGCGACGCAGAACATCGTCAGGGTCGCGATCTCGAATGCCTCGCCCGCGTGCTCTCGCGAGCGCGCCTCGGCGAAGCGGGCGAGCTCGTCCCAGGTGCGGTACTCGGCGTCGATCTGGGCCTCGTTGCCGGTTCGGTTCGTGCTCGGGCCGACCATCCCGACCCGCGGGCGCGCGAGGTGGGCGAGCAGCGGTTCGAGCCAGCCGTCGCACACGACGGTGTCGTCGTTGAGCAGGACGAGCACGTCCGCTGTCGCCAGTGCGGCGCCCTGGTTGCAGGCCGCGCGAACCCGCGGTTCGAGTCGTTGCCGATCACTCGCACGTTCGGGTTGCGCTCGGCGAGCCGGGCGAGGTACGCCGGGCGTCCCGTCGCTCGAGCCGTTGTCGACCACGATCAGCTCGCAGGGACGCTCGGTACCGTCGAGCACGCTCTCGAGGCAGAGCCGCAGGAAGGGGAGATTGTCGCGGGTGACGACGACGACGCTGACCTCGGGTGGCTCGGCGGTGCTCACCGCGAAGGCGGGCACGGGCCGATCGAGGATCGTCCGCAGCGTCGAGTCCTCGAGCCGCGTCGGTCGCCTGGAGACAGGCGTCAGCACGAGGTCGCGCGGGAACAGGCGCTCTCGCGGCCGGCCCGGATGCGGCGCAGACGCGGCGGCGCTCACGATCTGCGCCCCTCCTCGACGCGGGCATCCGCGGGCTGGCCGAGGTCGCAGATGACCGCGGTGTCAGGGTCGTCGCTCGGGCGCGCGTAACGCTCGAGGTGGCGCCGGAATCCCTCGTGGCGCTCGAGCCACGAAAGCTCCGTCGCCGGAACCACGAGGTAATCGGCGCCCCGCTCGCGGAGCCGCTCCAGCTCGGCGATCGCTTCCTCGTCGGTCGGATGGCGGTCGGCGTCGCTGCCATCGTCGAGCTGCGGGAAGTGCCAGACCTCGTATCCGTCGAAGCCGGCGAGCGCCTCGTCGCCGCCGCTCACGACCAGCACCGTCGACCCTTCGGGCACGTGGCGTTGAACGGCTTCCTCGACTCTGCGTGCCATCGCCGTCGGCTCGGAATCGGTCGCGGCCGCTCGTTGCGAATCCGCCGCCGAAACGATGGACGAAGACGTCGTTGGCGCAGACGACCCGGTAGCCGGCGGCGCGAACGCGGTCCTCGTAGTCATCCTCGAACATGCCGACCTCAGAGCCGCTCGTCGAAGCGACCGACCTCCTTCCACACCTCGCGGCGGATCGCGGCGCAGAACATCTCCAGGCGGTCGAAGTCGGTCGGCGCATCGCCCCCGTGCTCGACGTTGCGCCTGCGCGCGAAGCCGCAGCATCTCCTCGTAGGTTCGGTAGCCGGCGGGAACCTGCGCGTTCCCGCCGGCGCAATTGGTGGTTGGCACGACGAGCCCGATCGCGGCGTCGTCGAGATGGGTCGCCAGACCGGAAAGCCAACCGGGGGAGACGATGGTGTCGTTGCTGAGCAGGACCAGCTTCTCGCCTTCCGCGCTGGCGAATCCCCTGGTTGCAGGCGGCGGCGAAGCCGAGGTTCTTCTCGTTGTGGATCACGTGCAGATGCCGGTTGCGGGCGGCGAGGACGTCCAGGTATTCGCGGGTCTCCTTCGGTGAGCCGTTGTTCACGACCACAACTTCGTATGCGGGCTCGTCGGTGTTGGCGAGCAGGCCCTCGAGCGCGAGGCGGGTGCATTCGAGGTTGCCGGCAACCGGCATCACCACGCTGGCCGCCGGGGCGGATGCCCGGGCGGGGGACCGATGGAACAGGACGCTCGAGGATGTAGTCCCGTGTCTCGGCTTCGAGCTCCAGGGGGCCACGCGAGGCAACCTTCAGCGAAAGCTGGCGCGGGAGCTGCACGGGAGCCGGCGAGTTGCGCGGTCGACGAGCCAGCGTTCGAGCGTCGCAGCCCGACGTGCTCGAGCATGTCGCCGAGCACGACCTCGTGGCTGAGATACTCGCGAGCCACCTCTCGTGCGGCGCTTCGGTGGCGCGCCGGATCGCTCGTGACCTCGGCCATCGCTTCGACGGCCTCGTCGAGGTCGGCGAAGGCGAAGAGGCCTTCGCCCGTAGGAAGCGCGGCCCCGAACCCGGTGTCCTGGAGGATCACCGGCCGGCCCGCCGCCAGGTAGGTCGCGCTCCGCTCGCTGAACCAGCCGGTGCGGAAATGGACGTTCTGCTCCTTGGCGACCGACAGCTCCCCGGCGGAGCCGACGACGTAGTCGCGATAGCCGTCGAGATCTCTCGACAGCTCGAGGCCCGGGCGGACCCGCCAGCCGTGCTCGGCGAGCAGCAGCTGGTCGTCAGCCTCGTAGCTCGAAAGCGCGAGCTCGATGGGTGTTCCCGTCCGCAGCGGCAGGTCGAGGATCTTCAGGAACTCGCTGGTGCTTGCTCCACGAATAGACCCGCCCCTCGTACTCGACGGGCCGCTTCGCCTGGCGCCAGTTGCCGATCGTCGTGAACGGAGCCGTGCTCGGCGGAACGAGCTCGGCGTTCCAGAAGTCGAGGACGACGGGCGGGGGAGTGGGGATGAACGAGTACGAGCGTGCCCAGGGCAGGCGGCAGTCGGGATTGCCGTAGTTGAGCCCCCAGGTGAAGAAGGCGACGTGCTGGTCGAGGAACTCGATCGCCTCGCGCTCGCCCCGGTGGATCTTGAGCTCGGTCGCGACCGGGTCCGTCCCCATGTAGACGAGCCGGTCGGTGGCGGCGTGCTCCGGCAGCGGCAGCGTGCCTCCGTGCATGTTGATGATCAGCGCCGCGTCGCGGTAGAGCCGGTCGAGCTCCTCGGCGCTCATGCCGAGGCAGCGACCGTCCTCGTGGAGCGCCTGGAAGGCCCACCGGTCCTCGAATCCGAAGCGGCGGGCGACGCCCGCGATGTACCGCGCCGCGCCCTCGGTTCCCATGTCGTCCTCGACGAACATGTACGGCGTCCGGGCGTGCGCCTCGACGTAGTAGACGTCGTAGCCGAGGCGCTGGAAGCCGTTCGCATACTGTCCCACCAGCCAGGCGACGCCGGCGACCGGGATCCTGGTGAGCATCCCCAGCAGCACGATCTTCGGCGGCGGCAGCGCCGCCGCGCCGCCGGGCAGGCGCCGTCGGCGCTCGATCGGCTCCGTGCTGCCCTTCCGGGCGTTGGCGGCGGCTTCATCCCGCTTGCCTTCCGCGGCCTCGCTGCCGCTCGACTCGGGTTTGCCTGCAGGAAGGCCGGGCGACCCGGGGCGCCGGCGTTGGCTTCTCAGTTGCGGATGGCGCCGGAAGCTGCACCACTTCGGCGCCCCGGCGCCCGCGTCTGGGCCTCCCACAGCTGCCTGTACAGGCCGGGCTGGTCGGCCAGTTCCTCGTGGGTCCCCTGCTGGACGATCGCTCCGTCGTCCATCACCAGGATCTCGTCGACGCTTCGGATCGTCGAGAGCCGGTGGGCGATCAGGATCGTCGTCCGGCCCTGCATCAATCGGTCGAGGGCATCCAGGATCACCGATTCGGTGCGCGAGTCGATCGAGGACGTGGGCTCGTCGAGGATCAGGATCGGGGCATCCCGGAGAAAGGCCCGAGCGACGGCGAT
Organism: uncultured Solirubrobacterales bacterium; assembly: GCA_963777575.1. Classification (GTDB taxonomy): domain Bacteria; phylum Actinomycetota; class Thermoleophilia; order Solirubrobacterales; family 70-9; genus DASUPK01. The sequence continues at coordinate 475,361 of CAVZRH010000006.1, read as the reverse complement.
GCGCTGGCGCTCGCCGCCCGACGTCTTCGCGCCTCCCTCGCCCAGCAGCGTGTTGTAGCCGTCGGGGAATGCCGAGATGAAGTCGTGGGCGTTCGCCGCCTTCGCCGCATCGATCACCTCCTCCTCGGAGGCGTTCGGCTTTCCGTAGCGTGATGTTGGTGGCGATCGTCCCGGAGAACAGCAGCGGCTCCTGGAGCACGATGCTGAACTGGTTGCGGAGGTCGGCGAGCTTCAGATCGCGGACGTCATGACCGTCGATCCGCACGTTGCCCTCGCTCGCGTCGTAGAACCGCGGCAGGAGGCTGACGAGCGTCGATTTGCCCGCGCCCGTCGGGCCGACGATCGCCACCGCGCGTCCGGGCGGGACGTGGAGCGAGACGTCCTTCAATACCCCGGGCCGCCTCTCGTAGCCGAAGCCGACACCGTCGAGCTCGATCTCCCCGCGGGCCTTCTTCAGGGACTGCGCGCCCGATTTCTGCGTGACCTCGGGCTTCATGTCCATCAGGTCGAAGGACATCAGCAGGTCGATGAACTGCTGCTGGAACGACGTGATCGTGTTGGTCAGCTCCTCGAGCGGCTGGTAGATCTGGGTGATGTAGGAGAGGACCACGAGCAGTTCGCCGGCGGTGATCTTCCCGTTCACGGCCTGGTAGGCGCCGACTCCGATGACAGCCGCCGTCCCGCCGGAGGTGATCAGCTGTACGACGAGCTTGAAGGCCGTCTGGCGCACCGTCAGCCCGACCGTCTCGTCGGCCCAGCTCTCTCCCTGCTTGCGAAAGCGCTTCCATTCGCGTCGTTGCGTCCCGAAGGCGAGGACGACGCGCATCATCGTCATCGCCTCGTAGACGATCGCGAGATTCAGCGCCCCCAGGCCTCGCACGCGGTAGATGCGCGGCTCGATGCGCTCGGTGTAGAAGGTGGTCGAGTAGACGACGAACGGCGTGGTGCCCAGCGCCAGCAGCGGCGAGGAGGGGGTTGATCCTGAACGAGATGTAGGCCATGCCGATGACCGTCAGCAGGTTCTGCGCGACGACCGGCAGTTGGACCACGATCTGGCCCATCGCCGCTGCCTGGTTGTTGATCCGGTACATCAGGATGCCCTTGCTCTCGGTGTCGTGGAACGCGAGGGAGAGCTTCTGGGCGTGGTCGAACATGTCGCTGCGGAGGTCGAGCACCATCCACTGGTCGACCTTGGTCGAGAGGTACTCGTTCCAGACCTCGATCCCGCCCGACAGCAGGGTCAGCATGAGCGTCGCGACCACCGCGAACGCGATCAGGGCCCCCGTGCTCGAGCCGAAGATCCCGGTCACCCAGCCGGGCGCCGACTTGTCGCCGATGATGCTGTCGACCGTGAACGCGAGCGGCCACGGCTGCGCCAGCGCGACCAGCGGCCGTCAGGATCGTGAGGATCACCGAGACGACGGCGAGCTTCCGGTACGGCTTCAGGTAGGGAAGGATCCGTGGCAGTACCTTGAAGCCGCGCTTCAGTGCGCCCTTCCTGATCTCCTGGCGGCCGAAGAGCTCCTCGATGACCGCTCGATCGCCGGCGAATTCCTCGCCGCCGCCGGCGTCTCCGGTGTACTCGCTCGCAGCTCCGTCGCTGACGTCGCCGTCGCGGGAGTCGCTCACATTGCCTCCGGATCCCCGGATTGTGACTTCGTCGTACCCCTGGCTCATCAGGTCTCGCGAGGCCGGAGTAGGAGTCTCGGCAGCCGGTGGGCCTCGACCGTGCCCTTCACGAGACTCAGGGCGGGCACGAGTACGAGCGCGCCGAGGACGGGATCGATCGCGGCGGCGGCGACGATCAGCGCGACGGCCACCGTCAGCCGGCGAATGCGCGGCCGCGTGCGGATCCGGACCTGCACGAAACCCTCCGGATGGCTGCTGGTCTGGAGCTCGCCGTAGGCGAAGGCCGAGAGCAGCAGCCGCGCGTCGTAGTCCTCCCAGCCGCTGGACGGCAGCGCGCGGATTCCGCGGGCCCGCAGCGCGCTGACCAGGGCCGCCGCCAGCTCCGAGCGCGGCCGGTCCTCGGGCACCACGACGATGCCGCCGCGCACGCGGCGGATGCCCTCGGGCAACCGCTGGTGGCCGCCGAGGTCGCGGCTGGCGCCGTTGCGGTGGCGGTTGCGGCCCCAGAAGCGCACCAGCGGCTGCAGCAGATGGTGGAGCGGCGACCTGCGCCCTGAACCGCAGTCCGCCCGTCCGGCTGCGGCGCGGCGGTTGCGTCCGCGCCATGTCCACGGCGGCGAGCAGGCAGAGCCCGACGGCGGCGAAGACCGCGGGAAGCGCCAGCCACGGCGAGATCAACGCCAGCGGCGCGGTGAGCAGGAGCATCGCCGCGCCGGGGATCCCCACCTGGTGGACCAGGTCGACGAAGTGCCCGCCGCCCTGGTACACGGACTGGTAGGCGGCGGTCCCGTACGGGCCCCGGTAGATCCGCTGCCACATGAACGACGGGGTCAGCGAGTTGTAGATGCGTCCCCGCCAGCGCGCGGTCCCGGCCGGGGTGAAGCGCTCCGGATGCCGGTCCTCGACCAGGGCCTCGCTGCGGCCGTACTCGCGCTGCTGGCGCAGGTAGTTGCGGAGGCCCTGGCGCCGGCGGTGCCAGACGAGCGCCGCCGGGTGGAAGCCGATCTTCCAGTCGCGGTTGAGGATCTTCCAGCACACATCCACGTCGTCGCCGGCCTTCGTATAGACGGGGTCGAACCCGCCGATCTCGGAGAGGACCAGCTTCCAGAAGGCCATGTTGCAGCCGGGGACGTGCTCGGCGCGATCGTCGGAGAACAGCACCTGGACGGGTCCTCCCGGGGCGCGGGCGACCACCTGCGCGCCGGCCGGCTCGTCGTCCGGCGGGATATTCGGTCCGCCGGCGCCGCCGACGTCGGGACCGTCGAAGGCGAGCGCCAGGTAGTAGGGCCACTCCGGGGTCGGAAAGGCGTCGCTGTCCAGGTAGGCGACGAGGTCGCCGGTCGCGGCCTCGAAGCCCGCGTTACGCGCCGCCGCGAGCCCGCCATGTTCGATCTGGACCAGGCGCACCTCGCGGATACCGCTCGGGCGATCTCGGCGGTGGCGATCCGTCGAGCCGTCGTCGACCACGAGGACCTCGAGTTCGGGGTAGTCGAGGGCGCACGTGTGCCGGAGGCACTCGTCGAGGGTGGCGCGCGGCGTTGTGCGCGCAGATCACGACGCTGATCGAGGGCCAGTTGAAGTCGAGGTCGCGAACGGTTCTCTCGTTCCAGCGGCTCGCGACGCGAAGGGCGGGGCGCGGCGAGCGATCCTCGCGGGTCAGCCCGAACTCCCAGCCGGTCACCCGCTCTCCGCCGACCCACCACTCGTCCGTCCACGAGAAGACGCAGGTGCCGGCGACCCCTCGCTCGATCGCCGTCTGGAGCTGCCACTCCAGAACGTCCGCCTGTCGCTCCTCGCCGTCCGGCTCCTCACCCGCCGGAATACCGATCTCCCCGAGCACGAGCGGCCGGTCACCGGCCAGATGCTGCAGCTTGCTGAGATAGCGGCGGAAGTCCTCGCGGCGCTCGAGAAAGACGTTGAACATCAGGAAGTCGATGCTCTCCAGAGGCAGGTACTCGGCGGTCGGATAGTTGGCGTAGGTGACCAGCCGGCTGGGGTCGACCTCGCGGACGATCTCGACCAGCTCGTTGAGCGTGTTCGCCACGGTCTCCAGCCCGTGCCAGCGCAGGACATCGGCGGGAACCTCGTTGCCCAGCGAGAGCCCCAGGATTCGCGGGTCCCCGGCCAGGCGCTGCGCGGCGGCCCGCACCTCCTGGCGGGCCTCGCGCGCAACCTGCCTGCTCGCGCGCCGCGAGCTGCCCAGGAGGTAGCGCCAGTCGGGATAGAACACCCCCGCGAGGACCCTGAGGCCGATCTCGGACGCCGCCTCGAGCAGGTCCTCCGGCGGCATCGTGTAGGTGCGGACGACGCTGAACCCTGCCGTGCGCATCATCGCCAGGTCGCGCTGGAGTCGCTCGCGCTCCGGGAAGAGGGCGCCATCGGCGCGCGGCGCGAAGGTCCCGTAGGTGACGCCGCGGAACTCGAACCGCTCCCCGCCCGCCGCGAAGAACTTCCCATCGACCTCGACGGGGTGCGTCAGTCAGGGCGGACGCGCGTTCAGAGCGGCGGCGTCCTGCCGCGGTGGCTTCGCCGTTCCCTTGCTCCCGGCGCTCGGGCCGCTCCAGTTCCTCGAGGGGGAGGCGGTTGTGCGTGTCGAGGGTGTCGATCTTTTCTGGATCGGTCACAAGCCCCAATTCCCCGGGGTGCCCCTGTTACGTCTTTGCCGCTCGCGTCCGTTGAGCGGGAGTCGAAGCCTTGGCTCGGATCCAGCCGCGTACTTTATTCGCCTTACTCGCTAATGGTTCAGCGCCGTGGAGGCCAATGAAGTTACGACCGGGTGAATGGTCAGTAAGCGTCTACGGAGACAGTTTTAGGTTTACGGGGATCGCCTACCCGAATCCAAGGACTTGAACACAGCACCTGCGCCCATCAGGGCATGCCTGGCCACGGCGATGATCGCCGCCGTCCGGATCAGCTGGGCCGCTCCGCGAAGCCCAAGCCTCCGATTCCCTCCAGCCGCACTGGCAGCGCGCAGCTTTGTCCTGAGTCCTGACAATTGTTGTGCGTTTTTTGAAGGAATTACTCCGCAGTATTGACAAACACCCGTGGGTCGGTAAGGGTCCGCGCCGGTGGAATCGTCGGATTCCGGATCGCTTCGGTCCCTCAGGGAGCTCAACCGTGGTCGCGTCATCGACGCCCTTGCGCGACCGTGGCCGGGCGAGCCGGGCGGAGATAGCGCGGGCCACCGGGCTCTCCCGCTCGACCGTCTCGAGCATCGTCTCGGACCTGATCGAGTCCGGCCTGCTCACCGAGCACGCGCGAGGAGACCGGCGTCGCCCATGGCGAGGCGGGCGGCCGGCCGCCGGTGCTCCTCTCGCTCAACCACTCGGCCGGGCTCGCCGTCGGGCATCGACTTCGGCCACACCCATCTCCGGGTGGCGGTCTCGGACCTCTCCCACGACGTCCTGGCCGAGAGCCGGCGCGAGCTCGACGTCGACCACTCGGCGGAGCAGGGCCTCGATGCTGCCGCGGAGCTCGTCGAGGAGGTGCTGCGGAAGGCGAAGGTCGAGCCGGAACGGGGTCCTCGGCGTCGGGATGGGGCTGCCCGGGCCGATCAACCGGGCGACCGGGCAGGTCGGCTCGTCCTCGATCCTCCCCGGCTGGGTGGGAGTGGACGCCGCCGCGGAGATGGAGCGCCGCCTGCGCCTCCCCGTCCACGTCGAGAACGACGCCAACCTCGGGGCGCTCGGCGAGTACGTCTGGGGCGCCGGCAAGGGCCACTCCGACGTCATCTACATCAAGCTCTCCTCGGGGGTCGGCGCCGGCCTCTTGCTGGGCGGCCGGCTCCACGAGGGCGCCGGGGGCACGGCCGGCGAGATCGGCCATACGCCCGCCCAGCAGGGCACGGCGATCTGCCGCTGCGGCAGCCGTGGCTGTCTCGAGACGGTCGCATCCGCGCGGGCCATCGCCGAGCAGCTCGGGGCCAGCCGTGGCGAGCCCGTCACGACGCAGGAGTTGCTCGAGCTGACCGCCGACGGCGACCCCGCGGCGGCCCGTCTGATCGCCGAGGCGGGCAGGGAGATCGGTGTCGCCCTCGCCGGGCTCTGCAATCTGATCAACCCCGACAGCGTGATCATCGGCGGCGATCTGAGCGCCGCCGGCGAGCTGATCACCGAGCCGGTCTTCGAGTCGATCCGTCGCTACGCGATCGCCAGCGCGGCGGAGCAGGTGAGCGTGATCGCCGGAGTCTTGGGGGAGCGGGCCGAGCTGCTCGGCGCCCTGGCCCTCGTTCTGCACGCCGGCGACGACCTGCTCGCCTCCCAGAGCACACCCCAGGAGGTCGCCGCGTGAGGACCGACCGAGATTTCAAATCAACACAGAGAGGAACGGAAGTGATAGAGAGGACCCGATTGGAGGAGGTACGTGATGTCTAGATCCAAAAGCTGGGCCCGCGGCGCCGTGTTGTCAGTAGCGGCGCTCGTGATCGGGCTCGGCCTGGCCGCCTGTGGAGGCGGCGGTGGCGGCGGGGGGCCGAAGGTTGCCCTGCTCCTGCCCGAGTCGAAGACGACCAGGTACGAGGCCCACGATCACCCGGAGTTCGAGGCCGCATTGAAGTCCGCATGCTCGGACTGCGATCTGATCTACAGCAACGCCAACCAGGACGCGTCTCAGCAGCAGAGTCAGATGGAGGCGGCGCTGACCGATGGCGCCGACGTGGTCGTTCTCGACCCGGTGGACTCGGCATCCGCGGCGTCGATGGTGCAGCTGGCGAAGCAGCAGAACGTGCCCGTCGTCAGCTATGACCGTCTGATCCTGGATACGCCGGACGTGGCCGCGTACGTCTCGTTCGACAATGTCAAGGTCGGTCAGCTGCAGGGCGATGCCCTGTCCAAGAAGCTGGCTGACGATGGCAACCCGAGCGGGCCGATCGTGCGCATCAACGGCTCGCCCACGGACAACAACGCCAAGCTGTTCGGCGAAGGCGCTGCCTCGGCCTTCAGCCAGGCAGGTGTCCAGGTCGCCAAGGAGTACGACACCCCCGACTGGAGCCCCGACCAGGCCCAGACGGAGATGGACCAGGCGATCACGGCGCTCGGCAAGACCGGGTTCAAGGGCGTCTACGCGATGAACGACGGCACCGCAGGCGGCGCGATCGCCGCGATGGAGGCTGCCGGCGTCGATCCGACGACGGTCCCGACCACCGGTCAGGACGCGGAGCTCGATGCGGTCCAGCGGATCCTCGCTGGAAGCCAGTTCATGACGGTGTACAAGGCGACCAAGCCTGAGGCCGAGACCTCAGCGAAGATCGCGGTGGCCCTGGCCAAGGGCGACCCCATCCCGACTGGTCTGATCGTTCAGCAGACGAAGACCAACAACGGCTCGACGGATGTCCCGTCGTTCCTGCTCACGCCGCAAGCGGCCGACAAGACCAACATCAAGTCGGTGACCTACGGCGGCCAGCCGCTGATCGGAGCGGACGGTTACTGGACCCCACAGGAGGTCTGCACCGCGCAGTTCCAGTCGGCCTGCCAGCAGGCTGGGATCAGCTAGGCGAGGTGAAGTAGAAGAATGAGTCCCCGAATGGCGCGAGGAGAGGCAAAGTCGAACGGCGAAGGCAACGGTGCCGCGACCGAGCATCTCCTCGCGCTGCGGGGGTTCTCAAAGAGCTTCGGGCCCGTCCGGGCCCTCCATGAGGTGGACTTCGAGGTCGACCGCGGCGAGATCGTCGCCCTCGTTGGAGACAACGGGGCCGGCAAGAGCACACTGATCAAGGCAATCGACGGAGTTGCGCCTCCCGACCAGGGGGACGCCTATTTCGATGGCAAGAAGGTCAGCATCTCCACGCCCCAGATCGCGGAGCGACTCGGCATCGCCACCGTCTTCCAGGATCTGGCGCTCTGCGACAACCTCGATGTGGTCGCGAATCTCTTCCTGGGCAAGGAGCTGGCGGAAAGTGGGGTTCCGGTCCACGTGATCGACGAGGTGGAAATGGAGCAGCGCTCCAAACAGCTGCTGAGCGACCTGTCTGTGACGACTCTGGGCAGCGTTCGCACCGAGGTCGGCAGCCTCTCAGGTGGCCAGCGCCAGTCGGTGGCGATCGCCCGCACCCTGATCGGCGAGCCAAAGATGGTGCTCTTCGACGAGCCGACCGCCGCGCTCGGTGTCCAGCAGACAGCCCAGGTGCTCGGCCTGGTGAAGCGGCTCAAGGACGAGGGCATCGGGATCGTGATGATCAGCCACAACCTCGAGGATGTCTTCCAGGTCGCCGACCGGATCATCGTCCTGCGCCTCGGCGAGCGGGTGGCGACCTTCGATCGGGAGAAGACGACGCCCGAGCAGGTCGTCGGCGCGATCACCGGCGCCGACACCGCGGAAATGCAGCGCATTGAGGAGGAGACCGAGAAGAAGCTGGGCGACGAAGCCAGTCAACCGAGGGAGGAGACCGATGAATGAGGAGGTGATCTCGTGGAAGGCGGGGTAGCCGGACAGCTGAAGGCGCTCGGAAAGGACGCGCAGAGCGGGATCCTCGGGCGAATCCTGCGCGGAGACGTCGGATACCTTCAGGTCTTCCTCGCGCTCGGCCTGATCTGGACGGTCTTCCAGCTCGCCAACGACCGCTTCCTCACCGCGACCAACCTCACCAACCTGTTGCTTCAGGTCACGGCCATCGGGATCATCTCGATCGGAGTAGTGCTCGTCCTGCTGCTCGGCGAGATCGATCTCTCGATCGGAGCGGTGAGCGGCCTGTGCGCCGGGATCATGGCGGTGCTCACGGTCCATCACGGCTGGTCGCCGACGCTCGCGATTCTCGTCGGCCTCCTGGCCGGCACGGCGATCGGGTTGATCAACGGGTTCTTCAACACCTACTTCGGCATCCCGTCGTTCGTGGTGACGCTCGCAGGATTGATCGCCTGGCAGGGAGCGTTACTCCTTGTGCTGGGAGATACGGGCACCATCAACCTCCCGCCCAGCGTCATCACCGATCTGACCAGCACCTTCTACGGCGCCGGGGTCGGATGGACCCTCGCCGTGGTCGTGACGGCAGGCACGCTGGGAGCCGGGCTGCTGTCACGGCGCCGCCGCCAACGCGCCGGCCTGGAACCGCCGCGGGCTCGCGGGGCTCGTGTTCCGCACTGTGCTCGTCGGTGCCGCGATGTTCATCGGGGTCGCGATCCTGCTCTCCGATCGGGGGGTGCCGCTGGCGGCCATCATCCTGCTCGGCCTCACCGGGCTGTTCGCGTTCATCACCGAGCGAACCCGGTTCGGTAGGCACATATACGCGGTGGGGGGCAATGCCGAGGCGGCTCGGCGTGCAGGGATCCGGGTCACCCGGGTCCGGGTCACCGTCTTCGCCATCGGCGCGACGATGGCGGGGGCCGGCGGGATCATGGCCGCGTCGCGGCTGATCGCCGTCAACCAGTCATCGGGTTCGGGCGACGTCCTGCTGAATGCGATCGCCGGCCCCGTGATCGCGGGCACCAGCCTGTTCGGAGGCCGCGGCTCGGTCTGGTCGGCCCTGCTCGGGGCGCTCGTGATCGGCTCGATCTCGAACGGCATCAACCTGCTCGGACTGGAGTCCTCGGTGAGATTCATGATCACCGGCGGAGTCCTGCTCGCCGCAGTGACGCTCGACGCCCTGAGCCGGCGCCGGCGCTCGGCGGTCTCGGTCGGCTAGGCCGCTTCGCTCCGTCCGCAGCCCAGGGTTGTTCCAGTGAGCATGATGCCCCGGGCGGCGCTCATTCTCGCCAGTGTGGCCGCCATCGTGCTGGTTGCGATGGGCGCAGGTGGCTCCGCGCTGGCGCAGCAGCGGACGGCCACCGATCCGGAGCCGCTCACCACCGGCCGCGTTCTGATCGACGTGCGCACGCCGCCCCTGCCGGCGGTGCGAGGGATCGGGAGCGCGGAGCCGCCGCCGGGCGCTCGATGCCTCCCGCGACCGGCTGGCGGCGGTCTCCGGACGCAACGACCTCCAGGTCGAGGCCCGCTCCGTTCCAGGCGGGTTCGTCGCCGTGGACCCAGCCGGCCGCTCGGTCAATCGGCTGCGGGCCGAGCTCTCCGACGACCCCCTCGTCACCGGCGTCCACCCCGAGTACCGCGCGCAATTCCGCTACGCACCCAACGACCCCGAGCTCTACGCCCACGACCCGAACGCCCCGGGCGCGGACTTCGCGCAGTGGAACCTGCTCCTCACCGGCGCGGAGACGGCCTGGGACGTTGCCCGGGGAAGCGGGGGAGAGGTGGCCGTGATCGACAGCGGGATCTATGGCGCCCACCCCGATCTCGCGAGCCACATCTCGGGCGGGATCAACGAGTGCACCACCCCGCCGCTGCTGGGCGGGTGTGAGGGCACCGGAACCACCGATGACGAGGGGCACGGCACTCACGTTGCGGGCCTCGCCTGCGCCGCGACGGACAACGGCTACGGCATCGCCTCGATCGGCTTCGGCTGCTCGGTCTACGCGATCAAGAGCGACCTCAGCTACACGTCGATCATCAACTCGATCTACGCCGCGGTTGCGCACGGCGCGGATGCCATCAACATGAGCTTCGGCGGCGGCGGCCCGAGCAGCGAGCTGCAGGCCGCCCTGAACTACGCCTGGGCGAACGGCTCGGTCCCGGTCGCCGCCGGCGACAACAGCCAGGCTCCGCCGCCATCGAGCAACTACCCCGCGCAGTACGTCCAGCCGAACGGAAGCGGACCGAACATCGACAGCGGCGAGGGGGTCGTCGTCACCTCGGCCAGCCACTCGGGACTCCGCACCACGTTCGCCCAGAAGACGAGCGGTGTCTCGGTCGCGGCGCACGGGTCTGCGACCGACTCCGCGAGCGGAGGGCACCAGGGCATCCTCTCGACCTGGCCGCCTCCGAGCGTCGCGCTCGACGCCTACGGTGTCCGGACCTCGGTCGGCGGAGACGACCGCTACGCCTATCTCGTCGGCACCAGCATGGCCACGCCGCAGGTCGCGGGCCTGGTCGCGCTGATGCGCTCGGCCAAGCCGAGCCTCTCGGCGGCGAGGATCGTCAGGCTGATCAAGCTCACGGCGAGCGGCTGCGGCCACTACGGCGCCGGCGGGCTCGGCTGGGGACTCATCCGCAGCGACCGCGCCGTCGCCGCCGCTGCGCAGAGGGACATCCTCGCCCCGAACTCGCGAGTGCGGAAAGTCAAGGTCAGGAGGGCTCGCGGGCGAAAGCGGCTTGCAGTGCTCCAACTGAAGCGCTTCGACGATCGCACAGAGACGGCCTGCACCAGTGAGATTCCCGCCTCCGGGGTCAAGTCCGTGGCGGTCTTCGCCTCGGTCAATGGCGGGCCATATCACCGCATCGCGAAGACCAGCGAGAGCGGGGTGCGCCTCCGCCTCAAGCGGGGGCGGCGCTACCGCCTCTTCTCAATCGCCGTCGACAAGGCGGGCAACCGCGAGGCCGCGCCCGGCGAGGCCGACGCCAGGGTCAGGCTCCGCCGGCATCATCGCTAGAGAGGCCCGCTAACCGGGCAGATCGGCGCCGGTGGCGATGTCGGCCTGGGTGGTCAGGACCGTCTCCGCGGCAGCGAGCAGGTCTGCAAGGGACTCCGTGATGCCGGAGGCGATCGTCTCGATGTCCTCCATCGAGTCGTAGTCGCCGAGCAGCCCGAAGTCGATGCCGCCGTGGTAGCTCATGATCGCGATCGCCAGAGAGTGGTTTTCGGGCAGGAAGGCGACCGGGAAGACATCCTGGAGCTCGCGGCCGAGCACGTACAGAGGGATCTGCGGCCCGGGGATGTTGGTGACGATCAGGTTGAAGAGGCGGGTGGAGAAGTTGAGCCGTGACGCCTGGGCGAGCAGCGTGGGCGGCGCGAAGTCGTTGAAGCGCGAGATCACCTCGGCGCCGAGCGCCTGCTTGGACTCCTTCAGCCCGTCCATTCCCCGACGCACCACCTCGAGCCGTTTCACCGGGTCCTCGATGTAGACCGGCAGCGGGCCGCGCATCGCGGCGATCCGGTTGCCGAGCTGGCCGTGCTCGTCCTCGGACCTGATCGAGACCGGCACCAGCGCCCGCAGCTCGAGTCCGGCCAGCTTGACGCCGCGGCTGCGCAGCCAACTGCGCAGGGCGCCGCTGACGACCGTGAGCACCACGTCGTTGACCGTGCCGCCGAGGACGTCCTTGATCTTCTTGAAGTCGGCCAGCTCCGCCCGGGTCCAGGCGAACCGCCGGTGCGACCCGATCTCGACGTTCAGGGGGAGCTCGGGGGCGGGGTTGGTCAGGTTCCAGGCGACCTCGGCGAGGGCCTCACCGGCCTCGGCGACCCGATGCGCCGTATGCCCCGGATCGGCGGCGGCGCGGAGCGCTCGGCGCGCAAGCTTGAACGGGGTCTCGGCGGCGGCCACCACTCCGCGGGCCGCGAGCTCCGCCGAGGAAGGCGTGGGACGGGGCACCCAGTCGCGGTCGGGCTCGATCGGCTCCGGCACCGGCTTGACGTCGAAGAGGACGGTGGCGATGTCGATTCCGGAGATGCCGTCGACGAGGGCGTGGTGGGTCTTGGTGATCAGCGCGAAGCGGTTGCGCTCCAGGCCCTGGACCAACCAGATCTCCCAGAGCGGCTTCGAGCGGTCGAGCGCCTGCGAGTAGAGGCGGCCCGCGATGTTTCGGAGCTGCTCCTCGGAGCCGGGCGCCGGGAGCGCAGAGTGGCGGACGTGGTAGGCGAGGTTGAAGTTGGGATCGTCGACCCAGAACGGCCGCCCGGTCTCGACGGGCGGAAAGGCCAGCTTCTGGCGAAAGCGAGGGACCAGGTGCAGACGGCTGTCGACATGCGCCAGGAGGTCCTCGTAGTTGGGCGGCGGACCCTCGAAGATCAGGATGGCCCCGACGTGCATGTGCGCGCTCGAGGACTCGTTCGTGAGGAACGATGCGTCGATCGAGCTCAGTCTGTCCATGTGTCCCTGTGCCACCGCCGCAAGCGTAACCCCTTCGCCCAGAGGCCCGGCCGCTACCCTTGGCGCGCGCGTGGCGTCCCCCTCCGAACAATCCATCTCGGGTCCCTCGCGGGTCCTGCTGGCGGCCCCGCGCGGCTACTGCGCGGGTGTCGACAGGGCCGTGGAGACGGTCGAGCACGCGCTCGACCTCTACGGCGAGCCGGTCTACGTGCGCAAGGAGATCGTCCACAACAAGCACGTCGTCCACGAGCTCGAGAAGCGCGGCGCGATCTTCGTCGATCAGGAGACCGAGGTGCCGGAGGGGGAGATGGTCGTCTTCTCCGCCCACGGCGTCGCCCCGAGCGTGCACGCCAACGCCGCCGAGCGCGGCCTGCGGACGATCGACGCGACCTGTCCGCTGGTCACCAAGGTCCACGTCGAGGCGCGCAAGTTCGCCGCCGATGGCTACACCATCGTCCTGATCGGGCACGAGGGCCACGAGGAGGTCGAGGGAACGACCGGCGAGGCGCCCGACAGGACCATCCTGGTTCAGACCGAGGCCGACGTCGACGACCTCGAGGTCGAGGATCCCGACCGGATCGCCTACATCACCCAGACCACCCTCTCGGTCGACGAGACCAGCTCGATCCTCGCCCGCCTGAAGGAGAAGTTCCCCAACGCGACCGGGCCGAAGACCGATGACATCTGTTACGCGACCACCAATCGCCAGGCGGCGGTCAAGGAGCTCTCCGAGCACTGCGAGCTCGTCCTCGTGATCGGCTCCACGAACTCCTCCAACTCGAACCGCCTGGTTGAGGTTGCTCGTGAGCACGGCGCGGACTCCTACCTGATCGACAACCACCTCCAGGTCGACGAGGCCTGGCTCGAGGGCGTCGAGACCGTGGGCATCACCTCGGGCGCCAGCGCCCCGGAGGAACTGGTGGAGAAGCTCGTCTCCTTCTTCGAGGAGCGCGGCGCCGGCGACGTCTCCGAGCTGCGGACCGTCAACGAGGACGTCCGCTTCATGCTCCCGGGCGAGATCCGCAAGGCGCTCGCCGGCTCAGGCGCCTAGCTGCGAGCTCGCCGTTCTCAGCTGAACTGGTGGCCGGTCGGGTTCAAAGGTCCATTAGGTAGCCCTAATTCGGAAAACCTAACAAAACCCGACAGGGACTGTCGGCTTTAGCCGCGGCTCGGTGGCGCCGGCGCGAACTGGATCGAGTAGACGAGGAGACCCGGCGAGGGCTCGAGGCGGAGCCCGTGGTGCTCGGTCAGCTCGTGCGAGGTCAATTCCTGGAGGCCGGGGTCGGAGACGACGATGGGATCCCGAGGCTCTCCGTCCACCCGGATCGCGATCTCTCCCTCGCCGTCGGTCGCCGCGTAGGCTCCGCCGGCCTCGTACTCCAGCTCGAGCACCCGATCGGCATCGGCCCTGGGCCAGGGCTCCTCGGTCGAGCCGCCGGGAAAGATCTCCTGGGTGGGGGGAATGACCTTCGCGTCCGGAGCGTCCGACGGCCGCAGCGGCTCGACCAGCGGCGGCCACTCGTGCCCGTTTCCCGCTCCCGTCAGCTCCTCACGGATCGCCCCCTCGCTGCCCGCGTAGTCGCCCTCGCCGAGGTGGTACCAGCGCAGCGCCCCGCCCCGTGCCCAGAGAAAGAGCGCCGGCCAGCCATGGGGCTCATAGAGGCGCCAGACGCTGAACTCGCGATCGACGATCACCGGCCAGGCGATCTCCAGTCGCTCCGCTGCTTCGGCGACGACGTCGTAGTCCTGTGTGAACGGAAACCGGGGAGAGTGGACCCCCACCATCGCCAGCCCGTCGCCCGAATAGCGATCGTGCCACGCCCTCAGGTAGGGGAGAGTCCTCACCGAGTTGAGCTGGGCGAAGTCGAAGAAATGGACCAGCACGGGCCTGGCTGCGACCAGCCGGTCGATCGAGTCGACCGGCTCGCCGATCCACTCGGCCCCGGAGGGCAGTTGGGGGATCGCGATGTCGGGGCGCGGGGGACGCAGACGCCGGAGGGTATGCTTCCCGGCGTCCCCGAGGTACAAAGGAGAGACCCTGTGAGCCGATCGGTTTGGGAGCGCATCGAGGAGAGTCGAACCCGCCATAACGTGCTCGAGCACCCCTTCTACGTGCGGTGGTCCGCCGGGGAGCTCTCGCGCGAGGACCTCGCGCGTTACTCCGGCCAGTACCGCCACGCGACCGAGGCGCTCGCTCGCCTCTGCCGAGAGACCGCAGACGTCGCGCCCGACCGCCACCGGGACGAGATCTCGGCCCACGCGGCCGAGGAGGAGGCCCACGTCGGCCTCTGGGACGGGTTCGTCGAGGCGGCCGGCGGCGAGATCGGCGCCGAGCCGACGCCCGAGACGGCCGAGTGCGTCTCCGAGTGGACCGCCCCCGACGGGTACCTCGGCCGGCTGGCGCGCATGTACGCGATCGAGAGCGGCCAGCCCGAGATCTCGCGCGTCAAGCGCGAGGGCCTCGCCCGCTTTTACGGCATCGACGGTGGCCCGGGCGGCGAGTATTTCCGCCTTCACGAAGAGGCCGATCACGCACACGCCGAGGACTCGCGCCGTCTGATCGACGAGGCGATGAGCACCGAGGACGCCGATGCCGTCGTCGCCGCGGCGGAATCCGCTTTCCGGGCGAACTGGCGGCTGCTCGACGGCGTCGGCTGACACGCGGAGAGCATGCGCGGACGCGTGCCCAGGGTGGGCGACCGCGCGATCGGAATCGCGCTCGGCATCGCGCTGGGCATCGCGGTCATCCTGCTGTTCCTCTTTCTGGGCTCGCGCAACACGATCGATGAGCCCTCGCTCTCGGGCGGGGCTACGCAGACGGTGACCCATCCGGCGAAGCCGGAGCCCTCGCCCGCCAAGCCCCCTCAGTAGGGTTCTGGGCGCATGCGATCGGCAATGCGCTTCGCGCATAGCGTCCGGCTCGCCGCGATCCTCGCCGTCGGCGCCTTCGCGCTCCATCAGCTGCGCTACCTGCTGACGATCGGGTCGTCGGGCGAAGTCGCCGAGGCGAGTCACCGCTACATGGCAGACCTCCTGCCGCCGATCGCCGTGCTGGTCCTGGCGGCGGTCGTCGCAACCCTGATCCGCGGCACCGAGGGGGCATCGCCGTCCGGTACTCCGCTCACTCGCCGCATCGCCGTGTTCGCGGGGGCGCTGCTCGCGATCTTCCTTGGTCAGGAATGCCTCGAGGGGATCATCGCCGTCGGCCACCCGGCCGGTCCCGCCGCGCTCGCGGCGAACGGCGGCTGGCTCGCCCTGCCGCTCGCGCTGGGAATCGGCGCTCTCTCGGCGCTCCTCGCCAAGGCCCTCGAGGGCGTCGAGCGTGCAATCGCGGTCGTCCACGCCGAGCTGGTGCGGTCGCGCCCGCCCATCGTCCACGGCAGGGCCCTTCCTGCACGAGGACTTCGCCTGCCATCGACTCCGCTTGCATTCGGCCTCGCCCGACGGCCGCCTCCGCCGGTCCCTGCCTAGTCAGGTGCCATTTCGCACGCGTTGCACTCGCCTTTAGGCAGCGAGAACAACGTGCGCACGCAACAGGAGGTCTTCAGCGATGCAATCGAGAGCTGCGCGACTCGGCGTGCTGGCCGTGGTGATCGTCGCGGCGGTTGTCGTCTTCGTCGTGCTCAAGAACGACAACAGCAACGAGAGCAGCGACACCGCCAAGGGCGTGCAGGTGCTGCAGGTCGACCAGAACGGTGATCCGGTCGGCGGTGTGAAGAAGCTGACCTACAACAAGGGCGACCAAATCCAACTCGAGGTGCGGCTGGCTGTCCCGGAGGAGGAGGTCCACGTCCACGGCTACGAGAAGGAGGCACCGGCCGAGCACAGCCCGGTACGCCTTTCGTTCCCGGCCAACCTGGACGGTGTCTTCGAGGTCGAGGTCCACCGCCTCGACAAGACAGAGGGACCGATCGCGGAGCTGCACGTCAACCCGTGATGTCGACGGGTCCCCGATCCCCCCGGGCGAGGAGCCTCGCCGCTGCGAGCGCGGCGGCGGGGCTCCTCGCGGCGCTCCTGTTTCCGGATATCGCCTCCGCCCACGCGCTCGTGGGCCGCAAGGACCTGCCGGTGCCTGCCTGGCTCTTCGCCTGGGGGGCCTCGCTCGTCCTGATCATCTCGTTCGCCCTGCTCTCGGTCGCCTGGACCCGTGCGCGCCTGCAGAGGGAGCAGTGGAGGCCGGTCCCGGGATGGCTCTCCCGGGCGTTGCTCAACCCGGGCACGGAGATCCTCTGCGGAGCGATCGGCGTCGGGCTGTTCGTGGTCGTCCTCTACGCGGGCTTCCGCGGCATCTCCGACCCGACCCAGAACTTCTCCGTGGTCTTCGTCTTCTACACGTTCTGGCTGGGGCTGGTCCTGCTCAGCGTTCTCCTCGGGGACGTCTTCAGGGCCTTCAACCCGTGGCGCGCGCTGGGCCGGCTCGTCTCCGGAGGCTTCCGGCTGGTTGCGGGCCAGTCGGGAGCGGTGCCGTTCAGATATCCCGACTGGCTCGGCCGCTGGCCGGCCGTGCTGGGCGTGCTGCTCTTCGTCTGGCTGGAGCTGATCGCCGGCGGCGGCGCGTCACCCACGCCACACGATGTCGGCGTGGCGACGGTCATCTACAGCCTTGTGACCTTCGTCTGCATGGCTCTGTTCGGCGTGGAGGAATGGATCGAGCGGGGGGAGACCTTCAGCGCGTATTTCGGCATGTTCTCTCGGCTCGCCCCCTTCGAGGCGAGGCAGGGCGAGCTTGGAGTGAGGAAGTTCCTGACCGGCGCGCCCCAATGGGCAGCCGTGCCCGGAGCAGCCTCGCTGGTGCTCGCCTCGATCGCGGTGACCAGCTTCGACGGCGCCCAGGAGGGCGCCCTCGCGGGCGCGATCAAGTGGACCTTCGAGCGCTGCAGCGACGCCGGGCTCAGCCTGCCGGACTCCTTTCGCGTCGCGAACACGATCTGGCTGCTGATCGTCTTCGCCGGCGTGTCGCTGCTCTACTGGCTCGGCGTCAAGGGAATGCACACGGTGCGTGGCTCGCCCCCGGTCAGGGATCTGGGGCGCTCCTTCGCCCACACCCTGATCCCGATCGCGCTCGCCTACCTGGTGGCGCACTACTTCAGCGCCTTCCTCTACCAGGAGCAGGCGCAGTTCACCTACATCCTCTCCGACCCGCTGGGTCACGGCTCCGACCTGTTCGGCACGGCCGGCGGCGGCATCAACTACGGGATCGTCGGCTCGAACACGGTCTGGTACGTGCAGGTCGCCGCCCTCGTGATCGGCCACGTCACGGCCCTCACGCTTGCCCACGACCGGGCACTCGGGGTGTACGACAGCGTCCGCAACGCCTCGCGCTCGCAGTACTTCATGCTCGCGGTGATGGTCGCCTTCACCTGCTTCGGGCTGTTCCTGCTCTCACAGGCGAACGCGTGACCGGGGACTGCGACACTGAGGCGGGGATGAGCGACGCCCCGATCCGTCGCCCACGTCGGGCACTGGTACCTCTGGGTTCCGTACCTGATCCCGGTGTTGATCGTGCTCGGAGCCTCCTACCGCGCGTTCAAGCAGCAGCGCCGCGAGGATCGCGCTCGCGATCACGCCGGCCGGCCCTAAGGGGCGGGGTCGGCGCCGTGAAGACCGTTACTCCACGGGTGCGTCGAGCGCGTCCCAGTCGTCCTTGCTGGCGAACTTCGTCAGCTTGGTCCCCTCGTTGACCGCCTTGAACGCGTAGCGGACCTGGGTCTTGCCGTCCTTGCCCTGGCGCTCATAGGTGGTCTTGGTGACATCGGACTCGGGGATCTGAACCTTTTCGCGCTTCTTGACGTCGTAGAACTCGATCGCCATTCGTGATCTCCTCTCGTCACGCCTGCCCCGGCTAACCGGGGCGGGACTCGGTCGTATTTTGCAGCCTGGGTGACGGGGCCGCAGGCAGAGGATTCCCGCCCGCTCGGACGTTCATTTCACGCCCGGCGCCCCGTCGCCTAGCCGCCGATCAGCGAAATTCCGAAAATCGCTGCAAATCCCAGCAATGTGAGGCCGACGCGGCCCCACGAGGCGTGCTCGTGGGCCTCCGGCAGGAGGTCGGTCGCCCCCATGTAGAGGAAGAACCCGGCGTAGAAGGACAGCAGGTGCCCGAGGGTGGCATCGGAGACGTGGGACAGCGCTCCAACGGTCGCTCCGACGAGTGGCGCCACCGCGTCGGTGACGAGCCAGCGGATCGCCTGTGCGCGGTCCTGTGACTGATTGAGGACGAAGCTCACGGTGTTCAGGCCGTCGGCGAAGTCGTGGGAAAGGACCGCGATGAGCACGAGCACGCCTGTCGAGGTGTTGGCCCCGAATGCCAGTCCCACCGCGAGGCCGTCGATGAAGCTGTGCGCCGAGAGCCCCAGCGCCCCGAAGGTCCCCACCTGACCGTGCGCCCGGGCGTCCGCGGGCTCGTCGCGGTGATGGAGGACGAGCAGGCGCTCGAAGAGAAAGAACGTCAAGAACCCCGCGCCCATCAGCGCTCCGATGGCGGTCGAACCATTTGGGAGGAGATCGATCGCCTCGGGCAGGACATCGAAGAGCGCGACCGCGACCACGATCCCGCCACTGAGCGCGATCACCGTCGGGAGCGAATGTGACATGCGCAGCGCAAGGACTCCGCCGGCCATGGTGGTGACCACCGCGAACGCCGTCAGCGGGATTGCGATCAGCTGGCCGTCCAAGGCTCAGGCTCCGGCGCACCGCCGGCACTCGCCGTGGATCACGAGGTCGTGACCGCTCATCGAGTGCTTCAGGTTGCCCGCCAGCCGCTCGAGCTGCTTCTCCAGCCGCTCGTCGTCAAAAGGCGTCACCCGCCCGCAGCTGTGGCAGACGGCGTGGTGATGATGCTCACCCCCGGGGGTGACCGGCTCGAAGCGTGCGCCGCCTCCGCCGAACTCGACCCGCTGCACGAGCCCCATGTCGTGCAGCAGATCGAGTGCTCGATAGATGCTGGCGATGCCGGTATCGCTCCCGTCCCGTCGGAGCCTCTCGTGGATCTCCTGGGCCGAGAGACAGCAGTCCTGGCGCGCGAGTAGCCCCACGACGGCATCGCGTGCACCGCCGGAGCGGTGCCCAGCATCGGTGAGCGCCGTTCGCGCAGTCCGCTCCCAATCAGACGCCGACCCGTGAGCCACGGCGGCAGGCTAGCAGCTAATTGAGATTGATTCTCATTATCGCAACGCCTGATCCATCTCGTCCGCGAGCAGCGGGTGGTGGTAGGCGCCTGGAGTTCGCAGGGCATCCAGGACCTGCTGTCGGCTTCGGTCGTCCTTGTCCTGGCTCATCTTCACCTTGCAGACGAACCTCGTGATCGGGATGCGAAGGCCGACGGTTCCGCGTGACAACGGCTCACCGATCTCAGGGTCGAGGTAGGCCGGCTTCTCCGCGTGTCGCTCGAAGTGCTCGACCAGGCGGGTCAGGACAGCCAGATTCTCTTCCGGTTCGAGGATCTCGGGAACGCCGTAGCAGTGCGCGACGCTGAAGTTCCATGTCGGCACGCGCGTTGCCTGTTCGCTGTACCAGCTCGGCGAGATGTAGCCGTGAGGCCCAGCCACGATGAGGAGCACCTCCGAGTCTCCGAGGCCATGGACTCGCTCGTCGGGCCTGCCCACGTGCGTGACGACCGTCAGTTGCCCGGGTGCGGCCCGATCGTCCAGCAGCACGGGATAGTGAGACGCCACCAGCTCTTCGCCGTTGTGACTGACGATGGTCGCCCAGGGGTTCTCGGCAATCAGACGTCGTACGACCGCCTCGTCAGTCACCGCATGCTTCGGGTTGTGGCGCATGGCCGCCGAGCCTAGCTGCCGGTCGCCTAAGCAGGCTGAACCTGGCGCTCGCCCAGGATCTCGCCCAGGCGCCGCTCCAGGGCGACGGAGACCGCCGCGCGCACCGGACCGGGCTCCAGACGCTCGACCAGAGCCTCGAGGAAGCCCTCGATGATCAGCCGTTTGGCCTCCTCGACCGGCAGGCCGTGGGAGCGGAGGTAGTGGAGCTGCTCGGAATCGATCTGGGCCACAGCGGCAGCGTGGGTGCAGCGCACGTCGTTTGCCTCGATCTCGAGTCCGGGAATGGCGTCGGCGTGAGCCGACTTGGAGAGCAGCAGGTTGCGGCTCTCCTGGAAGGCGTCGGTCTGCTGGGCGCCGGGGTCGACGCGGATCATTCCGCGCCAGACCGCGGTTGCCGACTCCTCGAGGACGCCGCGGAAGGCGAGGTCGGAGGTCGTGTTCTCGGCGGCGTGCTCCTGGGTGGTGTCGAAGTCGAGGTGCTGGGTGCCGTTGCCGGCGTAGGCGCCGGTCACGCGGGCACTCGAGCCCTGGCCCGCCAGCCTCGTCTCCATCCGGACCTTGCCTCGAGCTGAGCCGAAGCCGAGTGCCACCCAGTCAAGGTGTGCGTCGCGCTCCACCTCGGCGCGCTGGGTGCCGAAGACCCAGGCGCGTTCGCTCAGGCCCTGGGCGGTGACGTAGCGCAGGTTGGCGCCGGGACCGACCCAGATCTCGGTGACGGTGTTGAAGAGGGAGTCCGGGTTTGAGTCGGTGGAGAGCCACTGCTCCCAGACCTCTGCCTCAGCGCCCTCCTCGAGCACGATCAGCGTCCGGAAGGAGAGCGCCGTGGCCTCGGCGTCCTGGACGGCGGCGATCAGCGCCGGAGCTTCGAGCCGCTTGCCCCGCGGGACGTAGACGAGTGCTCCGCCGCGCCAGGCGCTGTCGTTGCGCGCGACGAACGGATCGTCCCCCGGTGCCAGCGCGCCGAGCATCTCGCGGAGGTGCGGGAAGCGCTCGAGTGAGCTCTCCAGCGAGGCGACCAGCGGTTCGTGCGGGCGGCCGTCGCCCTCGACCTCGACCGACGCCCCTTCGAGGGTCGCGCCATCCACCTGGACGACCAGGTGGTCGGCGCCCTCCGGTGGGTTGAGGACCCCGTCCGCCCGGGAGCGGGCCTCGGGGTCGCCGCCGGTGGCGGGTGCGTAGGCGTCGAGGTCCAGCCCGGAGAGGTCTGTGAACTCCCAGCCGCGCGTTTTCTGCGTCGGCAGCGGCGGTGCCGCGCCGGCGTCAGCCAATCGAGCCCTCCATCTGCAGCTCGATCAGGCGGTTCAGCTCGACCGCGTACTCCATCGGGAGCTCCTTGGTGATCGGCTCGATGAAGCCGTTGACGATCATCTTGGAGGCCTCCTCCTCGTCGAGCCCGTGGG
Organism: uncultured Solirubrobacterales bacterium; assembly: GCA_963777575.1. Classification (GTDB taxonomy): domain Bacteria; phylum Actinomycetota; class Thermoleophilia; order Solirubrobacterales; family 70-9; genus DASUPK01. The sequence goes on along the minus strand of CAVZRH010000006.1, from coordinate 453,704 downwards.
ACTGGAGGTAGAAGATCTGCTCCTCGCCGACCTTCGAGACGGTCGCCTCGTGTCCGACGTCCACGTCGTCCTCACTGATTCGGATCGTCGGGTACGTGTCGGAGCGCGACTCCTCGTCGAGCAGCAGGGCGTCGCAGACCACCTTCGACTTCGACTCGCTGGCGCCCTTGGCGATCTCGAGCAGGCCGCGGTAGCTGGTGCGGCCCTTGTCCTTCGAGATCGACTTGGAGAAGATCGACGAGGTCGTCTTCGGTGCGGCGTGGATGATCTTGCCGCCGGCATCCTGATGCTGGCCCTCGCCCGCGAAGGCGATCGAGAGGATCTCGCCGTGTGCCCGCTCGCCCAGCAGGTAGATCGACGGGTACTTCATCGTCAGCTTCGAACCGAGGTTGCAGTCGACCCACTCCATCGTCGCGTCCTCGTGGGCGACCGCCCGCTTGGTGACGAGGTTGAAGACGTTCTGCGACCAGTTCTGGACCGTCGTGTAGCGGACGCGCGCCTTGGGCTTGGCGACGATCTCGACCACCGCGGAGTGCAGCGAGTCGGTCGAGTAGACGGGCGCGGTGCAGCCCTCGATGTAGTGAACGTCCGAGCCCTCCTCGGCGATGATCAGCGTCCGCTCGAACTGGCCCATGTTCTCGGTGTTGATCCGGAAGTAGGCCTGCAGCGGCATCGCGACCGAGACGCCGGCCGGGACGTAGACGAACGAGCCGCCGGACCAGACGGCCGAGTTGAGCGCGGCGAGCTTGTTGTCGTTGGGCGGGATGATCGTCGCCCAGTACTCGCGGACCAGGTCCTCGTGCTCGCGGAGGGCGGTGTCCATGTCGGTGAAGATCACGCCCTGCTCCTCGAGCTTCTCGTTCACCTGGTGGTAGACGACCTCCGACTCGTACTGCGCGCCGACGCCGGAGAGGAACTTGCGCTCGGCCTCGGGGATGCCGAGGCGGTCGAAGGTGTTCTTGATGTCCTCGGGGACCTCCGACCAGTCACGGCTGTTCTTCTCGGAAGCGCGGACGAAGTAGTGGATGTCGTCGAAGTTGATCTGGTTCAGATTGCCGCCCCACTGCGGGGTCGGCCGGCTCTCGAAGTGCTCATACGCCTTGATCCGGAAGTCCCGCATCCACTGCGGCTCGTCCTTGTACTCGGAGATGGACTCGACGACCTCGCGAGAGAGGCCCTTGGGCGCCTTGTAGGCGTAGCCACTCTCGGAGTCGTGGAAGCCGAACTTCTCCTTGTAGTCGGCGTTGATGCCTGCGAGCTCGCGCTCCTCAGCGGGGCGCTCTGGTGCGGCGGTCTCGGGCGTGGCCATCTAGGCAACCTCCAGCTTGACTGTGTCGTCCTCGATCGTGACCGGATAGGTGGTGACCGGTTGGTAGGCGGGGAGGGTCTTCGGCCGACCGGACGTGAGGTCGAACAAGGACCCGTGGCGTGGGCACTCCACGGTACAGGCGTCTGCGTCGAAGGGGCCTTCGGCGAGGGGGCCGTCGTCGTGTGAGCAGCGGTCCTCGATCGCGTAGAGCGAGCCGTCGCAGTTGAAGACGCCGATCTTCTCCCCGTCGGGGCCGTTCGATCAGCTTCATCTCTCCGCTCGGCAGCTCGCTCGCGGCGCAGACGTCTATCTGCTTGTTTCGTGCTTTCAGTCACGTTATTCCTACCGTCGAAGTCGGATTTTAGCTGACCCCAAGGCCGCTCCACTTCGGAGCGGAGGGCGAAGCCCGTAGCGACTTGCGATGGGCGGCCGCAGCGGGTTAGCGATTGATGGCGAAGCCGTCCCTAGACCCGATAGGTTCTCGACGCCTTGGCTCTCGTCCTCATCATCGTGGCGATCCTCCTGCTCCTGCTGGTCGCCCTCTGGCTCTTCTACAACCGGATGGTCTCCCGCCGCCAGGCGGTCGACAACAGCTGGGCCCAGATCGAGACCGCCCTTCAGCGCCGCCACGATCTGATTCCGAACCTGGTCGAGGCGGTGAAGGGCTACGCCAAGCACGAGCGCGACACGTTCGAGCAGGTGACCAAGGCGCGGAGCGGCGCGCTCGCGGCCCAGGCGCCGCCGAGCCAGGCGGTCGCCGAGGATGGCTTGACGGCCGCCATCGGCCGCCTGATGGTGGTGGCGGAGCAGTACCCGGAGCTCCGCGCGACGGAGAACTTCCAGCAGCTCCAGGCATCTCTCTCGGAGACGGAGGATCAGATCGCGATCACGCGCCGTGTCTACAACGACACCGTGCAGACCTACAACACGCTGATCCAGCAGTTCCCGGCGGTGCTGATCGCGAACTCGTTCCAGTTCGAGCCGCGCGAGTATTTCGACGCGCCGAAGGAGGCCGAGGCGACACCCGAGGTGAGCCTGGCCCGGTGAAACGCGGGCTGCTGGTACTCGGCGTCGCGGTCGCCGCGATCCTGGCGATCCCGGGTGCGGCGGTGGCGCGCAGCCTGACGGTCACCGACGCCGACGTCGGCCTGCGCCTGGCGAAGGACGCCAGCCTGATCGTCCGCGAGACGCTCACCACGAGATTCGACGGCAGCTACAACGCCATGTACCGGGACATCCCTCTGGCCCAGGGGGAGACGATCAACACGGGCCAGGTGAGCGTCTCGGAGGGGGGTCGCGCGTATTCGCCGGGGGGATGCACGACCTTCGGGTGCATCGACGTGGCCGGCAGGTTCGGCGTCACGCAGACTCCGGATGGTTCTGGCGCCAGGATCGTCTGGCACCCGGTCGCCAGTGACGAGCAGCGGACCTTCACGGTCACCTACCGGGTGGTCGCGCCGCGCCACGTGATCGCCTACGGCGACGTGATCGACGTCTACTGGCGGGTCTGGGGCGACCAGTGGGACTTCAGCCTCGACCATCTGACCGGGGATCTCAGGGATCCTGCCCTCCGCGCCCACCCGGGCCAGGAGGCCGGCCCCTCCAACCCGTCGGCGGTCTGGGGCCATCCGCGGGAGGTCGAGGGCCGCGACTTCCTGGAGAACGGCGTCGCGGGCCTGGAGGCCAGCGACATCCCCGCGCATCAGTTCGTCGAGCTGCGCGTGCTCGTGCCGCGGACCGCGGGCCAGGGGGTGAGCGCCGCCGGCAAGGGGGAGGGCAGCGGACTCCAGAAGGTGACCGCGGAGGAGCAGGGGGTCACCGACGACTTCAACTCGACCTGGAACAGGACCAAGCGCTTCGTCGCCCACCATGCGGAGCTGCTCGCCGGAATCGTCACGGCCCTGCTGCTCCTCGCGCTCGGGCTGATGCTCTGGCTGGCCCGCGAGCATCCGACCTCGGCGCCGGAGTACACGCCCGAGCCGCCCGACGACGCCAGTCCCGCCCTTGCCTACGGGCTGGCCCATGAGGGCGAGGACTCGGAGGACACCGTGCTCGCGACCCTGCTCGACCTGATCGAGCGCGACTACTACGACACGAAGCAGGCGACCACGGAGGACGAGAAGCTGGACCTCGCCATCACGAAGGCGGGCAAGCGTCCCGAGGCCAAGCTCGAGCCGTATGAGCAGGACGTGCTCGACTTCTTCGACGAGCTGATCGGAGACGAGACCGTCCCGCTCAGCGAGATGAAGGACCGCATTCCCGAGCACAGCGCCAGCTGGCGAGCCCGCTGGGAGAAGATGACCGGCTCGCTCGACGCCGCCGACGACGGACAGCTGGAGTGGGACCGCAACCTCAACCCGCTGTCGCTGCTGGTGGCGTTCCTCGGCGGAGTCCTGGTGGCGGTGATCTGCCTGATCCAGAACAACGTGGAGGGGAAGTGGTTCATCGCGGCGGCGATCGGAGCGATCGGGGTGGCGATCGTCGCCCTCTGGCCGTCCCGGCGGCTGAGGCGGCTCGCGCCGGAGTACCGGGAGCGCTCGGCCAAGTGGGAGTCCTTCCAGCGCTGGACGGACGACTTCCCGCGCCTCAAGGACGATCCTCCCGCCACGCTCGAGCTCTGGAAGCGGATCCTGATCTACGGAGTGGCCTTCGGGACCGCGGACCGGATGATCAAATCCGGGCGGATCCCGGAGCCCGTGCTGCAGAGCTCGGACGGATCCTGGTCGTCCGGCTACCTCACGGGCGCGTACGTCGGCTCCTCTTTCTCTGGCAGCTCCTTCAGCTCTGGGTTCTCCTCCCAGGTGGCGCCCGAGTCCTCCAGCGGAGGCGGAGGGGGCTTCAGCGGGGGCGGGGGAGGCGGCGGCGGTGGCGGCGGTGGCGGCGGCTGGTAGGAGCGCGGCCCCTATTCCAGCCCGGCGGCCTTCAGCGCGGTGCCCCGGTCGTGGAATTCCTGAACGCGAATGCACTTGTCGTCCTCGCCGAAGCTGAAGACCTGAGCGACCTTGTCTGAGATCTGCAGGCCGGTGATCTCGTTGCGGGCCCAGCGGTGGGCGATCACGACGACGTGGTCGCCGGCATCGATCACCTCCTCGGGCGCGAACCGCAGCTGGCCGACCGCATTGCGCCAGCGAGACCAGAACTCCTGCACCCCCTCGTAGCCCTTGTAGGTGCCGGGGAAGGGGTCGCGCTCGGGGGCGATCCACTCGACATCGGGTGTCATGTGCTCCAGCACCCAGTGCGGGTCCTCCGAGTTCCAGGCCTCGAAGCCCTCTCTGACGAGGTTGACACGATCGACCGCCATAGCGACAGCCGGAAACTAGTGAATTGCGAGCCGCTGAGACAGGTGCTATTCGATGTGGGCGGCCGCGTAGTCGGCCAGGCCCATCACGGTGAGCTGCGGGTTGACCGTCACCGACGAGGGGAAGACGCTCGCGTCGCAGACGTAGACGTTCTCGATCCCGTGGATGCCGAACCGCTCGTCGATGACGCCCTTGGCCGGATCGCGGCTGATCGCGTTTCCGCCCTGCGGATGGGAGGTGTGCAGCCCGATGTCGGTGTTGTCGCGGACGATCTCATCGAGCTCGTCGACCTGCTCGAGCGAGGTGTAGGAGCGCGAGCGGAAGGTCATCGGCATCACACGCAGGGCCCCGCTCGCGAAATGAATCCGGGCCGCGAGCTTGGTGCCCTTGAGCATCAGCTTCAGGTCGGCGTCGGTGGGCTCGTACTCGAGCTTCATCCCGCGCCCTCGCGTCGCCTTGACCGTCCCGTTCCGCTGGGAGCCGACCACGACACCGATGCAGCTCAGGTGCGCGTAGCGCCGCATGTTCTGGAAATGGTCCGAGAACCAGCCGGGCATCATCAGGGCCTGTGTGCCGACCGGGTTGAACCAGGACTCGAGGATCAGCTGCTCGTCGCCCGGCGGCCGGTAGCCGTGGGTGATCTGAAGCCCGTCGAATGACTTCAGCTTCTCCTCGAAGTCGGCTGTGAGAGGCGCGCCGACGTTGAAGGAGAGCCCGGTCCCGGCGAGCTTGCCGCCCAGGCCGCTGCGCTGGAGCACCAGGCTCGACGCCAGCGCCCCGCCAGACACCACCACCGTGTTGGCGGCGACCCGCAGGCGCCGGCCGTCCGAGAGCCGGCAGACGACCTCGGTCGCTCGCCGGCCCTTGGTCGCGATGTGCTCCGCCAGGCACTCGCTGAAGATGCGGACCGCTCCCGGGAAGTCCCTCTGCGCCCGGGGAAGGATGTTGTCCAGAGCGGAGAGCTTCTTGCCGTAGGCACAGCCGATGTTGCAGTAGCCGGAGCCGAGGCAGTCCTTGATGTTCGCGTCGACCACGCCATTCGCGCCGTCGAGCCCGAGTGCCTCGATGCCCTCGGCCATCTTGGTCCCGCCCGCCTGCAGCCGCTTGCTGCCGTCCTGGCTGTAGACCGGCAGCCACTCCCGCAGGCGCGCAAACGACGCCGCCAGGCCCTCGGGATCGAGGCCCGCGTCCAGGCCGTCGATGTCGTTCCAGCGCTGGAGCGTCCGGTCCGGGAGGTCGTAGCAGACGGCGTTGTTGACGACCGTGCTGCCGCCGACGCACTTGCCCTGGAGGACCTGGAAGCGGGCGTCGACCGACATCTGCATGCCGCCGTCGGCGAAGAGCCTGGAGAACTGCACGCGCTCGTCTTCCGTGAAGTCCCTCGGGTCGACGTGCTTGCCTCCCTCGAGCAGCACCACCTCGCGCCCACGCTCGGCCAGCCTGTACGCGAGCACGGACCCGGCCGCGCCGCTGCCGATGATCACGACGTCGGCGGCGATCTCCTCAGCATCGACCTCGTTCGGCTCGTTGACGTCGAGGACGGGCCGCTCGACAGGCAGGTTCTTCATCGCCTTCGCGTAGCGCTTGCGCTTCGAGAACGGGACGTAGCCGGTCGACGACGCCGTGCGCGGGTCGGCGTAGTAGCCGATGATCGCGAGCTGCTGCGCGGCGACCAGCATCGACTGCACCGTCCTGCGGATCCCTCCGGGCAGCCGGCGCTCGACCACGTCGCTGATGAAGCATCGCTCGATGAAGGCGAGGCGGCGCTCCGGCGTCATCAGCGCGAAGGGGGGCCGCAGCCGGAGCAGCGGATAGACCGTCAGCGCCGAGAGGGCCAGCTTCGACTTCCACTTCTCGTGGGCGGTGAAGGAGTTGAGGTAGTCGTCGATCCCGGCGGCCACCTGCTCGGGAGTGAGCTTCTCGTCCGGGCCGATCACCAGCACCTCCGCCATCGCCATCGCGGTGGTGTGCTGGTGGGGCCAGAGATACTTCAGCGCGTAGCGACTGACGCCCGCCTTGTGGAGGTACACCGCGAGCGGGATGGCGACGAGGAACGTTGCGGCAGCGGCCCAGATCAGCAGCTGCAGTGTGGGGCTGAGGTCGGTCCCGAAGGGCCGGCCGAAGGTGCCCGGCGACGCTGTCGTGATTGCCGAGCGCGAGCATCCCGAGCAGAGCGACGACGATCAGGACGTGTCCGATGACGACCAGCCAGGCGGCCCAGCCGTTCTGCCGGACGTCTCCTGCGGCGAGGAAGCAGAGAACGAGGAAGATGCCGTCCTTGGCGAACGAGTTGGCGACGAAAGGGAACTCGGCCGAGCCGAAGATGCCGAGCACGGGATAGATCAGCGCCTGCGCGAGGAAGGCGACGGTGAGGACGCGGAGGAGCAGCTCCAGCCGGCGCTCGGGGGCTGTCAGCTCGGGCGCCTGCACCTCCTCGTCAGCCCGCGTCGGATTGTTCGGCCGCCCGCGCCGCGTGCTCTCCCCGCACCGCGCCGAGCGCCGCTTCGCGGTCGTAGTACTCGTGGACGCGGGTGCACTTCTCTCCCTCGAAGTGGAAGACCTGGATGACGCGGTCGGAGATCTCGAGTCCACTGTGCTCGCCGCGGCCCTGGCGCCGGGCGACCACCACCACGTTGTCGCCGGCGTCGATGATCTCCTCGACCACGAAGTTGAGCTGCCCGACCGCCGCGCGCCACTGCCCCCAGTAGTCCTCGACGCCTCGGTATCCCCTGTAGGTGCTCGAATCCGGGTCGTCGTCCGGGGTGATCCACTCCACGTCCTCGCTCATGTGGTCGAGCACCCAGCCGCGGTCGCCCGCGTTCCAGGCCGCGTAACCCTTCTCCACCAGCTGTACCAGCTTCTCGGACATGCCCCTGGGGCCAGTATCGCCCCTTCGGGGCGATAACGCTAGGTGTCCGCTGAACTGGCTCCCACCCTGGCCTCTCGCCGCCGAGCGGGACCTGCGTCGGGGTGCGGCCTGCGTCCTCTGATCGAGATCAATCCACCCCAGCGGCGCAGCCACGGGATCCGGCCGAAGACCCAGTCGGTGACGCGAAGCAGACGCCGCGATGCCCTGTAGCCGATCAGGTTGCAGAGCTGGGGCGGGACGTAGACGGTCGCCCTGGTGTCGATGGCGAGGTCGTTCCCGTCGGTCCACCGATGCAGCTCCTTCGAGCCGATCTGCGCCTCCGCTCCGGCCTCCTCGAGCCAGATGGGCCGTAGCCGCATGAGCGCGTCGAAGATCGGGCGCAGGGGCGTGGTGTTGTTCTCGACCCCGAGATACGACCCACCCGGCTTCAGCACCCTGGCGGCCTCCCGGAGGGTCTGCTCGGGCGCGGGGACGTGATGCAGGCTGCCGTAACAGAGCACGCAGTCCATCGCGCGGTCGGCGATCGGCAGCGAGTCCGCGTCCGCGACCATGAACGTGACGTTCCCGTAGTTCTCGTGCTCGGCCCGCTCGCTGGCGAGGCGGATCGCCTCTCCGGAGATGTCGATGCCGATCACCTCGACGTCGAAGCGCGCGATGTCGAAGCTGCTGAGGCCGTCGGCGCAGCCGATGTCGAGCACGAGCGAGCCGGGGCGGATCAGCGGCGCCCATTCCTCGAAGTGGAGGCTCCGGATCGCGCGCTGGAACGGCTGGCGGCCGAGGGCGCCGTAGGAGAAGCGATCACCGCGCCGGGCCAGATCGTCGAAGTGCTCCCGCTGGTGCTCCTGGGCTGCGAATTCGGGATCGGGCGCGGCGGCCATGGGCCGCTTCAGCCCGAGCTCCTCGAGGCGAACGCGATGCTCCTGGTAGAACTCCCGGCGGCTTTCGGCCTCCGCGTGCGCGGCCGGGAGCAGGTCGGCGACGTGGCCGGAGACGGGGTACCAGGCGCCGCAGTGCCCGCAGACGAGCACCCCGGACCGGCAGCGTTCATCGCTCGAGATCTCGAAGGGGTGCAGCTTCGGCGAATCCGTCAGGCAGGCTGCGCAGCGCAGTCGCTTCGCCTGGTCGAGCTTCATCGGCGGGTCCCCTAGAGAGAGGTGGCCTCGGCCGGGTCGCCCTGCTCGCCCTCGTCCTCCCAGTCGGCGGGCTCGCCGAGGCTGGCGCCCTTGACCACCTTGAGGCCGAGCATCGCGCACTTCATCCGCGTCGCGGAGATGTCGATGCCGAGCAGGTCGAGCACGAATTCCTTGGGAAGAGCCAGGATCTCCTCGCGTGTCATCCCCTCGAGCTCGTCGGTGAGCAGCGAGGTCGCCGCCGTCGAGATCGCGCAGCCCTGGCCCTCGAAGGCGACCTCGGTGACCTTGCCGTCCTCGTCGAGCCTCAGGAAGACGTGCTGCTCGTCGCCGCAGAACGGGTTGGTGTCCTCGAACTCGAGGTCGTACTCGTCGAGGCGCCCGAAGTGGTGCGGGCGCTTGTAGTGCTCGAGGATCTGATCGCGGTAGAGCTCGTCCATCACAACTCAAAGACGCGGCGGACGTCGAGCAGCGCGTCGATCAGGCGGTCGACCTCCTCGCGGGTGTTGTAGACGGCGAGGCTCGCCCGGGTCGTGGCCGGCACGCCGAGCCGCTGCATCAGCACCTGGGCGCAGTGGTGCCCGGCCCGTACGGCGACGCCGTGTCGGTCGAGGATCTCGGAGACGTCGTGGGCGTGGACGCCGTCCATCGCGAAGGAGACGATTCCGCCTCGGTCGTCGCCCGCGGGCGGTCCGAAGACGGTTAGGCCGGGCACCTCTGCGATCCGTTCGAGCGCGTAGGACGTGAGCTCCATCTCGGCGGCATGGATGGCGGGAAGACCGAGCTCATCCACCCAGCGAACCGCGGCACCGAACCCGATCGCCTCCGCGATCGCCGGGGTGCCGCCCTCGAACTTGGCGGGCAGGTCGGCCCAGGTGATCAGCTCCTTGGAGACCTTGCGGATCATCGAGCCGCCGCCGATGAAGGGCGGCATCTCCTCGAGCAGCTCGCGGCGGCCGAAGAGCGCGCCGACGCCGGTCGGCCCGTAGAGCTTGTGGGCGGTGATCGCGTAGAAGTCTGCGCCGAGCTCGGCCATGTCGAGCTCGAGCTTCGGCCCTGCCTGTGCGCCGTCGACGACGAGCAGCGCGCCCGCGTCGTGGGCCATGCGGGCGATCTCAGGGATCGGGTTGATCGTGCCGAGCACGTTCGAGACGTGGGCGACGCAGACGAGCTTCGGTCCGCGCTCGAGCAGCGCGGCGAGCGCCTCCAGGTCGAGCCGGCCCTCGTCGTCGATCGGCGCCCAGTCGAGATCGGCGTCCCGCTCCTTGGCCACCTGGTACCAGGGGACCACGTTGGAGTGGTGCTCCATCTCGGTGACGACGATCCGGTCTCGGGAGGAGATGTTCGTTCGGCCCCACGAGTAGGCGACCAGGTTGAGGGCCTCCGTCGCGTTGCGGACGAAGACCACCTCGCGCCGGTCGGCGCCGAGATGCGAGGCGATCGTCCCCCGGGCCTCCTCGTAGAGCGAGGTCGCCTCCTCGGAGAGGGTGTGAACGCCGCGGTGGACGTTGGCGTTGTGCTCGCGCCAGTAGCGGTCGAGGGTGTCGATCACCGCGAGCGGCTTCTGGGCGGTGGCGCCGTTGTCGAGGTAGGCGAGCGGCTGCCCGTGGACCTGCGCGGGCGAGGATCGGGAACTCGGCGCGGATCTCCTCGATGGACCGCGGCAGGGAGGGGGCTGTCGTAGCCGTCGGCTCCATCGTCGACTGCCTAGGCGGCCGCGCCGGCCTCGACCTCGTCCTTGATCCAGCCGTAGCCCTTCTCCTCGAGCTGCGCGACCAGCTCGGGGCCGCCCTCCTTGACGATGCGGCCGTCGAAGAGCACGTGGACCGCGTCCGGCTTGATCAGGTGGAGGATCCGCTGGTAGTGGGTGATGATCAGGACGCCCATGCCCGGGCCGGCGAACTTGTTGACGCCCTCGGCCACGACCTGCAGAGCGTCGATGTCGAGGCCCGAGTCGGTCTCGTCGAGCACGGCCATCTCGGGCTGGAGCATCGCCAGCTGGAGGATCTCCATCCGCTTCTTCTCGCCGCCGGAGAACCCGTCGTTGAGGTAGCGCGAGGAGAAGTCCTTGGGGATGTTGGTGAGCGACATCGCCTCCTCGGTCTCCTTGCGGAAGTCCTTCAGCTTCACCGGCTCCTCGCCGGCGGCCTCGCGATGGGCGTTGACGATCATCCGCAGGTACTTGGCGACGGTGACGCCGGGGATCGCCACCGGATACTGGAACGCCATGAACAGGCCCATCCGGGAACGCTCGTCCGGGTCGGCCTCGGTGATGTCCTCCCCCTTGAAGCTGATCGTCCCCTCGGTGACCTCGAGGCCCGGATGGCCCATGATCGCGTTGGCGAGGGTGGACTTGCCCGATCCGTTCGGCCCCATCAGGGCGTGGATCGACGCCTCCTCGACGTCGAGGGTGACCCCCTTGAGGATCTCCTTGCCCTCGGCGGTCACGTGCAGGTTGCGGATCTCGAGCTCTGCCAATTCGACTCCTGTGGTTGCGGTTGAAGTTGTCGCTACGCGGCGGTGACCGCGGTGGCCCTCGGGGCGGGCTCGGGCGCGTGCTGTTCGGAGAACTCGACGAGCTCGGCGAGCGTCGTGCCGGCGAGCGCCTTGGTGACGCCGCCCTGCACCCGGGTCCAGAGAAGCTTGGTGGAGCAGGCGTGGTCGCCGTCGGTCTCGTGCGAGCAGGAGACCTTGCCCTCCGGGTCGGCGTGGAAGCACTCCATCGGGGCGATCTGCCCCTCGAGCGCCTGGACCACCTCGAGCATCTCGATCTCGTCCGCCGGCGCGCCCGAGGCGATAGCCGCCGTGCGCGCCGCGCTGGCTCTCGACCAGTCCGGCCTTGCGCAGCTTGGCGACCAGGTGCTCGAGATAGGAGAGCGGCAGGCGCTCGGACTCGGCGACGGCGCTCAGCGCCACCGGGGCGCCGTCCTCCTGACGGCCCAGCTCGACCATCAGGCGCACCCCGTACTCGGCTCTGGTGGAAAACAGCATCGCCAGGAAATCCTAGCGGAATGGTCGGTTATGCCCGGGCCGGCAGCCCGGCTTCAGCCCACTCCTGCGGTGGTCACGTCCTTGAACTGGGTTCTGCGCGCGACCACGCCGCGCAGCACGTCCCTGAACTGGGCATAGGTCTTGGCGCCGACCTCGCTCGCGTGACGTGCCTCGATGTCGGCGACGATCTGGTCGCCGAGCTGGACCTGATCGAGACCGCGCTCGGTGGGGAAGATCAGCTTTGCGCGGCGGTCCGCCGGGTCCGGGCGCCTCTCGACGTAGCCGAGCTCCTCGAGCTCGTCGACGATCCGCCCGATGACCTGTTTGTGGCGGCCCGAGAGGCGCGCGAGCTCGGTCGCCCTGACGCCGTCCTCGTCGAGGAAGGCCAGCACGGCTTCGTGGCGAGGGAGGAGGTCGTCGTAGCCGGCCTCCGCGAGCCTGCGCGAAGAGCTCGTCCTCCAGGGAGAACAGCAGGCGTGCCGCGAGAACGCCCAGGTCCGGGTTCCATTCCTGCCGCTCTGCGCGTCCTTTGCTGGTTGTCACGGACTGAGACAGTAGCGGAACGTGACGGTATAGAAACGGAATCAAGGCCCGAAGCCGACCTCGGACGGCGCGTATACTCGCTCCAGGCTTTCCCAGTCATCCAAAGGAGACGAATTCGATGACCACCACCAAGCGTTCCAACTTCGGCGCGGCGCTCCGCACGACGCTGCTCCTCGCCGGCCTCGGCGGCCTGCTCGTCGTCATCGGCGCGCTGATCGGCGGGCCACAGGGAGCGCTCGGCTTCCTCGTCATCGCGCTGGTGCTGAACCTGATCTTCTACTGGTTCAGCGACAAGATCGCGTTGAAGTCCGCGCGCGCCCAGCCGGTCTCGGAGGAGGACGACCCGCGCCTCTACGAGATGGTCCGAGATCTGACCACTCGCGCGGGTCTGCCGATGCCGAGGCTCTACGTGATCCCGCAGGAGCAGCCGAACGCCTTCGCCACCGGCCGCAACCCGAACCATTCGGCCGTCGCGGTCACGGCGGGGATCCGCAAGCTGCTCTCGGACGACGAGCTGCGCGGGGTTCTCGCGCACGAGCTCGGCCACGTCCGCAACCGCGACATCCTGCTGACCTCCGTCGCCTCGGCGATCGGCTCGGCGATCACCTGGATCGCCTACACGCTGCTCTGGTTCGGCGGCGACAACGACTCGCCCCTCGGGGCGATCGGGGCCATCGCGCTGGTCCTGCTCGCGCCGCTCGCGGCCGGGATCATCCAGATGGCGATCTCACGGCAGCGCGAGTACTCGGCGGACGCAACCGGCGCGGAGATCTGCGGGAATCCCGAGTCCCTCGCCTCGGCGCTGCTGCGCCTCGAGGCCGGCTCGCAGGCGATCCCGATGCAGGTCAACCAGGCCAGCGAGCCGCTCTACATCGTCAAGCCGTTCAGCGGCGGGGGCTTCGCCTCCCTCTTCTCGACGCACCCGCCGATCGAGGAGCGGGTTCGCCGCCTCCGGCAGATGCGGCCGACGATCGGCGTAGGATCGGCGATGGCATACCGGGTTCTGAGTTCGAGGGACGCCTTCTGGCGTCCCTCGAACCAGATGAAGGTCGAGAACACCGACCTCGCCCAGCAGCTCGAGGCGAGACGCTCGGCGCGCGCTTCTGGCGTCTTCACCCCGGCCAGGCCTCGACCAAGCACCGCCACTTCGAGATGCACGAGCTCTACGTCCTGGTCGAGGGGACTGGCCGGATGCGGGTCGACGACGAGGTGATCACCCTCGAGCGCCACTCGGCTGTCCTGGTCGAGCCCGAGCACGTCCGCCAGCTCTTCAATGACAGCGGCGAGGACGCGCTCTGGCTCGTGGTGGGCGCTCCGCGAGAGGGAGTCTCATCGACCCTCGAGATGAGCGAGGAGCAGCTCGCCGCGATGTACCCGGACGGCCCGAAGGCCCTCCCCCCGGAGCTCGGCGGCGGGCAGTTCGATTCCTGATCGCGGCGCCCCAGGGGCAGGCGCCACGGCTATACTTTTTGAAGTATTGAAACCCGATCAGGATTTGGGATATTTGAGACGATGAGCCCCGTGGAGATGCCTCGCAAGTACGTTCCGCCGCCCCTCGAGCTGGTGAAGAGCCGGATCGAGGAGCTGCTGCCGCCCGCCGCGCAGGAGGAGATCGAGGGCGGCGAGGCACTTCTGGTCGACGTGCGCGACCCGGAGCGCTACGAGGCCGGCCACCTGACGGGGGCCGTCAACGTGCCCTCCGGCGAGAGCGCCCGCGACGCTCACGACGCCGCCTACGCGGAGGCGATCGAGGGGGCCGGAGCGGGTCCGGAGGACCGGATCATCCTGGTCTGCGGCCAGGGCAACCGCTCGGCTCGGACGGCGGACGCGCTCCGCAACGAGCACGGGTTCACCAACGTCGCCTCGATCATCGGCGGTTCGAAGCTCTGGAGCGATCTGGGGTATCCGATCGAGGGAGAGATCGCGGTCGGGGACGAGGAGTCCGAGACACACTTGGAAGGCGAGGAGGACACGACCTGATGGCCAGCACCGAGACGATCGAGCAGGTCAAGGAGCGGATCGAGGAGCTCGATCCCGCCGAGGCGCAGCAGGAGCTTGCGAACGGCGGAGTCGCCCTCGTCGACACCCGCGAGCACAACGAGTACAACGAGGCCCACATCGACGGCGCCGAGCTGGTGCGCCCGATCGACGTGGCCGACCGGATCGAGGAAGTCGTCCCGGATCACTCGCAGCGGGTGATCCTCTACTGCGCTTCCGGCAACCGCTCGGCGCGCGCGGCCGACGAGCTGCGCGAGCTCGGCTACGAGAACGCGGCCTCCGTCCGCGGCGGGATCAAGGCCTGGGAGGCCGAGGGCCTCCCCGTGATCTCCCCGGAGGGCATGACCGCCGAGCAGCGGATGCGCTACTCGCGTCACACCCTGCTTCCCGAGGTCGGCGTCGAGGGCCAGCTCAAGCTGCTCAACGCCAAGGTGCTGCTCCTCGGCGCCGGCGGCCTGGGCGCTCCCGCGGCGCTCTATCTGGCCGCCGCGGGCATCGGCACGCTCGGCCTGGTCGACGACGACGAGGTCGACGAGTCGAACCTGCAGCGCCAGGTGATCCACAACACGACGCGGGTGGGCCAGCCCAAGACCGAGTCGGCGCGGAAGACGATCGAGGAGCTCAACCCCGACGTCAATGTGGTCGAGCACCGCACCCGGCTCGACGCCAGCAACATCATCGACATCATCAAGGACTACGACGTGATCGTCGACGGGGCGGACAACTTCCCGACCCGCTACCTGCTGAACGACGCCTCGGTCCGGCTGCGCAAGCCGGTCGTCTCGGCCTCGATCCTCGCCTTCGACGGGCAGATCTCGACCTTCATGCCCTTCGAGGGGCCCTGCTACCGCTGCCTCTACCCGACGCCCCCGCCCGCCGAGCTCGCCCCGAGCTGCGGCGCCGCCGGCGTGCTCGGCGTGATGGCCGGCGTGATGGGCCTGCTGCAGGCAAACGAGGTCATCAAGCTCGTGGTCGGGATCGGCGAGCCGCTGATCGGCCGCCTCCTGCTCTACGACTCGCTCGGGACTCGCTTCACCGAGCTCAAGGTCCGCCGCGACCCCGACTGCCCGATCTGCGGCCCGAACGCCGAGGAGATCCCGGAGTCGGAGATGGGCAAGTTCCCCGACTACGAGCTCTTCTGCGCCGGCTAGCGCCGACCGCTAGGTTTCCCGCGCGTGCCGACGATCAAGGTCCCACCGGTGCTGCGTCCCCAGACCGACGGCGAGGCGGAGGTCTCCGTCGACGGCGGGACCGTCGGTGACGCGCTGCGCGCGCTCGCCGAGCGCTATCCCGGAGACCAGGGAGCAGCTGTTCTCGCCGGAGGGCGAGCTCAACCGCTACGTCAACGTCTACCTGAACGACGAGGACGTCCGGGTTCTGGACGGCCTCGACACCGGTGCGTCCGAGTCGGACACGGTCGTGATCCTGCCCGCGATGGCGGGCGGCTGAGCGCCACTCGCACGCCTCAGCCCGCTGAGCCGCCGGTCAGGCCGACGAACGCTTCCACGCGGGCTTGGGTCGAGTGCCCTGGGTGAACAGACCCGTGTGGTTGAACCAGATGCCGCCTGGCAGATCGCGCCAGGAGTACCAGATGACCCCGGCGATCTTGAGGCGCCTCCGGTTCTTCGCCAGCAGCCCGAACGTCTTGCGCACATAGGAGGCCTGCACTCGGGGCCCCACCGTCAGCGGCGTCCTCAGCCCGCCGCTGGCCCAGCCGATCTCCGTCACCCAGATGGGCGTGCTCTTGTCCCTGAAGCGGGCCATGATCCTGCGGGCGTCCCTGATCAGAGCCACGGACATGGCCGGTGTACCCGCATACGGATGGATGGCGGCCGCGTCGAACAGCGGCTTGCCCCCATGCCGGTAGATCGCGGTCAGGTACGGATCCAGATCGATTCCGCGCCTGACCTGCTCGCCCGGCGTCGGGAAGAGCCCGGCGAGGACGACCTTGGCCGCCGGGTCGCCCGCCTTGACGGCACCATGGAAGATCCGGAGGAGATGGACGTACTGCTTCGGGTTCGGCTTCCGGTACCAGAAGCTCGGGAAGTTGGGCTCGTTCCACAGCTGCCACCAGACGACCGGCACCGGCGAGATCGAGGGATGCGTCGTCCAGAAGGTCCCGCCGGCGCCGTAGCGCTCGGCAGCGGTGCGGACGAAGGTCCGGAACTCGTCGAGGTGGCCCGGAGCGGCCGGATGGTTCGTCCTCTTGGCCGCCCACGGCGGGGAGCTGTACACGGTCGGAAGGACCTGAACGCCCTGCCTGGCGGCCTCCCCGATGATGTCGTCGTAGTACGTCCAGCTCAGCTGGGAGGACGCGCTTGGCTGAACCGCGCTCCAGACGAAGTTGACCCGGAGGGTCCCGACCTTGCCGTCGCCCATCCGGGCGATCTCGGCGGCGGTCGGGTCCTGGGCCGCCATCACGCCGTAGAAGGGCCGCGGGGCACCCGCCGCTTCCGCCTGCGCAGCGCAGGCGCAGAGGAGCAGGAGGGCAATCAGCGCCCCGAGGGAATGACGCAACCGCATGGTGTCCCGTCTAGGGGGAGCCGCCGGTCAGGCTGACGAACGCGTTCCAGGCCGGCTTCGGGTCGAGCGAATCGGTGAACAAGCCGGTGTGGTTGAACCAGATCCCGCCCGGCAGGTCCTTCCACGAGTACCAGATCACCCCTGCGATCTTCATCCGCTTGCGGTTGGCGGCGAGCTTGCTGAAGCTCTGTCGCAGGTAGGACGCCTGGCGTTGCGGGGAAACGGTCAGGGGCGTGGGGTTGCCTCCGGTGGCCCAGCCGATCTCGGTGATCCAGAGCTTGGCCTTCTTGTCCCTGTTCTGGGCCATGATCTTGCGCGTGTCCGTGACCGCGCGCAGGGCGTCATTCGGAGTGGTCGAGTACGGGTGCATCGCCACCGCATCGAAGAACTTCTTGCCCTTGGCCTTGTAGATGGCCGGCAGATAGCGGTCGAGCGGGATCCCGTTCCTGATCCGCGGCGTCCGGAAGAGCCCGCCGAGCACGATCTTCGCGCTCGGGTCGCCGCTCTTGATGCCCCGGTTGAAGACCTTGAGAAGCGACACGTACTGCTTCGGCGTTCGGCTTGTGGAACCAGAAGCTCGGCGAGTTCATCTCGTTCCAGAGCTGCCAGTCGGTCACCGGGGTCTTCGGGATCGTCGGGTTGCTCGACCAGAAGGTGCCGTTGCTCCCGTAGCGCTGCGCGGCCGCCTGGACGAACGCCTGGAAGGGCCCTCTGAAGCGTCCGGTCGGCGGGTAGTTCGTCCGCGACGCCGACCCAGGAGGGCGAGCTGTAGACGGTGGGCAGAACGCGGATGCCCTGCTGCGCGGCCGCTCCGATGATGGCGTCGTAGTGGCTCCAGTCGTAGGTGGCGGTCGGCGGTGGGCTGGACCGCGCCCCAGACGAAGTTGATGCGGAGGGTGCCGACGTGGCCGGTCCCCATGCGCGCGATCTCGCTCGAATCCGGATCCGTCGCGGGAATCAGCCCGTAGAAGCTCCGCGGAGCCGCCGCATGCGCGCCGGCCGGAAGAGCCAGGCAGATGATCAGTGCCGTCGCGATGACGAGTTGCCGCAGCTTCATGCTCGCTCCTATGCCGTCGTGTCCGGGCCGGTGACGATTTCGCCGTCGGGCGTCCGAGGGCCGCTCTCGCGGCGCGCGCCGCTCTTCTCGGGGCCGGGGGCCCCGGGGCGCTCCGGATCATCGTCGTCGCCCTTCCGGCGCAGGAGGGTCATGCCCACCGCGGCGGCGATCACCGCCGCGACCATCAGCAGGACGATCGGGCTGAAGAGGATGCTGCCCGAGGAGCCTCCGCCGTCGCCGGAGTCGGAGGAGACCACGGGCGTGACCTCGGACTTCTTCTTGTCCTTGCTCCGTCTGATCGGGCTCTTCTCCTCGCCGGAGGCGCGGTTTGGACTTGTCCCCGCCGGTGGGCAGAGTGGTCGTGCCCGTGCCCGTGCCCGGTGCCGGATAGCGAGCCGGAGGACCCGCCCGAGCTCTGAGCCCCCGACTGAGGAACCTTCGGCAGGTACTCGTCACCCGCCGGAGCGGCGAGAGCCGATGGCGCGAGGGCGAGCGATAGCGCCGCCGCCGCGCAGAGTCCTGCGATCTTTCTGGGGGTGGTCACGAATTTCGGTGCGGGGCGAACATACTTGCTTCCCTGAACGACGATCTTGAATCTCCTGACCTCGACGATCAAACAACACGCGGGTGCCGGGCTGGTTGCGGCCGCAGTACTCGGCGCCGCTCTGGCCCAGGGACTCTTCAACCCCACCGGCTACGCGCCCGCCTCGATCGTGATCTGGGCCGCCGTTATAGCGGGTCTGGTCAGCCGCGCGCTGCCCGCCGGGCAGGTCAGCCGCCCGGCGGCCCTCGCGGGCCTCTGCCTCGCGGCCACCGCCGTCCTGGCGATCGCATCGGTCGGCTGGGCGAGCGATCAGGGACGCGCATTCGAAGAGGCGGTGCGCGTGTCCTTCTTCCTCGGGCTCTTCGTGCTGGCCGCGTGTACGAGCACGAGGGCGGGCCGCGCCGAGTGGATCCTCGGGCTGACCGCCGGACTCGGTCTCGTCACGATCGTGGCGCTGTTCGCCTATCTGCAGCCGGGCGTGCTCGACAGTGGGCACAGCGATGTCCCGAACGCCGCGGGTCGGCTCTCCTACCCGATCGGCTACTGGAACGGAGCGGGCGCCCTGCTCGCCGGGGCGACAGTGCTGCTGTGCCACGCCGGAGCAGGCGGGGGCTGGGGAGGGCGCGCGTGGCGCTCGCTCGTGACCGCGCTGGTGCCGCTGGCCGCGCTCGGTGTCTGGCTCGCGGACTCGAGGGGCGCGGGCATCGCCCTGCTCGTCGGCCTCGTGATCCTGGTCGCCGCCTCGCCCCACCGCGCCAAGCAGTTGGTCACGGTCGCAGTCGGAGGCATCGGCGCAGCGGTGTTGATCATCGCGGCGGACCAGTTCGGGGACCTGACGAGCGGCGCAACGGACTCCGCGATGCGGGCGGACGGCGACGTCATGTCGGCCATCTGCGTGGCTGTCGTCGCCGTCACCGGAGCGGTGGCCTGGTGGTCGGACGACTGGCGCCCACGTCTGCAGCTCTCGCGGCGGCTGAGCATCGCCGTAGCCGTCCTCGCGCTGGCTGGTCTGGTGGCAGGGGTTGTCGCGGCCGACCCGAGCAAGCGCCTGCACGAGTTCGAGACCGCTCCGCCGGCGCGCGCCGGGATTCCCGTCGGCGCCGCCGAGCTGAGCTCGAATGGGCGGTGGCAGTTCTGGGGTGAGGCGATCGACGCGTTCGCGGACAAGCCGGTGGCCGGGCTGGGAGCCGGGGGCTTCGAGGACTGGTGGGCCAGCCATGCGACGGTGCCGCTCTTCGTTCGCAATCCGCACTCGCTGCCCCTGCAGCAGGCCGCCGAGCTCGGCGTCGTCGGGCTGGCGGCGCTGATCGGGTTCCTGGCGGCCCTGGGGGTGGCCGGAGTTCGCGCGTTGCGCGCCCGGCGGCGTGAGGCAGACGTGGGTGTCCTGGTGGCGGTGGTTGCCGCCGCTTCGATCGGGGCCGCCGTCGACTGGACCTGGGAGATACCGGCCGTCTTCGGGCCCGCCGTCATCTGCGCGGCCCTCCTGCTCGGGTCGGCGCCCTCCCACCCATTGCGGCGGAGCGGCTACTGGCTCGGCCTCGGCACGGTCGCGGCGGCGTGGCTCGCGATGGTCGCGGGCGGACTCGTGGTGCTGACCCATGTGGAGCTCGACAAAAGCCGCGATGCGGCGTCCGCCGATCGAATCGGCGAGGGGATCGATCGCGCCCTGGCGGCCAAGACGGTCCAGCCGTGGTCCTCCGAGCCCTATACGCAGCTGGCTCTGCTGGAAAGCCAGAACGGGAACGTTCCGCAGGCCCTGGCGTACCTGCGCCAGGCCCAGCAACGCGACGCCGACGATTGGCGCCTGCTTGTGATTGAAGCTACGCTCCTCCAGCGAAGAGGGGACGGAGCTGCGGCGCAATCCGTTTACCGCCGGGCACAGCGCCTGAGCCCGGTTTCACTCCTGCCGATTATCTATTCAAGTCAGGGATGAGCGACGCGGATGAGTGAGAAGAGAGCAGCCGCTGTGACACCGGACCGGCTCAAGGCCGATGCCGGACAGCCGGAGTTCCTCGACGTCGAGTCGGTGAGGGCAGCTCTCGATCGCCGCCACCGCCCGCTCCTCCAACGAGCCTCGCTGGTGGCGAGACGTGCGCCGCAGGCGGTTGCTCGCGCTGGCCGACTGCTGCGCGGTGGGCCTCGCCCTGGTGGTGGCCCTGCCACCGGAGCGCGCGATCTGGATGCTCGCCTTCCTGCCCGTCTGGATCCTGATCGCCAAGCTCGCCGGGCTCTACGACGCCGACCACCGGGCGATGCGCCATCTGACCGTGGACGAGGCGCCGGCAATCTGCGCCTGGGCCGTCATCGGGATGGTCGCCGTCAGCCTGCTGGGCGGACTCACGCCTGCTGGGTCGCTGACGACGAGCGAGTTGGCCATCGGAACGCTGATCACCGTGATCGCCGACTTCGCGCTCCGCGTGGGGGCGAGGGTGGCGTGGCGCGCCACCACTCCGCCCGAGCAGGCGCTGCTGGTCGGCGCCGGGGGCCTCGCCCACGCGATGCGGCGCAAGATCATGCTGTTCAGCGACCTTCACATGGAAGCGCTCGACCAAGAGCGCGTCGCCGCGCGGGATCGATCGTGTCGTGCTGGCGAGCGAGCGCATCGAGGCGGGCGAGATCGCGGTGATCGCCGGCCTCTGCCACCGCCACGAGGCCAAGCTCAGCCTCGTCTCTCCATTGCGTGGTCAGGCGACCCCGCACGGCATCTCTCGCCTGGCGGAGCTGCCCGTCTTCGAGTATGTGACCACCGACGTCTCCCGCTCCACCCTGATGCTGAAGCGGGCCCTGGACCTCCTGGTCGGAGTACCGCTGGCAATCGTGGCCGCGCTGCTCTTCCCGCTGATCTCCCTGGCGATCTGGCTCGAGGACCGCGGTCCCGTCTTCTTCGTCCAGATGAGGGCGGGCCTGCACGGGGCACCGTTCAGGTTGATCAAGTTCCGGACCATGCACGTCGGCGCCGACCGCTCACTCGAGGATCTGCTCGATCAGCTCCCCGAGCCGATGTTCAAGTTCCGGGAGGACCCCAGGGTCACCCGGGTTGGACGAGTCCTCCGGCGCCTCAGCCTGGATGAGCTGCCGCAGCTCTGGAACCTGCTCAGGGGGGACATGAGCCTCGTCGGCCCGCGACCGGAGCAGCTCGAGCTCGTCGAGCGCTACACGCAGGAGCATCGCTTCAGGCTCGACGTCAAGCCTGGGCTCACTGGACCGATGCAGATCCACGGGCGGGGGGAGCTCACCTTCGAGGAACGGCTGGCGGTCGAGCTCGACTACGTCGAGAACCTCTCGATCGGGCGCGATCTCCGGATCCTCGCCCTCACGCCGGTGAGCATCGTCCGCGGCACCGGCGCCTTCTGAGCGCGCCGGCGGCAACCGTGATCGTGCCGACGGTGACGCCGTCGCTGGCGGCGCGGCTGCTGCGCTCCCTCGGAGGCGCCGGCGCCGGCTTCGAGACGATCGTCGTCGACAACGGGACCGGCGCCGCTCAACTGGAGGAGGCGGCGGCGGGGCTGGAGGGCGCGTCCGTCCTCCGCCTGGAGGAGAACGCGGGGTACTCCCGTGCGGTCAACCTGGCGGCGAGGCGCGCCCAGGGCGACGCGCTCGTGCTGCTCAACGACGACAGCGTTGTCGACGAGGGCTACGTCCAGCGGATCGCCGGCGCCCTCGACCCCGCCGGCGGGATCCCGATGGCCGCGGGGGTGATGCGCGACGCGCGCTCGCCCGAGCTGATCGAAACCGCGGGAATCGAGCTCGACCGGACGCTGCTCGCCTACGACTACCTGAACGGAGAGCCCCTGACGGTGTTGGAGGGGGAGGTGCCGGATCCGCTCGGCCCCTCGGGGGCGGCGGCCGCCTTCGGCCGCGAGGCGTTCCTGGAGGCCGGGGGCTTCGACGAGCGGATCTTCGCCTACCTCGAGGACGTGGATCTGGTCCTGCGGCTGCGTCGTGAGGGAGGTCGTTGCCGGCTGGCGAGAGACGCCCAGGGTGTCCACGAGCACTCCGCGACGCTCGGCGCCGGATCCGCGCGCAAGGACTTCCTGGCCGGGTTCGGTCGCGGCTATCTGCTTCGCAAGTGGAGCGTGCTCTCGCCGGGGCGGCTGCCGGGAGTGCTGGTTCGCGAGGTCGGGCAGGCCACGGTCCAGGCCGTCGTGGATCGCAACCTCGGGCCGATCCGCGGCCGGGTCCAGGGGCTTCGCGCGGGCAGGCCCGCCGAGCCCTATCCGCCGCCGCCGGTGCTCGGCGACCCGCCCTCGCTGGCGAGCGCGGTGCGCCGGCGATGGCGCAGGCGCGCGAGGCTCCGGCGAGCGAACGACTGAGCGACCGAGGCCGCCAGCTTCACCGCGATCCCGACGTAGACGAGCCCGTTCAGGACGGACGAGCGCTGCGGCGCGTAGTGGCTGCGATAGAAGCGGTACATGCCGCGGTGGAAGTGCCAGTTGAGTCGCAGCGGCCGCGGGCCACCGACGGTGCCCCCCTTGACGTGCCGGACCGTCGCGGCGGGCTCGTACCAGCTCAGCCAACCAGCCTGCGCGAGCCGGTAGGAGAGGTCGAGGTCCTCCATGTACATCCAGTAGCCGTCGTCGAAGCCGCCGGCGGCCTCGAAGGCCGAGCGCCGCATCAGCATGAAGGCGCCGTTTACCGCGTCCACCGGGCCGGATTCCACAGCGGGCGCGCGGTAGGCGGCGAGCGCACCGTCCGCGTCCCGGTCGGCGGCCGAGGCCGCTGAAGTGGCCGAGCGCGCTCAGCGGAGTGGGGAAGGCGCGCTTCGCCGCGTGGTCGAGCGTGCCGTCGGGAAGCTCGAGGCGCGGTCCCACCACCGCCACGTCCGGGTGCGACTCGAGCGTGGAGATCACGGTGTCGAGGGCGCCGGCCGTCACGGCCGTGTCCGGGTTGAGGGCGAGCAGGTATGGCGACGAGCCGCGTCGGGCCCCGAGATTGGTGGCCCTGGCGAACCCCAGGTTCTCCACTGAGGCGATCAGATCGACCTCCGGATAGTCGGTGGCGACCATCGCGGCCGTCCCATCGCCCGAGGCGTTGTCCACCACGACGATGCTCATCGGGCACGAGGGAGGGTTCGCTCGCAGCGAGTCCAGGCATTCCCGCAGCAGCTCCCGCGAGCGGTAGGAGACGATCACGACGTCGAGGCCGCCGCCGTTCATCGGGCAACGCTAGTGCCCGCGGTCGGTGCCCGACGGGATGCTGGCGTCGCGCGGCAGCACGCGGTTGGGGCGCCGGCGGCCGGCGGTGTAGAGCGAGACGGCCCGGCGGCGCAGCAGCGCGTAGGAGTAGAAGAGCTCCCGGTCCAGCGTCTCGTTGTGGCCCCAGAGCCGGCGGGCCCGGCGGCCGAGGAGCCAAGCGAGGCCGGCGACCCCGCTGTCGGCTGAGCGGAGGCGCATCAGCGTCCGGCGCTTGCTGGGCGTCATCCGCTCCCAGCAGCGCAGGCGCAGCACCTCGCAGAAGAGCAGCTGCTGGTGCCAGTCGTAGTAGTAGACCGCCCGCGAGCCGCCGGTCGGCTTGCGGAGCCGCTCGATCAGGTGCCGCCGGATCGGCCGCGGTCGCCGGTTGGCGCCGAGGTGCCCGATCACCGCGCCTCCGTGCTGCACGTAGTCGTAGAGCGGCTCGTCCAGATAGGCGATCTCGCCGCGCGCCATCGCGACCAGCGCCAGCCAGTGATCGTGAAAGCCCTTCGCAAGAAGTGGCGGGAACGGCAGCACGTCGGTGAGGAGCTCGCGGCGGAAGAGCGACGCCGCACCGGTCACGGAGTTCGCCAGCAGGAGCGAGCCGAAGTTCGTGTGGTTGTTGCGCCGCTCGGTCCAATACGAGGACCGAACGACCTCGCCGTCGGGGCTGACGATCCGGGCGTCGCTGTAGGCGAGCTGCGCGCCCCCGATGCCTCCGATCAGCCGCTCGAGCTTGTCTGGATGCCACCGGTCGTCCTGGTCGCAGAGGGTCACGAACTCGGCTTCCGCCGGCGCCATCGCCAGGGCCCGCTCGAAGTTCCGGTAGAAGCCGAGGCGCTCCGGACTCCTCGAGACGACGAAGCGGGAGTCGCCGCCCGTCAGCTCCCGCAGCCGATCGACCGACCCCTCCGAGGAGTGGTCGTCGCTGATCACGCAGACCCAGTTCTCGTGCGTCTGCTCGCGGATCGATTCGAGCTGGATGCGCAGCAGGTCGTCGGGCGGCTCGTAGGTCGCCATGCAGATCGACACCAGCGGGCCCGCGTGGCCCGGGGAGGGCGGCGGCGAGTGGTCGCTGGGTGCAGCCAGCTCCGGCTCCACGTCGGTCCACCCGGCCGGCGCGATCACCTCGTCGCCATCCTCGAGCGTCAGGATCAGCTCGATCTCGAGCCGCTCGGGTTGCTCCACCGGCGCGAGGTCGACGAGCGCCACGAATCCGCTCCGGTAGGCGATGGCGGCCACCGGGTCGTCCGGATTCACTCGCGCGTAGACGTCGTCGCGGGGCAGCCGGGCGTGCTCCACGTGCTGCCTCGTGCCGCCGACGCGCACCGAGAGCCCGCGGGTGGGAAATTCGGGGTGGTAGCAGTAGCCGCCGATCACGAATGCGTTCCCTCGGCCGACCGCGATTGTTCGGGGAGGCAGGATCTCGAGCTCGACCACCGGAGAATGTCCGCCGCTGGTCATCGGCGATCGCGCCTGCCCCGAAGCTTGACCGCGTACTCGTAGAGCTCCATGTCCAGCGCGTTGTCGTCGGCAATTCGCCGTCGCAGGGATTCCGGGATTTCAACCGGCTCGGTCACGTTGCTGTGCACGGGAGGGCCGAGTCGCCAGCGGAAGCGCTCTTCGAGCCGCTTCGCGAATCCCTCGAGATCCTCCTGCAGTCCGAACTCGTCCAGCTTGCGCAACGCCCGCTTCGCTCGGCGAAGTCTGCCCCGGTCGAAATCGATCACGGTCATCATCCCGTTGGTCATCTCATCCGCCCGGAGGGAGAGCATCTTGACCATGTGGTTCTCGATGAACGGACGGAAGCGGGCGGGATCCTCGTAGATGGCCTCCAGGGAGAGTTCGCGATCGCCGGGGGTCGTATCGCGATGGTGACGCAGATAGCTGAGTGTGCGCTCCACGGGGTGACGAAGCACAGTCAGGGTGGTGAATTCAGCGTCGAGGAATTCGATCGTGCACAGCGGAAAGTGCCCAGTCACCACCTGGATCTCGTCTCGGCGCGCTGCCCACCGGTCGAAGAGCACGTGCGGGAAGAGCTGCGGGGCCACCTCCGTCGGACTGCCATCCGAGGGAGCCGGATAGACGGCCTCACGGCCGAAATATCGCCACATGCGGACGTAGAGCGAGACCCCGCCGGTCTTCTGCATGTGGACGAAGAAGAACCGGCGAGGCTCGGAAGCGCCTGTCACACAGCGAGGGGCGCGTACTCCGCCGGTGAGGCGGACGCCCCGAAGAACCAGCTCTCGATCGCCAGACGGCTCTTCCTCATCGAGGGATCCGCGGCGGTCGAGTGCAGGAAGAGGTCGTCGAAGAGGAGCACGTCCCCCGGCTCGAAGATCGGGCGCAGGATGCCCGCGTCCCCGGCCGCCTCTGCGGCCACCTGCGGCGCGACGGACCACTCGAAGATCGCGCCCTCGGTGCCGGTCGGGACGATGTGGTCGAGCCGCCGCGGGACGATGTCCATCCCGGGGGCCTCGTCGCCGCACCGCGAAAGGGAGAGCCAGACGTTGAGCGCCCGGACATCGCCCATGAAGGCGCCGTCCTGGTGCCAGCCGTGCCCGGCGCTCGGATCGACCTTGCGCAGGGTGCACTTCTGGACCGAGATCGTCGGCCGCTCCCCGAGGTATGCGTTGATCACCCGCGTCAGCCCGGCCCGCTCGAAGGAGTCGAGCATCTCGAACATCAGGTGGGGAGAGTCGGCGACCCAGAGGCCGCCACCTCCGGCCACCCAGTCGCGGCCCCCCTCCTCACCGAGAAAGCGCGGATCCGGCACGAACTCGTTGTAGTAGCCGCTGTCCGCGGTCTTGCCGCCCTGCAGGGCCTCGCGCGCGTCGAAGGCGGATTGGATCTGCTCGACCAGGCGGTCCGGCGTCGGCGCGGTCCAGCACGCCCCGGACCAGCACACAGCCGTCGCGAAGGATCCCCGCGCGGACCAGCTCTGGCGTGAGCTGCTCGGGCGTGATCCCGGCGAGCTCCCCGTTGCGGTCCGGCAGCTGGTCGAACGCAGGCTCCGGGTACCCGGCGCCGCCGGGCGCGCTCTCGAGCAGCCGGATGCCGGCGGCGTGGCGCAGCTTGACCAGATTGGTCTCGGCGTCGGGATCGCGCTTCTCGCGGTTCGCGCGGCTGAGCTCGTCGATCTCGGCGAGGAGCTCGTCCGTGGTCTTGCCCGCGGCCACCTCGGCCAGGGGGTCGGCCACACCCGCGGCCGAGCCCGATTTCTTTCTGGAGCGGAAGATCATCCTCTGGCTGCGGCTCAAGGTATCAGCAGTTCTGAGGTGCCTATTCGCCGGTCGGGCGAGCGGGGGCGCCGACCACGGTGGCGCCCGCAGGGACGTCGTCGACGACCACGGCATTGGCCGCGATCGAGGCGCCGGCGCCCACGCGCACCTTGCCGAGAACCTTCGCCCCGGTGCCGATCTGGACGTCCTGCTCGATCGTCGGGCCGCCGATGTCCCCCGGCCGCAGCCCGATCGTCACGAACGGCCCGATCACGACCCCCGGATGGATCTCGACCACGCCGTCGATCACCACCTGCCCGTGCAGGAGGTGGAATCCCGGATGGATCACGACGGGATCGCCGATCGCCACCTGGCCGGTCAGCATCGCGAGCCGGTGGGCCAGCCTGGGCAGCAGTGGCACCCCCCGCCGCTGCAGGGAGGCCTTGAGCCGGTAGAAGGCCTGGGCGAGGAAGGCGTCGCTCTCCCAGATGAGCCGCAGGATCTGGATCGCGGCGTCCGCGCCGGAGCGGAGCTCGTAGCGGTCGCCGCGGTGGAAGAGGGCGACGCGGGCGTCGGCGACAAGCGCTTCGCGCAGGCCGGGGTGGCGCGAGCGGATCTCGCGCCTCAGCGACTCCGCCATCGGGTGCTCGGACTTGTACATGCGGGGAGCGTAACCGGGCCGCGGTGCACCTAGACTGCGCTCCGCCGGACCTGCGAAGAGCCGCGATCGCCATGCCGATGAAGGTGACCTCCTACTACCACCGGACGAATCCGGACGAGGCGGGCTACTCGCTCGGCAACTTCTACGAGATCTGGGGTCCCTGCTTCGAGGCGGCGGGGGTGAGCTCGGTGATCGAGGTGGGGGCGGAGCGGGGTCGCCTGACCCAGGAGCTGCTGCGGTGGGCCGCTCCCAGCGGGGCGCGCGTGACCGCGATCGAGCCCGATCCAATCTCGGACCTGCTCGAGCTGGTCGACGAGTACCCGGACCTGGAGATCGTGGAGGAGACGAGCCTGGAGGCGCTCGAGCACCTCGAGATCGCGGACGCCGTCGTCCTCGACGGCGACCACAACTACTACACGCTGTCGAACGAGCTCCGGCTGATCGCCGGGCGGGCACCGGACGGGCGGATGCCGTTGCTGCTCTTCCACGACGTCTGCTGGCCGCTGGCCCGCCGCGACCAGTACGCCGCGCCGGACCGCATCCCCGCCGAGCACCGCCATCCCTACGGGGAGGACATCAAGCTGGTTCCCGGGAACCCGGGTACCGCAGAGCGCGGGCTGCCCTTCGAGTGGGGCGCCCTCGAGGAGGGCGGGCCGCGGAACGGCGTGTTGACGGCGATCGAGGACTTCATGGCCGAGCACGACGGCCTCCGCCTGGCGGTGATTCCGATCTTCTTCGGCTGTGGCCTGCTCTGGCCAGAGGACGCGCCCTGGGCCGACGAGGTCGCCGAGATCACGGGTCCCTGGGACCGCCACCCGATTCTCGAACGCGTCGAGAACGCTCGCATCACCCAGCTGGTGCAGCGGCACTCGCGTGAGCAGGAGATCGACGAGCGCTTCGCCTACTCGGTCAAGTTGGAGGAGGCGATCAGGCGGATCCTGGCCTCACGCGCGTTCGGGGCGCTCGAGTCGCTTTCCCGGCTCCGTCGCGGCGGCAAGCCGGCGTTCTCGCGGCAGGAGCTCTCGGACCTTCTCGCCGAGGGCGAGAAGATCCGCGGCGAGCATCAGCGCTGACGGGTCGGCAGAGCCCCCAGCGAGTTTCCGTCAGCTGACGGCTGCTCGCCGCGACGCAGTAGGGATTTCAGCCAGCGCAGGGGCTTGGTGAGCCGCCAGCTCGCGCTGTGCTCGATTGAGCGCAGCTGACGCTCCAGGTCGAGCACGGCAGCGTCTCTGGCGAGCTCGGCGGCGTTCGCCTGCATCAGCGCGGCATCGCGCCGGGCCTCGGCCCAGCGTGCCCGGTCCTTCCAGTCCCCGGGGATCGTCTGCGCGGGGGACAGCTTTCCGTCCCACTTCTCGGCGACGCGCATGTGGGCCGCGATCCAGCCGTCGACGTCCCCGATCAGCTCCAGCGAGTGGTGGTGGATCGCCGGAATGTGCTCGGTCCAGACCTTCTTTCCGGCCGCGCGCACCTGCTGGCAGACGTCGAAGTCGTAGCCGTGGAACTGCCCGAGCGACTCGTCGAAGCGGATGTTCTCGATGAACCAGGGGGGCAGGGCCATCAGGAATCCGTCGATCACGTCGACCTCGCCCGTCCGCGCCTCGGGCGGGGCCTCCGTCCAGTCGAAGGTCGCGCCGAGGATCTCCCCGCCGCCGTACTCCGTGTAGCGGTGGGAGAAGGACGCGAGGGTCACCGAGCCGTCCCACCAGGCGATGTTGCGCACCCCAATGGCTCCGGCGCTGCCGAGGATCCCGATGTCGGGATCGCGCAGGACACCGCGCACCTTCTCGCACAGGTCGGGATCGACGATCTCGGTGTCCTGGTGGACGAGCACCAGGGCCTCCAGGTTCTCGAACTTGGCCGCCTCCTCGATCAGCAGGTTGTAGTTGCGGAAGATCGAGGCGTCGCCGAGGCCCGCGGATCCGAGCGCGATGATCTCCGAGTCCGGTTCGGCCACGCGCCTGATGCCGGGTTCCGCGTAAGCCTGATAGAGGGCGTGGTCGGTGATCGGGCAGCCGAAGGCGATCATCTCGCGCGGAACATAGCGGCAGCAATCACTCGATCACGGGCGGCCGATCAGGCCGATCGAGGCGATGCGCCGCATCGGGTATTCGCCGTAGGGAAGGGCGCCGCGCCAGCTCTCGTGCGCCTCGGCGGAGACGAAGTACGCATCGGGGTCCTCGCGCAGCCGCTCGAGTGTGCGATCGAGCTCGTCCTCGGAGAGACCCGAGCGCCCCACGATCTCCTCCAGCCGCTCCAGATGAGACTCGGCGCCCCAGCCGGCCAGAACGTGGTCGATTGCGTGGATCGAGCAGCCGCCGGGAGCGAGCGCGTCCCGCGCGGCGTCGACAACCGCGCCGATTCGCTCGCGGGGGATGTGCTCGAGGACCGAGATCGAGTAGACGCAGGCGATCTCGGACGGGAGCTCCTCGGACGGCGGGAAGCGCTCGCGGACGAAGTCGACGTCCGGGTAGGCCCGTCGAAAGCGCTCGAACTCGAGGGGCCCGTTGCCGCTGCCGTCGTAGGGATCGATCACCGTGACCTCGTGGCCGAGCCGCGAGAGCAGATCGGCGACCAGCGGCTCGCCGGCGCCGATCTCGACCAGGCGGCCGCCCCGCTCGACGGTGCCCAGCACCGCCTTCACCATCCAGCAGCGCTGGAGGTCCTTCATGTCGCCGGAGGCGCGGGCGAGGCCGGCGAAGTGGTCCCGGCTGTCCGCAAGGTCGCGGACAGTTCCGTAGGAAAGGGGCTCGACCCCGAAGCTGCCGCGATAGCGCTCCTCGATCTCCCAGAGGCGCTCGTCGGGGATCACGCGGGCACCGCCTGGCGGCGCTCGGCGAGCAGTCGCCTGTAGAAGGCGGCGAGCCCCTCGGCGTTGCGCGGCCAGCTGAGCCGCTCGAGGGCGAAGCTGCGCGCGCGCTCCCCGAGGCGGCGGGCGAGCACCTGGTCGTCGAGCAGCTGCTCGATCCGCGCCGCGATCTCGAGCGCATCGCCCTGGCGGAGCAGCAGGGCGTCCTCGCCGTCGGTCAGCTCGTTGCCGAGGTTGCAGGCCGGCAGGATCACCGGGCGGCCCATCGCGAAGAACTCGGGCAGCTTCGAGGGCAGCCGGTAGCGGTTGAAGTCGTCCGGCGCGCCGGGCTGGACGTAGGCGTCGGCCAGCGCCAGATAGCCCGGGATCTCGCGCCAGGGAACGTCGCCGAGGTCGGCGACGCCGTCCATCAGGGCACCGCAGGGCCCGCGGGTCCACGCCCCCGAGCCTGGTGCTGCCCAGGCGGACCAGCTTCACCGGGCGGCCGCGCCGCTGCAGGAGCCGGACGGCCAGGTAGAGGCTGAAGATCTCGCGCAGGTTCGCGAAGTGCCCGACCCCGTGGTAGACGATCACGAAGTCGTCGTCTCGGAGCCCGAGCTCCGCGCGGGAGACCGTGGGCGTCAGATCGGGCCGGAAGCGCTCGTGGTCGACGCCGGGGCGCGCGACGTGATGGGGGCGGTCCGCGAAGTTGAACTCGTCGAGCTCCTCGGTGATCATCGTGACCCCCGCGGCGCCCTCGATCAGCGCGGGGTAGCGGGCCGGGTGGATGAGCTCCTCGTGGGCGAGGCGGTCCTGCCTCTCCGGCGGGAGTCGGCGGATCTCGTCGTAGGGCAGCCGGAGAGCGGCGGCCATCAGGTGCTCCTCGTTGTCCTCGAGGTGGACGACGTAGGGCGCGTCCAGGGCGGCCGCGGCGCGTTCCGTCGCGCGCCGGACGACCTCGCGGGGAGTCCAGGCGCAGATCATCGTCTCGGCCGGCTCGCGGCCCCAGCGGGAGAGCAGCCGGTCGAGGCCGTCGTAGTTGGTGACCTCGAAGCTGGGCTGCCCGACCGCCTCGATCCGGTCGGTCGGCCCACGGCCGCAGAGGACCACTTCGATCCCCTGCGCGTGCATCTCCTCGCCGAAGTGGAACGCCTGGATGACGCTGTTCACATGGAGCTTGCCGAAGTGAAGGAAGAGGACCCTCATCCGACGGTCTCCCGGAGGGCGAGCTCGAGCGCGTCCCCGCCGAAGGGCGGCAGCGAGTAGTCGGCGACGGCTCGGAAGAAGCTCGCGCTGTAGTAGGGGTCGCCGGCGGCGAGCCGATCCCACCAGCGGTCGACGAAGAGAGCCCGGTCGACAACGTCGAAGTCGGAGCGGCGCCTTGCTTCGGTCGTGTGGTCGATCGTCGCCGGCTCCGGCGCGCAGATCACCGAGAGGCCCCGGCTTCGCAGCCGCAGGCAGAGGTCGTGGTCCTGAAACTGGCGGCTGAAGGCCTCCTCGAAGCCACCGAGCCCTTCGAAGTCGGAGCGGCGCACGAGCATGCACTCCATTCCGATCGCGGAGACCTCCCGGGCGACCGAGAGCGAGCCGTAGTAGCCGTCGCCAC
Source organism: uncultured Solirubrobacterales bacterium (assembly GCA_963777575.1). Taxonomy (GTDB): domain Bacteria; phylum Actinomycetota; class Thermoleophilia; order Solirubrobacterales; family 70-9; genus DASUPK01. The sequence goes on along the minus strand of CAVZRH010000006.1, from coordinate 421,994 downwards.
CTGCCTCGAATCCGCGCATCGCGGGGACGGCCGGGTCGTACAGCCCGATCGCGAACCCGGCTGCCGAGACACGTCCGTCGGGGTGGATCAGCGTGGGCCCGACCGCGCCCACCCCGGGGAGCCCGGCGTAGAGCAGCAGCCGTTCGATCCAGTCGGGCTCGGTGACCTCGGAGTCCTCGCCGAGGAAGACGATGTACTCGCGCGTCGCTGCGCCGCGCCCCCCGATTGGCGAGCGCCGCGGGCCGGAAGGATCCCTCGGCCTCCTCGACGATCAATTCGAGCGGCTCGTAGCTGGTGCGCTCCTGCACCGAGGCCAGCGCCCGCTCCGCGTTGCCGCGCGAGGGAATGACGACGCTCACGGCCGGGCGCTCGCGGTGCTCCAGCGGCCTCAGCCGGGTGCGGTGCGGGATCACCTCGTGCGGCGAGGCCTCGGCGGCGACCCCCAGGCGGCGCAGGTGGTCGTTCACGGCCCTGGCCTGAAGCTCAGGCACGCCGGGCTTCGCTTCTGCGTCCGCGGCGATGCTCCCCGGGATCGCCCGCCAGTGGTAGAGGACCCGCGGGATGTGGTGGATCCGCTCGGCTCGCTCGGAGAGCCGCAGGAGGAGCTCGTAGTCCTGGATCGTGTCGAATGCGGGGTCGAGGCCGCCGCACCGATCGAGCAGCGAGCGGCGAACGACGAGCAGGTGTCCGACGTACATCGCCCCCAGGGCGTAGACCGGCGACCAGTCCGGCTTGTGAAACGGGTCGGTGCGCTCGCCCGAGGGCGTGAGCTTGTCGGAGTCTGAGTAGGCGATGTCGAATCCGCCCCGCGCGAAGGCGGCGGCGACCTGCTCAAGCGCGTCCGGCGTGAGCACGTCGTCGTGGTCGAGGAAGGCGACCAGCTCGCCCCGGGAGACCGATAGGACCTCGTTCGTCGCGTTGGAGATGCCGGAGTTCCGGTCGAGCTGGCGCAGCGTGATCCGCTCGTCCCGGGAGACGAGCTTCCGCAGGGCCCGGCGGGTGTCCTCGCGCGTCGAGCAGTCGTCGGCGATGCAGAGCTCCCAGTGCGGGAAGGTCTGCTCGAGCACCGAGCCGACCGCCTCCCGCAGGTGGCGCGGCTCCGTTTCGTAGGTGGGCATCGCCACCGAGATGAGCGGCCCGCTCGCCTCCATTCGCCTAGCGGCGCCGGCGCAGCATCCGGCCGACGGCGCGCATCGGTTTGGTGATCCGCCAGCTCGTGGTCGACTCGTACTCCGCCGCGACCAGCATCGCCGGGGAACCGGGCCCTCGCCGGGCCCAGTCGAGATCGGCCTCCTGGAACGCCCTGCGCATCAGCTCCCGGCCTGTGTCCTCCCGCTCCTGCTCCCAGCGCCGAGAAGCCCGATCGAACTGATCCGCAAGGTAGGAGGCGTTCGCCCGCGCCGCGGCGAGCTCGCGCTGATCGCCCGGCTCGGGTCGCTCGAGCTCATCGGGGGAGATCTCGCCGCCCCGTGCGCGCAGCGAGACGGAGCTGCGGCCGCCGTCCTCCTCGATCGAGACGAACTCGAAGGCGCGGCCCCAGTGCGCGCGGAGCCACCACTCGGAGTGGAAGACGACGCGGGCGCCGGGTCCGTTGAGCGCCGAGAGCACGGTCATGCCGATACGGTCGTCGTCCCAGGGATGGCCGGTGAGGCGCTCGAAGCTCTCCCTCGGTGCGAGCCCCACCACGAGGAGGCCGTCGCCGGTCAGCAGCCGGCGGAGCTCGAGCAGCCACCCCGCCCAGCCGTCGGTGAGGCGGGTGAAGGCGGAGTCCGCCCCGATCCGCTCGAAGGAGGAGTCGGCATGGGGCAGGCGCGAGGTCGTGGCCTCGTGCAGGGCGGCATCGAAGTCGAGCTCGGGTCCCATCGCGGCAATCGTACGAGCCTGTCCCGGCAGGGGCGAAACCGCCCTGCCCGCGGGGGCCTCTGCTATCAGTCGCGCATGATCCTGATCACCGGGGGCGCTGGATTCGTGGGCTCGAACCTGGCCATTCATCTCGCCGGGCGCCATCCCGAGTGGGAGATCGTCGCGCTCGACAACCTCCACCGCCCGGGATCCGAGCTCAACCCGCCGCGGCTCGAGGAGGCCGGCGTCCGCTTCGTGCGCGGCGACGTGCGCGAGCCGCGCGGATCTGATGGGGCTCTCCGGCGTGACCGCCCTGGTCGAGTGCTCGGCGGAGCCGTCCGCGATGAGCGGGACCGACGGCGACACGTCCTTCGTCTTCCACACGAACCTGACCGGCGCCTACAACTGCCTCGAGCTGGCCCGCCGCGACGACGCCTTCGTCGTCTTCCTCTCGACCAGCCGGGTCTACCCGGTCGCCGCGCTCAACGGGCTCGCCTATGAGGAGCGCGAGACGCGCTTCGAGCTCGCGGGCGAGCAGGCGGTGCCGGGAGCCTCCGCGGCGGGGATCTCCGAGAGACTTCCCGCTGGCGGGCGCCCGCACGCTCTACGGCGCCACCAAGCTGGCGGCCGAGTCGCTGATCGAGGAGTACCGCGCGATGTTCGGGCTGCGCGCGGTCGTCGATCGCTGCGGCGTGATCGCCGGGCCCTGGCAGATGGGCAAGGTGGACCAGGGGGTCTTCGCCCACTGGCTGCTCAGTCATCGCTTCGGGCGTCCGCTGAGCTACATCGGCTACGGGGGAGCGGGCAAGCAGGTGCGCGACCTCCTGCACGTCGCCGACCTGGCGGCGCTGGTGGAGGAGCAGCTCGCCGAGCCGGAGCGATGGGACGGCCAGGTCGTGAACGTGGGCGGCGGCGCGGACCGCAGCCTCTCGCTGGCGGAGACGACCGTGCTCTGCCGCGAGCTCACCGGGGCGGAGGTCCCGGTCAGCTCCGAGCCCGAGGGACGCCCCGGCGACGTGCCCATCTACGTCTCGGACTGCACGCGCCTGTTCGAGCGCACGGACTGGCGTCCGTCCCGGACGGCGCGAGACACCCTCGGCGATCTGGCCGCCTGGATCGACGAGCACGCCGACGAGCTGCGGGACACCCTGGGATTCGGGGTGGCGACGGCGGGGAGGGGGTGACCCGGTGCCGGTCGCGGTGGTGAGCGGTTCGGGGGGACTTGTCGGGTCCGAATGCGTCCGGCGCCTGGTCGAGTCCGGCTGGGACGTGATCGGCCTGGAGTGCGACCTGCGTGCCCAGTTCTTCGGCCCCGAGGCGTCCACGGCTCCGGTGAGCGCCGAGCTCGCCGACCGCTACGACGAGTTCCGCTGGCTCGAGGTCGACATCCGCGACACGTCCGCCGTCGACAACGCCTTCTCCTCGGAGGCCGGCCGCATCGAGCTCGTCGTCCACACCGCCGCGCAGCCCTCCCACGACTGGGCCGCCCGCGAGCCGCAGACGGACTTCGGCGTGAACGCGAACGGCACGCTCAACCTGCTGGAGGCGTCGCGTCGCTTCTGTCCCGAGGCCACCTTCGTGTTCTGCTCCACCAACAAGGTCTACGGCGACACACCCAACCGGCTGCCGCTCGACCGAGCTCGACACGCGGCTCGAGCTGCCCGCGGATCACCCCTGGTTCGAGGGGATCGACACGACGATGTCGATCGATCGCTCCACGCACTCCCTCTTCGGCGCTTCGAAGGCGGCTGCCGACCTGCTGGTGCAGGAGTACGGCCGATACTTCGACATGCCGACGGTCTGCTTCCGCGCCGGCTGCCTGACGGGGCCCCAGCACGCCGGCGCCCAGCTGCACGGCTTCCTCGCCTACCTGATGAAGTGCACCGTCACCGGGACGCCCTACACGGTCTTCGGCTACGGCGGCAAGCAGGTCCGCGACAACCTGCACAGCGCCGACCTGTTCGACTGCTTCGAGACGTTTCATCGCGACCCCCGCCCGGCGGCGGTCTACAACATCGGCGGAGGGCGGGAGTCGAATTGCTCGATGCTCGAGGCGATCGAGGCATGCGAGCGGATCGCCGGCCGCGAGCTGCGCTGGGAGCTCTCGGACGAGAACCGGGTCGGGGACCACCGCTGGTGGATCTCGGACCTCGGTGAGTTCCAGCGGGACTACCCGGGCTGGAGCGTGCGCCACGGGATCGAGGAGATCCTGCGCCAGATCCACGAGCACAACGTCGAGCGCTGGACGGCGGCCGCGGCGTGAAGCTCTCGGTCGTCATGCCGGCCAAGGGTGAGGAGGGCTCCGTCGGCGACGCCGTGCTGGGGGCGGTGGACGTGCTCACGCGCGAGGGGATCGACTACGAGCTGATCGTCGTGGACGACCACAGCACGGACGGGACCGCCGCGGTCGTCGACGCGATCGCCGCCGCCAACCAGCGCGTCCGCTGTGTGCCCTCGTCGTACGAGCCGGGCTTCGGCTTCGCCGTGCGGGCGGGACTCGACGAGTACACGGGCGACGCGGTCGTGGTGATGATGGCCGACGGGTCCGACCATCCGGAGGATCTAGTCCGCTACCACAACGAGCTGGATGAGGGCTGGGAATGCGTCTTCGGGTCGCGCTTCATCAGCGGTGCGATGGTCCGAGACTACCCGCGGCTCAAGCTGGTCATCAACCGCCTGGCGAACTGGTTCATCCGGACGATCTTCCGGCACCACTACAACGACACCACCAATGCCTTCAAGGCCTACCGCCGGGGCGTGATCGATGCGATCCAGCCGCTGCTCTCGAATCACTTCAACCTGACCGTCGAGATGCCGCTGAAGGCGATCGTCCGCGGCCACACCTTCCGGGTCGTCCCGATCTCCTGGACCGGGCGGAGTGCGGGCCGCTCCAAGCTCGGGATCCGGGAGATGGGAAGCCGCTACCTCTTCATCGTCCTCTACGTCTGGCTCGAGGCTCACCTGAGCAGGGGCGACTACCGGAAGCGGGAGGCGGGCGCGCGGGATCGCCAGGAGGCGGCTCAGCGGACCCGGCGCCAGAGCCGAAGCCGGGACGCGGGGTCCGCCCCCACCAACCGGTAGCCCCGCTGACGCAGGATCTGCGCGAGCTCGGGAATCGCAAAGGTCCCCTGTGCCCCGCTCAGCGACTCGAACACCAGATCTCCCCCCTCGTCCTCGAGCTGGTCGAGCGCACGATCCGCCTCCGCGGGTGTGATCAGGGCGGTCACGCCGTTGATCGGCGAGACGTTCACCACACCCGCCCGATCCGCCACGCGATGGTCCAGCGTCGTCCCGAGGATGAGAACGTGCTCACCCGGACTCGTATGCGCCTCGACGTAGCGCTGCGCGGCGAGCTGGTCATTCGCTCCGGGGCCGCCCATCGAGAGGCGATCGATCTGCCTCCAGGGCGGCGAGACGCGGTCGAGTGCGGAGATCATCATTCCGAATCCGATCAGGGCCACGCAGGCGGGCAGCAGCAATCGCTCCAGGACCGCCGGCCTGCCCCTCGCCCTCCTCAACGAGGGCAGGGCGACCCACGCCACCAGTGCGAGCGCGAACGCCCACGGAGGGAACAGCAGCATCAGCTGGAACTGGGAGGACCGGCCGACGAAGTACATGCCGGTTCCCAGCCCGAACGTGCCGGCGAAGGCGAGCATGGCGGTCAGGGTGCGATCTGGATGGGCGCGGACGAAGCGGACCGCCGCCATCAGCAGCGCCGCCGACATAGGTGGCGTAGAGGGCCCAGTGGAGCCCGAGCGTGGGCATCGGCACCAGGCCGAACGAATCGCGCAGGAAGAGGCGGTTGAAGTAGGTGAGCAGCGTGGGGTTGGGCAGCTCCCCCGCTCGGAGCAGGATGACCGCGCAGACGATCACCACCGCACCGACCAGCCCGGCCGCGGCCTCGACCGCGAAGCGCCCGAGCCGTCGCGGATCCAGTCTGACGCGCTCGGAGCCCATCGCCTTCGCGGCGAGCAGGGCGAGCAGGGCCGGCAGGCCGAACTCGATGTTGTTGATCGCCACCAGGCCGCGCGAAGCCGAACAGCGCCCAGGTCGGGATCCGGCGCCGGGTGGAAACCGCGCAGAGCCAGGCGAGCACGAACGGCCCCAGCAGCCTGCCCGGGAGGATCCCGTAGTAGTTGGCGTCGAAGTTGCGGTAGGGGCCGTTGTCGTTCCAGGGGAACAGGGCCAGGGCGAGGAACGGCAGAAACAGAGCGAGCGCGGTCCACGAGCCCCTGGTGACCACCCTGAAGACTCCGAAGATCGAGAGCAGCGCGATCGCCGACAGCGTGCAGAGGGCGATCGAGACCGAGGTCAGCGAAGAGTGGAAGGTCTTCAGGACCGGCTCGAGGAGAAGCGGCAGCAGGTTGGCGTACTGCGCGATGTAGTCGACGAGCGGAGTGCGCCCATTGACCGCCGCCAGGTAGTCCTCCGCCTGGACCGGGATGTGACCGGAGGCGAGGGGACCGGCGTGTCCGACCGTCGCGTCGGTCACCACCGCGGGCAGGAGGAAGACGGCGGTGGCGATCACGGCGATCCCGAGCGGGAGCGCGCTGCCGCCCTTGAGGCGACTCGCCGAACGGGAGATCGCCTCCGGCAGCCTTCCCGACCAGCGCAGGGTCCCAACGGTGAGCAGGATGCCGATGACCACTCCGGCCACGAGGTTCGGGACGGAGAGCAGATAGGGCTGGAAGTAGTCGATCAGGAACCCGCTCTGCCGCGGCTGCTTCAGCACAGCGGCGACGAGCAGCACGATGGCCGCCGCCTGCGCGGGAACGATCAGGCGATTCAGGGATCGCGATGGCGCGCCCGGCGTCCCGAACGCGATGATCGCCGCGGCGACGACAAATGGCGTCCCGAGGGCCAGGATCGACCGGGTCTCCTCCAGGGGCTCCGGCAGGACGGTGGTGCGCCAGACAGAGAAGACGTCATGGACCGGTTCCGGGTAGAGCCTCGCCAGCTGCGGCGCGAGCTTCCAGCATGCGAGTGCGACCACGATCGCGCCGCAGATCGAACCGACCCAGGCGAGATCCTCGGCCGGCATGGAGAAGCGACGCCGCGCCGCGGCGGGGGCGGCGACGCTCTCGTCGGGCTCCGCCGTCAGCGACATCGGCGGCGGATACTAGGTGGGTGCTCCGTCGACGCGGCGCCAGGGGCGAGCCCTGATGATGCCGACGATCGCAATCGCGGCGGCGGCGACGAGCGGTCCGGCCATCGGCACGGTGTAGCGCGCCCAGAAGTTGGCCGTCAGCGAGGGCGCGATGAGCAGCGTCAGCCCGCCGACGCCGAAGAGCAGCACGCCGAGCCGGGTGCGGCGGGTCCCGAACGCGAGGCCCAGCAGTGTGAGGATCGTGGCGATCGAGAGCGCGGTCGCGCCGAAGCGGACGACCCGCTGCCAGGCCCGGAGGAACCTGAGTCCCGGGCGGCGCATATGGGCGGTGAAGTCGTCGTAGAAGGTCTCCAGGCTTCGGCTGTAGATCTCCTCGACGAGCGGGAGCGCGACATTCAGGGGGAGTCGCCGGTGCGTGCCCGCCGGGACGGTTGCGGGCAATTGCTCGTAGAGGCCCTCGTCGAAGCCGTTCGTGAACGCCAGCTGGGGATCGAGCCCGTTCTCCAGCCGCCAGGGATCGCCGCTGAGCATCGACGGCTCCGGGCTGAGCGAGGGCACCCAGTAGCCGCGGAGGTTGTCCCAGAACGTGGTCAGGTAGTCGCCGGGCTGAGCCAGGATCGCCCGCCTGGCCCACTGGCGCAGGAGATCGTCGTGCGCTCCGAGCGGCCCGAAGTGCATCTGGGCCGGTGAGGACGGCGAGAACAGGTAGAACCGCGTTCCGGGCCGGTCCGCCGGCGGCTGGCTCTGGCACAGGACCTCCGTACCGTCGGGCGGAGTGAACTTGCTGCAGTCCGCAAACTGGGCGGCTCGCGAGTAGAGATACCAGCCGGGGGAGGCACCGAGCCCGAAGCGGTCGCCGAAGGTCGCGTTGGCGACCCCGAAAGCCAGCAGGACGACGAGGGATCCGGTCAGGACCCCGAGGGCGGCGCCGCCGGATACCGCCCGCGATCCGGACGAGCGCGGTGCCCGAAGCAGCATCGCCACGATCACGACGGGGATCATCAGCAGCGCTGCGGTTCGGACGGTCACGGCGAGCGAGAGCACCGCGCCGGCCGCCAGCGGCCATCCCCAGTAGGGCTTGGGTTGATCGAGCGAGCGCACCGCGGCATAGAGCCCCGCGGAGATCAGCAGCACGAACCAGCTCTCGGACATGATCGAGTGCTCGAAGAAGATGAAGTCCGGATCGAGCAGCACGATGGCCGCCGGGAAGAGCGCCGCCCACTCCGAGCCCGTGATGCGGCGGGTCGCCGCCCACAGCAGCAGGGCCGAGGCGATCCCGCTCAGGTGCTGCAGCAGAACGGTTGCGGCGACCTGGCGAGTCACCAGCCCGATGACGGCCATGATCGACGAGTACCCGGCAGGATGGAGCTTGCTGTCGAACGGATTCGACGTATGGAGCTCGTAGCCGTCTCCCAGCGTCGTCGTCACCGGCCACCAGCTGACGATCGCGATGATGCGCAGCGCCACCCCCAGCACCAGCAGGCCCAGCAGCACCTTGCCCGCACGGCCCTCGGGCCAGGAGTCCCGGACCGCGCGCCGCGCACGGCCGACGGCGCTGGCTCACGCCGTCCTTCACCCGGACCGCTTGCGGGCCACGACGATCACCGCGCGGATCGGGGTCAGCGCGGTCGGCCAGCGCCGGCCGAATTGGGTCACCCATCTGCCCATCGGGATGAGGTACGCACGCTCTATCTCGAGTCGCTCGGCGATCAGCTCCCGGAGCAGCGGGAAGGGCAGCTGGAGCACGGCGGGGTGTCCCCCGAGCAGCGGCGTCCTGGCGAGCAGCACCAACGGCCGGAACATCAGGCGCTCGAAGCCGTAGAACCAGCTCGGGACACACGACTCCGCCACCACGAGCCGTCCGCCGGGCCGCAACACGCGCTCGGCTTCGGCGACCGCCCGCCTGATGTTCACGATCGAGTCCGCGGGTCGGCTGCCGACCAGGTGGTGGTAGAGGAGCGCCTCGAGCACCACGTCGTAGGACCCGTCCGCCTCGTCGAGATCCAGGGCGTCACCTGTGCGCGGGGTGACGTTGGGTGGGAAGTGTGAGGCGGGAAGCTGATCCAGGAAGAGATCGACAGCCACGATCTCTCCGACCTGGTCGGTGTCGTAGTCGAACACGCCGCCGTTGCCGACGTCGAGAAGCAGCTCGGTGCCCGCGAGCTCCCTGGTGACCGCGTCCCGGATGTTGCGGTAGGTGTCGAGCTCCGCGACGTCGCGCGCGTGCTTGTCGCGGACGAAGAACTCGGCGTTCTGCTCGGCGCTGTTCGCGTCCTGCCCGGCCATCGGGCGCAGCGTATTCCGCCGCTGTCTAGCCTGCGCCGCGTGCCCGTCGGCGATCGACCGGAGTTCGATCGATACAGCGAGAGCTACCGCGACGCCGTCGAGGAGTCCATCTCCTTCGTGGACGTGGACCTCGACTTCTTCACCCGCGCCAAGGCGGAGGCGCTGCTCGAGCTCGTGTCGGATCGCCTGGGACCGCCGGAGCAGCTCGCCATGCTCGACGTCGGCTGCGGGCCGGGGGAGACGGATCGGTTCCTCGACGGGCGAGTGGGGCGGCTCGCGGGTATCGACATCGCCCCGGCGATGCTGGAGCAGGCCAAGAGCCGCAATCCGTCGGTGGAGTACCGGGGGTTCGCGCCGGGCGAGGCGATCCCGTTCGATGACGCCGAGTTCGATGTCTGCTTCGCCGTCTGCGTGCTCCACCATGTCGCGCCGGCCGAGCGCCTCGCACTGCTCGGCGAGATGCGCCGCGCCTGCCGGCCGGGCGGGCTGATCGTCCTCTTCGAGCACAACCCATGGAATCCACTCACCCGTCGCGCTGTGCGGGGCTGCGAGTTCGACCGCGACGCCGAGCTGCTCTCGCGCCGCGAGGCATCGCGTCTGCTGTCCGAAGCGGGCGTCGAGGACCGGCGCGGCCGCTACATCCTGTTCTTCACGCGGGACTCGTCGCTACTGCGAGGGATCGAGCGACGACTCGGCTGGCTGCCTCTGGGCGCGCAGTACGTCGTGTTCGGCCAGAGGCCCTGACGGGCCCGCCTCGAGCCCCTCGGCGCTCGCGACGAGATAGAGGGGCCGGTCCTTCCCCTGCTCGTAGGCGCGGGCAACGTAGAGCCCGATCGTGCCGAGCACGATCAGCTGCACTCCGGCCAGAAATGTCACGAGCACCGTCAGGGACGCCCAGCCCTGCCCGCCCGGGGGCACCGAGCCGGCCAGCTTGACGATGATCGCGACCAGTCCCCACGCCAGGCTGAGTGCGGAGATCACGAAGCCGAGCCCGAGGATGAAGCGGAGCGGCGCGACCGAGAAGCCGAGGATCCCGTCGATCGCGAAGCTCATCATCTTCGTCCAGGAGTTCTTGGTCTTGCCCGCGAACCGCTCGTCGCGGTCGTAGCTGATGCTCGTCTGCCGGAAGCCGACCCAGGCGAACATCCCGCGGAGGTAGCGGTCGGGCTCTCGCATGCCGCGGACGACGTCGGCCACCCGGCGGTCGACGAGCCTGAAGTCCCCCGCGTCGACCGGGAACTTGACGTCGGAGAACCGGTTCAGCAGCCGATAGAAGCGGTGCGCGGTCCAGAGCTTCATCCGGCTCTCGCCCGCCCGTGCGCGGCGAACCGCGTGGACCACCTCATAGCCCTCCCGCCACAGCGGGATCATCTCGAGCACCACCTCCGGTGGGTCCTGGAGGTCGCTGTCCATGATCACGACGGCGTCGCCGGAGGCGAAGTCGAGCCCCGCCGAGATCGCCAGCTGGTGGCCGAAGTTGCGGGCCAGGAAGAGCAGCTTCACCCGGTCGTCGTGGGCGCGGAGCTCGCTCATCACCTCGCGGCTGCGGTCGGCGCTGCCGTCGTCGACGAGGATGAACTCGCAGTCCCCCTCGATCTGTGCCGCCACCGCGTCGAGGCGGCGGTGAAGCTCCGGCAGGACCTCCTCCTCGTCGCGCACCGGGATGACGAACGAGATCGTCGGCATGGAACAAGGGTAATTGCGGCTGCGGCTCACAACGGACAGACGCGGACCGGGTCCGCAGCGTCCACCTTGAGCTGCCAGGGCCGGCTCGAGCGGTCTGTGGGGATGATCAGGCGCTCCTGTCCACGCAGGACTCCGGGGCTCACGGGGAAAGAGTCGCCGGCGTATCGCCGCAGGGCAAGCGATGCCCGCCCATCGTCCGGAGCGCTGAGGTCAGCCCCGCCCTGCGGCAGGCTCACGATCGGCGTCTGCGAGCCCGCTCCACCCACCTCGACACAGCCTCTGGCGCTCGGTGATGGTCCCGCGCGAAGCGCGATTGGAAGGGCTGCGGCCATCACCTTGTCGGCCGCGACCCTGGCCTGCTCCGGGGCCCCGGCGAGCTCTTCCTGCGAATAGGCCGGTGAGCCGAATTTCTCCGCCGCCGAGAGATACGGCCCCGCCTCCAGGAAGGTGAAGTAGTTGAAGTCCGAGTTCTCCGGCGTCAGCGCGAGGTCCGGGCGCGCGCGGTCCGCTGCGATGTCGAGGCCGGCGAGCCCGCCGCGCACCACAACCGAGAGGCCGGAGAGGCTGTGATAGCTGTCGCGCAGCGTGCCGAAGTTGCCGAGCCGCCGCGACGAGACTCACGCCGAGGACCGCGATCACCCCGCGCCCGCCGGGCCGCCACCCGGCGGCGAGCTGCGCGCTGATCATCACCAGAAAGACCGCACCGACGTACTGGTAGCGCGAGGCGTTGGGGGTGCGGCCGAAGGCGTAGTTCGCTGCCGGTCAGGAACCAGAAAGAGACGCCGATGGCCAGCGGAACGAGAACCCACCAGCGGTTGGCCGGACGAGCCCGAACGAGCCACGCGATCGAGATCACGCCCAGCGCGAGCAGTATCGGCCGTCCCCACTCCAGGCCTCCGTTGCCGCCGAAGAGCAGCGGCGTGCCGAAACCGAGCAGCGAGCCTGCGCTGCTCGCGAACCCGTCCAGCACATACGGCGGGGTGGTCGCCACATTGTGGAGTGAGAACCCGCTCGGCCCGAGGTGCGCGCCGCTCTGCCCGAAGGTCGGGTACCAGGCGGCGTAGAGCAGGATCGGCACGGCGACGACCCAGGCGCGTCTCAGCGGCCCTCGTTGCAGGGCGATCGCCACCGCGACCCCGGCAGCGAAGGCGAGCGCGATCTCCGCGAACGCGAGCGACAGCCACCAAGAGCACGCACGCGAACGCGTCCCCGCGGCCGTCGGCGCGCTCGATCACGAGCAGCGCGCCGATGCCGAACGCCATCGAGCCGAAGTAGCCGATCTGGAACGCGCTCAACAGATCCTCGTAGGCGCTGCCCATCACGAGGATTGGGAGAACCGCGGCGAGGGCGACCCAGTCGCCGACCCGGCGGCGCACGTAGACGTAGAGGAGCGCGACGCTGGCGAGGAAGGAAGCGGTCGCGACCGCTCCATACGGGAGGTGGCTGTCCATCCCGAGAGTCGCCTGAATCGCCTTGTATTCGAGGGCGGGTCCGACGATCAGGTGCCGGGCGTGCGGGTCGAGCAGCACATCGGCGTTGAACCCCCGCCGAAGGAGCAGCAGGTCCCAGTCGTCGATCAGAAAGGTCAGATGCGACTGCCAGGCGATCAGCAGCGCGCCCGACCCCGCCAGCGCGAGGCAGAGGAGGACGCGGGCGTTGCGCGGATTGAGGAGCTCCTGCGACGTCATTGGAGCTGCGCCCGGCAGGCGGTCACCTTTCCACCGCCGTTGAGACTCAGGAACCAGGGGCGAGGGGAGCGGTCCGTCGGGATGCTGAGGACCTCGTTGCTGCCCACCGGCAGCGTCCCGAGGGCCACCGGGAACGAGGATGCATAGCGCCGGAGAGAGACATGGGATCCGGTCGAGGTGGCCCGCAAGACGATCCCCTCGGGCGGTACCTGCACAACGGCGGGCCGGGAGCCGGGCCGAAGCTCGACGCAGCTCGCGGGACGCCCCGCGGGTCCCGGCCGCAGCGCCACTTCGAGCGCAGCGGCGAAAACCTTGTCGGCGGCCACCCGGGCCCCCTCGGACGCGGAGGCGAGCTCCGTAGGGGTGTACGCCGGCGATCCGTAGGCGTCAACAGCGGAGAAGTAGGAGCCGGCGTCGAGCAGCTGGAGGTAGTCGACGTCGGAGTTCTCCTCGGTGAGCTCGAATCGAGGATCGACATGACCCCGCGTGAGCTCCAATGCTGCGAGGCCGCCGCGCTCCTTCTGGGCGATTTCGGCGAGCCCGTGCGCCGCGTCCTGGAGCCTCACGCCGTTGACCAGTGCCGCGCCCGCCCCCAGCAGGACAAGGGCAACGGTGGCGTAGCGCCGCACCCGCAGACCCGCAGCGAGCTCGCTCGCGAGGAGCGCCATCAGCACGATGCCGATGTACTGGTAGCGGCCGGCGGTCGCCGGAGCGAAGGGGTTCGTATTGAGCGCGGTGAGGAACCAGAAGCCGAGCAGGATTACCGCCGTGCCGAGGACTCTGGGCGACGGTCGCCCCAGTACGTAGAGCCGCCAGGCCGCCAGGCCCAACACCAGCACCAGCAGCGGTCGCCCCCAGTCGAGCGGGCTCGCGTCGTACGCGCTTGTCCCCAGCCCGAGCCAGGTGGCCAGGCTCGTTCCGAGCCCGTCGAAGACGTAGTTCGGTGATCTGGCGAAGTTGTTCAGGGAGATGAAGGTGTGCGCCTCATGGCCCCACCCGGCGTACCAGAGCAGCCAGAGCAAGGTGGGAACGACCACGACCAGAGCTCGCCGCCAGCGCTCGCGGTCGAAGGCGAGCTGGACCGTCGCGCCCGCCACGAATGGGATGCCGAGGTCGGAGAAGAGCAGGCCCAGCAGCAGCAGGCCCATGGCCACCAGATCCCAGGTTCGATCGCGGCGCTCGATCGCGAGCAGGGCGGCGATGCCGCACGCCACCGACCCGAAGAGGGCCATCTGGAACGGGAAGAGCAGATCGTCCCAGGAGGGGCCGAGGAAGAGGATCGGGAGGATCGCGGCGAGGGCCAGCCATTCGCCCACCCGCCGGCCCACGTAGACGAAGAGCAGGGCGACGCTGAGCAGGAACAGGACGACCGCCACCAGCTGGAATGGCCTCCCCGAATCCATCCCGAACGCGCCGACCCCGACCTTGTAGATCAGGATCGAGGCGGCGACCAGGTGCTCGACGAACGGGTCGAGGAACGTCCCGACGCTCCACGAGCGGCGGTGGAGCAGGAAGTCCCACTCGTCGCGCCAGAAGGTCAGTCGCCCGAGCCAGTGGAGGAGCAGGACCCCGGAAGTGATCATCGCGACCCCCGCGAGCAGCACGGCTGGGTGCTCGCTCGCCCTGCCCCTGATCCGTGCCATCAGCCCGGTCCGCGACAGACCGCCACCAGGTCGAGGCATTCGGCGAGCGGGTGCATCTCGGAGCTCGAAGTCGCTCGTGTCGATGGCCGCGGCCGCTGGGTCCTCGTCCGTGCGGTGCCTCGCGAGCAGCCGGTCATAGAGCCGCTGCCGCACCGCCCTGGGCACGAACCGACGGAGCCTGAGGGGGTCACGATGAAGAAGTCGTTCGAGCTCGACGCGCTCGGCAGCGATCAGCTCGAGGTAGCGCGCGGATCCGAAGAGGCCGCGCAGGTCAACGGTCTCGAACCAGGGCTCGCAAAGCCGGCGCAGCTCCTCGGACGAGTACTCGACGAAGTGGTACGGGTCGATGATCTCGTCGGGGCGCGCAAAGGTGAGCCGGTTTGGAGTTACGAAAATGGCGGTTCCGCCGGTCTTCACTACGCGCCGTACCTCGGCGAGAACGCGCTTCGGGTCGGGGACGTGCTCGATCGATTGCACCGCGATCACTCCGTCGAAGTCGTCGTCGGGGAAGGGCAGATCGCGCATGTCCGCGACGTGGGTCTCCCGGTCCTGATCGGCGAGGGCCTCGGGATCGATATCCACCCCGACCGTCTGACGCGGGGCGAGCAGGTGATAGCTGTGACCGACCCCGCAGCCGAGGTCCAGGATGCGCCCGTCCGGGAGCAGTCCCGCACACTGCTCATATGCCGCGACGTGGCGCTGCCAGGTCGGGTTGAACCCACCGGCGGGGGTAGTCACCCGCTCGCCGGTCACCCTGCCGGCACCGGAGGCGGCGGCGATCACCCGGAGTACTTCCGAGAGGGCAACACGTGGCTGCGGTGGAGGAGCAGGCGGCCGGCCGCCATCAGGGTCTTCACCCCGTAGACCGTCGACGCGCCGAAACCGACCGACGAGGCCTCCTCGAAGTAGCGCGTGCGGGCTGGGACCTCGGCGATCCTGAAGCCGAACTGCGAGGCCTGCATCAGCAGCTCGGAGTCGAAGCTGAAGTCGAGGGAGTTCCGCAGGAACGGCACCGTCAGCAGGAGCTCCCGGCTGTAGGCGCGGTAGCCGGTGTGCAGGTCCGTGAGGTGCGTTCTCAGCACCCGGTTCTCGACCGTGGTCAGGAAGCGGTTGGCGACCCGCTTGTAGAGGGGCATTCCCGCCTCCCGGGCGGCTCCGGGAATCAGCATGCGCGAACCGAGCACCATGTCCGCCGCGCCGGCCTGGATCGGCTCGATCAGCTTCGGGATCAGCGCGGGCTCGTACTGGCCGTCGGGGTGCAGCATGACGATGGTGTCCGCCTCTCGCTGGAGGGCCTCGAGGTAGCACGTCTTCTGGTTGCCGCCATAGCCCACGTTGTGGGGGTGCCAGATCACGCTGACATCGAGGCCCCGCGCGATCTCGAGCGTCTCGTCCGTCGAGCGGTCGTCCACGAGGAGCACCTCGTCCACCACATCGCGGGGAATCGAGCTCACGGTCAGCTCCAGGGTCTTGGCGGCGTTGAGCGCCGGCATCACGACGATCGTCTTGCCGCGAGTGGCCGCCGGCACGTTCCGGGGCTCGGTCTGCGACGTCACTTCAGCCACGGCGGGCCTCGACGTAGATCGTCCCCCCTCGGTGGAGCCCCGCTTCGAGCAGCGTGCCGGCAACGGATACCGGCACTGCGACAGCACCCGCGGCGAGCGTCCCCGCCCGCTGGCCCGAGGACATCGGACGCCGCCGTGCCTCGGGACGCCGGATGGCGTCGTAGAGGTCGGCGTTTTCCGAGAGCGATCCCACGATCCCGTGCAGCCAGCCGAACAGCACCTGCCCGCCGCGGAGCTGGCTGACCCGGGTCGGCTCCAGGCCGAGTCCACTGAGCCGCGTCAGCAGCGTCTTCGCGGGCACATGGACGAGATGGCGCGGGAGGTCGAGCGCGAACCAGCGATCGCCGAACACCTGTGCCTGCAGGCTGTCGGGGTTCGGCATGGCGATCACGACCACGCCGCCCGGTGCGAGTAGCTCCGCGGCACGATCGAGCGACGCGCCCGCGTCCCGCAAATGCTCCAGGGAGTGCCAGAAGACGACGGCCGCGAACTCCCCCTCGATCTCCGCCAGCTCGGCCTCGGAGGACGTCGCGCCTGGTCGATCGACGCTCCAGGCCGCTCGCCTGCCGGCCCACGGAGCCGAGCGCGTCCAGCAGGGCCCCGTCGCCGGCGCCCACGTCCAGGATCGGTCCCGGTGGGGCGATGCGGTCGAGACGCCGGGCGAGCCTGCCACGGGAGAAGCGGAGCGCACGGTCTCCGACGGCCGAGAAGCGCCCTTCGGCGGGCCGGTACCAGGAGCCGTAGGCGAGCTCGAGGTCCGCGTCCGTCGGGATGGGCACGGTCGTGCGCGCCCCACAGGCACGGCAGAGCTCCGTTCCGAACCCCTCCTGGAGGTTGGGGAGCGGGCGAAGGCGAGCGCCGCACCAGGCGCAACTCGGTGCGGCGTCGTCGTCGACGGTCCGCGGGTTGGTCGCGGTTTCGGAGTCGAGGCTCATGTTGCGGCAATGGGTATCAGGTCTCGTGGGGAACTCCCGGCTAACCTGCGGCCGATGCCGACGCTCGACCGCGCCCAGGCTCAGGCGGGCGCTGCATCGCCGCCTGGTCGCCAGTTCGGATCGAGCGCGGTGCTCGCCTCCCTCGCCCTCGCGGGTTCATTCGCCGCGCTCGGGCTGAACAGCATCTTCATCTCCCGGATCGAGGGCGCGGACGGCGCCGGGCTGATCGCGCTCTCGACGCAGTTCATCTTCCTCGCCACCTTCGTCGCCGGCGCGGGCCTCCGGACCAGCGTCACCTACAGAGTGGGGGCGGGCCGCTGGTCGCCGCACAGCGCCGTCCGCGGCGTCCTGCTCGCGAGCCTCTGTCTCGGTTCCGTGGGAGCCGCCGTCGGCGTTGGCATGTGGGCGCTGCTCCGCAACGGCGCCATGAGCGACTTCAGCCTGGGGATGGCGCTCGCCCTGATGTGCGCCCTGCCGTTCGCCCTGGCCTGGTGGATCGTCCCCGCCATTCCGCTGGCGCGTGAGCGGTTCGAGACCTACGCGATGTTGACGGTCTCGGGTCCCGCCGCGGTGCTGCTGCTCTGCCCGGTGCTCGCCCTGATCGGCGGGGAGACCGGCGCCGTGATCGGCTTCGCCGCCGGCTGGGCAATCGGCGGCCTCATCAACGCCCTCTGGGCGGTCCGGTTTGCCCGGCTACCCGAGGCCCGGAGCGGGCCCGAGCACGGCGTACGGGAGGCCGGCGGGTTCGGCGCACGGGCCTGGGTCAACGACCTGTTTCAGCTCATCAACCTGCGGCCGGACCTGTTCATCCTGAGCGCCTACTACGGCACCGCGGACACCGGGGTCTATGCGGTGACGGTCTCGATCACCTCGCTCGTCTGGATCGTCTCCCAGCCGCTCGCCTCGGTCGTCCTGCCCCGCAATGCGATGGTCTTCGCCTCTTCCGATCCCGGGCTCAGCCCGGTGATTCCCGAGGAGAAGCAGGGGGCCGCGGTGCGGCACTCCGTGCTGGTCTCGGCGGCCGCGGCCATCCTGGTGATCCCGATCCTCGCGCTCGCCCCGCTGGTCTGGGGCCCGGACTTCGATCGCACCCTCGGGCTGGGCCTGATCCTGCTGCCGGGCGTGGCGATGCTCGGCGTGGGGCGGGTGATGGTGGCCGCCTTCACCGGCAAGGGGGCGGCAAACGAGGCCCTCTTCGTTGGCCTGGTGAGCTTCCCCCTCACCTTCGTCGCTTTCCTCCTGGTGATCCCGGACCACGGCACGACCGGAGCGGCCATCGTCTCCTGCTGCTCCTACATCGCCTCCTCCGCGCTGGCTGCCTATCTGTTCCTGAGGACGCCCGGCAACTCCGTGCGCTCGACGCTCGTTCCCCGGTCCGAGGACCTCCGCGACTACGTCCGATTGGCCCGGCGGGGCCTCGACGCGTTGGCCCGGAAGAGATCCTGGGCCAGTCAGTAGCCTCGCCAGAGATGCATGCGAACGGAGCAGATGGGAACGGCGGCGGGAAGACCGAGGCGCCGGTGATCATCGAGGCGCGGGACGTCCAGAAGAGCTTCCGAATCCCGGTCCACCGGATCGACTCGTTCAAGGAGCGGGTGGTCCATCCGTTCGCTCGGCCGGACTATCGGGTGCTCGAGGCCCTCCGCAAGGTCTCGTTCGACGTCCGCCGCGGCGAGTTCTTCGGGATCGTCGGGCGCAACGGCTCCGGGAAGAGCACTCTGCTGAAGATCCTGGCCAGCATCTACCGCGCCGACGGCGGCTCGATCCGGATGGCGGGCATGCCCGCGCCGTTCATCGAGCTGGGGGTCGGCTTCAACCTCGAGCTCAGCGCCCGCGAGAACGTCGTCCTGAATGGGGTGATGATGGGTCTCTCGCAACGAGAGGCGCGGCAGAGGCTGGACTCGGTGCTCGATTTCGCGGAGCTGGAGGAGTTCGTCGATCTGAAGCTGAAGAACTACTCCTCCGGCATGCTCGTCCGGCTCGCCTTTTCGGTGATGATCGAGGCGGAGGCCGACATCCTGCTGATCGACGAGGTGCTGGCGGTCGGCGACGCCGCCTTCCGGCAGAAGTGCCGCGACGTTTTCCGGCAGATGCGGGACAGCGACCGCACGGTGGTGCTCGTCACCCATGACATGACAGCCGTGCAGAGCTACTGCCACCGCGCGATGCTGCTCGACGAAGGGGAGATTCGCCACATCGGCGATCCCGAGGAGACAGGGCGGCAGTACATGAGGATGAATTTCGCCAAACGCCGGATCTCGATCCGCGGCGACAAGGAAGTGGCGCTGGTGCCCGACCTGCTCGCCCGCGTCTCGGATGGCTGGCTCGAGGACGCGGATGGCGGACGAATCGACAACGTCGAGGTGGGCGAGCCGATCAGGCTGACCGCGGTGATCGAGGCCCGCGACGATCTCGCGCAGCCCGCCTTCGGAGTGCAGTTCAACAGCGCCGATGGGGTGGAGGTTTTCGGCCTCAACCGGGAGCTCGAGGACACGGGCGGCGCGGGTGTCGTCCTCAGGCGCGGTCAGCGCGCGCGGGTCAGCATCACGCTCGATAACCCGCTGCTGCCGGGCCGCTACACGGTCCTGTGCTGGGTCGCGGTGATGCGGAATGACGAGGAGACGGCCCACCAGACCATGAAGCTCCTGGACTTCGTCGTCTTCGGCGTCGACGGAGGCACCGGGATGGTCGCTGTCCCGGGCGAGCTCGCGGTGGAAGTGGAGCCGGAACCCGCGCGGGAGGCGGGTCGGTGAGCGCACCGGCCGAGTTCGAGCTGCAGGGAGTTCGCGGCCCATCAGCCCTGGGCGGCGGTTGGCGGCGCTTCGGGGAGCTTCTCTACCTGCTCTCGGTCACCGAGTTCAAGCGAACGTACTTCGGCACCGTCCTCGGGTACCTCTGGTCGCTGCTCCGGCCGCTGCTGCTGTTCGCCGTCCTCCTGTTCGTGTTCACCAAGATCTTCCGGCTTGGTTCGCAGGTGCCGCACTACCCGGTGCTGCTCCTCTTCAACGTGGTTCTCTTCGGGTTCTTCTCCGAGTCGACCCAGGCCGCGGTCACGTCGGTCGTCAGCCAGGAGAGCGTCGTCCGCAAGACGCAGTTCCCGCGCATGGTGATTCCCCTGTCGGTGGTGCTGACCAGCCTCTTCAACCTCGGCATGAACCTGATCGTCGTCCTGGTCTTCCTGCTGGCGTTCGGCGTCTATCCGACCTGGACCTGGCTGCTGTTCCCGCTGATCGTGGCGCTGCTGTTCGTCTACGCCACCGCCGTCTCGCTTCTGCTCTCCTCGCTGTACGTCCGTTTTCGCGACACCGCGATCATCTGGTCGGTGACGGCCGCGGCGCTCTTCTACGCGACCCCCGTCCTCTATCCGATCGAAAAGGCGCCGGCCGCCTATCGGGACCTGTTGCTGCTCAACCCGCTCACCCCGCTGTTCGAGCAGGCCCGGAAGTGGGTGATCGACCCGGGCGCTCCCGGCGCGGTCAGCGCCAGCGGCGGATGGACGCACCTGCTCGCCCCGATCGCGATCTTCGCGGCGATCTGCGTGCTGGGCGCCTGGTACTTCAACCGCGAGGCGCCCCGCATCGCGGAGGAACTCTGAGCCTCCTGCCCAACTGTCCTGGAGTCTGTCCCATGGGCTAGTTTCGCGGCGTGAAGATGCTCGCCAGCGATCGCCTGCGCTGCCGCGTGCGGTGGAGGTGGAGACACGGCCAAGAGGCCCGTCATGCTCCTCTTCCACGGCGGCGGCTTCATCTTCAGATGCGCGGATGGATCAGGCCATTCAAGCCGCGCAACGACATGGATTCCGACCACGAGTTGTGGACTATCCCCTTGGGGACGTGCCGAACGCGGTCAAGTATTCCGCTCGCCTGGCCCGCCGCCTCCACGGCAAGGGCCGATCCGTCTACGCCTATGGAGACTCAGCCGGCGGAACGCTGGCGAGCCTCCTCGCAGAGCGGGGTTTGGTGAATGCCACGGCTGCTCAGGCCCCCGTCTCGAACATCGGCGCAATGGGCCTCCAGCACCGGGCATGACCCGGCCGCATTGGAGGAGGCGCTCAGGCTCGACGCCCGCAGCGCCAGAGAGTTCTCTCCGAACAAACATCCCACCCGCCGCCCGATCTTCGCCGAAGCACCCGCCTACGACCCGATCTCCGGTCCGACGCTGTCGTGGGGGCGGAAGAGCGATCTGGTGACGTCGGTCTCGGTGCCCGGACAGCATCTCGATCCCCTCTACTACCAGGCCAACCTGGCGCGAGCGATGAGGGTTCTGGCCACCCGTCGGGAGACCGACTGTCGGCGGACCTGCCTCGGCGGCTTGCGCCACTGACAGCTGGGCGGTCCGAGCTCCCGGTCGGCTCACTCGGGCCGGCGGGCGAACGCCCAGACCTGGACAGGCAACTCCGGCTCGTCGCGGAGGGAGTGCCACCAGCGATACGCCGGCCACCGGTCGAAGTTGCCGACCACGCAGTCGCGGTTCCCCCACGAGGAGACTTCGCTGACCTCCAGCCCCACCCCTTCGAGGAGGGTGCGCAGACCCCGCGGGGTGAAGCGCCAGTAGTCGCGCATGTCGAAGGCGGGCAGCTCGTGGATGCGGATTAGGAAGGGGGTGGAGACCACCACGTGCCCGCCTGGCGCGCAGAGCTCGCGGAGGTTCCGTGCCGCAGCCCATGGATCCGGGACGTGTTCCAGAACCTGCTCGCAGATGACGACGTCGAAGCGGCCGGGCTCGGCGAGTGGAGCGCAGATATCGAACTCGGGGTACATCAGGCTGGCGTACTCCCTCCAGCCCCGGTCCGCATGTGCGTCGCCGCTGATCTCGGCAGCGCGCAGGCCGGCAGGACCCAGGGAAGCGAGGTGCGAGTCGACCGCTCCGTTCAGGTGCATGCGCTGCCACTGCTCGAGGGGCGAGGTGGACTCCGGCAGTCTTACGCCGTCGCCGAGCCGGCGGGCCCGCCGTGCCACGCGCCGGGCCCGCGCGGCGAGACGTCGAGTGAGACTGCCCTGATCGCTAAGACCGCTCAGAAGAGACCCCTCCAGTCCTCCGGAATCCGCTCCAGCACGATGTGGATGCCGTCCTTCTCGAAGCCGCTGTCCTCGTAGAACCAGCGCTCGAACTCATCCCCCTCGGTCGTGCGGTTGTAGGCGGCCCATCCCTGTTCGACGTCGCGCTCGCCCCACGTGCGTCGCTGGCGGACGCGATGGCGCTCGCGGCAGATCTCGAGGTCGAGTCGGTGAAGGTGGATCAGGCGGAGGTAGGGGTCATAGTTGAGCTGGCCGTCGGTGCGGTGGTGGAAGCCGGGAACCCAGGACATCGGTCCGCTTGCGAGCGCCGGCTTGTTGTAGGCGCCGTGCGCGTACCAGAACCCGCGCTGGTCGAGGATCGGCCGTGCCGGGTCGTAGGACGGCTCGCGGTCGGCAAGATGCAGGATCTCGTAGCCGATGCAATTGACCCACCACTCGGAGAACTCGTCGAGGTACTCGCCGAGCGTGCCCCACTCGGGTGCCGGGGCCACGATCTCGTCCACGTCGGTCACGAGGACCACGTCGTAGTCGCCCTCCAGCAGCTCGTGCTGCAGTCCCTGAACCGTCTCGACCATCCAGGTGTGGTCAACCGAATCGTGATGCACGGGGATGCGGACGAATCCATCTCGATCGGTGGATCCGTCGGTCGTGTCGTTGTCGAGCACATAGATGTCCTCGGGGGCGAAGAAGCGCGAGTAGTAGGCGAGCCAGATCGGAAGGAAGACGGGTTCGTTGTGAACGATCGTGATCGCCGCGCGCCGTTTCTCGGGACCGAGGCGCGCGAGTCGCCTGCGATGCGCGCGGTCCGTCTTGATCGGCTCCCAGAACTGCCCGAGTGGCGGCTCGGTGTGCTCGTGTACTTCGGGAATCGTGGCCGGTGGCACGTCGGGATCGTAGGGACAGCGTCTCGGGCGATCGTTCAGGGGCTGTTGGCCGTGACCGCGGCGAATGCCTCCCAGGCCGGCTTCGGCGACCCGTCCAACCTGAAGAGCCCGCAATGCCCGACCCAGATCGGCCCCGGGGTGTCCTTCAGCGAATACCAGATCACGCCCGCGATCCCGAGTCGGTCACGTTGGGCGGCGGCGAGCTCGAACGTCTGCGTCACATAGTTGGCCTGACCGGCCGGGCCCACGACCAGTCCCGGCGGGACGCCGCGCGAAGCCCAGCCCACCTCCGTGACCCAGATCGGCACGTCCGGGTCACCGAAGCGCTCGGTGATCCTGCGCTCGTTGGCGACACGGGCGAGCGCGATTTGCGGGGTGCTCGCATAGGGATGAATCGCCACGGCGTCGAACTGGCCGCGACCGCCGGCGTCGTATAGCTGGCCGAGGAAGCGGTTCATGGAGATACCGCCGGTGGGTGTGGGGAACAGCCCGCCGAGCAGGATCTGGGCGCGCGGGTCGGCTTCCTTGACGGCTGAGCGAAACGCCCGCAGCAGAGTCATGTACTGCGCAGCGTTCGGGTCGGGCTTCCAGAAGAGCGGTGAGTTCGGTTCATTCCACACCTGCCAGTCGGTGATCGGCAGCTCGGGAAGGTCCGGGTGCGTCGCCCAGAACGTGCCACCCGCTCCATAGCGCTCCGCCGCCGCTCTGGCGAAGGACCGGAACCCCGGCAGCGACGAGCCGAGGGGCGGCGTCTCGGGGGTCGGCTCCGCCCATGTCGGCGAGCTGTAGACGGTCGCCAGCACGCGCACGCCGGCTCGCGCTGCACTCGCGACCACCGGGTCGTAGTGGCTCCAGTCGTACGGGGCGTTCGGGCCGGTCTGGACCGTGCCCCAGGCGAGGTTGATCCGCAGCGTGCCGGCGCCACCCTGGCCGAGGCGCGCGAGCATCGGGGCGTCGGGGAGCGGCTCGGCGCTGATCACGCCGTAGAAGGGGTCGTTGGCGCTCGTGCCTCCGTCGCCACCACCGCCGCTGTCGCTGCCCCCGCAGCCCGCGAGCGCGAGCAGCACAACGAGTAGGGCCGGAAAAAACCGCGGGCGCACGCGCTCAGTGCTCCAGGACGAGGCCGAGGAAGCGCTTGGTGCGCTCCTCCTGGGGGCTCTCGATCACCTGCTTGGCGGGCCCCTCTTCGACGATCACGCCGTCGTCCATGAAGACCACGCGATCGCCGACGTCCCTCGCGAAGACCATCTCATGGGTGACGACGATCATCGTCATGCCCTCGCGGGCGAGCGCGCGCATCACGTCGAGGACCTCCTTTACCAGCTCGGGGTCGAGCGCGCTCGTCACCTCGTCGAACAGCATCAGCTTTGGCTCCATCGCGAGGGCGCGGGCGATCGCGACCCGCTGCTGCTGTCCGCCGGAGAGACGCGCCGGATACTCGTCGACCTTGTCCTCGAGGCCGACCCGCTGGAGTAGCTCACGGCCCCGCTTTTGTGCCTCCCGCTTGCGGATCCCCTTCACCCGGATCGGTGCCTCCACCACATTGCCGAGGGCGGTCATGTGCGGGAACAGGTTGAAGCGCTGAAAGACCATGCCGATCTCGGCGCGCTTGCCCGCGATCTGGGACTCGTTCAGCTCGTAGACCTTGCCGTCCTTCTGCCGGTAGCCCACCAGCTCGCCGTCGACGTAGAGGCGGCCGCCGTCGATCT
The DNA here is from genome assembly GCA_963777575.1 of uncultured Solirubrobacterales bacterium. GTDB lineage: Bacteria > Actinomycetota > Thermoleophilia > Solirubrobacterales > 70-9 > DASUPK01. Next base: position 397,631 of record CAVZRH010000006.1, on the reverse strand, counting down.
TCTCCAGGTGGTTGACGCAGCGAAGGAAGGTGGACTTGCCCGAGCCCGAAGGGCCGATCAGGCACACGACCTCCTTGGGGGCCACCTCCAGCGAGATGCTCTTCAAGACCTGAAGCGGCCCGTAGTGCTTGCGCACGTGGTCGGCCTTGACCATCTGCTCGCTCATCTGTTGTGCCCCGGGAAGGTCGGCGGCGAGCCGGTGTCCTGGGTCGCGGACTCATCATGCCGCGCCGTGATCCCACGGAGGACGCGGTGGAGCAGCGGCTCGGATTGCGCCCCGGGCCCGCCGCGCCCGTAGTGTCGCTCCAGGTAGTACTGGCCGATCGAGAGCACGGTGGTCGCCGCCAGATACCAGATGCTGACCACGATCAGCAGCGGGATGGTCTTGTAGTTGACCGAGTAGATCAGGGTCGCGCTGTAGAGCAGCTCCGACACGGCGATCACATACACGAGTGAGCTGTTCTTCAGCATCGAGATGGTCTCGTTGCCCGTCGGAGGGATGATCACCCGCATCGCCTGCGGCAGGACGACCCGACGCATCGTCTGCCCTTGCTTCATCCCCACCGCCTTCGCGGCATCGAATTGCCCTTCGTCGACCGAGATGATGCCGGCGCGCACGATCTCGGACATGTAGGCGCCCTCGTTCAGGCCCAGCGCGAGCATGCCCGCAAAGAATGGGGTAATGAGGGTGGTGCCGTTGAGGTGGATGAAGGAGGGCCCGAAGGGGATGCCCAGGTCGATCGTCGGGTAGAGAGCGGCGATGTTGAAGAAGATCAGGATCTGGACCAGCAGGGGGGTGCCCCTGAAAAACCAGATGTACACCCAGCTTGCGCTGCTCAGCAGCGGGTTCCCCGAGAGCCGCATCAGGGCGAGGATCACGCCGAGGACGATCCCGATCACCATGCCCAGGACCGTCAGCTCGAGGGTCTTGACCAGGCCGTTCAGGATCCGGGTGTCGAACAGGTAGTCCCCAACGACGTTCCACTCGAACCGGTCGTTGGTCACGGCCGAGCGGATCAGGGCCGCGGCGATGATCAGGACGATCGCGGCTGCGATCCAGCGGCCGAGATGACGGACCGGAACCGCCTCAATCTCGTCAGGCGGTTCCGGTCCTATTGCCTCTGCTTCTGCGCCGGGCGCTGACGCCACCGGCTTCCCTTCCGGCTAGTCGATCGCTCCGTTGATCGTCGGATTGGTGATCGCGTCGGCCGAGACGCCCCAGTAGTCCAGGATCTTCTTGTAGGTGCCGTCGGCCATCAGGGCCTTGACGGCGGCGAGCACAGGCTGCTGCAGGCCGCTGTCCTTGGACATCGCGATCCCGTACGGCGCGTTCCCATAGGAGGCGCCGGAGATCTTGAACTTGCCGTCCGACTGCTTCACCGCGTACTCGGCGGGCGGGGTGTCGGCCATCGCCACGTCGATGCGGCCGCTCGAGAGCGCCAGATTGACGCCGTTCTCGTCCGGGAACACGCTGACGCTGACGGCCGGCTTGCCGGCGTCCGTGCACTTCTTGCTCTGGGCGGTCGCGTCATCGGCCTGGGTCGTGCCCTTCTCAGCGCCCACCTTGTGACCGCAGAGGTCGTCAAGCGTGGCGATGTTGGGGCCGCCGTCCGCCAGGACGAAGAACGATGTTCCGGCGGTCGCGTAGGTGACGAAGTCCACCGTCTTCTCGCGGTCCTTCGTGTCCGTGAACGACGACATGCCGAGGTTGTACTTGCCGGCAGCGAGCCCGGGGATGATGCTGTCGAACGGGATGTTCTGGACGTTCGCCTGCAGGCCCATCAGCTGGGCAATGGCCTTCGCCAGGTCCGCGTCCATGCCGATCACGGTCTTGCCGTCGCTGGCGATGAATTCATCCGGCGCGTAGGTGGCGTCGGCGGCGACGCTCAGCGAGCCGTTGGACTTGACGTCTGCCGGCACCTGGCCGGCGATCGCCGGATCAGTCTGAACGCTGAAGCTCGCGGCGGTCAGCGTTCCTCCGCCACTGGTGTTGCTGTTGTCGTTGTTGCTGCTGCCGCAGCCCGCTGCCACCGTGACGGCGGCGAAAGCGATCACTGCGATCAGCGCAGTAAGTCGGGGTCTCATCTGATCTCCTCCCCCTCACGGGGCATCGGGTACGCCGGAGACCCTATCCAAGCGTCGTTAAGCACAGATGCGGCGTTCTACTTCACTTTCTGAAGTATGCTTCTAACGAGATGAGCACCGAGCCGCTTCTCAATCGTCCCTGCGGCGGCCACTTCGAGAACGTACTCGAGGCGATCGGCAACACGCCGCTGGTCGAGCTGCCGCGACTGACGCCCAAGCCGGAGGTGCGCCTCTGGGCGAAGCTCGAGGGGCGCAATCCCACCGGGTCGGTCAAGGACCGCGTCGCCAAGTACATGATCGAGGACGCCGAGGCCCGCGGGGCGATCGAGCCGGGACACACGATCCTCGAGCCCACCTCGGGCAACACGGGCATCTCGCTCGGGATGATCTGCCAGCGCAAGGGCTACCCGCTCAAGGTCGTGATGCCCGACAACGTCACCGAGGAGCGGACCCAGCTCCTTCGCATGTACGGCGCCGAGATCGTCTACTCAGAGGGCGCGAAGGGATCGAACGGCTCGGTAGAGCTCGCGCTCGAGATGGCGGAGGCCGACGCGTCCTACTACATGCCCTACCAGTACGGCAACGAGGCCAACCCGCGCGCGCACTACGAGGGAACCGCCAAGGAGATCCTCGACGAGCTCGACGATGTGACCGCGTTCGTCGGCGGGCTCGGCACCGGCGGCACCCTGATGGGGAACGGCCGGCGCCTCAAGGAGGAGAACCCCGACACCAAGATCGTCGCCGCCGAGCCGATGCAGGGCGAGCTGGTGCAGGGCCTCCGCTCGCTCGACGACGGCTTCATCCCGCCGATCATCGACCTCAGCCTGCTCGACAGGAAGATCCTGGTCTCCAACCTTGACGCGATCATCTGGACCCGCAAGCTGCTCCACGAGGAGGGAATGTTCGCCGGTGTCTCCGCCGGCGCAATCGCCTATGTGGCGCACCGCATCGCCTCTGAGCTGGACCAGGGCAACGTCGTCTTCCTGGTTCCCGATGACGGCTGGAAGTACCTCTCCTCGGGCGTCTACACGAAGCCCATCGAGGAGCTCGAGGACATCGACAGCACGGTGTGGTGGTAGGCCGGCTCCTCATGAAACGGGTTGCTCCTCGGCTCCGCCTCGGAGCACCCTCGCGTCTACCTCTGTGAACGCGAATCCCGATGCACTGAAGCGGGTCGTCGCCCGCGTCAAGGAGCTGGCTGGCGACTACAAGCCGCCGTCGTTCGACGAGGTGCCCAACCCCGACGCCGCGCTCTTCCTCGCCGCGATCGACCACCAGACGGGCTACACCGAGCCGCACGATGTCGACGGCGACGGTCCGTACGAGGGCAGCGCACTGCTCTGGGCGCTCGGCCTGCGCGCGGAGCGGCGCGCCCCCGGCGCGCTAACCGCGCGCTCGCTGCTCGGCGTCGACCCCGCGGCGATTGCCGCCGTCTTCCGGGCCGGCCAGGACACGCTGCACGACCCGGAGCGCCGGGCCAAGCTCTGGGACAACCTCGCCACCGGGTTGCTCAAGGACTACGGCGGCCAGGCCCAGGCCCTGATCGACGCGTCGGGCGGCAAGCTGGGCGGGCCGACCGGGGTGCTCTTCCGCCTCAGCGAGTTCGACGCGTTCTCGGACCCCCTGCGCAAGAAGGCCTTCCTCGTCGCGAAGATCTGGGAGCGCCGCGGCTGGCTCGAGGTCTCCGACCCGGAGAACTGGGAGGTATCGGCCGACAACGTCCTGATGCGGCTCGCGCTGCGCTCGGGCCTCGTGCCCGAGGGAGATGTTGAGGAGGTCCGCGAGGCGACCCGCGATGCCTTCAAGCAGGTCGCCGAGCAGGCGGAGATGTCGCCCACCGTGCTCGATGACCTCCTCTGGGAGAAGGGCCGCGACGATCCCGACCTGATCGGCGACGAGGCGGGCGACCTGAGCGAGCCGCCCCGGCGCGAGGGCGTCGTCTTCTACTGATGCGGATCCCGACGGCGATCTTCGATCAGATGCTCGAGCACGCCCGCGAGGAGGCGCCGAACGAGTGCTGCGGGATCCTCGGGGGCAATGACGGAGCCGCGAGCACGCTCTATCGCGCCACCAACTCTGAGCAGAGCCCGCTCCGCTACACGCTCGACCCGAACGACCTCTTCCGCATCACCTTCCGGGAGATCCCCGACAACAACGAGGAGATGCTGGCCATCTACCACTCGCACACGGCGAGCCCGGCCTATCCCTCGCAGACGGACATCAACCTCGCGACCTACCCCGACTCGATCTACCTGATCCTCTCCCTGGCCGAGGGCGAGCAGCCGCTGCGGGGCTTCCGCATCAACGACGGCGCGGTCAGCGAGGTCGAGCTGACCGTCGGGTGACGTCGGGATGAACGACACCGCGGGCGGCTCCCCTCTCGCCTGCCCGCGCTGTGCGCTTGCTCATCCAATCGACGAGCGGTTCTGCCGCAACTGCGGGATGCCGCTCGTTTACGCCGGCACCCGCGAGGAGGAGCCGATCACCGAGGCGCACGAGCGGGCCCGCAAGGTTCGGCCGCAGTACGCCCACGGCGACCTGCGCCGGGTGACCGGCGCTCGCAGCATGGCCGACGGCGAGATGATCCAGTCGATCCTGCTCGACCACGGAATACCGTCGATGCTCCGCCGCGCGCGCGGGTTTGACGTGCCCGACTTCCTGGCGGCCGGCCCCCGTGACGTGCTGGTGCCCGAGTCGGGCTACCAGGCGGCGCGTGACCTTCTCGCCGGGAGCGACATGCTCTCCGTCGAGGCTCCGCCGGAGCGGCTACCGGGGATCGGGTCGCCAGCGCGGCTCGCGCTGGGGCTGATCGCGGCGGTGGGAGTTGCCGCCCTGATCGTCTACCTCTTCTATCTCGCGTTCGGCTGAGCGATGATCCGGCGGCGAAGTTTGTGGCCGCCGCTTGGTGCTGGGGTCGAAGCTCCACTCGCCACCGAGGTCGAGATCGAGGTCGAGATCGAGGTCCGGCCGCTCCAGGACGTCGCTGGGCGACTCCTCGCCGGAGTCCGACTGCCGGTAGAGGATGTCGTCGAGGTGCACGCGCCACGCGCGCTCGATGTCGCGCATGCGTGCCTCGAAGGCTAGTTCCAGGTTTCCCCGCGGGCCCGCGCGGTGAAGCCGAGTGGCCATCCGGACGCAGGCGTCCGGCCCGGCGTGGCGATCGAGCATGTCGAAGACCGTTCCGCCGAGGATCAGCGCATCGCGGCGGCTGGGGGGGAAGGCCGGCCGCTGGCCCTCTCGCAGCCGCGTGATCACGGCTGCACGGAAGAAACCGATCTGGCCGGTGAAGTACTGCGCTGCGCCCTCGATCAGCCAGGACCAGCGCAGGTAGGTGAGGAAGCGCCTGGGCGTCCACATCGGCGGCAGCGCCGGATTGTTCGCCGCCAGGACGATCTGGCAGTACATCCGCTCCGCGGTCCCGCGCAGGGCCCGCAGTGAGTCCTCGCCGGCGGAGCGTCGCTCCATCCAGGAGTCGTTCAGCGTGTGGATCTCGCCGTCCATCGGCCAGCCCACCAGGTAGCGGCGCGCCGCGGGCGCGGCTGACCAGCGCACGGCCGGGAGCAGTGGGTGCGCCGCCGAGAGCCAGGCCGGGTTGTCGTGCAGGACGATGGTGACGTTGCCGGGGACCTGGTCGAAGCGGTCCTCGAGCCGCAGCCTCAGATCCTCGAGCGTGTCGAGGACGCGGTGCGCGCAGGCGAGATCGGCGTCGTCGTGGCGCGCGGAGAAGCTCAGCGAGTCGGTCTCGATCCAGGTCATGTGGACGCGTCGGCGGGGTTTCGTGGCCGACGGTGATGGGCGCCGCACAACCAGGCTACTCACGCGCCCGGGCGCGCTCGAGGTCGAGCTCTGTCCGCACGCCCATGCCCATCAGCGCCTCGTGGGCCTCCTCGAGGCTCGCCGCGGGCGATACCGCCGTGGCCAGCGGGATCGCCGAGTTGGCCGCCGCCACCGGGTCGAAGAAGAACGTCAGCGCCCCGAGCGGGGTGAGCTCGACCGACCGGCGGCCGCCCCGGATCGGGAACCTGCCGCGCTCGCCGCGCGCGCAGCGCACCGCCATCATGCTGGCCTCGGTCGGGACGGCCTGTGCCGCCGCCTCGACTTCGTCGCCGGCCTCCGGGGTGAGGCCCCAGGCCCCGAGCAGCGCGTCCGCCGACTGCAGCTCCGTGATCCGCTCCAGCACCTCCTCCGGCGTGAGCTCGCCGTCGCAGCCGGGACCGTAGACCGCCCCGATCAGGTCGCGGGGCGGATCGGCATCAGCGCGCTTCTGCGAGCGCGCCAGGATCAGCCCCGCGGCAAGGACGATCGCGTCGCACAGGGGGCTGGCCAGCCCCGGCTCGTGCCCGTGGGCGAGCACATCTCCGCCCACGTCGAGCAGCACGACGGCGTCGCAGCCGAGCTCCGCGGCCGCCTCCGCGAGGCCGGTCGCGAGCGCGGCCGGCCCGTGGGTGATGTCGAGCAGCAGAACGGGCCTGCCCAGGTGGGTCGCCATCTTCGACTCCGAGAACTCGACCCCGTCGAGGCTCGTGGTGCCGCCCTCGGTGAGGACCGCCGCGGATCCGCAGGGTTTGCCGCCGCGGATCTCCTCCAGCGAGCGTGGGCCGGGGCGCGGGTCGATCGGCGATCGCTCCCAGGCGACGCCGCCCAGAACCCATCGTGCCCAACGAGCTCATCGAGCAGCTTGCTGACCCCGAGGGCGCCGACCACGTCGCCGCCTCCGCCCATGCCGATCAGCAGGACCCGATCAGCGTCTTTGAGGGCCTGGAGAGTCGAAACCTAGGCCGGGACGAGCTCGCCCTGGCAGATCTCGCGGATCGCCGCGGCGGCCCGCTCGAACTCCTCGTCGGCCATCACCGGCGTCCCCTCGAAGGGGAGGTCGCGGTCGATCTCGACCCAGGAGCGGCAGCCGTGGTGTTCGTCCTTGACCCGGACCGTGACCGGTCGCGGGATGCGGTGAACCCTCAGCAACAGGACGTGCAGCGGGTGGCGGCGCTTCCAGGAGAGCCGCTTCTGTGCGTAGTCGGAGGTCCAGACGTGGTACGGCGTCAGCGCCTCGACCACGCGGTGATCGTCGGTCGTGAAGTGATCGGTGATCTCAGCCCAGGAGCGGATCCGGACCCGGTCGGGCTGCGGAATGCCACCGTCCTGGAGCAGTGCACGCGGGGGCGGCTCCTCATCGGGCCAGACGCCCTCCTCGAGAGCGCGACGGAGCTCCGGGTGATGTGACTCGCGGACGAGATCGTTCCGCTGGTGGTCGAAGGTGGGGTAGAGGAAGAACTGGTCGTGCTCGACCTCGAAATGCTTGTCGTCCTCGCGGATGCCGCCCTTGCGGAGGGCAACGAGCTGCTCGCCCTCGGCCAGCGCGCGGACGGTCACGGCCCACTCTTTGAAAGCAATCGGCATAGATTCAGGAAGTGATCGAGTTCGGATTCAGGGGAAGCGGGGGCGGGGTGCACATTTTTCGGCATCGGCCCCCGTGGAGGCGCGGAGTCTAGAGGACGCATTTCGCTTTGACAAGGCTTGTGCGTAGTTGTCACAAGCAGACAGGCTTAGTTGTAATAACGTAATACCCCATTCCCATGCGGCATTTGGCCTGGTCGACCGGCCAATCGGACCGGTCTCGCGATTCGGCGACCGGCACCTAGGAGCTTGGTTCGGAGCCGAACCCGCCACCCCCGGGGGTCTCGATCCGCAGCCGGTCCCCCGGGGAGAGCTCGCCCTCGCCCTTGGCGGGCACCGGCTCGCCGTTCAGCAGGTCCCTGCCCTCCGCTCCCGGCGCGCCTCCCTCCCGGCCCTGCGGCGCATGCCTGCGCCGCTCGCCGATCAGCGTGTAGCGCATCGGCTCGAGCGCTTCGAGCTCGCGGGCGATGCCGTCGCCGCCACGGTGTCTGCCGGCGCCGCCGCTGCCGTGCCGGATCGAGAGCTCGGCGACCCGCAGCGGATACTCGGTCTCGAGCGCCTCGATCGGGGTGTTGAGCGTGTTCGACATCGCGACGTGCTCGGCGCTCGGCCCGTCCGCGCCCGGACAGGCGCCCTGGCCGCCGCCGATCGTCTCGTAGTAGGTCCAGCCCTCGGCGGCGAGCGTGAGGTTGTTCATCGTTCCCTGGCCGTTGGCGCCGACCGGGGCGAAGGCGGCGAGAGCCTCGAAGACCAGGTCCGCGACACGGCTCGAGGTCTCGACGTTGCCCCCGACCACCGCGGCCGGCGGCCGGGCGTTGAGCAGCGATCCCCGTGGTGCACTGACCGCCACCGGCCGCCAGGCACCGGCGGAGGGCGGCGCGTCGGGATCGCAGACCACGCGCACGGCGTAGAAGCAGGCCGCCTTGGTCACCGAGAGCGGGCAGTTGAGGTTGCCCTCGATCTGCTCTGCCGTGCCCTCGAAGTCGAGCTCCAGCGTGTCGCCACGGACCGTCGCGCGCAGCCGGAGCGGGATGTCTCCGTCGAGGCCCTCCAGCACGTCCTCGGCCGAGCTCTCGCCATCCGCCATCTCCTCCAGGGCCGCGCGGGTGCGGCGCTCCGCGTAGTCGAGGATCTCGTCGCTCGCGGTGCGAAGCAGCTCGACCCCGTGGCGGTCCGCCAGTTGGCGGAGCCGGCTGCTTCCGGTGAGGTTCGCGGCGCGCTGGGCGCGGAGGTCGGCGAGGCGCTGCTCCGGCCTGCGCATCTGCGAGGCGAGGTCGGAGAGCACGGCGTCGTCCGCCCGGGTGGGCGGGATCACGACCCCCTCCTCGTCGAGCGACTTCGACAGGGCCGGCATTCCCCCGGGCGTCGGGCCGCCGATGTCGGCGTGGTGCGCGCGGCTCGCCGCGAAGCCGAGGAGCTCGCTCCCTTTGAACACGGGGCTGATCAGCGTGATGTCCGGCAGGTGGGTGCCGCCGCGGTAGGGGTCGTTGAGGATCCAGAGGTCGCCGTCGTGGTGCTCCTCGCCGACGATCGCGGCGACGGCGTCGGGCATCGAGCCGAGGTGCACCGGGATGTGCTCGGCCTGCATGACGAGCTCGCCGCTCGCGTCGAAGAGCGCCGTCGAGCAGTCGTGGCGCTCGGTGATGTTGGGCGAGTGGGCCGAGCGGATCAGGACCGCGCCCATCTCGTCACAGGCGGCGCGCAGGGCGCCGGTCATCACCTGGAGGGCTACCGGGTCGAGGCCGCTCACTTCGTCCTCTCCGCCGTGATCGTGCCCGCCTGATCGACCGAGGCGCTCCAGCCGGGGGGGAGCACGAGCGTCGCCTCGGGAAGCTCGAAGACGCAGGGGCCCGCCGCCGCGAAGCCGGCCTTCGGCTCGCCCCTCAGCACTCGCGTCGCGGCCCATTCCCCGCCGAAGCGGGCCTCGCGCTCGTCCTCGGCCAGCCGCCCGTCTCCAGCGGCCTTCGGCTCGGGCTCCGGGCCCGGCTCGACGGCCGCGACCCGGATCGTCACCAGTTCCAGCCTGCCCTCGGGGTCGCGGTAGCCGTAGCGGGCCTCGTGCTCGCGGGCGAAGTCCTCGGCCAGGCGATCGGGGTCCGGCTCGGCCGGACCGGGAATCGGGAGCTCGAAGGCCTGGCCGCGGTAGCGCAGCTCGTAGACGACCTCGAGCTTCGCGTCCTCCATCCCGGCGAGCAGCGGCTCGCTCAGGGCCCTCACCTCCTCGGCCACTCGCTCCGCCGTGATCTGATCTGCGGACAGCAGCACGGTGCGGGCGGTGTCGCGGCGATGACCGGCGGCGATCAGTCCCAGCGCCGAGAGGACGCCGCTGGCGCGCGGGCAGACCAGGCGGGTGATCTCGAGCTCGTCCGCCAGCGCGGCGGCGTGCATCGGGCCTGCCCCGCCGAAGGGGAGCAGCGCGTAGCCCCGCGGGTCCACGCCCCGCTCGACCGTCATCACGCGGAGCGCCCGGATCATCTCCTGGTTGGTGACGCGGACGATTCCCTCGGCCGTCTCGATCTCGCCCAGGCCGAGCTGGTCCCCCAGCGAGCCGACCGCCTGCCGGGCCGCGTCGACGTCCAGCGCGACGCCGCCGGCGAGGTCGGAGTCCGACGAGAGGTAGCCGAGCAGGAGGTTGGCGTCGGTAACGGTCGCCTCGGCGCCGCCCCGGCCGTAGCAGGCCGGACCGGGCTCCGCCCCGGCCGAGCGCGGGCCCACGCGGAGCGCACCGCCGGCGTCGCGCCAGCCGATCGAGCCGCCGCCGGCGCCTACGGTGTGCACGTCGACCATCGGCAGCTGGATCGGGCGCCCCTCGATCTCGCGCGAGTCGGTCCGCCTCACCTCGCCGGCGTCGATGACGCAGACGTCGCAGGAGGTGCCGCCCATGTCGATGCCTATCGCGTCGGGATGGTTGGCGCTGCGGGCGAGCAGGCCGGCTCCGACCGCACCGCCGGCCGGCCCCGAGAGCACGCTCCAGGCCCCGGACCGGGCGGCCTCCGCCGCCTCCGCCGTGCCGCCGGAGGAGCGCATGACCTCCGGTTCCGCCAGGCCGCGGTCGCGGCAGGCCTTCGTGAGGCTGCCGAGGTAGCGGCCGAGGAGGGGGGAGAGGTAGGCGTCGATCACGGTGGTCGAGAAGCGCTCGTACTCGCGGAACGCGGGGAGCACCTCGTGTGAGGTCGAGACGTGCAGCTCGGGAAGTGCCTCGCGCAGGCCCGCGGCGATGCGCTGCTCGTGCTCGGGGTCGCGGAAGGCGAAGAGCAGGCAGACCGCCACCGACTCGGCGTCGGAGCCTCTCAGCCGATCGACCAGGCGGGCGACCTCATCCTCGGCCAGCCCCTCGACCACGCCCTCGGCGCCGATCCGCTCCGAGGCCTCGAACCGCAGGCCGGGGTCGACCAGCGGGCGCGGCTTCGGGCGGCAGGGGTGGTAGAGGCTCGGGCGGTCCTGGCGGCCGATCTCGAGGAGATCGGAGAAGCCACGGGTCGCGACCAGCGCGGTGCGCGCGCCGCGCTCCTCCAGCAGGGCGTTGGTGCCGACCGTCATGCCGTGGGTGAACGCCTCGACGTCGACCGGCTCGGCCTCGGCGCGGCTCAGCACCTCCTCCACGGCGGCGATCACTCCGCGCGACTGATCCTCGGGCGTGCTCGGCACCTTCGCCGTGTGCAGGCTCTCGCCGTCGAGCAGCGCAGCGTCGGTGAAGGTTCCACCGACGTCGACGCCGAGCAGCATCGCGCCAACCTATCGGGCGGGATGCGGCCTTTACAGGGAGTGTGCGCGGCGCCCGACCCCCCGGGCGGGCGCGCTCACACGTACCCCGGAAACTACGCTGCCGCCACCTCGGCCTCGCGGACCTCGAAGGTCTCCTCGAGGTGCTTGTGCGAGGGGCAGTAGTCCATCCCCGGCAGCGGCTCGCGCTGGCACGGTGTGCCCTTGCGAGTGCTGGCCAGGCAGCTTCGGTGTTGGCCGTCCAGCGTCACGTCGGCGGGCAGGGAATCGAGGAACTCCTCGATCAGATCGACGTGCCGCTCGATGACCATGTAGACCCGCACCTGCTCGGCGAGCGCGAAGAGCTCTCGAACTTCGCTGAACAGCGTCTTCGCCGGGCGGGCGAAATAGCGGCGGTCGGAGACCAGCCGCTCGATTGTGGCTTCACATGCCTCCAGAACCTTCCGCCGGGCCGCGAAGGTCCTCTCCGCACCCCCCGACGCGTCGATGCGAGGTACGAGGTCCCGGTAGATGGAACGACTGAATTGATACATCCTGATCTCTCCTTGTCCCCCCTGAAGCCTCGTCCCGGGCAACCTTGCCCTGGACCCTTCAGGCGAATGAAGATTCAAGCATGCCCAAAAGTAAGTAGAGTTAAGCATGAATTAAGCACTTTTAGGTATGCTCGAGACCAGTTTTTTAGGTAAGCACGCCTAGATCCAGGTCTCCCAGCGCAAATCGTCGCCTGCGCAGACGAGGTGATGCTCGTCGAGGGCCGGGTCGCGCTCGGGGAACTCGAGGCGGCGGTGGGAGCCGCGTGACTCCTCGCGTTCGAGCGCGAACCGGGCGATCAGACGGGCGAGCGGATAGGGGTCGGTGAGGAGACGTTCGAGCTCCTCGGTGCTGCGGAGGGGCCCGGCGAGGTCCCAGACGGCGTCCCGCGTCTCCGCCACGGGCGGATCGAAGCGCCAGGAGGGCGGCTCCGGTGGCGGGCCCGCCTCGGGCTCCGCCGCCGCCGCGGCCGCCGCGCGGGCCCCGAGCACGAAGCATTCGGTGAGCGAATTCGAGGCGAGGCGGTTCGCACCGTGCAGCCCGGTGCAGGCGCACTCCCCGACTGCGAATAGCCCGGCGAGCGAGGAGCGGCCTTCGAGGTCGGCGGCGATCCCGCCCATCACGTAGTGGGAAGCGGGGGCCACCGGGATCGGTTCACGCAGCGGGTCGTGCCCGGCCTCGCGCAGGGCAGCGAAGACGCTCGGGAAACGGGCCTCGCTCAGCTCCCGCATGTCGAGCAGCACGTGGTCAGTGCCGTCCCGCTTCATTTGATCCAGGACCGCCAGGGTCACGGCATCGCGCGGGGCCAGCTCGTCGGTGAACCTCTCGCCGTCACTGCCGAGCAGCCTTGCGCCCTCGCCCCGGACGGCCTCGGTGACGAGCAGGCCATCGGATTTCGTCCCGGGCGCCGATAGCGCCGTCGGGTGGAACTGGGTGAACTCCAGATCGGCGAGGTCGGCCCCGGCGGCGTGAGCCATCACCGGTCCAGCGCCTATCGCACCCCAGGGGTTGGTGGTGCGGGCCCACAGCGCGGCCGCGCCGCCGGTCGCGAGGATCGTCGCGTTCGCCTGGAGGCGCCCGGCCTCGGTGATCACGCCGTGGCAACGGCCACCGTCGCTCCAGAGCGCGACAGCGGACGTTTTCTCGATCACGTCGATTCGTTCGTCGCGCGCGGCGAGCTCGGCGAGCCGTTCGGTGATCCGGCGGCCGGTCGCGGCTCCGCCGGCATGCACGACCCTCCTGCGGGAATGGCCCCCTTCCAGGGCAAGCGAAAGGCTCTCGTCCGGGAGGAGATCGAAGCTGATCCCGCGTCGCTGGAGTTCCCAGACGACCCCGGGCGCCTCCCTCGCCAGCAGCTCGGCGGCCGATCGACGACACGCTCCCCTTCCGGCCGCGACGGTGTCCTCGACGTGCAGCTCGGTCGAGTCGTCGGGCCCGATCGCGGCCGCGAGCCCGCCCTGCGCCCAGTAGCTCGAGCTCTCGGAGAGCGGCTTCCGCAGCACCATCGCGACCCGCGAGCCCGCATCCGCGGCGGTCAGCGCCGAGTAGAGGCCGGCGGCCCCGCCGCCCACCACCACGACGTCGATGGGCTCACCCGTGTCATCGGAGCCGAGAACCCTAGTGCCCCGTCAACCAATCCACCCCCGTTTTGGCGGCTGCGAACCGGCGCCTGGCGGCGCCTCGGTCGGCCAGGTAGCGCTGCTACCTGGCCTTCCTGCGTCCTTGCCAGGCTTGGTTCTCGCTCGCCAAAGCCGGGTGTGTATTGGTGGACGCGGCACTAGTCTGCGATTCATGCCGGGGCTGTACGTGCGACATCGGAGCTCCTTCGAGCACGACACCGGCGGCCATCCGGAGAACGCCCGGCGTCTGACCGCCATCGAGGAGGCGATGTCGGAGCGAGACTGGCTCGGCATGGAGCTGGTCGAGGCCCCGGCCGCGACCCGCGAGCAGCTCGAGCGCGTCCACACCGCCGCTCACGTGGACTCGATCGAGGAGCTGGCCGAGCGCGGGGGCGGCCCGATCGACCTCGACACGGTCGCCAGCACCGGCTCCTGGGAGGCAGCGCTGCACGCGGCGGGGGCCGGTGTGCACGCAGCCGAGCGGCTGCTGGCCGAGGGAGGCTGGGCCTTCTGCGGGTTGCGGCCACCCGGTCACCACGCGGAGCGTGCCCGCGCGATGGGCTTCTGCCTGTTCAACAACGTGGCGGTCGCGTCCGCGCACGCGATCGCGGAGCTCGGAGTCGAGCGCGTCCTGGTGCTCGACTGGGACGTCCACCACGGAAACGGGACCGAGGAGATCTTCTATGGCTCCCAACAGGTCCTCTACTCGAGCATCCACCAGAGCCCGCTCTACCCGGGCACCGGCGCCGCCACGGACTACGGCAGCGGCGATGGGGTTGGCTACACGGCCAACCTTCCGGTGCCGCCGGGCAGCGGGCCCGACGAGTTCCTCTCACTGGTCCAGAACGTGGTCGCGCCGATCGCGCGCGAGTGGCGGCCGGGGCTGCTCTGCATCTCTGCCGGCTACGACGCTCACCGAGACGATCCCCTCGCCAACTGCGAGTTGGACGACGCCGCCTACGGGGACATGGCGGCGACGATGCGCGACCTTGCCGCCGAGTTGGACGTCCCGGTGCTGATCTGCCTGGAGGGCGGCTATTCGCTCGGGGCGCTCTCGCGCTCGGTCGTCGCGACCCTCGAGGCCTTCGGCGCCGACCGGGAGCCCCGGATGGCTCCCGCCGAGGCGGCGGACGAGTACCGGCAGCGGCTGGCTCGCTTCTGGCCGGCCCTCGGCGGATCGTTCTAGACCGTCAGCTTCTCCTTGACCTCTGAGAGCAGGTCCTTCGGGAGCCCGGGGACCGTGTCGAGGTCATCGAGCGAGACGAAGCCTTCCTTGCGCTCGCGGTAGGCGATCACGCGGGTCGCCTGCGTCACCGAGAGCCCCACCTCGCGGAGCTGCTCGAAGGTCGCCTCGTTCACGTCGATCCCCGAGTCCTTGCCGCGTGACCTGGACCTGCTCGGCTTCGGGGCGGGGGGCGGGGCGGGGGTGGGTTCGGGAGCGGGCTCCGGATCCGGCTCCGGGGCGGCCTGCTCGACGGTCGTCTCCTGCTCGACCTTCGTCTCCTCGGGCTGGCGCTCCCGCTCGCGCTTCGCTCGCCTGTCGGTCTTCTTCTGCTGGCGGGCCTCCTTCCTCTCCGCCGCCTTGCGCTCGCGGTCCTTCCTCTCCCGTGCGGCCCTCCGCTCGGCCGCCTCCTGCTCCCGGGCCGCTCTCTTCGCATCCCTCTGATCGCGCCTGGCCTGGCGGGCCTCCGCGACCCTCTGGAGCAGGCCGGGCTCCTCCTCATCCTCCGCCTGCTCCGCGTCATCCTCCGCCTGCTCCGCGGTCTCCGTCCGATCGGGCTCGGCGGGCTCGTCCCGTTCTTCGGGTTCCTCCAGCTCATCGGGCTGCTCCGGCTCCTCAGGTTCGGTGCGCCTCGGCGGCAGGTCGACCCCGACCGAGGCGGCGTGCGCCTGGGCGCCGCTCGCCCGGTCGACCACGGACTTGATGCGCTCCTCGATCTGCTCGAGGCGGCTCTCGCGCTCATCCTCGGCGCGCTTGAGCTCGTCGTCCGGGGCATCGCCGAGCTTGCGCTCGGCGGACCCGGCACGTCCCTCGGCCTCGCGGAGGTGGCTCTCGGCGGCCCTCAGCGCCCGGGCCGCCTCGTCGAGCTCGGCGGCGAGCTCCGCCTCGCGCTCCGCGACGCGGCGCATCTCGTCCGTGTGCTTCTCGGCCTCCTCTTGGCGCGCGGCCTTGATCTGTCTCGCTTCGCCGCGTCCTCGCGGGCGTTCACCTCAGCGCCGCGCAGCCTCTCGACCTCCCGTCGCAGCTCGGCGAGCTCGCGCTCGGCCTCCTGGTCGGCGCGGGACCTGGTCTCGGACTCGACCTTGGCGAGCGCCTCCTGGATCTTGGCGTCGGACTCGGCCTGGAGGCGGCGCATCTCCGCATCGACGCGCTCCTCCGCCTCACGCTGGAGCCGGGTCCGTTCCTCGGCGAGCTTCTCCTCCGCCCCCTCGACCCGGGCGCCGGCGGCCTCGATCCTCTCGGTGATCTCGTCCAGGCGGCGCTGGGCGGTCTCCGCCGCCTCCTGCGCCGCCCCTCGCTCTCGCTGCAGCGTCTCCTCGTAGCGCGCCTCGGCCGCCCGGCGGGCCGCGGCGATCTCCTCGCTCGCGCGCGTGTCCGCCTCGGACTTGATCTGCGCGATCCGCTGGGCCACCTCTCCCTCGAGCTCCCGCCGGATCCGGGCCTCGAGCTCGGCTCGGCTCTGCTCGAGGAGCTCGCGCTCCCTCTCCGAGCGCCGGGCGTCCTCGCGGGTTCGCTCCTCCTCCGCGTCCCGCTGGAGCCCGGCGAGTCGCTCCTGGGCCTCCCGCAGGGCCGCGGTGGCCTCGTCGCGCTCGGCGATCAGCTGCCTCTCACGGTCGGCGCTCGATTCAGTCGCGCGCGCCTCGGCGTCATCGAGGCGGCGCTGCACAGCTTCGAGTGCGGTTGCGGCGTTCTCGCGCTCGCGATCGAGGTCCTGTTCGAGCGCCATGATCTCGGCGGTCGCCCTCTCCTCGGCCTCGCGGCGCGCGACGTCGACGGCCCGGTCGAGATTCTGGTCCTGCTCCCCGGCGCCGGTCCGCCCGGCCCTGGCCTGCTCGGCGCCCTCCTCTTGGCGCTCGCTCATCGAGCCGACTCTATTCGCTGCCGGGCTCATCTTTCGTCACACCCCGGGCTGGTCTCGCGCGGACGCGACGGCCAGGCTCGCTCGAAACGAGCCGAGGAGGTTTCGCATGTCAGAAGTCGTCGCCAGGGCCGTGCTCGCCGCGCAGGCGGCGAGCGGCCGGCTACTGGCCCAGCCGCCGCGTCGCGGCCAGGGCACGGTCGAGTACGTCGGCCTGATCCTGCTCGTCGCCCTCCTGATGGTGGGCATGGTCGCCGCGATGAAGGGCTTCCAGGGCAAGCAGGGCCTGGAGCTCGCCCAGACGATCGTGGACAAGATCCGCGAGGCGGTCGGCCAGGTCAGGTTCAAATAAGCGCTGCCGCGACCCGCGCCCGGGATGCGGGCGCGGGGCAGGCGGCGTGGGTCGTTCTGGGAGACTGGCGCCATGCCTGCCAGCCGCAGCTACGACCGGGCTCCGGCCGACACGCGCCCGGTCACGATCGAGCCGGGCTTCGTCCGGACCGCCGACGGATCGGCGCTGATCTCCCAGGGCGAGACGCGCGTGATCTGCACGGCGTCCGTCAGCGACTCGGTGCCCCGCTGGATGGAGGGGAGGGGCCGGGGCTGGGTGACGGCGGAGTACGCGATGTTGCCCGCGTCCACCGGGGACCGCAAGGCGCGTGACATCAGCCGCGGCAAGCAGGATGGCCGCGGCGTGGAGATCCAGAGGCTGATCGGACGGTCGCTCCGCGGGGTGGTCGACTTCGCGGCCCTGGGTGAGCGCTCGGTGTACGTGGACTGCGATGTGCTGGAGGCCGACGGGGGAACCCGGTGCGCCGCGATCACCGGCGGCTTCGTCGCGCTCCAGCAGGCTCTCTCCGCGCTGGTCGACTCGGGCGCCATCGAGCGGCTCCCGCTCAATCAGTCGGTCGCGGCGATCAGCGTTGGGATGGTCGAGGGGCGAGCCCTCTGCGACCTCGACTACGCCGAGGACTCGACCGCCGAGGTCGACGCGAACGTGGTGATGACCGGGGACGGCGGGTTGGTCGAGGTGCAGGCGACAGCGGAGCGGACCCCGCTCTCCCGCGCCTCGCTGGACGAGCTGCTCGCGCTCGCCGAGGGCGGCATCGCCCGGCTGCGCACGGACCAGGAGTCCGCGCTCGGAGCACTCCCCGCCTGAGGCAGGCGCGAATGCCGGCGCTCCTGGTCGCAACCCGCAACGACCACAAGCTCCGCGAGCTCCGCGAGCTGCTGCCGGGCGTTGTGCTCGATCCGCTGCCGGCCGAGGTGGAGCTGCCCCCCGAGGAGGCGCTGAGCTTCAGCGAGAACGCCCTGGGCAAGGCGCGGGCGGCCCACGCCGAGACGGGGCGCCCGGCGATTGCGGACGACTCGGGCATCGAAGCCCATGGGCTGGGGGGCCGCCCCGGGGTGCGGTCCGCCCGCTACGCGGGCGAGGACGCCACCGATGAGGAGAACCTGTCGAAGCTGCTCGACGAGGTCGGCGCACAGGACGATCGGCGGGTCGCGTACGTCGCGGTGATCGCCCTGGTGGACGAGGGCGGCAACGAGTCGATCTTCGAGGGTCGCTGCGAGGGGACTCTCGCCACAGAACCCCACGGCACCGGAGGGTTCGGCTACGACCCCGCCTTCATCCCGGACGACACCGGACCGGACGACGACCGCACGATGGCTGAGCTCAGCCCGGAGGAGAAGAATGCGATCAGCCACCGGGGCCGTGCCGCGCGCGAGCTCGCCACCCATCTCGGCCTCGGCGCCGCCGGATGAACGCACCCCGAGTCGCGGGCGGCGTCTCCAAGTCGGCGGCGGCGGGGGTTTCGATCGCCTACAACGCGACGCTGATCGCGCTGAAGGTTGCCGCGGCGATCGTCACCGGATCGGTCGCAATTCTCTCCGAGGCGCTCAACTCGTCGATCGACCTGGTCGCATCCGTGATCGCCTTCGTGGCAGTTCGCCGGGCGGACGAGCCGCCGGACGTCGAGCATCCCTACGGACACGAGAAGGTCGAGAACGTCGCCGCCTCGATCGAGGGCGTGCTGATCATCGGCGGCGCCGCCTTCATCATCGTCGAGTCGATCGGGCGCCTCGTGAACGGGAACACCGAGGTGGAGTCGCTCGGAATCGGAATCGCCGTGATCGCGTTCTCGACGCTGAGTGCCGCCGCCGTGTCGGTTTTCCTCCGCCGGCAGGCCCGCAAGCACGACTCGCCGGCGCTGCGGGGGGATGCCGCGCATCTCGGCGCGGACGCGCTGACGTCGGCCGGGGTGCTCATCGCCCTTGCGCTCCTGAAGCTGACCGGGGTGGAGCAGCTCGACGCGGCCGTCGCGATCGTCTTCTCGGGCTTCATCGTCCTGACCGGTCTCAACATCATCCGCCGCGCCGCCGGCGTCCTCGTCGATGAGGCGCCGCCGCCGGAGGAGATGGATCGGATCGAGGCGGCGATCGCCCGAGCGCGGGCCGACGAGCCCGAGGTCGTCGGCTACCACAAGCTGCGTGCCCGGACCACGAGCCGTCGCCGCTACATCGAGCTGCATGTCCAGTTCCAAAGCGGAACGAGCCTGGAGAGAGCTCACGACGTGGCGCACGAGCTGAGGAACGCCATCGAGACGGATCTCGGCAACGCCGAGGTGTTGATCCACGCCGAGCCGGAGAGCTCCCGCCACGACCCGGCGGAGTCGCCGAAGGAGTTCAGAGCGGGTTAGGTCCGACCCGAGGCTTTGTCGCGTTTGCTCCGCATAGCGGAGCAAAGGAGACAAGTAACTGCTTCTCGTCCAAAGCGCTACTCCGACAGCCCAGCCGCCTGCAGTGCCTCGTCTCGGTCCGCGTACTCGTAGAGGTAGACCATCCTGCCTTCGCGCAGCTTCCAGTGCATGTAGAAGCGCAGATCGACCTCGACACCGCTCCCCCTGCCAGTGCCTGTTAGGTGTAGGCAGGCGACGACGCTGTCGCCTTGGTCGAGGATCTCCTCGATTCCGATTTGATGGCTCTCCCAGCTCTCCAGCCAGCGCTTTCGGATGGCGCGCGCAGCGTCGAGCCCGTGAGACGGGATGTTCCCCTCCTCTAGTGGGTACCAGACGTGGGAGGGATCAATCGCCGCGAGCCATGTCTCCTCATCGCCTTCGAACGCAGCGATGGATCGTCGGACGACTTCGATGTTCTGCTCCGACATGCTCACGCAGTATCTCGCCGTCGTCGAGGCGCCGCTTTCCATGCGAAGCAGCGGTTGGCCAGCCCACTCGGCGTGCATGGGCGACGATCAGCGTCGCGACCGCCTAGAGCAAGTTGACGGCGGCGGCGAGCCCGACCGCGCCGACCACGATGCTGTAGCCGGTGTAGCCGCCGACCGCGAGCAGGACCACGGCGATCCCGCAGACGATCACGACGGTGAGCCAGGAACCCTGCTCGAGAGTCACGCTCGCTATTTTGGACCAGATGCCGGTCGCGGCGACACCCGGGTTCCGATGACGCCGCCCGTCGACGCCCCGAGCATCCCCGATGCGGCGCACGCCGTGGAGTATCTGGAGGAGGTCTCGCGCGAGCTGCGGGGCTGCGCGATCCTCTCCGAGGACGGTGAGGTGCTTGCCGCGAGCGGGGAGGACGAGGCCTGGGGTGAGGCGGGCCGAGAACTGGTCGGCGCAGCGGACGCGGCCGGCGGCGAGCCGGTCGCCCATGCGCATGTCGCGACCGGTGACGGGGAAGCGTTCTGCGTGCGCGAGGGCGGCTACGTGGCCATCGCGGTCACCGAGCGGTTCACGCTCGCCTCGCTGATGATCTTCGACCTCCGCAACGCGCTGCGGCGGCTGGCGAGCAACGGCGCGGTGTCCTGATGCCGACCAAGCCGCATCGCGTCCTGCTCGACCGCGTCTCCGGCTACGCGGACGAGGCGGCCGCCTACCTGCGCCGGCGCCGCCATCTCCGCAAGCCGTTCGCCCGCACCTACTATCCGGGTGGCCGCAGCCTGGCCTTCCCGGAGGACTCCGAAGCCGGCAAGGCTCTCTTCGACGCTGCGTCGCGGCTGATCGAGGTCGCGAGCCCGAAGGGGAGCGGCAAGTGAGCGACGCCGTGGGCCCTCTGGTCGATTCTGAGCTTGCCGCGCGGGTGCTCGAGCGAGCGCTCGCCCGCGGCGGGGATTTCGCGGAGCTGTTCTGCGAGGAGCGACGCGGCTTCACGCTGTCGATCGACGAGTCGCGCATCGAGCGGCCGCAGTCCGGCAGCGAGCGCGGCGCCGGGATCCGGGTGATCGACGGCGAGGTGACGCGCTTCGCGCATGTCGATGGTCTCGGCGAGGACGATCTGATGCGAGCGGCGGACGGGCTGGCGAGCGCCCTCGCCGGCGACGCGACCCAGCCGCTCGCCCTGAGGGCGGCGAGCTCGCCGGAGCTGCAGGAGATCGAGGTGGACCCGGCTTCCGTTCCCGCTGAGCGCAAGGCGGAGGTCCTGCGCGAGCTCGACGAGCGGGCCCGCTCCGCCGGTGCCGAGGTGGCTCAGGCCACCGCCAGCTACAGCGAGGGACGCCGCCGCGTGGGGGTCTTCAACTCGGAGGGTCTGCAGGCGGCCGACGATCGCACCCGGGTGCGGTTGGGCGTGCAGGTCGTGGCGCGCCGGGACGGGACGGTCGAGACGGGTTTCGAGACCCTCGGTGAAGTCCGCGGCTTCGAGCTGCTGGACGGGGACCCGGCCCGGATCGCCGACCAGGCCGCCCGCAAGGCGATCACGCTGCTCGGGGCTGACCCCGCGCCGGCAGGGGAGATGACGGTGGTGGTGGGCAAGGGCTTCGGCGGAGTCCTCTTCCACGAGATGACCGGACACGGTCTCGAGGCCGACGCAGTTCAGAAGGGCGCCAGCGTCTACGCGAACCGGATGGGCGAGAAGGTTGCCCAGCCGCTGCTCAACGCGTACGACGACGGCACGATGCCGCACGAATGGGGGACGGGGGCGATCGACGACGAGGGCACGCCGAGCCACAAGACGGCGGTGATCCAGGAGGGGCGTCTTACGTCCTACCTCTACGACCGCCTCCGCGCGCGCCGCGACGGCACCGACTCGACCGGCAACGGCCGCCGGGCCAGCTTCCGCGATCTCCCGATTCCGCGGATGACCAACACCTACATCGAGCCGGGCGAACCGGCTCCGGAGGAGATCATCTCCGAGGTCGACAGCGGCTTCTACGCCGTCTCCTTCGGCGGTGGCCAGGTGGAGCCGGCGACCGGGGACTTCGTCTTCGGTGTCTCGGAGGGCTATCTGATCGAGGGCGGCAAGGTGACCAAGCCCTGCCGCGGCGCCACCCTGATCGGCAACTGCCTCCAGGCGCTGGAGCGGATCGACGCCGTGGGTTCGGACTTCGAGATGAAGACCGGCTTCTGCGGCAAGTCCGGCCAGACCGCACCCGTCGGGACCGGGCAGGGCCACGTACGGATCCGCGGGATGACCGTCGGTGGGACCTCCGTATGAGCGAGCCCGCCCACCAGGACCTGGAGGACCTCGCGCGCCGCGCCGCCGAGGCCGCGACCGCAGCCGGCGCCACCGATGCCGAGGCATGGGGCGAGGGGTCGCGCAGCCGCGAGGTCCGAGTGCACGCGGGCGAGGTCGAGAGCCTCACCGAGGCGTCTGGACGCGGGATCGGCATCAGGGCCTGGATCGGGGAGCGGGCGGGCTACGCCTATGGGACCGACCTCTCCGACGCCGGGCTGACCAAGGTCGCCGAGGCCGCGGTCGGTGCGGCCCGCGTGGCCGACGAGGATGAGAGCTCGGCCGCCCCCGAGCCGTCCGGCGACGCAGCCGAGATCCCCGGGCTCCACGACGAAGGGGTGGCGTCGACCGAGACGGCGGAGGTCATCGACCTGGCGAAGCGGGTGGAACGCGCGGCGCTGGATCGCGACTCGAGGGTGACAGGCGTCGAGGAGGTCGTCTACGTCGACGAGGACTCGAACGCGGCGATCGCCACCTCCCGCGGCGTCTCGGGGGCCTTCGGTGCCTCGGCCGCCTACTCGTTCCTGCAGGCGATGGCGACGCAGGACTCCGAGGTCCAGACCGGGCTCGGGTTCGGGGTTGCCCGCTCCCCTCGCGACCTCGACGCCGCCGAGATCGGCGCCGAGGCGGGGGACGAGTCGAGCTCGATGCTCGGCGCCACCAAGCCGGAGTCCCGGACCTGCCCGGTGGTGCTCTCGGACCGGGTCGCGGCGAGCTTCGCCGGCTTCATCGGCGGCGCGTTGTGCGCGGACGTGGTCCAGCGCGGGCGCTCTCCGTTCGCCGATCGGCTCGGGGAAGAGCTCGCCTCCCAGAAGCTGCGGATCGCGGACGACGGCATCGACCCGGGTGGGCTCGCCAGCGCGCCGTTCGACGGCGAGGGAACACCCCGCGGGCGGACGCCGCTGCTCGGCGACGGCAAGCTGCTCGCCTACCTGCACGACAGCTATACGGCCAGGCGGGGCGGCGCCGCGTCCACGGGCAACGCCGCCCGCGCCTCGTATCGCTCCGCGCCGTCAGTCAGCACCTCGAACCTGATGATCGAGCCCGGCGAGCTCTCGCTCGCTGGGTTGCTCGAGGCGGCGGGCGAGGGCGTCTACGTCACCGAGGTCGCCGGCCTCCACTCGGGGGTCAACCCGGTGACCGGCCGCTACTCGGTCGGCGCCACGGGCAGGGCGATCCGGGGCGGGGAGCTGGCCGAGCCGCTGCGCGAGTTCACTATCGCCGGTGATCTGCTCAGCACCCTGGCGGCGGCGCAGGCCGTGGGCTCGGAGGCGCGCTGGGTGCCGTTCGGCGGCTCCGTGCACAGCGCTCCGATCCTCGTCTCGGAGATGGCGATCGGCGGCTCATAGCCGTCGGCTTGCCCTCGGGAAGCGCTGTTAGGCTCGGCCCTCACTCGAATCCCGAGGAGGCGAAGACGTGACGAAAGCTGAGTTCCTCGAGGTGCTTGCGCGCGACTCAAGGATCGGAAACAAGAAGGAGGCGGGCCAGGCCGTCGACGCCGTGCTCGACGCGATCACCGATGTCCTCCAGGGTGGGGGCGAGGTGAACTTCACCGGCTTCGGCAAGTTCGCCGTCGCCGAGCGCGGCCCGCGGCAGGGAGTCAACCCGCGGACCGGCGAGCGAATCTTCATCCCAGGCGGCAAGGTCCCCCGGTTCTCTGCGGGCTCCGGGCTGAAGAAGAAGGTCAAGGGCGGCGACTAACCAGACGCGCCCCTTCGCCGACCGCCTGACGGCGCTCGTCGAGGAGCGCCGCAGCCAGATCTGCCTGGGGCTGGACCCGGATCCCAGTTCCCTGTCCGCGGTGTCGGCGCCCGGGGGCGATCTGCGCGATGCCGCGGAGCGCGCGGCGGTCGCCATCTACGAGGAGTGCAGCAGCCTGATCGAGGTCGCCGGGCGTGCCTGCGTCGCAGTGAAACCGCAGCTCGCGTGCTTCGAGCGGCTGGGTCAGCATGGCTGGTGGGCGCTCGACGAGGTCCGCCGCGCGGCGCAGCGCGCCGGGCTCCTGGTGGTCGCCGACGGCAAGCGGGGAGACGTGCCGGTGACCGCGGCTGCCTACGGCCAGGCCCTGGTCGGTGAGACGGAGACTCCCTGGGGAACGGTCGACGGCCTCGGGGCTGACGCCTTCACGGCCAATCCACTGCTCGGCGACGACGCGATTGAGGTGCTCGTCGAGGCTGCGCAGGACGCATCCGCCGGTGTCTTCCTCCTCGTCCGGACCTCGAACCCGGGCGCGGCTCGTCTCCAGGACGCGACGCTGGGAGACCGGCCCATGCACGAGGAGCTCGCTGCCATGGTCGCCGAGAACGCACCGCGGCTCGCCGGGGAGTCGGGTCTCTCGGGAGTGGGTGCGGTGGTCGGGGCGACCGCCCCGCAGCACCTGGGTCGCCTCAGGGAGCTGATGCCGGACTCGGTCTTCCTGATCCCGGGAATCGGGGCCCAGGGCGGAAAGCCGGAGGATCTCGGTCGGGCACTCGCTGCGGGCCGCCCGGCGTCGATCCTGGTGGCGGCGTCGCGAAGCATCGCGAGGGCTGAAGACCCCGGGGCGGCTGCGGAGGAGCTCCGGTCCGCGGTCTGGAGCCTGCAGGGCTAACCATCAACCCTCTGGAGGCCTAGTCGGCAGTACCATCGCCGCCCGCGGATGCCGGATTACAAGCCGAACCATTTCGTCCGCGCGTTCGCGGTTCTCGCGCTTGTCGCCGCCCTGGCCCTCGTGGCGGTGGCCATCGTGACGTCCTCGGGCGGGTCCGACAGTGGGAACAAGGACAGCGGCGGCGGCACCGACATCAGCAAGGTCGGCCGTCAGGCCGTCCGCAAGGGCGTCTGGATCGTCCATTCGGGCGACACCCTCGGCAAGATCTCGGTGAAGACGGGGATCGACGAGACCACTCTCATGCAGCTCAATCCGGATCTGGACCCGCAGGCCCTCCTCGAGGGTCAGCGAATAGCGTTGCGCTGATCGTGCCGTTCTCGGGACCAAGGCGGGGGCGCCGGGGCATCTGGCTGGCGATGGCGCTCGCCATCCTCCTGCTCGGTCTACCCGGCGCCGCGTCCGCTGCCTCCAGTCCCCCCAGCCTGGATGCGAAGGCATGGATCCTGATCGACCCCAGCGACGACTCGGTCCTCGCCGCGAAGGGGCCCAACAAGCGGCTGCCGATCGCCAGCGCGACGAAGCTGATGACCGCGTACCTGGCGCTCCACGATCTCCGGCCCAACCAGATGGTGACGGTGCCCCCGTACCGGGTGGCCAATCCCGCCGAGGTCCGGCTCGGCCTCCGAGCCGGTGAGCGGATGCGCGTCCGCGATCTGCTCTACGCCCTGCTCCTGCCGAGCGCCAGCGACGCCGCCGAGACGCTGGCCGTCGCCGTCTCGGGATCGGTGCCCGCCTTCGTCAACGACATGAACCGGACTGCCCGTCGGCTCGGGCTCGCGGACACGAGCTACGCGAACCCGATCGGGCTCGATGACCCCGACAACTACTCGAGCGCTCACGACCTGGTGGCCCTCGCCTCGATCCTGATGCGGAATCAGCTCTTCGCCCGGATCGTGAACACGCCGGCCGCGACGCTCAGCAGCGGCGATCACCCGCGGACGGTCACCAGCCGGAACACGTTGCTGGGGCGGGCGCCGTGGGTCAACGGCGTGAAGACCGGCCACACCCTCGACGCGGGCTACGTTCTGGTCGGCTCCGGGACCAGGGGGTCGACCACGCTGGTCTCGGCCGTGCTCGGCACTCCGAGCGAATTCGCCCGCGACGAGAGCACCCTCGATCTCCTGGACTACGGCTTCTCGCTCTATCACCCGGTTGAGCAGGTGAGCCGCGGCGAGCAGGTCGCCTCCCCGAAGCTCGACTACCGGGACGACCATCTGCCGCTGGTCGCCCGGCAGCCGGTGACCGTCACCGTCCGCGAGGGCCAGCGGGTGAGCACCAGGGTGATCGCGCCGGACGAGATCAGCGGCGCCGTGCGGAAGGGCCAGACCCTCGGGCGCGTCACGGTGACGGTGGACGGCAAGCGCGCGGCGGTCAGCCCGCTCGTCGCCGCCCACGCCGTGGGCGCGGCGACCACGCTCGACAAGGTGGGATCGGTCATCCTGAATCCGATCGTTCTGATTGCACTCGCTGCGATCGTGATACTTGTAGTTCTCCTGCTGACGATGAGAGGGCGAGGGCAGCGACAGACCGACACCCCGGCCCCGGAACCTCGGCAGGAGGATCAGCGGGCTCCCCGACAGAGGACCCCCGAAGAGAGGCGCAGGATGCACGAGGAGCGGATGCGCAGGAGGCGACAGAGGATGGAGCGCGAGGGAGGCACCGGATGATCCTGACCGTCACGCTGAACGCCGCGATCGACCGGACCGTGGCGGTCCCGAGCTTCCGTCAGGGAAACCGCCACCGAGCCGTCGAGGCGAGCACCGTGGCCGGCGGGAAGGGCGTCAACGTCGCTCGCGCGCTCAAGCTGCTCGGCCGGCCCGTGATCGCCACCGGCCTCGCCGGTGGCCCCACCGGCGCCCGGCTGATGGAGCGCCTGGCCGAGGAGTCGATCCTCACGGACTTCACCTGGATCGGAGGTGAGTCGCGCACCAACCTCGCCGTCATCGACCCGACTTCGGGCGAGCAGACCGAGATCAACGAACGCGGCCCGGATGTGAGCGCCGAGGAGCTCGACCGTTTCCTCGAGAAGCTGCTCTACCTGGCCCGGGGCGCCCGCATCTGCGCGATCGCCGGCAGCCTGCCGCCATCGGTTCCCGCCGCCTTCTCCGCCCGGATGGTCGAGGAGCTCAAGGCGCTCGGAGTCGAGACCGTCATCGACACCGAGGGCGAGCCCCTGCTCGCCTCGCTGCGCGCCGAGCCCGCCGCGGTCACCCCGAACCTGCGCGAAGCCGAGGGCGCTGTCGGCCACGAGTTCAACGACCGGGAGGACCTGCTGAACGGCCTCCGTAGCCTGGTCGAGCTGGGAGCCGCAAACGCCATGATCACCAGTCCCGAGGGCTGCGTGGCGTCGCTGCTCGGCGACGACGACCAGCGCCACATCTACGAGGTGACCGCCCCCGAGGTGGAGCCGATCGCAACGGTCGGATCCGGCGACGCCTTCCTCGCCGGTTTCGTCGCCGCGCGCTATGACGGCCGCCCGCGCGAGGAGTCTCTTCGCTTCGCCGTCGCCTGCGGTGCCGAATCGACCCACCACTTCGGTGCCGGCAGCATCGACCCGGCCGAGGTGGACCGGCTGCTCTCCGCGGTCGAGTCCCGCGAGCTCGAGGCGCCCGCGAAGGTCTAGCGGCCACCAGGCCGCACCACCATGAGCGAGGGGCGTAGCCCCGAGCGGTTATGTGGGGCGGCCGCCTGTGGCCGCGATCTGATGGCGAAGCCCGGGCATGAAACCCCCGGGTTGACCGCTGTTATCCTTGGCGGGGCGTTGGTAAAGGACCTCCGAATCGCCGCAAGAACCGCATTTCCAGCCCCGCGACGCGGGGTTTTTTCGTCCGCGAACGAACGTAGGGTGAGCCAATGGAAGTAGAGATCGGCCGCGGCAAGAAGGGCCGCCGGGCATACGGCTTCGATGACATCGCGATCGTCCCCTCGAGGCGGACGCGCGACCCTGACGACATCGACATCACCTGGACCCTCGGTCCGTACCGTTTCGAGTTGCCGCTCCTCGCCTCGGCGATGGACGGCGTCGTCAGCCCGAAGACCGCCGGGCTGATCGGTCAGCTCGGTGGGCTCGGCGTCCTCAACCTGGAGGGCATCTGGTCCCGGTATGAGAACGCCGACGAGAAGCTGGATGAGATCGCAGCGGCCCCCAAGCCGATCGCCACGAAGCTCATGCAGGAGGTCTATGCGGAGCCCGTCAAGGCGGAGCTGATCGCCAAGCGGGTGGAGGAGATCAAGGCAGACGGCGTCGTCGCCTGCGGCTCCCTCACCCCGCAGAAGGTGACGCAGTACTACGACACCGCGCTCGAGGCCGGCCTCGACATCCTCGTCATCCAGGGCACCGTGATCTCGGCCGAGCACGTCTCGACCCAGACCGAGCCGCTCAACCTGAAGGAGTTCATCGCCTCGCTCGACGTTCCGTGCGTCGTCGGCGGCTGCGCCTCCTACAACACCGGCCTGCACCTGATGCGGACCGGCGCCGTCGGTGTCCTCGTGGGCGTCGGGCCCGGCGCCGCCTGCACCACCCGCGGCGTGCTCGGCATCGGCGTGCCGCAGGCGACGGCGATCGCCGATGTGGCCGCCGCCCGCGGGCAGCACATGATGGAGACCGGCAGCTACTGCAATGTGATCGCCGACGGCGGCATGCGAACCGGTGGCGACGTCTCCAAGGCGATCGCCGTCGGAGCGGACGCCGTGATGGTCGGCTCGCCGCTCGCCCGCGCCAAAGAGGCTCCGGGACGCGGCTACCACTGGGGCATGGCGACCTTCCATCCCTCATTGCCCCGCGGCGCTCGGGTCGCCACCCACCAGGACGGCACCCTCGAGGAGATCCTGCTCGGCCCCGCCCAGGAGAACGACGGCACCTTCAACCTGATGGGCGCGCTGCGCACCTCGATGGCGACCACCGGCTACGCCGACATCCCGGAGTTCCACCGGGCCGAGGTGATGGTCGCGCCGGCGCTGATGTCCGAGGGCAAGCAGCTGCAGCGCGAGCAGTCGGTCGGGATGGGATCGAACGGCCGCGCCGAGGTCGCAGTTGGAGTCGCCGTCTCGGATGACTGAGGCGGCCCCCGCCGCTTCGGATGACGCCCAGGCTCGGGTTCACGTCCCCGAGCGCACCGTTCCGGGCTCCGAGCCGGAGCTGGTCGAGGTCGACAAGACCGCGCCCGCCCAGGCCACCGAGGAGGTGCTGGTCCTCGACTTCGGCGGCCAGTACTCGCAGTTGATCGCGCGCCGTATCCGGGAGTGCGGGGTCTTCAGCGAGCTGCTTCCCCACGACATCGGCATCGAGCGGATCAAGGAGCGCGGCCCCAAGGGGCTCGTGCTCTCCGGCGGACCGGCGTCGGTATACGCCGACGGTGCGCCGGCGCTCCGGAAGGAGCTGCTCGAGCTCGGGATCCCGGTGCTGGGCATCTGTTACGGGATGCAGCTGATGGTCCACGAGCTCGGCGGCCGGGTGGAACAGGCGCCGGCAGGCGAGTTCGGCCGCAGCCAGCTCACGCTTCGCGACGGCGGGGGAAGCCTGCTCGACGGCCTGCCCACCGAGCAGCAGTGCTGGATGAGCCACCGCGACACGGTCTACGAGCCGCCGCCGGGCTTCAGCGCGCTGGCGTCGAGCACGGAATCCCCGGTGGCCGCCGTCGAGGACACCGAGCGTGCCCTGTACGGGATCCAGTTCCACCCCGAGGTCGTTCACACCCCGTACGGCACCGAGATCCTCACCCGCTTCCTCCGCGACGTCTGCGGCTGCCGCGAGAAGTGGTCGCCGGCGTCGGTGATCGAGGAGCAGGTGCAGACGATTCGGGCGCAGGTCGGCGATGCCCGCGCGATCTGCGGCCTCTCCGGCGGCGTCGACTCCGCCACCGCCGCGCTCCTCGTCCACCGCGCGATCGGCGACCGGCTCACCTGCGTCTTCGTCGACCACGGGATGATGCGAAAGGACGAGGCCGGGCAGGTGGTCACCGCCTTCCGGGAGCAGCACGGCATCCAGCTCGTCCACGTCGACGCGGCCGACCGCTTCCTCGACCGACTCGCCGGTGTCGAGGACCCCGAGACCAAGCGGAAGATCATCGGCGAGGAGTTCATCCGCGTCTTCGAGGAGGAAGCCGGCAGGGTCGAGGATGCGCGCTTCCTCGTACAGGGCACGCTCTACTCCGACGTGATCGAGTCGGGCGGCGACGGCCGCGCCGCAGCGACGATCAAGTCCCACCACAACGTCGGCGGCCTCCCCGAGGAGATGGAGATGGAGCTCGTCGAGCCGCTGCGCATGCTGTTCAAGGACGAGGTCCGAGCTGTCGCCGCCGAGCTCGGCCTGCCCGAGCGCTTCGTCTGGCGCCAGCCGTTCCCCGGGCCGGGCCTCGCGATCCGCGTGGTGGGTGGCGAGGTCACGCGCGAGCGGCTCGAGATCGTCCGCGAGGCCGACGCGGTCCTCCAGGAGGAGATCCGGGCGGCCGGCCTCTACCGCGAGCTCTGGCAGTCGTTCTGCGTCCTGCCCGTCGTCCGCTCGGTCGGCGTCCAGGGCGACGAGCGCTCCTACGCCCACCCGATCGTGATCCGCGCCGTCACCTCCGACGACGCGATGACGGCCGACTGGGCCCGGCTGCCCTACGACCTGCTGGAGCGTGTCTCCAACCGCATCATCAATGAGGTCCGCGGCGTCAACCGCGTCACGCTGGACCTCACCTCGAAGCCGCCGGGCACCATCGAGTGGGAATAGGCCGCTAGGCGCCCCCAGAGGTAATGGCTGACCTGCGAGGGGCGGTGATCGGATACGGGCTCGCCGGGTCCGTCTTTCACGCCCCCCTGATCGCTTCCACACCGGGCCTGATGGTGAGCACGGTGGTGACGGGCAACCCGCAGCGGCAGGCCGAGGCAAGGAAGGCGCATCCGGACTCCCACGTGGTCCCGGATGCGGCGGAGGTGTTCGAGCGCGCGTCGGAGCACGACTTCGTGGTGGTGGCGGCGCCCAACGACGTTCACGTGGAGTTGGCGCGCCGAGCGCTCGATGCCGGCCTGCCGGTGGTGGTCGACAAGCCGCTTGCCCCCACAGCGGCCGAGGCCCGCGCGCTGGTGGAGCAGGCGGAGGGAGTGGGAGTCCTGATCACGGCTTTCATGAATCGCCGCTGGGACTCCGATCAGCTGACCCTGCGGCGCCTGCTGGACGACGGAAAGCTGGGCGAGGTCGCTGGGCTACGAGTCGAGGATGGAGCGCTGGCGACCCGCTCTCTCCGAACACAAGCCCTGGAGAGAGGTCTCCGCGCCGGAGGCGGGCGGCGGCGTCCTGCTCGACCTCGGCAGCCACCTGGTGGATCAGGCCATCATCCTCTTCGGCCCGGTTGTCCGGGTGTATGCGGAGATCGAAAGTCGCCGAGGCGGCATCGCCGACGACGACGTCTTCCTGGCACTGGAGCACAGCTCCGGCGGGCGGAGTCACCTCTGGGCCTCGCTGGTCGCGGCGGCGCCGGGCCCACGCCTGCGCGTCCTCGGCGACAGGGCTGCCTACCTCGTCACGGATGTCGACGGGCAGGAGGATGCCCTTCGTTCGGGCGCCCGCCCGGGCGGCGACGAGGACTGGGGCGTCGAACCCCCCGAGCGGTGGGGCGAGCTGATCACCGAGGGGAAAAGCGAAGCCGTCGTCAGCGAGAGAGGGGACTGGCCGCGCTTCTATGTCGAGCTCGAGCGGGCCCTGCGGGAGGGGTCACCGCCGCCGGTGGACCCATGGGACGCCGTCGCGGGGCTCGAGGTTCTCGACGCCGCTCGGCGCAGCGCCGCCTAGTAGCCGGCGTAGGTCTGCAGGAAAGGCAGTGGGTTGACCGGGTGGCCGCCGCGGTACCACTTGCCGCGCCAGAGCTCGAAGTGGAGGTGGCACGCCGTGGCGTCGCCGGTCTCGCCGACGATCCCGATCTGCTGGCCGGGCTGGACGACCTGGCCCTTGCTGACCATCGCGCGGGTGGCCAGGTGCGCGTACATGTAGTCCTGGTGCAGCTTCTTGTTGCGGATCACGACGTAGTTGCCGGCCAGGCTCTGGAAGCTGACGAACTTGACCTTGGCCCGGCTCACTGCGACCAGCGGCGTGCCGCAGGCGGACATGATGTCCTGGCCCTCATGCCGGCGGCCGCCCGAGCGCGCTGCCCCGAAGCCCTGGCCGATCGTGTGCGCGCCGGCGACGGGGAAGATCATCGATCCGGGCGGGGCCGTCGTGGTCGGGGGAGCGGCGGTTCCGCCCGGTGCTCCCACCCCGCCGCTTTGGGCGAACGCCAGGCCGGTGCCGAACATCGCCAGCGAGACCGCCGTGACGGCGATCGCTGCCACCGCCCTGCGGGGCGTGCGGCGAACCGGCTTGTCGGATCCTGCCTCGACCATGCTCTCTGCGGCCTGCGGAGTTAGCTGTCGGGCTCGCGCCGAGAGTGGCGCTACGAACCAGTCGGTTGCGATTCGCCCCTGGGGGTTGATCCCCTTCGGGTCCCCCGCTCCCCCCGGCGTGCCGGGGAGATTTGGCCATCGATTGGCGCGGCAGTATAACGAGAGGACCGGGGGTGACCCCGGTCCTCTCGGAAACTACCTTCGGTGTCGAACGACCGCTACTGGATGTAGCCGGTCTCCTTCAGGTACTCGGTCGCCACGGCGGCCGGCTCCTGCTTGTCGATGTCGACCCGGGCGTTCAGCTCCTGAATGACCGGGAGCGTGAGGCCCTGCTGGACCTTCTCGATCGTCGCCTGGTAGTCCGGCCCGGCCTTCTGGACCGTTGCCTGGTCGGTGACCCAGATGACGTTCCCGGAGGGGAAGATTCCCTTGTCGTCCTGGAGCAGGACGTACTTGTCCGGGTTGGCCGACAGCTGCGCGTCCGAGGTGAACACGATCGAGGCGTCCGCCTGGCCCTTGTCGAGCACCGTGTAACGCAGCCCGATGTCGACCGGGTTGAACGACTTGAACTGGAGGCCGTAGACGTCCTGCAGGCCGACCAGGCAGTCCGCCCGCTCGCGGCATTCGGGTGAGCCATAGAGGGTCAGGTCCTGCGACTTGCCCTGGAGGTCGGAGATCTTGGTCGCCCCGAGCTCGTCGGCCTTCGTCTTCAGCATCCCCAGCGCATTCGAGTCTGCGAACGGCGTGGGTGCGAAGGCCGTCTGTCCCTTCGGCTCGAGCTGCTGCTTCGCCTCGGCATAGGCGGCCTGCGCGTCCGCCGGAACCGTCTCCTTGCCGAATATGGATTGGAGGAGCGTCGAGGTGTACTCCGGGTATCCGCTGATCTCCCCGTCCTGGAGCGCCTTGTACGCGATCACCTCGGACCCCAGGTTGAGGTTGGTGCTGACGTCATAGCCCGCGGCCTGCAGGGCCTGGGCGTAGATGTTCCCGAGGATGTACTCCTCGGTGAAGTTCTTGGAACCCACCGTGAGCTGGATCCCGTTGTTGGCCGGGTTCGACTTGATCAGGTTGGCGGAGTTGCCTCCACTCGTCCCCGTGTCGTTGTTGTCGTCGCCGCCCCCACATGCGGCGATTCCGAGGGCAACAACCAGCGCCGCAAGGAATGCGAACACCGCCCTCGGTCGCCAATGACCGGTCACCACGTGATCTCCTCTCGTCTGGGGCCTCTCTGTATCCCTGGGATGGACTGGGTGATCCTATGCGGCGGCACCGGCCCGCGCCACCTTGAGGCCCCGTGGTGTCAGCAGCCACTGAAGCCCGGCGAGGCTCAGCTCGAGGCCGATCGCCAGCAGGGCGATCAGGATGGCGCCGGCGACCACGCCGGCGTCGCCGTAGACGTTTCGGCCCAGGATCAGGTCCCCGAGGGTGCTGAGGCCGGCCAGCGAGGCGAGGGCCGCCGTGGCGATGATGTTGATCGCTCCCGTGCGGACCCCGGCCATGATCGTCGGCACGGCCAGCGGCAGCTCCACCCGTGCGACCACCTGGAGGCCGCGCATGCCCATCCCGCGGGCGGCCTGGACCGCATTGGGGTCGACCTGGCTGACGCCGACGTAGGAGTTGGTCAGGATCGGCGGGATCCCGAGGACGGCGAGCGCGAAGGTCACGTTCAGCAGGCCGACTCCGATGAAGGCGGCGACGAACGCGATCAGCGCCAGCTCCGGCACCGCACGGCCGGCGTTGCCCACGGAGATCGCGACGCCCTCGCCCCGCCGGAAGTGGCCGAGCGCCACCCCGATCGGCAGCGCGATCAGGATGGACAGGCCGAGAGCGAGAAAGGTGACCTTGAGGTGCTGGCCGGTCAGGTGCAGAACCTGGTCCGGCCCGCCGACCAGCGTCTGGCCCGTGCGCGCCTCCTGCTGGTGAAAGATGAAGTTGATCGCGTCGCCGAACACGCTCAGCAGGCCGAGATGGAACGCCCCGCTCATACGGTCGCCTCCATCGACGGGCGGCGCCAGGGCGCGAGGAACCGCTGCGTGAGGAGGAGCAGGATGTCGAGCACGACCGCCATCACGATCGACAGCCCCCCGGCGATCACGATGTTGGTCTTGAAGTCGATCTGCTGGTAGAGGGGCGCGCCGAGCGTGTTGACGTTCGCGAAGACCATCAGGGTGGAGATCGCGACCGTCGATACCGTCGCGATCCGCAGCCCGGCGATGATCTCCGGAAGCGCCAGTGGCAGCTCGACCCGCCAGAGCAGCTGGCGCTCGGTCATTCCCATCCCGCGCCCGGCGTCCTTGCTGTCGCTCGGGACGTTGGCGAGCCCCGCGACGATGTTCCGGTAGATGATCTGGAGCGTGTAGACGGAGAGGACGATGATCGCCGTCGTCCAGCCGAGTCCCGTGATCGGCAGCAGCAGGAAGATGAAGGCGAGGGAGGGGATCGTGTAGAGGACGCCCGTCCCCGCGGTGAAGGCGGGCACCAGCCAGCGCTGGCGGTGGGAGAGGACCGCAATGGCGAAGGCGACCGCGAACCCGATCGCGACCGCGACGAGGACGAGCAGCAGCTGGTTGAGCAGCGGGGTCGTATAGCGGTCGAAGTTGTCGAAGGCCCAGTCGGGGCAGAAGATCTTGTTCTGCGCGACGCAGCTGGCGTTGCCGCCGGTGCGGTTGTGGATCGTCACCTGCCCGACGAGGGGCGCGAGTTGGGCGGCCGACGCCGTCATTCGCCCAGCGGACGCTCGACGGGTCGCTCGATCGCCGGGTGCTCCTCGACCTTCGCCTCGGGTGAGACCAGGAAGTCGGAGATGATCTCGACGGAGAGCACGCCCGCGATTCGCCCCTGCGCGTCCGCCACGGGCGCGTACTGCGTCTCGGACTGGAGCAGGTCCGCCAGCGCGTCGCGCATCACATCGTCGAGATCGAGGATCGGCTCGGGCCCGCTGTCGGGCGTCTGCGGGACGGTGTCGGCTTGCAGGTCGGAGTCCGAGAGCCAGCCCAGCGGCCGCCGCTCGGAGTCGACGAGGAGGGCATGGGGAACCTCCGCGCCCTCGAGCTTGGCCCTGACCTCGCCCATCGCCTGGCCGACGAAGGCCAGGGGCGCCTGCCAGAGGTCGATATCCCGCACCCTCATCAGGGCGAGCCGTTTCAGCGCCCGGTCGGCGCCGACGAAGTCCTCCACGAAGTCGTCCGCCGGGGCCATCAACAGCTCGGCCGGCGTGGCGTACTGGGCGAGCCGCCCGCCCTTCTTCAGGATCGCGATCCGGTCGCCCATCTTGATCGCCTCGTCGATGTCATGGGTGACGAAGAGAACGGTCTTCTTGATTTCCGCCTGCAACCGCAGGAACTCGTTCTGGAGGCGCTCGCGCGCGATCGGGTCGATGGCGCCGAAGGGCTCGTCCATCAACATCACCGGCGGATCGGCGGCCAGCGCCCTGGCGACGCCGACTCTCTGCTGCTGACCGCCGGAGAGCTGGCTGGGGAAGCGATCGCGCAGCTCGGGGCCGAGGCCGATCAGATCGAGCAGCTCGTCGGCACGCTCCCGGGCCCGGGTGCGGTCCCAGCCGAGGAGCCGAGGCACGGTCTCGATGTTCTGAGCGACCGTGCGGTGCGGAAAGAGCCCGATCTGCTGGATCACGTAGCCCATCTCGCGCCGAAGGTCAGCCGGGTCGCGGTCGCGCACCGATGTCTCCCCGATGAGGATGTCGCCGTCGGTGAGCTCGACCGTTCTGTTGAGCATGCGCAGCGCCGTCGTCTTGCCGCAGCCGGAGGGACCGACCAGCACACAGATCGCGCCGGCCTCGACGTCGAGTGAGAGGTCGTGGATGGCGGGATCGTCCTGTCCCGGATACCTCTTGCTGACGTGCTGATACGAAACCGAAGCTGCTGGGCGCCCAGCCTCCACCCGCGCGATCCTACTCGGCGCACCCCGTTCACCGGCACACAGGAAGCTGGCTATCATCCTGCGGCCGCGGAGGTGCGCGGCTCTTTTTATGGCCACAGCGACTGCGATGAAGACCTTTCAGGCGACTGCTCAGGACCGCGAGCGGGGCTGGTACGTCGTCGATGCCGAGGGCAAGACCCTCGGTCGCCTCGCGACCCAGATCGCGAACGTGCTGCGCGGCAAGCACAAGCCGACCTACACGCCGCACGTGGACGTGGGCGACTTCGTGATCGTCGTCAACGCCGAGAAGGTCGCCGTCACCGGCGACAAGCGCGAGAAGAAGCTGTACTGGCGCCACAGCGGCTATCCGGGCGGGATCCGCTCGCGTACCCTCGGGGACCTGCTGGAGAAGCGCCCCGAGGAGGTCATCCGCAAGGCGGTCAAGGGGATGCTCCCCCGCAACCGGCTGGCGCGACAGCAGCTTCGCAAGCTCAAGGTCTACGCCGGACCGGAACACCCCCACCAGGCCCAGAAGCCTGAGCAACTGGAGATAGAGACCTAGATGCAGGACGAAGAGCAGCAGCGCAACGAAGACCAGGCGCCCGAAGACCAGGCGCCCGAAGAGCAGCCCGAGGGCACGCCCGAGGAGCAGCAGGCCGACGAGCAGCAGGCCCCTGAGGAGGCCCTGTCCGAGGACGCGGCAACCGAGGACGACACGCCCGCCGAGGAGCAGGGCGGCGACGAGCCACGCGCCGAGGAGCCCGCTCCCGCCCCCGAGGGCGGCGGCAAGAAGGAGGACGTCGTCCCCGGGGCCGAGCTCGACCCGATTGCGATCGAGCCCGAGCGGCAGCTGGACCCAGAGGAGCGCGCCCGCCGCGAGGCCGAGGAGGAGGAGCGCCTCCGCCGCGAGCGCGAGCTGATCGGCGAGGTGGATCAGGACGCGCCAGTCGCGGCGCAGCCCGCCAAGCTCGAGGGGGACGCGAGTTACGCGGCTACCGGCAAGCGCAAGTCCTCCATCGCCCGCGTGATCCTGCGACCCGGCAGCGGCACGATCCAGGTCAACAAGCGCACGCTCGAGGAGTACTTCCCGCGTTCCTACCTTCAGTCCCTCGCCAAGCAGCCGCTCACTCAGACCGGCTATGAGGGCAACGTCGACGTTCGCGTCCGCGTGCACGGTGGCGGTGTCTCGGGCCAGGCTGCCGCCGTCAGGCACGGGATCGCCCGCGCCCTGGTCGACGTCGACCCTGCGCTCCGTCCGGAGCTCAAGCGCCGCGGGATGCTGACCCGCGACGCCCGGGTCAAGGAGCGCCGCAAGGCCGGCCTGAAGAAGGCCCGCAAGCGGCCTCAGTTCTCCAAGCGTTAGCGTCCGCCACAGGTGGCGGAGAGAAAACTCTTCGGGACCGATGGTGTCCGTGGACCCGTCGGAGAGGTGCTCACCCCGGATCTGGCCGTGCGCCTGGGCCGCGCCGCGGCGCTGGAAGCCGAGGCGGAGCGGCCGCAGTTCCTGATCGTCCGGGACACCCGCGAGTCGGGCCCGATGCTGGAGGAGGCCCTCGCGGCGGGGGTGGCCGCGGGTGGCGGGGACGCGATGCTGGGCGGCGTGCTGCCGACGCCGGCCGCATCGGTGCTGACTCGCCGGCTGAGCTTCGACCTCGCAGCGGTCGTGTCGGCCTCGCACAACCCCTACGCCGACAACGGGATCAAATTCTTCGACTCGCGGGGGATCAAGCTCGACGACGACACGGAGGCTGCGATCGAGGCCCGGCTGGACGCGGACACCGGAGAGCGGGTGGGTGGCGTGCGGCAGCTCGAGGGCGCCTTCGACGACTACATCCGTGAGCTGCGCGGCGCGTTCCAGCTGGACCTGGCCGGCATGCGGATCGCGCTCGACTGCGCCAACGGTGCGACGCACCGAGCCGCGCCGGCGATCTTCCGGGCCCTCGGCGCGGACCTCGTGCTGACCGGCGCCGACCCGGACGGCCGCAACATCAACGCCGATTGCGGCTCCACGCACCCCGAGGCTCTGGTCGAGCTCGTCACAGCCTCCGGCGCCGCCATCGGCTTCGCCTACGACGGCGACGGTGACCGGATGCTTGCGGTCGATGGCGCGGGGGAGCTTCACGACGGCGACGACCTGATCGCGCTGATCGCGAAGGATCTTCAGAGACGGGGGGAGCTCGAGGGCGGAGTCGCCGTGACCGTGATGACCAACTACGGCTTCATGACCGCAATGGAGGAGGCGGGGATCGAGGTCGCGCAGACCAAGGTCGGGGACCGGTACGTCATCGAGGTCCTCCGTGATCGCGACTGGCACCTGGGAGGCGAGCAGTCCGGACACATCGTCTGGACTGACTTCACACCGACCGGCGACGGGATCGCCGCCTCGCTGCTGGTGCTGCGCGCGCTGGCTGGGCGGCGGCTCGAGGAAACCGAGCCCTTCAAGCGCCTTCCGCAGCGGCTCGTGAACGTGCAGGTGGCGGATCGTGGCGCGATCGAGTCAGCGGCCGGGCTCTGGGCAGCGGTGGAGGAGGAGAACAGGAAGCTCGAGGGCCGTGGCCGGGTGCTGGTGCGCGCATCGGGCACCGAGCCGCTGATCCGGGTGATGGTCGAGGCGCCGGACGAGGAGGAATGCGAGGCGGTCGCCGAGCGCCTAGTCGATTTGGCCAGGCTCGAGCTTGCGTAGGCTCGCCTGCTGAGAGGTTCATGGCAGGCGTTTGGGCGCCGGGCCGTCTGCCACTACCCTTACCGCCTCTTATGTGCGGCATCGTCGGATATGTGGGTGACCGACCGTGCCGGGATCTACTGATTGCCGGGCTGGAGAAGCTCGAGTACCGAGGCTATGACTCGGCCGGCGTTTCAGTGATCTCGGATGGCGAGATCGACAGCGTGCGCGCCGTCGGCAACCTCGCGAACCTGCGGGAGGCGCTGGAACAGCATTCCTCGAACGGCGACGGCGCCGTCGCGGTGGCAGCGCGCCCCGCGACGATCGGGCTCGGACACACGCGGTGGGCGACCCACGGCCGGGTCACCGAGGAGAACGCCCACCCCCACGGCGACTGCAAGGACGACATCCACATCGTCCTCAACGGGATCATCGAGAACCACGCGGAGCTGCGGCGGGACCTGAGGGCCGAGGGACACGAGTTCACCTCCGATACCGACGCCGAGATCGTCAGTCACCTGATCGAGCGCCACTACGACGGGGACCTGACCGAGGCCGTGCGCAGGGCCTTCGGCGAGCTGCGGGGGCACTACGCGTTCGTCGCCATGCACCGCGAGCAGCCGGACACCCTGGTCGCCGCGCGCAAGGAGTGCCCGCTGATCATCGGTCTGGGCGAGAACGAGAACTTCATCGCCTCCGCGATCCCAGCCTTCCTCGCGCAGACTCGGACCGCACTCGGCATCAAGAACGACGAGATCGTCACGGTTCACAAGGGCGACGTGACGATCACCGACGCCGACGGCAACGTGCAGGAACGCGAGCCGGAGGAGGTCACCTGGGACGAGGACGCCGCCGAGAAGGGCGGGTACGAGACCTTCATGCTGAAGGAGATCCACGAGCAGCCGGACGCCGTCGCGGAGACCATCACCGACCGGCTGCCGACGCTGGACGGAGTGGACCTCTCGGACGTCGAGCTCGACGACGACTTCCTGCGCGACGTCGAGCGGATCGTGATCGTCGCCTGCGGGACCTCCTACCACTCCGGCCTGATCGGCCGATACGCGATCGAGCAGTGGGCGCGAGTCCCGGTCGAGATGGACATCGCCTCTGAGTACCGCTACCGCGAGCCGGTCCACCGTCCGAACGACCTGGTCATCGGGATCACCCAGTCGGGCGAGACCGCCGACACGCTCGCCGCGATGCGCCTTGCCCGTGAGAGCGGCTCCAAGGTGCTCGCGATCTGCAACGTGATGGGCAGCCAGGCGACCCGCGACGCCGACGCCGTTCTCTTCACTCGCTCCGGGATCGAGGTGAGCGTTGCCGCGACCAAGACCTTCGTCAGCCAGGTCGCGGCGATGTACCTGCTCGGCCTCCGCCTCGCGGAGCTCACGGGGACCATGCCGCAGGAGCGGATCGCCGAGCTGGTCGCCGAGCTCAAATCGCTGCCCTCGAAGCTGCAGGAGACGATCGTGAACAGCGACGAGCAGGTGAGGGCGATCGCCGCCGCCGAGAAGAACCAGCGCTTCTTCATGTACATCGGCCGGCACATCGGGCTCGCCGTCTGCCTCGAGGGCGCGCTGAAGCTGAAGGAGATCGCCTACATCCCGGCGGACGCCTACGCGGCTGGCGAAATGAAGCACGGGCCGATCGCCCTGCTCGACGAGTCCACGCCGGTGGTCGCCGTGGCCACCGACAGCCCGGTCGTCGAGAAGATCCTCTCCAACATGGAGGAGGTCCGGGCGCGCGGCGCCGACGTGATCGCACTCGCCACCGAGGGGTCTGAGGAGGTCGGCGAGGTCGCCGACCAGACCCTGTTCGTACCCCGCACCGACTGGATCCTGCAGCCGATCGTCGCGATCGTCCCTCTGCAGCTGCTCGCCTACTACGTCGCCCGGGAGAAGGGCCTCAACGTCGACCAGCCGAGGAATCTTGCGAAGACGGTGACCGTCGAGTGATCTAGGATGCCGCGCTCGTGAGGCGCCGCTGGCTTTCCACACTCCTGGTCGCATGCGTCGCCGCTCCCGCGGCGGTGATCGCCGGTTGCGGCGGCAGTGGCGGGAGCAGCAGCGACGCCGACGTCGGGCCGGCGGCAGCCGTGCCCGCCAGCGCGGCCCTCTACATCGACGGGACCGTGAAGCCGACGGGCCAGGCCCAGACGGACGCCAAGGCCGCGCTCGGCAAGGTGCTCGACACCGCCGATCCGGGCGGCAAGATCGTCTCGCTGCTCGAAGGCCAGGCGAAGTCGAACGGCCACCCGTTCAACTACCAGCAGGACGTCGCTCCGTGGCTGGGAGAGAAGGCCGGCTTCTTCTTCACCGATCTCGGCGAGAACGCGCAGAAGGGCGCCGCCGTGATCGAGACCACGAACCCGGAGGCGTCCCTCGCGTTCGCACGCAAGATCTCGGGAGCGACGGCGACCACCCCCGCCCCGCAGACCTACAACGGCGCCAGCTACCAGACCGAACCGGACGACCCGACGAACGTCTTCGGCACGGTCGGCGACTTCCTGGTGACGGGCGACGTCACCGGCTTCAAGGCCGCCGTCGACGCCCAGAAGGGCGATTCGCTCGGCGACGACAGCGACTTCAAGGACTCCCTCGACCAGCTTCCCGGCGACCGGCTCGGGACCTTCTACACCGTTCCGAAGACCCTGATCGACTCGCTCGGGTCGGCCAGTTCGACCAGCAGAGCAGAGCGCTGCTCGAGAAGAGCGCCGGCGAGTCGCTCGACAAGCCGGTGTCCGGTGCCCTGACGGCCTCGGCCGACAGCTTCGATCTCGAGTTCGTCGGCGGCGCCAACGGCGTCGAGACGCCGGAGAGCTCGCTCGTCGGCAGACGTGCCCGGGGATTCCTGGCTCGCGCTCGGTCTCGGGGACCTCGGCGACACCGCGAAGCGGACGCTCCAGCAGCTCAAGGACTCGGGCATCCCGAACATCGAGCAGGCCCTCTCGCAGGTGGAGTCGGCGACCGGT
This sequence comes from uncultured Solirubrobacterales bacterium, assembly GCA_963777575.1. Classification (GTDB taxonomy): domain Bacteria; phylum Actinomycetota; class Thermoleophilia; order Solirubrobacterales; family 70-9; genus DASUPK01. The sequence goes on along the minus strand of CAVZRH010000006.1, from coordinate 356,209 downwards.
GCCTCGATCGATCAGCTCACCAACGCCCTCGGCGACGCGGTGCTCTATGTGCGCGGGACGACCGAGCAGACCCTGAACGGCGCTCTCGTCGTGCACACGAATGATCCGGAGCTCACCGGGCGGCTCCTCAGCCAGCTCCAGACGCTGGTCCAGCTTGGCGAGCCAGGGGACCGCGAGGCCGCTGCAGCTCGGCGGCGGTGGCACCGGCTTCCAGATCAACGACCCGACGCAGGCTCCGCAGCCGATCGAGATCGCGCAGCAGGGCGACAAGCTGGTGATCGGGTACGGCGCTAACTCCGCCGCACAGAGCCTGGCACCCTCCCAGCCGCTGTCGGGTTCGCCGACCTTCTCGGCCGCCAAGAGCCAGGTCTCCGACCTCGGCACTGACTTCTTCCTCGACCTGCCGACCGTCTTCCGGTTGGCCGAGTCCCGGGGCGCGAAGTCCGACCCCGACTACCAGCAGGCGAAGCCGTACCTCGACGCGCTCAGCTACCTCGTCACCGGGTCGGGGACGAAGGGCGACCAGGCCGAGCTGAAGGCCGTCGTCGGCCTCAAGTAGCCGTGCCTCTCGGCGTCGGCATCGACCTGATCGAGATCGAGCGGGTGGAGCGCGCGCTGGAGCGGCGCCCGCGGCTCGCCGAGCGGCTGTTCACCTCCCGAGAGCTCGCCTACGCGCGCGGGCGGGCGCGTCCCGGCCGTCATCTCGCGGCTCGCTTCGCGGCGAAGGAGGCCGTGATCAAGGCGCTGGGTCAGGGCGTGCCGCCGAGGGAGATCGAGGTCATCAGCGGCGAGCCGCCCCGGCTGCAATTGCATGGTCAGGCCGCTGATCTGGCCGGGGACACCGAGATCGCGATCTCGCTGACTCACTCGCGCGATTCCGCCGCCGCGGTCGCCATAGCCGCCTAGATACGTCCGCCAGCGGCCGTGGGTAGCCTCACGCCGATGGAGGACTGGATCGATCCGTGCCTTGACGCGGACCAGATGCGCGCGACCGATCGCTGGGCGATCCAGGACCAGGGGGTGCCGTCCCTGCAGCTGATGGAGACCGCCGGCCGGGCGGTCGCGGAGGCTGCCGCTGAAGCCGCCGGCTCCAGCAGGATCGCCGTCGTCTGCGGCAAGGGCAACAACGGAGGCGACGGCCTGGTGGCGGCGCGTGCCCTGCGGGAGATGGGTTTCGAGGTGGACGCTCTGCTGCTCGGCCCTGGCGAGCAGCTCTCGGAGGACGCCCGTGCGAATCTCGACCGCTTCGAGGGGGCACGCACCGTCGGTGCGGGCGAGCTCCCTGCGGCGCTCGACGGGGTGGGGGGTGTGGTCGACGCGGTCTTCGGGACCGGCTTCGCGGGCTCCCCGCGCGACCCGGCGCGCACAGCGATCGACGCGATCAACGGGGCCGGCGCCCCGGTGGTGGCGACGGACATCCCGTCCGGCGTGAACGCCTCCACCGGCGAGGTGGAGGGCAAGGCGGTCCACGCGGACATCACCGTGACCTTTCACGCGCCCAAGTTCGGCCACTGGGTCGCCCCGGGCAAGGACCACACCGGGGAGCTCCGGGTCGCGCCGATCGGGATCCCCGATGGGGCGCCGGCCGAGGCGACCGGTGGGCTGATCAATAGCCGTGTGCTGGGGCTCGTGCCGCACCGTGCGGCGGGGTCGACGAAGTTCACCTCGGGCCAGGTGGTGATCGTCGGCGGTTCCCGTGGGCTGACCGGCGCCGTCTGCCTGTCGGCGCTGGGGGCGATCCGGAGCGGCGCCGGCTACGCGACAGTGGCAGTGCCGGGCGACCTCGAGTCGATCTTCGAGATCAAGCTCACCGAGGTGATGTCGGTGGGCTGCGCGAGCCGCGAGGGGCGGCTGCGCCCAGCGGCCTCCGAGCAGGTTCTCGCGGCAACCGAGCGGGCGGCGTGCGTCGTGCTCGGGTCGGGGATGGGCCGCGAGCAGGGCACCCAGCGCGTGGCCCGCGAGCTGACGCAGCGCATCCGTTCCCCTCTGGTGCTCGACGCGGACGGCCTCAACGCCCACGCCGGCCGCATCGAGCTGCTGGCCGATCGAGATGCGCCTCTCGTGCTGACCCCGCATGAGGGCGAGATGGGCAGGCTGCTGGACCGGGATTCGTCAGCGATCAAGGGCGAGCGCCTGGAGAGCGCCAGGGAGGCGGCTCGGCGCAGCGGGGCGATCGTCGTGCTCAAGGGGGACGACTCGATCGTCACCGACGGCGAGCGGGTCGCGGTCAACACGGTCTCCAGTCCGCAGCTGGCCACGGCCGGCACCGGCGACGTCCTCACCGGCGTGATCGCGGCTCTGGTCGCACGGGGCCTCGAGCCCTTCGCCGCCACCTGCGCCGCCGTCGTGGCCCACTCACGGGCGGGCCGCGTTGCCGGGGAGCGCGTCGGCCACGACTCGGTGATCGCCGGCGACGTCGTCGAGGCGATGCCCGCGGGACTGGCGGTCTGACCGTGGCTGAATCCGCGGGCCGCGCGCTGGCGCTTGTCGACGTCGGGGCCGTCGAGCGCAATTGCCGTGCCCTCAAGGAGCGGGCGGGGGAGCAGACCGAGCTCTGCGCCGTGGTCAAGGCCAACGGCTACGGGCACGGTGCCGCCGCCTGCGCAGCCGGGGCGCTGCGCGGTGGAGCGACGCGCCTGGCAGTGGCGGCCGCGGACGAGGCGGCCGAGCTGCGACTGTACTTCCCGGAGGTGCCGCTGTTCGTGATGGGAGCGCTGACCGAGGAAGAGCTCGGCACCGCCTTCGAGGCGCGCGCCGACGTGGCGCTCTGGCGCGAGGGCTTCAGAGAGCTCTGCTCCCGCCTCGCCGGCGGAGCGCGGCCGGCCCGCTCGGGTCCACCTGAAGCTCGACAGTGGGATGGGCCGGTTGGGCGAGCGGGATCCCGAGGCGCTGATCGAGCTGGCCCGCACGCTGCGCGGCCGACCCCCATCTGGAGATCGCCGGGGTCTGGACCCATTTCGCCACCGCCGATGAGCCCGACGACGACTTCCTCGCCGAGCAGCTGGCGGCCTTTCGCCCCGTCGCCGAGGCCGTGCGCGAGATCGCACCCGACTGCACCGTCCACGCCGCCAACAGCGCGGCCACCCTCCGTGAGCCGGATGCGCACTTCGACATGGTGCGCTGCGGGATCGCGATCTACGGCCTCGATCCCTTCCAACGCGATCCGGCCGAGCACGGACTCGAGCCGGCCCTCGAGCTCCACTCCTACGTGGCCGATGTGAAGCGCTTCGAGCGCGGTGCCAGCGCCGGCTATGGCCGCACCTGGCGGGCGCCGGAGGACACCTGGGTCGGGGTGCTGCCGATCGGCTACGGCGACGGCGTCAGGCGCGGGCTCTCCAACAACGCGGAGGTCCTGGTGGGTGGCCGCCGCCATCCGCTGGTCGGGACGGTCTCGATGGACAACATCACGATCGACCTGGGGCCCGAGACCGACGTCGAGCCGGGAGCGGCGGCGGTGCTGATCGGGCCGCAGGGCTCCGACCGGATCCTGGCCGAGGAGGTGGCCGCCCGCCTCGAGACGATCAACTACGAGGTGACCTGCGGAATCTCACAGAGGGTCCCGCGGGAGTTCCGGGAATGAGCGGCCTCGAGGCCATCGACCGTGCGCCCTCGGTAGCCGCCGCTCGCACGGCACTCGAGCAGGAGGGCCGGGCGTGGATCGTCGGCGGCGCGATCCGCGACGCCCTGCTCGGAGAGTCCGTCTCGGACGCGGACCTCGCCGTCGAGCGCGGCCGCGAGGAGAGCGCCGCCCGCGCGATAGCGAGGGTGGCCGGTGGCACGGCCTTCCAGCTCTCCGAGGAGCACGCGACCTGGCGGGCGATCGCGCCCACCGATGGCTGGCACCTCGACGTGGTCGCGCTCCGGGCCGAGGCGATCGAGGAGGACCTCCGCGAGCGCGACTTCACCATGAACGCGATCGCACGCCCGCTCGCGGGCGGTGACCTGATCGACCCCTTGGGTGGAATCGCCGACAGCGAGGCACGTCTGCTCCGCGCCGCCTCCGATCAGGTCTTCGGCGACGACCCGATCCGTCTGCTGCGGGCTCCCCGGCTCGCGGCCCGGCACGAGCTCACGATCGACCCGAGGACGGCGGAGCTCGCCCGGGCTGCGTCCGCGAAGGCCGCCGACCCGGCCGGAGAGCGTCAGTTCGCGGAGCTGCGCGGGATCGTCGCCGGGGCGCGGCCCCTCCGGGGGATCGAGCTGATGGACGAGCTCGAGGTGACCGCTTCGGTCCTCCCCGAGGTCGAGGCGCTCCGCGGCGTCGTCCAGAACCCGAACCACCATCTCGACGTCCTCGGCCACACCCTCGCCGTGCTGGATGAGTGGCTCCGCCTCGAGCGGGAGCTCGAGAGCTTCGCCGGGGATCTCGCGCCGGCGATCGACGCCTTCCTCGCCGAGCCGCTGGCAGATGAGCTCACCCGCCGCGAGGCACTCCGCTTCGGCGCGCTCTTCCACGACCTCGGGAAGCCGGAGACCCGTTCCGAGGGATCCGGCTACGTGACCTTCATCGGCCACGACGAGGTCGGCGCGCAGATCATCGCCGGCATCTGCCGGCGCCTGAGGGTGAGCCGGAGGCTCAGCACACATCTCCAGGGACTGGCCCTTCATCACCTCCGGCTGGGCTTCCTGATCCACCAGCGCCCGCTCTCCCGGCGTGCCGTCTACGACTACCTGGTGGCGACCGAGCCGGTGGCGGCCGACGTCACCCTGCTCACCGTCGCCGATCGCCTCGCGGCTCGAGGCGAGGGGCCGTTGGCGAGCCCCGAGATGATCGAGGCGCATCTGGAGCTCGCCCGGGAGATGCTCCGAGACGCTCTCACCTGGCATCGCGACGGCCCGCCGCGACCGCCGCTCTCGGGGGACGACCTGACGCGCGAGCTCGACCTGCGCGCCGGGCCCGGAGCTCGGCAGGCTCCTCGAGGAGCTCCGCGCCGAGGCGTTCAGCGGCGAGATCAGCGGCCGCGAAGAGGCCCTCGCCCGGGCCAAGCAGCTGATCTAGATGGGCCAAGGCCGATAGCCTGCCGCCGGATGGCGGACCCTGATTGCCTCTTCTGCGGGATCGTGGCCGGAACGATCCCGAGCGAGACGATCGATTCCGACGAGCGGACGGTCGCCTTCATGGACATCAACCCGGCCACGCCGGGGCACGCCCTGGTGGTGCCACGCGAGCACTCCGCCGACCTGCTCGAGATCGGCGAAGAGGACCTGACCGCGACGGTTCTCGCCGCGCAGCGCCTGGCGAAGCGGATGAAGGACGTGCTCAACGCCGACGGCATCAACCTGATCAACTCCTGCGGCTCGGCGGCGTGGCAGACGGTCTTCCACTTCCACATCCATGTCGTGCCCCGGTACGACGACGATCCGCTGAAGCTCCCCTGGGTCCCGGAGCCGGGAGACTCCGACGAGATCGCATCGGTTGCCCAAAGACTGCGAGGAGAGAATGGCTGAGCCCATCCGCTTGGAGCGCGACGGCAATGTCGCCTCGATGATCCTGTCCAACCCGCCCCTCAACCTGTTCGGCGACGACGCCTGGAGTGCCCTCGTCTCCTGCATCGAGGAGGTCGAGGGCTCCGACGCCCGCGCCCTGGTCTGGCGGGCGGAGGGGGACATCTTCACCGGCGGTGTCGACGTCCACAGCTTCCAGCGGGTGGTGGAGGAGGGGGCGGCCCGGCGACGCCTTCGGCTCCCTGATCCCGGTCGTGCAGCGACTCGAGAACCTGACGATCCCGACGCTCGCCCTGGTCCACGGACTCTGCCTGACCGCCGGCCTCGAGATCTCGCTGGGCTGCGACATGATCTGGGCGACCGAGTCGGCCCGCTTCGGGCTGGTCGAGGCGGTCGTCGGCCTGACGCCGGGCGCCGGCGGTACCCAGAGGATGGCCGAGCGGGCCGGGCCCGCTCGCGCCGCGGAGTTCGTGATGAGCGGCGGGCTCTACGACGCGGCCACCCTCGAGAGCTGGAACGTGGTCAGCCGCGTCGTCTCCGACGATCAGCTGCTCGAGAAGGGGATGAAGTTCGCGCACCGGCTGGCGGATGGGCCGACGATCGCGCACGGCGCCACCAAGCGGATCATTCGCGCCTACCGGACGGGCGGCGTGGAGGAGGCCGACCGCGTCACGCCCGATGTCTTCGCCGAGCTGTTCGCCTCGGAGGATCTGCAGAACGCGGTGGCCACCTTCCTCAAGGAGGGGCCAGGCAACGCGACCTTCGAGGGGCGCTAGGCGGGAGTCAAATCCCCGGCGGCGCCTGCGCCAGGCGCTACCCTGCCCGGCGCAGATGGCGAAGGAAGAGAAAATCGAGATGGAGGGCGAGATCACCGAGGCGCTGCCCAACACGATGTTCCGCGTCAAGTTGGACAACGACCACGAGGTCCTCGGCCACATCTCGGGCAAGATGCGCCGCCACTACATCCGGATCCTCCCCGGCGACCGGGTGAAGATCGAGCTCTCCCCGTACGACCTCGACCGCGGGCGCATCACCTACCGATACAAGTAGCGGCACTGACGAAGCCCTAGACTCGCCGCACGGCTACTTCAAGGAGGAGGGCGTCCGATGAGAGCAGTGAAGGCTGATGGCGGTGTTCGCGGTTGCGGCACTCGCGGTTGGAGCATTCAGCGCGACCGCGCTGGCGGGCAAGAAGAAGAAGACCAGCGTGATCTTCTTCAACGGCAGCCCCAAGATCAACAAGAGCGGGAAGGTGACCGCGAAGGGATCGATCAATACGGCCAATGCGTGTGAGCCGGGGCGATCGACGCGGCTTCAGGTGCTGGATGCGAGCGGAGTGGTCCTGGCGACTCTTGACGGCAAGTCGACCGATTCGACGGGTAACTGGTCCGTGTCTGGTCAGCTTCCCAACAACCTGCCGGCCGGTACGAACTCCGTGCGGGTCAAGGTCAAGAAGCGGACCGTCGGCAAGTTCGTCTGCCAGGCGGGCGTCTCGATCTCGGTGCCGATTCCGCCGCCGACCTAGCCAACAGCTCGGAGAGAATCCTCGGCATCTGTCTGGTCGTGAAAGAATTTCGGCATGCCCGATCCAGGCCCCGGTCCCGCGGAACTCGAGGAACGGATCGCGGGCCTCGCCGAGGCTCTCGAGAGGTTGATCGGCGTGGTTTCGAAGCTCGATGACGAAACCTCGGACACGGCTGCCGCTGCATTCGACAGCGACGTTCCCCGCGTCGCCGGACACAAGGCAACGGCAGAGGAGCTGAAGAGCTTGAGCAACACGTTGGATGCCTGGCGGAAGCAGTGGGGCGCCGGGAACGCCGGCTAGCTGAGGTACGAACTCGCCGCGGCCGGGTCCGGCTCGACCAGCTCCGCGATCAGGGAGGACCAGCCGAACTCGCGGGCTCCCAGGCCCACGCCGGTGTAGGGCTCATAGAACTCGCGCAGGCGCTCGCGGACGACTGCCTCGGAAAGACGCTTCGTCATCTCCAGGGCCTCCGGCGCGTACCCCTGGCGGACCAGGCCGATCCAGATCAGCCAGGCGGAGTTGATCCAGGTTGGGCCACGCCAGTAGAGGCGCCGCAGCGGCCGCTTCCATCTGCGCGGCTCGAAGCCCGGCTCCTCGGCCGAGACGGAGGTGGGGGGGTAGGGCAGCCAGTACTTGCGCTGGTCGAGCAGGTGCTCCTCGACCAGGCGCCTGCCGATCTCCTCCGGGAGGTCGGGGAGCGCCAGCGGCGCGAGTGCCGACCAGGTCGATACGCGGATCCGGTGGTCGCCTCCGACCGGGTCGGTGTCGCCGACCTTCGCGACCTTCCCGCGGGCGACGTCGAGGAAGAGGCCGCGGCGCTCGTCCCAGAACCGATCGATCAGCGCGGGCGTGATCGAGGGCTCGCCGGCCGCCAGCCGGGAGAGGCCCCAGAGCACGTTCGTCACCACCTCGCACAGGACCGGCCCGCCGGCCGCGAGGACCCGGCGCGCGTCCCAGTCGAGCCGGCGGTTCCTCTCGATCAGGAGGGGAAAGAGCAGGTGCCCGTGGGCGTGCCGGCCCCAGACGGCGTCGAACTTCGAGGAGGAGTCCAGGCCCGACTCGTCGGGCTGGACCAGCCAGAGAAGGCCGTCGCCATCCAGGTCCCGGTTGGCCTCGAGCCAGCGATGATGGGCCGCGATCCTCCGCTCATCCGCCGGATCCCCGACGGCGATCTTCCAGGCCCAGGCGAGCAGGGGGGGCTGGATCGTCGAGGTGTTCCGGGCGCTCCTCGAGGTGACGTTGTAGGTCCAGCGGCGCTTCCAGTCGACCGGGCGGTCCCAGAAGATCGTGTGGCCGATGAAGCCATCGGCGCGCCCGCCGTCGAGCAGGCTGCGCAGCTCCTGCTCGGCGCGGTCACCGTCGAACCGTCTCCAGACGATCGCGTGGAAGCAGGAGTCCCAGTACCACTGCCACGGGTAGTGGCCGGGGCTGGGCCGCGAGTAAGCGAAGGGGACGCCGTCCCGCTCGCCCTCGATCCAGCTCGCGGCCAGCGTCTGCTGGGCGAGCCGCATCACCGTGTCGCGGACCTGCGCTTCGACCACCAGGGGAAGCTGCGGCGCATCAGAACGTCATGCGGCGCATGCCGCGCAGGGCGAAGAAGCTGAGCACCGCGGCGAGCGCCGAAGAGCGTCAGGTATCCCGGGCCAGGTGTCGCCCCAGCTCACCGACCCGACGAAGCCCTGGCGGACCGCCTCGACGACCTGCGTCACCGGGTTGATCTTCGCGACCTCCTGCAGCCAGCCGGTGAGCAGATCGCTGCGGCGCGTACGCCGTGGTCAGCAGCACGGCCAGCAGCATCCCGACCTGCATGATCGGGCGCCGCGGCCTGCGTGCGGAAGTGGAGGGCGAGGGAGGTTCCCCAGGTCGCCGCGACCACCGCCATCCCCATCACCAGGGTGACGGCGATCAACAGGCCGAGCAGCCCCGGGCCAGTGCACCCCGACCGCGAAGCCGACGATCAGCAGGAAGGTCGCGGGGAGCAGGCAGCGAAGGCTCGCCGACAGCACCAGCCCGCGAGCAGCACCGGTCGAGGAGCGGGCGAGGCGAGCAGGCGGTCGAACCATCCCTGCTCGATGTCGCGGGCGAGGTTGACCCCCGTCGCCGCGCCGGTGAAGCCCGCTCCCTGCAGGAGGCTGACCGGGATCAGGAAGCTCTGGTAGCTGCGAGGTGGTGAACCCCGGCAGCAGCGTCAGGCTGCCGAAGACGCTGGTCAGTCCGAGGAAGAAGATGGTCGGGCGCGAGCACGCCGGGGATCGCGGCGCCCGGCACCCTGGTGATCTCGTTCAGGGCCCTCTTGACCAGCACCGCGATGCTGGCGGCCGCTCCGCGCCAGTTCATACGCCCCTCCGCAGCCTGCTGCGCATCGCCAGCGCGCACAGGACGAACCCGAGCGCTCCGATGCCGATCACCGATGCGATCGCCTTCAGCTCGGTCGTCGCCGACCAGCCGCTGATGATCGGGTCGCGGATCCCGTTGACGATGAAGCTGAACGGGTTGTACTGGGCGACCCAGGAGGCCGGCTCGAGCATCAGGTTGGCCGGGAAGAAGGCGTCGGAGAGGAAGAGGACCACGAAGACGAGGGGGAAGATCCCCTGCACGACGCTGGCGCTGTTCGAGCGGAGCGCGATCGCCGCGCCGATCGTTCCGAAGGCGAGGGCGGAGGCGGAGGTCAGCGCGATGATCCAGATGACCGCCGGGGATGCCCTCGTGGATGCTCGCGCCGAAGATCAGCCCGAGCACGATGAAGTAGACGGCGATGATCGCCCCGAGGGTCGCGGTCGCCGCCAGCCGGCCCAGCACCACCGAGGACGCGCGCGATCGGCGCCGCGTAGAGGCGGTCGGTGAACCTCATCTCCATGTCGATCGCGAAGGCGATCGCCCCGGAGTTGCCGGTGAACATCACCGACTGGACGATCGATCCGGCGAGCATGAAGGAGAGGAAGTTGGGGACGTCCGGGAACCCGGGCAGGTCCACCGCCCGTCCGGCCCCCGCCGTCTGGATGGCGAGCAGCGCGGTGGGGAAGACGATCAGCGGCGCCAGCAGCTGCGGCCGACGGAGCGTCTGCATGATCGAGCGTCTCCCCAGGGCGGCGACCACGCGGGCGTTGATCGCCAGCGTCTCGAATCACTCGGCTACGGCCTCCGTCTCATCCGTGTCCTCGGACGCACCCTCGAGGTGCTGGCCGGTCTTCTGCACGAAGACGTCGTCGAGCGAGGGCTGAACGAGGTCGAGGGACTCGACCTCGAGCCCCTCCTGGTTGAGCGCGACGACGATCGGGCCGATCTCGGAGGAGCCGCGCTCGATCTCGACCATCAGCGTCCCGTCCCTGGCGGGGAGCGGACGCCCGAAGCGGGCCAGGATCGCCTCCGCCCGCGACTCGTTGCCCGGCTGGTCGACCAGGGAGAGCTCCAGATGGGGCTGCCCGACCTCGGCCTTCAGCGCTCCGGGGGTGCCCTCGGCGACGAGCTTGCCGCCGGAGATGATCCCGACGCGATCGGCGAGCTGGTCGGCCTCCTCGAGGTACTGCGTGGTGAGGAACACGGTCGTGCCCTCCTGGTTCAGCTTGCGGACCTCCTCCCAGATCGCCTTGCGGCTGACCGGATCGAGGCCGGTGGTGGGCTCGTCGAGAAAGAGGACCTCGGGGGTGTGCACCAGGGCCGCGGCAAGATCCAGTCGCCGTCGCATGCCGCCCGAGTAGGTGCCGATCCGGCGGTCGGCCGCGAGGGTGAGCCCCACCCGGTTGAGCAGCCAGCGGCACTTGTTGCGGGCTCTCCCGCTTCGAGATGCCGTGCAGCGTCGCCTGGAGCTCGATCAGCTCCCGCCCGGTCATCAGCGGATCGAGGGCCGCCTCCTGGAGCGCGACGCCGATCTTCCGCCTGACCGCCCCCGGGTCCTTCGCGACGTCGAAGCCGGCGACCTCCGCCCATCCCCCGGTGGGCCGGAGCAGCGTGGTCAGCATCCGCACGGTCGTCGTCTTGCCGGCGCCGTTCGGTCCGAGGAACCCGTAGATCTCTCCCGCCGCCACCTCGAGGTCGACGCCGTCGACGGCCTTGATGCCGCCCTCGAACTCGCGCGCCAGCTCGTGCGTCTCGATCGCGGCCACGTCAGAGCAAGATAACCGCCGCCCCCGGCGACGCTCGGAGGTGCGGTCACACAGCCCGAACCGGCACGGAGGGCTCGGTCACCGGTGGCTCGCGCCCCGCCCGCCAGCGCGTCACGATCGCGGTCGGGTTCGGGGGCAAGCGATTGTCGGTGGCGAGCCATGAGCCCGCCAGGATGAGCAGCAGGCCGGCGATCGCCCCGGCGCCGGGGCTCTCCCCGAGGACGATCACGCCCAGCGCCACGGCGATGACGGGGTTGATGTAGGTGATGATCGAGGCGCGGCCCGCGCCCACCTCGGAGACCAGGACCATCAGGATCACGAAGGCTGCCGCCGTGCAGAGCACGCCGAGCACGATCAGGGAGCTGATGCGCGTCCGCGGGCGGAACGGACCCCGGGATCGTCAGCAGGCCCGCCGGCGTGAGGAGCACCGCGGCGACGGTCAGGCTCGCGGCCATCGTCGCGCGCGGGTCGTAGTCGAGGAGATGCCGTTTGATGATCATCGGGCCGGCGGCATAGCCGACCGCCGCGATCATCACGGCGCCGGCCCCGAGCAGCTCGCTGCTCTCGCCGCTCAGGTCGATTCCGACCAGCGCCACCACTCCGGCGAGGCCGATGAGCATGCCGAGCATGCGGGTGCGCGTCGGTCGCTCCGTGTGATCGAACCGGAGCGCCAGCAGGGCGATCAGCAGCGGGACGGTCGCGATCACGATCGCCGCGACCGAGGAGTCGACGTGCTGCTCGCCCGCGGCGATCAGCGGGAACGGCCCGACCATCTCGACCGTTGCGTAGGCCAGGATCCAGCGGCGCGGCCCTCGCAGCAGCATCTCGATTCCACCCCGCGGGGCGAGCGCGAAGAGGAGGCCGGCGCCGAGCACCAGCCGCGCCCAGGAGAGGAAGAACGGCGAGACCCCGTCGTCGACCGCGATCTTGATGAAGAGATAGGGGACGCCCCAGATCACCGAGAGCGCCGCGAACGCGAACCATGCCCGCCGGCTCATCGCCTCAGGATTGCAATCAGGCGACGGTGGCCGGGCGGAGCTCCACGAACTCGCGATCGGTGGCGCGCTCGAGGGCCTCGGCGGCGTCGAGCAGCATCGCGTCCTCGCCCCACGCCGCCAGCAGCTGGAGTCCCACCGGGAGACCGCCGTCGAGGCCGACCGGGAGGTTGACGCCCGGGACGCCGGTCAGATTCGCGATCACGCCCTGGCGGGCGTTGCCGGCGTCCGCCGAGGCGGCGCCGGAGGGCAACTCGATCATCGGGTCGGTGAGCGGAGGAGCGACCGCCGGGACCGTCGGCCAGGCGAGCACGTCGATCCGCTCGAAGAGCTCGGCCAGGTTCCGGCGCGCCTGGGCGCGGGCGACGAACGCGCGGGCGGCGAGGCTCCCCGGGATCAGGCCACGCAGCTTGAGGACGCCGCGGTTGATCACGCTGAGCTCCTCCGGGAGTGAGTTCAGGTTGCCCGGCGTCAGGTGCGCGGCCTCCTCCGCCTGCGCGACGAGAACGGCGGCGGGAAGGATCAGCTCCTGCTCGGGGATCTCGACCTCGATCAGCTCGCCGTCGACCTCCGCGCGAAGCGCCTCCAGGGCCGACTCGCAGGCCTCGCGGACGCCCGGGGCGGAGTCGCTCCAGTACGGGTCCCGGATGACGCCGATGCGAAGGCCGGCCGGGTCCGCTGCCGGCAAGCTCCTCGCCGAACATCGCCGAGGCGAGCAGGCGGCAGTCCGCGGCGTCGCGGCAGAGCGGGCCGGAGACGATCGTCTCGGTGTTCGGCGATGTGGTGCCCCTCCATCGCGGAGCGGCCGAAGGTCGGCTTGAGGCCGGTGAGGCCGCAATAGGCGGCCGGGTAGCGGATCGAGCCGAGGCCGTCCGCGCCGATCCCGCCCGAGACGAGGCCGCCTGCGACCGCGGCGGCGGGGCCGCTCGAGGAGCCGCCGGGGCAGCGCTCGAGATCCCAGGGGTTGTGCGCCGCCCCGTAGACCGAGGTGTTGCCGGTGCTGCTCGAGCCGAGCTCGTGCATGTTGCCGACCGCCGCGATCACCGCTCCCGCGTCGCGCAGGGCGCGGTAGGGGCCGGACTCGCCCGGCTGCGTGGTGACGCCGGGCACGGCGGCCGCGCCGACCGTCTCGGCCCGCCAGGGCAGCGGCCACTCGTCCTTGATCACCACCGGCACTCCGCGGAGCGGCCCGTCGGGCGCGGCCTCGAGCATCTCTCGGGACTCGTCCGGGAAGGTCGCGACGATCGCGTTCAGCTCCGGGTTTCGCTCCTCGATCCTGGCCAGGCAGGCGTCGAGCAGCTCACCGGCGTCGATCTCGCCCGAGGCGATTCCGGCGGCCTGCTCGCGGAGCGGCAGGTCGAGGGCGGTCATCCGCGCGGTGGGGCGGAGAGGTCCGGGTGGATCTCGTGCTCCACCCCGTCCAGGTCCGCGTCGCGAAGCAGGTTCATGCCCGGCTCCCAGATCGACCAGACGCCCGCCATCACCGCCCGCTCGGTCTCGTCGGCCTCGATCCCGAAGCTCTCCAAGCCCGAGTCGAGGTAGCGCTGAAAGGCGGATCCCGCTTCCATGAGCCTGCCACCCTAACGGCGCGAATCAGGCGGGTGCCGGGCGCGCTTGCAAGGAAACCCCGCAACCCACCTCTAAATCGGGTGTTCAATGAAGTCCATGGGCCAGCAAGCTCACGCATTCGCGCGCCTACACAGGCTCGCCCTCGCACTTCGCCGTCGCCGTGCTCGCGGCGGTTCTCGCCGCCATCCTCTCGACCGGCGAGGCCGTCGGTGCGGCGCGGGTGATGGTGCTGGGCGCGGCCGCGCCCGCGGCGCCGTCGTGCCCGACGACCTGTCAGGCGGTCGGGCAAGACGACCGGCTTCCAGACCTCGATCACCGGGGCCGCGAATCCGTTTGTCGTGCCCGCTCGCGGAAGGCTCGTCGCCTGGTCGATCAAGACCGGGGCGCCGAGCACGAAGCCGAACCCGCAGAACAACAACCAGAGCGACCTCGACTTCTTCACCAAGACCTTTGGCGGCTCGCCGAAGGCTCGGATCTCGATCCTGAAGCCGATCATGAAGAAGGTCAAGCAGGGCAAGCCGATCTACAAGCTCAAGTCGCAGTCGCCGGTCGAGGATCTCTCCGCCTATCTCGGGCAGACCACCACCTTCACGCTCGACACGCCACTGCGCGTCAAGCCCAACAACATCGTGGCGCTGACCGTGCCGACCTGGGCGCCGGCCTTCGCGATCAACCAGAGCGCCAACACCAAGTGGCAGGCGAGCCGCAAGAAGGGCAAGTGCAACGAGACCCCAGACATCCTCGCCGGGACTCCGCAGGACGCCCTTGGGACACAGCGCGCCTACGGCTGCACCTACAACACCGCCCGCCTGCTCTACTCGGCGACGGTCGTCGCCGACCCGAACCAGAAGCCGGCGAAGCCGCCTAAGAAGAAGAAGTAGTCCGGCCGCGTCGTCCGCGTCCAGCTGGGCCTAGTCGAGTAGCTCCTCGACCCGGTAGGTCTTCATCCCGCCGGGTGTCTCGAACTTGACCTCCTCGCCGACCGGCGCGTCCCGCAGCGCACGCCCAGCCGGGGACTCCGCCGAGAGCTTCCCCTGCTTGGGGTCGGCCTCCGTCGCGCCCACCAGCGTCCAGGTGTTGATCTGGCCGCTTTCGACGTCCTTGACCTCAGCGGTCCGGCCGAACGCGAAGACGCTCGCGGTTGTATCCGCCTCCACCACCACCGCCTTGCGGAGTCGTTCGCGCAGCCGCTTGATTCGTGTCTCGAGATGCGCCTGGTCGTCCTTGGCGATGTGGTACTCGGCGTTCTCCTTCAGGTCACCGAGCTCACGCGCGGCCTTGATCCGGCTCGCCATCTCACGACGCCCCGGTCCCTCGAGCTCCTCCAGATCGGCGCGCAGCGCCTCGATTCCCTCGGCAGTGATCGGCTCGGCCACCTGCCGCAGGCTACGCGCTAGCGGCAGGCCCTCGGGTTCTGCTCGCACTGCTTCTCGAAGGCCTCCTGAGGGCTGCCGGCCGGGGGACGCACGTCGTTCGTCTCCGAGTCGGGCTGGGTCGGGTTGGCGGAGCTGCCGCCATTGCTCGTCGTCGTCGGCCCCGTCGGCGTGGTGGTCGTTGCGGGCGTCGTCGTGGTGGTCACCGGGATCGGCGAGGTGATGGCCGGGATCGAGACGCTGGGGACAGTTGTCGTCTCGCCGGAGTCGTCTCCGCCGCAGCCGGCTATCGCCAGCCCGAGGGCCAGCGTTGTCACCGCCAGTGCCTTGATCACGAGGAGCCGTCGAGCGCCGGCTGGCGAAGCCCGCAATACGGGCAGTCGCTGACGTCGAGCCCGATCAGCTGATTGCAGCGCCGGCAGGCACGCAGGTTCTCCGGGGCCCTGACGAGCGCCGACTCGGAGGGTGCGAGCGGCAGGGTCGCGGCGACGACCTTCATCTCCTCGCCGGTCTCCCGGTCGACGTAGATGCCGTCGGCACTGACCTTCGCCAGCGCCTCGCGCCCCGAGGCCGGTGCGCGCAGTCGGTAGGTCTGATCCGGGTTCTGCACGGCGCGCACAATACCGTTGCGCCGGATGCGAGTGCTCATCTTCCACGGCTATCTGCTGCACGGCACCGGCTCGAACGTCTACAACGCGAGCCTGGCCCAGGCACTGGCGAGCCAGGGACACGAGGTCCACCTCATCTGCCAGGACCGGCACGCCGACGAGCTCGACTGGGTTCGCGACAGCGAGAACGTCACCGTGCACGTCCCGGACATCGGCGGCCTGCTGCCGGTCTTCGTCGCCGACCGCTACGAGGGCTTCGAGGTGAAGACCTTCCCGGAGCTGACCGACGAGGAGCTCGACCGCTACCTCGACCGGAACGTTCGAGCGGTGCGGCAGGTCGTCGACGACTACGGCGAGCCGGACGCGGCCCTCGCGAACCACCTGATCATGGGCCCGGTGATCCTCGCGCGGGCCGGCCTGCGCTTCGCGATCAAGGTGCACGGCTCGGACCTCTCCTACGTGGTGAGGCCGCATCCGGAGCGCTTCGTCCCCTATGCGCTGGAGGGGACCGAGGCGGCGGCCGGGATCCTCGCCGGCTCATCGCACACCGCCCAGGTTCTGTTCGAGACGGTGCCGGACCCGAGGCTCGCCGAGCGCACCCGGCTCGGGCCGCCCGGCGTCGACGTCCACCGCTTCCGCCCTCACGAGCCGGACGAGGCGCGACGCGACCTCGAGCAGCTGGCCGTTCGGCTTTCCTCCGAAGCGCCGGCGGGCGAGGTCCAGGACTCCTTCGGCCGCGATGGCCCGGCGATCGCCGCCGCGCTGCGGACCTGGTCCGCGGGCGATGCGCGCGTCCTCTACGTCGGCAAGTTCGTGGTCAGCAAGGGCGTCGATCTGCTCGTGGCCGCCTGGCCGCTGATCCACCGTGAGCGGCTGGCGCGCGGGGATCGCTCGCCCCGGCTTCTGCTCATCGGGTTCGGCGCCTACGAGCCCGGTCTGCGTGCGCTGGTCGACGCGCTCGACCGGGGCGACCTCGACGCGGCGCTCGAGGTGGCGGCCCGCGGGCGCGGCTACGAGGAGCGAGGACGACGCGCCGCTCTCCCGATCCTCACCGGCTTCCTCGGCGATCCGCCCGAGGGCTACGCGGATGCCGCGCGCGATGCCGCCGGTTCGATCCTGATCGGCGGCCGGCTGGAACACGACGAGGTCGCCGACGTCATGCCCGCCGCCGAGACCTTCGCCATGACCAGCACCTGGCCCGAGGCCTTCGGCATGGTCCCGGCCGAGTCGGCGGCCTGCGGGGTTCCGCCGGTCTCGGCGGATCACTCCGGGATGCGCGAGGTCTCGCAGCTGCTCGCCGAGGCGCTCGACCCGGACCTCGCCCGGCTGCTCAGCTTCCCGGTGGGCCCCGACGCTGTCAGCCGAGCTGACGGACCGGATCTGCGGCTGGCTCGCCCTCGAACCGGCGACGGCGCCGGGAGGCCGGCCTGTCCCTGGCGAGACGCGTAGATCGAGCTCTGGAGCTGGGAGGGCGTCGCCCGGACCGTGATCGCGGCCTCCCGGGGAGAGCTCGACGGACTGCCGCCAGTCGTCACTTGAGGCACAAACCCGTGGCGAGCGCCTTCAGGTTGGCTGAATAGAATGCCGCGCGATGCGGGGCGTGCCCATTCCCAAGCTGATCGCCGCGGTGATCGTGCTCACGGTGGTCACCTCGGTGATCATGCTGATCCCGAACTGGAACGGCCAGGAGGCTTCCACCGCCGCTCCCAAGATCGACGATCTGCTCGACGTGATGATCGTGCTCTCGTCGTTCGTCTTCTCGATCGTCATGGTGATGCTCGTCTACTCGCTCTGGCGCTGGCGGGTTCGACCGGGCGACGAGGGCGATGGGGCGCCGATCCACGGCAACACCAGGCTCGAGATCGCCTGGACCGTGATTCCGACGGTGATCGTCCTCTTCGGCGGCGATCTACTCCTGGATCACGCTCTCGGACATCGAGGCCCACGACCCCAACCGGATGGTGGTCGACGTCTACTCGACAGCAGTACGAGTGGCACTTCAACTACCCGGAGCAGGGCGTGACCTCGCGCGAGCTGCACGTGCCCGTCGATCGGCAGATCGAGTTCCGGATGCACAGCCTCGACGTGATCCACTCGTTCTGGGTGCCGGAGTGGCGGATCAAGAAGGACAACGTCCCCGGCATCACCACCCGTGCCTACGTCACGCCCGACCAAGGCCGAGGACCTGACCCTGGTCTGCACCGAGCTCTGCGGCTTCGGCCACGCGACGATGAGGGCGCCGGTGGTCGTCGAGCCGTCGCAGGCCGACTTCGACCAGTGGGCGGCGGCCGCAGCCGCCGATTCCGGACAGCGACCCGAAGCCCGGAGAGACGACACCGACGAGGCTCAAGCAATGAGAGGCAGGAGGATTACGATGATCGCGGCGATGGAAGGATGGCGGGGATGACCGCAGCACTTTTCAGAGCGGCCGGGCTGGTGGCGGGCCCTGACCTACACGATCCTGGCGGGCGCCTTCGGTCTCGCCCTGGTCGTGGCGCTTCGCAAGATCTCCGGGCTGTCGGCCTTCCAGACTGAGCAGACCGGCTACCCGCAGGTGATCGTCCCTGCGATCACCGCTCCGCTCGGCTTCCTTGTCGGCATCGGCTGCTTCGACTATTGGCTCCGCTGGGCGATCGGCGCTCCGACCCTCCCGGCGGAGCGCGAGCACGAGAACCACGGCGCCTACAGCTGGCGCGACTACTTCAAGGTCAACACCGACCACAAGGTGATCGGGATCCAGTACCTGGTCACGACCTTCTTTTTCTTCTTCGTCGGCGGGTTGATGGCGATGATCATGCGCGCCGAGCTCGCCCAGCCCGGCACGCAGATCGTCGACCCGAGCACCTTCAACGGGCTCTTCTCCACCCACGCCGCGATCATGATCTTCGTCTTCGTGATCCCGGCGTTCGCCGGGATCGCGAACTACGTCCTGCCGCTGATGATCGGGGCGCCGGACATGGCGTTCCCGCGGCTGAACGCCCTCAGCTACTGGATGCTGCCGATCGCGGGCCTGCTCTTCGTCGGCAGCTTCCTCTGCCCGGGAGGAGCCTTCGACGCAGGCTGGACGGGCTACGCGCCGCTTTCCACCGGAGCGCCGTTAGGCCAGTCGTTCTTCAACCTCGGGGTGCAGTTCGCCGGGGCCTCATCGATCGCCACGGCGCTCAACTTCCTGGTCACGATCGTGACCATGCGGGCGCCGGGGATGAACTTCTGGCGCCTGCCGCTGCTCGTCTGGGCGAACCTCTCGACCTCGCTGCTCGTGGTCGCGGCAACGCCGTTCATCGCGGGCGTGCAGTTCATGGTCCTCTTCGACCGCGCGCTGCACACCAACTTCTTCCAGGCGGCCTTCGGCGGCGACGTGATCAGCTACCAGCACATCTTCTGGTTCTACTCGCACCCGGCCGTCTACATCATGATGCTGCCGGGCTTCGGGATCGTCAGCGAGGTGATCTCGACGAACTCGCGCAAGCCGATCTTCGGCTACCGGCTGATGGCGCTCGCGCTGATCGGGATCGTCGTCCTCTCGTACTCGGTCTGGGCGCACCACATGTTCGTGGCCGGCATGTTCAGCTGGCTGCGGGTGCCGATGATGTTCACCACCCTGCTGATCGCGGTCCCGACCGGGATCAAGATCTTCTCCTGGCTCGGCACGCTCTTCTACGGGAAGATCCATATGAGATCGACGGCGATGCTGTTCGCCCTCGGCTTCATCGTCACCTTCACGATCGGCGGGATCTCCGGCGTGATGCTCGGGATGATCCCGATCGACATCCACGTCTCGGACACCTACTTCGTCGTCGCCCACATCCACTTCGTCCTCTTCGGCGGCTCGGTGTTCACGATCTTCGCCGGCATCTACCACTGGTTCCCGAAGATGACCGGCCGGATGTACGACGAGAGGCTCGGCCGCGTCCACTTCTGGCTGACGCTGGTCGGGATGCTCGGCACCTTCATCCCGATGCACTGGATCGGCATGGAGGGGATGCCGCGCCGCGTCGCCGACTACTCCGCCCAGTTCGGGGACTGGAACCTGTTCATCTCCTGCTGCGCGTTCCTGCTCGGAGCCGCCCAGCTGGTCTTCCTCTACAACATGATCGTCAGCTGGCGCTTCGGCCCGAAGGCGGGCCCCAATCCGTGGCGGGCCAAGACGATCGAATGGCAGGTCTCCTCGCCACCCCCGGTCTTCAACTTCGATGAGATCCCACGTGTCGTCGGCGGGCCGTATGAGTTCGGCGTGCCCGGCGCGCGGCACGTGATCATGCCCGGCGAGGAGTCGGAGATCAAACAGCCCGAGAGGGCCGGCGTCGGGGCGCCCTCGTGACCGAGGACGACGACCGAGACCCAGCGCGAGCAGGAGGAGCGCCAGCGCTCCGATCCCGCCGTCGATCCCGAGCAGGGCGAGTCCGCGATCACGGACGTCGGCACGCCCCTCGGAGCACGCCTCCGAGGTCACCGCACCGCGCGAGGTCGCGACCTTCGGCGATCCGGACCCGCCGCCGTCGCGCGAGGGGGTCAAGCGCGTGCTCTGCTTCCTCAACGAGGTCGCCGGCGGCCGCAAGCTGCTCACCGCCTGCCGCGAGCTCGCCGACGCGGGCGCCGACTACTTCGGCGTCGTCGCCCCGCAGAACCTGCCGATCGTCGGCCAGCTGGTCGACGTCGAGGAGCGGCGCGATGCGGCGCAGAGCCGGGTGGACGTGACCCAGTCGGTGCTGCGGGAGTTCGGGATCTCCTCAGAGGGCGCGGTGATGGACCCCGATCCCTCCCTCGCCCTCGACGACGCGGTGCGCGCCACGCAGCCCGACTACATCCTGCTCTCCTGCCTGTACGAGACCCGCTTCGGCCTCATGCGCAAGGACCTCGTCGAATGGGCCAAGGCCCGCTACGACCGGGTCGAGCACATCCCCGTGCGCGTCGACGACGACGCGGTGCGCTGGGACGTCACCCACACCCTGGTGGTGGCGACGCAGACGGTCAACAGCAAGGACCTCGTCGACCGCCTCCTGGAGCGCGCCAGGGAGCGCCCGCATCGCTACACGTTCATCTGCCCTCGCTCCGGCGCAATCTCGCGCGAGGAGATCGCCTCGCGCCTCGCCGCGACGCTCGCCGAGCTGTACCGCAACGAGATCGACGCGACCGGCCAGCCGATGAGCCCCGAGCCCTACCCGGCGATCCAGAATGCGATCGAGCACTACCGGATCGACGACATCCTGATCTCGACCCTTCGCGGCGAGCAGTCGAAGTGGCTCGAGGAGGGCCTGGTCGAGAAGGTCGAGCATCACACCGACAAGCCGGTCGAGCACGTCGAGTCGGGCACCGAGCCGGCCACCCCGTCCCAGGGGGCACCCTCAGACGCGGGCGCTGAGCCCACCGAAGCTGTTGGAGCGCGGGAGGGCTGATGGAGAGCGCCTCAGTCGCCGTCGGCCACGCCGAGGAGCACCACCCCCATCCGCCGGAGGCCAACCAGAGCTCGCGGATAGACCGCCAGACGCTCGGGATCCTGCTGTTCATCGTCTCCGAGGTGATGCTCTTCGGGGCGTTCTTCGCCTCGTACTTCTTCCTCCGAGTCGTCGCCAACAACGGGCCCTGGCCGCCGGACCCGTTCGAGCTGCCGGTGGCGGTCGCGGGCATGAACACCGCGATCCTGATCTCCTCGAGCTTCACGATGCACTGGGCGCTCGAGTCGATCCGCAGGGGCAACCGCCGCGGCCTCCAGATGGGGCTGATGACGACCTTCCTCCTGGGCCTGACCTTCCTCTTCATCCAGCTCAACGAGTACGTCCACATCGGCTTCAGCGCCCGCGACGACGCCTTCGGCTCGATCTTCTACGGCCTCACGGGCCTGCACGGCGCGCACGTCACGGTCGGGCTGATCCTGCTGGGGATCGCGAACATCCGTGCCTTCCGCGGCCACTACGGCCCTGAGGCGAAGGACCACCTCGGCGTCGAGGTGCCCGGCATCTACTGGCACTTCGTCGACGTCATGTGGATCATCGTCTTCACCACGGTCTACGTGCTCTAGCGCCGCGCGCCATGCCGGGAGCGAAGGTCGGCCCCTGAACGAGACGCCCACCCATCGGCCGCACAACCCGCTGAGGCGGGAGGCGGACATGTTCCGCGTCCTGATCATGTTCGCGGTGGCCGCGGCGATCGTGATCGCGGTGGCGCTACTGATCAGCTCGCTGGCCGGCGTGATCGTGGCGGTGATCCTCGTCGCGATCGGCCTCTGGCGAACCTGGAAGCTGATCCAGGATTGGCGCCGCTACGGGTCGGACCCAGCCG
This sequence comes from uncultured Solirubrobacterales bacterium, assembly GCA_963777575.1. Taxonomy (GTDB): domain Bacteria; phylum Actinomycetota; class Thermoleophilia; order Solirubrobacterales; family 70-9; genus DASUPK01. Next base: position 334,312 of record CAVZRH010000006.1, on the reverse strand, counting down.
AGCGCTAGTCACCGCTGCATTGCCGCTCGGAGGAGTGCAGTCAAACCGATGCTTTGCATGGACAGCGGCGGCTTCGGCGGGGACGCATCACTCCGACCTGGAGGCGGTGCGGAGAGCGCCGGCTCCGAGCCGCTCCCGGGCTCTATGTTGGGGGTTGTCTTGAAAGGGCGACCACGACCACTCGATCCAGGAGGCCAGGATGGCCAGGCGAACTAGGACGTTTCTGATCACGGCGGTGGCGGCGGCCGCTACTCTGGTCCCGGTGGCCGCCTCGCGGAAGGACAGCGGCTAGCCTGGCAAGGAATCAGGCAGTTCAACGACCACGCCATGCGAAGGAATGAGGAGGGAAGCAATGGGCAAATACTCAGTCGTCAACCCGGCAACCGGCGAGACCGTCAGGGAGTATCCGCAGATCTCCGACGAGGATCTCTCGGCGGCGATCGCCGCGGCGACCGAGGCTCACCGCAGCTTGGCGGTGAAGACCTCCGTCTCTGAGCGGGCCGCGCTGGTCAAGAAGGTGGCCGAGCTTCACTCCGAGCGGCGGGAGACGCTGGCCGAGATCATCGTGCGGGAGATGGGCAAGCCGATGGAGCAGGCCCTGGGCGAGGTGGATTTCTGCGCCGACATCTACAGCTACTACGCCGACAACGCGGAGGAGTTCCTCGCGGACGAGCCGATCAAGCTGCTGGCGGGCGACGGCACCGCCCTGGTTCGCAAGACGTCGGTGGGCCCGCTGCTGGGGATCATGCCCTGGAACTTTCCCTACTACCAGGTCGCCCGCTTCGCGGGGCCGAACCTCGTCGTGGGCAACACGATCCTGCTCAAACCGGCGCACCAGTGCCCCGAGTCGGCGGAGGCGATTCAGACGGTGATGGCGGACGCCGGCTTCCCCGACGGCGCCTACCAGACCATTCTCGCCTCGAACGAGCAGATCGCCGAGGTGATCGCCGATCCGCAAGTCCGCGGCGTCTCGCTGACCGGCTCCGAGCGAGCCGGAGCCGCAGTCGCGGAGATCGCCGGGCGCAACCTAAAAAAGGTGGTGCTCGAGCTCGGCGGCTCCGATCCGTTCGTCCTGCTGGGAGCGGAAGACCTCGACGAAGCGGTCGATGCCGCAGTCGCCGGCCGCCTCGACAACACGGGCCAGTCCTGCAATGCGGCGAAGCGGTTCATCGTCGGCGACGAGCTCTACGACGAGTTCCTCGAGAAGTTCACGGCCAAGATGGCGGCCACCGAGCCGGGTGACCCGACGTCCGAGGACGCCGAGATGGGGCCACTTTCGTCAGCGTCCGCTGCGGAGACCCTGCAGGATCAGCTCGACCGCGCGGTCGCCCAGGGCGCGGAAATAGCCGCTGGCGGCGATCGAAAGGACAACTACTTCTCGAGCACCGTCCTGGTCGGAGTCACTCCGGAGAATGACGCTTACCGCGAGGAGTTCTTCGGGCCGGTCGCGAGCGTCTTCAGGGTCGGCTCCGAGGAGGAGGCGATTGAGCTGGCGAACGACACCCCGTTCGGCCTCGGCTCGTACGTCTTCTCCGACGATCCTGAGCAGGCCCTTCGCGTGGCAGACGGCCTCGCTACCGGGATGGTCTACGTCAATGGAGTCGGCCTCGACGGTGCCGAGCTGCCGTTCGGCGGCGTCAAGCGATCGGGCTTCGGCAGGGAGCTCGGCCGCTACGGCATCGAGGAGTTCGTCAACAAGAAGCTGATCCGCGTAGTGAAGTAGGGCTGCAGAGCGCCCACCGACGCCCAAGGAGAACGCCTCGCGCAAGAGGCCCCGCCCGTCGAAGGCGCAAGCTCGGCGGTTTTCCGAGCGGGCAGTGATGGGTCGGCACCCTCCCCATGCCGTAGCTTCCTCGTTGAGACCGCGCTCGACTCAGAGGAGGAGCCATGGCAGTCGGATTGATCCTTGACTACAGGGGAGGCACGCTCGCCCAGTACGACCGGATCTCGGAGATGATGCCCGGAGGAAGGGTGCCGCCAGGCGCGATATTCCACTGGGTGGCTGCGACCGACGACGGGGTGCGGGTGGTTGACGTCTGGGAGGACCGCGCGACCTTCGACAAGTTCGACGAGGAGATTCTCGGCCCGTTCACCGCCGATGTCGGGGCCCCGCAGCCAGAAATCACGGAGTACGCAGTCCATAACGTGCTCGCGCAGTAGCGCCCGGCGAGCCCTCGAAGCCGCCGGGCCGTCGGAATAGCCGCTCTGGAGGAGAAGCGGCGGTCCGCCTGAAGGCCGCTGCTTCGCATGGAAAACAGCACTTTCGGCGAGATACTTCGGCCGGTTAACCCGGAGGCGTTCCGCGTGCTTACGAGCGTGATTTTGGGCACACCTCCGAATCCCGCTGCAAGTGGTTCCCGTATCCCGATCAGACAGCGCAGCAAGGACGACCAAGGAATGAGCAATGAAGGGACCAGCGGTAACACTCACGAACGGGCACTACGAGTTTCGAATCCCAACCGGAGGGCGGCTCGTTCTCGCCGATCCGCCTGAGGCCGGGTGGCGTCGCGAACGCAGTCGGAGGAGCGTTCCGCGAGTTCCGCGGGAGCGGGTACGCAGACCGCATGGCTCGACCTGATCGTGTCTCCCCCCGCCTGACTCCCGATCCCGCCATTCCGTTTGGTCGGATCACCGGTTTGGACGAGAAGCGCGTGTCAAGTGTCGGCTTCGCTCAGGCCGCGTTTGCGCTCGATTTCGTGGACACGACGGTTAGTTCTCGGGGTTCGCAGGCAGCGTGAAGGGCTGATGCACTCAAGGTCCTACCCGGGTCGAAAACGCTGGCTGGAGTCGACGAAATCTGGCTCAGAATCGACGCTAGGCGGCTCAGTATCCGAACTTGTTGCACAACGCGAAACCGTAGTCGTCAACCAGCGCGCCGGTCTTCTCCTCGGCGATCAGCAATTGCGACGAGGTCCTACGTATGCGCTTCACCTGCTTGTGGCTGAGTGCCCGCGCGAAACGGTTGACGATCGGAACCTGCGCCCGCAGAGAGTCGATCCAGGAGCCGAGCAGGGAGGCGTCGGCCGGTGGCCGCTCCAGCGCCGCGAGCTGGTCGACCCCGGCGCTGAAGAACACGCCCGCGCGCCGCAATTTGCGGGCGACCACCTTGAACCGGCCCTTATCGATGTCCGTCCCCGCCCCGCTTAGCGCGTGCCCCTCCGCCTGGTTAGTCGCGAGGCAGATGGGGTCAGCCTGGGCGATGTAATCAGCGCGGGTCGAGGCGGCATCAGCCGGGGCGGCCCAGACCGCGATCAGCCCCATGGACAAAACGAACGGCATGACGGTTTTCCGCATGCTCTTCTCCCTCTATCTCAGGTTTCCCTACCCGGAGCGACCGTAGCGGCCTGATTTACGCCCCATGCAAGGCCGCGTAAGCTGGACCCAAGGCCGGGGCGCTGCCGGAGCTAGTGACCAGTGCTTTGGACGAAAAGCGACGGGCATTGGTCTGCCCTTCGGTCTCCGAGTCGATTTTGAGCACTTGACCCCGCTATGCGGGGTGGATCGCACGAAACCGGACTTGGACTAGAAGGCGTGGAGCGGCCCTACTTGTTCTTGCCGCCACCCCCGCCGGCGGCTGCGCCTCCGCCGCCACCCGTGGCGGTCTGGAGGTAGGAGACCAGCGCCTGGAGCTGGTCGGGCTGCAGCGTCTGGCCGAAGTTCTGGGGCATCACGTTGGGCTGGTAGCCGGGCGTGATCACCGCGTTCGGGTCGCTGATCGACTGTGAGATCTGCTGGGCGCTCATGCCCTTCAGGGCCTCGTCGAGGTTGGGCCCGGTGGTGCCGGTCGTGCCGGCCTGCGCGAGGGTGTGACAGCCGCCGCAGTTGGTGGCGAAGAACTGCGGCGGGGCGAAGACCGGCGGCTTGATGCCGGGCACGCCGGCGACGCTCGCGACGTAGGCGGCGACGTCGTTCAGGTCATCGCCCTGGACCAGATCGGCCGGCATGTAGACGTCGACCTGCTGCGGAGTGGCGGGGCGCGGGTTCTCGACCTGCGCCTTGATCACGCCCTCGAAGGTGTCGGGGTCCTGGCCGTTGGCGCGCGCCTCCTTGAAGGCGAAGTCGAGGTTCGGTCCGACCGCGCCGTTGGTCCCCGCGGCCGGTCAGCGTGTGGCAGCTCCCGCACTTCTGCGTGAACAGCTGCTGGCCCCGGGCGAGGTCCGGCTTGGGGCCGAGATCGCAGCCGGTCAGGGCGACCATGGCCGCGGTCGCGGCGATGGTGGCGACGACCCAGATCGCCCGCCCGTTGATGCGGCGGTATTTGTGGCCGCCGTGTAGGAGGTCGCTCATCGGGGGCGGAATCCTATATGCCGCCCCCGAGTGCTCGGTCCGCCGCCAGGCGTGGGATAAGCTTGCGCCGAACGGCACGAGCCGGCCGAAAGAGGTGGCGAGTGGAGGTTCGCCAGGGCATGTCGAGCGTGGTGCTGGCGGTGGGGCCGGGCCACACCCTGCGGGAGACCGCGACCAAGATGACCGAGAAGGGAACCGGCGCCGCCCTCGTCTTCGACGACGAGTCCCCGGCGCCCGCGGATCATCACCGAGCGCGACATCCTGAAGGCCGTCGGCACCGGCAAGGACCCGGACACCGAGAAGGTCGCCGATCACATGAGCGAGAGCGTCATCTCCGCGGCCCCGGACTGGAGCCTCGAGCAGGCCGCCGAGGAGATGGTTCGGCGCAGCATCCGCCACCTGGTCATCGTCGAGCGCGGCGAGCTCGTCGGCGTGCTCTCGATGCGGGACATCGTCCGCTGCTGGACCGAGGTCGGCGCGACCTCGTCCGATGTCAGCCCGCCCTAGCTCTACTCGGGGCAGGCGGACTGGACGACCGCGACAAGCGGGCACTCGGGCGCCGTGTCGGTGCGCTGGTGGCGCGGCATGCGCGCGATCTCGCTCCGGTTGGCGCGCAGCCAGCCGATCAGTCAGCCGAGCGCGATGAAGGCGCCGATCACCGAGTACGGCCACCAGGCGTAGAGGCCCACGATGACCGCAGACAGCCCAAGCGCGAACGAGCACCGGAGTAGACGCTCGGCCTGGGCAGGTAGATCGACTCGGTCGGCTTCTGCGGCTGGCTCATCGGAGGTAGAGGACCGAGACGTAGAAGGCCAATGCGAAGACGAGCAGTGCCAGGGAGCTGGCGATCATGCCCGACTTGATGACTGCTCTGGCGCGCTCGCGGTCCACGGCGGAAACCCTATCCACTCCCCGCGCTATAGCGCCCGGTCGAGGGCCATCGCCACGAAGAGCAGCGCCAGGTACGCGAGCGAGCTCAGGTAGAGCCGCCGCGCCGCCTGCCGCGTCGGGTGGGCGAGCAGCACGAGCGCGAGCCCGATGAAGCCGGCGCCCAGAGCGAGCGCCGCGATCAGGTAGGCGGCTCCGAACAGGCCGGTCAGCACCGGCCCGACCGTCACCGCGACCAGCAGCACCGCATAGGCGACGATCTGGTGGCGCGTGGTGGTCTCGCCGCGAACGACCGGCAGCATCGGCACGCCCGGTGCGGGCGTAGTCATCCGAGATCAGCAGCGAGAGCGCCCAGAAGTGGGGCGGGGTCCAGAAGAAGACGATCGCGAACGGCCAGAGCGCCTGGGCGGAGAGGGCGCCCGTGGCCGCCGCCCAGCCGACCAGCGGCGGCATCGCCCCGGCGGCGCCGCCGAGGACGATGTTCTGCGGCGTGCGCGGCTTCAGCCAGAGCGTGTAGACGAAGACGTAGCCGAGCAGGCCGGCGGCGGCGAGCGCCGCGGTCAGGCCGTTGACCGTGATCCAGAGCTGTGCCACCGCGACGATTCCCAGCGTCGACCCGAAGGCGAGTCCGCGCCGCGGCTCGATCCTCCCGCTCGCCAGTGGCCGCGTGGCGGTGCGGGCCATGCGCGCGTCCCGCTCCCGCTCGATGTAGTGGTTGATCGCTCCTGCGCCACCCGCGGCGAGGTAGCCGCCCGAGGCAGGTCCAGAGGATGGTCGAGAGCGGGGGGCCGCCGGGATCCGCGACGAACATCGTCGCCACGCAGGTGAGCAGGAGCAGCGAGATGATCCGCGGCTTTGTCAGGCTGACGTAGTCGTTCGCCACTCCGATGGCCGCGCGCATGGTGCGCGCTCGCGCGTCGCTCGGGGTGACCGAGACGTGGCCGCCTCCAGGCCGCGTCTGGGGGCCGACGTGCTCTCGCCGAGTCCCGAGGTGGACGCTCATGCCGGCGCCGCCGATGCCTCGGCCCGTGGCGCGCGCTCCTTCGAGCGCGCGGGACTGGGCAGCCAGGCGAGGCGGAAGGCGATCGAGACGACCGTCGCCCAGAGCAGTGTCGCGACCGTGAGGTGGCCGACGATCAGAACGGCGTGCTCGCCGAGCCAGACGTTCATGCCGCCGAGCAGCACCTGCCCCACGAGCAGCAACGCGGCCAGCAGGAGCAGACGGTCGCGCGAGCCGCGGGCGAACGCGACGCTGAGCAGCAGGATGATCGCGAGCGTCGCCGCGTAGACGAAGACGCGATGGGTGAGGTGGATGTCGGTCAGGCGGTTGTTCCCGAAGGGCAGGAACTTGCCGTCGCCGCAGGTCGGGAACTGGTGGCCGCAGGCGAGATGGGCGCCCGCGATGTTCGGGCCGACCTCGTTGACGCCCCTCTCCTCGGTCCCGGCCATGTAGCCGCCGGCGACGATCGCGCAGAGCAGGAGGACCGCGGCCGTCACGGCGTAGGGCTTCAGCCCACGGACCGGCGCCCGGACCGGCTGGTCGGCCTCCACGGCCGCCTCGGAGCGCGCCTTGAAGCTGAGCCAGAGGAGCAGGCCGAAGAGGATCATCGCGGTGCCGAGGTGGGCCGCCACCAGCCCGTCCTTGAGGCTGTGCTCGACCGTCAGGCCGCCGAGCCCGGCCTGGACCAGGACGAGCAGACCGGCGGCGATGCTGCCGCGGAAGGCCCAGCTGTTGCGGTTCCGCAGGTCGCGATACGCGCGCCAGCAGAGCAGCGCGATCAGGACGACCACGACCGCCGCCAGCAGGCGGTGCGAGAACTCGATGAACGTGTTCTCGTCGCCGACGAGCGGGATCACGTCGCCGCCGCAGAGCGGCCATCCCTTGGTCCCGCTGCCGCCGAGGCCGCAGCCCAGCCCGGAGTCGCTGACGCGAACGACCCCGCCGACGATGATCAGCAGGAAGGTGACAACAGCGGTGAGGTCTGCCAGGCGGCGAAACCGGCGGAGCCCTGCACCGCCGCCGCCGGCACCGGGTCCGGCCATGCCGTCAGGCTACCGGCTCGCGCGACTCGGCCGGCTCAGCGCGGGAGCCGTCTCGGCGGCGCACCGCCTCCCGGATGTCGCGCAGTGGCTCGTCGCTGCGGACGTCCGGAACCACGTCGAAATTGTGCGGAGGAGGCGGCGAGGTCGCGAACCACTCCAGCGTCTCCCCGCCCCATGGATCGTGGCCGGCGCGCACGCCGCCCTTGACCGAGACGTATGCGTTCGCGATCGTCAGCACCACCCCGAGCGAGAGCACGAACGCCCCGATCGTCGCGATCAGGTTGTACGCGTTGAGGCTCATCGCGTTCATCGCGTCACTCGCCTCGAAGAACTTGAAGATGTCGACCTGCTGTCCCTCGACCCCGGCGAGGAAGAGCGGGATGAAGGTGAGGTGGGCGCCGAGCACGATCACGGTCGCGGACGATTTCCCGAGGCTCTCGCCCATCACGCGGCCGGTCATCTTGGGGAACCAGTAGTGGAGCGCGGCGAAGCCGGCGAGCACCGGTCCCCCGACCAGCACGTAGCCGCTGGCCGCGGTCGACGCGGTCGTGTCCGCCAGCAGCCAGTTGACCGGGATCACGCTCTGGATCAGCTCCAGGATCAGCCCGAAGCTGAGTGTCGAGATCGCGGCCAGCGCGAACGCCAGCGGCGCTCGCATCCGCAGCACGCCCCCCGCCAGGGTGCCGATCCAGTTGACGAACACAGCCCCGATCGGGATCACCAGCAGGAGGGCCATCAGCATCGCGAAGTAGAGGAAGCCGATCGGGATCGAGGCGCTCATCATGTTCTGCATCCAGGCGAGCAGTCCGAGCGGCATGATCGCCGCCATCGAGACCACGACCGCCCGGCGGGAGAGCAGCGGCTTGCCGGAGAACACCGGCAGGATCTCCGAGATCGCCCCGATCGAGGGCAGCAGGAAGACGAGGTAGCACCCGGTGAAGAAGATCCAGCTCAGGTGCTGGTAGTAGAGCGGCGCGCCACCCTCGCCCGCATCGAAGAAGACGCCGTCGAAGTGACGGTCGATCTCCAGCATGGTCAGCGCGGCCACCATCGCCGTACCGGCGATGATCATCGTCCAGCTCGAGACGGCGGCCGAGAAGCTGAAGGTCGGGAGCCGTCGCCAGGCGAGGCCCGGAGCTCGCAGCTTCGCGATCGTCACGGCGAGGTTGATCGACAGCAGCACCAGGCCGAGCACGGTGAGGCCGACGGCGGTGATCCAGACGTCGACGCCGTTGTTGGAGATGAAGATCGTGTCCGAGAGCGGCGGCCAAGAGTTGAAGCCCGCCTCCGGGGGTGTGTAGACGAAGCTCACGTAGAGCAGGACGCCGCCGAGCAGGTAGAGCCATAGCGACAGCGAGGCGAGGCGCGGGAAGGCCAGCGACCGCGCCCCGATCTGCAGCGGAACGACGTAGGTGAAGAGCCCGAAGACGAACGGCAGAGCGAAGAGGACGATCAGCGTCGCGCTGCCGACCGAGAGCAGGCGGTTGAAGGTGACCGGCGCGATCAGGGTGTTCTCCGGCACCGCCAGTTGGAGCCGCATCAGCAGGAAACAGACGATCCCGAGGATCGCGAACGAGAGCGCGGCGCCGATGTAGAGCCGGCCGACGTCCTTGTGGTCGGAGCTCATCACCATCGCGAGCCAGCGCGGGCGCGCCGCCGCCGGGCCCTCGGTGACGAGCTCGGGACGGTGGGGGGCGAGGGTTCCGTTGCTCATCCGCCGGTCTCCCCGTTCGCCTGCTGCACGAAGGTCTGAGCCTCCTGGATCCCCGCGGCCTGCTGCTCGAGCCACGCCTGGTAGGTGGGCACATCGACGACCCGGACCCGAGTGCGCATCACCGCGTAGGAAGCCCCGGAGAAGGCGTAGCTGGCGCCGTCGTAGATCCCCTCCTGGTCCGCCTTGAACCAGGCCTGGTTGCTCGTGCCGGGCGTCGCGTCGAACTTGCCGCTCAGGCCGGGCACGTACCAGCGGTGGACCACGTCGGTCGAGCAGAGCTTGAGCACGACGGCGGTGTCGACCGGGACGACGAGCTCGTAGTACGAGTACGTCCCGTTCGGATACTCGTAGCGCCAGATCCACTGCTGCCCGCAGGTCTTGATCTCGAGCGGCGCCGTCTGGGTTCCGGTGGGAATGCTGAGCCCTCGCTGCGCGGTGATCAGCGACGAGGCCTGCAGTCCGTCCGGGCCGGACGCCTCCACCTTCTTCGCGTTGTCGGTCTCGATCACGCCGAGGACGAAGGCGACGAGTGCGAGCACGGCGAACACCCCGGCCGTCCCGATCTGCGCGGGCCGGCGCACGACCAGCCGCCGTGGCTGGCGCCCGCGGGCCGAGCGGAAGCGCATGACGAGCGGCGAGCAGCGCGCCGTTGATCGCGAGCAGCAGCACGACGCCGGCAACGAGCATCACCCAGTAGAGGGTGTTGAGGTCGTCCGCGTTCGGCGAGTGGCCGCCGGGAGGGCTCAATAGGGCTAGCAAGGCGGCGTGAGTCTATTAACTCGTCTCCCCTCAGCTGCCACTGGCTGGCCAGCCAAATTTGCCGCCCGGTCTGGCAGAATCGCCCGGCATGGCCGGAAGTGGCAACGGTTCTGACGGGAGCGCCCAGCGGGCTCTCCGCCGGATGGCGGAGTCCGACCCCGACCTCGCGGCCCGGCTGATCGTCCAGTCACTCCCGGTCGCGGCGGCGAAGCTTCCCGACGGGATGAGCTATCGCCTCGAGCTCGATGGCGTCGGCGCCTGGACCGTCAGCTCCCTCGGCGGCCGGGCCAAGGTGGCCGAGGTGCTCGCCGGCGCGGATCTCAATGGCGAGACCTTTGCGATCTCAACCGACGCCGAGACGCTCGCGCGGGTCGCCTCCGGTCGCAACCCCGTCGGCCCGCTGATGAACGGCCGGCTGAAGCTGCGTGGACGCCGCCGCAAGGCCCTCGCTCTCCGCAAGCTCGATCCTGAAGCAGGGCCGCGGGAGCTCGCCCGGCTCGGCCACCCGGTGGACCCTGACCTCGTCTTCCGCTCGCTGGCCTATGCGATCGAGCCCGAGTGGACACGCGGCCACGGCTTCACCGTCGCCTACGAGTTGGTCGGTGAGGGAGGGGGAGCCTGGCGCGTCGAGGTCGACGACGGCGCCGTGCGGGTCGAGCGCGGCCTCGGTGAGGACCCTGATGCGCTCGTCCGGCTCCGCTACACGGACTGGCTCGAGCTGCTCTCGGGAGAGCTGACCCCGCCCGACGCCATGAGACTCGGCAAGACCGAGGTCGAGGGCAGCATCCCGCCGGTCACCCTGCTCGGGCGCTGGATCGACCGGGCCGCGGGCATCGACGGCCCGGAGCTCGAGCGCGAGGAGCGACAGCGCCGCATCCAGGCCGAGAACGCCGGAAGCTGGGGCAGCAAGGTGACAGCCGACGGGGCCGCCGGAGACGCCGGCGACCCGGCCGAGAGCCGGCGCCCGAAGGGTGGGCTACTGAACTACGAGCAGCTCTACGCCCTCTGGGAGCGGCAGAACTGGCGCGCGCACGAGCTCGACTTCTCCGTCGATCGCGAGCATTGGCTGATCAGCCCCGGGGAGGCGCAGCGGCACACCGCCTTCAGCATCGGCAGCTTCTACGTCGGGGAGGAGCGGGTCACCGCCGACCTGGCGCCGTTCCTGCTCGCGGCACCAAGCGGGGAGATCGAGGCCTTCCTCGCCACCCAGCTCGTCGACGAGATGCGCCACGCCGTCTTCTTCGACCGCTGGGCGAGCGAGGTGATGGGCCTCGAGTCCGGCAGCTTCCGCGAGCGTCTGCACGAGATCGAGGACCGGATGCTCGGTCCGTGGCACTTCCTCTTCGACGACTCGCTGCGCGAGATCGCCAACCGGATCAAGGACCGCCCCGACGATCTCGAGCTCTTCGTCGAGGGCATCGTCACCTACCACATGGTCACCGAGGGGGTCCTGGCGATGCCGGGCCAGCGGATGATGATCGAGTACACCGCCGATCACGACCTCTACCCGGGCTTCAACAAGGGGTTCAGCCTGGTCGAGCAGGACGAGCACCGCCACATCGCCTTCGGCGTCCGCTTCCTGAAGGACGTCTGCGACGAGCGTCCGGAGATGAAGGGAGTGATCGTCCGCCGCCTCGAGGAGCTGCTGCCGAAGGCGGCCGAGGTCTTCTGCCCGCCCGAGGCCGACGACGCCTCGGACTTCGTCTCCTACGGACACCACTCCTCGCAGATCTACGGCTTCGCCTACCAGGCCCTGAAGCGCCGCATGGCGGCGATCGGAATCGAGATCCCGCCGCCGGAGCGGCTGATGCCGGGCCCCGTCGACTTCGGCGGGTTGGCTGAACGGCGGCTGCTCGCAGCCGAAGCTTGATCTAGGCACGGCCCGATGCGAACATACGTTCGTGTCCGGGGCGACCTCGATCCTGCACGCCGACGCCGATGCTTTCTTCGCCTCGGTGGAGCAGCGGGACGACCCGCGGCTGCGCGGCCGCCCCACGATCGTCGGCGCCGGAGTGGTGATGGCGGCGAGCTACGAGGCGCGCGCCTTCGGCATCCACGGCGGGATGGGCGGCGGGCGAGGCGCGCCGGCTGCTGCCCGCACGCGGTCGTCGTCCCGCCGCGTTTCTCGGCCTACACGGAGGCGAGCAGGGCGTTGTTCGACCTCTTCGAGGAGACCGCGCCGCTTGTCGAGGGGATGTCGATGGAGGAGGCGTTCCTCGACGTGCGGGGACTGGAGCGGATTTCCGGAACGCCGCGTCGAATCGCCGAGCGGCTGCGGCGCCGGGCCCGGGATCGCGTCGGGCTGGCGGTCACCGTGGGCGCCGCCAGGACGAAGGTGCTCGCCAAGATGGCGAGCCGCGCAGCAAAGCCCGACGGGCTGCTGGTCATCGAGCCCGACCGGGAGGCGGCGTTCCTGCGGCCCCTGCCCGTCGAGGCACTGTGGGGGGTCGGCCTCGTCACGGCCGACAAGCTCCGCGCCCACGGGATCCAGACGATCGGGCAGCTCGAGCGCCGCGACGAGGCCGAGCTGGCGATGTTCCTCGGGGCCCACGCCGCGCGCCACCTCCATGCGATCGCCAACCGCCGCGACCCCCGCCGGGTGCGCCGGGGGCAGCGGCGCCGCTCGATCGGAACCCAGTCCGCGTTCGCCGGCGGTGGGAAGTCCCGGGCCGAACTCGATGCGCTGCTGGTGACACTGGTCGACCGGGTCACCAGGCGGGCGCGGGCGGCCAACCGGGCCGGCCGCACCGTGACGCTCCGCCTGCGCTTCGCCGACTTCTCCCGAGCGACCCGGTCGCGCACCCTCGCCCACCCGACCGCGGGCACGGGCGCGATCCTGGCCGCGGCGAAAGCCCTTCTGGCCGCGGCCAGACCCCTGATCGAGCGGCGCGGGGTCACGTTGCTCGGGATCGCGGTCGCCAACCTCAGCGACGAGGCTCAGCTCGAGCTACCCCTCGAGCCGCGGGTCGACCCGGCGCTCGACCACGCGATCGACGAGATTCGCGAGCGGTTCGGCACGGACGCGATCAGGCGCGGCTCGACGTCGCCCTCGACGCCGCGGCACTTCACGCAGGTCTGATGCGAGCGACCTGACTGACGGGCTCAGGTGGGGAGGTCGCCTCCGCCGCCCCCATCGCCATCCCCACCGCTGGGTGCGCACTGGCGGAGCGCAGGGGAGCGATCCGCCGCGTTCGCGAGCCCGGCCGAGCCCTCATTGCCAACCCTCATCTGCGAGCCACGCAGGAAGGCCGGAGGGACTGGATCCACGATCCCGCCGGAGACGCTGTACCCGCCTCGGTGGGAGTTCTCAGCCTCGTTGCACACGGTCGCCGCCTGTCCCGCGGGCGCGAGCGCCGCGAGATAGGCGACCGCTGCCGTCCCGGCGGTCGCGATTGCCTTCGTCCTGTTCTTCACGATGACCTCCATGTCATGCGCGCGGCTTCCCTGCCGCGCGTCCTTCTTGTCCGTCGAGCCGGTGACGGCCAGAGCTTGAGAGCAGTGGACGCCGGCACAACCGGCGCTGGACAGACGACCGAGGAGCGCCGCGCGAATCGGAACCGCATAGGGTCCGGCCGTGAGCACAGTCCGCGAAGTCGCGTTCGAGCTCTTCCGGGAGCACGGGATGACGACGATCTTCGGCAACCCGGGCTCGACCGAGCTGCCGATGCTCGCCGAGTTTCCCGATGACTTCCGCTACGTCCTCGGGCTGCAGGAGGCCGTGGCGGTGGGGATGGCCGACGGCTACGCGCAGGCCTCCGGCCGGCCGGCCCACGTCAACCTCCACACAGCGCCCGGGGTCGGCAACGGCATGGGGGCGATCTTCAACGCCCAGGCGAATCATTCGCCGCTGGTGGTGACCGCGGGGCAGCAGGTCCGCGCCCACATCACGATGCAGGCGAACCTGACCAACCGCGACGCGACGCGCGTCGTCCACCCCTTCGTCAAATGGAGCTTCGAGCCCCCTCGCGCGGAGGACGTGCCGCACGCCCTGGCGCGAGCGATCCACACCTCCTCGCTCGCCCCCAGAGGGCCGACGTTCGTCTCGCTGCCGATGGATGACTGGACCGAGGAGGCCGGCGCCGAATCCAGCCATGCGATCGAGCGCACTGCCGAGCCGAGGATGGGTCCTGATCCGGCCGCGATCGAGTCGCTGGCCCAGCGACTCGCCGCGGCCAGCAGCCCCGTCCTCGTGGCCGGTCCCGACATCGACGCCGTCGGCGCCTGGAATGACGCCGTCGCCCTGGCCGAGCGGCAGAAGCTGCCGGTCTTCGCGTCGCCCGCGCCGGGCGGTGGGCGACTCGGCTTCCCCGAGGGCCATCCCCTCTTCCAGGGCGTTCTGCCCCCTGCGATCGGACCGGTGGCCGAGACGCTCAAGGGCCGCGATCTGATCCTGGTGGTCGGGTCCTCGGTGTTCCCCTACTACCCCTACATCCCCGGTCCGCTCCTGCCCGAGGGCGCCTCCCTGGTCGCGATCACCAGCGACCCCGACGAGGCCGCGCGAGCCCCGATGGGCGACGTGATCCTGGCGGACCCCGGCCTGGCGCTGCGGGCGCTGCTCGGCGAGGTCGGCGAGGCGAACCGCGCCGAGCCCGAGCCGCTGCCGGAGCCGAGCGCGGGCGACGAGACCGATCCCCTCACTCCGACCATGGTCCACAACACACTCGCCCAGGTCTTCCCAGACGACGGCATCGTGGTGCTCGAGTCGCCCTCGAGCACGCTCGCGCTTCGCAACCAGCTCCGCATCTCCCGGCCCGGGAGCTACTACTTCGGTGCCGGCGGCGGCCTCGGCTTCGGGCTCGCCGGTGCGCTCGGGGTGCAGCTCGCGCAGCCGGACCGGCCCGTGGTCTGCGTCCTCGGCGAGGGCTCGGCGCAGTACGCGATCACCGGCTTCTGGACGGCGGCCGCCTACGACGTGCCGGTGACCTTCCTGGTCCTGCGAAACGAGGAGTACTCGATCCTCAAGTGGTTCGCCGACGTCGAGGAGGTGACGGGCGCTCCCGGCCTCGATCTGCCGGCGCTGGAGGTGGCGAAGGTCGCCGAGGCCTACGGGGTCTCCTCGCAGGCGGTCTCGGGCCGGGAGGAGCTGCACGATGCGCTCGAGGGTGCGATCGGCTCGGGCGCCCCGAAGCTCGTCGAGGTCCCGGTTGCGCCGGGCATGGCGTTGTTCTAGGAGCGGACTGGAATGTCTGAGGAGAACATCAAGCTCGTGCGGGAGGCCTTCGCAGCGTTCGTGGCAGGGGACCAGGAAAAGGCGGCAGAGCTGGTCGATCCCGAGGTCGAATTCCGCGGCACGATCGGCGGAGTTCAAGAGGGCCAGGTTGCCCACGGTGTGTCCGAGATCGACGAGACGTTCGAGGCCGAGGATCTGGAGGCGTGGGAGGAGCGCCGCCTCGAGCCGGAGGCGTTCCTCGACGCCGGCGACGAGGTGGTCGTGCTGCTGCACGAATATCGGCGCGGAAGAGGCAGCGGGATCGAGCTGGAAACGAAGACGGCGGTCGTCATCGCGGTGAGCGGAGGGCGGGTGGTTCGCATCCAGGGCTATATGGACCGGGATGCAGCCCTCGAGGCCGCCGGGCTGCCGTCCGGCGGCTGAACCGCTGCGACTAGGCTCCTCGCGTGGATCTGCTTGCCCCTGACGTGCACCGGATCGCGCCGGAGGGGAGCGAGCCGGCGAAGGACCGGGCGCCGGACGAGCTCGCCTCGGGGACACCCGAGCCGCTGCGCACCGAGCTGATCGGCCTGCTTGGAGAGGACCGCGTCCTCACCCGAATCATCGACCTGGTCCGCTACGCCTCGGACGCCAGCCCCTACCGCCTGCTCCCCAGGGCGGTTGTGATGGCCCGCGATACCGGCGACATCTCGAAGGTGCTCGACTACGCGCGCGCGGCCAGGGTCCCGATCGCCTTCCGGGCGGGAGGTACCAGCCTGAACGGCCAGTCTCAGACCGACGGCATCCTGGTCGACGTCCGCCGGCACTGGAGCGGCGTCGAGGTGCTCGACGACGGGGCCCGGGTGAGGGTGAAGCCCGGGACTGTGCTCGGGCACGCCAATCGGGTTCTGGCGCCCTACGGTCGTAAGCTCGGCCCGGACCCGGCGAGCACCGACATCGCTTGCGTCGGCGGCGTGCTCGCCAACAACTCGGGCGGGATGCGATGCGGGATCGTCGCCGACTCCTACAGCACCGTCAGATCCCTCACCTTCGTGCTGCCCTCAGGGACGGTGATCGACACCGCTGCGCCCGACGCCGCCGAGCGCTTCGCGAAGGCGGAGCCCGAACTGGCGAGCGGACTCGCGGAGATTCGCGACGAGATCCGCGCCGACGACCAGCTCAGCGAGCGGATCCGGAAGAAGTTCCGCATCAAGAACACCATGGGGTACCGGCTCTGCGCCTTCCTCGACGCGGATGAGCCGGTCGAGATCTTCCGGCGCCTGCTGATCGGCTCGGAGGGCACGCTCGGCTTCATCGCCGAAGCGGTCATCGAGACGGTGCCGCTCCCACGGAGGACGACCGTCTCCTGGCTCCACTTCGACGGCATCGAGTCGGCGACCGAGCCGGTGCCGGCGCTGGTCGAGTCCGGCGCGACGGCCGTGGAGCTGATGGTCGCCCCGGCCCTGATGGTCGCGGCGCAGAACATCGCCGGCGCCCCGCAGGATTGGATGGAGCTGCCGCCCACCTCGGCCGCGCTGCTGGTCGAGTTCGGCGCCGAGACCGACGGTGACCTCGACCGGCTGGTCGCGGGCGCGGAGGAGATCCTGCGCGAGCACGAGCTGATCCGACCGCCGGACTTCACCCGCGATCCCGAGCGCATCGAGGTCTCCTGGACCGTGCGCGAGGGGCTCCATGGCCTGATCGGGCGCTTCCGGCCGCCGGGGACCTCATTGATCATCGAGGACGTCTGCGTCCCGCCGGAGCGAATTGCGGAATCGGCGCGCGACATCCAGGCACTGCTCACCGAGCACGGCTTCCTGGCGGGGGTGGCCGGTCACACCTCCGCGGGGAACCTGCACTTCATGCTCACCCCGGACTTCTCCAAGCAGGAGGACGTCGAGCGCTACGAGTCCTTCATGGAGAAGCTGGTCGCCCTGGTCCTCGACGACTACGACGGCTCGCTGAAGGCGGAGCACGGCACCGGGATCAACATGTCGCCATACGTGCAGCGGGAGTGGGGGGAGAGGGCGACGGAGCTGATGTGGCGCGCGAAGGCGCTCGCCGATCCGGAAGGAGTGCTCGCTCCGGGGGTGGTCCTCAACCGCGACGCGCGGCGCCCACCTCCGCAACCTGAAGACCACGCCGGAGATCGAGGAGGTCGCCACCACCTGCGTCGAGTGTGGCTTCTGCGAGCCGGTCTGCCCGAGCCGCCACCTCACCACCACGCCGCGGCAGCGGATCGTGATCCGCCGCGAGATGGCCCGCCAGCCCTCCGGCTCGCCGGTGCAGAGGGCCCTGCTCGAGCAGTACGAGTACGACGGCATCCAGACCTGCGCCGCCGACGGGACCTGCCAGATCGCCTGCCCCCTCGGGATCGACACGGGCAAGCTCGTCAAGGGGTTCCGTGAGCGGGAGCAGACCCCTCGCGCCCAGCGCAACGCGGCGCAGGCGGCCCAGCGCTTCAAGCGGCTCGAGAGCCTCGCCCGGGCCGGGCTGCGGACCGGGATCGCGGCCCAGCCGCTCATGCGAGCCGCCTCGACGGCGTCGCGGGCGCTGCTGACCGAGGAGCTCGTGCCGACCTGGCCTCGCAACATGCCGCCGCCCGCGCCGGCCGAGCTGCCCAGCGACCTCACGCGAAGGTGCCGCCGCCGTCTACATGCCGGCCTGCGTCAACCGGATCTTCGGAAGGCCAGCATCAAACGGGTCGCGCCTGGCGGCGCGCCCTCGCACTAATGACGGCCTGCACCTGCCCGAGGCGCTGGTGGCCGTCTCGGCCCGCGCCGGCCTGCCTGTGTGGATCCCCGATGACGTCGCCGGCCACTGCTGCTCGGTGCCCTGGACCTCGAAGGGGTACTCCGAGGGCGCCGCGCTGATGGCCAACCGGACCATCGAGGCTCTGTGGCGCTGGAGCGGGGAGGGGGACCTTCCCATCGTGATCGACGCGAGCTCCTGCGCGCTCGGCCTGGCGAGCGAGGTCGCAGACAACCTGACCGAGGAGAACCGGGAGCGCCATGAAAAGCTCGAGATCCTCGACTCGGTGGCGTGGGCGAAGCGCCTGTTGCCCAAGCTTTCGATCGACGAGAAGCTCGGCTCCGTCGCCGTTCATCCGACCTGCTCGACCCGGCACCTCGGCCTGGAGCGCGAACTGCGCGAGATCGCCGGCGAGATGGCGAGCGAGGTGGTCCAGCCGATCCGCGCCACCTGCTGCGGGATGGCGGGCGACCGCGGCCTGCTCCATCCCGAGCTGACGGCATCGGCCACCGCGGAGGAGTCCGCCGAGCTCGCCGGCTCGGCCCACGACGCCTACCTCTGCAGCAACCGCACCTGCGAGATCGGGCTGCAGGAGGGAACCGGCGCCGCCTACGAGTCCTTCCTGATTCCGCTCGAGCGGATCAGTCGCTGAGGGCCGGGCGCAGCGCGGAGACCGGCGCCGGCTTGCCGAGGTGGTAGCCCTGGGCGAAGTCGACACCGAGGTCGCGGACCATGTCCATCGTCCGCTCGTCGCCGACGAACTCGGCCACGGTCTTGATCTCAAGCCCCTGGCAGACGTCGACCATCGCCTTGACGATGAGCTGATCGGTGCGGCTCTCGGGCAGGTCGCGGATGAACTCGCCGTCGATCTTCAGGTAGCTGATCGGCAGGTGCTTGAGGTACTTGAAGGAGGCGTAGCCGGCGCCGAAGTCGTCGAGAGCGAAGCGGCAGCCGAGGGCCGCCAGGCTCTTGGCGAAGCTGCGGGCCTGGTCGAGGTCGCCGACGGCGGCCGTCTCGGTGACCTCGAAGATCAGCAGGGCCGGGTCGATCCCGGCGTTGGCAAGCTGGCGCTTGACGTCGCCGGGAAACCGCTCGTCGCCCATCGTCCTTCCCGAGAGGTTCACCTCGAGGATCAGGTCGCGGCCCTCGCGCTTGTGCGCCTCGATCAGGCGCACCGCCTGCTGGGTGACCCAGCGGTCGATGCCGCCGATGAGCCCGAAGCGCTCGGCCGTGGCGAGGAACGCTCGCGGCTCCACCAGGCCACCCCCGTCGTCGCGCATGCGGAGCAGGACCTCGTGTTGGGTCGTCTCGTCCCGCTTCAGGTCGACGATGGGCTGGGCGGTGAGGACGAACAGTCCCCTCTCCGTGGCCTGGCGGACGCGTTCGGTCCAGATGCGACGCTCGTCCGAGTCCCTGCGCTCGGTGCTGAACGCGAGAACACGATCGCGCCCGGCGTCCTTGGCCGCGTGCATGGCCGCCTCGGCCTCGGCGAGAAGCTCCGCGCCGATGACCGGTCGCTCGTCGAGGGAGGTGACCCCGGCGCTCAGCGAGATCCGAAGCGGCTCCCCCGCGATCACGAACGCGTGCTTCCGGGTGCGCTCGAGCAGCTCCTCGGCGACCGCGACAGCCTTCGTCCTGTCGGCTCCGTGGACGAGGATCCCGAACACGTCGCCGCCGACTCGGGCCAGGACGTCGGTCCTGCGGAGGCGCCCGCGCATCACCTCGACGAGCTCGACCAGCAGCCCATCGCCGGCAGCCGACCCGAGCGTCTCGTTGACGTACTTGAAGGTGTCGATGCCGAGCGCGAGCACGCTGCCGCCGTTGCCGTAGCGGGCCGCGTAGTCGACGTGTCGGGTGAGCGCATGCTCGAAGCCCGTGCGGTTCGTCAGTCCCGTCAGGGAGTCCTGATCGGCCATCTCTTGCAGGCTCGCCTCTGCCCGCTTCCGTTCGCCTATGTCGCGCGCCACGGCGGCGAGTGAGCGAACCTCGCCGATGCGGACCTCGCTCAGCGAGAGCTCGATTGCCACCAAGGTCCCGCCCGGCTGGCGGCAGACGACCTCCCGGCGCTCGCCGAGGATGGGGATCTGCTCCGCGGTCCCATGGCTGCGCAGGAACCCCTCGTATTCGCCGGCGAACGGCTCGGCCAGCAGGCTCGCGAATCTCTGGTCCGTGAGCTCCTCGACGGGCCGGCCGAAGAGGAGCTCGGCGGCGGCGTTCGCGTACCTGACCGCCCCGCCCTCGTCCACCAGGACGATCGCGTCCGGCAGGTTCTCGAGCAGGGTGGAGGGGGGTACCGCCCCGTTGGTCGTGCCAGCGGAGATGGCGGGTGAGCTCACATCCGAGTATCGGCGGGCGAGCCGCCTGGCCTTAGACTCGCGCCGCCTTGTTCAGGAATGGTGCAGCCACACGGACCTCACCCTGGGCCCCCCTGGTGAAGGGCGCGGCGGTGGCGGGCTTCGCCGCTGCCATCGCGGTCCCGCTTGTCCGCCGCAAGCTCAACATTCCCGCCTCCGCCACTGCGGCCGCCCTCGCCGCTGGACCGCCCTCGCTCGCCGTCCTCGGCAGACGGACCCGACTCCGCGACGCCGGGATGTACGCACTCCAGATGTGGATGTTCACGTTGGGTCACGAGCTGCCCTACGACGATCCCGAGGCGGCCCGGCGCCGTCTGCGCGTCCGCTACCCGATCCGCGCCGACACCCTCCTGGGCGGGGGCGAGCTGCCGAACGTCCGCCTCCAGAGGGCCCTCGCGGGACTCGGCAGGCGCAACGGCCTCGACCGGTTTCTCTCCTGGGCGCACTGGTGCTGGTTCTTCGAGCCCCATAGCTCGCTCGCCTGGATTCTCGCCCGTCACCCCGAGCACTTCGCGCGCTCGGCGCGGCAGATGTCCGCCGTCTTCGACCTCGGCTGCGCGATCTACATGGCGGTCCCGACGGCGCCGCCATGGTGGGCCTCCGAGGAGGGCTACACCGACGCGAAGGTGCGGCGGATCATGGAGGAGGTCGGTGAGGAGGAGTGGGGCCGGGCCTGGCCGGTGCTCTACGACACCCTCGGCGGAAACCCCTGGGCCGCGATGCCCTCACTGCACTTCGCGACGTCTCTGATGGCCGCGCTGCTGCTCGCGGAGACCGGGCCAGTCGAGGGGGCGCTCGGGCTGACGTACGTCGGGGTGCTGGGCTTTGCGCTCGTCTACCTGGGCGAGCACTACGTGATCGACCTGCTCGCCGGCGCGGCGATCGTGATCGCGGTGCGGCGCGGCGAGCGCTACGCCGAGCCGGTCGCGCAGGCGATCAGCCGCGGGCTGCAGCGGCTCGAGCGCATCGCAAATCCCGAGGCCTGAGGCGCCCGGATGCTCCGGGAGCGCCGTTTGCGAACATCCCACCGGTGAGGGAGGAGCGCCAGCAACGCGCTTCGGAGCATGAAGAGACGCCCGACGAAATCGTCGCGGAGGCGGAGCCGAGCTTCTTTGCGAACCCGAAACGGCTGGTCTCGTCGGGAATCGCGGTCATCCTCCTGCTCGTCGCGATCTACGTTCTGATCCCGCGGCTGTTCGACCTGCAGGACGCGATCGACAAGGTCGGGGAAGGGGATCCAGTCTGGATCGCGGTCGGGGTGGCCTTCTGCATCGGCATGTTCGCCGCCTACGTCGCGCTCTTCCGCGGCGTCGTCGGCGAGAAGGTGATCCACCTGGAGTGGAACGAGAGCTACCAGATCACGATGGCGGGACTGGCGGCGACCCGGCTGTTCTCCGCCGGAGGGGCCGGCGGGATCCTGCTCACCTACTGGGCCCTGCGGAAGGCGGGCATGGAGCGACGACAGTCCGTCTGCCGGATGGTCGCGTTCCTCGTGGTCCTCTACTCCGTCTATCTCGTCGCGCTCATCGTCTTCGGCGTCCTGCTCAGGACCCACGTGCTCTCCGGCGAGGCACCCCTCTCCGGGACCCTCATCCCGGCGGGTCTGGCCGCCGTGGCGATCGCCGTAGGCCTGCTGCTGACCCTCGTCCCGGACGACGTCGAGCGCAGGATCGACCGGCACACATCCGGGCGCTTCGGGAAGGTCGCCAGGAAACTCGCCACCGTCCCCGCGACCTTCGCGCAGGGCGTGCGCACGGCAATCACCTTCGTCCGTCAGCCCAGGTCAGCCCTGATGGCGTTCGGCGGCGCGATCGGGTTCTGGGGAGCGAACATCGCGATCCTCTGGGCGAGCTTCCACGCCTTCGACGTTTCGGTCCCGCTCGGCGTGGTGATCCAGGGCTTCTTCCTCGGCATGGTCGCGAACCTCATCCCCTTCGCCCCCGGCGGCGTCGGGGCCGTCGACGCCGGGATGATCGGTGCCTTCGTCCTCTTCGGGCTGCCGAGCGCCGAGGTGTTCGCCGCCGTCCTCGCCTACCGGGTGATCGCCTTCTGGCTGCCGATCCCGCCGGGAATCGTCGCCTTCTTCCAGCTCCGCAAGACGGTCAACCGCTGGGAGGAGGAGGGTCGCGAGCGGCCCGAGCGGGTCAGGATGGGAGAGCCGGAGACGGCCGCCGCCGGCTCGTAACAACGGCTGGCTTCCCGCTACTATAAAAAGTGAAGTAACACCCTCCGAACGGGTCTTCAACCGGGGCTCTGGATAGGCTCCGAAAGGACGAGATGACCGACCAGGCGAACGGCAACGAGAAGGTGGAAAACCTGATCATCGTCGGCGGCGGCCCCGCCGGCTACACCGCCGCGCTCTACGCCGCTCGGGCAGAGCTCGAGCCGCTTGTCATCGAGGGCTTCCAGTGGGGCGGCCAGCTCCAGAACACCACCGACGTGGAGAACTACCCGGGCTATCAGGAGGGCGTGATGGGGCCGGAGATGATGAACGACTTCCGCGCCCAGGCCGAGCGCTTCGGCACCCGCTTCATCACCGACGACGCGAGCGAGCTCGAGCTGAGCGATGGCGGCGTCCACACCGTCAAGGTCGGCAAGGACACCTACCGCGCCAAGGCCGTGATCCTCTCGATGGGCGCCGAGCCCAAGCGGCTCGGCATCCCGGGCGAGATCGAGCTCGGAGGACGCGGCGTCTCGACCTGCGGCGTCTGCGACGGCGCCTTCTTCAAGGGCGAGGACGTGGTGGTGATCGGCGGCGGCGACTCGGCGATGGAGGACTCCATCTTCGTCTCGAAATTCGCCAAGAAGCTGAAGATCGTGCACCGTCGAGACGAGTTCCGCGCGTCCAAGATCATGCAGGAGCGCGCCCGCAACAAGGAGAACATCGAGTTCGTCACCCCGTACGTCCCGGTGGAGTTCGTGGCCGGAGACGACGGCAAGATCGCCAAGATCCGGGTCCAACACGCCGAGACCGGCGAGGAGAAGGAGATCGATGCCGGCGGCGCGTTCGTCGCGATCGGCCACCGCCCCCGCTCGGAGCTGGTCCAGGGTCTGGTCGAGCTCGACGACGAGGGCTACGTGGTGGTCGATGAGCCGTCGACCAAGACCAAGCTCGCGGGAGTCTTCGCGGTCGGCGACCTCGTCGACCACACCTACCGCCAGGCCGTCACCGCCGCAGGCAGCGGCACCAAGGGCGCCCTCGACGCGGAGTGGTATCTCCGCGACATGCCGCCGGACCCCGAGGAGCACTGGGGCACCAACACCGGCGCCATCGTCGAGGCGGTCGAGGCTTCCTAAGCCCGGCGGGGCGCCTTGCTCGGCTATGTGCCCGATACTGCGTGGGCGATGTCTGAGGAGAACGTCGAGATCGTGCGGCGAGGTTGGGAGGGGTTTACGGCGGGCCTGGCGCGAGGTGATCCTTCTGGGGGCGCCTATGAGTCCGGAGCCTTCGCTCCCGATTGCGAGTGGCTGACGCCAGCGGAGTTTCCGGGGCCTCGGTCGTACGTGGGTCAGGAGGGGTTTGCCGAGTTCATGCGACTCTGGACCGAGGACTTCGACCAGTTCGAGCTGCGGCTTGAACGGCTTGTCGACGCCGGTGATGATCGGGTCGTGGGGTTGTTCCATCACACCGCAGTCGGGAAGGGAAGTGGCGCCCCGGTCGAACTCCACCAGGGGCTTGTCTACGAGCTGGAGGGTGGCCGCGTAATCCGGTGCCTCAACTACGGAGATCACGGGAGCGCCCTCGAAGCCGCCGACCTGCTGTCAGCGGAGGGATCTCACGTAGTGGCGCGATCTCTTGAGCCCGACTCGGCATGGGGTGCGGTCCAGCTCGGCTTCGCGGAGATTCTCGATCTGAGGACCGAGATCGAGCGTCGCCGCCATGGCGCCCCGCCTGGGGCGCGACCGGTCTCCCTCGCCAAGCACATCCTCAGCCCGGAGGGTCCCGGTTCCATCTACCTCTGCCAACACGCCATCCGCTCGAAGGCGACCCTTCGCCGGGGGGCGGCCGAGGTTGCGGGCGGCTTCGCCGCGTGGAAGGAGGCTGGCCTTCCAGTTGAGGAGGTCACTTAGCGCGGATGGGCGACCCGAAGCGCTAGCCGCCGAACGAACGGCATGGCTCGCCGCGCAGGCCCGGGCAGGGCGGCAGCGGCGTCGGTGCCGTGACTCCCGGGACGAACGGGAGGATGAGGCGGGAGGGGCGCTTGTGGGAGAGCGAGAGCGTCACCCGGGCGTTGTGCTGGGGGACGGTCTCGGCGAAGGCCCAGACGGGTTGATCGCCGACCGGGGCGCTCACCGTGACCCGGATTCGCGAGCCGGCCCGGTACATGTGCCCCTCGTAGTAGAGCGGGATGATCAGCTTCGAGAAGCGTCCCTTGGGCAGCTTGGAGACGTCATCGCGGCGCAGGCTGAGCACCGGCTCGAGCAGCGTGCTCTTGCGTGCATCGAGCTTGCGCATGCTCCCGCGCAGGTAGCCGCTCTGGACGTAGGTCTCCTTGCCGTCGGGCCGCACCTCGGAGACCGTCACCTGCAGGTCGACGTCAGGGACCGATGCCCTGACCCAGGCGTGCACGGCGCCCGCTCCGATGATCGCCGTGTCGCGCCCCAGCGGCGGGGTGACGAACGAGGCGGCCGTCCCGGCCGGAGGCTGGCGCCAGTCGAAGCTCGGGTCCGCGGTCCAGAGGTCTCCGCCGCCGGTGTCGGTCCCGGCGAAGTCGGTCGGCGGCCGCGCGGTCTTGTCCCAGGTGAAGCTGGTGCTGGCGCCCTTCCCGCCCTTCTTGGCCGGTTTGCGGCCCAGCACGCTGTTCGCCCGCATGAAGAGGGAGAGGGGCTTGGTCTTCGGAATCGGGAAGCGGTTGAAGAAGCGCTCGAAGCCGGGGTACGGGGTACCCGGCGCGCCGCCCGCTCCGTTGTCGAACAGGACTCGAATGGACGGCTGGCTCTGGAACAGGTTCAGGGCCGCCTCGTAGCTGGGCTGATTCTGGATCGGATCCGGCGGCAGCGTCACGCCGGGGACGCCCATCACCGTCTGATAGACGAGAGGTGCGGATGCGGCCAAACCGGGTGGTAACTGCGGTTTTCGCCCGGCCACGTAGAGCTCCATGAAGTCGAACCAGCGGTTGAAGGTCTCCGGGTCGAGCGAGTCGATGTGAAAGCCGTTGCTGAAGGTGAACCACTTGCGCTTCGTCCCCGTGAAGCGATCGGCGAGGTTGGCGCAGTGGCCGCCGGTCTGCTCATCCTCGAACTGACAGGCCATGAAGGTCGGCACGCGGATCTTGCTGACGAAGGTCGCGGGCGAGAGCGGGTTGGCGACCTTCGGCCGGTAGAAGCGGTTGTGGTGGATCTTTGCGATCAGATCCGCGGCGGCGGTGTGGAGGGTCTGGTTCGCCTTGCAGATCTGATCGCCCTCCTGGATCCGCTTGTACGCCCAGCCCTGGCCCTGGGTCGGCGAGGCGGGCTTCGAGTCATCGACGCGGTCCTCGGCCCACTGGAGCGCGAAGCCGGTGTTGAGGAACCCCCCGGGATAGAGAGTGGTCGCGGTGTTGTCGATCACGGAGAGCGGGGTGATTGCGGCCAGATGCGGCGGCCGCGTCGCCCCGACGAAGAGCTGGCTGATGCCGCCGTATGAGACTCCCGCCATCCCGACCCGGTTGTGGAGGACCCAGGGCTGCCGCGCAACCGTCTCGACGAGGTCGTAGCCGTCGAGGCCCTGCAGCGGCTCGAAGTAGTCGAAGGCGCCGCCCGAGCAGCCGGTGCCGCGCATGTTCACGTCGACGACCGCATAGCCGAGCAGGTTGAGAAGCTGGCTGATCCCGCTCTCCGCGCCGGCCGGGTTGGCGTAGCCGTAGCCCGCGTACTCGACCAGGGTCGGATACGGCCCGTCCGACGCGGGTCCGGGCAGCCGCACGTCGAGAGCGAGGCTGGTTCCGTCGCGGGTATACGCGTATCCGTAGCCGCCGGCAGGCAGGGTCTGGTTGTAGATCGAGGTGTTCTTGGGCGGCCGCTCCGACATCACGGCGATCCGCCTGGAGAGGGAGCCGTCCGCGGCGCGCACCCGATAGCCCTTCCCGCTCGCGATGCGGCGGAAGACGACCCCGCCGAGCGACCCGACGGGCTTCCTCGAGGCGACCTTGCCCTTGCGGACCAGCCGCACGCTCGTGCCCGGCTGGGCGCCGGTGACGTAGACCTGGTTGACGCTGCCGTGTACCGCGAGCGAGTTCGCGGCGGAAGCACCGGAGGGCGCGATTGCGGCGATCGCCATCGCCACCAGCAACGCTGCCGGTCCGGTCGCCCTCTTCAGGTGCCTCGCGCTCCCCGCGCTACCCATCCCGCCGCCTTTCCGTGGCCATCTAGTCCCTGCGGTAAGGCTGGCAAGCATAATGCGAACCATGGGTATCGCGACCGCTGACCCGCCGAGCGTTCCGACGCTCGCGAGGCCGGAGCTCCCCCCGGGCCCGGATTGGTCGGTGCCGCGGACGATGTGGCACTGGTGGAGGCGGCCGCTCCCGACCCTGGAGGAGTGCCAGGCCCGCTATGGCGACATGTTCACCCTCAGGCTCCCCCACGAGGGGACCTGGGTGTTCGTCTCCGACCCGGAGGCGGTCAAGCAGGTCTTCACCGGGGATCCCAACCTGCTCCACGCCGGGGCCGCCAACATCGTCCTGCTGCCGGTGCTCGGCGAGCACTCGGTCCTGCTGCTCGACGAGCCCGAGCACATGGCGCAGCGCAAGCTGATGCTCCCGTCCTTCCACGGCAAGCGGATGCAGGCCTACGGGGACGTGATGGCGCGCGCCGCCGCCGAGGAGATCGACCGCTGGCCGACGGACGCGCCGGTGCGGATGCGCCCCCGGATGCAGGCGGTGACCCTCGAGGTGATCCTGCGCGCGGTCTTCGGCGTCGATGAGGGCGAGCGCCTGACCCGACTGCGCGATGAGATGCGCTCCACCCTCAACCTGCTCGCCAATCCGCGCCGCGCGATCTTCATGGTGCTGCTCGGTCCCGAGCGGCTGCGGCGCTTCCCGCCGTTCCGGCGGAAGATCGAGCGGATCGACCGGCTGATCTACGAGGAGATCTCCTCCAGGCGCGGCGCTGCCGACCTCGCCGAGCGGGACGACATCCTCTCGCTCCTGCTGCAGGCGACCCACGAGGACGGCCAGCCGATGAGCGACCGCGAGCTGCGCGACGAGCTGATGACGCTGCTCGTCGCGGGCCACGAGACGACGGCCACGGCGCTCTCCTGGGCGATCGAGCTGCTCGCTCGTCACCCGGCAGAGCTCGAGCGGCTCGAGGCCGACGTGGCCGGCGGCGACGGCGCCTATCTCGATGCGGTGATCAAGGAGACGCTGCGCCTTCGTCCCGTGATCGCGCTGGTCCTGCGCAAGCTGGTCGAGCCGATGGAGATCGGCGGCCGGCTGCTGCCGGCGGGGGCCTCGGTGGCGCCGTCCATCCACCTGATCCACCGCCGTCCGGAGATCTACCCCGAGCCGGAGCGATTCCGGCCCGAGCGATTCCTCGAGCAACCGGCCGGCACCTACACCTGGATCCCCTTCGGCGGCGGGGTGCGGCGCTGTCTGGGCGGCGCGTTCGCCGAGTTCGAGATGGCGGTCGTGCTCCGTGAGCTGGTCGCGCGCCGCAGCCTCCGCCCGGCCGGCGGCGAGCCCGAGCACCCGGTGAGGCGGACGATCACCAACGTCCCCAGCCGCGGCGCCGAGGTGATCGCGGCCTCACGAACGAACTGAGAGCGCCGTTAAGTTGGGTGGATGGACCGCCGCGCCTGGTTCTGGCTGCTCGCCCTCGGGGCGATCTGGGGTGCGTCATATCTGTTCATCGCGATCGGCCTCCGCGACTTCTCGCCCGGGATGGTCGCGTTTCTGCGCGTCGCGCTGGCCGCGGCGGTCCTGATCCCGGTCGCCGCCACCCAGGGGGCCCTGGCCGGGGCGCGTCCCTATGCGGGCTGGATCGTCCTCGTTGGAGCAATTCAGGTCGCTGGCCCCTTCCTCCTGATCGCCGCCGGGGAGGAGGAGATCACCTCCTCGCTCGCCGGCATCCTGGTGGCCGCGACCCCGTTGTGGACAGCCGTGCTGGCGATCTGGGTCGACCACGAGGAGCGCTCACAGGGGCTTCGGCTGGTGGGAGTGCTGATCGGTTTCGCCGGCGTGGGACTCCTACTCGGGGTGGACCTGGGCGGCGGGGGCTCCGAGCTGCTCGGCGGCCTCGCGGTCGTCGCGGCCGCGCTTGGCTATGCGATCGGCGGCCTGCTGATCAAGCACAGGCTCGCCGGGATGGCGCCGCTGGGGATGTCCGGGCTGGTGACGGGGGCGAGCACACTGCTCCTGCTGCCGGTCGCATTCGCGACGTCACCGGACTCGTTTCCCAGTCTCGGACCGGTGGCGGCGGTCCTGACCCTCGGCCTGCTCGGTACCGGATTCGCGTTCGTGGTCTTCTTCTGGCTCATCTCGACGGTCGGCCCCGCTCGGGCCTGGATCGTCAGCTACGTGGCGCCGGGCTTCGCGATTGTCTACGGCGCCGTGTTCCTCTCCGAGGAGATCACGGTCGCGACGATCGGCGGCCTCGCCCTGATCCTCGCCGGGTCCTGGCTCTCAGTCGAGGGGCGGCTGCCCGGGCAACGCCGCCGGTGGACGCGGGAGGAGCTAGCCGCCAGCCCGGTCTCGGAGTAGCGGCGCCGGTCGATACGCCTCGCCCTGAAGATCGCGCAGCTGACCGAGGACTCCGAGCGCACGGCTCCATCCAAGACGCTCGCCCCACTCGAGCGAGCCGATCGGCCAGTTGTAGCCAAGGCGCATCGCGGTGTTGATGTCCTCCGCCGACGCCACCCGCTCGCCCAGCGCGAAGCACGCCTCGTTGGCGATCGTCGATCCCAGCCGCGTCAGCACCGCGGGGGCGTTCGGTCCGGCGACCGTCTCCAGCTCGTCCTCGTCGAAGATCGGCCGCTCACCCTCTGTGTCGGGGTCGCGCGGGCGGTGCGGCGCGCCTGTCTCGTAGGCATAGAAGCCGCGACCGGTCTTTCGCCCGAGCCGGCCTGAGGCGACCATCCGCTCGTGAATAGGGGCGGGCCGCCAGCGCGGCTCGCCGAATGACTGCTCCCAGAACGAGCGGGCGACGGCGAAGTTCACGTCGATGCCGATCAGGTCCATCAGCTCGAACGGGCCCATGCGCAGCCCGGCGCCCAGCCGGACGATCCTGTCGATCTCGTCGTGTGGCGCGACCCCCTCGGCGAGCATTCGCAGCGACTCGAGGAAGAACGGGCGGACGCAGCGGTTGGCGACGAAGCCGACCGAGTCGCGGGCCCGAATCGGCGTCCGGCCCATGCCGCGAGCGACCTCGGTGGCGAGCTCGAGCGCGGGTTCGCCGCTCTCGTCGCCGGCGACGATCTCGACGAGCTGCATCAGGGCCGGCGGGTTGAAGAAGTGCATGCCGACGATCCGCTGCGGCTCCGGCACCGCCGAGGCGATCGCGGTGACCGACAGGGAGGAGGTGTTGGTGGCGAGGACCGTCTCCGGGCCGCAGGCCGAGGCGAGGCGCTCGAAGAGATTGCGCTTCAGGTCGAGGTCCTCGGGGGCGGCCTCGATGACCACCTCGCAGTCGGTCAGCAGCTCGATCAGCGTGTCGGTCCGCACCCGCTCGAGGGCCTCGGCCGCGTCGGACTCGCTCCAGCGCCCCCGCTCAGCGCCGCGGCGCATGCCGTTGCGGATCATCTCCAGCCCGCGCTCGAGCTGCTTCTCGTCGATCTCGTAGAGCAGCGTCTCGTAGCCGCCCAGCGCCGCGATCTGGGCGATCCCCGCGCCCATCGTCCCGGCGCCGACAACCCCGACCCGCTCGACCGGCACAGGCTCGCCTGGATCAGCCGCCGTCGGCGGACGGCGGGACCATTGCGTTGATCCCCGTCGCGTCGCGGCCGATGATCAGCTTGTGGATCTGGGAGGTGCCCTCGTAGAGCGTGGTGACCCGGGCATCGCGGAGGTAGCGCTCGACCGGGTAATCGTCCACGTAGCCCGATCCGCCGTGCACCTGGATCGCCGAGTTGGCGCAGTCGACGGCCGCCTCGGTGGCGTAGTACTTGGCGATCGAGGTCTCGACCGTGTTGCGAACGCCGCGGTCCTTGAGCTCCCCGGCGCGGTAGACGAGCAGCCTCGCGGCGTCCCTCTTCACGATCATGTCGGCGATCAGCTCCTGCACGAGCTGGAAGCTGGCGATCGGCACGCCGAACTGCTGGCGCTCCTTCGCATAGGCGACCGAGGCGTCGACGCAGCCGTCGCAGATCCCGACGCAGCCGGCGGCCACGCTGTAGCGGCCGTTGTCGAGGGCGCTCATCGCGACCTTGAAGCCATCGCCGACCTCGCCCAGCAACGCGTCCTCTCCGACCTCGAGCTCGTCGAGCGAGATCTCCGCCGTGTCGGACGAGCGGAGCCCGAGCTTGCCGTGGATCTCCTGCGAGCTGTAGCCGTCGTTGGCCGTCGGCACCAGGAAGCAGGCGAGGCCCTTGTGTCGCTTGCCGGGATCGGTCTGGGCGAAGACCATGGCGACGTCGGCGACGTTGCCCATCGAGATCCACATCTTGTTGCCGGTGATCGTCCAGCCCGAGTCGGTCTTGGTGGCGCGCGTGCGGAGGCCCGCCGGGTCTGAGCCGGCCTCGGGCTCCGTGAGGGCGAAGCAGCCGAGCGCCTCTCCCGAGCACAGGCGCGGCAGCCACTCGCGCTTCTGCTCCTCGGTCCCCCAGCGCTCGATCGATCCGGCGACGAGCGAGGTCTGCACCGAGACGACCGTCCGGGCCGAAGAGTCGGCGCGCCCGACCTGCTCCACGATCAGCGCGTAGCTCAGGTAGTCGAGGCTGCGGCCCCCGTATTCCTCGGAGACCGGTGCGCCGAGGTATCCCATCTCGCCGAGCATCGAGGCGAGCTCCCGGTCGAAGCGGCCAGCGCGGTCGTTCTCGCGGACGCGAGGCGCGATCTCCTTGTCGGCGAAGTCCCGCGCGGTCTCGGAGATCAGGCGCTGTTCGTCTGTCAGCTGGAAATCCAACTCGGGTTCAGCTCGGGGCGGAGGCGGCAAGCTCGCGATCGAGGATCGCGGAGAACGCCTCGGCGGCTTCCTGGGTGGTGGGGCCGGGACATTCTGGCAACTCTGTCTCATTTACCGCCGAGATGGCCTGGACCTCCCGCACCGTTGAGGCGAGGAAGGCCTCGCTCGATCCCTCGAGGTCCTCGAGCTGGAAGGCGCCCTGCTCGACGTCGAGCTCACGGACCAGCCGGTCGCGGGTGATCGAGGCGAGGATGCCCGCCTCGAGGCTCGGCGTCCGCAGCCGGCCGTCGCTCACCCAGAAGATGGTCGACGTGGGCGCCTCGAGGACGACCCCGTCGGGGCGGACCAGGACCGCCTCGTCCGCTCCGGCGGCCACGGCCAGCCGGGACGCCTGCATGTTGGCGGCGTAGGAGAGCGACTTGACGCCGTTCAGGATCTCGCTCGGCGAGTACGTGACCGTGGCGACGCTGATCGACTCGCGGTCCGCGTAGGGAGGCAGGTTCTCGGTGAAGGCGAGCCGCCGGCCACCGCGCGTAGCGACCAGCCGCAGTTGAGCCTCGTGCTCGCCGAACTCCGTCGAGCAGCGCGGAGATCTCCTCCTCGAAGACGGGCCGCTCGATCGGAAGCTCGATCGCCGCCGCCGAGCGCTCCAGGCGATCGAGGTGCTCGCCCAGCGCATACGGCCGGCCCGCGTACAGGCGGATCACCTCGAAGACGCCGTCACCGCGAAGCAACCCGTCATCCGCTGCCGGGATCCGGGCCTCAGAGGTCTCGGCAATTCGTCCATCCACGCTGGCCAATTCCGGTGCACTCATGCCTGAGCGAGGCTATCGGAGGCTGCAAGCGCTTGGGCATTCACAAAGTAACCGCCTGCCTCGGAAGCGGTGGATGGGAGTAGCCTCACCGCAGGGAGATGGTGCTCGTCATATCCACGATCGGGCTGCTGGCCCTCCTCTTCGTGATCATGTTCGTACTCGTGCGCGCGTTCGATCAGAACAGCGTGGCCGACATCATCGACTGGAAGCCGACCCGCTCCCCCGAGGTCGAGGCTCAGAATGAGGTCGATGACGTCCGCCAGATGATCGAGGCCCAGAACGCCTACCGGCGAAGGCGCGGCGCGAAGGAGATCACCGAGGAAGACGTCGAACGTCAGGCCCGGGAGGACCAGGCGATGCGAGCTCGCGGGCGGGGGCCCTTCGCCGGGGGCGGCGCCGACGACGACGAGTAGTTGGCCCGAGCCCTGATCGTCGGCTGCGGCTGTCATGGCCGCGAGCTGGGAGCGGAGTTGGCCGGGCTGGGATGGCAGGTGCGCGGCACGAGCCGTCGGCCCGAGGGGCTGACGGCGATCGAGGCAGCGGGCATCGAGTCCGCGCCGGCGGACCCCGACCGGGCGGGGACGGTGCTCGAGCTCTGCGGGGACATCGCCGTTGTCGTCTGGCTGCTCGGTTCGGCGAGAGGGGAGCGGGAGGCCGTCTCGGCCATCCACGGTCCGCGCCTCGAGAGCCTGCTCGCGAAGTTGGTGGACAGCCCGGTGCGGGGCTTCGCCTACGAGGCGGTGGGCTCGGTGGACGGGCCGATCCTGTCGGCGGGCTCGAAGATCGTTGAGGAGGCGGCGGAGAGGTGGCGGATCCCCGTGACCCTGCTCAACGAGGAGCGGGCCGAGTCCGACTGGGCCAAGCGCGCAGCCCGCACGGTCGCGGATCTACTTGTCTGAGGAGTTGCCCTGGAAGGCGTTGGCCTTCGACGGCGGTGCGCAGGGGCTCTGCGATGGGACGGGGTAGGGATTGCCGGGCTCCCCGCAGGGATCGGCCGGGTCGACCGGCGGAGCGGCCTGCTCGGCGGCGAGCGACGCGTTGGCCGGTTTCGTCGACCAGGGGGCGCTGTCCTTGAAATGAGTGGGCGGCTTGTCGAATACCGACACCAGGGCCAGCCAACCGCCGACGACGATGACCACCGCAGCCCCGACGGCGACGAAGAACATGATCTGGCTGCGGGCCGACGGCCCGTAGGAGTGGCCGACGACCTCCCGGCGCTTGTCCTGGCCCATCGCGTCGACATCCGACGGCTTGTGCCGTTTCGCCTTCTCGGAGGGCTCGAACCTCTCGAGCTGGTCGATGTCCCCGGCACTCGGGGCGGTCCCGCGGGTCGGAGCCTCTTCCTTCGAGCCCGAGGACGAGGATCGCCCCTCTGACTTGCGCCTCTCCGCCATACCCAGGCCAACCATACCGTCGGTTTCCCGGCGCCGCGCCACCTCCTGGCTGCGGGGGCGGACGGCCTCGGGATGCAATTGGTTAAAGTCTGATCAGGATTACGGAGTTAACTCAAGAGCCACGAGAGAGAGGCGAAGCGATGGCGGATTACGCGAACGACGTGCTGGTGGAGACCGACTGGGTCGCCGACCACCTCGAGGACGACGACATCCGGATCGTCGAGGTCGACGAGAACCCGGCGCTCTACGCCGAGGCCCACATCCCCGGGGCGATCGGCTTCGACTGGAAGACCGACCTGCAGGACCAGGTGAAGCGGGACTTCCTCGGGCCGGAGGAGTTCGGGAAGCTGATGGGTAGCCGCGGCATCTCGAACGACCACACCGTCCTCCTCTACGGCGACCGCAACAACTGGTTCGCCGCCTACACCTACTGGTACTTCCGCTACTACGGCCACGACAAGGTCAGGCTGATCAACGGCCCGCGCGAGAAGTGGATCGCCGAGGACCGCCCGACCAGCACCGATCTCCCCTCCCACCCCGAGGCGACGTTCGAGGCCAAGGGGGGCGATGAGGCGATCCGCGCGAAGCGCGACGAGGTGCTGAACGCCCTCGACTCGGATACGAACCTGGTCGATGTCCGCAGCCCCCAGGAGTTCTCCGGCGAGCTGATCGCGATGGCCGGCTACGAGCAGGAGGGCGCCCAGCGCTCCGGCCACATCCCGGGAGCCGCTTCGGTGCCCTGGGCCCAGGCCGTGAACGAGGACGGGACCTTCAAGTCAGCGGACGAGCTGCGCGAGCTCTACCAGGGCAAGGGCGTGATCGAGGACGGGAGTCCGATCATCGCCTACTGCCGGATCGGGGAGCGCTCGGCCCACACCTGGTTCGTCCTCCACGAGCTCCTCGGGGAGGGCAACGTCAAGAACTACGACGGGTCCTGGACCGAGTGGGGGAACCTCGTGAACGTCCCGATCGAGAAGGACGTCTAGGTCTCAGCTGATCAGTGCAGGAGCGGCCGGCCGGCGTCGGTGGGCCGGCCGCCCCGTCACTTCACGACGCGGTACTTGAGGTGCGCTACCCCGGGTGCCTCGACCGCGCGGAGCTGTTCAAGCTTCAGATCTGGACCGACGTCGGCGAAGAGTCGCTTGCCCCCTCCGAGCATGATCGGAGCGATATGGAGCTCGATCTCGTCGACCAGCCCGGCCGCCAGGTACTGGTCGATGGAGTCGGGGCCGCCGCCGAGCAGGACGTCCTCCTCGCCGGCCGCCTCCTTCGCCTGAGCTAGCGCCGACTCGATCCCGTCGGTGACGAAGTGAAAGGTGGTGTCGGAGAGCGTCAGCGGCTCGCGCTCGTGGTGGGTCAGGACGAAGACCGGCATGTGGAAGGGCGGGTCCTCGCCCCACCACCCTCGCCAGGAATCGTCGCCCCAGGGGCCGCCCTCCGGAGGGCCGAACTTGCCGCGCCCCATGATCTCGGCGCCGACGTTCGCCAGCGATTCCTCGACCACCGCGCTGCTGGCGTTGACCACGCCACCCTCCATGCCATGGGGCTCACGCCAGGACTTCAGCTCGACGACCCAGTCGTGCAGCTGCTCGCCGCCCTCGCCGAGCGGGTTCTCGTGGCTCTCGTTCGGTCCGGCGCCGTAGTCGTCCAGCGAAATCGAGATGTGGGCTCTCACTTTGCTCATGTCCTACAGACCTCCTCTGTTGTCGAAACTCATCGGTCCCCAGAGATCACCCTGCTACGGCCTCAGGCGTTGAGCCGCTCGAACAGCATCGCCAGGATCCGGGCGGTCGCTCCCCAGATCAGCTTGTCGGCCACCAGGTAGGTGTCCGTCTTGATCGGGACGCCGCGGCGCACCAGGCGCCGCTTCTCATATGCGGCCTGCAGGTCGTCCAGCGACGCGACCAGGACGCTCTCCACCTCCGTGGGGTTGGGCTCGAAGCGCATGCCCTCGTCGATCAGGCCGACGAAGGGATGGACCTTGTAGTTGGTGACGAAGGTCCCGATCGGGGGGAGGGCGCCCACCACCTCGACGTTGTCGCGGGCGAGGCCGATCTCCTCCTCGGCCTCGCGCAGGGCGGTGTCGAGAAGCTCCTCGCCCTCGTCGCGCCGCCCGCCAGGGAAGGAGATCTCGCCGGCATGGCGCTTCAGGTCCGAGCGCCGTTCGGTGAAGACGAGCCCGGGATTGTCAGGCCATCCGTGCATCGGGACGAGCACCGCCGCCTCCGTGCGCCCGTGCGCCTCGAGCTCCGCGGCCTCCGCAGGGTCGAGCAGCAGCCCCCGCAGATCAGATGATGATCTGGACGACTCCGCCATCGACGCTCCATGCCGCCCCAGAGGTGTACGAGGCCTGCTCGGAGCAGAGAAAGACAATGGCGCCCGCAACCTCGTCTATCTCGGCCAGCCGGCCGATGGGGCGTCCGGCAGCGGCGGCCTCGAGCGCCTCCTCCCGGCTGGACAGCCCTTCCATCTCCATCACCCGGTCGAGCAGGCCGCCGTCCTCGGTCCAGAGCTCGGACTTGACCGCACCGGGACAGATCGCGTTGATCAGGACGCCCTGCGCGGCGTATCGATCAGCGAACAGCCGCGACAGCGAGAGCTCGGCGGCCTTCGCCACGGAGTACTCCGGCATAGCCGCCGACGGGCGCTTGCCTGAAGAGCTGGAGACGTTGACGATCCGGCCCCAGCCGCGATCGCCCATCGGCCGAGCTGCGGCCCGCATCAGGCGCATCGGTGACATCACGTTCAGCTCCCATGCTGCGTACCAGTCCTCATCGGGAACCTCCTCGAGGTCGCGCCGACGGGCGGTGCCAGCATTGTTGACAAGCACGTCCAGTTGGCCGAGACGCTCGTCCGCCTCCCGAACGATCCGGTCTGCTGCATCCGATTGCGTGACGTCGATCGCCAGCGACTCGGCCCGGCCGCCCCCTGCGTCCGCCGCCGCTGCGCACTCGTCGGCCGCCTCGACCAGCCGCTCCTCGGAGCGCGCGACCAGCAGGACGTCCGCTCCCTCGGCGCAGAGCATCCGGGCGGTGGCGCGGCCGATGCCGCGGCTGGCACCGGTGACCACGCAGGCGCGGCCGCTGAGGCCGAGATCCACGGGTCAGTCCTCGTCCTCGGCGTCCTCGATCAGCTCGAGCGAGTCGTGGATCACGACCTCCTGGGACGTCAGAGCCTTGTGCACGGGGCATTTGCCGGCGATCGTGAGCAGCCGCTCCTGGGTCTCCTCGCTGAGCTCCGCGCCCAGGGTGATCCGCACGTCGAAGACCGGTGGGTCGTCTGTCGTCGCTTCGGTGAAGTCGACCGCCACCTCCAGGGTGCCGAGCCCCCATTCCTTGCGGCCGGCGTACATCTCCATCGTGATCGCCGTGCAGCTCGCGAGCGCGGCGGCCAGCAGCTCGGCGGGCATCGGACCCCGATCGGTCCCGCCCTTCTCCTCTGGCTCGTCGACGATCAGACGGTGCTGGCGCATCTCGATCTCGTGCTCGTAGCCCTCGCGCCGGCGGACGACGGCACGCCGCATCAGGTCCCGCTCCTGCCCTCGAAGATCTCGGGGTTCGCCTCGTCCGTGAACCGGGCCAGGGCGAAGGCGAGATCGGAGGCCCGATTGATGTAGCGGAGAACGACGTCGGAGGCCAAACCGTCGGAGTCGCGCAGCTCGACCACCCGCCGCTCCGCCCGCCGGATCGCGGAGCGGGCGACGTCCAGTGCGGCTGAGAGCTCGGTGCCGCCCGGGATCACGAAGTGGGGCGGGAGGTCGACCTGGCTCATGTATCGGTCGATGTCCGCCTCGACCGACTCGACCATCTCGTCGGTGATCTGGCTGACGCCGCCCTCGAGCCGCTCGGCCGCCTCGGGGGAGGTGGCAAGCTCGGCTCCCGCGACGAAGAGATTCCGCTGGAGCGCGAGGATCGTGGCGTGCACGTCGGCCTGCTCCTCCCCCTTGCAGAGGGAGCGCGCGACGCCGAGGGCGGAGTTCGCCTCGTCGAGCGAGCCGTAGGCCTCGGTCCGCACATCGGTCTTCGCCACGCGGCCGCCGTACCAGAGGCTCGTCGTGCCGTCGTCCCCCTTGCGCGTGTAGATCTTGACCACGGAAGCGACCTTATCGCCCCGCCTGTCCGGGCTAGGAAAGCGGGTTGAAGACGAGCCCGGTGAGGAGCTTGGGGAAGAAATAGGTCGACTTGGGCGGCATCGTCTCGCCGGCGGCGGCGACCTCGCGGACCTGGTCGATCGGGGTCGGGCGCAGCAGGAAGGCCGCCTGGTAGTCGCCCGTGTCGAGTTTCGCCAGGGCCTCGTCGATGCTGGGCGTGTAGCCGATGCCCCGCTTGGCGGCGATGTCCTCGGCGCTCATCCCGAGGATCCTCTTGAGGACGAGTTCCTCGAGGATCGCGGCGTCGAGCGTCCTGTAGGCCTCGGAGCGCCCGGCGAGTTCCTGGTCGAGCGCCGGGTTGGAGGCCAGCCGCAGGTGGAAGGCCTGCTTGTGGTGAGAGTCCATGTATCCGAAGACCCCGACTCCCTCGATTCCGCCGGGATCGAGTTCACTGGCCGGGACCTCCTCGACCTCGAACAGGTCCCTGAGTCCGGTGCCGAGCGCCTCCTGCTTCGCCGGGTCGTCCGCGAGGCCGGAGATCAGCCGGTGGGTGGGGAAGACGGTGAGGCCGGGATCCTCGAGTGAGACCAGGGCCATCAGCACGTAGTCCTGGGGACCGCCGGGGCCGACCTCCGCCTGGTAGGCGAGAGAGGTCTCGTAGCGATGGTGACCGTCCGCGATCAACAGCTCGCCGGTCGCGAGCTCGGTCGCGACCGCCTCATGGACGGCCGGATCGTCGATGCGCCAGACGCGGTGGGTGGTGCCGTCGCCGTCGGTGACATCGCCCCAGGGCTCGTCACCCAGGGCGGGCTCGAGGTGGCGCCACGCGTCGCCAGGGTGGAGGGCGAAGATGGGGGAGAGGTTGTGGCGGGTGGCGCGGGTCAGCCGCAGGCGGTCCTCCTTCGGTCCCGGCTGGGTCCGCTCGTGCGGACGAATGCCCTCGCCGTAGGGGGCGAGCTTGACCCGGGCGAGGAAGCCGCGACGGGTGAGGCGGGAGCCGTCGGGCGCCGAGTAGTCCTGCTCGAGCGCCCAGATCGTCGGCTCGGCGTCCCGCGTCAGCACTCCCTCGTCGGTCCACTGGCCCAGCAGCTCCGCCGCGTGCCCATAGGGATCGCCGCCGTCCGGATCGCGGGGCAGGTCGAGCTCGACCACGTTGTACGGCGAGCGGCCGGCAAGTTCGGCCCGCTGCGCCTCGTCGATCACGTCGTAGGGCGGAGCGACGACGTCGGCCAGCGCCCCGACCGTGCCGAGGTCGTAGTGAACGGCCTGTAGCGGAAGTACCTCTGCCACGCGGGCGACACCCTAGACTCGCGCGCATCGGGGCGTGGCGCAGCCTGGTAGCGCGCTGCCTTTGGGTGGCAGAGGTCCCCGGTTCAAATCCGGGCGCCCCGATTCAGGAGGAGTGCTCGACCCGATCGATCGCGTCGTGTGTCCTCTTCGCGTGGTCCGGATCACCGAGCTCAACTCCCGGCGGTAGCTCGACGTGCAGTTCCCCCGAGGGGTCGAGCTGAACGTGCAGCGCCGAGGAGCGCGAGTCGAGCACGTGACCGCCACGCGAGCGGTCCTCGCTGATGAAGTGGAGGTGCCAGCCGCTCACCTCGATTCCCTCGGCGTATTCCGGGAAGCGGAAGCCGAGCATCGTGCCATCGACACCGGTGAGCTCGAACACCTTCTGCTCGGCAACCACCTCCGTGAGTGGCCGGTAGGGAGGTTCCTGCCGAGGCACCGATCTGGCCCGGACGAGCTCGAAGCGTCCGTCGATTCGGACGGCGCAGGTGGCGGCGTCGGCGGGGATCCGGCGATCGATCTCGGCTTGGAGTCGGTCGTGATCCAGGGATCCCTCCAGGTCGAGCTCGATGGCAGGCTCGAAGGGGACGACAACGGCGAATGGGGTCCGCTCCGAGCCGGCGAGCTCCTCGGTCCGGCCCTCCACGTCGGCGCGGTAGAAGCGACCGTCGAGCGCGATCATCTCGCCGTCCAGGTGGTTGACGGTGCCCAGCCCGAGGTCGCCATGCTCGGTGAGCTCCGCGAAGGTCACGTCGCCCTCGTAGGCGCCCTCCAGCAGTGCGGCGAGCGTGGATGCCTGGAAGAGGACGTGCGGGTCGTGGCCCGCGTCGAGGTCGGCGTGGCGCATCGCCTCCACGTGCAGCGAGCGGATCCAGCGCTCGTCGAGGCTCATTCAGGCGCGAGTGTGCGAGCCGTCTTCGACTTCGCCACCTCGCGCTGGTCCGGGTTGGTGCCGAGTACTCGGTCGCTGAGGTTGTTGGTGACCCCGTGCCAGAAGTGCTCGTTCTTGAAGTGGTGGAGCCGGTGGTTTCGATGGATGGTCTTGTAGACGCGGGTCCGCGGCCGGTAGGCGGTGTGGATCAGGAAGTGCGTCCACTCGTAGAGGAAGATCATGCAGAAGCCGGCGATTCCCGCGGTGATCAGGGCGCCGAGCGGCACCGGCCCCGCGATCAGCATGACGAGCAGCGCTCCGACGCCGACAGTGAACGGCACCGCCAGCAGCATCAGGAACGCTGCCTGCCACCAGTAGAGGAGGACCATGTCGAGATCGTTCGGCTCCTGGTGGTGGGCGCGATGGGCCCGGGCCGCCATGGTCTCGACCTTGCGGCCCCGGACCCTGATCGGCTTCGCGTGGAGCAGGTAGACGTGGATCGCCCACTCTCCGAAGGGGTAGATCGCCACCATCGCCGCCACCGCGACCGCATCCCGCCAGGTCGGATCGCCGACGAGCACCCGGATGACGGCGAGCGCGAGGATCCCCGCTCCGATCGCCCAGGGCGACTCCTTTCGCAGGAACTCCCGACGTGCCCGTCCGAGGGAGGTGACCTCTCGCGAATGCATCTTCTGCGGGCAGAGTAATCCGTCCGTCCAATCGGTTTGGAGCGATGGCCCTGACGCCGTCCCGGGCCAGCAAAGGCGAAAGGGACCGACCCGAGGAGCCACTCCCGTTCGGCTCCGCGCGGTGGTCCCTTTCTGATGCCGCCTTCGTGTACCCCTGAGTAAATCTCGAAGCTCACCGTGAGCATACCCAATTTTATGCTCCCTAGTAATGATGAGGTAGTTCCGCCAATTTTGGGGAGGCCATTTGCCGCGGAACCCGCCGCTACGCTCCGCCTGCCCGGCCCCCGTAGCTCAGTGGACAGAGCGGCTGCCTTCTAAGCAGCGGGCCGCAGGTTCGAATCCTGCCGGGGGCGCTGATTCCGGTTTGATCCGGCCTGGAGCGTTTCCGAAACTCTGCGGCAGGGCGCGGGTTAGATTGCCGAAGTTGGTGGGGGGCAGACCGCCGGGGAAGGAACCCCGGCTCGAGAGAGGAGAACGAGTTGCAGGCCCACGTCGTTTCCGATCGTGTCCGGAAGACCCTTGCGATGGCTCTCATCGCCGTCGCCGCGCTGTTGCTGTTCGCCGCCCTGAGTGAGCGCGCCGAGGCGAAGGCCAAGGGCAAGGGCCATGCGAAGGTGACCAAGGGGCCGAAGGGACTCAAGTTCTACAAGCCGCCGAAGAAGCTTCCGAAGCAGCACGGCACCCTGATCTGGGCGCGGAACGCGACCGGTCTGGTCCGGCTCGCGGACGCCAAGTACACGAAGCTCGTCCTCTATTCGTCGCGTACCCCGCAGGGCGCCAAGACCGCCGTCTCCGGTGCGGTGAGCGTCCCCAAGGGCAAGCCGCCGAAGGGCGGCTGGCCCGTGATCACCTGGGCTCACGGGACCACCGGCGTCGCCGACGCCTGCGCGCCTTCGCGGAACAGCGCCACCTCACCCGCACAGGCCTCGATCTCCTACATCAATCCTGAGCTGAACGACTGGCTGCGCGCCGGGTATGCGGTCGTGCAGACGGACTATCAGGGTCTCGGCACGCCCGGCAAGCACCCGTACCTGATCGGTGAGGCCGAGGGCCGCAGCGTCCTCGACATCGTCTCCGCGGCTCGCGGGCTCGATCCGAAGATCGGAAAGCGCTTCCTGATTTCCGGCCACTCGCAGGGCGGCCAGTCGGCGCTCTTCGCCGCCGGCGAGGCGAGCACCTGGACGCCGAAGCTCCGACTCCGCGGGACGGTCGCCTTTGCTCCGGCCTCGCACATCCTGGAACAGGTACCACTGCTTCCGGGGCTCACCTCGCCGAACGCGCTGACCGCGCTGGCGACGCTGATCCTCGACGGCGCGTCCACGCAGTCGAGCGCGATCGATGTCAACAAGCTCCTCTCGGACGAGGTGCTCGGGTTCTATCCGCTGCTGCAGAGCCAGTGCCTGGAGCAGCTCGCGGGATCGAGCGAGTTGGGAGGGATTCCGCCCTCGCACCTGGTCCGGTCGGGCGCCGACCTGAGTCCGGTCAACCCGGTTCTGGCTGCGATGAACCCGCTGGTGAAGACTGCGGCGCCGATCCTGATCGCCCAGGGAACCGCCGACACGACGGTCTTCCCGGTCTACACGGACCAGCTCAAGAACGAGCTCGTCAACGCCGGCGACCAGATCACGTACAACAAGTACCCGGGCGCGAACCACGTCGGTGTGGTGACGAGCGGCGAAGCCGACGCGCTGGCGTTCTTCCAGCAGCAGCTGCCCGCACGACCCTGAGCTGCGGACCCGGGGTGCATTCCGCGCCCCGGGTCACGCTAGATTGGAAACGACGCGGTGGGCGTAGCTCAGTTGGTAGAGCTCCTGGTTGTGGTCCAGGTGGTCGCCGGTTCGAGTCCGGTCGCTCACCCCTCTAAACCGCCTGCATAGAGGCGGTGCCTCACTTCTCCTGCTTCCCGATGACCCCCTCGACGGGGGTCCAATTGGGTCCATTCCCCCTTGTGGAGGCGCCATGTAGCCGCCGGCGACAACACGCCACGAGCGGCAGTGGAAGTTGGCCACGCCCGCCTCGGACAAGGGACCCCCGCCTACGTCAGGGACATCGCCGGATGTGGATTGGGCGCGACGATGCAGAGATGGCGGACCACCCTAGTGAATCGGACCGGACCCGCCCAGATGGTTCACTCTGCGCAGATGAGACGCACCGTCACCGGCCTCGCGGCGCTGACGGTGGTCGTTGCTGTAGTGCTCGCCGGCTGCGGCGGCGGGGGCGACGACTCGCCGGCTGAAAGGGCTGCCCAGGAATATGTCGACGCCTACAACGCCCATGATTTCGGGCGCGTCTGCAAGATGCTCTCCAATGGCTACAAGGCCGATCTACTGGCCGGAGAAGGGGAAGAGGTCGAGGAGATCACCTGCCCGAAGTGGTTCGAGGAGCACACTTCAGGAGCGTCCACCACCTTCACCCTTGGCGACGTCGAGGAGGGCGGCGGCCAAGCGACCGCCCACGTCAGCTCGAAGTCCGAGGACGCGCCGGGGGCGGAGAACGAGCTCGCTCTGAGGCTGGCGCGCCAGCCGAGCGAGATCTGGGAGGTCGTTGATCTGACAACGGCTGCGCCATGAGACCGCCGGCACGCCGACGGTATGAACGCCTCCAGTCCGTCCTCTCTTGCGAATGGGGCCAGAAGCCACTCAGAGCCTGTCTGCGGCGAGGAACGGAACGGCGCGGGACAACTAGCGTCTCCCTTCAATGGCGACCCAGCACTCACTGCCCCGACTGATCAAAAGGCTCAGGAGGCCAGCGACCGAGCCCAGAAGATCGCGGCTGATGAAAAGGCTTAGGAGGCCACCGGCCTAGCGACAAGGATCGCGGCTGGCCTGGACCCGGTGACCGTCGAGAGGGCGAAGGCCAATGCCCTGGAGTGGGCAGCAGGACCACTCGCTTGCCGTTTGTTGCCATCAGTCTCCTCTTCGCTTGCGTCTCTGCAATAACGGCAGGCAGGGTCCGGCTCGTTCGGATGAGCGGGTCGAGAGCTCCAAACAGCTCCATGACTTCCTCAAGGAGCAGGGTGGGTCGTTCATCCTCCGGCCGGCGGCCACCCTTTGCGGCTCTCAGATCGAGGCGGTACTCCTGGACGATGGCGAGATCACCGCTCTCAAGCGGATCCTCTTCCCGTGTTGACCGCGGATACCAGCAACCACCCGGCCAGGCTCCGAACACCCGGGTAGCCTGTCTCACAAAACCGGCCCGTCGGAGACGAATCGGACACGAGCGAGGCGGTTGCCCGGTGGCGGCGCCGTCCTGAACCTGTCCAGGACGGGAGGGAGACGACCGGCGACGCTCTGCGGGCCACTGCCATCGGCGCATCGAGGCGCGGCTGCGGCAGAATGCGACGCTAGAAAGGAGGCAATATGGCAACGATCTTCGACGAGGGTAAGTCCGAGCACACGGTCAAGGAGTCGATTGCGGAGGTGACCGACCAGGTCAACCAGGCATTGAAATCGGACATAAAGCATGTGACGTTCACGCGGGAGGTCGACGACAAGCAGATCAGCGTTGTTGCCCAGAACGTGTCCGGTATCCGCGAGGCGTAGGCGTCGCCCCGCCGGAGGTCGCGGCTGCTGAGAACGGGAGTAACTCCCGCTTGAGGGACCGTTCCGCCCCCGCCTACGTCGCGGCGGCGGGGCCCCCAACGCCCGCGCGCGATGAAGCTGGCGAAGGCGGTCGCCGCCGCCCAGGGTCGGCGCTAGAGCTGGGTGAAATCTCAAAGAGCAATGGGAGTTGCTGACGGATGGGCGTTGGGAAATCGACCGGATCTACGATCGTGGCGAAGAGGTGATCGCATTGGGACGCATCTCTCGTCGGATGCCGGCAGCGATGCTCGACTTGAGGGTCAATCCCTTGTCTCGTACAACATCCGTAGCGGGAAAATGGTGCGAATCGAAGTGCTCGCCTTTGGTGGGGACGAGGTTCACTCGGCCTTCCAAGCCGCCGGACTGTCGGAGTAGTCAGAAACAGCCGCTTTGGACGAAAAGCGGCTACCTGCTTTGCATGGAAAGGAGGGGCTTCGGAACATCCTCCCGATAGCTAGCGCGAAGTGAGAGTCCGCGGCTTGTGCTTCGATTCACGAGTACCGTCCGCCAAGGTGGGGTAAGGAGGCGCGTGCCGCCAATTAGAAGGCCCAGGACGCTGGCCCTTGTCCTGACCCACTTGCTCGCTTTATTCGTCGCAGTTGCGCCCGCTGCCGCCCAGAGTGTCCAACTGGCTCCATACGGCGGCCAAATGTTCAGCTCCCCCTACTACGTGACCGGCGCTCCGGATGACCCCAGCCGGGTGTTCGTGGTGGAGGGGGCAGGGACGATTCGCCTGGTCAAGAACGGGGTCACTCAGCCCACCCCCTTTCTGACCATTCCCGAGGTCTATTCGGGGTGTGGCGACTGCGGCCTCTTCTCGATGGCGCTCGCCCCCGACTACGCGGCCAGCGGCCTGTTCTACGTCTTCTATACGCGTGATTCCGGGCTCGGGAACGGCAGCTACTACCTGCGTCTCGAGGAGTTCCGCCGTTCGGTGGCCGACCCGGATACCGCCGATCTCGGCAGTCGGCGAGTCGTGCTCGAGATCCCCC
This sequence comes from uncultured Solirubrobacterales bacterium, assembly GCA_963777575.1. GTDB lineage: Bacteria > Actinomycetota > Thermoleophilia > Solirubrobacterales > 70-9 > DASUPK01. The sequence goes on along the minus strand of CAVZRH010000006.1, from coordinate 289,614 downwards.
ACCTCGACTCCTCTTCTGGCCATAAGGGGGGGCAGCTTCAGTTCGGACCCGACGGCCTCCTCTACATCTCAGTGGGTGACGGCGGCCCCCAGGGCGACCCAAACGGCAACGCCCAGAGCACTGAGACGCTGCACGGCAAGCTGCTTCGGATCAACCCCACCGGAACGATGCCGGGCCAATACTCGATCCCAGTCGACAACCCCTTTGCGGGCGCCACTCCCGGCGCCGACGAAATCTACTCCTACGGGCTGCGCAATCCGTGGCGCTTCTCCTTCGATCGGCTCACCGGGGACCTGACGATCGGAGACGTCGGCTACATGAGCTGGGAGGAGATCGATTTCATGCCCAAAGGCACCGGACGGGGCGCCAACTTCGGCTGGAACTGCTTCGAGGGAACCCATCCGCTCCTGCCGACGCCGACGGGTTGCACGCCGCCACCGGTCAACCGCACCTCGCCCGTGCTCGAGTATCCGAACCCCGACCCCGGAAGCGCCTCGGTTACCGGGGGCTACGTGATCCGCGACGGAGCGCTGCCGTCCCTCCTTGGTCGCTATGTCTACGCCGACACCCGGGACGCCTTCGCTGACGAGCTGCGCACTACGCAGCTCTTCGCCGGCGGCTCGAGCGGGGACTCGGGCCTCGGCGTCAACGCCACCAACGTGGTTTCCTTCGGTGAAGACGCCTGCGCCCACATCTACGTGGCCGCGATTGCCGGGGCCGTCTACAGGCTGGAGCCAACGGATGGTTCGTTCCCGTGTATGCCACAGAATCCGCCTGGTGGCAGCTCTCCCGAACCACCGTCGCTGCAGCCCAGCACGAGCGGGCCAACAGGCAAGCGCGCCGCGGCGCTCAAGAAGTGCAAGAAGAAGTACAAGAAGAACCACAAGAAGAAGAAGCTCAAGAAGTGCAAGAAGAAGGCGAACCTGCTACCCGCCTAGGCGCTCCCCGGGATGCCCCCGCCCTCCTGAGCAACGAACCGCCGCTTTGGACGAGAAACGCCTATCCGCTTTGCATGGAAAGCAGCGGTCCACGCGCACGCTGCTCATCAGACCGCCGTCGGGCGATGGTCCGCGACGGCAGCTGACTATCGAGGGCTGACGATCCTCATCGGGCTTCCGGGCGTCGGTCCTGCCCTGATCCCTCGCTGCGCCGCCCACTCGGCCAAACGCAGGATCTTGAAGCCGAACCCTTCGACTAGCTGATCCGCGCCGACGGCGCGTAGGGTGAGTCTCGTGCGCGGTCCGCCCGTTCGCCACGCCATCGTGCGCTCGACATGTCCGGTCTTGATCGCTCGAGCAAACGGTTTGAGGGCTCTCCGGAAGCTCTTTCTTGCGAGCCCACTGGGAGAGAATTGCGGTCATCGGCCCTCGGCTGCGGGACGGCGGCGATCCTAGGACTCGTCCGTGTCGAAGATTCTCTTCCAGCGTCACTACGTTTGCGACGTGCGCGTCGAGCTACGACGCCGCATTCGATGTCGTTGTGAGCCCATGACCCGCCTCGTTGCAAGCTATGTACTGAGCGCTGCAGTTGGTTCGAGTTGCGCAACGTATTCCGCACGGAAGTCGGCTCACCCCAGGCCAATGCTGGTCAGCGCAACCAACAGGAGGAGCGTTGTCGGCGTTGCGAGGACTAGACGTTTGCGAGGGCGGCGCAAGGCTGATGCTCGCATCCGATGTTGCGCCCAGGAGCAGGCTTGACTCGCTTTGCGACGAGGGGCAGCTGTGCTTGCGCGTTTCGAAACCCGGACCCGAGGGTCGCGCCGAGCTTTCCGCACGGGGCGGAGACGCGACTAGCCCGGTCCGGGTGGGGAATGTCGACCGGGCCACGCGGATTAGTAGGCGCCGCCCGCGCTGCCGCCGCCGGAGGCGACGAGAGCTATCACGGTGATCGCCGCGACCCGCGAGAACTCCGATTGCGATCCAGGCTTTTCGGTTGATCGTCATCGGTTTCTCCTTTCGTCGGTTCATAAGTACTACGACCGTCGTACTAGTCGGGATTGGCCGGAGTCGCTGCGCGGTGCCAGCGCGAGCGTGCTGTGGAGGAACTCCGGCGGCTAAGGCGAGACCACTGCTTTGGACGAGAAGCGGCTATCCGCTTCGCATGGAAAGCAGCGGTCTGGAGGGAGCGTGAGGCCGCCTCGCCAAGCTCTATTTGAGAGGGACAGTGACGGGACCCGGTAGCCGTCGGTAGACGGCGAAGAAGTCGCGGTCGTCGGGGCTGAGGTAGCGGGTGGAAGGCTGATTCGATGGCCCGACCTGCGTCGGGCGGAGGCCGTGATGGTGGGTGTAGGTGATCAGCGTGTGCCAGTCAGCATTGATGTCGAACTGCATCGCTCGAACCGCCCCCGCACGCTGCAGTATTCGCGCCAAGGTGATCACGGTCTGGTCGTCGGCGGCTGCGAAGATCAGGTTGCCGCGACGGTCGATGCCGACGCCGGTGCGCCAGACGCGGACGGCGTTGCCGACCGTGAAGCCCCACTGTGAGCTGTCATTCAGGGCGGGGTTGAGTCGTCCGTTCCAGATGATCGGCGGCAGGCTCTGGCGGGCCCAGGCGACGTTCGGCCCAGCATTGGCGCCGGCGCTCCACCTCACGATCGCGACGCGACCATCGCGATAGCCGACGAGTGTGGCGTTGCCTCTCGCGAGCGGCTCGTTGATGCGGCCGTTGTCGGTCGAGCCGTTGTTCGTGTCCGAGTAGATGAAGCCGCTGTTGAATGTCGCCAGCAACCACCGGCGCTGGTCGTTCGGGACCATCATCGGGCCGCGTACAGCTGCGTGCGGGGGTTCGTAGCGGCCCGGATAGGAGGCGAGCGCGGTGCGCGTGTGATCGAACCAGGCGACGTAGGCGACGATGCGCGGGTAGTCGAGTTCGGTGCGAAAGGACGTCACAAGCACCGGTGCGCCACCCTGGACCGGTGGGCCGGTCGGCTTCCAGACGCCTTCGCCGGGCAGGCGGTGAGCGAAGACCGGCTTGATCCGCGGCGGCCCCGCGGTTGTTTCGCTGGGCCCCTTCGCGGCCACGCCTGTCGGGGGCAGGCTGGTCAGCTGGGGCCCGCCCTTGCTCGGCGCATTCCAGCTGTAGTAGACGTGCTCGATCTCATCGACGAGCTGGTTGCCGAGGGGAACATCGGCCCGGACCCACTCGACGCTGCGCGGGAAGAAGGCAATGCTCGAAGGCCGCAGCATCCAGGTCGCGTACGAATAGATCACCGGCGACAGCAGAACGGGTACTGCAACAAGAATCAAGGTTCGCCGGCGTCGCCGCCGGCGTCTGACCTTCGCCTCGCGCCTCTGCTCTCCGCGCGCCGCAATCTGGGCCCGCGTCGTCGAGCCGGGCGGCGGGTCCGCCGCGGCCGACGGACTACTCACAGCAGGACCGGCGCCAGACTGCCGCAGACCACCCATTTGAGAAAACCTAAGCTCGATTGGTCAAGAGACGATGAAAGAAGACCCACCGGGGGGCTCCGACTCTGCCCCGTCGCCGAGCTACCGCTTTGGACGAGGAGCAGCACCCTTCCGAGAGATACTGCGTGAGCGATGTCGGAAGAGAACGTGGAGATCGCCCGCCAAGCCGCGCATGCCTTCAACGCACGGGATATGGACCGCTTTCTGGGCCTGATGGACCCCGAGATCGAGTTCCGATCCGTGTTCGAGCGAAAGACCTACCGAGGACTAGCCGGGATGGTGCAGTGGACGGAGGACCTTGACGCCACGATCGACGAACTCCACAGCGAGGACGACCGCTTTCTGGAGGCGGGGGAAGATCGCGTCGTTTACCTGTATCGAATCGTTGGCACGGGTACGGGAAGCGGCGTCCCTGTGAGTCGGAAATTTGCGATTCTCTGGCGCCTTCGAGACGGCAAGCTCTTCAAAGGCGAGGTCTATCTGGATCAGACACTGGCCCTCGAAGCCGCCGGGCTGTCGGAGTAGCTCGAACCGCCGCTGGGCGATCTTCGGGAGTCGGAAATCCGCTCTGCGGGATCGGCCCGCGCAGTACATTGAACGCTCTGCCTCCCGACTCGCCCGCTGACAGCTCACCGGCGCAGAGCTCGCCGCCACCGAAGACCCCGTCCCCGGAGCAGCACCCCGCGGGCTGGCGCGTGGATCCCGCGCCCGATGGCCGCGGCGCACCGCCGAAGCCCAAGCCGCCGATGATCCCGCGGAGCCGGATGTTCATCGCCTTCCTGCTGGGGCTGCTTGCGGTGAACCTGCTGATCTCGATCCTCACCAGTGGCCCGGCGAGCCGGCCCCGCGTTCCGTACCAGCCCTTCTTCGTCAACCAGGTCACGGCCAACAACGTCCAGGACATCAGCTCACAGGGCGACTCGATCGAGGGGACGCTCAAGAACGATGCGACCTACGACCCGCCGGGAGGCGACAAGCCGGTCAAGGTGGACAAGGACTTCAAGACCGAGGTCCCGTCGTTCATCGATCACAACTCGGTCACGCAGTTGCTCGCCCAGCACAGCGTCGTGATCAACGCGAATCCGCCCGACTCCGGCCGCTCCATCCTCGGCACAATCATCCTCGGCTTCCTCCCGACGATCCTGCTGATCGGCTTCTTCATCTGGCTCATCCGGCGGCAGATGGGCGGGGGAGGAGGAGGCGGCGTCCTCGGTGGCTTCGGTCGGTCCACCGCACGGCGGAGCCAACCGGATGAGCAGCAGCGGGTCACCTTCGCCGACGTCGCCGGAATCGACGAGGCGGAGGACGAGCTGGTTGAAATCGTCGATTTCCTGAAGAACCCGCAGCGGTACACGAAGCTCGGCGCGCGCGTCCCGCACGGCGTCCTCCTCTATGGACCGCCCGGGACCGGCAAGACGCTCCTGGCCCGCGCGGTCGCCGGCGAGGCGCACGCCGCCTTCTTCCACATCTCGGCCTCGGAGTTCGTCGAGGCGATCGTGGGCGTGGGCGCATCGCGGGTGCGCGACCTCTTCAAGCAGGCGAAGGAGGCGGCGCCGGCGATCGTCTTCATCGACGAGCTGGACGCGATCGGGCGGTCGCGCTCGGGCAACGTCGGCGGGATCAGCGGCGGCAACGACGAACGCGAGCAGACGCTCAACCAGATCCTCACCGAGATGGACGGCTTCGAGCCCGGCACGAACGTGATCGTCCTCGGTGCGACCAACCGCCCCGAGATCCTCGACCCCGCCCTCCTGCGTCCGGGGCGCTTTGACCGGCGCATCGCGGTCAACGCGCCCGACCAGCCGGGCCGCGTGCAGATCCTCAAGATCCACACCCGGGACGTGCCGCTGGCGGACGACGTCGACCTGGAGCGGATCGCCGCCTCGATCCCGGGGTCCACCGGCGCCGACATCGCGCTGCTCGTCAACGAGGCCGCCCTGACCGCCGCCCGCAACGATCACCCCAAGGTCCAGCAGAGCGACTTCACCGAGTCGATCGAGAAGATCCTGCTCGGGGCCGAGCGCCAGATCGTGATGACCGAGGAAGACCGCCGGCGCACGGCCTACCACGAGTCCGGACACGCCCTGGTCGGCATGCTCTCGCCGGGCGCGGATCCGGTGCGGAAGATCTCGATCATCCCGCGCGGCCAGGCCCTCGGCGTCACGCTTTCAACCCCGGAGAGCGACCGCTACAACTATCGCCGCGAGGAGCTCCTGGCTCAGATCAAGGTCGCGCTCGGCGGCCGCGCAGCGGAGAAGGTGGTCTTCGACGACCTCTCCACCGGAGCCGAGTCGGACATCCAGAACCTCACCCAGGTTGCACGCGGCATGGTCGGCCGGTGGGGCATGAGCGACGCGGTTGGCCCGATCGCGGTCACCAACGGGCGCCAGGACGGCGTGCTGCTGCCGGGCACGGTCCCGGCCTCCGAGCCCACCCAGGAGCTGGTCGACCAGGAGGTGCGGCGGATCGTCGAGGAGTCCGAGCGGGAGGTAGTCAATCTCCTCGAGGAGCATCGTGAGCAGCTCGATGCCCTTGCCAGCGCCCTCTTGGATCGCGAGACGCTCGACCAGCAGGAGGCGTACGAGGTCGCGGGAGTGGCGCCGCATGACACCGAGCCCGCCGAAGAGGCCAAGGCCGCCGCTACGGCGCCCGCCAGGTCCTCGACCACTGCCTAGGTGAGCGGAACCTCCAGCGCGGCGTCCTGCTTCGGGTAGTACTCGCGCACCCGATCGGCCCCGTACTTCTCCCCGAACTTCTCGACGACGTCCGCCACTCCGGCCGGATCCTCGATGGGTTTGGCCGTCGCCCGAATCTCCGCGCCCTCGGCCGCCAGCCGGATCTCGGGCGTCTTCACCGCGTTCCGGTACCAGTTGCTGTCCGATCCGCTCACCGGCAGCAGCAGGAGCCTGTCCCCGTCCTCCACGAACCAGATCGGCCGGGTGCTCTCGCGGCCGGACTTGCGCCCCGTGACGGTGAGATCGGCCTCGGTAGCGTCCTGCAGGGCGTCCTTGGGCTCTTCGCCGGCCATCTGACTACCCGATCGCGTCCAGGACCGCCGAGCACGCCGTCTCGCAGCGCCTGCATTCCTCTCCGCAGATCCGGCAGTGCTCGTGGTGGTCGGCATGGCGTTCACACTCCTCGGCGCAAAGAGCGCAGAGCTCCCTGCACGAGGTCACCTGGGCCGTTGCTGTCGCGGCGACGTACTCGGTCTGCCGAGCGAGGACGCGGCCGGTCGCATCGCAGACGTCGGCACAGTCCAGGCAGAGGCGGATGCACCTACGCATCTCGGCGACGTCGTCCTCCGCCAGATCCGCATCCGCGCACGCCGTACAGCTGAACGCACAGGCGAGGCATTCATCGATGCACTGGGCCAGGACCTCGCGATCGAGCTGAGCGGGCCACGGATGGGTCTCCAGCATTTCCTTCGACCGCGTCGCTGTGGCCATGAGTCCGACACTACTACCGCGCAGGGTTCAGCCGCAAGAGGCTCCCTGAGGCCGACCACGGACCACCCCGTCGCTGAGCGCCTAGCAGGCGCCGGGACGATCGATCAGCAGCGAGACGGTGGAGCCCGGGCGGACGGTCGAGTCCGCGGCGGGCGATGTTCCGCAGACCTCCCAGTCGGAGGGGAAGAGCACCCCGAAGATCCCGCCGCCATCCTCCCTCGAGTGAAGGCCGAGATCGTGGAGCCGCTGCTCTGCGGTGTCGAGCGGCTGACCGACCAGCGACGGGACGGTGACGCCATTCGGCTTGGGAGGCGGACTGTCGGTGTCGGTCAGCTTGGGAATGAAGATCAGGCCGGCGAAGGTGAGCCCAGCGGCGACCAGCAGCGCGATCAGCGGCAGGAGGACCCGCCGCAGGCGACGGCGGCCCTTGCGGCGGCGACGGGGGAGGCGGTCGGTGGGCGCGGTGACCGCGAGCGGAATCGTCTCGGCCGCAGGTGCGGCGTCCCCGACACCGACCGGATGCTCCGGCTCCGTGACGGCCTCACCCCGGGTCGCGGCCACCGCCGCGCGCCCAAGATCGCCCGCGGAGGGAAACCGGTCCGACGGATCCTTGGCCATCGCCCGCCGGATCACGGGGTCAAGCGTGGCCCGGCCGCCGGAGCCGAGGGCCGGCGGTGGCTCGTTGAGGTGGGCCCACATCTTCGAGGAGCTCTCCCGCTCCGGGAAGGGGACCTCGCCGGTGACCGCGTGGAAGAGGACGCACCCGAGGGCGTAGACATCGGTGCGGGCGTCGACCCGGCGTCCCTCGATCTGCTCCGGCGCCATGTAGTCGATCGTGCCGATCACCTCGCCGGTGGCCGTCAGCCCGCTGGTGGACGCCGCAACCTTGGCGAGCCCGAAATCCGTCAGGTACGCGGTCGAGCCGTCGTCACCCGGCCCCGGGTCGCCGACCAGCACGTTCGCCGGCTTGACGTCCCGGTGCACGAGGCCCGCGGCATGGACCGCATCCAATCCGTCGGCCACCTGGGCGACCAGCGAGGCGGCAACCTCGGCGGGAAGGGTCCCGCGGGCCGAGATCAGCCGGCCGAGGTCCCGCCCCGGCACGTATCGCATCGCCACGTAGAGGAGGCCGTCGCGCTCGCCGGCCCCGAAGACCGTGACCACGCGCGGGTGCTCGATCGAGGCGGCGGTCAGTGACTCATGGCGGAAGCGGGTCCGGAAGCGATCGTCCTGGGCGAGCTCCGAGCGAATCACCTTGAGCGCGACATCGCGATCGAGCCGGATCTCCCTCGCCAGGTAGACGATCCCCATGCCGCCATGCCCGAGCGTGCGCTCGATTCTGAACCCGGCGAACTGTGAGCCGGCCCCCAACCGCGTCCCGCGGTCCCCGATCGTTCCCTCGGCCGACATCGAGCCATCCAGTATGGCCGCCGAGCCTTCCGAATCGCTAGCTTGCGACTGGCCTCAGTTTTGGGGACGACACGGATCATGGATCGAGTCGAAGAACAGACAGAAGCGCGTGCGGCCACGGCCGAGCCCGCGGTCGGTCACCGGCCCATCGTGCAGGCGATCGACGTCAGCCGGCGCTACGGCGAGGGCGACGCGGCGGTCGACGCGCTGCGGGACGTCAGCGTCGAGTTCGAGCGCGACCGCTTCACGGCGATCATGGGGCCGTCGGGCTCCGGGAAGTCGACGCTCCTGCACGTGCTCGCCGGCCTCGACCGGCCCACCACCGGCCGAGTGCTGATCGACGGCACCGACATCACGGAACTCGATGACGCCCACCTGACACAGCTCCGCCGCGACAAGCTCGGCTTCATCTTCCAGTTCTTCAACCTTCTCCCTGTACTGACGGCCGAGGAGAACCTGGTGCTGCCACTCTCGATTGCCGGCCGCAAGCCGGACAAGGAGTGGCTCGAGCAGCTCCTCGACACGGTCGACCTTCAGGACCGTCGCACCCACCTGCCCTCGGAGCTCTCCGGCGGCCAGCAGCAGCGGGTCGCGGTGGCGCGGGCCCTGATCTCGCGACCGGCCGTCGTCTTCGCCGACGAGCCGACCGGCAACCTCGACTCGAAGGCCTCGGAGGACGTCCTGCGGCTGCTCCGCCAGGCGGTCGACGAGTTCGACCAGACGGTGGTGATGGTCACCCACGCGCCGGAGGCGGCGGCCTACGCAGACCGGCTGCTCACCCTGCGCGACGGCGAGATCGTCTCCGATGCCGCGCCCGGCTCGACGGACGACGTGATCGAGCTGATGAAGCAACTCGGCTAGTTGGTCAGCGTCGCCGTCAAGAGCCTCTGGGCCCGGAAGCTGCGGGCGCTCGGCACCACGGTGGCGGTGTTCGTCGGCGTCTCGCTGATCGCGGGCACCTACGTCATCACCGACACGATCAACAAGGCCTTCGACCAAATCTTCAATGACTCGTTGAAGGGCACCTCGGTGGTGATCACCAACAAGCAGCCGGTCACCCAGCAGACCAACACCTCCATCAGCTTTCCCTCGGGAGTCCTGAAGCAGATCCGGGAGGTGCCCGGGGTGAACCTCGCGGCGGGCACGATCTTCACCGGTGGCGGAATCTTCAACGGCGACAAGGAGGTCGGCACGCAGTTCGCTCCCAAGTTCATCTCGTCGGTGCTGCCACCGCAGATCGAGAGCCTGAAGACCGTCGACGGGCATCGGCCGACGAACTCCCACGAGGCCACCCTCGACAAGGCGGCCGCCGATGACGCCGGCCTGTCGATCGGCGATCCGATCCGGATCGCGGGCGAGCGGCGCGTGCGCACCTATCGCTTGGTCGGGCTCACCGAGCTGGGCGGCACCTCCTTCGGCGGTGCGAGCATCGCGCAGCTCACCCTGCCGGAGGCGCAGTTCATCACCGGCAATGTCGGACGCTTCAACCAGATCTCGGTCGGGATCAACCCCGATGTCTCCTCGGACGAGCTGAAGGCGCGGATCGAGCGGGTCGTGCCGCCGACGCTCCGGGTCGAGACCGCGGAGCAGAACGCCAACCGCTCCTCCAACGAGATCCACGACGCGCTCAGCTTCCTGCCGATCTTCCTCGGCGTCTTCGCGGCGGTGGCGCTGATCGTGGGCGCGTTCGTGATCTTCAACACCTTCTCGATCACCGTCTCCCAGCGGATCCGCGAGTACGGGCTTCTGCGCACCCTCGGCGCCTCGCGCCGGCAGGTCCTCGCCTCCGTATTCGTGGAGGCTGCACTGATCGGGCTGGTCGGCGCGGTGGCCGGGGTCCTCGGTGGCCTCCTGTTCGCGAAGGGCATCGAGGCGCTGTTCGATGCGCTCGGGATCGGCCTGCCGACGACGGCCCTGGTGGTCGCGACCCGCACCGTGCTCGTCTCGGTGGTGATCGGGGTCGTCGTGACCCTGATCGCGGTGCTCAACCCGGCGCTGCGCTCGACCCGGGTGCCGCCGATCGCAGCGATGCAGAACCTCGAGCTCACCACCAGCCGGCGCCGTTCCCTCGTCACTGTGGTGATCGCCTGGCTTCTCATGCTCGGCGGATTGGCCCTGGTGCTGCTGGGCCTGTTCGGAAACCAGAAGACCGGCGACGCGGCGCTGATGCTCGGCGGGGGCGCCGCGCTGGTCCTGTTCGGCGTCTCGCTCTACAGCCCACGCCTCGTTCGGCCGCTCGCCGGGGCCATCGGGGCGCCGCTCGAGAGGCTCCGCGGTCTGACCGGCCGGCTGGCGCGCGAGAACTCGCAGCGGAACCCGTCCCGCACCGCGGCCACCGCGGCCGCCCTGATGATCGGACTGGCCCTGGTCTCGTTCGTGACCGTGTTCGCGGCCGGCCTCAAGGCCTCGATCGCCGACGCGATCGACAACAGCTTCCAGGGCGAGCTGGAGATCCAGAACACCAACGGCTTCGACCCGATCCCGACGGAGGCGGCTGCCGCAGCCCGCCGGGTGCCCGGCGTGCGGACGGTCTCGACGCTCCAGGCCACCCAGGTCAAGATCGACGGGGTGGGGGGCAAGCCCCGCGCGACCGGACTCGACCCGGCGACCGCATCTCAGGTGCTGAAGCTCGACTTCCAGGGGGACACCACCGAGCAGACCCTGCGGAACCTGACCGACTCGCAGACGATCGTCGACAAGAACTTCGCCGACTCCAACGACCTCGCGGTCGGGGACACGATCAACACCCTCGGCCAGACCGGGACCCGGTCGAGCTTCCAGATCGTCGGAGAGGTGAAGGACAGCGCGGACCTGCTCGGCAGCATGATCGTCACCCAGGCGGCGATGGCCCGGGACTTCGCCGTCACCCAGGACACCTTCGACTTCGTCAAGCTGGCCCCGGGTGCGGACGCATCGACGGTCCAGGACCGGATCGACGGGATCCTCGCCCGCAGCTTCCCGACCGCGGAGGTGATGAACCAGCAGGAGCTGAAGCAGAACCAGGAGGACCAGATCAACCCGCTGCTCGGGCTCGTCTACGCGCTGCTGTCACTGGCGATCGTGGTCAGCCTGTTCGGGATCGCCAACACCCTGGCGCTCTCCATATACGAGCGCACCCGCGAGCTCGGCATGCTGCGGGCCGTGGGCATGTCGCGCAGGCAGGTGCGCAGAATGATCCGCTACGAGTCGGTGATCACCGCCCTGATCGGCGCCGTCCTCGGCATGGTGCTGGGGCTGATCTTCGCGGCGTTGATGTCGGTGCCGCTCCAGGACCAGGGCTTCGTCCTCAGCTACCCGGTCGGCCAGCTCGTCCTGATCCTGGTCGTCGCTGCGCTCGCCGGCGTGATCGCGGCGATCGGCCCGGCACGCCGAGCCTCACGACTCGACGTGCTCCAGGCGCTGGCGTACGAATAGCGGCAGCCTCGCCTAGGGCTGCGCCACCGGCACCGGCGTCTCGTCGCTGGCCTCCGGGGTGACGAGGATCGCCCCCTCGCCGCTCGGGTATGCCTCCTCGCCGTGGTAGATCGAGTCCATCCCGATCGACTCGTCGTGCTCCGAGCCCCGCAGCGGCATCACGGCCCCGATCAGCTTCAGCAGCACGAACGTCATCCCGAACGCGTACAGCGGTGTCGCCAGCGCGGCCAGGGCTTGGTCACCCAGCTGGCTGAGGTTCCCGTAGAACCAGCCATCTGAGACCCCGTTCCAGGATTGCTGGGCGACGAACCCGATGAAGAGGATCCCGAGCAAGCCCGCCGTGCCGTGGGCGGCGAGCACGTCGAGGGTCTCGTCGACCCGTGTCCGCGGCCTGAAGACGATCACGAAATACACCGGGAATGCTCCGAGCACTCCGAGGACCAGGGACCAGGCCGGGCTGATGAAGCCGCCCGGCGGGAGTGATCAGCACGCATCCGGCGATGATCGCCGTCGCGGCGCCCACCGCCGTCACCTTCCGGTCGCGGATCAGGTCGAGCATCATCCAGGTGAACAGGGTCGCGGCAGGGCAGAGCAGCGTGTTGGTGAAGGCCAAGACGCTCGGATCACCGGTGCCGAAGCCGCTCCCGCCGTTGAAGCCGAACCACCCGAACCACAGCAGCCCGCCTCCGAGCAAGCACGAGGACAGAGTTGTGTGGAAGCAGGCCGATGCGGCCGTAGTCCTTTCGAGCTCCGACGACGATCGCGGCCGCCAGGGCCGAGAAGCCCGAGGCCATCTCGACCGCGATGCCGCCTGCGAAGTCGAGCGTTCCGCCCTCCTGCAGCCAGCCACCCCCGAATCCCCAGTGGGCGAGCACGGAGTAGACCAGGACCGACCAGAGGGCGGCGAACACCATCCAGGGGCCGAACCGCATCCGCTCCACGACCGCGCCGGAGATCAGGGCCACGGTGATGATGCAGAAGGTCGCCTGGAAGGCGAAGAAGACGAGATGGGGGATCGCGGTTCCATCCCTGGGCGCGAAGGTGACGTCATGGAGCCCTACGTAGTTGAGCCCTCCGATCAGATCGCCGGTGCCGTCGAACGCCAGTGAGTAGCCGATCAGAGCCCACATGACGCCCGCGATCGCGATCGCGCTGACACTCATCATGAACGTGTTGAGCGCGTTCTTGGCTCGGACCAGGCCGGCGTAGAAGAGCCCCAGGGCGATGGTCATCATCAGGACCAGCGCCGTCGCCGCCAGCATCCAGGCGGTGTCGCCGGTGTCGATCGAGGTCGCCTGGGCGAGGATGGGAGCGCCCATCAGGCACCCACCGGGGTCACGGCGGCGTTGTCCTCCTCGCCGGTGCGGATGCGGATCGCCCGGTCGAGCGCGACGACGAAGATCTTCCCGTCGCCGACCTCACCGGTGCGCGCTCCCTCGCGGATCGCATCGATGGTCGGCTGCACGAACGGGTCGGTGACGGCGACCTCGAACCGGACCTTGTCGGTGAGCTCCACCTTCACGGTGGTGCCGCGGTAGGTCTCGACCCTGTCGAGCTCTCCGCCGTGGCCCTGGACGCGGCTGATCGAGACGCCGCGAACCTCGGCGCGATAGAGCGATTCGAGCACGTCGTTCGCGCGCTCGGGCCGGACGATGCCGATCACCAACTTCACGATTCACCCCTCTCTGACGACGAGACACAGCGCCGCTGCTGAGGGGGCGAACCTACATCGGCCGTTGGCCCGCGACCGCGCTTGGTCGCGTTAGGGTGAATCAAATGGCCGCAATATCCGGTGACCAACTTCGGGATCTGCAAGCGCCCCTCAAGGAGCGCTATCGGGACAACCCCGAATCCGCTCTGATCACCCTGGAAGCCGACGGGACGCTCGACGAGGGCATCTCCTGCTCGGTCAGCACGGGCCAGGCGCTGGTCCGCGCGGGACTCCATTCCGACACCGGCGGCGACGGGTCGCTGGCATGCTCGGGTGACATGCTCCTGCAGGCCCTGGCGGCCTGTGCCGGGGTGACGATGCGCTCGGTCGCCACGGCGATGGAGATCGAGGTGAGCGGCACCGTCCACGCCGAGGGCGACCTCGACTGGCGTGGCACGCTCGCCGTCGACAAGGAGGCGCCCGTGGGCTTCAAGGCGATCCGCATGCGCTTCGACCTCCAGAGCGACGCGAGCGACGAGCAGCTCGAGACGCTCCAGCGCCTGACCGAGCGCTACTGCGTCGTTCTCCAGACTCTGGCGAGCTCGCCCGAGCTCTCCGTCTCGCGGCAGCAGCCATGAGCGGAGCGGCGATCGACGCCCCGGACGTCCGCGGCTGGTCGCTGGCCTCCGGCCTCGCCCGGGTCGCGATCGGCTTCGCCCTACTGGTGGTGCCCGGGAGGGCTGCGCGCGCTCTGGGCTTCGAAGAGGTGAGTCCGTCCACCGTGGCCGTCAGCCGTGTCGCAGGTGGGCGGGACCTCGTGCTCGGCATCGCGACCCTCGCCGCGCTCCAGGATCGGGATCGCCTACGGGCAGCGACGCTGGCAAACGCCGTCGCCGACGCCGGAGACACGCTTGCTTTCGGAGCCGCGCTGCGGACATCGGAGCGCAGGGCGGGAGCGCTTGGCCTCGCGGCCGCGGCGCCCTCGGCCATCGCCGGCATCTGGACGGCATGGCGACTGAGCTGAGCTCCGCCCGCGAGCGTGAGGTGCTGGAGCGGATCCGCCGGATCCCCGAGGGGCACGTGACGACCTACGGCGATCTTTCGCCCGGAGCGCCCCGCTTTGCCGGCCAGGTGCTCTCGGCCTGCCACGACCCGAGCGTGCCCTGGCAGCGGGTGGTGCGAGCCGACGGCTCACTGGCGAAGGGCGACCGGCAGCGCCGGCTGCTCGAGGCAGAGGGCGTTCAGTTCAGGGGAGCGCGGGTCGACATGGAGCGACTACTGGGTCCCGGCCGACGACCTCGGCTGACTTGCGAGACACTGAAGCGCGTGACCGCCAAGGCTGACTTCACCGAGGAGGAGTGGAAGACGATCCTCGAGGCGCCGCCGAGCGCGGGCCTCGTCGTGATCCTCTCCGACCGGGGCGGCTCGATTCGCGAGACCTTCTCGATGGCCAAGGCGTACACGGAGGCCCGCAAGCAGCACGGCGACAGCGAGCTGCTCGACGAGATCGCCTCCACCAAGCCCGAGATGGACCGCAGCCGCGCCGGCTCGCCGGAGGAGCTCAAGCAGCACAACCTCGACAACATCCGGCAAGCGGTCTCGGTGCTCAAGACGAAGGCGACCGACGAGGAGGTCGAGGAGTACAGGAAGTTCATCCTCGGCCTGGCGGAGCGCGTCGCGGAGGCCCGCAAGGAGGGCTTCATGGGCCTCAGCGGCGAGCGGGTGAGCGACGCCGAGCGCGCCGCAATCGGCGAGATCGAAACCGCTCTCGCCTGATTGCCGAATTCGCGGCTGCGTGAGAGGCTATGGCGGTGGCCTCGACTGACACCCTGACTTCCAGCGAGCGGGAGTCCGCCGGCAAGGCCGCTCGTCGCCGTGCGCCCCGCTCCATCCAGGGCCGGTGGGAGCCGGGAACGGATCGCCCGGACCCCGTCGAGATCCTCGAAGAGCAGGACCGGAACCGCGTTCCGGAGCTGATCGCGATTCGCCACGGGCGGATGCTCGTCTCGCCCTTCACCTTCTATCGCGGCGCGGCGGGAATCATGGCCGCGGACCTCGGTGTGACCCCGCGGTCGGGACTCGACGTGCAGCTCTGCGGAGACGCCCACCTCTCCAACTTCGGCGTCTTCGCGGCTCCGGACCGGCGGCTGATCTTCGACATCAACGACTTCGACGAGACCCACCCCGGACCGTTCGAATGGGACGTGAAGCGGCTTGTCGCGAGCTTCGCGGTCGCCGCCCGGGATCGCGGTTTCAAGAAGCGGGAGGGCCGAGACGTGGTGACCACCGCGGCCCGGGCGTACCGGGAGGAGATGAGGCGGCTGGCCGCAGAGCGCAACATCGACGTCTGGTACGAGCGAGTCGATCTCGAGGTCATCGAGCAGTACCGCTCGCAGGTGAGCCGCAAGGTCGTCCGCAACTTCGACAAGGCGAAGAGCCAAGGCCGAGAGCAAGAACAGCCTGCGGGCATTCACCAAGCTCACCCGGGAGGAAGACGGGGAACTGCGGATCGTCAGCGACCCTCCGCTGATCGTCCCGATCGAGGAGCTCGTGCCGAAGAACAAGCTCAAGGCGGTCCAGGCCGGGTTGGTCGAGCTGGTGGACCAATACCGAGGGACCCTCTCCCCCGACATCCGATATCTGGCGGACCGCTATCGCTTCGTCCACGTCGCCCACAAGGTGGTCGGCGTCGGCAGCGTCGGGACCCGCTGCTGGATCGTCCTGATGCTCGGCAGCGACTCGAACGATCCCCTGTTTCTGCAGGTCAAGGAAGCGGTGCCCTCGGTGCTCGCGCCCTTCGCGAGCGGCGGCCGCTACAAGCACGAGGGTCGGCGGGTCGTCGAGGGACAGCGGCTGATGCAGGCGGCCAGCGACATCTTCCTCGGCTGGCTCACCAACGAGCAGGGGATCGACGGCGGGCGGCACGACTTCTACGTCAGGCAGCTCTGGGACGGCAAGGGCTCGGCCGAGATCGAGACGATGACGCCGCACACGATGGGGCTGTACGCCCAACTCTGCGGTGCCACGCTCGCCCGGGCGCACGCGCGGTCCGGCGACTCGATGGCGATCGCCTCGTATATGGGCGGGAGCGACAAGTTCGATCGCGCCATGGACGACTTCGCGGAGGCGTACGCGGAGCAGAACGAGCGCGACTACGGAGGCGGTCACCGACGCCGTCGAATCGGGACGCCTGAAGGCCGAGCGAGACATCTGACGCTGGGCGGTTCCGTGCCGGGCGAAGGAAGCGCGGCCCGAGGCGGGAAGTGGGACCCGGAGCCGCACGATGATCGTCGACAGCGCCCACTACAAGGACGGCGTGCGCCAGCACGAGGAGGCGCTGACGCCCGAGCGGGCGGCGGAGCTCAGGCGCAACGCGGCGAGTGGCGAGTTCGTCTGGATCGGGAATCCACGAGCCGCGAGGCCGGCGACCTGAAACACCTGCAGGAGCTCTTCGGGCTTCACGAGCTCGCGGTCGAGGACGCGTCGCAGGCCCACCAGCGCCCGAAGATCGAGGACTACGACGAGGACGTGTTCCTGGTCCTGAAGACCGCGCACTACCACGAGGATCGCGAGGAGGTCCACTTCGGCGAGATCCACGTGTTCGC
Organism: uncultured Solirubrobacterales bacterium; assembly: GCA_963777575.1. GTDB lineage: Bacteria > Actinomycetota > Thermoleophilia > Solirubrobacterales > 70-9 > DASUPK01. Next base: position 272,684 of record CAVZRH010000006.1, on the reverse strand, counting down.
GGGACCGGGCTACGTGATCACCGTGCGGCATGGTCCGGGCAGCGAGTTGCACACGGCCCGGGAGAGGCTCGAACATCGTCCTGATCTGCTGCGGCTCGGGGCCGCGTCCGCGGTCTGGGCGATCCTCGACAAGGTCGTCGACGACTACATCCCCGTCGCCGATGCGATCGAGGACGACGTCGAGGAGGTGGAGAAGGACGTCTTCGACGACGACATCCCGGCCCCGACGGCCCGCATCTACAACCTGAAGCGCGAGGTGATCGAGTTCCATCGGGCGGTCTGGCCGCTGCTCAACCCCCTGGAGACGCTGGAGCAGGGCGGCTTCGAGCGCGTTCCCGACGAGCTGCGCAGCTACTTCCGCGACGTCGCCGATCACGCGAAGCGCGTCGACGATCAGGTGAGCTCGCAGCGCGAGCTGCTCACCAGCGTGCTGCAGGCCAACCTCTCGCTGGTCAGCGTCAACCAGAACGAGACCGTCAAGAAGATCTCGGCGGTCTTCGGCATCATCGCCGTGCCGACGTTCATCGCCTCGGTCTACGGCATGAACTTCGACAACATGCCCGAGCTGCACTGGCACTACGGCTACGCCTATGCGCTGGGGCTGATGGCGATTTGCGTCGTGGTGCTGGGCACCTTCTTCAGACGCATCGATTGGATCTAGGCAGGCCTACGATGGGGGCGTGTTCCCCATCGCGCACGTGGGCGGACCCGGTCTTCGAGCCGCTTCAGGTCTTCGGCCTGACGTTCGTCGCGACGGCCTACGCGTTCCGCGCCATGACGCTGTCCCGCGATGGGCGGCCGGTGCCGACCTGGCGGACTCTCTGCTTCGCCGCCGGCCTGCTCCTGATCGCGGTCGCCTTCCTCTCCCCGCTCGGTCACCTCGATTCCGAGCTGGTCCTTGCCCACATGTCGCAGCACCTCCTCATGGGGGACATCGGGGCGCTGCTGATCGTGCTCGGGCTGACCGGGCCGCTTCTCCAGCCGCTGCTCCACAACCGCTGGCTCGGCTGGATCCGGCATCTGGCGAACCCGCTGGTGGCGCTGCCGCTCTGGGCAGCGGACCTCTACGTCTGGCACGCCCCCGTCCTGTACCAAGCGGCGACCGAGCACAGCGCGATCCACGCGCTCCAGCACACCTGCTTCATCGCCTTCGGCGTGATGATGTGGATGCCGCTGGTCGGGCCGCTGCCGCAGCCGAAGTGGTTCGGGATCCCGGCGAAGATCGGCTACCTGATCGGCGTCCGCTTCATCGGGATCGTCCTCGGCAACGTCTTCATGTGGGCGAACTCGGCCTTCTATCCGGACTACGCCCCCGGGGAGGCCAGGTGGCACCTCTCGGCGGTGACCGATCAGAGCATCGCGGGGGTGATCATGATGGTGGAGGGAGGCTTCGTCACGCTCGGCGTGCTGTCCTGGCTCTTCCTGGAGTGGGCGAAGCAGGACACCGAGCGCCAGCGCCTCCTCGATCTAGCCGAACAGCGGGGCGTCCCGCTGAGTGAGGGTCGCGCCGCCCGCGCGGCCGCCGCCGGCCAGGGGGCGCGCCTGGAGGAGCGCATCAAGGAATCGACGTGAGCCGCGAGCAGCGGTTCCTCTACCTGCTCGTCTTCGTGGTCGGGATGGCGAGCCTGGGGGCCGAGATCGCGGCGGCGCGACTGATGTCCCCCTACTTCGGGGCATCGACGATCGTCTGGGCGAACACGATCGCGGTGGTCCTGGTCTCCCTCTCGATCGGCTATTGGCTCGGCGGCCGGCTCGGCGACGATCATCCGCATCTCCGCGGGCTCTGCGCGCTGGTGGCCGGGGCGGCGATCCTGCTCGCCCTGGTCCCGTTTGCCGCGCGGCCGTTCCTCTCGGTCTCCGTGGATGCCCTTGATCAGATCTCGGCCGGCGCCTTCGTCGGCTCGCTCGTCGGCGTGCTCGCGCTGGTGGCGGTCCCGATCGTCCTGCTCGGCGCCTGCTCGCCCTGGGCAGTCCGCCTCGCGACTCCGGACGTCGATCACTCCGGTCGCACGGCGGGGCGGCTCTACGCGATCTCGACCGCCGGATCGCTGGTCGGGACGATGTCGGCCGCGCTCCTCTTCATCCCGTTCGTCGGCACGCAGCGCACCTTCCTGATCTTCGCCCTGACTCTCGCTCTGGTCGCCACGGCCGGCCTCGGCTGGCGCTACCTGGCCGTGCCGGCGATCGTCGGAGCGGTGATCGCGGTCCCGGTCGGGACCGTGAAGGCGAAGACGGAGTCCGGCGAGCGGGTGATCTACGAGACCGAGACCCGCCTGCAGTACGCGCGGGTCGTGGAGGAGCCCGATGGCACGCGCAAGCTCGAGCTCAACGAGGGCGTCGCCGAGCACTCCCTCTTCCGACCGGGCAGCTATCTGACCGGCAACTACTGGGACGGGCTGGTGGTGACCCCGTTCGCGAGCCTCACCCAGGCGCCGTCACGTGTTGCGATCCTCGGCAACGCGGCCGGCACCGTGGCGCGCGCGTACGGCCACTACTTCCCGGCGACGCAGATCGACGCGGTCGAGATCGACCCGGAGCTGGCCCGGATCGGGCGCCGCTACTTCGAGATGCGGGCCCCGCACCTGACGGTCCACGACGAGGACGCCCGCCCCTGGCTGCGGAACGCGCCTGGGGACTACGACGTGATCGTCCTCGATGCCTACCGCCAGCCCTACATCCCGTTCTATCTCGCGACGCGGGAGTTCTTCGAGCTCGTTCGCGATCGCCTCGCGCCGGGCGGTGTTGCGATCGTCAACGTCGGCCACCCCGAGGGATCGACCGAGCTCGAGAGGGTGATCGGGCGGACGATGGCCGAGGCCTTCCCGGTGGTCCTGCGTGACCCGATCGAGGACGAGAACACCCTGATGATCGGCGGCGGGGCCGGGTCGGGCACGCATCTCAGCGAGATGGCCGAGGGCCTGGCCCCGGAGCTGCGGACGATCGCCAGGGTCGAGGCGGGCCGGCTGGAACCGCCGCTCGCGGGTGGCGAGGTCTACACGGACGACCGCGCCCCGGTCGAGTGGCTGGTCGACCGCTCGATCCTGGGCTACGCCGCCGGCGAGTGATTCCGGAGGCGGCGCCAGAGCCGGCGCGTCGACCAGACGCCCAGGGCGGCGAGCGAGAGGCCGAGATCGATCGAGAAGGAGGCCAGTCGCCCCGGAGCGCCGGTGTAGAGCCAGGCGCCGAATCGGTCGCGTCCGCTGAGCTGCGGTCGCCCGGGCCTGTCGGTGTCTAAGGTGGTCTCCTCCATGGAGACGACGGTAAAGGAGCTTCCCGACTCCCGGGTCCGCGTCGACGTCGACGTCGACCCGCAGGACGTCGAGGGCAGCATCGCGCGCACCGCGCAGCAGCTCGGCCAGGACATGAAGCTGCCGGGCTTTCGCAAGGGCAAGGTGCCGCCCGAGATGGTCGTGCAGCGGCTCGGCCGTCAGACGGTGCTGACCCAGGCGCTCGAGTCATCGCTCGGCGACTGGTACGAGCGCGCCATGCTCGCCTCGGGCGTCAATCCGGTTGGCGATCCCAAGCTGGACCTCTCCGACCTGCCCGAGGAGGGGAAGCCGCTGCGCTTCTCGATCGAGGTCGCCGTCCGGCCGAGCGCCGAGCTCGGCGAGTACAGGGGCCTCGAGGTCGGCCGCGCCGAGCCGGAGGTCCCCGACGAGGCCGTCGAGACCGAGATCAACCGCCTGCGCGAGGGATTCGCCAGGCTCAATCCGGTCGAGCGTGCGGCGAAGCAGGACGACGTCGTTCTGATCGACTACGAGGGCAAGATCGACGGCGAGCCCTTCGAGGGCGGCACGGCCCGCGACTACCTCCTGGAGCTGGGCGAGGGACGTGTCCTGCCTGAGCTCGAGCAGGGCCTGGTGGGGGCTGAGCCAGGCGACGAGCGTCAGGTGAGCGTGCCGTTCCCGGACGACTATCCCGCCGAGGACGTCGCCGGCAAGACCGCCGAGTTCGACGTCAAGGTCAAGGAGGTCCGCGAGAAGGAGCTCCCGGAGCTCAACGACGACTTCGCCTCCGAGGCTTCGGAGTTCGACACCCTCCCCGAGCTGCGCGAGGACATCACGGAGAAGATCAGGCAGATCCTGGACAACCAGATCGCCGAGCGCTTCCGCGAGGACGCCCTCGACGCCGTTGTCGACAAGGCGAAGGTCGATCTGCCCGACTCGGTCATCCAGGCGAGGGCCGAGGAGATGTGGCGGCGGGTGGAGCGTCAGCTGCGCCAGCAGGGGATGGACCCGGAGAGCTATCTCCAGGTCCAGGACAAGAGTCGCGAGCAGATGATCGAGCAGGCGCGACCCGACGCCGAGCGGGCGCTCAAGCGTGAGGCGGTGCTGGAGGCGGTTGCCGATGCGGAGGACATCGAGATCACCGAGGAGGACGAGCTCGAGGCGCTGCAGATCCCGCCGGGCCATGAGGATCACGGGCATCCCGAGCCCGCGGATGCCCTGAAGGAGATCCGCGAGTCGGGGCGCGAGGAGCTCTTCAAGGAGGACCTGCGGATGCGGCGGGCCCTCGAATTGATCGGTGAGGCTGCGCAGCCGATCCCGATGGAGCAGGCACAGGCGCGCGAGGAGATCTGGACCCCCGAGAAGGAGCGCGAGGAGAAGGGCGGCCTCTGGACGCCCGGCTCCGAGTAGCCGCGCTTCGTCCGACTACGATCGCCGGAATGCCCGCACTGCTCGCCAGCACTCTGCCCACGAAGGTCGAAGAGATCGGTGCGATCGCCGGCATCGTTTCGTTCGTGCTGATGCTGGCGCTGCTCGGCCTCTACGTCGTCAGGGCGATCGAGCTCCGCAGGCTGCGGAAGACGATGCCGTTCCTGGTCAATCCGGGCAACGGCCAGCCGCCCAACGGCGGTTCAGGCAGCGGGCGCCGCGGTCCCTAGACGCGAGGGTTGCGCCAGCTCGTCGGAGAGCCTGGCGACCGCGGCATCTAGCTCGGGATCCTCGGGCTTCCAATCGGAGACCAGGTACTCGAAGCTCCGTCGGCGGGCGGCGATCAGCTCTCGACGTGTGGCCTGTCCGGCGGTGGTCAGGGCAGCGGGCGGGTCGGAGCTCTCGATCAAGCCTCGTCCCCTGAGTCGGACCAGGCCCTGCTGCAGCGCCAGCCGGTCTCCGGGATCGGGTACCTCCAGAACCTCCCCCGCAATCGACCCGCCCTCCGCGCGCCCGAGGAGCCACGCTTCGGCCGGAGTCAGATCGACGTTGGCGTCCTCGATCACCCGCTCGATGAAGCGCCGCGACCGATCGCGGCCCACCAGGCGGCTGAGCTCGCGCGTTATCTCGTCCAGCGAATCCGTCTGCTGCGGAGGGGGGAAGGCATCACCGACGTCGCGGTCCTCGATCGTCCTGCGCAGCGGGCGTTCCTCCAGGGTCCAGGCAAGGACGAACGCCACGACCACCACGCCCGCCGCGATCATGAAGACCGTGGATAGGGAATCGGTGAAGGAGCGCACGAAGCCGTCATGGAGCGCAGCGGGCAGCGATGCGACCTGAGCCGGATCCACCTGGCCGGACGTGAGGCTCGAGGTGGCAGGCGAACCCGCAGGCAGCTGGGAGGCGAGCTCGTGGGCGAGCCGGTTGGCGAAGATCGAACCGAGGATCGCCGTTCCGAGCGAGCCGCCGATCGAGCGAAACAGGGTCGCCGAAGAGGTCGCGATGCCGAGCTGGGCATAGGGGACCGAGTTTTGGACCGCGAGCACCAGCACCTGCATCACGAATCCGAGTCCGAGGCCGAGCACGAGCATGTAGGCCGCGGCCTCGAGCGAGCCGGTGCTCGGATCCAGTCCCGAGAGAAGCAGCAGCCCGACGGCGCTGATCGCGGTCCCGATGATCGGAAAGACCTTGTAGCGCCCCCTCCGCGAGATCAGCTGGCCGGAGCCGATCGAGCTCGCCAGGAGTCCGGCCATGAGCGGCACGAGCTGAAGTCCGGAGGCCGTGGGACTGAGTCCGCGGACGACCTGCTGGAACAGGGGGAGGTAGGTCAGCGCGCCGAACAGGGCGAAGCCCACCACGAAGCCCATCGCGCTCGTGGTGACGAAGACCCGGTTGCGAAAGAGCTCGAGCGGGAGAACAGGCTCGGGAACGCGATGCTCGACCAGGACGAATCCGGCGAGGGCCAGGGCCGCGATGGCCCCCAGCCCGACGATGAAGAGGGAGTCCCACGCATAGGTGGTGCCGCCGAGCGTCGTCAACAGGACCAGGGACGCGAGCGCAGATGCCGAGCAGCGCCGTCCCCACGTAGTCGACCCGGTGCTCCGTGCGCTCGCGGGTGCTGGGCAGGGCAACCGCGAGGACGATCAGGGCGAGGATTCCCAGCGGCAGGTTGATGTAGAAGATCCAGCGCCAGCTGGTGTGGGTGGTGAAGAAGCCGCCGATCAGCGGTCCAGCCACGCTGGCCACGCCGAAGACGGCCCCGAAGAGACCGAGGTAGCGGCCGCGCTCGCGCGGAGAGACGACGTCCCCAACCGCCGCCTGCGCGCTGACCAGCAGGCCGCCACCGCCCAGTCCCTGGATTGCCCGGAACGCGATCAGCTCGGTCATGCTCTGCGCCTGGCCGCAGAGGCCGGAGCCGATGAGGAAGAGGACGAGCGCGCCCTGCAGGACGATCTTGCGGCCGTAGAGATCTCCGAGCTTCCCGTACAGCGGCGTGACGACGGTGATCGCGAGCAGGTACGACGTGACCACCCACGAGAGGTGGTTGAGACCCCCGAGCTCGCCGACGATCGTCGGTAGCGCGGTCGAGACGATCGTCTGGTCGAGCGCCGCCAGCAGCATCGTCAGCATCAGCGCCCCGATGACGATCCGCACCCGCCGCCTCGGTGGTGCCTCCGGGGTGCCGACCGAGTCCGCCATCGCTAGACCCCGAGGCTCGTCTGGGTCTCCGGATAGGTGACTTCGCCGTCCTCGACGACGGCGAAGTCGGTCAGCTCGTGCTCCTCGAGCCCGCCGTTGGAGGCCAGATGGAGGACTCGCCAGCCGCGGGCTGTGAGCGCGTCGGCGATCAGGCGGCGGTGGCAGCGCACCCACCAGGCCTCGGCGCACATGATCGCCACGCGCTTGTCGCGCGCCAGTTGCTCGAGCTCGGCCAGTCCGGAGGTGAACTCGTCGCTCGCCATGTGGTCGGCATAGCCGCGGAACTGGTCGCTCTCCCAGGCTCCATTCGGCGAGTCCGGCAGCGGCTTGCGCCGGCCCCCGAGCGTCTCGCCGAGCCAGCGATAGCCGATCCCGGCCTGGAGCAGGATGGCCGCGAGGGCGGTCCGCTCGAAGTGCGGCTGGCGGCGCGAGCCGGGATAGCGGCGGACGTCAGCGATCAGCTCGATGCCCGCGCTGCGGACCAGGTCGAGGAACTCGCCCTCCTCGTGGTTCGAGTGGCCGACCGTGAAGATCTCCCCTTCGGACGCCATCGGAGGATTCTCCCGCTCGTGGCCCGTGTGAGGCGGTCGCTATGCTGGCGCACCCAATGAGTCCCCTCGTCCCAATGGTGGTGGAGCAGACGTCGCGCGGCGAGCGCGCGTTCGACATCTACTCCCGCCTGCTCAACGAGCGGATCATCTTCCTCGGCACCCCTGTGACCGAGGACATCGCGAATCTGATCGTCGCCCAGTTGATCCACCTCGAGTCCGAGGACCCGGACAAGGACGTTTCCATCTACATCAACTCGCCGGGCGGCTCGGTCTACGCGGGCCTCGCGATCTACGACGCGATGCAGTTCATCAAGCCGGACGTCTCGACGATCTGCGTCGGCGTCGCGATGAGCATGGGCGCGCTGCTGCTCGCCGGCGGCACCGAGGGCAAGCGCATGGCGCTGCCCAACTCGAAGATCCTCATTCACCAGGTCTCGGGCGGCTTCTCGGGCCAGGCGACCGACATCGAGATTCACGCCAAGGAGATCATCGACGTCCGCCGCCGGCTCGACGAGATCATCTCCAAGCACACCGGGCAGGCGCTGGACAAGGTCGCGAAGGACACCGAGCGCGACTACTTCATGAGTGCGCAGGAGGCGATGGAGTACAAGATCGTCGACCGCGTCATCGAGCACCGCTGAGGCGCCGAGCTCCGCTTCCTGATCGGTCTCGCGGTCGCTGCTTGCGGCCGTCCCGGCGACCGCGGCCGATGTCGCCGTGCAGAAGGCGTCGGTCTCTCCGCAGCGGGGATTCACCGATTCGGCCGGCGGCGTTCGGATCGAGTACCGGCTGAGCGGCTCCGCGCCCGCGGACGTGACCATCAGGATCTCCGGGCTCGGACGGTGAGGTCCGCACGATCGACGATCCCCAGGCTTCCCCAGGCAAGGACCTGGTCGAGCGCTGGGACGGGCTGACGAACGGCGGCAGGCCGGTCGGGGACGGGACCTATCGGACCTCGGTCGCGGTGGCGGGTGGAAACCAGAAGGACGCGGGATCGGTGGAGCTCCACCGGCACTTCTTTCCGGTCCGAGGCCCACACGGGACCCGCGGGCCGGTCGGCGACTTCGGGGCCGCGCGGAACGGTGGTCGCCGCCACAAGGGATTCGACGTCGTCGCCCGCTGTGGGACGCCGTTGGCCGCGGCCGTGACCGGCACGGTCGTGAAGCGCGCCTACGACGCGCGCCTCGACGGCAACTACGTGGTGATCAGGGGACTGGGGGAGAGGCGCAAGTACTGGTACGCGCACATGATCCATCCGTCGCGCTTCCAGAAGGGCGACCTGGTGCACGTCGGCCAGATCGTCGGCAACGTCGGCAAGACCGGAAACGCGCGCACCGTCGGCTGCCACCTGCACTTCGAGATCCACGTCGGCGGGCGCCCCGTGAACCCGGAGCCGTATCTTCGGGCCTGGGACCGGTACAGCTGAGACTCCTGAAAGGAGCGACATGTCCGAGGAAGCGATGGAGCACGCGGTGCAGCAGGCCCTGGCTCGCGAGGGAATCGGCGATGAGGTCATCGCCGCCGGGCAGTTCAACCCCAGGGGCCACACGGGGTCGATGTTCGGCGGCGGCCTGGCCGGCGGCTCGATCGGCGAGGTAGGTGGTTCGATTGGAGAGGCCGTCGGCGATGCGGCCGGTGCGATCGCCGGCATGAAGGGAAACGCGGCGGCGAGCGGCATGCCGCAGTGGATGCTGGTCGGCGTCACCGCGGATTCGGTCTACGGCTTCGATGGCCGCTCACGCAGCAAGGAGCCGGGTGCGATGGTCTTCAAGGCCGAACGAGATGGACTCGAGGTGAAGGTCCATCAGCGGGTCAACGTCCGCGTGCTGGAGCTGATCCACCCCGAGAGCGGCTCGCGAATCGAGCTCGAGGGGAACCGGATCCCACTCGCCCATTCGAAGGACGTGATCGAAGCGCTCGCCGACGGCTAGCCCGCGCTCCACTGAGTAGATGGGTGGCGGCGACCAGCGCCGCCGCCGATGTAACGGCGGAAGGAAACAGCCCCTGCGCGGCGTAGTTCGTTCCCGTCAGGCCGAGGTCGGCGGGCGTCTAAGCTTCGAGACGAGGAAGGAGCCGGCCGGGCGAAGCGAGACCGAGGGAGTAATCCGCTGGCACGTCCCACCGAATCCAACGAGCAGCTCCTCTGCAGCTTCTGCGGCAAGTCACAGCGCCAGGTCAAGAAGCTGATCGCCGGCCCCGGCGTCTACATCTGTGACGAATGCATCGATCTCTGTAACGAGATCATCGACGAGGAGCTCACCGCTCCCCCGACCTTCGAGCTGGAGAACCTCCCCAAGCCCAGGGAGATCTACGACGTCCTGCAGGAGTACGTGGTGGGCCAGGAGGGCGCCAAGCGCGCTCTCTCGGTCGCGGTCTACAACCACTACAAGCGCGTGCAGATGGCCTCCTCCGACGAGCAGGGCGACGAGGCGATCGAGCTGCAGAAGTCGAACATCCTCCTGCTCGGCCCCACCGGCTGCGGCAAGACTCTGCTCGCCCAGACCCTCGCCAAGATCCTCAACGTTCCCTTCGCGATCGCCGACGCCACGGCGCTCACCGAGGCCGGCTACGTCGGCGAGGACGTCGAGAACATCCTCCTCAAGCTGATCCAGGCCGCGGACTTCGATGTGAAGAAGGCCGAGACGGGGATCATCTACATCGACGAGATCGACAAGATCGCCCGCAAGGCCGACAACCCGTCGATCACGCGCGATGTCTCCGGCGAGGGCGTGCAGCAGGCGCTCCTCAAGATCCTCGAGGGCACCACCGCCTCCGTGCCGCCCCAGGGCGGCCGCAAGCACCCGCACCAGGAGTTCCTGACGATCGATACCTCCAACGTCCTCTTCGTCTGCGGCGGTTCCTTCGGCCAGCTCGACGAGGTGATCGAGCGGCGGATCGGCAATCACGGAGTCGGCTTCGGCGCCGAGGTCACGTCCAATGCCGACAAGGACACCGGCGAGGACTTCGAGAAGGTTCTTCCCGAGGACCTCATGGAGTACGGCCTGATCCCGGAGTTCATCGGCCGCCTCCCCGTCGTCGCCGCAATCCATCAGCTCACCCGCGACGACCTGATCACGATCCTGACCGAGCCGCGCAACGCGCTCACCCGTCAGTTCCACCGCTTCTTCCAGTTCGACGACATCGAGCTGGTCTTCGCTCCCGAGTCGCTCGGCGCGATCGCCGACAAGGCGCTGGAGCGCGAGACCGGCGCGCGCGGGCTGCGCTCGATCCTCGAGGAGACGCTGCTCGACGTCCAGTTCGAGCTGCCCTCCCGCGGCGACGTGCAGAAGTGCGTCGTCACCAAGGAGACGATCGAGAAGGGCCAGCGCCCGATGCTGGTCACCGACGCCACCGGTGAGCACGAGATCGTGCTCGAGGACCCGGCGCTCGGCGAGCAGACGGCCTAGCGGCCGTGCCGGAGGAGAGGGCCGCTCCCCTGCTGAGCGCGATCCACGCCTTCAACGACGATGGCGTTGAGGCGGCTCTCGAGTTCTTCGACCCGGACCTCGAATGGGTCGCCCCGCCAGAGTGGCTGGAGGATCGGGTCTACAAGGGACACGAGGGGCTGCGTCGCCTCTCCGCGCACTGGACGCAGCTTTTCGACGACTACCACCTCGAGCTCGAGCGCTCGGTGGACGTCGGGGAGGACGAGGTCGTTCTCCTCCTTCATCAGCGGGGGCAAATCAAGGGGAGTGGCGATCCGGTTGACGGGCCCATCGGCTATCTGGCGCAGATCCGCGACGGGCTGGTCACGCGAGTGAACATCTACTTCTCCTGGGACGCGACGCTGGAGGCCGCCGGGCTCTCGGAGTAGGCCACCTCTTATCCTCTGACCCATGAGTACACGATCGTCCCGCGAGCCCGTCGAGGCGGTGAGGCATCAGCTTCGGCCCCTGTTCGACCAGGTGGTCGTCAAGGAGCTCGACCAGGACCGCATGCGCCGGTCCGGTCTCGTCGTGCCACAGGGCATCGACGAGCCGCCGCCCCAGCAGGGGATCGTGTTGGCCGTCGGGCCGGGACTCGACTGGTGGGAGTCCGCCGGCGTCGACATGCCGGTCGAGCCCGGAGACCACGTCGTCTTCCCATCGGCGGCTGGTGTGTGGGTGGAGATCGACGAGGAGCGCCTGCTCGTCTGCCGGGTCGGCGAGATCCTGGGCGTGCTCGAGTCGCTCGAGGGCGGACCGCCCGACTCCTAGCCTCGCGGCGGGGCGCGATTAACATCGCCCGCGTGGACGCGGAGCGCCGAAAGACACTCGAGGAGACCACCCGCTGGGACCCCAGTGCGGTGGAGCAGCGCGTCTTCGAGCGCTGGATGGAGGGCGGTTGGTTCCATCCACCCGCGGAGGGATCGCCGGAGGAGAACTTCTCCATCGCAATCCCGCCGCCCAACGTCACCGGCGCCCTCCACATGGGGCATGCCCTGAACGGGTCCGTCCAGGATGCGCTGATCCGCATCAACCGGATGCGCGGGCGGAACACGCTCTGGACCCTGGGCACGGACCACGCCGGGATCGCGACGCAAGCGGTGGTCGAGAAGGAGCTCGCCACGGAGGGCAGGTCGCGCGAGGAACTGGGACGCGAGGCGTTCACCGAGCGCGTTTGGGCCTGGAAGGAGCAGTACGGCTCGACGATCATCGAGCAGTACCAGCGACTCGGCGCGTCGTGTGACTACGAGCGAGAGCGGTTCACGCTCGACGAGGGGTATGTGAGGGCGGTCTACCGCGTCTTTGCCGAGCTCTACCGCAAGGGCTGGATCTATCGCGACTACTACATGGTCAACTGGGACCCGGGGACGCAGTCGGCGATCTCGGACCTGGAGGTGGAGAACCGCGAGGTCACCGACACGCTCTACGAGATCGCCTATCCGCTCGAGGATGGGGGCGAGCTGATCGTCGCGACGGTCCGGCCCGAGACGATGCTCGCCGACACCGCTGTCGCGGTGAACCCCGCCGACGAGCGCTACAAGGGTGTGGTCGGCAGGCACGCGATCCTGCCCCTCGTCGATAGGCGGCTGCCGGTGATCGCCGATCAGCACGTCGACCCGGAGTTCGGCACCGGCGCACTCAAGATCACGCCGGGACACGATCCGAACGACTTCGAGATCGGGCGCACCAACAACCTGCCCGAGATCAGCGTGATCGGCGAGGACGGTCGGATCACGGACGAGGCGCCGGAGCGCTTCCGCGGGATGGGCGCCGAGAAGGCCCGGGAGGCCGTGGTCACGGAGCTGCGCGAGCAGGGGCTGATTCGCGGGGAGGAGCCCTACACGCACTCGGTGCCGTTCTCGCACCGGTCCGGGAAGAGGATCGAGCCACTGATCTCGCTGCAGTGGTTCTGCCGCATGGACGAGATGGCGAAGCCGGCGATCAGCGCGGTGAACGAGGGGCGAGTCAGGTTCATCCCAGCCGATCCCCACACCCGGGTCTACCTCGACTGGATGGAGCGGATCAGGCCCTGGTGCATCTCCCGCCAGCTCTGGTGGGGTCACCGGTTGCCGGTCTGGTACCGGGGCGACGAGACCTACGTCGGCGAGCAGCCGCCGGAGGGCGAGGGCTGGGAGCAGGAGTCGGACGTGCTCGACACCTGGTTCAGCTCGGCGCTCTGGCCGTTCGCGACGCTCGGCTGGCCGGACACGGACGCGCCGGAATACAGAGCGTTCTTTCCGACGGACACGATGGTCACGGCGCGGGACATCATCTTTCTCTGGGTCGCACGGATGATCATGACCTCGCTCGAGTTCACCGGCGAGGCTCCGTTCTCCGATGTCTACGTTCATTCGATCATTCAGGCGCCGGATGGGCGACGGATGAGCAAGTCGCTCGGCACGGGGATCGACCCGCTCGAGGAGATGGAGCGCCACGGCGCGGACGCGCTGCGCTTCGGGCTGCTCGCCATGTCCTCGGCCCAGGACGTGCGCTTCTCCGAGGCGCGCGTTCAACAGGGACGTGACCTCGCGAACAAGATGTGGAATGCCTCGCGGCTGGTGCTGATGGAGGCCCGCGACGATGTCGAGCCGGGCCCGCGGTCCGCTCATGTCGAGGACCGCTGGATCGCCTCGCGTCTGCAGCGGGCGGTTCGCTCGGTGAGCGACTCGATCGAGGCGTACGACTTCTCGCATGCCGCGCTCGACCTCTACGAATTCTTCTGGTCGGAGCTCTGCGACTGGTACCTCGAGATCGTGAAGCCGCGGCTGTACGACGGGGACGAGGATGCGTCCGCGACGCTCCTCTGGGCGCTCGAGCAGGTGCTCGCCCTGGCCCATCCGATGATGCCGTTCGTCACCGAGGAGATCTACTCCTACCTGCCCAAGCAGGCCGCGGAAGCACTGGTCATCCATCCGTTCCCCGAGGCCGATGACGGCGCTGGTCGACGAGGCAGCCGAGAGGGAGATCGGGCAGGCGATTGGGCTGACCCGCGCGCTGCGTCGTTGGCGCGACCTGGCCGGGGTGCCGGTGAAGCAGGTGCTGGCCGCGAGGACCCAGAACTCGCGGCCACACGAGCTGGTCTCACGACTCGCGCGGATCGAGTTCTCCGAGGACGGGGGTCAGCCGATCGCGAGTGTCGCCGGCGTCGAGCTGCTCGAGACGGAGGGGGTCGATCCCGATGCCGTGGCTGCACGGATCGAGGAACGGCGCGACAAGCTCCGCGCGGAGGTGAAGCGGGGCGAGGGCAAGCTCTCCAATGAGGGCTTCGTCGCCAAGGCGCCCGCGGACGTGGTCGATGCGGAGCGGGAGAAGCTGGCCGCCTACCGGGCCGAGCTCGAGGATCTGGGCGAATAGCCACCCCCTCGGAAGAGATCCTCCATCGCCGTGAGGTCCTGGGCTGGAAGCTCGGGCTGGAGCGGATACGGCGGCTCTGCACTCTGCTCGGGATGCCGCAGAACCGCTTCGCCTCGATCCACGTGGTCGGGACCAACGGCAAGACCTCCGTCACCCGGATGACCGCCGCTCTGCTCGAGGCGCACGGCGTCTCGACCGGCGCCTACGTCTCCCCGCACATCATCTCGTGGCGCGAACGGGTGCTGATCCGGGGCGAGCCGATCTCGGAGGAGGCGTTCACGCAGGCGCTGGAGCGCGCCGAGGAGGCCGCGCAGGTTGCCGACCGAGTCGCCGGCGATGAGGGCCCGGTCACGCAGTTCGAACTGCTCACGGCCGCCGCGTTCGTGGCCTTCGCCGCGGCCCGAGTCCAGTACGCGGTGGTCGAGGCCGGCCTGGGCGGACGGCTCGACGCAACGAACGTGATCCCCTCGCAGCTGACCGTGCTCACCTCGGTCGGCTACGACCACACCGAGTGGCTGGGGGAGACCCTGGAGGAGATCGCCGCGGAGAAGGTGGCGGTCCTGCGAGATCACACAATGCTGCTTATCGGCGAGGTCCCGGATGAGGTAGTTCCAATCGTGCAGGGGGAGGTTCGGGAAAAGCATGCGAAGGACTTCTGGGTCTCATCGACGGGGGACGACGGTTCCGGCTATCAGCTGAAGAACTTCCTCCTCGCGATGGCGGCGGTGGGACACGTGCTCGGTGAGCTCGACAACGACGCCATGCAAGCTGTCGAACGCCAGTTCAGAGAGGGAAAGCTGCTGATTCCGGGCCGACTA
This sequence comes from uncultured Solirubrobacterales bacterium, assembly GCA_963777575.1. Classification (GTDB taxonomy): domain Bacteria; phylum Actinomycetota; class Thermoleophilia; order Solirubrobacterales; family 70-9; genus DASUPK01. The sequence goes on along the minus strand of CAVZRH010000006.1, from coordinate 257,682 downwards.
CAGCGCGTGCCGGGCGATCCCCCGATGATCTTCGATGCGGCCCACAATCCCGAAGGCGCACTGGCACTGGCGAGGGCGATAACGCCGGGCCAGGACGTCGTTTGCTGCCTGGCCATCCTCGAGGGGAAGGACGCAGGCGGGATCGTCACCGCGCTGGCACCCGCCGTGTCCCACTTCGTCTGCACGGAGATCCCGCCAGAGCGCATCGAGGGCTCGGGGCGGCCCGGCGGGCGCTCGCGGCCGGCGCTGGAGGTCGCTGCCCTCTGCGAGAAGGCCGGGGTGGAGGCCGAGGCGATTCCCGATCCGCTGGCGGCCTGGGAGCGGGCACGAGAACTTGCCCGGGAGCGGGAAGGGGTCGCGCTGGCGGCCGGCAGCCACTACCTTCTGTCGTCGATATGGACAGAGAGGCCCGCTCAGAGCTCCTGACGATGATGGGACTCGTCGCCGTGGTCGTCGCGGTGGTGATCCTGGTCTTCTTCGCGTTCGGATACGTGTTCGGGCTGCTGTTCCTCTAAGCGCAAACCGCCCAGATTCCCGATACAGGCAGGGTTCCACGCACCCGTAAGGAAGTACGTACACTCGCGGCTCTCCAATCCCATGCCCCTCGCACTCTTTGGAATCGACGGCGGCCTCGGCCTCGCCGTCAACTTGCTGGTCCTCTTCCTGATCGTCGTCTATCTGGCGCTGATCTACTGGACCTACCTCGACGCCCGGCGGCGGATCGAGGACCCGGTGCTGATCGCGTGCGCGACGGCGGCGTCGATCTTTCCCTACCTGGGCACGATCGTCTACACGATCCTGCGCCCGCCGGAGTTCCTGGAGGACAGGGAGGAACGCGAGCTTGAGCTGCGAGCGGCCGAGCTCGAGCTGCGGCAGCGGATCGAGAACTCGTGCCCGCATTGCGAGTACCCGATCGAGCGCAGCTATCTGCGCTGCCCCAACTGCGAACGCCGCCTGCGCAATCCGTGCCGCAAGTGCCACAAGCCGCTTGATCCGAAGTGGGGCATCTGCCCCTACTGCGAGACCGAGGTGCGCAAGGAGCGGCCCGCCCGCGAGCCGCCGCGCACCGACCGCCAGCGAACGGCACGGGCCGCCGCGCAGCGGTCCGCCCGGAGCGGAAGCGACCGCAGCGACCGGTCCGACAGAGGCGACAGGGCGGACCGCGCCGACCGGAGCGACCGCGCCGACCGGAGCGACGGCGAGACTCGCCGCACGCCGCGACCCGTCGCGGCTCGCGAGGAGCGGCCGAGCCGCTCGAGCCGCTCCAGCAGCCGCTAGCGCTCCAGCCCGCACCGTCCTTCAAGCCGCCCGGGTTCCGAGAAGCGCGCGGATCGTCTTTGCGGCGGCGGCTCCCTCGTCGGTGACCTGGCGCCAGGTGAAGCGGATCACGTCGTAGCCGAGCAGCTTCAGGCGAGCATCCCGAGCGCGGTCCTCCTCAAAGGCCGACCGGCTGCGGTGTGAATCCCAGCCGTCGACCTCGACGATCAGGCGCTGCTCGCGCCAGAGGAAGTCGACCTCATAGCCGTCGGTCGTCACGTTCACCTCGGGGCGGGGGAGGCGGTGTCGGCGTACCAGGGCCATGAAGCGCGCCTCCAGCTCGCTGCGCGTGCGAGGCCGCGCCTTCGACGCGACCATCCCGGCCTGGAGCGTCAGCGATGGGCAGGCGAAGGAACTCGGCCTCACGAATCGCGGCGGCCAACTGGGCTGGGGAAAGGAGGGGGCGGAGGTCGGAGAGGGTGCGCGCGGGCGTGGTCACCGGGATGGCGTCGTGACGGGTGCAATGGCGGGCAATGAGGGTGGTCGAGCGGTGGAGGACGATGCCGCGTTGCCTCCTCTTGCCCGCTGTGCTCGGGACCGTGACGTGGACCGCCGCCCGTTCGCCGCGTCCGCCGGCGTCGGATAGCCGTCGGACGCGCCGGCGGATGCCCCAGAGCTCGGCGGCGCTGGTGTGACTCAGAACCGCGCCTTCGCCGCAGGCGAGTACCGCCGCCATCCACCGCCCTCTCTCACTGAGTCTCGGGTGGCCGACCGCGTAAACCCCTCGATGAATACGGTGGAGGCGTCGGGCGGCGATGCGGTCCGAGATTCCGCTGCCGCTCACGCCGCACGCAATGAGTTGCGCTCGCGTGACAACGCCGTGCTGATTGCCCGCGAGGCCCGCAATCAGGGCGTTCCGGGCCGATTTGTCGCGCTTGGCCGGCATATCCGGCCTAACGCGACAACCCCGCCAATCTCGCCCCCTTTCATTGCCGGTTTTCGTCCCTGCAGTGCCCCGAATCGCGAACACGTGTAGGTTCCCGCGCCGATGGCGGCCGAACGCACACTGATCCTCGTCAAGCCCGACGCATTCGAGAGACAGCTGACCGGCGAGGTCATCTCCCGGTTCGAGCGCAAGGGGCTGAGGCTCGTCGCGATGAAGCTGATGCAGGCCGACGAGGAGCTCGCGAACACCCACTACGCGGAGCACTCAGACAAGCCGTTCTTCGGTGAGCTGGTCTCCTTCATCACCGGCGGCCCGCTGGTCGCGATGGTGCTGGAGGGGGAGAGCGCGATCGTGGCGGCCCGCCAGCTGATCGGCGCGACCAACCCGCTCGAGGCCGACGCCGGCTCGATCCGTGGCGAGTTCGCCACCGAGGTGACGTTCAACCTCGTCCACGGCTCCGATTCGCCGGATTCCGCCCAGCGCGAAATCGCGCTCTGGTTCCCAGAGCTCTAGGGACCACGAGGCCGTAGCGACTTATGCTGGGCGGCCGCCTGTGGCCCCGATCTGATGGCGAAGCCGTGATCCTCCTCGCATCCAAGTCCCCCCAACGTCGCGCGCTGCTCGAGGCCCTCGGTCTCGACTTCGAGGTCCAGGTGCCCGAGATCGAGGAGGAGGCGGAGGGCGAGCCCCGGCAGCTGGTGGTCCGCAACGCGACGCGCAAGGCCGAGGCCGTGGCCGCCGGCCACCCCGACGCCCTGGTGATCGCCGGGGACACCGAGGTCGTGATCGACGGTGAGGTCCTGGGCCAGCCGGAGAGTGAGGACGAGGCCCGCGCGCACCTGCAGCGACTCTCGGCCTCCGAGCATCACGTCCTCGGCGGTCTCGCGCTGATCGGACCCGGCGGTGACCAGGAGCCGCGCACCGGGGTCGACGTCTCGACGGTGGCCTTCCGGGAGCTCGACGACGCGCTCCTGACCGCCTACCTCGCGTCCGGGGAGTGGCGCGGGCCGCGCCGGCTCCTATGCGATCCAGGGTCTGGGCTCGGCCCTGGTGGACATCGTCCGGGGTGACGTCTCCAACGTCATCGGCCTGCCGGTCGGCCTCCTCCTTCGGCTGGCGCCGGAGCTGTTGGCGGAGCGGTAAGCCGCAAACTGCGGACTTTGGGCAAATTAAGGCGAGCCGCTAGGCTCCGTCGATCCTGAGGCTGCCGTCGTTCTTTATGAGCATCCGCTAATCGTCCCCACCCGTGAGCCTTCTCAGCACAATCAGCCCCGCACGCGACATGGCCGTCGACCTCGGAACGGCCAACACGCTCGTCTATGTCCGCGGCCGCGGCATCGTCATCTCCGAGCCCTCGGTCGTCGCGATCGACACCGCGACCGGCGAGGTCCACGCCGTCGGCGCGGAGGCCAAGCAGATGCTCGGGCGCACGCCCTCGACGATCAACGCGATGCGACCGCTCAAGGACGGCGTGATCGCCGACTTCGAGATCACCGAGTCGATGCTCCGCTACTTCATCAAGCGGGCGAATCACAGCCGCTTCACACACCCGCGGGTCGTGGTGTGCGTTCCTTCCGGCGTGACCGGGCGTCGAGAAGCGCGCGGTCGAGGAGGCCTGTCTCGGGGCCGGGGCGCGCGAGGCCTATCTGATCGAGGAGCCGATGGCGGCCGCGATCGGTTCCGGCCTGCCGGTCAGCGAGCCGACCGGAAGCCTGATCGTCGACATCGGCGGCGGGACCACGGAGGTCGCGGTCATCTCGCTCGGCGACATCGTCGTCTCCCAGTCGATTCGCGTCGGCGGCGACGAGATGGACGACGCGATCATGAACTTCTGCAAGCGGGAGCATCAGCTGCTGATCGGGCACCAGACGGCCGAGGACATCAAGCACGAGGCCGGCTCCGCGCAGCCGCTCGGCCATGAGATCGAGATCGAGATCCGCGGCCGCGACCTCGGTTCCGGGCTGCCCCGGGCGGTGAAGCTCAACTCGGAGAACATCCGCAAGGCGCTCGACGACCCGATCCAGCAGATCATCGCGGCGGTCAGGGACACCCTCGACCGCACGCCGCCGGAGCTCGCCGGCGACCTGATGGAGCGGGGCATGACCCTCGCCGGAGGAGGTGCCCTCCTTCAGGGGTTCGCGGAGCGGATGAGCGACGAGTGCCAGATGCCGGCCAGGCTCGCCGAGTCCCCGCTCACCTGCGTGGCCACCGGATCGGGACAGGCCCTGGAGGAGTTCGAGGCGATCAAGCGCGCGCTGAAGAACTCCCGTGTCCGGAGGCGCTACTGAGCGCCGGCTGAGAGGGAGACGCGGCCATGTATCTCCTTGACAGACCCGAGGACATCCCGCCGCGGCTGACCAGTCGGCTCAACCTGCGCATCGCCATTCTCGGCGCCGTCGTCGTCGCGGCCATCGCGACGGTGCTGCTTCGTCTCTGGTCGCTCCAGATCCTCGACGGAGAGCACTACCGCGCGCTCGCCCAGGACCACGGCGTTCTGGACGTCCGGGTGCACCCGCCGCGCGGCGAGATCCTCGATCGGAACGGGAACGTGCTGGTCGACAACCGGACGGTGATGAGCCTGCAGCTGCGCCCGTCGGACCTGCCGAGCGATCGCGGCGAGCGCAAGCGCGAGCTCGCCAAGCTGGGCGACCTCCTCGGCCTCTCCCAGCGCGAGATCGCTCAGAGGGTCCGGGCCACCCCGCAGTACGCCGGCTACCCGGTCGTGCTCAAGCAGGGCCTCGACCGGCGGCTCCTCTTCTACCTGCTGGAGAACAAGGAGTCATTCCCCGGCGTCAGCGTCGAGCGGACCTACGTCCGCAAGTACCCGGACGGCACGCTCGCCGCCCACATCCTGGGGCTGGTCGGCCAGATCAGCCCGCGCCAGCTGAAGCGGCCCGGGTACCGGGGCCTGCAACCCGGGGACATCATCGGCCAGGCGGGGGTCGAGTACACCTACGACAAGTTCCTGCGCGGCACCGCCGGCAGCCAGCGGATCCAGGTGGACGCGCTGGGCCGGCCGCGCGGATCGCTCGGTTCCCGGCCCGCCCAGGCCGGCGACAACCTGCGCCTGACCCTGGACTCGGGCCTGCAGGAGGTGGGTGAATCCGCGCTCCGCTCCAAGGGCCTGCCCGGTGCCTTCGTCGCGATGAACGTCCACACCGGCGCCGTCCTGGCGATGGGCTCCTACCCGACCTACGACCCCTCCTTCTACACGGAGCCGCACACGAAGGCGCAATACGACGCCTTCGGCAATCGGCCCGGCGACCCGCTGGTGGACCGAGCCGACCAGGGCGGCTATCCGACGGGCTCGGCCTTCAAGCCGATCACCGCCACAGCCGCCCTCGAGGACGGACTGATCACCCCCAGCACGATCTTCGACGACACGGGCTCGCTCGACGTCGGCGGCTTGGTCGTCCACAACGCCGGCGGGGCGGCCAACGGACCGATTGACATGAGCACCGCCCTCCAGGTCTCCTCGGACGTCTACTTCTTCAACCTCGGACTGCATGCTCAGGCGAGCGGCAACGGCGGGCAGATCCAGGACTGGGCGTTCAAGTACGGCCTGGGCCGTAAGCCGCAGGTCGACATCCCGGACGCCAGCGCCGGCCTGATCCCCACGCCGGCGTGGCGCAACCGCGTCTTCCACAGCCACAAGAACCCCTACATCGACCGGGCCTGGAACCAGGGCGACAACGTGAACCTCGCCGTCGGCCAGGGTGACGTCCAGGTGACGCCCCTCCAGTTGGCCCGGGCCTATGCCGCGCTCGCGAACGGCGGCACCCTCGTCCGGCCCCACATCGGCGGAAGCATCGTGAACATCCAGGGCAAGACCGTCAGAGAAGATTCACCCACCGCCACAACGTCATCTCCGCATCTCGGATGAGACGCGAAGCGTGATCCTCGATGGCCTGCATCGCGCGGCGGACGAACCCGGCGGTACCTCCTATCCGGTCATGGGCAGCTTCCCCATTCCAGTGGCCGGCAAGACCGGCACCGCCGAACGACAGGGACAGCAGGACCAGTCCTGGTACAGCGTGATCGCGCCGTACAACGACCCGCAGATCGTCGTGACGGTCACCGTGGAGCGCGGCGGGTTCGGCGTCGAGACGGCGGCGCCGATGGCCCGTGCGATCCTCGAGCGCTACTTCAACCAGCACGCAGGCGGCATCGACACTGCCGCGGCGCATGCCGCGGGACCGGGCTGATGGAAGCCGCCAAGCCCTCACTCACCTTCGCCCCGCAGCGCTCGCGGGTCGTCGACCTGCTCAACCTCCGCAACCTCGACGGCATCATGCTCGCCGCCTCCGTCGGGCTGATCGCCTTCAGCGTCTTCACCCTGCAATCCGCCGGCCGCCACGAGATCGCGGCGGACCCCATGTACTTCGTCGTGCGCCAGTCGATCTACGGCGTGATCGGCATCGCCCTGATGATCGCGGTCAGCCACATGGACTACACGCGCTGGCAGGAACTGAGGGGATCGATCTACGCGGTGATGGTCGGCTCCATCGCACTTCGTGCTCCTGGTGGGGACGGCGGTGCGTGGCTCAAACCGCTGGATCGACCTGCCGCTCTTCCAGTTCCAGCCGTCCGAGCTCGCCAAGGTCCTGCTCTGCGTCTCGCTCTCGGGCTTCGTCTACGAGCGGGTCAGGCGTCCCTTCGGCCTGCGCCAGACGCTGGCCCTGCTGGCCCTGGGCCTGATACCGGCGGGACTCGTCTTCCTGCAGCCCGACCTCGGCACGGGGATCGTCCTGGTGGCGATCACGCTCACGATTCTCTTCGTCTCGGGCATCCCCTGGCAGCACTTCGCCGCGCTCGGCGCCGCGGCCGCAGTGCTCGCCGGCGGCGCCTACCTCGGCGGATCGGCCATAGGCGTCCATCCGCTCGCGGGCTACCAGCAGGACCGCCTCACCTCCTTCCTCCACCCGAGCAACGACCCCAGCGACGGCAGCTACCAGGTGAACCAGGCGATCATCGCGGTCGGCTCAGGGGAGAAGTCCGGCCGCGGCGATGACGCGACGCAGACCGAGCTGCTCTTCCTGCCCGAGCGCCACACCGACTTCATCTTCGCCGTGATCGGCGAGCGCTTCGGGTTCCTCGGCGCGGCCTTCCTCGTCTTCCTCTATGCGCTGCTCTTCTGGCGGGCGATTCGGGTGATGCGGATCGCCACGAGCTACTACGGGGTGCTGATCGCCGGCGGGATAGTGGCGATGCTCGCTTTCCAGGCGATCATCAACGTCGGCATGAACCTGGGGCTGATGCCGGTCACGGGGATCACTCTGCCCCTGATCAGCTACGGCGGCTCGTCGGTGCTGGGGACGTTCCTGGCGCTCGGACTGCTGCAGGCGATCCACGCCCGGTCACGCGCGCAGACTTTCAGGTCTTATTGAGGCTAGGCGCTACTCTCGGATCGCCCGGGGGTGCTCCGCAGGCGATAGCCGAGGAGCAACCCGTTTCATTTTGGCGGGGCCAACCGAACGTGAGCTGAATCGACCGTGAGCTGTGAGGGCTAGCAAGACATGTACCGCAAGCAGGTGCGCCGTCGACGGGCGGTGCTGTTGCTGCTCGTCGCCGCCTCGCTGACACTGCTCAGCCTCTACTACCGAGAGGGCAACGGAGGGCCGATCCACGGCGTCCAGGACGTGGTCTCGACCGTCTTCAGCCCGATCGAGTCCGGGGCCGATCGGGCGCTGAAGCCCGTGCGCGACCTCGTCAACTGGTTCGGCGAGACCTTCGACGCCCGCGGTGACCGCTCGAAGCTCCAGGACCAGGTGGCGACCCTGCGCGACCAGCTGGCGAGGTCCCAGACGCAGCAGCACGAGGCCAAGGAGCTCTCGGCGCTGAACGAGATCACCAGCGGCGGGATCGTCCCCGACGGGACCGACCCGGTCACGGCGAGGGTGGTCGGCCGCTCGCCGACCGTCTGGTACTCGACCGTGACGATCGACAAGGGCTCGGGCGACGGCGTGCGGATCGACGACCCGGTCGTCGCCGCGCAGGGCCTGGCGGGCAAGGTCACCCAGACGACCCCGAACAACGCGCAGGTGACGCTGATCACCGACGCCGACAGCGCGGTCACGGCGCGGGTGACTCCGAGCGGCGCGACCGGCGTCGTCGAGCCAGACGTCGGCAACCCCAACGACCTCCAACTCGACTTCCTCGAGCGCGGCGCCCGGATCGCGGAGGGCCAGATGGTGGTGACGGCCGGCTTCTCGACCGGAGACCTCGGATCGATCTTCCCGCCCGGCATCCCGATCGGTGAGATCACCAGGGCCACCGTGGAGGAGCAGCAGGCCTACCAGCGGGTCCACCTGGAGCCCTTCGCGGACCTGCGCAACATGGACTTCGTCAAGGTCCTGACCACCCACTCCGGCGGGGGCAAGGGATGATCCTGACGCCCGGGATCATCGCCCGGCTCGCCGTGCTCGGAGCGCTGGTGGCGGTGGCGCAGGTGGTCTGCTTCTCGAAGATGGACATCTTCGGGACAAGCCCCGACGTCGCTCTGCTCGTGGTGATCTCGGTCGGCATCCTGGGCGGCAGCCTGACCGGCGCCGTGACCGGCTTCTCCATCGGCCTGCTGATCGACTGCCTGCTGCTCGAGACCATGGGCGCCTTTGCCCTGACGATGCTCTGCGTCGGCTACGTCGCGGGCCGCTACCGCGAGACCCTCGGCCGTCCCACGCGCGCGGCGGTCGTGCTGCTCGGCGGCTCGCTGACCCTGCTCGGCGCCCTCGTGATCGCGGCCATCCAGATCGGCACCGGGATCGACGCGAACGTCAGCTTCCTGGTCGTGCGTGATGCGCTCGTCAAGAGCTTGATCGGCGCGATCCTCGCGATTCCCGTCCTCTGGACCGTCAGACTGGTGTTGCGCTCGGCGCTGGTGGATGAGCGCGCAGCGACGCGACGCACACCGGCACCGCGACCCGTGGAGAGTGGCTGATGTATCTGCGTCGAGATGAAGTCGAGCCGGAGAGGCGAACCTCGCCACTGGCGCTGCGGATCTCGATCATCACCGGCCTCGCGATTGCGATCTTCTCCGTGCTGTTCCTGCGGCTCTGGTACGTCCAGGTGCTCTCGGGCGACAAGTACCGGAACCAGGCCAACGACAACCGGATCCGCGAGATCCGCGTCCAGGCGCCGCGCGGCGACATCCTCGACCGGAACGGCAAGGTCCTCGTCGCGAACCGCACCGAGCTCGCGATTCAGGTCACCCCGCAGGACCTGCCCCCGCCGGGCCCCGACCGCTCCCGTGAGCTGAAGCAGCTCGCGACGATCACCGGGATGGACATGAAGGAGATCCGCAAGGAGCTTGCCGGCGGCAGCCGCGCCGCCCCCGGCGGCCCGGTGATCCTGAAGAAGGGCCTCGGCGTCGACAAGGTCTACTACCTGCGCGAGAACCAGTCGAGCTTCCCCGGCGTGAGCGTGGAGCGGGTGTTCACGCGCGAGTACCGCCAGGGCGACATCGCCGCCCACCTCTTCGGGAACGTCGGCGAGGTGACGGCCCAGCAGCTCAAGGAGCCGCGCTATTCGGGCCTGCATCCCGGCGACCAGGTCGGTCAGTCGGGGGTCGAGTACGAGTACGACCGCTTCCTGCGCGGCAGGCCCGGCACCGACCGCGTCCAGGTCGACGCACTCGGCAGGCCGACCGGGCAGCTCGCAAGCGTCCCCGCCGAGCCGGGCGACGACGTGCGGCTCACGGTCGATTCGAATCTTCAGGCCACGGGCGAGGGAGCCCTGCAGTCCTTCGGCCTCCCCGGCGCCTTCGTCGCCATGAACGCCCAGAACGGCGACGTCCTCGCGATGGGCTCGGCACCCTCCTTCGACCCCTCGATCTTCACCCACCCGATCTCACAGAGCACGTACCGCCAGCTCACCTCGCGGCGGACCGACGCCCCGCTGGCGGACCGCGCGATCCAGGGCCTCTATCCGACGGGTTCGACCTTCAAGCCGATCACGGCGACGGCGGCTCTCCAGGACCACCTGATCGGCGCGAACACGATCTTCAACGACACCGGCTCGCTGAAGATCGACAACAACCTGACGCTGCACAACGCCGGCAAGGCGATCTATGGGCCGGTGGACATGAGCGACGCACTCAAGGTCTCCTCCGACATCTACTTCTACAACCTCGGCCTCAAGTCCAAGGCGTCCAAGGGGCACGGCCAGATCCAGGACTGGGCGCGCCAGTACGGGCTCGGAGAGAAGACCGGGATCGACCTGCCGGCCGAGGTCGACGGGCTGATCCCGACCCCCGCCTGGCGCAACCGGCTCTACGCCGAGAAGCTCACGGACAGGCCCTGGAGCGCCGGCGACAACGTCAACCTGGCGGTGGGCCAGGGCGACCTCGAGGCGGATCCGCTGCAGATGGCGGTCGCCTACGCGGCGCTCGGGAATGGCGGCACCGTTCTCACGCCTCACATCGCCGACGATGTCGAGAGCGTCTCGGGCCGGGTCCTCGAGGAGGTCCGACCGGCGGCTCGGCGCCACATCGACATCGCCCAGAGCACCCGCGACACGATCATGACCGGGCTCACCCGCGCCGCGACCGAGCCCGGTGGAACCTCCTATCCGGTCTTCGGGAATTTCCCGTTCGCGGTGGCGGGCAAGACCGGTACCGCCCAGCGACCCAACCAGCCGGATCAGTCCTGGTACATCGTCCTCGCGCCCGCGAAGAACCCCCAGATCGTCGTTGCCGTGACGCTCGAGCGAGGCGGCTTCGGCGTCGACACCGCCGCGCCAGTGGCCGCGCGGATCCTGGAGCAATACTTCCACCTGCCGATCACGCCCACGGCGACCGCGAGCCGCGGCAGGAAACGGCCATACGCAGGAGTGATGGCGGCGGGATCCCGGGTGACCACTACCCTCTGGGGGGAGTTCCTCCCCCGTCCGGGGCGGGACGACTAATGATGGAAGCTGCACCTCTCACGCTCACACCCAGGCGGACTCGCGTAGTCGAGCGCCTCGGCGTGGCCTATTTCGACGGCTGGCTACTCGCCGCCGCGGGCGGCCTGGTCGCGTTCAGCGTCTTCACCCTCGCCATTGCGACCCCGGACGCCGTCCAGGGCCAGCCGCTCTATTTCGCGATCCGGCAGACGCTGTACGCGCTCGTCGGCATCGTCGCTGATGCTGGCCGTGGCGAAGGTCGACTACACGCGATTCCGCGAGATCCGGGTCGGCATCTACTCGCTGATGATCGCCTCCATCTGCCTCGTCCTCGTCTTCGGAGCCGCCGCGCGCGGCTCCCGTCGCTGGATCGAGCTTCCCTACTTCCGCTTCCAGCCCTCGGAGCTCGCAAAGCTGCTGCTCATCGTCGCCCTCTCGGCGTTCGTGATCGAGCGCACCCGCCGCGGCACCCCGCTGAGCCAGACCTTCCGCATCCTGGCTCTCGGCCTGGTCCCGGCCGGACTCGTCTTCCTGCAACCCGACCTCGGCACGGGCATCGTGCTGGTGGTCGTCACCATCGCAATTCTTTTCCTCGCCGGGGTGCCGTGGAGGCACTTCGCGGTGATGGGCGGACTGGCGGCTGCGGCCATCAGCTTCGTCCTCGTCATCGCCCCGGCCGCCGGCCTGCCGAGCCCGCTTCACGGCTACCAGCAGGACCGGCTCACAGCATTTCTGCATCCCTCAAACGATCCAAGCGATGCGAGCTATCAGGTCAACCAGAGTGTCACCGCAATCGGTTCCGGCGAGAAGGCCGGACGCGGCGACAACTCGACTCAGACCAAGCTCCTCTTCCTCCCCGAGCGGCACACGGACTTCGTGTTCGCCGTGATCGGGGAGCGCTTCGGATTCATGGGAGCAGCGTTCGTACTGTCCCTATACGCCCTGCTTATCTGGAGAATTCTCCGCATCCTGACGCTCTCCAAGAACTTGTTTGGGACCCTCATCGCGGGCGGCATCGCCGCCATGCTCATGTTCCAGATCCTTGTGAACGTGGGCATGACCCTCGGCATCATGCCCGTCACCGGCGTCACCCTCCCCCTGATGTCATACGGGGGCTCATCGGTGATCGCCACGTTCCTCGCGATCGGTCTCCTACAGAGCATCTACACCCAGGCGCGGCTCAATAGCTCCACTCGCAGCAGGGCGCCAATACCACTGTTGCGCTGAGCCACCGAGAGCACATCCACACACACAGACCCACGCCCACGCCCGCCCATCGAGGCGCCGCGGTGGCGTGTGTCCGTGCTCGGCTCAGCCAGAAAGGAAACTCATGAAGAAGAACATCCTCGTCAGCGTCGACCCGGGTGAGACCCGGGTAGCGACGCTCGAGGCCAAGGCGTCGCCCACCAAGAAGCGCAAGAAGGTGACGCCGAGCGACGAGTGGAAGGTGGCGGAGCTCTACGTTGAGCGCCGCGGCCGCCGCTCGATCGTCGGCAACATCTACAAGGGCAAGGTCGACAACGTCCTGCCCGGAATGGAGGCCGCGTTCGTCGACATCGGCCTGGAGCGAAACGGCTTCCTGCACGTCGACGAGATCGTGTTGCCCGGAGGCCAGGCGGTCCCCAAGCGGGGGCGCGGCCGCGGGCGCCGCATCGACGAGCTGATCAAGCCCGGCCAGGAGATCATCGTCCAGGTCGTCAAGGACCCGTTGAAGACGAAGGGCGCCCGGCTCTCGATGCAGCTCTCGATCGCCGGCCGCTACCTCGTCTACATGCCGCAGGGCGGTGGCATCGGCGTCTCCAAGCGACTGCCCGACAAGGAGCGCCAGCGCCTGCGGAAGCTGATCGACGCGGTCGACATCGGCGACGGCGGCGTGATCGTCCGGACCGCCGCGCAGGGCGCGAAGAAGGAGGACTTCGTCCGCGAGATCGCCTACCTGCACCGCCTGAACGAGGTGGTCACCGAGCGCGCCGAGAAGTCTGGCGCGGGGGAGATGGTCTTCCAGGAGGCGGATCTCTCGATCCGTGTCGTCCGCGACGTACTCGTCGAGGAGTTCGAGGGCGCGATCATCGACGACCAGAAGCAGTACGACCGTGTCACCAAGTTCCTGCAGCGGACCGCGCCTGAGCTGGCCGAGCGGGTCGAGCTCTACAAGGACAAGGAGCCGCTGTTCGAGAAGTGGGGGGTGGAGGACGCCTTCGATTCGGTCCTCTCCCGCCGCGTCGATCTGCCCTCGGGCGGCTACCTGATGATCGACTATGCGGAGGCGCTGACCGTGATCGACATCAACACGGGCAGCTTCACCGGCAAGGGAAAGGGCCGGCTCGAGGACACGATCACCAAGGTGAACGTCGAGGCGGCCGAGGAGGTCGTCCGGCAGCTGCGGATGCGCGACATCGGCGGCATCATCGTCATCGACTTCATCGATATGGCGCGGGCGCGAAACCGCGACCAGGTCCTGAAGACGCTGCGCACCGCCCTCGACGAGGACCGCACGAAGACCTACGTGGTCGAGGTCTCGCCGCTCGGCCTGGTGGAGATGACGCGGCAGAACGTCACCGACGGAGTCCGGGAGATCCTCACCAAGACCTGCCCGACCTGTGGCGGCGAGGGCGTCGTGTCCTCCGAGGAGACCATGGCGATCCAGATCGTCCGGAAGCTCCAGGAGGTGGTCGAGGAGGACCCGAAGCCCGAGGCGTACCTGATCCGTGTCAATCCCCGGGTGGCCGGGGAGCTGCTGCGCCCGGACTCCGGCCTGACCGAACTCGAGGAGGAAACGGGCAAGCGCTTCCACTTCGAGGGCGGCGACGCTCTCTCGCTCGACACCTTCCACGTCGTCGAGACCGGGAGCCGCGAGGAGATCGAGGAGCGGGCCCTGCCATTCCAGGTCGGCGAGGAGGTCCTTGTCTCGATCGAGGAGCCGCACATGTACAACGTGGATGACGCGGTCGCGCGCGTCGATTCCTACATCGTCAGCGTCGCGGGGGCCGGTCCCCACGTCGGCGAGCAGCGGATGGTGCGGATCGAGAGTGTGGGGCGCTCCGCGGCCACCGCAGCGCTCCTCGACAGCGATGGGAACGTCGTGCAGGCGGGGGCCAATGGCGACGGCGGCGAGAAGCTAGAATCCTCGACTTCCGGCGGGCGCCGGCGTCGCGGAAGCAGGGGCGGAAGGCGACGTTCACGCGCCGGCGGGGGCAGCAACAACTGAGGAAATCGTCATGGCCACGTACGCAGTGATAGAGACAGGCGGCAAGCAGTACCGCGTCGAGAAGGGGTCGACCCTGCTCGTCGACCGCCTGTCCGCGAAGGAGGGCGACAAGATCGACCTCCGCGCCGTCGCGTTCCGGGACAAGGAGATGGTGCTCGGCGACGACCTCGAGAAGGTCAAGGTGGAGGCCAAGATCGCCGGGCACGAGCGCGGCCCCAAGATTCGGGTGTTCAAGTACCGGCCGAAGAAGGGCTATCGGCGCCGCGCCGGGCACCGCTCCGAGCTCACCCGCCTCGAGATCACCGACGTGAAGATGCTCTCGCGCAAGCCCGCAGCGAGGAAGCCCGGCCGGCCGAACCGGCCAGAAGGAGGAGAGCGATGGCTCATAAGAAGGGACTCGGTTCCAGCCGCAACGGCCGCGACTCCAACCCGAAGTACCTGGGTGTCAAGGTCTTCGCCGGCCAGAACGTGACCGGCGGTGAGATCATCGTGCGCCAGCGCGGGACTCGCTTCCGTCCCGGTGACGGCGTCGGCATCGGGCGCGATCACACGATCTTCGCCATCCGCCCCGGTGTCGTGCAGTTCAACTCCGGGCGCCGCGGCCGCACCATCTCGGTGGTCGAGAGCGAGTAGCCTCGTCGGCGAGCCCCCGTTTCCCGGGTGCGATCCCGGGTAACGGACGGGTTCACGCTCTCGACTAGGAGGAGGTGGGCTCCGTGCTCACGATTTCCGCAGAAGCCTCGCAGGCCATTCGCGGCATCCTGGACGCGTCGGATGTGCCCGATGGCTCGATGTTCCGCATCAGTCCGCAGGACACCAATGGTGCGTCCCCCGGAGCACTCATGGTCACGTTGATCGAGGCACCACCGCCCGAAGACCAGATCGTGGAGGGTGAGGACGAGGTGTCGGTCGCCGTCGAGCCGACCGCCGCGGAGCTGCTCGACGACAAGCAGCTGGACGCGACCGTGGTCGGCGAGGAGGTCAACTTCAGCATCGGCGACCAGGTCGAGCAGACCGAGTAACACCGGGCCGGGAAGCCGGCCTGCACTAAGTCCCTGCACAGCAGCGACGGGACGCGGGAAAACCCTGACGTAGGTGGGACCAACCCGTGTTAGGTTCGCCGGGTGCTACGCCGGCCCGGAAGGTTGGCGATCTGCCTCGCAGCAATCGCGTCCGCGTCGCTCATCTGGGCGAGCGCTGCTGTGGCCGCGGCCCCCACCCCCGACGAGGACAACCTCGTCAGGACCTATGCGCCGATCCTCATGCTCCGGGCGCAGGAGGACCCGGCGGACCCGTGCGACACGACCGAGGAGCAGTACAACCCACCGACCTGGGTGGATGTCGTGCTGGGCAATCCACGGGTCAAGCTGGTCCATCACGTGGACGGACGGGACGTGGTCGTGAAGACCGCACCGACGGCGGCCGACATCGCCGGGCTCAAGGACGACTACTACCTCGACCTCCCCGGTGACCCGCTCTCGCCCAAATGCGACTACGCCAAGGACTACGCGAACCTCAGGAACAACAACAGGGCGCCGCCGACCACCTACGCGCACATCGCCAGGGAGACCGGCCACTCGGGCCTGGTCGTGCAGTACTGGTTCTTCTACTACTTCAACCAGTTCAACGACGTGCACGAGGGCGACTGGGAGGGGATGCAGATCGCCTTCGACGCGGACACGCCGGCCCAGGCGCTCGCGGACGGCCCGTCACAGATCGCCCTCTTCCAGCATGCCGGAGGCGAGCGCGCTGACTGGGACGACTCCAAGGTCCAGAAGGAGGACACGCACCCGATCGTCTATCCGGCGGCCGGCTCGCACGCCACGTTCTACGACAACGCGATCTACATCCAGAACGGCCAGAACGGCTCGGGCGTCGGTTGCGACAACACTTCCGAGCCGCTCACGCGCTCACAGCCCGAGCCGATCATCGTTCCGACCCACGCCCCGCCCGGAGCGAATTTCCAGTGGCTCAGCTATCTGGGTCACTGGGGCGAGCGGGAGAAGGGGTTCAACAACGGCCCGACCGGCCCCGTGACCAAGGGCCAATGGCTCGAGCCCTTCTCCTGGATGGACGGCATCCGGCAGGACAGCCCGCGCCTCCCTGGCGGCACGATCCTTGGACCCGCCGCCTCGACCGCCTTCTGTGGGGCAATCGCCGGGGTGTCCGAGTTCATCAACCTCGAGGCGAAGGACACGCTCGGCGCAATCGGCCTGGCGGTGGCCCTATTGCTGCTGATCGTCATTCCGCCGCTGCTCACGCGCTGGCGTCCGGTCGACATCTCCGAGCTGCGGCACCGCTGGAGCGTCGGCCAGCTGCTGCGTGGCGCCCGCCAGCTCTACGGCAAGCACTGGCGGACGATGCTGCTCTTCGCCCTGACCGGCTTCGTGATCCTCGGAGCGATCCAGGGGCTGGAGTACCTGTTCCGCCAGGCGAACGGCGGCAGCCAGGACTTCACGGTGGGGATCAGCCCCGGCGGGCTCGACCTCAAGCTGGGCGGCTCGTTCGGCGGATTCGCGGAGCCGATCGGCTCGGCGATCGTCTCCGGCATCGTCGTCGCGTTCATGCGGCTCCTCGTGAGCGGCGAGCAGCACGGCTACACGCATTGCTGGCGTGCGATGTACGACCGGCTCTGGAGGGTCGTCGTGGGGCAGCTGCTCGCGAAGGCGCTGCTGCTCGTCCTGATCATCACCCTGATCGGTATCCCGGTGGCGGCCTACCTGTACATCGCTTGGCAGTTCATCCAGCAGGAGATCATGTTCGAGAACCGCTCGATCCGTGAGTCGTTCCACGGCAGCTCCCAGCTCGTGCGCGGAAGGTGGTGGAGGACCATCCGCGTCGCCGCGCTCCTCGCCTTGATCAGCATCGTCACGGGCCCGGTCCTCGGTTTCTTCCTGATCTTCCTGAACTTCTCGCCGATCGCCGTCAACCTGATCGGCTCCGCCGTCTTCGCGTTGCTGATCCCGTACGTAACGGTCGGTCGAACGCTGCTCTACTTCGACCTCAAGGCGAGCGAGCAGGCCGAGGAGGCGGCCGGGCTGACCAGGCGCTACTGGTTTTCCAGGCCTCGCCCGGCCGAGGCGAGCTAACTGTCCTCACCGAGGGGAGCTGTCTAACTTCGCAGCGTGCTCTTCGATCGAGCAAACATCTACGTCGAGGGCGGCAACGGCGGCAACGGCGTGGTCAGCTTCAGGCGGGAGGCGCACGTTCCGCGCGGCGGGCCGGACGGCGGCGACGGCGGGCGCGGCGGCGACGTGGTGCTCGTCTGCGATGCACAGCGGCGCGACCTCTCCTCCGCTCGGGCGCAGCCGCCACTTCCGCGCCGGCCGCGGTGAGCACGGGAAGGGCAAGCGCCGGCACGGCGAGCGGGGGGAGGATCGGGTGATCCCGGTGCCGCCCGGGACGGTGGTGAGCGGCCTCGACGGCTCCGAGACCGAGCTGCTCGGGGACGGCCAGCGCGTCGTGGTCGCGCGCGGCGGCTCCGGGGGGCACGGGAACAAGCGCTTCGCGACCTCGACCCGCCAGGCGCCCCGCTTCGCCGAGCGGGGCCTCGAGGGCGAGTCAGGGGAGATCGAGCTTCACCTCAAGCTGCTCGCCGACGTCGGCCTGATCGGCCTGCCCAACGCCGGCAAGTCGTCGCTGTTGGCGCGCCTCACCCGCGCGGACCCGAAGGTCGCGGACTACCCCTTCACCACGGTCGAGCCCAACCTGGGGACCATCGAGCTCGACGACCGCCAGTTCGTGCTGGCCGACATCCCCGGCCTGATCGAGGGTGCGGCCGAGGGCGCCGGGCTCGGCCACGAGTTTCTCGCCCATCTGGAGCGCTGCCGCCTCTTGGTCCACCTGGTCGAGGTCGAGCCGGCGGAGGGTGACCCGGAGTCGAACTATGTCGGCGTGCGAAGCGAGCTGGCCGGCTATGGAGCGGGCCTCGACGACCTGCCCGAGGTGATCACGCTCTCCAAGATCGACCTGATTCCACCAAGCGAGTCGGAGCGGCTGGTGTCGGAATGGCACGAGCGGCACGGGTCGCACGCCGTCGCGGTGCTCGGCATCTCAGCGGCGACCGGGGCGGGCCTGGACGAGCTCGTGCGGACGATCTTCGCCGCCCTCCCGGAGGACGCCGCCCCGCCGCTCCGGGAGGAGTTCGAGGCCGAGCACCGCGTCTATCGACCCGGCGAGGACGAGGGATTCGACGTGGTCCGGGAGCGCGATGGCCGGTTCAGGGTGGCGGGGAGGGGGATCGAGCTCCTCATCGCCCGCCACGACCTCGACAACCCTGAGGCTCTGGATTACCTTGAGGGTCGACTGCGTGAGATCGGTGTGATCGCCGCGCTTCAGCGAGCGGGGTTCGAGCCGGGAGACGAGGTCGTGGTGGGGGAGGTCGAGTTCGAGCTCGACCCATCCTGAGACCCGTCGACGTACGGCGCGGGCACATCCGCGGCCAGCTCACCCAGCAGCACGTCCTCGCGGCTGTAGTGGCCCACCGAGTCGAACCAGCGCTTGGCGTGCAGGCCAGTGCGGAGGTCGCATTCGGCCATCACGATTCCCTCGCGGTCATAGAGGGGCCCGGCGATGATGTTTCCCTCCGCGGGTTCGACGATCGCCGCACCGCCGCGACCGAAGACCTCCTTGTCCGGGAGGTCCGCGGGGAAGTCGTCCGGGAAGGCGGAGCGCGGGATGTACTGCGGCGCGGACACCACGAAGGCGCCCGATTCGATCGCGATGTGCCGCATGCTCGCCAGCCAGCCGTCCGAGTCGTCGGCGGTCGGCGCCACCCAGATCTGTGGGCCGGTGCGGTAGACCGCGTATCGGGCGAGCGGCATCCGGTTCTCCCAGCAGATCAAGCCGCCGATCCGGCCGAGCGGCGTCTCGGTCGTCTCCAGGTCGCCACCGGCGCCGATCCCGTGGAAGAGCTTCTCGTGATGGGTCGGCATCAGCTTGCGGTGCTTCGCCAGAACACCATCGGGTCCGAGCAGCAGCAGCGCGTTGTAGAGCGTTCCCGGGCGCTCGAGCTCGCGCTCGTTCACGCCGATCGCGCAGTGCACCCCGTGCTTCCGGCAGGCGGCGACGAGCTCGTCCACGAGCGGCCCCGGGACCTCCACCGAGTTGGACCAGAGCCGCTCCCAGAGCTCGTCGAAGCCGTTGAACCCGGCCGCCCTCTTCGCCCAGGTGCCGGAGGGGTAGAGCGGCACGAAGGTCTCCGGGAGCACTACCAGCTCCGCGCCCTCCGCGGCGGCCTCGCCGATCAGCTCGGCCGCCTTGGCGACCGAGGCCGGTGCGTCGAGGATCACGGGAGTCGCCTGTACCGCCGCGACGCGCACGGTCCGGAGCTCGGTCATGCGGCGAGCATACGCCCGCGACGGGGACATTTCCGTACCTACACTCACCGGCCATGACGGTGGTGGCGAAACTCGGCTCCTCGATCGTCGCCGGGGAGGACGGAGCGCTCAGGACCGACGTCCTCGATCGCGTCTGCTCGCAGGTGGCGGAGCTCCACGCCGGCGGTGAGAACGTGGTGCTGATCACCTCCGGCGCGATCGCGCGGGGCATGCGGGTGCTCGAACTCGGGCGGCGCCCATCGGCAATCGACGAGCTGCAGGCGGCCTCGGCCATCGGGCAGGGAAGCCTCTTCCGGGCCTACGAGGAGCGGTTGGCGAAGGGCGAGGTGCGCGCCGCGCAGGTCCTGCTCACGGCATCGGACCTCCAGCTGCGCACCAACTACCTGAACGCGCGGCGGACGCTCAGCCGGCTGCTCGCCTGGCGGGTTGTCCCGGTCGTGAACGAGAACGACACGACTGCCACCGACGAGATCACCTTCGGCGACAACGACTTCCTCGCGGCGCAGGTCGCGATCATGCTGGAGGCGAGGCTGCTCGTCCTCCTCACGGATCAGACCGGGCTCTACACGAAGGACCCGCGCAGGCACGAGGACGCCGCGCTCGTGCCGGAAGTGAACGATGAGTCACAGCTCGCCGGGCTATGAGATCGGCGAGCACACGTCGCCCTTCGGCCTGGGCGGCATGCGCAGCAAGGTGGCGGCCGCGGGGATGGCGGGAGCCTCGGGGATCGCCGCCGTGATCTGCGACGGGACCGCCGACGGAACTCTGGTCGCGGCGGCGTCGGGCGAGGGAACCGGGACCCGTTTCGAGCCCCACCGTGAGCGGGCCTCGAGCTTCAAGCTCTGGCTCCGCTACGCGAAGCCGAGCCACGGCACGCTCCGGGTTGATGACGGCGCGGCCCGCGTCCTGCGGGAGAGCGGCAGCAGCCTGCTGCCCGTCGGGATCACCGAGGTCGAGGGCGAGTTCGATGCGGGCGATGCCGTCGAGGTCAGCGCCGACGGCCGAACGATCGGCAAGGGGATCGTCAACTACTCCGCGGGCGAGCTGCGCCGGGTCAAGGGACTGCGAACCGACAAGGTCCGCGAGCTGCTCCCGCACGCCTCCGAGGAGGCCGTGCACCGGGACTACTTCGTGCTGACGTAAGGAAGCTCGAGCTCCGCCGCAAGTAGCGTGAGATCCGGCTTGCCTGACTTCGCTCTCTACAGACCGCTACTCGCCGAGCCGCGATTCAGGAACCAGGCGCTCGCCGCGCTTCTTCGCCCAGCTCACCCAGGGCGGCACGGTCCTGGCGTTGATCCTGCTGGTCCAGCAGGCACGCGGCTCGCTCGGATTGGCAGGAGCGGTTGCCGCCGGCTTCGTGGTCGGGGCGGCGATCGCCCGGCCGATCCAGGGCCGGCTGATCGACACCAGGGGGCCGCGCAGAGTCCTGATCGTCATCGCGGTGGCACAGACGGTCGCGCTACTGGTGCTGGTGCCGATCGTGAAGTCGGATCTTCCCGGCATCGTTCCGGTCCTGATGTCCCTGATCGCCGGTCTGGGGCTGCCGCCGGTATCGCAGACGCAGCGGCTGGTCTGGGCTGAGCTGGGAGGTGAGGATCGGACCACCGTCTACAGCGTGATCGGGATGATTCAGGAGGGATCGATCCTCGCTGGGCCGCTGGTGGTCGGCGTGCTGGCGGGAGCCGTCTCGCCTTCCGCCGCGCTGATCGTCGTCGCGGTTGTCTCGGGCGCCGGCCTGCTCTGGCTGGGTCTTCTGGTCCCGGACCTCCGGGCAGGGCCCGAGGAGGACGGCCACGGCGGCGGACTGCTCCGAGAGCCCGCGATACGGCTCGTGCTGTTGCTCGAGTTCCTCTTCGGGGTCGCCCTCAGCGGGATCGAGATCGGCGTCCCGGCACTGGCAACCTCCGAGGGTCATCCCTCGACCGCCGGCTTTCTGCTCGCCGTGACCTCGGTCGGGGGGCTCGCGGGAGGGCTCCTCTACGGCGGGCGCCGCTGGGGCTCGACGCCGCGAACCCGACTGGCGCTGCTGCTGGCCCTGAGCACGATCGGCTTCGCGATCCTGGTTCCCGTGGACAACCTGATCCTCGCCGGCGCGGTCCTGATCGTCCTCGGAATGGTCCTCACCCCGGTGATCACGACGCTGATCGTCTTGCTCGACCTCGCTTCGCCACGTTTCCTGGCCGAGGCCTTCGGGTGGTCCTCTACCTCGAGCGCGATCGGCACCGGCGGGGGCGCCGCCCTGGTGGGCGTACTCGCTCAGCACCACGGTGCGGGCCCCGCGTTCGCGATCGGGGCCGCCGGGTGTGCGCTCGCCCTGGTGGTCGCTGTCGCGGCCCGTGGCCTGCCGAGGACTGGCCAGCCGGCCAGTCACGGGTAAAGTGCCTAGGCCATGGGTCCCGGAGAGGAAGCGGGCATCGTGCTGAGCGATTCCCAGCGTGCCGTCCTGACCGCGGTCTGCGACACGGTCGTTCCATCGCTGCCGCGGGATCGCGATCCCGATGGGCTCTGGGGGCGCAAGGCGAGCGACCTCGGCGTGGACCAGGGCGCGGCGCTCCTGATCTCGGAGATCCCCGACCCCGAGCTCCGGAGCGGCCTGCTGCTGCTGATCGACGCGCTCGGAGGACAGGGCATCACCCGGGCACCCTCCCAGGAGTCCCGCGAGCAGATTCTGCGCAACACCGCTCTGTCCGATCCCCGAGCGGCGGCCGGCGTCGCGGCCCTCATCGGGATGACCCTCTTCCTCAACTACGGCGCGCCCGACCCCCAGACCGGGCAAGAACGTCAACTGGGAGGCATTCGGCTATCCGGGGCCGGTCTCACCGCCGCCGCAGCTGGAGAAGCCGCTGAAGATCCACGAACCGCAGGGCTCCGAGGAGACGCTCGAGGCGGACGTCTGCATCGTCGGCTCGGGCTCCGGCGGGTCCGTGATCGCGGCCCTGCTCGCCGAGCGGGGCCTGAGCGTCGTCGTTCTGGAGGGGGCGGGCTATTACAACGAGTCCGACTTCAACCAGCTGGAGCTGCCCGCCTACCAGCAGATGTTCTGGCGCGGCGGGCCGACCCCGACTGCGGACGGGAACGTCAGCCTGGTCGCCGGGACGACGCTGGGCGGCGGCACGACGATCAACTGGACGAACTGCCTGCGGACGCGACCCTGGGTTCGCGAGCAGTGGGCCGAGCATGGGCTCGGGGATGTGGGCGAGTCGGCGTTCGACCGCCATCTCGACGCGGTCCTCGAGCGGATCGGCGCCAACGATCAGTGCAGCGACTTGAACGGCACCCAGGAGAGGCTGCGCGAGGGCACGGAGGCGCTGGGCTGGAGCTTCGAGACGATCGTGCGGAACACCGACCGCGACAAGTACTCGCCCGAGACCGCGGCGTTCCTTGGCTTCGGCGACCAGTCCGGCAGCAAGCAGAGCGCGGACCGGACCTGGCTCGCCGACGCGCAGGAGCACGAGGCCCGCTTCCTCACCTTCACCCGCGCCACGCGCGTCCTCGTCGAGGGTGGCCGGGCGGCCGGTGTCGAGGCGGTCTGGCAGCCACCGGACGGGCGAGGCGCGCAGGTCACGGTCCGTGCCCCACGGGTGGTCGTCGCCTGCGGATCGCTCGAGTCGCCCGCACTACTGCTGCGATCGGGAATCGGTGGCCCCGCGGTCGGCCACAACCTGCGACTCCACCCATCGAGCGTCGTCGGCGGCGCCTACGGCGCCGACCAGGAGGCCTGGTGGGGCGCCCCGCAGGCCGGCCTCTGCGATGAGTTCGCGGACACCGGTGACGGCTACGGCTTCCTGATCGAGACGGCGCAGTACGCGCCCGGGCTGATCGGCTCTGCCACTCCGTGGATCTCGGCCGCCGACCACAAGCAGCGCATGGAGGAGTTTCGCTTCACCGCCAACTTCATCTCCCTGACGCGGGATCGCGGCGCCGGACAGGTGAGCATCGACGCAAACGGCGAGTCGGTGCCGATGTACGCGGTGACTGACGAGCTCGACCTCGAGAACCTGAAGAAGGGGATCGAGGCGCAGATCCGGCTGCACGAGGCCGCGGGCGCGCACATGATCGGCCCTCTGGCCGAGGGCGCCCCGACCTGGCGGCGGGGAGACGACCTCGAGGCCTTCATCGGCGCCGTCAAGCGGATTCCGTTCCGTGCCGGCGGCTACAAGTTGTTCAGCGCCCATCAGATGGGCAGCTGCCGGATGGGCGACGATCCGCAGACCTCGGTCGCGGGGCCTTGGGGCGAGCTGCACGACACCAAGGGCGTGTGGATCGGGGACGCCAGTGCCTTTCCGACCTCATCCGGGACCAATCCGATGGTCTCGATCATGGCGCTCTCGCACCGCACCGCCGAGGCGATTGCGGAGGATGCCGGCGCGACTGCGCCCGCCGCTGAATCCGCCGAAGCCCAACCCGCCTAGAGAAAATTCGAACAGAGGAGCACGACTTGGCTACCGAGACCCAGGCATCAGTCCAGACCGGCCACCCGGCCGAGGAGATCGTTCGCGACCGCCTCTACATCGGCGGCGAGTGGGTGGAGCCCGCCGGCTCCGACACCATCGAGGTCATCGACTCGACCACCGAGCAGGTGATCGGTCGCATCCCCGAGGGGACGACCGACGACGTCGACCGGGCCGTGAAGGCCGCCCGCGAGGGGTTCGAGGCGTGGCGCGAGGTGCCCGTCGAGCAGCGGGTCGAGGCGTGCACCGCGATCAGCGCGGCGCTCGCCGAGCGCGCGGACGAGATCGCGGCGTTGATCGCCGCCGAGGTCGGCATGCCCCTGGTGCTGGCGCGGACGATCCAGGCGGGCCTGCCCGCGATGGACTTCGGCTCGATGGCGCAGGTCGCATCGGAGGTGCCCTGGGAGGAGCAGATCGGCAACTCCCTGATCGTGCGCGAGCCGGTCGGCGTGGTCGGCTGCATCACGCCGTGGAACTACCCGCTGCACCAGATCTGCGCGAAGGTCGGGCCGGCTCTGACCGCCGGTTGCGCCGTCGTCGTGAAGCCGAGCGAGGTGACGCCGCTCAGCTCCTTCATCCTCGCCGAGATCGTCGATTCGCTCGATCTGCCGGCCGGCGTCTTCAACCTGGTCACCGGCTATGGGCCGGTGGTGGGGGAGGCGATCGCCGCGCACGAGGACGTGGACATGGTCTCGTTCACGGGCTCGACGCGGGCCGGACGCCGGGTGGCCGAGGTCGCGGCCGATACCGTCAAGCGGGTCGCGCTCGAGCTCGGCGGCAAGTCCGCCAACGTGATCCTCGACGACGCCGACCTGCAGACGGCGGTGGGCTACGGCGTGGCGAACTGCTACCTCAACTCGGGCCAGACCTGCAGCGCGCACACCCGGATGCTGGTGCCGCGCGAGAAGCTCGAGGAAGCCGAGGCGGTGGCGCAGGCTGCGGCCGAGAAGGCGACGCCCGGCGACCCGTTCGAGGACGGGACGCGGCTGGGGCCGCTCGTCTCCGACGCCCAGCGCGAGCGCGTCCGCGGCTACATCGAGAAGGGCCAGGAGGAGGGCGCGAAGCTGGTCACGGGGGGCACGGAGCCGCCCGATGGCCTCGACAGCGGCTACTTCGTGCGGCCGACGGTCTTCTCGGAGGTGAGTCCCGACATGACGATCGCCCAGGAGGAGATCTTCGGGCCGGTGCTGTCGATCATTCCCTACGACTCCGAGGACGAGGCGGCGGAGATCGCCAACTCGACCATCTACGGGCTCGACGGCGGCGTCTGGTCGGCGGATCCCGAGCGGGCGAAGGCGTTCGCGAGGCGGATGCGCACCGGACAGGTCCAGATCAACGGTGCGACATTCAACCCGCTGGCGCCGTTCGGCGGGTACAAGCAGTCCGGGCGCGGCCGGGAGTACGGGCGCTTCGGTCTCGAGGAATTCCTCGAGGTGAAGTCCATACAGACCTGACGCTGCAAACCGTTTCGCCATGCGGAGGTGCCGGGTAAACGACTCCTGCTGACACTGAGAAAGGAGTCGAAGAGAGATGGCTGACGAGTTGCAGGGCAAGCGCATCGCCTTCCTGATGGCGAACGAAGGCGTCGAGCAGGTCGAGTACTTCGAGCCGCGGAAGGCGGTGGAGGAGGCTGGCGCCGAGGTCGAGGTGATCTCGACGGAATCCGGTCAGGTGCAGGGGTTTGAGCACCTCGACAAGGCCGAGACCTGGGACGTCGACAAGACGACCTCAGAGGCAAAGGCGTCCGACTACGACGGCGTCGTGCTGCCGGGCGGCGTCGCCAATCCGGACAACCTCCGCACGGACAAGGACGCCGTGCGATTCCTCCGCGAGTTCTTCGCGGCGGGCAAGCCGGTCGGCGCGATCTGTCACGCCCCTTGGATGCTGGTCGAGGCCGATGTCGTCGACGGGCGCGAGGTGACCTCGTATCCGAGTGTCCAGACCGACATCCGGAATGCGGGCGGCAACTGGGTCGACGAGGAGGTCGTCGTCGATTCCGGCCTGGTGACGAGCCGCAAGCCGGATGACATCCCGGCGTTCAACTCGAAGATCGTCGAGGAGTTCGCTGAGGGCGTGCACGAGGAGCAGCGCGAGAAGGCGCGCGTCAGTTCGTAGCCTTTCCCGCCCTGCGTCAGCCGCCGATGATCACGAGGGAGATCCGCCAGGGTGAGGTGTTCGCGGATCGCTATCGCGTTATCAGGCGGCTGGGCGTGGGCGGGATGGCGACCGTTTGGCTCGCCGAGGACGAGCGGCTGGGTCGCGAGGTTGCGATCAAGCGGCTTCGGACCGGCGCTCCGGAGGAGAGCCTGACGCGGTTTCGGCGCGAGGCGAGGATCGGCGCGACGCTCAACCATCCCAATTTCGTCTCGGTGTTCGACACGATCGCGACCGAGGAGGGGGCGCTGATAGTGATGGAGTACGTCCCCGGCCGGTCGCTGGAGGAGCTGGCGGCGCCCGGCCCGATGGATCCCGAGGAGGTGGTCTCGATCCTGAGTGGGGTCGCGTCCGCCCTGGATCACGCCCATCGGGAGGGCGTCGTTCACCGTGACATCAAGCCGGCGAACATCCTGGTTCGCGACGACGGGACGGTCAAGGTGGCCGACCTGGGCATTGCGCGCGCGATGGACGCGACGCAGATCACCGCCGAGGGAAAGGTGATCGGGACCATGCCCTACATGGCGCCGGAGCGGATGCAGACCGCGGGCGCCGGTGGGCCGGCGAGCGACGTCTATGCGCTCGCAGCGGTCGCGTACGAGCTGCTGTCGGGGTCACCCCTGGATGGGGGGCCAACCGGCCCTCAGCAGCCGCTCGATCGCCGGGAGCTCGCGGCTCGGTGGCCGGACGCCCCGTCCGGTGTGTTCGCGGTGGTGACGCGGGGGATATCCGAGGATCCGGCTCGCCGACAGGGCTCGGCGGGCGAGTTCGTCGATCAGCTGGATGAGGCGCTTCGGCGCGGGGAGCAGCAGACCCGTCCATTCACACCGCCGACCCGAGAGACGCAAACGCGGCCCCTGCTGTCGCGATCGGCGGACCCTGCGCGCTCGGGGCGGTCCCGGATCGGATGGGCGCTTGCGCTGGTGGTGCTGGCCGTTCTGGTCGTCGGGGGGATCGCTCTCAGCGGTGGGGACTCGGGGGGAGGGAACGGCGGGAAGAAGCAGGCGAAGGCTGGGAAGGCTGCGAGCCGCTCGGATGGCGGTGGCTCGGGCGCCGGCGGTGGTTCGCA
This sequence comes from uncultured Solirubrobacterales bacterium, assembly GCA_963777575.1. Classification (GTDB taxonomy): domain Bacteria; phylum Actinomycetota; class Thermoleophilia; order Solirubrobacterales; family 70-9; genus DASUPK01. The sequence continues at coordinate 230,378 of CAVZRH010000006.1, read as the reverse complement.
GTCAGTCGCGAGCGAGCAGGCCGCGCCCGCACCGGCGGAACCGGCCGCCCCCTCGGCTTCCTCCGGGGACGGCACGGCGCTGAACGCCCAGGGATTCGAGCTGATCAACGACGGGAGGTACGCGGAGGCCGTGCCGATCCTGCGCCAAGCCGTCCAGGCATTCCCCGAGGGAACCACCGACCCCAACTACGGGTACGCGCTCTACAACCTCGGAAACGCCCTGCGGCTTTCGGGTCATCCCGACGAGGCGATCCCGATCCTCGAGCGGCGACTGGAGATCCCCGACCAGCAATCGACCGTCGCCGCCGAACTGGCCCGCGCTCGCGCCGAGGCCGCGACCGGTTGAGCCGCAGGGGCGTCAGAGAGCCCGGGCGGCGCAGGCTCTGGCAACCGCTGTCAGGCGGAGGATGCCGAGGTCCCCGATCGCGGTCGTGAAGTTGCCGATGTGGCTGCTGACGAAGCCGAAGGAGACGCCGGTGTCGGGGTCGCCCCAGCCGCCGCTGCCGCCGAACCCGTAGTGGCCGAGCGCACGCGGGGCGCGGCTGCCGAGTCCGAAGGCGTGGTGGAAGCCGAGGCGCCAGCGCATGCGGATGCCGAGGACCCGGTCGACGCCGCGGGTCTGGACTCTGCCGAGGCGCTCGACCGTCTCGGGTGAGAGGAAGCGCTCGCCGCTCGGGCCCAGTCCGCCGGTGGCGAGTGGGACGTAGAGGCGGGCCAGGCCGTCGGCGCTCAGGGCGCCGTTGACGGCCGGCATCTCGGTCCGCCAGACGGCCGGATCCGGTCCACGGCAGATCTCCTCGAAGCCCGGGGCGTGGAGGGCGCGGAAGCCGGCCCGGGTGACGGGCAGCCAGCCGAGCAGGGGCGTTGCGGCGATGCCGAACGCGCGTGTAGATGCGGAGCGAGCGACCGACCATCTCGGCGGGCTTGGTCGGGCCCGCCGCCGGTGCCGATCTCGAGGCCGGAGGTGCCGAGGGGCTCGGCGAGCTCGGTTCGGACGAGATCGCGCATGCCCTTGCCGGTGACGGCGCGGGCGAGGCCGGAGGCGAGCCAGCCGTAGGTGATCGCGTGGTAGGCGGGGCGGCCGGGCGGTCCCTGCGGGGTGGCGGCGGCGAGCCGTCGCTCCATGCCGAGGTGATCGAGGAGCTCGTCGGCGTTGTGCGCGACCGCCTGCACGTCGTAGAGCCCGGCTCGGTGGCTGAGCAGCTCGCGGACCGTGATCCGGTCCTTGCCGGCGGCGGCGAACTCGGGCCAGTAGCCGGCAACCGGCAGGTCGTAGTCGATCAGGCCGCGGTCGGCGAGCCGGTGGATCACCATCGAGGCGAGTCCCTTGGTCGCGGAGAAGCCGAGGGCCTGGGTCTCGGGGCGCCAGGGGCGCTCGTGTGCCGTGGTCCTCCCAGCCGATCCGCAGGTCGGCGAGGACGCGGTCGCCGGCGCGCAACACCAGCGCTCCGCCGCGCGGCCCTCGCGCCATCAGCCGCTTGAACTCCTCGGCGAGCGGCTCGAATCCTGCCTCGACCGTGCCGCCGGATTGACGAACACGTTCCTCGGTCGTTCGCGCTGGCCCCTGCCATCCGCTCAAGTGTGACGGCGTAGTTACCCTTTGTGCGTGGCCACCGCAACGAAGACGGTCGTCGAGGTCTGCCGCGAGGCCAAGGACGCCTCACACCTGCTGGCGCGGGCGAGCAGGGATGAGAAGGACGCGTGTTTGCGGGACCTGGCGGACAGGATCGATGCGAGCGTGGCGTCGCTGCTCGAGGCCAACCGCGCGGACGTCGATGCCGGGCGGGAGCAGGGTCTGAACGAGGCGCTGCTCGACCGGCTGACGCTGACCGAGGCGCGGATCGCCGAGATGGCGAAGGGCGTGCGGGAGATCGCGGAGCTGGACGACCCGGTGGGTGAGGTCGTGGAGGGCTGGACGCTGGAGAACGGCCTGGAGGTCGCGAAGAAGCGGGTGCCGATCGGCGTGGTCGCTGTCGTCTACGAGGCGAGGCCGAACGTGACGGTCGACGCCGCGGCTCTCTGCCTGAAGAGCGGGAACGCGGCGGTGCTGCGTGGCTCGAGCAGCGCGGAGAGCTCGAATGCCTTCTTGGCCGGATTGATCGCGGAGGCTCTGGCGCGGCCGAGCTGCCGGCGGCGTCGGTCTCGCTGGTCTCCGGCGGCGGACATGAGCAGCTTGAGGAGCTGGCCACGCAGGAGGGATTGGTCGACCTGATCATTCCGCGCGGCGGCGAGGGGCTGAAGGAGGCCCTGAAGCGGGTAGCGAAGGTGCCGGTGATGTACGCCGCGGCGGGCAACTGCCACGTGTACGTGCACCAGGACGCGGACCTCGAGATGGCGGAGCGGGTCGCCTACAACGCCAAGGTGCAGCGGCCGGGCGTGTGCAATGCGGCGGAGACGCTGCTGGTGCACAGGGACGTCGCGCAGGATCTGCTGCCGAGCCTGCTCGCCAAGCTGAGCGAGCGCCGGGGTGGAACTGGTCGGTGACGAGCGGACGCCGCGAGGCGGCCGGAGCGGTGTCGGTGGGTGAGGCCACGGACTTGGACTGGGACACCGAGTACCACGGGTTGAAGATGGCTGTTGGGGTCGTGGATTCGCTCGGCGAGGCCATCGATCACGTGAACAGGCACGGCACGGGGCACTCCGACGCGATCCTCACCGGTTCGCGGGAGGTTGGGGATGAGTTCACGGACGCGGTCGATTCCGCGGCGGTCTATGTGAACGCGTCGACGCGGTTCACGGACGGCTATGAGTTCGGGATGGGCGCGGAGATCGGGAACTCGACCCAGAAGCTGCATGCTCGCGGCCCGATTGGGTTGCGCGAGCTGACCACGACCAAGTACGTCGTCCACGGCAGCGGTCAGATCAGGGAGTAGGGACGTCGCTCGGATCGGGGTCCTGGGCGGGGCCTTCAACCCGCCCCATGTCGGTCATCTGCTCCTCGCCCAGGAGGCGCGCTGGCGGTTGCAGTTGGACGAGGTGCTGCTGATGGTCACGGGACGAGCGCCGCACAAGCAGATCGAGGAGGAGCCGGGCGCGGAGGTCCGCCTCGAGCTGGCCAGGTTGGCGGCCGAGGGCGAGGAGGGGGTTGCGGCCTCGGACCTCGAGGTCCGGCGGGATGAGCTTTCGTACAGCTATCGGACGCTCGAGCTGCTGGCAGATCAGAAGCCGGGGAGCGAGCTCTATTTCCTGCTCGGGGCCGACATGGCTGCGGGGCTGGCGAGCTGGAAGGAGCCCCGGAGGGTCGTCGAGCTGGCCAGGTTGGGGGTGGTGCCGCGGCCGGGTGTGGAGATGGACGACGTGCGCGCGGCCCTCGAGGAGCTGGGTGCCGCCGATCGGGCGGAGATAATCGAGATGCCACTTTGCGGAGCGTCGTCGACCACAGTCAGGCAGCGGGCTCGTCAGGGAATGCCGCTGCGGCACCTCGTGCCGGACGCAGTGATCGAGCTGATCAGGGAGCGGGGGCTGTACCGATGAGCCGCGGCAAGGAGATGGCGCCGGAAGAGCTGGCGCGCCGGCTGGCCGCGATCGCGGACGACAAGAAGGCGACCGACCTCGTCGCGCTGGAGGTTCGGTCGCTGGTCTCCTACACGGACTATCTGGTGATCTGCACGGCTCGGAACGAGCGGCAGGCGAAGGCGATCCACGACGAGGTCTACCACCAGCTGAAGAGGGACGGGTGGCTGCCCGCGCGCGTCGAGGGGGAGCGGGAGGCCGAGTGGGTGCTCATGGACTATCTGGACGCGGTGCTGCACATCTTCACGCCGGAGCTGCGGGAGCGCTATCGGCTCGAGGTGCTCTGGGGCGAGGCCGAGCGGCTCGACCTGGACCTCGAAGGGGCGCGGGGCGCCGCCTAGCCCGATTTTCGGTATTTGCGCCGGAAGCCGTCCGACGGCGAACGTAGGCTGCTCCCGTGCCTAAGGAGCGTTTCCGACGCGCCTTGCGCGGCTACGACCCGGAGGAGGTCGATGCTGCGATCGATGCGCGTGATGCGCGACTGGCCCGCCTCGAGCGGGAGGCGCAGCGGCTCGCCGAGCGGGTGGTGGAGCGGGAGAAGAAGCTGCAGGAGGCGCTGAGGAAGCCGGTGGCGGCGACCGCCGACGCCAATCGCGTCGCGCTGTCGCGCGCCCTCTCATCGGTCGAGGAGATCTATGGGCAGGCGCGCCGGCAGGCGACGCGGATGCGGATGAAGGCGCTGGAGGACGCGGTGCAGATGGCGGAGCGGGTGACCGAGCTGACCAATCTGCGGGACGACCTGGGGGCGCGGATCGCCGAACTGGCCGAGGTCGCGCGCGCCCGCCTCAGGATCGAGGCGGAGGAGCCACGCGCGATCGATCCGCCGGCCGGGTCAGGCGATGGGACGTACGCGGGCACGGTCGAGGTGGAGATCGGGCCGCTGCGCGACTTCGCGCAGCTCACCGGCTTCGAGGACGCGGCGGCGGGCATCCGGGGCGCGTCCGAGATCTACGTCAAGAGCTTCTCGCGGGGCAGGGCCACGGTCTCGATGAATCTCGCCGACCCCGTCGAACTGCTGCGGGAGCTCGAGGAGAGGGCCCCGTTCGACTTCGCGGTGCGCGACACGCGCAGCGACGGTCTGATCCTCGACGTCGAGGACGGGGGCGAGGACGGCGGCGAGCAGCAAGGCCGCGCGGCGTAGGCGCAGCCTGCACTAACCTTTCTCGTCACCACCGATCGGGGCTATAGCTCAGTTGGGAGAGCGTCCGGCTGGCAGCCGGGAGGTCGTGGGTTCGAGTCCCACTAGCTCCACTCCTCGAGGTCGGGATCCGCAGCTCGCCACCACCGATACCGCTGCGGATCCAGAGCCAGAAGCGGACCCGGCGGCGCCTGATCCCGATAAGGCTCGTACTTCGCCGTGAGCGCCTCCAGCCCGGCCGGACCGTCATCCAGTTCCAGGATCGACACCCGGCCCAGCACCTGCACCCAGGCCAGCTCCTCCCAGTCGTCCGAATAGCGATCGACCGTCAGCGCGGCGCGCGGGTCCCGCCGCAGGAACCCCAGCCGTGCCGGCTCCTCCGAGCTTTTCGGCTTCTGATCGATGGCGGTCCAGATCCGCCCCTCGGCCATCGCAAAGGTCACCGGCAGCACGCGCGGCGCCCCCTCGAGATCGAGCAATCCCAGCCGCGCCACCCGCGCGCTCTCCAGCAGCTCGTTTGCCCACGCAACTAACTCGGTAGCTTCACTGCCAGGCACGAACTGCACTGTAGGTCGACGAAAGGACCCGTATGGAGCTCGGAATCGGACTTCCCAACGCCGTACCAGGCACCACCGGCAAGCAGCTCACCGACTGGGCGCGCGCCGCCGAGGAGGCCGGCTTCAACACCCTCGGCACCATCGACCGCATCGTCTATCCGAACTACGAGCCCATCGTCGCGCTCTCCGCGGCTGCGGCCGTGACCGAGCGCATCCGCCTCGCAACCGACGTCATGCTCGGCCCGCTCCGCCAGAACCCCGCCCTGGTCGCCAAGCAGGTCCTGTCCCTCGACGCGCTCGCCGGTGGCGGCCGCGCGGTCCTCGGCATCGGCCTGGGCGGCCGCGAGGACGACTACGAGGTCAGCGGCATCGACTTCTCCACCCGCCAGGACTGGATCGAGTCCGCCCTGCCCAAGATCCGCGCAATTTGGAACGGCGACGGCGACCTCGAGTCGGAGGTCGGCCCGCGGCCCCAGGGCGACGGCCCAACCCTCCTGGTCGGCGGCTATGTCCAGGCCGCCCTCGACCGCGCGGCCACGCACGGCCACGGCTGGACGCAGGGAGGCTCCACGCCCGACGCGTTCAAGGAGAGCATCGCGTACCTCCAGGAGGCGTGGTCGCGGGAGGGACGCGAGGACAAGCCGTACGGCATGGCCCTGACCTACTTCTCTCTCGGCCCCGACGCCCAGAAGAACGCAGAACAGAACCTCGCGCACTACTACGCGTGGCTGGGGGAGGAGACTGCCGGGCAGATCGTCGACTCGGCCGTCAAGGACGCGGACACCGCCAAGCAGTACATCGCCGGATTCGAGGCGGCGGGCTGCGACGAGCTCATCCTCTTTCCATCCTCGCCGGACCCGGAGCAGGTCACCCTCCTCGCCGAGGCGGCCGGCCTCTAGCTGCAGGAGGACACCCAGCCAACCCGATGTGTTAGCGAACGCTAACGGCGGGTATGGCGGAAGGGAACAGCCTCACTACCAGCCGCCTGCCGAACCGCAGCGGTGCATGTGGGTGTTGGGCCGCGTGGTTCGGCGGCACAGGAAGGAGAGATTCAGATGGAGTCTTCGAGGTCAGGAGCATCGTGGATCCCTGCCGATCCGGGACCCCTCGGGCTCGCCGGATTCGCCATGACCACGTTCATTCTCAGCATGTTCAACGCGGATCTCGTCAACAAGGGCGGTGAGCCCGTGGTTCTGGGAGTCGCTCTCGCCTATGGAGGCATCGCCCAGCTGCTGGCTGGGATGTGGGAGTTCCGCACCGGCAACACCTTCGGTGCGGTCGCTTTCTCGTCATTCGGCGCCTTCTGGATCTCGTACTGGGCGCTGGTGACGTTCTTCGTGGATTCGATTCCAGCGGCGAACGCCGGAGCCGCGATCGGCCTGTATCTCTGGGCGTGGGCGATCTTCACGGCCTACATGTTCGTGGCGTCGCTCAGAACGACCGTCGCAGTGGCCGTTGTGTTCTTCCTGCTGACGATCACGTTCATCCTCTTGGGCGCCGGCAACTCCGGTGACCACACGAACGTGATCCAGTGGGGCGGCTACATCGGTCTCGCCACGGCAGCCGTCGCCTGGTACGCGTCGTTCGCCGCGGTGGTGAACTCGACCTTCGGCCGAATCATCGCCCCGGTCGGCGCCCTGCAGGTCCCCCCCAGGAGGGAGGTGGATCCGGCAGGACGCTAGGTCAGGTAGGAGGCTGGAGGCGGCGCCGCACTAGCGGCGCCGCCGACCCGCCTACTGGCCCTTTTTTGGCAGGCGTAGCTTGAATACGAGAGAGACTTAGGAGGAGAAATGGCAACGAAGGTCAGCACGCAGGATCTCGAGAAGCAGCTGGAATCCATGCTCGATGTCGAGCGGTTCCCGCCGCCCGAGGAATTCCGCAACCAGGCGCTGGTCACCGACGAGTCGATGTACGAGGAGGCGGCCGCGGACCTGGAGGGATTCTGGTCACGACAGGCCGACGAGCTGATCGACTGGATCGACAAGCCGAGCCAGACGCTCGACGAGTCGAATGCTCCCTTCTACAAGTGGTTCGCCGACGGCACCCTGAATGCGTCGTACAACTGCCTGGACCGCCACGTCGAGGCCGGCAACGGGGACCGCGTCGCCTACCACTGGCGCGGCGAGGAGGGGGAGGAGCGCGACATCACCTACGCCGACCTCCACCGCGACGTCCAGCGTTTCGCCAATGCGCTCAAGGCGCGCGGCATCGGCAAGGGCGACGTGGTCGGGATCTACCTGCCGATGATCCCCGAGGTCGTGGTCTCGATGCTCGCCTGCGCGCGCATCGGCGCCCCGCACAACGTCGTCTTCGGCGGCTTTTCGCCGGAGGCCGTGCGCGAGCGCATGGAGTTCTCCGAGGCCAAGGCCCTGATCACCGTCGACGGCGCCCGCCGCAAGGGCAAGACGGCGCCGATCAAGAGCGAGGTCGACAAGGTGATCGGAGACGTCTCCTCGATCGAGACGATCTTCGTCGTCAAGGCCACGGACACGGACTGCGAGATGCAGGACGGCCGCGACGTCTGGTTCGGCGACGAGATGGAGAACGCGGATGAGGAATGCCCGGCCGAGCCGCTCGAGGCGGAGCACCCGCTCTACGTCCTCTACACCTCCGGCTCTACGGCCAAGCCCAAGGGCGTCCTGCACACGACCGGCGGCTACATGGTCGGGGTCACCTTCACGCACCGCTACGTCTTCGACCTGAAGCCGGAGACCGACGTCTACTGGTGCGCGGCAGACGTCGGCTGGGTCACCGGCCACTCCTACATCGTCTACGGGCCCCTCGCGAACGGCACCACGAGCGTCATGTATGAGGGCGCCCCTGACTATCCGGACAAGGACATCTGGTGGGAGATCGCCGAGCGCAACAAGGCGACGATCCTCTACACGGCGCCGACCGCAATCCGCGCCTGCATGAAGTGGGGCGCCGACTACCCGAACAAGCACGACCTCTCATCGCTGCGGCTGCTCGGCACGGTCGGCGAGCCCATCAATCCCAAGGCATGGCTCTGGTACTACGAGGTGATCGGCGGCGAGCGCTGCCCGATCGTCGACACCTGGTGGCAGACCGAGACCGGCCACATCATGATCAGCCCGCTCCCGGGCGTGATCGATGCCAAGCCGGGGTCCGCAACCAGGCCCCTGCCGGGGGTCGACGCCGCGGTGGTCGACGACGACGGCAACGAGCTCGACGGACGAGCAGGGCCTCCTGGTCCTGAGGCGCCCCTGGCCGGGCATGCTCCGCACCCTCTACAAGGAGGAGGAGCGGTTCAAGGACACCTACTACGGCAAGTTCGGCGAGACGACCTACTTCGTCGGTGACGCCGCGCGAAAGGACGAGGACGGCTACTTCTGGGTCCTCGGCCGCGTCGACGACGTGGTCAACGTCTCCGGGCACCGGCTCTCCACTGCGGAGGTCGAGTCCGCGATCGTCTCGCATCCGAAGGTGGCCGAGGCTGCGGTGATCGGCCAGACCGACGAGGACACCGGTCAGGCGATCTGCGCGTTCGTCACCCTCGAGGGCGACCTCGAGGGCTCGGAGGAGATCCAGAAGGAGATCAACGACCACGTCGCCAACCGGATCTCCAAGATCGCGCGACCGAAGCGGATCATCTGGGCCGGCGATCTGCCCAAGACACGGTCCGGAAAGATCATGCGCCGGCTCCTGCGGGACATCGCCGAGGGCCGCGAGCTCGGTGACGTGACGACGCTCCGCGACCCGGCCGTGATGGAGCAGCTCGACGAGAAGGTCAGAGAGCGCCACGAGGAAGAGGACTGAGCCCGAGGCAAACCCGGTGAAGCGTCGGGGCCTTCGGGCCCCGTCGCGTTGCTAGGCCTCGGCCGCCCTCAGCGCCGGCCGCACCCGTCTCGGCAACTCGGCCCGCAGCCGCCAGGTCGCGCCCGAGAAGTTCCGGTTCGCGACGGTCGCGAATCCCTCCTCGTCCTCGCGCAGCGCCAGCAGCAGGTGCGCGACCCGGTCACCGGGCGGCAGGTCACCCGCCTCGCCGACCCGCACGCAGAAGCAATGCACCCGCCGTCCCCCCGGCCGGACCAGGATCGCCCCCTCCTGACCCACCAGCCAGGCGCCAAGCCGACCCCGCTGCAGCGCAAGGCCGGTGTTCTCGAGCAGGCCGCGCGCATCGTGTCCCAGCAGGTCCCCGAGCAGTCCCAGCGCGGTCCGCTCCGGCTCGGTCAGCGCCCCACCCATCGGCTTCACGCCGCGGGCGCCGCGCCGCGCCTGCAGGTGGAGCACCGCGATCCCGTGGCCGAGGAAGATCGCCGAGACCGGGGCGGCCAGCGGCTCGATCCAGACCAGCAGCGCGGCGGGCAGCCCGAACGTGACCAAGATGCCGACGCTCCAAAGCGTCCAGATCCGTCCTTCCCGTCTCAGGCTCCGGGCGCTGGCCCGCCGCCGCCACGGCATCGCGGCGGCCTCGGCGAGAACACCCGGCGGGACGGCGCTCGCCTCCAAGATCAGCCCCCGGCGATCGGGCGCCGCATCACGACCAGGTCCGCGTCGAGCGGCAGCTCGCGCACGACCTCGGCCGATCCATCGGGAAGCGTCGCGCTCGCCAGCATCCCCTGATCCAGCTCCCGCCGGAAGGCCTCGATCGCCGCCTCCCGGGAGGCCGCGTCGTCGGCGGTCCAGCTCGCCAGCTCGGTGTGTCCGGTCCGGTCCAGCCTGATCAACCTCGACATTGCCGCTTCCTCCTTTCGTCTCGGCTCGAATATACGCCGCGGTCCCACTCGTAAACTGGCCGCGCGTGCCCGAGACGAGACAACCGGACCGCTACGACCCCCAGGCGATCGAGCGCAAGTGGCAGCTCGTCTGGGAGGCCGAGAACACCTGGGTGGTGGCGAACCCCGGTTCCCCGGAGTTCGATGCGTCGAAGCCGAAGAGCTACGTGCTCGAGATGCTGCCCTATCCATCGGGCGAGCCCCACGTCGGCCACCTGAAGACCTACTCGGTCGGCGACGCCATCGCGCACTTTCGCCGCCGCCGCGGCTACAGCGTCGTGCATCCGATGGGCTACGACGCGTTCGGTCTACCGGCCGAGAACAACGCGATCCAGACGGGCGTGCATCCTCGAATCGCGACCGAGGAGTCCATCGCCTCCTTCCGCGAGCAGTTCATGCGCTGGGGCATCTCGATCGACTGGACGCGCGAGATCGGCACCCACGAGCCCAGCTACTACCGCTGGACCCAGTGGATCTTCCTGAAGCTGTTCGAGCGCGGGCTCGCGGAGCGCCGCGAGGCCCCGGTCCACTGGTGCCCGAAGGACCAGACCGTGCTCGCCAACGAGCAGGTCATCGACGGGCACTGCGAGCGCTGCGGCACCCTCGTCGAGCTGCGCCAGCTCGAGCAGTGGTTCTTCCGGATCACCGAGTACGCACAGCAGCTCCTGGACGACTTCGACCTGCTCGAGTCGTGGCCGGAGAACGTGATCACCATGCAGCGCAACTGGATCGGCCGCTCGGAGGGCGCCGAGGTGATCTTCCGCTGCGAGGACCTCGACCTCGACTTCCCCGTCTTCACGACCCGCCCGGACACGCTCTTCGGCGCGACCTTCTTCGTCCTCGCCCCCGAGCATCCGGAGGTGGAGCGGCTCGCGGCCGGCACCGAGCACGAGGCGGCGGTCCGCGACTACGTCAACGAGTCGGCCCGGGCCACGGCCGAGGAGCGCGCGTCCGAGGAGCACCAGAAGACCGGCGTCCCGCTGGGGCGCGAGGTCACGAACCCCGTGAACGGCGAGCGCATCCCGATGTTCGTGGCCGACTACGTCGTCATGGACTATGGGACGGGCGCCCTGATGGCCGTCCCTGCCCACGACGATCGCGACTACGAGTTCGCCAGGGCCTTCGACCTTCCCATCCGCCGCGTGATCGAGGGCTCGAACCCGGAGGAGGAGCGCGAGGACGGCCTGCCGTACTCGGGAGACGGCGTGATGGTCAATTCCGGCCGCTTCGACGGCGAGCACAACCGCGAGGCCTACGACGAGATCGTGGCCTGGCTCGAGTCCGAGGGCCGCGGCAGGCCGTCGGTCAACTTCCGCCTGCGCGACTGGCTCCTCTCCCGCCAGCGCTATTGGGGCGCCCCGATCCCGATTCTCTACTGCGACCAGTGCGGCATCGTCCCCGTGCCGGAGGACCAGCTGCCCGTGCTGCTCCCGGACATCGAGGAGTTCGCCCCGAAGGGAAAGAGCCCGCTGGCGGCGGCCGAGGACTGGGTGCACACCGAGTGCCCGAAGTGCGGCGGCGAGGCCCATCGCGAGACCGACACCATGGACACCTTCGTCGACTCCTCCTGGTACTTCCTCCGCTACCTCGATCCCCGCAACGACGAGCAGTGCTGGTCGCGCGAGGTCGCCGACTACTGGATGCCAGTCGACCAGTACATCGGCGGCGTCGAGCACGCGATTCTGCACCTGATGTACGCGCGCTTCTTCGTCAAGGCGCTGCACGACATGGACCTGCTCGAGGCGCGCGAGCCGTTCGCCAACCTCTTCACCCAGGGCATGATCACCCGCGACGGGGCGAAGATGTCCAAGTCCCGCGGCAACACGGTGAGCCCGGCGGAGTACGTGGACCGTTTCGGGGCGGACACCCTGCGCACCTACATCTGCTTCCACGCGCCGCCGATCAAGGGCGGTGACTGGTCGGACGAGGGCGCGGAGGGGATCTTCCGGTTCCTGTCGCGACTCTGGCGCCTCGGCCGGGAGGTCGCCGAACGGACCGAGGAGGTTGGTGTCTCCCCAGCCGGCACCGAGGGCGAGGCGCGGGAGCTGCTCGCGAAGGCCAACTGGGCGATCGACAAGGTCACCCGCGACATCGATCCCCGGTTCCAGTTCAACACCGCGATCTCCGCCGTCATGGAGCTGGTCAACGAGATCTACCGGCTCAAGGAGCAGCTCTACGGCGACGAGACGGGCGCCGCGGCCGTCCGCTTCTCGACCTCCACCGCCGCGTCGCTGCTCTTCCCGTTTGCGCCCCACCTCTGCTCCGAGGTCTACGAATGGCTCGAGGGAAAGCGCGTCTGGGAGCAGCCCTGGCCGGAGGCCGACCCCGAACTGCTCGAGCGCGACACCTACATGCTCGTCGTGCAGGTGAACGGCAAGCTGCGCGACCGGATCGAGGTGGCCGCCGATACGGCCGAGCCCGACCTGGTCGAGCTGGCCAAGTCGAGCGACAACGTCCAGCGCCAGCTGGACGGCAAGGCGATCGTCAAGGAGATCGTCGTGCCCGGACGGCTTGTGAACCTTGTTGTGAAGGGATGATCTGGTAGAAAGACCCCGTGCTGGTCAGGCGGCTCGCGGAGGCTCCGACAGAGGAGTGGCACAGGGTTCGGAATCGCATCCTCATGGATGCCGGCGAACTCGGCTCACGCAACATGTCCGTGACCTGGCTGGAGGTGCCCGAGGGCGTCGATCAGGAGCTCCATTCCCACGAGGAGGCCGAGCAGGTCTACATCGTCGTCAGCGGTCGCGGCACGCTGACCGTCGCAGGCGACACCCAGGAGGTCGCGCAGGGCGACCTGGTGCTGGTTCCGCCCGCCACCGATCACTCGATCTCCAACGCGGACGCGTCTGACCTCTGCTGCGTCTCGGTCCAATCTCCGCCGGTGACCTCCTCCGAGGTCTTCGGCCGCTCGGGTGTCGGCGTCGCACCCGAATACGACTACGAAGAGGAGTAGCTGACTCTGACCCGCAAGCGGGTCGTCGTCAGCGGCCGGGTCCAGGGGGTCTTCTTCCGCGACACCCTTCGACGCCGCGCCGAGGCGGTCGGACGTCGCCGGCTGGGTTCGAAATACGCGAGAGGGGACGGTCGAGGCCGTCTTCGAGGGCGAACCCGGTGCGGTGGACGAGCTGGTCGAGTTCTGCCGCCACGGGCCGAGCCGAGCCGAGGTTGCGTCGGTGGACGTGATCGACGAGGAGCCGGAGGGGCTTTCCGGGTTCCAGATCCGCTGATCTGACCCGGCCTCGTATCCGATCCGGCACGAACGCCGGAGGCTTTCGCGAGCTGAACACGGAGAGGCTCGGCGCATGCCCGAGCTGAGCCGCTCGCAGCTGCTGGTCTACGCAGTGATCGCCGTTGCGGTGATCGTGATCGGCGCCCGCTGGATCCGCTCCAGCGGCAACGGACCCGCGGGCGGTGCCGAGCTCAGCTTCGCAGCGGACTCCGCCACACGAGGCCGAGGGGAGCCAGGACGTGGTCGTGCACGTGGCAGGCGCCGTCGGGCGCCCGGGCGTCTACCGCCTGCCGGCCGGCTCGAGGGTGACCGACGCGGTGAGGCGGGCCGGCGGCTTCGCGCGCGGCGCGAGCCGGGACGCGATCAATCTCGCCGCCCGCCTCAGCGACGGTCAGCAGGTGGTCGTCCCGGGTCCGGGCACCGCCCCGGCGGCAGAGGGAGGGCAGACCGGCCCGATCAGCCTCGGCAGCGCCACCCTCGAGCAGCTCGACCAGGTCGATGGCATCGGGCCGGTCACGGCGCAGAAGATCATCGAGTTCCGCGACCAGCACGGCGGCCTCTCCTCGATCAACCAGCTCGACGAGGTGGACGGGATCGGGCCGGCCACCATGCAGACGCTCAGGTCCGCCCTGCAGCCCTGATCCGACTCAGTGGCCGAGCACCCGTTCCCACTCGTGGCGCCTGTGGCCAACGGCTCGCGCTCCGGCTCCTGGTTGCCGCGGGGAATGCTGCCCGCGTGGCCCTCGGCGGCGTGCATCTCCGCCCGCCGCCGCTCGAGCTGTGCCTGGTTTTCGATCTGTCGCCGGGGGCGGTGAATCGCCCCGCGGCCCGTTTTGTCGCGGTTCGAGCTCATCGCTCCTCCTTCGGTCGAAGCGTGCGTTCAGTCCCGCGTACCACGTGACCACTGGGTGAAACACGCACTCGGTGCACGCGAGTGGTCGCGAGAGTGGCGATTCGCCGCTCTTGCAGGGATCACTGCCGGCCTGGCGGCTGGCGCCCGCTCGCGCCGCCCGATCCCGCGATCACCGCCGTGGGCGCCGCGCCGATCGCGGTGATCACCCTCGCCGCGCTACGCCCGCGCGAGCGGCTCCCGTGCATGGGTCGCGCTCGCCTGGCTCGCGCTGGTCGCGCTCGCGGCCGCCCTGGCGGGCCTGCTGGCAGGCGGGGCGCGGATCCACGCGATCGACGCGGGCGCACTGCGGGCGCGACCCGGCGTGCGTGTCTCGCGTGAGCGGGTTCGTCGCCGGCGTGCCGCGCAGAGATCACGGCGAGGTCGACGTGCGGGTGGACTCGCCGGCCGGTCGCGTCCTGGTGATCGCGCCGGAACCGGTCGGCGAGCTGCCGGTGGGCTCCGAGGTGCGCGCGGAGGGCGTCCTGCAGGAGCCCGAGCCGTGGCGAGCGGGATACCTGCGCCGCCAGGGGATCGCGCTGGCGCTGAGGGTGGATCGGATCGATCGCGGCCCGGGAAGGCGGGCGGGACTCACGGGCTGGATCGACGAGGTTCGCCTGCGGGCGGAGATCGCCCTGGGGCGGGGGATGCCGGAGAGGGAGGCCGCATTGGCGCGGGGCTTCGTCCTCGGGGAGGACGACCGGATCGACGGCCGGACTCGCGACGACTTCCAGCGCTCGAACCTCACGCACCTCCTGGCGGTGAGCGGTGAGAACGTGATCCTGCTCGGCGTCCTCGCCTGGCCGCTGCTCGCCCTGGTCGGCCTGCCCCTGCGGGCGCGCCTGATCGGGACGCTCTGCCTGATCGCGATCTACGTGCCGGTCACCGGCGCGGGTCCGTCGATCCAGCGTGCGGGCGTGATGGGCGCGGCGGGGCTGATCGCGGCGCTGGCGGACCGCCCGCGCTCGCGCTGGTACGCCGTCCTGCTCGCAGCGGCCGCCACACTCGCCGTCGACCCGAGGGCCGACGGAGACGTCGGCTGGCAGCTCAGCTTCGCCGCGGTCATCGGGATCATGCTCTGGGCGAAGCGGCTGGCCGCCGTCCTCTCCGGTGACGTGGAGCGCCGCTCCGCGCGTCACGCGCTGGCCGAGGCCATCGCGGTGACCGCTTCGGCGACGGTCGCGACCGCTCCGCTGATGGCCGCAGCCTTCGAGCAGTTCTCGCCGGCCGCCCTGCCCGCGAACGTCCTGGCAGCCCCGGCGGTTGCGCCCGCGATGTGGCTCGGGATGCTGACCGGGATCGCCGGCCAGGCGCCGTTTCTGCCGGTCGAGCCTCTCAACTGGCTCGATTCGCTCTGCCTCGCCTACATCGCTCAGATCGCGCACTGGCTCGCCGCACCCGACTGGGCGCTGCTCACGGTCCACCTCGGCTCCGTCTGGTCGGTCGCGGGCGCGTACGCAGTGCTGCTACTGGCCATGGAGTGCCTGCTTCGCTGGCTTCGAGCTCGGTCCGGGACGAGGCAATCCGTGGCTTCACCACCGTGATCCGGCTGGCGGGCACACCGGCCCTGTCGCTGGTTGCCCTGGTTGCGGCTCGTGCTCGCGTGGCCGTTCGGCTCAAGCGCCTCGCAGCCCTCTGCCGCGACCGATCTCGTGGTGCGCGTCCTCGACGTTGGCCAGGGGGACTCGATCCTGCTCGATCCGCCCGACGGCGATCCGGTACTCGTCGACACGGGTCCGCCAGGGGATGGGGTGGAGGACCGCCTGCGCACGCTCGGCGTCGATCGGTTCGCCGCGATCGTGGTCACGCACGACCAGTCCGACCACGCCGGCGATCTCGGCGAGCTGCTCGACTCAGTGCGCGTCGACCGGCTCGTCTACGGCCGCGACGACCCGCGGCTCCGCGGGGCCGCGCTGGTCGCCGGCGCCGAGCCCTACCGCCTGGCTGAGGGCGGCGAGCTCGACTCAGGCGGGCTGCGGCTGAGCGCCCTCTGGCCGCCCCGTGAGCTGCTCGGCGACACGAGCGAGGACCCGAACCTGCTCTGCCTGGTCCTCGTAGCCCGGTGGCGCCACTTCTCGATGCTGCTCACGGGCGACGCCGAGGCGGAGTCGGTGCCGATCGATCCCGGCCCCGTGGACGTGCTCAAGGTCGCCCACCACGGCTCCGAGGACGCGGGACTCGATGAGCTGCTCGAGCGGTCCGTCCCGAAGCTGGCCGTGATCTCGGTTGGCGCCGGGCAACCCCTTCGGCCATCCGGCAGGGCCCACGGTCGCCGACCTCAGCGAGCACGGCGTGCCGATCATGCGCACGGACAGGCAGGGTGAGATCGAAATCGAGGCCGACGGTTCCCATTGGACAGTGGCACCGGGCGCGGGTTAGCCTTGATCCGTGGTGGTGCTGCGACGGGCAGGAGTCGTGCTGATCGTCGCCGTGCTCGCGCTTGGGCTCGGCGGAGCGCTCGCGGGCGCGAAGAAGAAGCACAAGAAGAAGCGCCACGCCTGGGGCTCGAAGGTCACCCTGGCCCACCCGTCGCCGACGCAGTTCGCGGGCACGGTCGACTCGAGCCTGGCGGCCTGCTTCAAGGGGCGTCTGGTGACCGTCTTCTACACGGACCCCAGCAGCGGCAACACGGCGCTCCTCTCGGTTCAGCGGACGGACGGCAAGGGGCGTTACCGGGTGAATTTGACGCACGCCGCCTTCGCGGGCTCCTACCAGGTGCAGGCCGCGAAGGAGAGGATCCGCGCCCGGAAGAAGCGACAGACCTGCAGGGTCGCGGACAGCCCGATCCTCGGCATCTAGCCAGGGTCCGGCCTAGACTCGCCGGACGTGGCAGAGATGAAGCCCGCCTATCTGATCGCCGGGGATGACGAGGCGAAGATCGCCCGCGCCCGCGGCCGCCTGCGCGAGAGGGCCGAGCGCGAGGGCGGACCGGGAGCGCTCGAGATCTTCGACGCGGGCGACGGCCGCCGCTCGCCGGACGTCGATTCGGTGATCGGCTCACTAGCAACGATCTCGCTGATCGCCTCGCGCCGCTACCTGCTGGTGGACGGCGTCGAGGGCTGGGGCAAGGCCGACGCGGAGAAGGCGGTCGAGGCTCTCGGCCAGATCCCGCCCGAGACGACTGTCGCTCTGGTCGCCCACGGCAAGCCGCCTGCCGGGATCGCCAAGGCGGTCGAGAAGGCAGGGGGAGAGGTGCTCTCCTTCGCGCTGCCCCGCGAGCGGGACCTGCCGAAGCAGCTGGTCGCCGATGCCAGAGAGCTCGGCTTCGAGCTGGACCCGGGAGCGGCCCGCCTGCTGGTGGCGCGACTGGGCCCCAGGCCGATGCGCCTCCGCTCCGAGCTCGAGCGCCTCGCGCTCTGGGCAGGGGAGGGCGGCACCGTCGACGTCGACGACCTCGAGGCGATGATCTCCGACACCTCCGAGGAGGCGATCTGGACCCTCGCGGACGCGGTGGTCGCCGGCGACGAGGCCGAGACGATGCGCGTCGCCGAGCGGCTGGTCTCACAGGGCGAGGCGCTTCCGCGGATCGTCTACTCGCTCGCGCCCGCGGCTCCGCCAGGCGCTCAAGGCGGCGAGCGAGCTCGAGGCGGGGCGGCCGGCGAGCGAGGTCGCCAAGGGACTCTCGATGCATCCCTACGCCGCCAAGATGCTCGTCTCGAAGGTCAAGGGCCGCTCCCCGGAGGACCTCGACGCCTCGATCCGGGCCCTCGCCGACCTCGAGCTCTGGTCCCGCGGCGGCTCGGACTATCCCGAGCAGGTCGCCTTCACGATCACGCTTGCGCCGGGCGATCGGCCTCGAGGCCGACGACACCGAGCCGCTCGCTTGGGCCCTGCGCTAGCCCTGTGCCTGGCTCTGCGAGGCGGCGCCGGCGATGCTCGCGGCGCGGGACTTCTTGCGGGCACCGGTGTTGCGGTGGAGCGCGCCCTTCTGGACGGCCTTGTCGATCCGCGAGACGAGCGCCTTGTGCTCGCTGGCGATCGCGTTCGCGTCGCCGGACTGGACGGCGGCCTCGAGCCGCCGGAAGTAGGTCTTCACGGAGCTGCGAAAGCGCAGGTTCTCCTGCCGCTCGCGCTCGGAGCGCGCAATCCGCTTCTTCTGTGAGGCGATGTTGGCCATGAAAAGACCCCCGTCGGGGGCGGCGAAGAGAATAGAGCAATGACCGAGAGGGACGAAGGGGCACGGGGCCCGTCGGGCGAGGCGCCGGATCCGCCGGAGCCGTTCGATCCGTCGACGCGGGACTTCCCCGCCGTCGATGAGCGCGAGGCGGAGAGCCTCGAGCGCCGCCACGAGGCGGTCTCGATGGACACCTCGACCTTCATGGCGATCCCGGCGCCGACGCCGACAACGCCGTTCATCCCGCCGGAGTTCGACGAGCGCCAGGGAAGGCTCGGCCGCTCGACCGCGTTCTTCTCGATCGCCACCGCCTTCTCCCGGGTGGCGGGCCTCGTCCGCGAGATCGTCGCCGCCAGCTACTTCGGCATCACGGGGCCGATGTCCGCCTTCACCATCGCCTTCCAGGTTCCGAACCTGGTCCGCTCGCTGTTC
Organism: uncultured Solirubrobacterales bacterium; assembly: GCA_963777575.1. Classification (GTDB taxonomy): domain Bacteria; phylum Actinomycetota; class Thermoleophilia; order Solirubrobacterales; family 70-9; genus DASUPK01. The sequence continues at coordinate 211,770 of CAVZRH010000006.1, read as the reverse complement.
GCCGACGCCGCGATCCAGGCGGCCTTCGTCCCGGTCTTCACCGAGGAGCTCGAGAAGGGCAACAAGCGGGAGGCCTTCCGGCTCGCCTCAACGCTGATCTACCTCGTCACGCTGGTCCTCGGGGCGATCACCGCGATCTTCGTGCTCGCGGCGCCGCTGGTCGTTCCCATCTTCGCGCCCGGGTTTCAGCGGGGAGATCCTCGATCTCACGGTCACCCTCTCGCAGATCCTCTTCCCGATCCTGATCCTGCTGGGAGCCACGGGGATGGTGGTCGGGGTTCTGAACAGCTACGACCGCTTCGCCGCTTTCGCGATCTCGCCGTTCTTCTGGAACGTGGTGATCATCCTCGTGCTCGTCCTGCTGGAGCCGGCGTTCAGCGGGAACGACCGGATCTACGCGTACGCGATCGGCGTCCTGGTCGGGACCGTCGTGCAGCTCGCGATCCCGGCCTGGGACCTTCGCCACACGCCGTTCAGGTTCACGCGGGACATCGACTGGCACATGCCTGAGGTGCGGCGCGTGCTCCTCCTGATGCTGCCGGTGACACTGAGCCTCGGGCTGATCAACTTCGACCTGCTGCTCAACAGCATCGTCGGGACGCTGGTCTCGAACGAGGCGCCGGCGGCGATCGACAAGGCGTTCCGCATCTACATGCTGCCCCAGGGCATCTTCTCGGTCGCAGTCGCAACCGTGGCCTTCCCGACCCTCGCCCGGTTCGCCGCCCGACGGGAGTGGGACAACCTCCGCTCCACGATGTCCAACGGGATGCGGCAGATCCTCCTGCTGCTGGTACCGGCGGCGGCAGCGATCCTCGTCCTCTCGGTGCCGATGACGCGGCTCATCTACCAGCGCGGCGAGTTCGACGCCGCCCAGACCCACCTGGTTGCTCAGGCGCTCTTCTGGTTCGCGTTCTCCCTGCCCTTCAACGGCCTCTACCTGCTGCTCACTCGGACCTTCTTCAGCCTGCAGCGGCCCTGGGTGCCGACCGCGGTCGCCGGCTCGAACCTGGTCGTGGACGTGATCTTCTCGTTCGCCTTCTACTCGCCCTTCGGGGTGGGCGGTGTCGTCGCGGCCACGGTGATCGCCACGATCTCGAGCGTGGTCGCCGAGTTGGTGATCCTGCGACGACAGCTGCACGGCCTCGATTTGCCCCGCCTCATCGACACGGCGATACGCGTGATCGTTGCGTCCGCCCTGCTCGCCGGGGTGAGCTACCTGGTCTGGTACGGGCTCGACCAGGCGCTTGGCCGCGACCTGATCGCCCAGATCGTCTCGCTCGGGGTCGCCCTGGCCGTCGGGCTTCGGCGACCTACATCGCTGCGACGCTGGCGCTGCGCGTCCCGGAGGCCAACCAGATCGTGCGCCTGCTACGGCGGATCTAGTTCTCGCCGGTTCGGCGGGATACTTGCCACATCACGTCCAACGCCGAGATCGTCGAGCGGATCCTCGATGCGTGGAGGGGTCTCGATTCGATGCCCCGAGAGCTCATGCACCCCGAGATCGAGTGGGTCAACCCGCCCAACGCCGTTGAGCCGGGGACCCGCCGCGGTCCCGAGAGCGTCGAGGAGGCTCAATCCGCGGTCGTGGGCGTCTACAGCTCGATCGGCATCGAGGTCGAGCGCAAGGTCGACCTCGGCGACAACATTGGCCTGATAGTGGAGATGATCTACCGCGGGCGCGGCAGCGGGATCGAGGTACGTCAGCGGATGGGCCTCGTGTTCACGATCCGCGACGGCAGGGTCACCCGGTTCGAGTGGTCGAATGCCCCGGAGGCGTTGCTCGAGCGCTTCGAGAGTCCGGAGAGCGGCTGAGCCCTCAGGCTGGGCGCGGGTCGCCGACCCAGTAGCGGGGCCCCGGCCCCGAGCGGCCGGCGCGGTCATCCGGATTGGCGAGCCGGCAGCGGTCGAGCGAGAGGCAGCCGCAGCCGATGCACTCGGTGAGCCCGGCCCGCAGCCGCTCGAGCTCGGCGATCCGCTCGTCGATCCGCGACGTCCACCTCGCCGAGAGGAGGGACCAGTCACGGCGGTTCGGGGCGTGGTCGCCGGGCAGCTTGTCGAGCTCCCCCTTGATCTCCTCGAGCGTCAAGCCGATTCGCTGGGCGAAGACGATGAACGCGATCCGGCGGAGCACGGCGCGGGGGTAACGGCGGTGGCCGGAGCCGGCCCGCTCGGAGTCGATCAGCCCCCGGTCCTCGTAGAAGCGCAGAGCGGAGGCGGCCACCCCGCTGCGCTTCGCAACCTCGCCGATGGTGAGCAGGTCGTTGATCCGGACAGGAAAGCAGCAATACCACTTGACTTCAAGCTCACTTGAGCTTGTAGCTTGATGGAACCAACCGCCGAGGAGGCCCGATGAGCGAGTCCAGATCACCCAGCCAGCGAATCACCGAAGAGGTCACGTCCTGGGACGGTGTCGAGTCCGGATACGGAAAGCGCGGTGAGTTCGGCTTCTACGTCAACGGCCACGAGGTCGGCCACCTTCACGGCGACCACGCCGCCCACTTCAGCTTCGGCAAGGAGATCGGCACCGCGCTCAAGGAGCAGGGCCGCGTCGCCGACCATCCGGTCTTCCCGGGCAAGCCGGGTCCGGCCGCCCGGCGGATCGAGACCGATGAGGACGTCCGCGGAGGTGATCGAGCTGATGCGGCTCAACTACGACCGCATCGTCGCCCGCTACGGCTTGCGCTCCATCTCAGCGACGACGTAGGTGCTGGTCAGGCGGAAGCCCGCGGGATCCTCGTTGGCGTAGCGACCCTGGCCCCACTCCATCGCGGCCGGACTCTAGCCACCCGCTAGCGTCCAACCGTGCGCATCGACCACGTCATCTACGCGACCGCGGACCTGGACGAGGCCGCGGCGAGGGTCGAGTCCGAGCTCGGGCTGAGCGTCATGCCGGGCGGCCGGCACGAGGGCCATGGCACCCACAACCGGATCGTGCCGCTCGGTGGCGGGTACCTCGAGCTGATGGCGGTCGCCGACCCCGCACGAGGCTGCGGACTCGCCGATGGGCAGCGCGGTACAGGCGCGGCTCACCGAGCAAGGGGACGGCCTTTTCGCGTGGGTGATCGTTCTGGACGGCGTAGAGCAGTTCGCCGATCGCCTCGGCCTGCCGGTGATCACGGTCGCGAGGGAGGGACTCAGCGCCCGGGTGGCGGGCCTTGCTGAGGCGTTGCGGAATCCGGTTCTTCCTTTCTTCCTCGAACGGGACGAGGGTGTGGCCGATCCGGGTGAGGGGGCTGACGCCGGCGGAATCACGTGGCTCGAGGTGGCCGGCGACCGCGGGGCCCTCGAGAGCCGGCTCGGCGACGCCGAGCTTCCGGTCAGGGTGGTGGATGGACCGGTTGGCGTGATAGCGATGGGGATCGGCGAACGCGAGCTTCGGAACCCGTAACTACCGGGGCCGCGGCCCTACCCTTCCTTCCGCAGATGGACCGCATTCGCAACTTCTCGATCATCGCCCACATCGATCACGGCAAGTCGACGCTCGCCGATCGCATCCTCGAGCTGACCGGCTCCGTCGACGCGCGCTCCCACGTGCCGCAGATGCTCGACTCGATGGAGCTCGAGCGCGAGCGTGGGATCACCATCAAGGCACAGGCCGTGCGCGTCGCGTACACGGCCGCCGACGGCGAGACCTACCACCTGCACCTGATCGACACGCCCGGGCACGTCGACTTCTCCTACGAGGTCTCGCGCAGCCTCGCCGCTTGCGAGGGCGCGCTGCTGGTCGTCGACGCGGCGCAGGGCGTCGAGGCGCAGACCGTCGCCAACGCCTACGCGGCGATCGACGCCGGCCTCGAGCTGATCCCGGTCCTCAACAAGGTGGACCTCCCCGGGGCCGACCCGGACGGCGTCGCGGCGCAGGTCGCTGACCTGCTCGGTGGCGATCCGGATCCGAGGCGCTGCGGATCTCGGCCAAGACCGGGGAGGGCGTCGGCGAGGTGCTCGAGGCGATCGTGCGGCGGATCCCGCCGCCGCAGGGCGAGCCCGACGCGCCGCCGCGCGCGCTGATCTTCGACTCGGAGTTCGACCAGTACCGGGGCGTGGTCGCCTTCGTGCGGATGGTCGACGGGCGCTTCTCCAAGGGCGAGCCGATCACGGCGATGCAGGCGCGGCACGCAGGCCGAGATCGACGACATCGGCTTCTTCGCGCCGAAGATGACGCCGGCCGCAGGGGATGTCCGCGGGCGAGGTCGGCTACGTGATCACCGGAATCAAGGACGTCACCAAGCTGCGCGTCGGCGACACGCTGACCAGCCGCGAGCGCCCCGCCGCCGAGGCGCTGCCCGGGTATCGCGAGGTCCGGCCGATGGTCTTCTGCGGCCTCTTCCCGATCGACACGGACCGCTACGCGGACCTGCGTGACGCCCTCGATCGCCTGGCGCTGAACGACGCCGCCCTCTCATACGAGCCCGAGACCTCCGATGCGCTCGGCTTCGGTTTCCGCTGCGGCTTCCTGGGCCTGCTCCACATGGACATCGTCCGTGAGCGTCTCGAGCGCGAGTACGACCTCGAGCTGCTCGCCACGACGCCGAACGTGCGCTACGAGGTGAAGCTGATCAACACCGGCGAGGTGGTCGAGGTCCGCAGCCCGACGGACATGCCGGATCCCGCCTCGATCGAGTCGATCTCGGAGCCGTACATCAGGGCGACGATCATCACCCCCAACGAGTACGTCGGGGCGGTGATGGAGCTCTGCCAGAAGCGCCGCGGCGAGCACGTGGGGCTCCACTACCTCTCGCCGACCCGAGTCCAGGTCCAGTACGACCTGCCGCTTGCTGAGATCGTGCTCGACTTCTTCGACCAGCTCAAGTCACGCAGCAAGGGCTACGCCTCGCTCGACTACGAGCCGATCGGGAACAGGCCCTCCGACTTGGTCAAGCTCGACGTTCTGCTCGCCGGAGACAAGGTCGACGCCCTCTCGCTGATCGTCCACAGGGAGGCCTCCTACGATCAGGGCCGCAACCTGGTCGAGCGTCTCCGCAAGACGATCCCGCGGCAGCAGTTTGACGTCCCGGTTCAGGCGGCGATCGGCGCGAACGTGATTGCCCGGGAGACCGTCAAGGCGGTACGCAAGGACGTGACGGCCAAGCTCTACGGCGGCGACGTGACGCGCAAGCGCAAGCTGCTCGAGAAGCAGAAGAAGGGCAAGAAGCGGATGAAGCAGGTGGGCGCCGTCGAGGTGCCGCAGGAGGCGTTCCTCGCCGTGCTGGAGATGGACGGAAGTGGCAAGTAGGGAGGACCGCCTGGAGCTTGCGCAGGCGGGCATGGACGCCTTCAACGACGGCGACATGACGCGGATGCTGGCCGCGCTCACGGAGGACATTGAGGTCTATGCCTCTCCCGAGATGGCGAACGCCGGGCACTACAGCGGCCACGACGGCTTCGTCACCTGGATCACGGCGTGGACCGATGCGTGGGAGGAGGTCACCGCCCAGGTCACCGAGAACGCGCCGGTCGGCGAGCGCCACGTCGTCACCACCGTTCATCAGGAGGGCAGGGGCCGCGGCGGGATCGAGGTGAGCATGGGGCTCGCCTTCCTCTTCGACGTCAACGAGCAGGGGCAATGCACCTACCTGGCGATGCTCCCCACGCCGGAGGAGGCCGTCCGGATGGCGCAGGAGCGCGAGGCGCGCTTAGGTGTTCACGCGGCGCAGCGGCAGGCCGAGGCGCGACTCGACCTTGGCCAGCGCATCCCTGCCGCCCGCGGTCAGCAACACCACCTCGTCGGCGGGATAGCCGCGCAGCTCGTCCTCGAGCGCCTGAGCGGGGTCCGCGTCGCCGACCGACCCGCTCACGGGCAGCCCGGCGGCGACCAGCGCCCCGGCTGATCGCGCCAGTCGCGCCTCGGCTTCGCGGCGGGCCTTGTCCTCCGCGGAGAGCCAGCGATCGAGCCGATGGCTCGGGACCGGCACCAGCAGCCGCACGTCCGACGGCGAGCCGGTGATGTCGGCGATGCGCTGCGCCGCCGCCGGTGTCGCCTCCGCGACGGCGAGCACCAGGACGCGGTGGCCGTCGTCCTCGCTGGCGGCGACCTCGAGCCTCCCGTCGGGCTTCGCCCGAGCCGCGAAGATGATCAGCGAGGTCGCGGCCAGGGCTCCGACCGCCATGCCGATCCCCGCTCCGAGCTCGGTGCTGGAGAGCGACATCGCACCCGCGACCGACGTGCAGATCGCGGCGATGATCAGGGGGATCGCGAACGGGCGAAAGCGCATGCCACCCTGCGGATCCCTGGTGGTCAGTAACGGAGACACCCTCGATACCTACCCTAGCCGGGCACCCGAGAACGCCGCCGGATCCGCCCCTTTCTAGAATCCGGCGGCCGATGGCGGTGAAGACCGACGGGATAGGGAAGCAGTGGGACCCGGCCACGTACGAGGTCGGGGCGGAGAAGATCCGCGAGTTCGCGGACGCGATCGGCGCCGCGAACCCGGTGCATCGCGACCACGAGGCCGCCAGGGCGGCCGGGTTTCGCGATCTGGTCGCCCCGCCGATGTTCTGCGTCGTCTACAGCGCCCGTGCGATGGGACCGGCGATCCTTGATCCCGAGCTCGGAATCAACCTGGCGACGATGCTGCACGGATCCCAGGAGTTCGAGTGGGACGAGCCAGTCTGTGACGGCGACGTCATCTCGACGACGCGCGACCTGCAAGGAGATCTACGAGAGAAACGGCATGGGCTTCTACGTCTTCGAGACGATCTCGACCAACCAGGAGGACAGGCAGACGGTGAAGGGGACCTGGACGAACATCGTGAGGGGAGTCTGATGAGCGAGATCAAGACGGGCGACGCCATCCCGGAGCTCAGGGTGACACCGGACAAGTACCTGCCGCATCGCTACGCCGGCGCCTCCGGCGATTTCAACCCGATCCACATCGACCCCGAGTTTGCCCGCCAGGTCGGCCTGCCCGGCAACATCCTCCACGGCCTCTGGATGATGGCCCAGGTCGCGCGGGGCAACGCTCAGCTCGCGGACGGTGACCCACGTGCGCTGAAGCGCCTTTCGGTCCAGTTCAGGGGGATGGGCTTCCCTGAGCAGGAGCTGGTCGTGACCGGGACGGTCAAGGAGGTCGACGGCGACCGCGTCGTGGTGGACACGTTGGCCGCTCAGGGGGAAAACCAGGTGATCCGCAACGCGGAGGCTGAGGTTCACGTCCCGTAGCCCGGCGTTCCTATCCTTAGGGACGTTGTGCTGAGCGAACGCCAGAACCAGATCCTGAGCCTGGTCGTCGAGCGCTACCTCGATGACGGGCGCCCGGTCGGCTCCCGGGCGCTCGCGACCCGCGCCGACATCGACTGGAGCTCGTCCACGGTGCGGGCCGAGCTCGCCAGCCCTGGAGGAGGAGGGCTTTCTCACCCACCCGCACACCTCCGCCGGGCGAGTTCCCACCGACAGCGGCTACCGCTTCTACGTGGAGCGGCTCCTGGCTCATGCAGGAGAGGCTGCCGCGGCCCGACCTCGCAGGATCTCGGCCTCTCGCGCATGCGCCGTGAGGTCGACGTCGCGATTCGGGAGACGACCACCGCGCTATCCCAGGTCACCGATCTGGTGGCGCTCGTCACGGCTCCGCCGCTCCACACGGCGACCATCCACCGGATCGAGGTGCTGCGGCTGCAGCCGCGGGTGGTGATGGTCGTCGTGATCGCCTCGAACGGGGGCGTCACCAAGCGGGCCTTCACCTTCGAGCAGGAGGTCGATCCGGGCCTCGTGGAGTGGGCCGCCAGCTACCTGAACGAGCGACTCTCAGGGCTCGGCCTCGGGGCGCGGATGGCGGTCGACCGGCTCCGGGACCCCGAGCTGGGTGGGCAGGAGCAGGGTTTCCTGACGGAGATCGCGAGCGCTTTCACCGACCTCGAGGAGTCCGCCGAGGACACGCTCTACGTGGACGGCGCAGCACGGCTGCTCTCGGAGGAGCACCTCGCCGATCTGCCCCACGCCGACGATCTGATGCGGACGCTCGAGCGCCGGGTGAACGTCCTGCGCGCTCTTCGCACCGCCATCGACCTGCGCTCGGTCTTCGTCTGGATCGGCGGCGAGAACCCCGCGCCGGAGCTGCGCTCGGTGAGCGTCGTCGGCGCGAACTACGGCCTCGGCTACCGCAACCTCGGGTCCGTGGGGATCATCGGGCCGCTGCGCATGGACTACGCGACCGCGATCGCCAGCGTGCGGGGCGCCGCCGGCGAGCTCTCCCGCTTCTTCGAGACGGTCTACGACGAGTAGCCGCCCGTGGCGAAGCGCGACTACTACGAGGTGCTGGGCCTCGACCGGAGCGCCTCCGAGAGCGAGATCAAGAAGGCATTCCGCGGGCTTGCCCGTGAGCTCCACCCTGACGTCAACGCACACGATCCCGAGGCCGAGGAGAAGTTCAAGGAGGCGGCCGAGGCGTATGAGGTGCTCGCCGACCCGGAGCGGCGCCAGACCTACGACCGGTTCGGCCACAAGGGGCTGCGCGTCGAGGGCTTCGAGCCGGACGCGTCCTTCGGCAGCCTGCAGGACATCTTCGACGCGTTCTTCGGAGGTGGCGACAGCTTCTTCGGGGGTTTCGGGCAGGGAGCGAGCACGGGCGCGGATGTCGGAACGATCGTCGAGGTCGGCCTGGAGGACGTGCTCGACGATCAGAAGCGTGAGATCTCATTCGAGGCCGTCAGCGTGTGCGAGCGCTGCCGGGGAAACGGCGCCGAGCCCGGCACGCCGATCGAGACGTGCCCGAAGTGCGGTGGTGCCGGGCAACTCCAGGAGGTCAGCTCGCAGCGTCTTCGGCCAGGTGGTCCGGGCAATGCCGTGCGACGTCTGCGGTGGCGACGGCCGCATCCCGGAGACCCCCTGCGAGCGCTGTGGCGGTGCGGGGCGCGTCAACGAGATGCGCACCTGGGAGGTGGACATTCCGGCCGGGATCGAGAGCGGCCAGCGGGTGCGAATCGCCGGCGCGGGACACGCGGGCGCGCCCGGCGGCCGGCAGGGCGACCTCTACGTGGAGGTCAGGGTCGAGGCCGACGAACACCTCACTCGCCAGGGCACCGAGCTGATCGCCCGGGCTGAGGTGCCGGTCACCACCGCGATGATGGGAGGCGAGGTGTTCGTGCCGACGCTGGAGGGGGAGGTCGCGATGGAGGTCCCGGCGGGGACCCAGCACGGCGACGTCTCGCTGCTCAATGGACGCGGCCTGCCGCCGCTGCACGGCGGACGCCGCGGTGATCAGCATGTCGTCTTCGAGCTCGTGGTTCCGACCGACCTCGACCCGGAGCAGCGGGAGGCGGCCGAGCGACTCGCCGAGACGCTCGGCGAGAGAAGCCAGCCCTCTACACGTAGATGATCCGCCTCGCGGTCCGCTGCGAGCCTGAGTACGCGGAGCGGGTGATGGCGAACCTGCTCGAGCTGGCCCCCAACGGCCTCGAGGAGGAGCGCGGCCCGGGCTGGGTGGAGTTCGCCATCTACGGCCCACCCGGCGAGGTCCCGGAGCTCGGCGAGCTCCAGGCGGCGGCGGGCGGCTCCGTCGTCGACGTCACCACCACCTCGGTTCCGGATGACTGGGCCGATCGCTGGGTCGACTTCCACCGCCCGATCGAGGTGGCCGGCAGGATCGGCGTTCGCCCGTCGTGGTGGGACCCGCAGGACGGCCTGATCGACGTCGTCGTCGATCCTGGCCGCGCCTTCGGCACCGGCGGCCACCCGACGACCCGCCTCTGCATCGCGCTGCTGATCGAGCTCGAGACGGCCGGTGAGGCGTCGGGCCCGATCGCCGACTGGGGCACCGGCTCCGGCGTCCTCGCGATCGCGGCGGCCAAGCTCGGCTGGAGCCCGGTGGCCGGCTGTGACCGGGAGGAGGCCTCGCTCGAGACGGCGCAGGCCAACGCTGTGGTCAACGGGGTGGAGCTCGCACTGGATCGCCTCGACGTCCGGGAGACCGCCCCGCCGGTCGCACCGACCGTCGTGGCGAACCTGACCGGGAATCTGCTCCGGGACTGCGCCAGCCACCTTGATGGCGCGGAGGACTTGCCGCGGACGCTGGTCTGCTCGGGGATGCTGGAGAGCGAGATCGGCGAAGTCGCCGGCGCCTTCGCCGGACTCGGGCTGGGAGAGGCCCGGCGGATGACCGAGCACGAGTGGGGCGCGCTGCTCCTGCGCGACGCGCGGGCCGCCTGATGGCTGCCGAGACCAGCACCGAGCTGCCGATCGCGATGTTCGACTCCGGGGTCGGCGGGCTCACCGTCCTCCACGAGTGCCTCGTGTCGCTGCCCGAGGAGGACTACGTCTATCTCGGCGACGACGCCCGCTTCCCCTATGGGGCCAGGACGCAAGGAGGAGCTTCGCGGCCATGTCGAGCAGGTCAGCCGCTACCTGCTGGAGCGGGGGGCGAAGCTCCTGGTGATCGCCTGCAACTCCGCAGCGTCGGCGGGCCAGGACGTCGCCAGGGAGATCGCGGCGGAGGCCGGCATCGGGGTCGTGACGGTGATCGATCCCGAGGCGGAGATCGCCTCAGCGCTCAGTCAGACGGGCAAGGTCGGCGTTCTCGCGACTCCCGCCACGGTGCGCAGCGGCGCCTACCTGCGCGCGCTGGCCGCCCAGAAGCGCGCCCTGACGGTGACGGAGGTGGAGGCACCCGACCTGGCGGCGGTGATCCAGCGGGGCTTCCCGTTCGATGAGAGCGTGGTCGAGATGGTGAGGTCCTACTGCGAGCCCCTGAAGCGGGCGGAGGTCGACACGGTGATCCTCGGCTGCACGCACTACCCGCTCGTGCGCCCGATGCTGCAGCGGATCCTCGGAAGGGACGTGCACCTGGTCACCGCGGGCCACGCGATCGCGGCGACGGCGGACCGGGAGCTGGCGGCAGCCGGACTCTCAAGAACCGGCAACGAAGAGGGGACCTACCGGTTCCTCTGCACCGGGGACGCCGAGACCTTCCGCGATCTCGGGACGCGCTTCCTGCAGATGCCGCTGAGCGACGTCGAGCGGGTCGACCTTCCCTGATTCGTGATGACGGCGTTGGCGCCCGAGAAGGTCCCGTTCTGGCCCTGGGGCCTTCTCCTCTTCGTCGCCGGTGCGTACATCCTCGGAGTCGCCGCCCTGATCGCCGCCGGCCGGCGGGAGGACGCCCGGGCGTTGGCCGGCTTCATCCCGGACTGCCTCGTCCTCGTCTCGCGGCTGGCCAGGGACAAACGAATCTCGCGTCCCCGTCGCGCCGCTGCCTCTTCCTTGTCCTGGGCTACCTGGCCCTCCCAATCGACCTGGTCCCCGATTTCCTCCCCGGCATCGGTCAGCTCGACGATGCGGTGCTGCTCGGACTCGCGCTGAGGGTCGTCGTCCGCGGCGGGGGCATCGATCTCGTCCGCGAGGCCTGGCCCGGTCCGCAGGCGTCGCTCACCCTGGTGCTGCGCGCTGCGGGCCTGGAGACGAACGGAGCAGCGAGCCCGCCGACTACGCTTAAGCCATGACCATCCTCGAGCAGGTCCAGGAGGACGTGAAGACGGCGATGAAGGCCGGCGAGCGCGAGCGCGTCGGCCGGCTCCGCATGCTGGTGAACGCACTCCAGATCGAGGAGAAGGAGGGCAAGGGCGACGAGGTGGCCGCGCTGCAGCGCGAGCGCAAGCGCCGGCTGGACGCCGCCGAGGCGCTCCGCGAGGGTGCCCGGACGGATCAGGCGGAGGCCGAGGAGGCGGAGGCGGAGATGATCGAGGGCTACCTGCCCGAACAGCTCTCGGACGAGGAGCTCTCGGATCTGGTCGCTGGAGCGATCGAGGAGTCCGGCGCCAGCGAGCCGAAGGACATGGGGGGCGTGATGAAGGTGCTGATGCCGAAGGTCGGCGGTCGAGCCGACGGCAAGCGGGTCAGCCAGGCGGTGCGCGAGAAGCTGAACGTTGGCGCGTAGGCAGCTGACGATCGACAACACCGTCGCCGCGGAGCTGGCCGGCTCCGAGGACGCGGTCCTGAAGACCCTGGAGGGGCACCTCGACGTCGACCTCTTCCTGCGGGGCAACGTCCTCACGCTGGACGGCGATGCGGGCGACGTCCGCACCGCCGAGACCGTCGTCGGCGAGCTGGTCGACCTGATCGAGCAGGGGCACGAGATCGCCCCCGGCACGATCGAGGCGGTCACCGGCGCTCTCGACGAGCACGAGAGCCCGGCCGAGATCCTCGAGGACGTCATCTGGCAGCACCGCAACACGCGGATCGCCCCCAAGACCGTCAACCAGAAGAAGTACGTCGATTCGATCCGCGGGCACACGATCACCTTCGGAATCGGCCCCGCCGGCACCGGCAAGACCTTCCTGGCTGTGGCGATGGCTGCCGCCGCGCTCTCCCGCGGCGACGTCCAGCGCGTGATCCTCACTCGCCCTGCGGTTGAGGCCGGCGAGCGGCTCGGTTTCCTCCCCGGGGACATTCAGGCCAAGGTCGACCCCTACCTGCGCCCGCTCTTCGACGCTCTCTACGACATGCTGGACCCGGAGAGGGTCAACTCCTACTTCGAGCGCGGCACGATCGAGGTCGCGCCGCTCGCCTTCATGCGCGGTCGCTCGCTCAACTCCTCGTTCGTGATCCTCGACGAGGCGCAGAACACGAGCCCCGAGCAGATGAAGATGTTCCTCACGCGGCTCGGCTTCGGCTCCAAGTTCGTCGTCACGGGCGACATCACGCAGATCGACCTGGAGAAGGGCTCGCGGTCCGGCCTGATCGAGGTGGGGGACATCCTCACCGGCGTCGAGGACATCAACTTCATCCGCTTCGGCGGCGAGGACGTCGTCCGCCACAAACTCGTGCAGCGGATCGTCGCCGCCTACGGCGAGGCCGAGAGCCGCGCCCGGTCCGACGATTCCGGGGGCGGCTGACATCGACCTCTCGGACGTCCCGGGCGATCTCAGGCGAGCGGTCGGGGCGGCCCTGCACGCCGCTGGGGTAAGCGACGGCCACATCGGCATGCAGATCGTGGGCGAGGGCCGCATGCGCACGCTCAACTACGCCGCCCGCGGCGTGGACGAGGCGACCGACGTGCTCGCGTTTCCAATCGACGACCAGCAGCAGGACACCGGTCCTCGCGAGCTGGGCGACGTCTTCATCTGCCCCGAGAAGGCGACCAACGTGACCGAGGCCGCCGTCCACGGCACGCTCCATCTCTGCGGCTACGACCACGAGACCGACAGCGGCGAGATGCTCGAGCTGCAGGCCAAGATCTTGCGATCCCTGCAGTGAGCAAGGCTGGATTCGTCGGGGTCGCAGGGCGGCCGAACGTCGGCAAGTCGACCCTGGTCAACGCGATCGTCGGCGCCCGCGTGGCGATCGTCTCCGAGCGCCCGCAGACCACTCGCCGCGCGATCCGCGGCGTTGCCACGGACGTCGAGGGCGGCTGGCAGCTGGTCCTCACCGACCTACCCGGTGTCCAGCGACCTCGCGACGCCCTCACCGAGCGGATGCAGCGGCGGGTCGAGCGCGAGATCGCCGACTCCGAGGCGGTCCTGTTCGTCGTCAACGCCGAACAGGGCGTCGGTCCGGGCGACCGCTTCATCGCCAAGGCGCTCCTCAGCGCGAACGCTGAGACGCCGGTCGTCTGCGCCGTCAACAAGGTCGACCGGCTGAACAACGCCGAGACGGCGGCGATGCTCGCGGAGACCGCCGAGCTGGAGGGGGTCGACGAGATCTTCCCCGTCAGCGCCCGGAGGGGAACCGGCCTGGAGGTGCTGATCGACAAGCTCATCGAGCTGATGCCGGAGGGCCCCTTCCTGTTCCCGCCCGAACAGCGTTCCGATCTGCCCAGTGAGGTCCTGCTCGCGGAGCTGATTCGCGAGCAGGTTCTGCGCCGCACTCGCGACGAGTTGCCGCACGCGGTCGAGGTCCAGGTCGGCGAGGTCGCCTATCGCGAGGACGGGGTGGTCGAGGTGCACGCCCAGATCTGGGCCGAGACCGACTCCCAGAAGGGAATCCTGATCGGCGCCGGCGGCACCAAGATCAAGGAGATCGGCACCGCCGCGCGCACCGAGCTCGAGCGCGAGCTCGGCGCCCGCGTCTTCCTCGACCTCCAGGTGCGGGTGCGGAAGCGCTGGCGCAGGGACGAGGGCCTGCTCGACCGGCTCGGGATCGAGTAGCTGAATCGGCGCCGTCAGGGGCACGAGCACCTGCTTCGTACACTGACGCGAGGGTGCGACGACAGGAGCAACCCGATTGATCATGGTCGTACAGACCGCCAGAGACGCTGCCAAGGTCCGCTTCGACGAGCGGGGCCTCGTGCCGTGCGTGATGCAGGACGCCCGCTCCGGCGAGGTGCTCACCCTCGCGTACATGAATGAGGAGGCGCTGCAGCTCACGCTCGAGACACGGGAGATCCACTTCTACAGCCGCAGCCGCCGCGAGATCTGGCGGAAGGGCGGGACCTCGGGAAACATCCAGCGCGTTCGCCAGATCCGCTACGACTGCGACGGCGACTCGCTCGTGGCACTGGTCGATCCGGCCGGTCCCGCTTGCCACACCGGCGAGCGATCCTGCTTCTACCGGGACCTCGAGGGGACGGCTGACCCCGGCGTCGACGCGCCTGGCGCTCCGGGTGAGCCGGCGCCGCTGCCCTTCGAGGCGCTTGCCGCCCTCGAGCGCACACTCGTCTCCCGGCAGCGCAGCCGTCCCGAGGGCAGCTACACGGTCGAGCTTCTCGAGGACCCGCGCCTCGCCGGCGACAAGGTCCGCGAGGAGGCGGCGGAGGTCGTGAAGGCGGTGCACTCCGAATCCGAGGAGCGGGTCGCCGAGGAGGGAGCGGACGTCGTCTACCACCTGGCGGTGCTGTTGCTCTCGCGCGGCCTCTCCATGGCCGAGGTACTCCACGTCCTGAACGCCCGAAGACGGTCGCCGTGAACGCGGTGGGGGCGTCAACCAGCCTGGCCGGCCTCGAGCCAGATCCAGAGCGCGCCCGCGAGCTTGCTCGGAGCGCGAACGTGATCCCGGTCCGCTACCGCTTCATCGACGATCTCGAGACGCCGGTCAGTGCCTTTCTCAAGCTGCGCGGCGACGGTCCCGCCTTCCTGCTCGAGTCGGCAGAGCAGGGTCGGCTCGGCCGCTGGTCCTTCCTGGGCTTCCGGCCGCGGTCGATCTTGCGCTGGAGCGACGGGAAGCTCTCCGAGTGGGGCGGCGAGTCGGCGGCTGAGTCCGGCTCCGGAGCCGAGCCCGACCGAGTGACCGATGCGCCGGACCCCTACGCGGCCGCGGCGGACTACCTCGCCCGCTTCGAGATCGCCCAGCCCGACGAGCTGCCGCCATTCGCCGGCGGCGCCGTCGGCTTCTTCGGCTACGACCTGGTCCGCACGGTCGAGCCGCTCGCTGAGCCGAATCCCGATCCGATCGGCCTGCCCGACATGGCGCTGATGATCACCGACCTGCTCGTCGCGTTCGACCACCAGCGCCACGAGGTCACCCTGATCGCCAACGCGTTCGTCGAGGACGGCGGGATCGAGGAGGCCTACGCGCGCGCCGTGGACGCGATCGGCGACCTGCGCGAACGGCTCCGCGAGCCTGTGCCGGCGGCGGAGGTTTCCACGCAGCCCACAGACGTCACCTTCGAGTCCAACATGAGCCGGGAGCAATTCGAGGGGACGGTCTCGCGGATCATCGAGTACGTCCACGCCGGCGACGCCTTCCAGGTCGTCCCGTCCCAGCGCTTCACCGCGCAGGCGCCGGTCGAGGCCTTCTCCATCTACCGGGGCCTGCGCACGGTCAATCCCTCGCCCTACATGTACTTCCTCGACTTCGGCGACTTCGAGATCGCGGGGGCTTCGCCCGAGCCGCTCGTCAAGGTCACCGGCCGGCGGGTCGAGACCAGGCCGATCGCGGGCACCTACCCACGCGGCGGCGACGAGGAGGAGGACCGCCGCCAGGCCGAGCGGCTGCTCCAGGACCCAAAGGAGCGCGCCGAGCACGTGATGCTGGTCGACCTGGGGCGCAACGACCTCGGCCGCGTCTGCGAATACGGCTCGGTGACCGTGGACGAGCTGATGGTCGTCGAGACCTACTCGCACGTCCTCCACATCGTCAGCCAGGTCTCGGGCTTGCTGCGCGAGGATGTCAGCGCGATGGACGTGCTGCGCTCGGTGCTGCCCGCCGGCACCCTCTCCGGAGCGCCGAAGGTCCGCGCGATGCAGATCATCGACGAGCTCGAGCCGCACAAGCGCGGCTCCTATGGCGGCGCGATCGGCTACCTCTCCTACACCGGCGACCTGGACACCGCGATCCACATCCGCACCGTGGTGGTCAAGGACGGACTCGTCCACGTGCAGGCCGGCGGCGGCACCGTCGCCGATGCCCAGCCGGCGTACGAGTACAACGAGTCGGTCAACAAGGCGAAGGCGGTGTTCCGCGCCGTCGAGCTCGCAGCCGAGCAGCCGGAGTGGCCATGACCAGCGTCCTCGTGATCGACAACTACGACTCCTTCACCTACAACCTCGTACAGGCCCTGGGCGAGCTGGGGGCGGAGGTCGGAGTCGTCCGCAACGACAAGGCGACGGTCGACGAGCTGCGCGAGATGCGGCCCGACCGGCTCGTCGTCTCGCCGGGCCCGTGTACGCCGAAGGAGGCGGGAATCTCGGTCGAGGCCGTTCGCAGCTTCGCCGAGGCGCGGATCCCGGTCCTGGGAGTCTGCCTCGGGCACCAGTCGCTGGTCGAGGCGTTCGGCGGCACGGTCGTCCGCGGCGACCCGATCCATGGCAAGGACGCCGAGGTGGAGCACGACGGTAGGGCGATCTACGAGGGGCTCTCCAACCCGCTGGTCGCCGGCCGCTACCACTCTCTGATCGCCGACCCGGACCTGCCCGACGAGCTCGAGCTCACCTCCACCTACGACGACGTGGTGATGGGCGTGCGGCACCGCGACCTTCCCGCCGAGGGAGTGCAGTTCCACCCCGAGTCGGTCCTCACCCCGCAGGGCAAGCGGCTGCTGGCTAACTTCCTCGGCGTCTAGGGAGGACCTCGCCATGCCCAACGACATCCTCACGCGCGCGATCGACGAGATCTGCGCCGGCACGCACCTGACGGCCGATCACACCTCCGCGGCGCTGGCGGAGATCATGGAGGGCCGCACGAGCGAGGTGCAGACGGCGGCCTTCCTGGTCTCGCTGCGGGCGAAGGGCGAGACGGTCTCGGAGCTGGTCGGCCTGGCGCGCACGATGCGGCAGCTGGCCGCACACGTCGAGATAGACAGGCCGGGGCTGGTCGACACCGCCGGCACCGGAGGCGGCCCGACCACCTTCAACATCTCGACCACCGCGGCCCTGATCGCCGCCGGGGCGGGCTGCCCGGTCGCAAAGCACGGCAACCGCTCCGCCACCAGCCGCTCGGGGTCCGCCGACGTGCTCGAGGCCCTCGGGGTCGACATCGAGCTCTCGCCGGCCGAGGTCGCCACGTGCATCGAGGAGATCGGCTTCGGGTTCATGTTCGCGCCCAAGCACCACAAGGCGATGGCCCACGTCATTCCAGTCCGCAAGGAGCTCGCGGTGCGGACGATCTTCAACTTTCTCGGTCCGCTGACGAACCCGGCGGGCGCCGCCGCGCACCTGCTCGGCGTCTCCGACCGCAGCTACCAGGAGATCATCGCCGACGCCCTGCTGCAGCTCGGCTGCGCGCGGGCGCTGGTCGTCTCCGCTGATGACGGCATCGACGAGCTCAGTCTTGCCTCGAGGACCCGAGTGATCGAGGTCGCGGACGGCGGAACCGAGGAATGGTTCATCGAGGCGGCCGACCTGGGCCTCGAGCCGGCGCCGCTCGACGCGATACCCGGCGGGGAGCCGGATGAAAATGCCGCGGTCGTCAGATCCGTGCTTCGCAGGCGAGCCGGGCCCGGCGCGTGACGTCTCGGTGATGAACGCCGGTGCCGCGATCTACGTCGCAGGCGCAGCCGCCGACCTTCAGGAGGGGGTGGCGAAGGCGCAGGAGGCGATCGACTCCGGTGCAGCCCGCGATGTGCTCGAGCGCCTGGTCGCCCGTTCCCGCGAGCTCTCGGGTGCGAGCTAAGGTCTCCTGCTCACGATGGGGATGATCGAAGAGCTGGTGGAGGCTGCGCGGGCGGGCGTGGAGCGGCGACGAGCTCAGGTACCGCTCGAGGACTTGGGTCTCCGACTGCGCGGAGCGACCGGAGCAGCGCCCGTTCGGCGAGGCG
This sequence comes from uncultured Solirubrobacterales bacterium, assembly GCA_963777575.1. Taxonomy (GTDB): domain Bacteria; phylum Actinomycetota; class Thermoleophilia; order Solirubrobacterales; family 70-9; genus DASUPK01. Next base: position 193,651 of record CAVZRH010000006.1, on the reverse strand, counting down.
CTGACCAGGCCCGGGCTGTCGGTGATCGCCGAGTTCAAGCGCCGCTCGCCGAGCGCGGGTCAGATCAGCGACGGCGCAGCCCCTGCGGAGACCGCGCGGGCCTATGAGCAGGGAGGCGCCGCGGCCCTGTCGGTCCTCACCGACGAGGCGCACTTCGGCGGGACACTCGCCGATCTCACCGAGGCCCGGAGGGCCTGTGAGCTGCCGGTCCTGCAGAAGGACTTCATCGTCGACCGCTACCAGCTCTATGAGGCGGCGCTCGCCGGGGCGGACGCCGTCCTGCTGATCGTCGCGGCCCTCGATCGCGAGGACCTGCGCTCGCTCCACAGCGAGGCGAGGGGCCTGGACCTCGACTGCGTGGTCGAGGTCCACCAGGAGTCAGAGCTCGAGACCGCGCTCGCGGTCGACGCCGACGTGATCGGCATCAACAACCGCAACCTGGACGACTTCAAGGTGGACGTCCAGACGACGTTCGAGCTGATGCCCGACGTCCCCGCCGGCAAGACCGTCGTCTCCGAGAGCGGCATCTCCGATCGCGCGACGCTGGAGGAGCTCGAGCGAGTCGGAGTCGACGCGGTGCTGATCGGGGAGGCGCTGATGCGCGCGGACGATCCGGCCGCTAGCCCTGCGCGAGCTGACCGCGGACGAGGAGTCGACCCGGGAGCACTTCCTCTAACCCGGCTTCTTATGGAACCGGAAGACCCGGCTTAGAGAGGGTTAAGCGCGCGCACCGACACTGGCTGCGTGCAGAGCGTCAAGAAATTCTTCTCGACCAGCTTCGGATCCGCCGTCGCAGGCGGACTCGTCGTCTTGGTCCTCGGGCTCATCCTGATCCAGGCCGGGGTGGTTGACACGAGCAACGACTCGTCGTCATCCGGGGTGGTTGCGCCGGCCGCGCTGGCCAAGCCCGCGAGCAGCTCATCGGGCAAGGGCCTCACGGTCCACGACATCTACGAGCGAGACGCCCAGGGCGTCGCGTTCATCAGCTCGCAGATCGTTCAGAACACTCCCTCCGTGTTCGGGCTTCCGCAGCGGCAGCAGAGCACGGCGACCGGCTCCGGCTTCCTGGTCGACAACGACGGTCACATCCTCACGAACGCGCACGTCGTCGAGGGCGCCAGGCGCGTCGACGTCCAGCTCGGCGATGGCGCGACCCAGCAGGCCCAGATCGTCGGTACCGATCCCTCGACCGACATTGCCCTGCTCAAGGTCGACAACACCGAAGGGCGCGAACCCGCTGCCGCTCGGCGACTCCGCGAAGGTGCAGGTCGGCGACCCGGTCGTCGCGATCGGGAACCCGTTCGGCCTGGACCGCACCGTCACGACCGGCATCGTCTCCGCGCTTCAGCGCCAGATCCAGGCGCCCAACGGCTTCTCCATCAGCGACGTCATCCAGACCGACGCCGCAATCAATCCCGGCAACTCGGGCGGCCCGCTGATCGATGGCGCCGGCCAGGTGGTCGGAATCAACTCACAGATCGAGAGCCAGAGCGGCGGCAACGAGGGCGTCGGCTTCGCCGTCCCGATCAAGACCGCGGCCGACGTCGTCTCGCAGCTGGAGAACGGCGGCGAGGTTCAGCGCGCCTACCTCGGGCTCAGCGGCGGCGACATCACTCCGAGCATCGCCCAGGCGCTCAATCTTCCGGTCCAGCAGGGTGTCCTGATCGAGCAGGTCCTGAATGGCGGTCCGGCGGACGACGCCGGCATCAAGGGCGCGACCGGTCAGGCGACCATCGGCGGCCAGACCGTCCCGATCGGCGGCGACATCATCACCAAGGTCGACGGGAAGCAGATCACCGGGATGGACGACGTGATCTCGGCGGTCAACGAGCACAAGCCGGGCGATGATCTGACCCTCACCGTCTGGCGGGACGGCCAGCAGAGGGACGTCACCGTCAAGCTGGGCGACCGCCCCGCGCACGTGCAGGACTCGAACTCCAGCACCACTCCCCAGCCCTAGAGACCGCGCAGCGGCTGTCCCGGATGGGCTCAGCCAGCGGCGGGATCTTTGACGACCCCGTGGCTGAGCAGGCTCTCGCCAGTCTCGGCGATCGTGTCGTCCATCGGGCGTGGGGACCAGCCGAGGGTGTCCTTCGCCCGCTCGGAGCTCAGGTCGGTCCGCTTGCCGAGTGTGCCGACGATCGACCGGATGCCTCCGTCGAAGAGGCCCATGCCTCGGACCAGCAGGTCCGGGATGGTCCGGGTGGGCACCTTCTTCGCCCGATCGCCGAGCCGGTCCCGGAGGATCTGCCCGGCGTCCGCCATCCAGAGCCACTCCGTGACGGCGATGAACCGCTTGCCGCCGCCCTCGGGTGATGTCATCGCTCTGATCTCCAGGTCGGCGACATCGCGGACGTCGACGAAGTTGAAGCCCAGCCGCGGCACCCCCGGCATTCCCTTCAGGAGACGCTCGACCGACTGGACCGAGTAGGAGATGTCGTCGTGCAGCAGGGGGCCGATGATCGCGCCCGGGTTGACCACAGCGAGCCGGTCCTCGGCGCCACGCTCGCTCGCCAGGTCCCAGGCGGCACGCTCGGCGATGGTCTTGGAGCGCACGTAGGGGGTCAGGCCGTCCGCGTCCGGGTCGGTCCAGTCCTCCTCCGTCAGCGGTCTCTCTTCGGTGCCCTTCGCGAGCCTGATCGCGGCGATGGAGGAGGTGACGACCACCCGCTTCACGTCGTGGTCGAGTGCCTTGCCGAGCACACGCAGTGTGCCCTCGCGGGCCGGGACGATCAGCTCGTCCGGGTCCTTCGGCTGGTTCGGCGGGAAGGGGGAGGCCACGTGCAGGACGTAGTCGCAGCCCTCGATGACGTTGTCCCAGTGCTCGTCGCTCATCAGGTCGGCCTGATGAATGGTCAGGTGGTGGGCGGGATCGACCTGCGACGCAACCGCCTCGTGCACCTCCCGCTCGCGGGCGGGATCCCGGACGGTGGTCCTGACGCGATAGCCGCGGCGAATCAGCTCGACGATGCACCAGCCGCCGAGATAGCCGGACCCGCCGGTGACCAGAACCGTCTTGCCGTCGCCCTCTGCCATCGGCCTACTCCATCACACCGGTTGCCCGGGCGGGCGCTACTGATCCGAGCGAGCGCTCCGGCTTGGCGAAGAGCACCTGGACGTCGCGCAGCCGGCGCTCCCGGAAGCCGGCCTCGCTCATCGCCAGCCAGAGCGTCCAGAGGCGGCGGAACGGCTCGTCGTAGCCGAGCTCCGCGGCGAGGTCGGTGTTGGCGATGAAGCGCTCGCGCCAGAGCTCGAGCGTTCGGGCGTAGTGCGCTCCGATCTCCTCCAGCCAGACCATGCTCATGTCCGTCTCACGCGCGATGCAGCGCTCGATCACCTCGACCGAGGGCAGGCAGCCGCCCGGGAAGATCAGCATGTTCGAGAAGCTCCGGGCCGCCTTCTCGACCTCGTAGAGGCGGTCGTCGATGACTATCGCCTGCAGGAAGAGGAGGCCGTCGGGCTCGAGCAGCTCCGAGCAGCGGCGGAAGAAGGCGTCGAAGTACTGCCAGCCGACCGCCTCGATCATCTCCAGGGAGACGAGCTTCGAGTAGCGGCCGCGCAGGTCGCGGTAGTCATCGAGCAGGACGGTCACGCGGTCCTCGACGCCGGCGTCCTGGATGCGCCGGAGAGCGCCCGCACGCTGCTCTTCCGAGATCGTGGTCGTCGTGACCCGGCAGCCGTAGCGACTCGCCGCGTACGCGGCCATTGCGCCCCAGCCGGTGCCGATCTCGAGCAGGTGGTCGTCGGGCCCGAGCTCCAGCGCCTGGCAGATGCGCTCCAGGCGGTGCTCCTGGGCCTCGCCCAGCGTCGCGTCCGGATGGGGGAAGACGGCCGAGGAGTACATCATCGACTCGTCGAGGTAGAGGGCGAAGAGGTCATTGCCGAGGTCGTAGTGGGCGGAGATGTGACGCCGCGCGCGGCGGCGGCTGTTGCGCGGGACGCGCCAGAGCGTCCTCTGGAGCGGGGCGAGCACGGGGTGCAGCCGGCGGCGCCAGCGGTCGAGGGGCGCCATGTTCCGGGCTGCGATCCGAGACAGCGAGACCAGCTCGTCGCAGTCCCAGACTCCGTCCCGGTAGGCCTCGCCGAGGCCGACGGTGCCGCCGAGCATCGCTCGGTAGAAATGCGGCGAGTGGATCTCGACCGTCGCCGCGAGCTCGGAATCCGCCTGGCCGAAGCTGAGCCGCCGATGCGAGGGTGCGCGTGAGCGCAACCCGTTTGATGCTGGCTCGATCAGCACCAGCCGGCCGTCGCGGACGCCGGAGAGGACCCGGAGAGCCAACCGCCGGCAGGCGCTCTCGATCGCGGTCATCGACGCAAGCCTATTTCCTGGCAGGGGCTCTCGCAGGGAGTGATGCGAGGGTGCGCGTCAGCGCAACCCGTTTCATCGGGGCCCCTACCCTTGACGCATGACCAAGGTCAAGGTCTGCGGCATGACGAACCTCGCCGACGCCGAGCACGCGGCGAGCCACGGCGCCTGGGCGATCGGCCTGATCCACCATCCCGACAGCCCTCGCTACGTGCGGCCTGGGGTCGCCGAGGAGATCGGCGCCGCGCTGAAGCGGCGCTGCGAGATCGCCGGGGTGTTCGTCAACTCCACGCTCGACGAGGTGATCGACGCAGCCGAGCGGGAGAACCTCACCCTGCTCCAGTTTCACGGCGAGGAGGGGCCGTCCTTCTGCGTCGAGGCCCGCCGCCGGACGGGGGCGAAGGTGATCAAGGCGATGCGGGTGACGAGTGCCGCCGACGTCCAGGCGGCAGAAACCTTCCGGACGGACTTCCACCTCTTCGACGCCTACTGGCACGGAGTGCACGGCGGGACGGGCCAGAGCTTCGACTGGGACCTGGTCGCGACGCGACGCTCGAAGGTGCCGATGATCCTGGCGGGCGGGCTGACGGCCGAGAACGTGGCCGGGGCGATCGAACGGGTCAGGCCATATGCGGTCGACGTCGTCACCGGCGTCGAGGCCGAGCCGGGCCGCAAGGACCACGCGAAGGTCGAGGCCTTCCTGGCGGCGGCCGGCGTCGAGATGCCCACCCAGGCCGCTTCTCGATGAGCGCCGGCGGTCGAGGAGCGTTTCGGCCCCTACGGGGGCCGGTTCGTCCCAGAGACGCTGATCGCTGCGCTCGACGAGCTCAGCGCAGCCTGGGCAGAGGCGCGGGAGGACGAGGGCTTCCAGTCCGAGCTCGCCGTGCTGTTGCGCGACTTCGTCGGTCGGCCGACACCGCTCTATCTCGCCGAGCGGCTTTCGGAGCGAGTCGGCCGCCGCGTCTATCTGAAGCGCGAGGACCTCGCCCACACCGGCGCGCACAAGATCAACAACGCGGTCGGCCAGGCGCTGCTGGCCCGGCGGATGGGCAAGACCCGGGTGATCGCCGAGACCGGCGCCGGGCAGCACGGCGTCGCCACGGCCACGGCCTGCGCCCTCTTCGGCCTCGACTGTGCCGTCTACATGGGGACCGAGGACATCCGCCGCCAGGCTCCCAACGTCGAGCGCATGCGGCTGCTGGGCGCAGAGGTGATCCCAGTCGACGCGGGCGCGCGGACGCTCAAGGAGGCGGTCAGCGCGGCGATCCGCGACTGGGTCGCCTCCGTCGAGGACACCCACTACGTGATCGGCTCCGTCGTGGGCCCGGCCCCGTATCCGGCTCTGGTTCGCGACCTCCAGCGCGTGATCGGGGACGAGGCCCGTTCGCAGGGGCTCGAGGCCGAGGGGTCGCTGCCCCAGCGGGTGATCGCCTGCGTCGGCGGGGGCTCGAACGCGATCGGCAGCTTTCACGCCTTTCTCGACGATCCGGTCGAGCTGGTCGGCGTGGAGGCCGGTGGAGAGGGGCTCGAGACGGGCCACCACGGCGCCTCGCTCGTGGCGGGCGGCAAGGGCGTTCTGCACGGCGCCTTCTCGGCTGTGCTCGAGGACGAGCAGGGGCAGATCCTCGAGGCGCACTCGGTCTCGGCGGGCCTCGACTATCCGGGCGTCGGCCCGGAGCACGCCCACCTGCGCGACTCCGGACGTGCCACCTACGTCGCCGCCACCGACGCGGAGGCGCTCCGCGCCTTCCGCGAGCTCGCCCGTCTCGAGGGGATCATCCCGGCGCTCGAGCCCGCACACGCGATCGCCTGGTTGCTCCAGAACGGAGGTGGCGACGGCTACGACGTCCTCACGCTCTCCGGCCGTGGTGACAAGGACATGGATGAGGTGACCGACAAGCTCGCGGCCCTCGATGGCTGACGGCGTCACCACCGAGACGGGGAGTGCTCGCATCGAAGCCGCCTTCGAGAGTGCCCGGCGGGACGGACGAGCGGCCCTGATGCCCTACCTGATGGGCGGCTTTCCCGACCAGGGAACCGCCACCGCGGTCGCCGGCGCGTACGCGGACGCCGGGGCGGACCTGATCGAGCTCGGGGTGCCGTTCTCGGATCCTCTGGCCGACGGCCCGACGATCCACGCCGCCGACACGGCTGCGCTGGCCGCCGGGGCGACGCTCGAGTCGGTGCTCGAGACCTGCGCCGAGGTCGGCGGGCGAATCCCCGTCGCGCTGATGGTCTACGCGAACATGGTCCTCGCGGCCGGTCCGGTCGAGTTCGCCGAGCGTGCCGCCGCAGCCAAGGCGTCCGGCGTGATCGTCCCGGACCTGCCCCTCGAGGAGCAGGGACCGATCCGCGAGGCGCTAGCCGCGCATGGGCTCGCGCTGATTCCGCTGGTCGCGCCGACGACTCCGCGGGAGCGCCGCGCGCGGATCTGCGCGAGCGCCGAGGGCTTCGTCTACCTCGTCTCAACCGTCGGCGTGACGGGCGAACGCGCAGCAGCTTCCGGCCGAGCTCACCGAGCTGATCGCGGCCGTCGAAGGAGGAGGCGAGCGTGCCGGTCGCGGTCGGGTTCGGGATCTCGACTCCGGAGCAGGCGGCCGCCGTCGGGAGGCTCGCCGACGGCGTCATCATCGGCACCCGGCTGGTGCGTGCTGTGGCGGACGCCGCTGATGGAGATGCCGCCGCATCCGCTGTGACGGACTTCCTGCGCGAGACTCGCAGCGCCCTCTCCGGATAGGCTTCCGCCCGTGCAGGTAGTGCTGTTCACGGTCCTCGGCGGTTGTGCGTTGGTGATCGCCTACGCCCTGGGAATCCCAGGTCCCGTCTGTGCCGTGCTGTTCCTGGGCGGTGTCTTCACCGGAGCGCTGCTGCGCGTCGCGCGCCCGATCATCGACTGGATTACCCGGCCCTAGCCGGGCGGCTCAGCCCTCTCCGGCAACCCGCCGCAGCAGGTCGCGGAAGCTGACCAGTTCGGCCGTCGTCAGCTGCCCGAAGCCCGGCTGGCGCTCCTCCATGCATCGCGCCAGGGCGAGCTTCGCTCTGCGCCCCTCAGCGGTGAGCGATGCCAGCCGCCTGCGACCGTCGCGTTCCGCCGGTCGGCGCCGCACCAGTCCGCGGCGCTCCAGCTTGGTGAGCAGGGTGGAGGCGTTCGCGGGGTCGACGCCCAGCCGTTGAGCCAGATCGCCGGTGGAGGAGTCGCCGCGCTCCTCGAGCAGCCAGAGGAGCTGCGCCTCGCCGGGGCCGAGCTCCAGCCGGTCGGCGCAGGCGACGAACCCCGCGCGGAACGTGCGGACCAGGCCGCCCATCAGCGTGGCGATCTCGTGCCCCACCCGCTCTCTGTTTTCTTCGCGACCCGACATAGCTTTTAGTTTACCTTTGAATTTATAGCTAATCTGCCGGACCGACTCGAAAGGAGGAAGCACCCATGGACACCCTCATCCTCATCGTCTCCTTCGCCCCGCTGATCATCAGGGTCGGCTGGGCGGTGTGGTCCCGGCGGCGGCTGCGGCGATCGTCGACATAGGCTGTTCGCGTGTCGAGCGAGGTCGACTTCGAGCTCCGGGTAATCGGCAGGGTCAGCTCGCCTCTGACCGAGATGGATCAGGCGCCGAGGCAGGGCGACGAGGGTGCTCCCGAGGCCTGGATCGAGTTCCAGCCGGCCGTGCTCGAGGCCCTGCAGGGCGTTCAGCCCGGGGACCGGCTGGTGATCCTCACCTGGCTCGATCGCGCGGACCGCGAGGTCCTCACGGTCCACCCGCGGGGCGACACCTCGCGGCCGCCCGCCGGCGTTTTCGCCACGCGGTCGCACCACCGGCCGAATCCGATCGGGTTGCACCCGGTCCGGGTATTGGCGATCGACGGGGCGCGGATCAAGGTGAGCAGCCTGGAGGCGCTCGACGGCACGCCGGTCGTCGACGTGAAGCCGGTTCTCGAGGGCGAGATCTCCGAGCGCTGACAGCGCAGGGCCGCCGCGGTCGCGTCGGTAGATTGAGCCCGTGCGCATAGGCGTTCTCACCGGAGGCGGCGACTGCCCTGGGCTGAACGCGGTGATCCGCGCGATCGTGCGCAAGGGCGCGGGGGAGTACGGGCACGAGTTCGTGGGCTACCGCGACGGCTGGCGCGGCCCGCTCGAGCGGGACAGCCGGCCGCTCGGGGTGCCCGAGGTGCGCGGCATCCTGCCGCGTGGCGGCACGATCCTCGGCTCCTCCCGCACCAACCCGTTCAAGGAGGACGGCGGGGCCGAGCGGATCGCCGAGAACCTGAGGTCCGACGGCGTCGACGGCCTGATCGCGATCGGCGGCGAGGACACCCTCGGCGCGGCGTCGAAGCTCTTCGAGCGCGGCGTCAACGTCGTCGGGGTCCCGAAGACGATCGACAACGATCTCTCCGCCACCGACTACACCTTCGGCTTCGACACGGCGGTGAACATCGCGATGTCGGCGATCGACCGCCTCCACACCACAGCCGAGAGTCATCGGCGGACCCTGATCTGCGAGGTGATGGGGCGGAATGCCGGCTGGATCGCCTTCCACGCCGGGCTCTCCGGCGGCGCCAACGTGATCCTGATCCCCGAGATCCACTTCGACCTCGACCGCGTCACCGACTACATCGTCCGCCGCTTCGAGAGCCAGTACTCGCCGATCGTCGTGGTCGCCGAGGGCGCGCAGCCCAAGGGCGGCATCCCCGGCGCCGACGGCGCGCCGACGGACGCCTTCGGCCACGTCAGGTTGGGCGGGATCGCCAACTGGCTGGAGGGCGAGATCGAGCAGCGGACCGGCCACGAGGCCCGGGCGACGGTGCTCGGCCATGTGCAGAGGGGAGGGACGCCGACCGCGTTCGATCGCGTCCTCGCCACGCGCTTCGGACTGCACGCGATCGACGCGGCTCACGAGGGGAAGTGGGGAAAGATGACCGCGCTGCGCAGCACCGACATCAAGCTCGTCGACCTGACCGAGGCGACGGCCGAGCTGAAGACGGTTCCCGAGTCGCTCTACCGCGAGGCCGAGGTCTTCTTCGGCTAGTGACGTGAGGCGCACGGCGCTCGCCGCGCTGCTGCTGGTCGTGCTTACCGCCACGGGGTGCGGCATCGCCGGCAACGCCAAGATCGAGGCGCCGGTCGCCGTCTACGTCAGCCTGCCGCTGACGGGGCCGCGGGGTGTCGAGGGCCGGGAGGCCGCCGACGGCGCTCGGCTCGCCCTCGAGCAGGCACAGGGGAAAGCGGGCTCGCTTCAGGTGCGGGCCCACTTCCTGGATGACGCGAGGGGAAGGCCGTGGGATCCGGTCGCGGTCGGGGTCAACGCACGCACCGCGGTGCAGGACCACACGACGGCGGGCTACATCGGCGAGCTCGACTCCGAGCCGACCCGGAGCTCGGCCCCGATCACCAATCAGGCCGGAATCGTCCAGGTCTCCCCGGGCGCGGGAGCCGTCGACCTCACCGGTCCCGCGGCCGGCTACCCGGACTCGCCGGACCGTTACCGGCCCTCCGGGGACGTCAGCTTCGCCCGCACGGTCCCATCCGATGAGGTCGTCGTCGATGCCGCGGCCGCCTGGGCGGCCGAGCTGGGCGTTACCGCCGCCGCGGTCACCTCCGACGGCTCACCGTTCCAGAGCCTGGCCGCGACGGAGTTCAGGTCGGCCGCCGCCGAACACGGGGTTCGGGTGAGCCCCGGCAAACCGCCGAGCGGGGTGGCGGTAGCGCCTGGCGGAGGTACGCGAGCCGTCTACGAGCCGGGCAGCGCGCGGCTGACTGTCTACGGAAGCACGACTCAGACGCTGCGCCTGAGCGCGGAGCTCGACCCGGCGCGGCTCCCCGACAAGGCCTTCGATTCCCGCTTCGCGCAGCGGTTTCACCGCAATCCCGGCCCCTCCGCCGCCTACGGCTACGAGGCGATGGCGCTGATCCTGCAGGGGATCAGCGATGCGGGGACGGACGCATCCTCATTCCGAGACGACGTGCGCCACGCGGTCATCGGCGCCCACCGCGACGGGACGGTTCTCGGCAGCTACTCGATCACCTCGGAGGGCGACACGACCGAGTGCATGATCCAGCGGTACCGGATCGAGAACGGTGCACGCCTTGGAAGCCGGGCGGTCAACACCGCGATCGTGCCGCTCGGTGCTCCCTGTCCGCCGGACTGAACGAGGCTGCACGCGGCCGGGGCCACGACTGAGTCCGCTTCACGCCACCGCATCGGGATGAGACGTACCGTGTTTGGGGGAAGAGGAGCGAGACCAAAGACCAGACACGGAGGGATTGAAAATGCGCAAACACAGACTTCTGATCGGAGTCGTGGCAGGCGTGCTCGGGGCGCTGAGCCTCTCGAGCATCGCCTCCGGCGCGCCGACCTCGCAGACGCTGCAGGCGACGGTTGCACCCTGCAAAGCAGAGCAAGAAGACGTTCGGCGCCGCCTCGCTTCACGCCGTCATCGACACCGCGTTCGACAACTTCCCGACCTCGCAGTCGCCGAGACAGACCATCTTCACGATCGACCCGAACATCAAGTTCGTGAATGGGAACGTTCCCGTCTGTCCGCTCAGCCAGATCCAGGGCAAGTTCACCGCCCAGGCGCAGGCCGCATGTCCCCAGAGCATCGTCGGGAGTGGCTCGGTGCAGGTCAACGGTGGAGCAATCGGAGGGACCGTGACGATCTTCGGCGGCGGCGCCACCACGATGTTCGTGCAGACCGACATCGGACCGGCTGCCACGAGCCTGACGATCATCGGCAGGCTGGCGGGCCGATCGCTGACGTTCAGCAACATCCCGAACACGCCGGGGCTTGTCCTGAGTAAGTTCGACGTCAGCTTCAACAAGCGCAAGACGGGCAAGAAGAAGGGCACGGCGACCTACTACGTCATGGCGCGCTGCAAGAAGAAGAAGTGGACCAACTCGGAGTCCACGAACTTCTACAGCGGCGAGACGCTATCCGCCAGCGCGACCCAGAAGTGCAAGCAGAAGAAGAAGTAGCCCTAGCGGCTTGACGGTCACTCGGTGATCACCGGCTCGCCGGTGATCACCGAGGAGACCCAGTCCCGGATCTCCGGGATGACGGCGTGGTCGATGCCGTGCTGCATCCGCGTCTCCCGGTAGGTCACAGCCAGACCGCCCTCCTCGAGCAGGTCGCGGGCCTTCCGGCCGAAGCCCACGGGGATCACCGGGTCATAGGAGCCGTGGGTGACGTAGGCGGGCATGCCCCGCTTGGCGCCGGGGTCCATCCTCCAGCCCCGGACCATCGGATAGAAGCCGCTCATCATCAGCAGGCCGGCCGCCCGCGGGCGGCCCATCCCGAGCGCCACGGCGCAGGACACGGCCGCGCCCTGGCTGAAGCCGCCGATCACCGTCTTCTCCCAGGGGATCCCGCGGTGGCGAAGCTCGTCGTCGAGGAAGCGGCAGAGCGAGTTCAGGCTGTCCACGAACGTCTCCTCATCGGGATGGCCGACCTCCCTGATCACGTACCAGTGGCGCCCACCCGGCGGGACGTTCGTGAGCGGCGCCCCGGGCGTCAGGCCGAACAGCCTGCGCTCCGGGTCGAGCTCCTCGAGCAGCGGATAGAGGTCGCGTTCGTCGACGCCGCGGCCGTGGAGCAGGATCAGCGCGCCGTCGGGTTCGCCGGCGGGTTCGCGGGCCAGGTGGACCAGCTCGACGACCTGGCCCGGGCGCTCGGCCGGCGGATCAGGCGGTGACACGCGGGTTGTTGATCGGCCGGAGGACCGGCTCGACCTGTTCGCGAAGGTGCTCGTAGTCGGGCGGCAGCGAGAGCTTCTCGCCCAGTGACTCGAGCGGCTCGTCGACCGTGAAGCCCGGGCCGAGCGTCGCGATTTCGAAGAGGACGCCGCTCGGCTCCCGGAAGTAGATCGAGCGGAAGTAGAAGCGATCGATCACCGGCGTGGGACGCGCCCCGGCGGCGATCACGCGCTCGCGCCAGGCCTCGTGCTCGTCCATCTGCGAGGCCCAGGCGATGTGGTGGACGCTGCCCGCGCCCTGCAGCCCACGCTCGGCGGGCGGTTCGTCGAACCCGTAGAGGCCGCCCCGGCTCTCACCGCGGATCTCCCAGCCGTCATCGCGCGGCTGAAAGCCGAGCGCCTCCTCGAACAGGTTCCGGCTCGCCTCCGGGTTGCTCGCGTAGGCGACGCGCCCCGTCGAAGCCCTGCAGCGCGACCTCGGCGGGAATGTCCGGCTGCTCGGCGATCAGCGGCTCGTCATCGACCTGGCTCACCCGCAGCTCGTGGCCGAGGCCCTCGGGGTCGGAGAAGGCGAGCGTGTCGCCGCGCGCGGGTCTCGATCCCCTGCCCACCGAGACGTTCGGCCCAGAAGTCGAGTGCTTCGGGCGAGGCCACGCGCCAGGCGACGGTGTGGATCATGCCGTCGCCCGCGCGACCCTGAGGAGCGCCGGGATACTCGAAGAAGGTCAGGTCGGAGCCGGCGTCTCCCTTCTCGTCGGCGAAGAAGAGGTGGTAGACGGTGGGGTCGTCCTGGTTCACCGTCTTCTTCACCAGGCGCAGGCCGAGGACGCCGGCGTAGAAGTCCACGTTCTTCTGCGCGTCGCCCGTGATCGCCGTGATGTGGTGGACGCCCTCGAGCTTCATCCAGGCCCATCTTCTCGCATCGGCGGTGTTTTCACCGTGCCGGGCACGGGCAGATTGCCCCTATGAAGCTCGCGTTCATCCCCGTCAGCATCCTCGGCGGACTCCTGGCCGGCCTGATCGGCCAGAAGGTCTTCGACGCGATCTGGGGCAAGGTCGACGACCAGGAGCCGCCGCAGCCCGACCATCGCGAGGTCAGCCTCGCGAAGCTGGCGATCGCGTTGCTCATCGAGGGGGCCATCTTCAGGCTGGTCAAGGGCCTGTTCGACCACGCCGCGCGCCGTGGCTTCGCCCGCATGACGGGTGCATGGCCTGGCGAGGAAGCGCCCGAGAAGGCCTAGAGGGACACGATGGCCGACGCTGACGCCAACCAGATCGGTCCGAGAGGACCGATCCCGACGAGGACCCGACGCAGCGGCGCGACAGCGACTTCGCGCCGACCGGGGTCGAGCGGAAGACCGGTCTCTGGCCGACGCTCAAGCGCACCGTCGCAGGAGTTCCAGGAGGACAACCTCACCGATTGGGCCGCGACGCTCACCTACTACGGGCTGCTGGCGCTCTTCCCGGCCCTGATCGCGCTGGTCTCGATCGTCGGCCTGGTGGCCGATCCGGAGTCGACCACCAACACGCTCACGGACATCGTCAACCAAGGTCGGGCCCGACTCGGCGGCCAGCACCTTCGAGGGCCCGATCAGGCAGGTGACCGAGAGCCGCGGCGACGGCCGGGTTCGCCCTCGGTGACGAGCACGCTGATCGCCCTCTGGTCGGCCTCCGGCTACCTCGGGGCGTTCATCCGCGCCTCCAACGTGATCTACGAGACGCGCGAGGGCCGGCCCTTCTGGAAGCTGCGTCCGCTGCAGCTCGCTGCTGACACTCGTCATCGTCATGCTGCTCGCGCGTGATGGCGCTCGGCATCGTGCTGACCGGGCCCGATCGTCTCCGACGTGGCGGAGCCGATCGGCGTCTCCGGAGCACCGCGGTCTCGATCTGGAACTACGCCAAGTGGGCTCGTCGATCGCCGCTCTCTTCCTGCTGATGATCGCGCTCGATCTACTACGCCTCGCCGAACGTCAAGCAGCGCGGCTTCAAGTGGATCACGCCGGGCGGGCTTCGTCGCGCTCGTCGTCTGGCTGCTCGCGTCCGCCGGCTTCGGGATCTACGTCTCGCAGTTCGGCTCGTACAACAAGGTCTATGGCTCGCTGGCCGGCGTGGTGATCATCCTGATCTGGATGTGGATCACGAACCTGGCGATCCTCTTCGGGCACGAGCTGAACGCCGAGCGGGAGCGGGACGTGCAGTTCAAGGAGGGTCTGCCCGGCGCGGAGAAGGAGATCCAGCTCGAGCCGCGCGACACGCCGAAGCGGCCCCGGACCGTCTGAGCTCAATCAGCGCAGCGCGCTGCGCAGCGCCTCGTCGAGGTCCGGGTGGCGGAACTCGTAGCCGAGGTCGAGAGCGCGCCGGGGCAGGACCCGGGCGCCGCCGGCGACGGCATCGGCGAGCTCGCCTCCGCGCAGAGCACGCCACGGCGAACTTCGGGACCGGGCATGAAGGCTGGCCGGTGCAGCGCCCGCCCGAGCGCCGTGGAGAGCTCGCGGTTGGTAACGGGGTTCGGGGCGGTCCCGTTGATCACTCCCCAGACGCGGTGGTCGTCGAGCGCCCAGAGGAACGAGCCCGACCACGTCCTCGATGTGGATCCACGACATGTACTGGTCGCCGCCCGCGATCGGGCCGCCGACGCCGAGCTTGAAGGGTAGGAGCAGCTGCTTCAGCAGGCCGCCGTCCTTGGAGAGCACCAGGCCGGTGCGGAAGATCACCACCCGGTCGAAGACTCCCTCGGCCTCGCGCTCCGCCGCCTCCCAGTCGATCGGGACCTCGGCGGTGAAGCCCTCGCCCGGCGCCGATTCCTCGTCGACGATCTGGTCACCGCGGTCGCCGTAGTAGCCGATTGCGGACTGGCCGATGAAGACGCTCGGCTCGGTCGAGGAAGCCTCGACTCCCGCGAGCAGGTTGCGGGTACCCACGATCCGGCTCTCGCGGATACGGACCTTGGCCGCGTCGGTGAGCCGCTGGTTGATCTCCTCGCCGACCAGGTTGACCACGCCGTCGACTCCGTCCAGTGCAGCGGCCGGCGGCGGCTCGGCGACGGGCCGCCAGGCGTGCCAGGTGATGGTCGGGTTCTGCGGCCGCGCCCGTTCCGGATCGCGGGTGAGCCCGACGACCTCATCGCCGCGCGCCAGCAGGGCGTCGCAGACGGCCGATCCGATCAGCCCAGAGGCTCCCGTGACGAGTACGCGCATACGCCGCCGGATGCTAACTACGGCCGGTCGTTGGCTTCTCGACACCAACGAGTTGCGCCGCCATTCTGCCCGTCATCACGGTCCGCTCACATCCTCGTAGGCGCGGAAGGCGGGTTTCTTCGTGCGGCCGTCGCTCGTCAAGAGGCCCCAGTGTGCGGCCAGGGCGCCGCCGGGCTGGTCGAGAAGCGTGAACCAGCCGAGTCCCTCGACCTGCGGCACCTCTCTGGCGGCGTCATATCCGGCGGTCAGCCACCGCGCCTGCGACGCCTGGCTGACGAACGCCTCGAAGATCGTCGAGGTGTGGTCCGACTGCACCGTGAACTCGGACAGCCATAGCCGGGGCTCCTCGGCTCTGGAGCGGTAGGCACGGTCCACCTCCGCGGCGAGCGTGTCGAGGTCGCTCAGGTCACGCCAGCCGCCGGGGATGGGGGACTTGCGGATGTCGGGAAACCGGAACGGGTACGGGTTGTGGCCGTACCAGTCGAGCCGGGGAGGCTGGCCCGACGGCAGCTTCATCCACTGAATGAACTGCTGCGGCTTCACGTCGCCCCCGGTGAACGTGTCCCCTCCGATCACGATGTTGTCCGGTGACACCGCCTTGAGCGCGCCGTAGGCGGCGTCGAGCAGCGGGGCGTAGCGCCGCGCACCGATCGGGCTGTTCGCCACATTGGGGAGGAAACGGTCCGCTCGGTTCGGCTCCCCCCAGATCATCCAGCGGTGCACGGTGGGGTAGCGGCGGGACGCGGCGGTCAGGAACTGCGCGAAGTCACTCGGATCAGGTGCCCAGAGGTGGCCGCGGCCCCCATTGGCCCAGGGCGGGCTGTGCGTGACGAGCACCGCCACGTCGATCCCATGCTCCTTGGCCTGGGCGATGGCGTAGTCGAGGTCCGTGGGCCAGCGGTACGCGGGGTCGGCCGGATCCTGCGGCGAGGCCGGGCGGGTGGGCGCCACAGCGGGCCAGCGCAGCTGGATCTGAAAGACGTTCACACCCAGCTCGTCGTAAGTGGGAAAGGCCGAGCTTCCGTCCGGCAGCCTGGTTGGCCCCCAGATCAGCTTCTCCACGCCGGACCCGCCCGAGCCGCCGCCGCAACCGGCCAGCGCGGCGAGCCCGATCCCGATCAGGGCGCAACAGAGTGTTCGTCGCAGCCGCCGGTGGATCCCGCTACCTGGCAACCGACAAGGCCGAGGGCGTCGGCTCCGGCGACCCGCCGGGGAGCCCCAGGACCTCATCCCAGAGCGGCATGATCCTCTCCAGGCTCCAGCGGTCGGCGAACTCAGCCGAGCGCTGCTGCTCCGCCTCGAACTTGCCGCCCTCCACCAGGCTGAAGATGGATGCCGCGGCTTCGTCAGTGGAGTTGTGGATCCAGGCCGGGTCGTATTGCTCGCGCGCGCCGGGCCGATCGAGGATGACGGGCACGCACCCGGAAGCCATGCCCTCCGCCAGGGCCACCTGGTGGCCCTCCCAATCGCTGGTCGAGAGGATGACCCCGACCTTGCGCAGGAAGGCCGGGATGTTGGGCCCGTGTTCCTCGAAGGTGACAGCGCCTCGAAGGAGCGGAGCCGACTCGATCCTGCCGTAGACCTCCTGATAGTGCAGCCGTTCGTTCTCACGCTGCGCCATCCACGCGAACGCCCATGGGGGTTGTCCCTTGACGATCAGGCGGAACCTCCGGTCGCGGGCCCGAAGCAGCTCGAGGATGTCGAGGGCGCGATCGATCCGCTTGATCGCCGGGACGAACCCGATCATCCCGAGGTTGTAGGAGCTCCCGGGAAGCTTCTCGCGCCGCAGCGATCTCAGATCGACCGCGTTCGGGACCAGTCGCAGCTTCTCCCTCGGCCACCCGTAGCGCTCCACCGCCTCCTCGAGCAGGTGAGGGCCGACGAAGGCGGCGCAGCTAACGCGGTCGATGTCGACCGAGTCGGGGTAATCGGTCGTCCGCTCGACCCGGTGAAAGCGGACCACCAGCCGCTGATCGTCGCGAACGTGATCGCCGTACCACACGGCGTTCCCGAGACACCACTCGCAGAGGATCACCTCGGCCCACTCGAGGAGCTTCTCGCTCGTCTCGGGATCGTGTGCGTTGTGGCCGGTCCAGTTGTCCTCGCGCACCTCGGCGCCCATTGTCTGCGCTCGACCGGGGATCTTCCCGAGGAACTTGAAGTCATGCCCCGCTACCAGCAGCCGCCGCTTACCGGGAGGGGTGGAGCGGGGAGGGCGTGGCGTGGGGCCGTACAGGTAGGGCTCAAGATTGGCGGCAACCCGCTCGAAAGTGAATGCCTCCGCAGCGGTACGACAACGATCTGCGGCATCCGTCCGCATCGCCGGGTTGTCAATCACCAGGTTGAGAGCGGCAAGGGTGCTCTCCGGCCCGGTGGCGAACAGCGGATAGTCGCTGCCGAGCAGCTCCTCATACAGCGTTGTGGGGTTCAGCACGACTGCGCACCCTGCGGCGCCGTATTCCAAGACCTTGGTTGAGAGCTCCTTGCTGCGGGACATCATCGGATGCCGGACCGAGAGAGCGACGTCGGCTTCCCGAAGCAGCTCGGCGACCTCAGCGCGGGTCACCCCGCCATGCCAGACCAGGTTCGCCGTCTCCTCAAGTGATGCCTGAGCCCTGGATCTGAAGGTCGGGTCCTCGGGGGGATTGTGGATCTTGTCTCCAACCAGATGGAGCTCCACGTCCGGGTGGCTCCTGCGAAGCCGCTTGAAGGTTTCGAGCATCTCGATGAACTCGTACTCCGGCGCGAACTTGCCCGCATAGATCAGCTTGAGCGGCTCACCCTGGCTTGCGCCTGGTACGGGATCGGAAGTGACCGGGGGCGGAATCATCGGTGGGAGCAAGATCAGCTTGTGTGCGTACTCGGGGACCGCCGCCTCGGCCAGGGCGAGGATCGCATCGGTCTGGCACAGGACTCGATCGGAGCACGCGGCGACGCGTCGCAGGTGCTCCGCCTCCGCGCCGGGGCGCGACTCCGACAGGTGGTAGACCCACAGGCGCCCCGGAAAGGCCGAACGCCTGCAGGCTTCCGCCGTCACCTCAGCTCCGCGCAGGAGGACGATGTCGAAGGAGCGCTCGGCGTCGAGTCTCTCCAGCGCGTCGACCGCGTGAGCTGCGCTGAGGCGTCCCGGAGACTCGGGGGCGGCGGCCGGATCGATCAGCTGGATTCGGGGATGCTCATGAAGCGGGGACGTCAGAATCTGACGTTCTTCCGGGAACCGGAGCAGCAGCGTCACCTCGACCTCCGGCAGCGAGGTCAGCATCTGGGCCATCGACTGCACCCAGACCGAGGAACCGTCGAGAAGATTCAGGTTGACCTCGCCATAGAGCGCAATGCGCACCGGCTCACCTCCCTCGCTCCCGCGAGAGATCCGGCCATCGGACTGCGCCGAATTCATCCCGCCTAGAGCTCCGGGCCACTCTGAGGTCTAGCGGCTGTCCCCTGCTCGGGCAATCCCAGCGCGGCGTCGGCGTGGAAATTGCCGGCGTCCGCGGAGTAGATCCGGACGCCGTCCCTGAACCAGCCGTCGAGCGCGGAGCCAGCCTCGGGGAGCTCGTCTGGCCACCCGCGTCTCGCGATCAGGTCGCGCGTCACGAGCACCGAGTGGGGATGTACAGACTCGACGAATCGGTGCTCGAGGCTCCGGTCCACGGCGCCGGTTCCGTCCAGGGTCTCGTAGGACGCGTTGCCGATCACGTCGGCATCGACGAAGCGGGTGGTGAGCACCAGATCGGTGACGTGGTGCTCACCGTAGGTGTGGGCGGGGTGGAGGATCGCCAGCCAGGGCGAGGCGGCGAGGGCTGCGAGCTCTCGGAAGCGCTGGGAGCGAGTGGCGTTCGCGTCCTGTTGGACGACCCGAACCCTGATCTCCCCGTCGTCCGACTGCAGCTCCTGGAGGTCGCCTGCGACAGAGGTGTGCGAGCCGATCAGGAGCTCGGCCGGGCGGGTCTCCTGCGCCGAGATGCTTGAGACGACAGCCCGGAAGCGCCGCGCCTGGTCGACGTCGTCGACGAGGGCAAGCGCGGCGACCTCCTCGCCCGAATAGGCGGTGACGTTGAAGCCGAGCTTGTTCGCGATCTCCGCCAGGCGGTGGCGATAGGTGTGCTCGCCGAGCACGCTGCGGCGGCCGCGCTGAGTCAGCTCGCGCCAGTGGCCGTCCTCCTCCAGCTTGGTGAGGGCCTCAGTTGCCTGCTCCGCTGTCTCGACCATCGAGACCACATCGCCGAGCGTCTTCTCGACGCCCAGGCTCTCGGTGCTGACCACGGCCGTGCCGCAGGCAAGCAGCTCGAAGACCCGCCTGGAGAACATCGTCGGCGAGTCGGTCACCGAGTTGACGTTGAGGAACACGCGGTGCGCCTTGTACGCGTCGATCATCTCCTCATATGCCAGAGCTCCCTTCACTCGGTCCTTGAACCGCTCGGGGAACCCGAATGCCTGGTCCTCGTGTCCGAAACGCCGATCGTAGATCTCGAGGCCGAAGGGCATCGCGGCGTCGAGCAGCATCTGCAGGCTGTGCTGGCGATCGATGTGCCGGTCCCGGTAGTAGGCGCCCGCAAACACCGGTGACTCGCTGCGCCCGACTGGGGCGCCGACCGGGTTATGCACCCGCGGCTGGGCGGCGAACTGCAGGGCCTCGATCGGTCCTGTCCCCTCGCGATCCAGCTCGGCATAGCGCTCGATGCAGTTGGCGTCCGTGGTGAAGACGTAGTCGAAGAGGGCGGCAGCCTCCTTGAACCGTTCGAAGTGGACAGGGTCCTCCTTGTTCCAGAAGACCGTGGGGATCTCGCGCTCGCGGCACCATGCGATCAGGGCGCTCAGGTTCGGCAGCCCGATGTAGTCCGGGTGGGTGTATGAGGCCACCATGTACTGCCAGGAACCGTTGTTTCCCTGCCAGGTCGATTCGACCAAGAGAAAATGCGGATCATGGGCCTCGAGCGCCTCCGCCCAGCCCTCGGGGTCGATCCGCAGCAGATCGCAGTCCGGCCCGAAGCATGCCGCCGACATCTCGTCGAGCACCCCTGCCACGCGTAGCTTCCGCACGTCAGTGGGCGGCGCCTGCGGCCTTGCCAGCCACAGCTCCCGTTCGGGATCGATCGAGGCGGCCGGGGGCGGCTGAACCTCCACCGCGGTCGCCTGATCGACCTCGGCTCGGGTTTCGGCTGTCTGCTCCGTCTTCGGGGCAGTGGGCTCGGTTCTCGTTGCCCGCTTCGCCGCCTTCGGGCGCATCGTGGGCCGCGGAATCGGTTTGAGCTTCGGCGGTGCCGCAGTGGGGGCCGGCAGCGCGGGCGCCGATTTCTTGGGCTGGGAGGACTTCGTCGCCTTCGACAGGGCCGGCCGGCGCTTCCTTCGGAAGGGGTGCCTGATCCTCGCCCGGACCCGCCAGGACGTCCGCATCAGGCGGTAGGTCCGGCTTCCCTCCAGCTGTTCGAGCCGAGTGCTGAGCCGCTCGCGCTCCCTTTGGACGTCGTCGCGCCTGGCGGCCATCCGGTCTCGTTCGGCCATCGCACGATCCAGCTCGGCGGTCAGTTCGTCCCGCTGGGACTCGACCTCGGTCGTCTGCTCTCGCACGCTCTCGATCGTCCGCTCGAGCTCCTCCTGGCGTTCGCGAGCGCTTTTCAGCTCGGCATCGGCGGCCGGTTTCCTCTGCTCCTCGGCCAGGGCCCGCTTCAATGTGTCCCGCTCGGACTCGAGGCGGTTGACCTGGTCTCGGATGGCGTCGAGCGTTTCCTGCAGCTCGCGCTCTTTCTCCCGGGCGGTTCGAAGCACCTCCTCTCGCTCCTTGACCGCGGAGTCGTTGCTCTGTCGCTCCTCCGCTGCCGCTCGCTCGAAGGTGTCGCGCTCGGACTCCAGCCTGTTGATCTGTGCTTCGGTTCCCGCGATCTTTCCGAGCAGGTCACGCTCGTGTTCGCGGGTCTGGTCGAGCTGTTCCCGGAGCTTCGCGTGTTGATCCTCCAGAACCGATCGGGTATTGCGTTCGTCGCTCAGCGCACGATTCAGCATGTCGCCGCGGACTTCCAGCCGTCCCATCTGCTCGTGAACGCTCACCATCCGGCCCTGCACGTCGTGCTCGCGCTCGCGAAGCGCGGCGACCTCCTCCTTCTGCCCCTCGAACTGTTTACGCAGCGCCTCGCGCTCCGCCTCCAGCGCAGCCACCCTCTCCGAGCGCTCGCTCAGCCCTCGTTGCAGTTCGGCCTCGCGCTCCCCCAGCGCGGTTCGATTGGCCTGCTCCTGGGTCAGCACCCGCTGCAGCGTGTCGCGCTGGACTTCGAGTCTCGCGACCTGCCCGTGCATCGACTCGATTCGGCCTTGCAGGTCCTCCGCCCGTGTGTGCAGACGGCTCGCTTCCCGGCTTTGCCCCTCCAGGTCCTTGGCAAGCGCCTCCCGCTGCGACTCAAGCGCGGCGATCCGCTCGCGGTGGCCGACGATCAGCTCGTTCAGGTCGCGTTCGCGGCTCTCGAGTGTCGCGACCCGATGGGTGAGCGCGAAGACCTTGTCGTCGCTTGCCTCTTTCTCTGCCGATAACCTCTCGACGACGGCAGCGGCGGACCGGTTCGGGGTGCGCTTGGTCGGTCTCCGCTTGGAAGAGCCCTTGGCCGGCTTGCGTGGGCCCGCATTTGCCATCAGAGAACCGCCTCCTCGAGTTGCTCGGCGACGCGATGAAACGTGTACTGGCTGGCGGCCTGCGCGCAGCGATCGGCCGCCTCCTCACGAAGATCGGCATTTCTTGCAATCTGCATGAGGGCCGCCAGGATCTCGCCCGGATCCGTTGCGAACAGAGGGTAGTCGGGCCCCAGCAGGTCCTCATAGAGGGCGGTTCGGTTGAGGACCACCGCGCAGCCCGCCGCGCCGTACTCCAGCACCTTGGTGGCGAGTTCCTTGTCCATCATCGGATGACGGACGGAGAGCGCGACGTCGGCCTGCCGGAGCAGGTCATTCACCTCGTCACGCGCGACGCCACCGTGCCAGAAGAGGTTCTCGGTCTCCGCCAATGCAGCGTCCACCGCGGGCTTGAACCCCGGATCGTCAGGCGGGTTGTGGATCTTGTCTCCGATCAGATGGAACTCGGCATCCGGGAGGTCTCGCCGCAGCCGCCGGAAGGTGTCGATGATCTCCAGGAAGTAGTACTCGGGGGCGAACTTGCCGGCATATACGAGGCTTAGACCCCCGGTCCCCTCCCGCTCCTCGGCTGACTTGGAGACTGGAGGGATCATCGGTGGCAGCAGCGCGAGCTTGTCCACCTGGTCGGGGATAGCCGCAGCAACGAGCTCGCGGATCGCTTCCGTTTGGCAAAGCACCCGCTCGCAGGCCGGAGCGATCAGCCTCAGCTGATCCACCTCCTGACCCGGCCGGAACTCGTGCGGCGTCAGGTAGTAACACCAGAGTCGTCCCTGGAAGGTGTGGCGACGGGCCGCCTCCGCGCAGATGGCGGCGCCGCGCAGAAGCACGACGTCGAAGCTCCGTTCGGCGTCGAGGCTCTCGAGTGCGTGGACAGCCGACTCGGGGTCCAGGGGCTTCGCGCTGCCGAAGTGTTCGGGATCGACGAGCTCAATGCGGGGATTTGCGTGAAGCGGTGCGGTCAGCACGTCACGCTGCTCGTGTGTACGCAGCAGCAGCGTGAGCTCGACACCGGGTATCTCGGTGAGGGTCTGGCTGACGGACTGGACCCATACCGAGGAGCCGTCGATCAGGTTCATGTTCACCTCGGCATAGAGCGCGAAGCGAATGGTGCCGCGCAGCTTGGCGTCGGTTCCCTCTTCGACCTCAGGCTGAGCAGCGATTGGCGCGGTCATCGCGCCCCGACCATACGGGCTCGTGCTTCGCGCTTTGCAGACAAATCCTCACGCGGCTCTACTTGCGCCTGCGCTTCTTCTTGCGACACTTCCCCTTGACCCTCTTCTTGCCCTTCTTGCACTTGGCCTTTGTGGGTGTTTGGAGTGTCTCCTGCTGCGGAACCGCCGTCGGGCAGGTCACCGTGACAGCAACCGTCGCGGAGTCCCCGCCGTTCAGTGTGTAGGTGAAGTTGTCGGTCGGCCCATTCGGGGTGTTGCAGTAGCCGGAGTTGGGCTTGTAGCTGAGGCCGCTGCCGCCGCCCATGAGCACCACGGTCCCGTTCGCCGGGGTGGTGTTGTCCACGATCATCATCGGCCCACCGTCGCTGTTGCCGTCGTTGGCGAGGACCGGTATGGGAGTTGTTCCGGCATTCAGAGGAACGGTGGCGCTGTCGCTCAGGGCATCCGGCGGATTGGTGCAGTCGATGGTGATGGTGACGGTCGCCGAGCTGCCGCCGTTGATCGTGTATCCGAAGGAATCGCTTGAGGTCGGCGGTGCATTGTCGCAGTAGCCGGCCGTCAGCTGGTAGGTGAGGCTGCTCCACGCTCCGGATGGTCCCGTTCCCGAAACCGCCCCGTGTGTCGGCTGCGTGAATGAGGCGATTGACCTCGGCCCGTTGTCGATGTCGCTCTCATTGTGGAGCACGTCGATACCAACTGAGCCGGTGTTGACGTTGACCGTGGCCTCGTCATCTTCGGCCAAGGGCGGATCGTCGACGCAGTTCACGGTCACCGAGATCGTGGCCGTGTCGCCGCCATTCAGGGTGTAGGTGAAGGTGTCGTGCGTCGTCCCCGGGGGCGTATTGCAGTAGTTCGCGTCCGGCTGGTAGGTGAGGCCGCTGTCGTCGGCGTTCTTGACGACGGTTCCATGGCCCGGCTGGGTGATGGAGCTGACCGACTTCAGCCCGCCGTCGACATCGGTGTCGTTGGCGAGGACATCGATCGGAGTTGCCGAGGCGTCCTCGGAGACTGTCTTCGTGTCGTCGACCGCCACCGGCGCATCGTCGACGCAGTCAACCGTCACCGCCACCGTGGCGGTCGAGCCGCCGGTGAGTGTGTAGGTGAAGTTGTCGGTCGACGGGCCGGGAGGGTTGTTGCAGTAGTCCTTATTCGGGTCGTAGGTGAGGCCGGTGCCGCTGCCGGTGATCTGCACCGCCCCGTTCGACGGCTGGGTCACGGAGGAGATTGTCTTCGGCCCGCCATCGATGTCCTGGTCGTTGCCGAACACGGAGATCGCCGTGGCCCCAGAGTCCTCTCCGACGGTCGCCGTGTCGTCAACGGCGGTTGGTGGGTCGTCGAGGCAGTTGACCGTCACCGACACCGTGGCGATCGATCCGCCGTTCAGTGTGTAGGTGAACGTGTCGAGGCTTGTCCCCGGAGGCGTGTTGCAGTAGTTCGAAGCCGGCGCGTAGATGACCTGTGTGGTGTTGGCGCCGATGCTGACCGTGCCGTGTGCCGGCTGGGTAACGGAGGCGATCGACTTCGGGCCACCGTCGATATCCGAGTCATTGGTCGTGAGAGTGCGGGTGTTCGGCCCGGAGTCCTCGGCGACCGTGATCGAGTCGTCGATCGCGGTCGGCGAGTCGTCGACGCAGTTGACCGTCACCGCTACGGAGGCGGTCGAGCCGCCGTTGAGCGTGTACGTGAAGTTGTCGGTCGAGGTCCCGGGCGGGTTGTTGCAGTAGTTGCCGTTCGGCTCGTAGGTGAGGCCGGACCCGCTCCCGGTGATCAGAACCTCGCCATTCGCCGGCTGAGTTACGGATCCGATCGATTTCGGACCACCGTCCGTGTCCTGGTCGTTGTCGAACACGGCGACGGGAATGGCTCCGGAGTCCTCTCCCACCGTGGCGGCGTCGTCAACTGCAACCGGCGGGTCGTCGTCGCAGGTCACGGTTGCCGAGACCGTCGCGCTGTCGCCGCCGTTGAGCGTGTAGGTGAAGGTGTCCGGCGTGCCCCCCGACTGACTGTTGCAGTAGTTCGCGGCTGGCGTGTAGACGATCTGGAGGTTGTTCACCGCGATGCTGACCGTGCCGTGTGCCGGCTGGGTAACGGAGGCGATCGACTTCGGGCCACCGTCGATGTCCGTGTCGTTCGAGGTGACCGTCCTGGTGTTCCCCCCGGAGTCCTCGGCGACCGTGATCGAGTCGTCGATTGCGTTCGGCGGGTCGTCGACGCAATTGACTGTTACCGAGACCGCGGCCGTGGAGCCCCCGTTGAGGGCATAGTTGAAGTTGTCTGTCGACGTGCCCGGCGGGTTGTTGCAGTAGTTGGCGTCGGGCTGGTAGGTGAGTCCGGTGCCGCCGCCTGTCACAACCACGTTGCCGTTGGCAGGCTGGGTGACGGACGCAACGGTCTTCGGGCCTCCATCCATGTCGGTGTCGTTCGTGAGCACGTCGATCGAGCCGGCAGCGGCGTCCTCAGCGACGGATGCAGCGTCAGCCACGGCGAGCGGTGGATCATCGTCGCAGTTGACCGTCACCGAGACCGTGGCGCTCGAGCCGCCGTTCACTGTGTAGGTGAACGTGTCGAGGGCGGTCCCGGGCGGCGTGTTGCAGTAGTTGGCGTCGGGGGTGTAGACGGCCTGGCTGGTGTTCGCGCCGATACTGACCGAGCCGTGGGCCGGCTGGGTGACGGCGGTGATCGTTCTCGGGCCACCGTCGATGTCCGTGTCGTTGGTCGTCAGGGTCCGTGTATTGGAGCCCGAGTCCTCGCTGAGGCTGATCGAGTCCGCCACGGCGGTTGGGCCGTCATCGACGCAGTTGACCGTGACCGTGACGGTCGCGCTCGAGCCGCCGTTCAGCGTGTAAGTGAAGGTGTCGAGCGTCGTCCCGGGCGGCGTGTTGCAGTAGTTGGCATTGGGCTGATAGGTGAGCCCCGTGCCGCCGCCGGTGATCACTACGTTGCCGTTGGCCGGCTGGGTGCGGGAGGTGATCGTCTTTCCGACGTTGCTCGGATCCTGGTCGTTTGCCAGCACGTCGAGCGCCGTCGCTCCGGGGTCCTCGTCGAGGGTCGCCGTGTCGTTGACGGCGGTCGGCTGGCCGCTGGTGAACGCACTTGAGAGGGCGGCTTCCGAGTCGTTCCATTGATCGACAGCTACGGCCGCGTACCGGTAGGTCCCGGCGGCCGGGTTGTCGGTGCAGCTCCCCGTCGCGTTCTGGCAGACGAGGGTGACCCCCGAATCGCTGGGCAGGAACGAGCCCGTGCCGGCGTGCCGGTAAATCTTGTAAGAGGTGATTCGGGAGTCGGTCTTCGGTGTCACCGTGGTCTGTACCGACGAACCGGCCTGCGAGACGTTGATCGCCGTGGGCGGAGCGGGACGCTGCATGTCCCCGAGCACATTGCGCGTGAACTGCTGCATTCGTGTGTCCTGCGGGGGAATGCCGGTGAACAGGGCTGGGTTCCACCGCCACGAGTCGAGGGTGAAGGAGAAGTGGAGGTTGCCCGATGAGAACACCCTCGCCCCCGAGCCCGGCGTCTGGTATTTGACCGAGGTCGCGTCGGTGTTGGGTACCGGTTGGTCGCCCTTGTACTGGAAGAGGATCGTCGGCGCAGCCGGCGTCTGGCAGTCCGGCCAGAAGCTGTCGAACTCCGTCCCCGCCATCCCGACGATCGTGCTGCCCGTGGTCAGTCCAGTTCCCTGCATCCAGCGGTCGGCGGCCCCGGCGGCAGTGACCGTCGTGTTGGCGTAGCCGTCGTCCGGGAAGTAGCCGGGGTCCTCCCACTGGACGCCGCCCTGCAGCTCGCACTCGGATCGATTCAGCTCGCGGAATCTGATTGTCTTCAGGGTCGGGTCGGTGATCGGATCGACAGGATCGCCCTCGCGCATCTTGTAGATCACCATCGTGCGGCGGTCGCCGGGGTTGTTGCAGACCGTGTCGTCGTCGGCGCAGCTGGAGTCCTCGTAGCGGACCTGCCAGAAGGCGTCGTTACCGCCCGCGAAGAAGAGGCTCACGCCGTTGTCGCGGGCATTCTGGAAGCCGTCGCGCATGTTCTTGGTCCAGTACTCCGAATGCCCGGAGACGATCACCATCTGATGCTGCTGCAGGATGTTGGGATTCGCGTCGACGTCCGCATCCGCGACGTAGGAGACGTCATAGCCCTCCCGCTCCAGGAACCGCAGCATGGGGTAGTCCCAGTCGCTCCACTCCCTGGTGTGGTACGGACGGTTCAGGGAGACCTTGGTGGCATGTTCCCCGCTGTAGACGTGCCCATTCGTCTCGTTGACATAGGCACTAGTGCCGCCGAACTTGTTGTAGGCGAGGTAGGTGTTGTGGGGGACGACGACCAGGATCTTCGACGCCTGCGCCTGCGGGGCGGTGGAGCGGACGACGAAGGGCGAATAGCGCGCCTGATTCTGGGTCGATCCCGCCGAGGTGATCACGTACTCGGCGATGTATTCGCCCGTCGTCCAGTTCGTCGGGATCGTCATCGACATCCCGGTCTGCACGGGCCAGTTGGCATCGACCTCCCCCGTCACGGCGTTCGGGTTCGGCGTAGTCCTGTTGACGCCGGAGGTGGAGGTCGTGCAGCTAGGCAAACAGGCCATCTCCCTCGCCCCGTTCCCGCCATACCAGCCCAAGCGGTAGATGATCACGCGATAGGTCTTGTTGGTGCTGACGGCGAAGCCGATCGATTCCCCGGGCGCCACCGTGGTCTTGGTCGAATACCCCGCGATATCCGTCAGGTCAGCATGAGTCCGGTACCAGGTCGACTGTGGGGTGCCCGGTCTGGGCGTTCTCGTCCGTGATCGGGTTGGCGCCGGCCTGCAGGGGGACGAGCAGGAGTAGGACCAGCGCCAAAGCCAGGCAGAGGAGCGTCCCACGCAGCCGCACTCCGGCCCGCGCCGAGCCAAGCAAGCACAGCTCCTTCAACGGACTATCGAGTCGAAGCAAGTGATTCTCCCGTTCCTTCCCCTGGCCCCTGCGGCGAGATTAGAGCATGATCCAGGTCAATTCAAAACCCGCCTTGAGGATTTTTGGTAATCCTGGACAACCTTCCGACCGCCGAGAACGGTCACGGATCGACCGGCGAGCACGCCCCTGCTGAGTAACCTCCTTGCCGGGAGCAAAAGTCGTACGCCCGTCCATTACCTCTCAGGGGAAAAGATCTCAGGACCACTCTCAAAGCGCGATCGAAAGACGGAGGAACGGGCCGACCAGGTCCTCGCCGCGCTGCAGGAGAGCGCCGGCCGGCTGGGGCACAGGCCCTTCATCGGCGTGCACAGCCCCAAGTCGCCAGGAGGCGAGATCGACCCGGCGGCGGAGGGACAGTTCTGGGTCGGCGGCGAGCTTCGCGATCTCAATCCGCCAGTCGACTGGTCTGAGGAGCCGTACGCGGAGGGGGACGAGTACGCCTTCTTCCTCAACTGCTTCATCTTCGCCGACACCGTTCTGGTCACCGACGCCAGTGAGGACCTCTTCGAGCGGATCCTCGAAGTGCTGGCGGGGATCTATCTGGACTGGATCGAGCAGAACCCGCAGGTGGATCACCCCAACGCGCACAAATACGCCTGGTACGACCACGCCGCTGCGGCGCGGTTGGTCCATCTCGCGTATCTACTCAGGGAGGCGGTCCGAACCGGGCAGCTCGACGGCGAGCAGCGACACGCGCTCGCCGTGTCCATCGTCGAGCACGCCGACTACGTTCTCTCCGACGAGAACTACCAGCCGAACCACAACCATGGGCTGTTCAGTGACGCCGCCCTCAAGCTGGCCGCTGACGAGCTGTCCGTAGTACCCGAGGCGGCGCTCTGGGCCGAGACGGCGAGCCGCCGGTTCCGAAGGGTTGTGGAGCTCACCGTAGACATCTCGGAAGGGGTTCACCTCGAGCACTCCCCCTTCTACCAACTGGTGGTCCGGAACGCGCTTGCTCGATTTGCGCCGGCCGAGTTGCTGCCAGCCGAGGAACTCGAGGCGCTGCTCCAGCGCATGGACGAGGCAACCAGCTGGTTGACCGCGCCCGATGGTGCGCTGCCTCCGATCGGGGACACCAACGTCGGATCGAGGCCGAGCCCCGCAGTGCAGGAAGCCGCGACCAAGACAAGGGGTCTCCGAGCATTTCCAGGCGGCGGGTACTGCGCGGTCCACGAGGATGGCAGCTATCTGATTCTCACGGCCGCGTTCCACAGCGAGGGTCACAAGCACGCGGACGACCTCTCGTTCTGTCTCTATGAGGGCGGTCGAATGCTCGTCGTCGACTCCGGCAACCCGGGATACGACTACGCGAGCGCAGCGCGCCAGTACTGCGTCTCGCCGAGTGCTCACAGCGGAATCGCGGTCGACTCATATACCTGGATCCGCGATCCGCGGGGCGGAGCCGGCAGCGGCCTCGTCGCGAACGGGTCGCTCGGCGACTGTTACGCGATCCTCGCCCAGAACCCACGGATCGCTCCCGACGACCGCGTCGCGCGTCGACTGCTCCTCTACCGACCGGGTGCGTCACTTGTGGTGATCGATGAAGTCGATGCGTTGGGTGACGAGGTGGTCGAGCGGTATGTCCAATTGGCGCCGGAGTTGAACGCGACCGTTATGACGACCGGTTCGGTCCAGGTCAGTGACGAGGCGGGGGAGACCGTCGCGGTGATCGCCCCCTTCATTGACGAAGAGGGCGAGCCGGACTCGGTTTCCGCGGTCCGCGGGCGAACCACCGCACCGCTGGGAGGCCTGTTCTTTCCTCAGTTCGAGGTTTGCGAAGCGTGCACGACGGTGGCTCTCTCGCGT
The DNA here is from genome assembly GCA_963777575.1 of uncultured Solirubrobacterales bacterium. Lineage (GTDB taxonomy): Bacteria > Actinomycetota > Thermoleophilia > Solirubrobacterales > 70-9 > DASUPK01. The sequence continues at coordinate 163,916 of CAVZRH010000006.1, read as the reverse complement.
CATGGCGGAGGACTGCTGGGCTATGCAATGACGCTTGGGCCGGAGGCCGAGACGGAGGAGGCCACGGCGACGGGAACGCTCGCGGGTGAAGGAGTACATGTGACGATCACCGGTCTGGCGCAGAGCCCCCTCGAGGTCCGGCTGCAGGGCACCGAGCTGACGCTTTCCGGTGGCTAGACGACCGGAACGATGTCGGGGTGTGGCGTCCGAGCTCTTCGCGAGAGGGATTCCTCCGCCTGGGCGAGCGTCCGGACCTCGATCTTCGGATCCCCGGACAACCTTTCGGCGAAGCGATCGAAGCGGTCTCTCATGACGGGGTGGCTTCCGTAGATCTCGACGTAGCGCGAGCGCATCGGCTCGCTGCGATAGCGCGCGATCGGACTGCCGGGCTGTTCCTGGCGCACGGACGCCTTATCGATGAACGAGAAGCTGTGCATCATGAACATCGCCTCGCCGATTCCGAAGTGGCTGACCCGATCGAGAACTGAGTTCAGCTCGTCCTGGCTCAGCCAGTTCACGTCGAACTTTCGGTGCTCGATCTGCCCATCATCGAGGACCCGGGGTACGTAGGTGACGGGAACCTCGATCAGCCTGCCCCGACTTCGGACCGCGTTCACCGTAAACGGAGTGACCCGGTTCCTGTCGGAGCGGAAGAAGACTGACGAGTCGATCCGGAATCCGAGCTCTTCGAGCGCGTCAAACGTCTCGTCGTTCAAGACGTAGCCGCCCGCGCGGAAGCTCACGGGATGGGTACCGGTCCATTTTTCGATCAGCTCGGCGCCATAGCTGAGAATCCGGACCTGTTCCTCGACTGAGAACCAGTAGAGCGGGCGGGAGTAGAAGTCGAGGTCCTCGGATGGATGGGTGTGGAGCGCAACCTCGTGGCCCTGCTCGTGAATCGTCTTCACCAGCCGCTCCATCACGCCGGGGTCCTCGTGGCGGTGCGCCTCGTAGACGTTGACGAAGAAGGTTGCGCTCAGGCCGTGTCGCTCCAGGATGTCGAGGATCCCGTAAGCGCCGTATTCCTTACCCAGCCCCTCCCCGGTGAGCATGTGCGGGGTCTTGAAGTAGTCGTCCTCTGTATCGACGGTGAGGAAGATCCGCGCCGCAGACTCGTCGGCATGGGCGTCGGCCCCGTCGAGGCCCGGCCAGGGATCGGGCACCGCGGTTGGCGGATCGGGTCGTTGATAGGAGTCCCCGTTGTCGAGCGTTCCGCCTCTGGAATCGATCGGCGGGGGCCGATCAAGAGAGTAGAAACGACCATCCGAGACGATCAGGGCCTCGGGGTGAACGGTTCCGTTGGACGATTCAGCCTCCACCTGATCACACTAACCCAGCAGTCCGGCGAGAGCCGCACGAAGCGCTTCGGCGGCGCGAGTCGGGCTGTGGCTCGACGCCGCGTACTCCCTGGCATTCGATCCCAGCCTTCGGCGCTCGGCATCGTCTTCGGCAAGCCCGATGATCGCTGCGCCGAGGTCGTCTTCCGAGTCTGCCTGGACCAGGCGCCCGCCGCCGGATTCCGAGACGATCTCAGCAAGCGCCGGCAGGTCGCTCGCGATCACGGGAATTCCCATCGCCAGCGCTTCGAAGGGCTTCAGCGGTGTTACGGAGCGACATACCTCGACATCGCGCCGGGGAAGGGCGAATAGATCGAGCAGGGCGTAGTGGTCGACGATCCGTGACTGATCGACCCGCCCCGTGAAGACGACCGTGTCACCCATCCCCAGCTCGCCGGCGAGGCTCTCGAGCGATGCCCTTGCGGGCCCATCCCCCACGATCAACACCCTGAGGTCCGGACGATCGGCACGAGCCCGCGCCGCCACTCGGAGCAACTCGTGTAGGCCCTCGTACTCCGTAAGCGAGGTGACGGAGCCCACGACGAAGCTGTCCTCCAGCCGATATGCCTGGATCAGCTCCGGGTCCCGAGGCCTGGGCGCAAACCGGTCGACGTCGACGACGTGCGGCACGACGAAGACCAAATCGGGGTCGGCGCCCCGGGCGAGCAGTTCGTCGCGCATCGTGTCGCTGAGCGTGATCACGGCATCGGCTTCGAGCACGCAGGCGGTCTCGGCGCGGCGGCGCAGAGCGTAGAGCTCACTCGATGCCCCGCCTGGCTGGGTGGCCCACGTCATCTCCGGAAAACCGCGGACGTCGTAGGCGAACGGGATCCCGGTGGCCGAGCGAAGGGCACGCCCCAGGATGCCATTGCGCACGGGTGTGCCGGAGACGATCACACCGGGTTTGACCCGCTCGGCGAGATCGAGCAGGCATTCGGCGTTGCGCTGGAGTTGAACGTCGATTGGGATCCCGCTGTACTGCCGAAGCCCGGGCACGTTGAAGCGGTGGTGGACGACTCCATCGACCTCCTCGACTGCCGAGTAGTTCCTGACTCCGCGGCTCGACGGGAACCCGAGCCGCGTCGCGGCGACCGGGTCGAGCCCCGTATCACGGAGCGCCCTCAGGACGTCACGGGAGCGATAGGCGTAGCCCGAAGGAGTGTGCGGCAGGGACGCCTCGAGCAGGTAGAGCGCCCGCCGGCTGGGCTGGGGCTCGCCGGGCTGCATTGAGGGCAGCGTGGGAATCCAGCCCGGATCGAGCTCACGCATGACGCCCGTGAGCCTGCGCTCTTGCCCCACGTCACCGCTCCTCCTCGCAAGATCCAGCGCGCTGCTCGGCTCTCCCGCCCCCTCGAGTACCGCGGCGGCCAATCGCTGGGCGAGAGAGCGGTCCGGGGCGGCCACCGCAGCCCGCGCGGCGGCTTGCCGAGCTGCCCCGATCTCGCCCAGGGCAACGAGTACCGTGGCGGCTCGCGCCCACGCCTCGGGCAGGTCTTCGGCCTGGGCCCGCGCTTCGAGCGTCGTCGCCAGCCGCCTCGCGTCATGCCGGACTCCGAGCCTGGCGAGCTCAACCCCGGTCTCACCGAGCAGCAAGAGGTCGGTCGGGTCGATCCGCGAGGCGAGAGCGGTGAGTTGCTCGCTGGCCTCTTTCCGCGAGCCGGCCTCGCGGAGAGCCTTTGCCCGGTAGACGGCGTAGATCGAACTCTTGGGATCGTGCCGCAGCGCCCGGGCGAAGGCTTCCGCGGCCCCCTCCGATCGTCCCCGCGCGCGCAGCAGACGACCCTGCAGATAGTCGAGCAGCCCCAGCGGGTGTCGCACGCCACCGCGCCGTAGCGGTTCGCATGCCTCACGGAGCACTCTCCGGGCTCGCGCCCGCCCTCGGATCGGTCCCAGGAAGCTCGATTCCCGGCCGGACACGCGGTCGTTCGGGACGCTCGATACCGTGATCACCGCTCCGAAGTCTGGTCGATGAGCCCGATGGCGAGATTTCGACCGGACGAGGTTGAACACCTACCCTTTGCGCCAGTGACGGCCAGGGGACGGAAAGGAGGGGAGAGGCCTGCCGACGACCGTGCGACGGCGGTGATTCTCTGCCGCGCGCCATGCGTGCATGACTCACGGATTCTGCGGGAGGCGGACACCCTGACGCGGATCGGTTACGACCCGTTGATTGTCGGGGTCGTCTCAGAGGAGGTGCGCGGGCGCCGGGGAACAGAGGGCGGATTCCCGATCTTGCGCCTGGCGCCGGGTTCGCCCTTCTCATGGCTGCGACGCCGGCTGAGGAGGGGTGGCGGCGCCGGATCGGTACCCGTGCGGTCCGGCAGTGCACACGGGCAGGGACGAGGGGTGGCGCTTGCGATTCGAGCGCACCGCTGGCTTCGCACCCTCGACTTCTATCGCCGCGCGATCGGGGTGGTCCGCCGCCAGCAGCCGGCCCTCATCCACTGCAACGACTACAACACGATGTGGGTCGGGGTCGCCGCGCGGCTCACCACCCGGGCCACCGTCGTCTACGACTCACACGAGCTCTGGGCAGACCGCAACCAGCGTCCGGAGCCGCGCTGGTGGCTGCTCGCCTGCGAAGTCTCTGTTCGTCCGCGTCGCTCACCAGACGCTCACGGCGAGCCCCGGCTACGCCGAGGTGATGTCGGGTCGGTATCGGACAAGACCTCCTCGCGTCATCCGCAACATCCCGGAGTCCGATTCGGTGCCGGAGTCCCCGGCGCCCAACGGGGATCCGACCGCCGTATATGTAGGGGCGCTGACGACCGGGAGAGGGCTGGAGATCTCGATCAGGGCCCTGGCCCATCTGAGTCACGTCCGCCTTCGGCTGGTTGGCCCCGGGCACGCCGACTATCGAGCCGAGCTCGCCGACCTCGCGCGCATCGAGGGGGTTGCAGATCGTGTCGAATTCGCCGGCGCCGTCTCGCCCGAGAAGGTCCTTTCGGAGATCGGAGGGGCGAGTCTCGGACTCGCCCTCATCCAGCCCATATGCCTCTCGTACCGGATGAGCCTTCCCAACAAGCTCTTCGAGTACGTGGCGGCGGGGCTGCCGGTGCTCGGCAGCGACCTGCCCGCGATCGGCGGGTTGATCAAGGGCTACGGAATCGGCCTGCTCGCCCAGCCGGCGGATCCGGCCGATGTCGCAGCGAAGCTGGGAGAGATGGTCCGGCCGGAGCGCAATGAGACGTTCAGGACAGCCGCCCGCCGGGCGGCGCGCGAGCTCCGTTGGGAGGCCGAGTCGCAGCGGTTGGTCGAGGCTTACGAGGCGGCAAAGGAGGCAGCCGGGAAATGGCAACCGCAATAGAACAGGTGGGAGCACGCAGCAGCAGGCCTCGGCCACGTCTTTCGCGCACCTTCTCCCGCGGCCGCTGGCGTGAATACCGGGAGTTTCTTCGGACGGCGATCGACCACGACTATCGGATCGTCTCGCTCGAGAGCTGGATCATCGACGGGTACCCCGAGGAAGACCGGATGCTGCTCCTGCGCCACGATGTCGACCAGCACCCGCGCTCTGCCCTCGCGATGGCCTCGATCGAGGCGGAGCTCGGCCTGCGCTCATCGTGGTACTTCCGTTGGAGGACCGCGCATCCCATCGTGATCGGAAAGCTGCGACGTTCAGGGTTCGAGGTCGGGCTGCACTATGAGACCCTCACCCGTAACGCGCTCGAGCAGGGACTGACGGGTCCCGCCGATCAGGCGCAGATCGAGAACGGCCGCGCCGAGCTCCGCGCCGAGATCTCGGCGTTCGCCCGGGCCTTCGGCCCTACGAGAAGTGCGGTGCCCCATGGCGACTCTCGGATTCCCGCCGTTCACAACGCCGAGTTGCTGAGGGACGAAAACTGCCCTGACTACGGCATCGCGTTCGACGGCAACGAGGCGATGCGGGGCCACGAACTCGGGTTCTGGCTGACCGATCGAACGTCGGCGGAGGGCGGATGGCGGGATGGGGTGGATCCCGCGGACTTGCTCGCAGCCGGAACCTCGCCCATCCTCTCTCTGACGCATCCGAACAACTGGGCCTCTGGACCCGGACTCTGGCTGGACCGCCTCCTGGGCGCCGCGCTCAGCAAGTAAATGGCCGAGCAGGCCGATTCGAACCGGAGGCGATCAGCCGCCGCTATGACCGATCGTGACTTCGCCCCAATTGCAGACTCGCTGCGCCGCTCCGTGATCGAGTTCTATGCCGCGAACGGAGAGGTCCTGGAGGGGGCCGCGGGCATCAACACCCTCGAGACGAACTCGGGATTCGTCGAGCGGCGAGGCGAACCGCTGCTCGAGATGCTCCGGCGCAGCATGGGCGTCGATTCGATCGAGGGCCTGCGCCTGGTCGACCTGGGCTGCGGGTTCGGTGCGCTCTCTGCCTTTTTCGCCGGACGCGGAGCGATCGTGACTGGGATCGATCCAATCGAGGACCGGCTGGACGTGGGTCGCACCGTCGCGGCGGAGCACGGCCTACAGGCTGAATTCGTGCCTGGCCGAATGGAGGACCTTGACCTGCCCGATCGGAGTTTCGATATTGCGGTGCAGAACAACAGCCTGTGCTACATCGTCGGCGATGTGGGCCGTGAGGCGGCTCTGCTGGAGACGAGACGCGTGCTCGCTCCGGGAGGACAATTGATCATCAGAAACCCGAATCGCTGGAGCCCGCGGGATCAGTTCACCGGCATCCCGCTCATCCAGCTGCTGCCCGCGGAACGCGCGACCAAGCTCGCGGGGTCGCTTGGGCGGTCCCGCTCGCTCGTTCGGCTCACGTCCCCACATCAGGCCGCTCGGGAGCTCCGGCGGGCGGGCTTCGAGGACGTGGCCCACGTCGCCTCGCCGGCCAGCCGGTGGCCCTCGTTCATGAAGTCACTCGCCCGCTACCAGCACCTCACTGCACGGAGAGCCTCATGAGCCCGAACGACCGGGAGAAGGGAGGGGCCCCTGCCGAGAGCAGCTCCAGGGTGCAGGAGGCCTGGGGGGCGAGGCTGACACACGACACGGCTCTCTATGTGATCAGCGCGCTGATCGGATTCATCCTGGCCCTGGCCAGCATCGTCGTGGTGACGCGCTTCCTGGGCCCGGCCGAGTTCGGCCAGCTCGCGCTGCTGCTCGTCTTCGCTGCGTTTCTGACCGTCTTCTACAACGTCGGGACCCTGCAGGGCACGTTCATCTGGGTCTTTGGGTCAGCGGGCGAAGAGGATGTCGAGGACACAGGCGAATCGTCACAGGCGGGCACGAAGCGACGCGCGCTCGGCACCGGGCTGATCATCACCGTCGCGATCTGCGCGATCGGCACCGCAATGGTCGCGCTGTTCGCATCCGACATCGCGAACCTGATCATCGGGGATCGCAGCAAGGGCGATTTGATCTTGATCGCTGCGCTCTCAGGTGCGACGGGAGCCGTCTGGCGCCTCGTCTCGAACATCCTCCGGATGGAGCGCAAGCCGAAGCAGTTCGTCGTCCTCAGCCAGGTCAGGCCGATCCTGGTCGTCGGGTTCACGATCGCTCTCGTCAAAGCCGGTGGCGGCGTCGAGGGCGCGATTGCCGGCACGGCGATCGGTGGTGGTCTCTCGGTCCTGATCGGCCTGCTGGTCACCCGGCGCAGCTTCAGGCTCACCATCGACCGGCAGCATGCGGCGATGATCCTGAAGAGGGGCGGGGTGTACGTGCCGATCCTGATCTCTCTCTGGATAGCGCAGAACGTCGACATCTACGCCCTCTCCTGGTTCACCAACAACGACCAGGTCGTCGGCCTGTATCGGCTGGCGAGCCGCTACGGAGCCTTCCTCGACTACTTCACCGCCGCCCTGTTCATGGCCTGGACGCCGCTTCGCCAGACGTCGGCCTTTCAGGCGGCGGTGACGAAGAGTGGGAAGGAGCACTTGGGAGGCTCCCTGCTCACGATGTTCGTGCTGGCCGGCGCCCTGATCATCCTGCTGATGACCGCGGGCGCGGACATTCTGGTTCGGATCGCCCCACCGGAGTACGCTGCGGCCGCCCCGCTCATCCCCCTGCTGGGCACTGCCTTCCTCTCCTACGGGCTGTTCATCAGCGTCTACCGCCTCTCGTCCTTCCCCCGGAAGAGGTTGGCCTACATGGGGGCGGCAATCTCCGCCGCCGCCGGCTTCCTGGCCACCGCACCGCTCTGGGTTCCTTTGTTCGGGGCTTATGGAGCCGCTCTCTCGGTGATTTCGGGCTTCGCGGTGGCCGTCTCGATCCTCACCTATCTGTCACAGCACGGCCCCGAGCCGCTGAAGATCGAGTGGGCCAGGATCGCCCAGGGACTGCTGCTCGGCGGCGCCTGCGTCGCGATCGCGCGAGTGTTCGGGCCGATGGCCGGACCCTGGCGGCCTCTCGTGGAATGCGGAGCGATCGTCCTCTATGTCGCCGGCCTGTTCGTCACGGGGATCTTCTCTAAGGAGGACCGGCAGGCGATCCGCCGCGTTGCACGTCAGGTGATGCCGCAGCGCTGGTCGAGGCGGCCGGAGATCGAGGAGCGCGTCCGTGCGCTCCCTTCGGACGAGGTCGCCGTCCTGCGGCTGATCGTGAGCGGCGCCGGCTCGGTCGAGACCGTGACCCTCGTCTCGAACACGGCCAGGATCGGCGGCGACTCGCGGTTGGTCTCGCTGCTGGACGGGATCGCCGGCATCGACCCGGAGCCCACGGCTGAGACCAAGGAAGGTGGCTCGAATGGTGGGGACTCCCCCGACGGGGAAACCGAGCCGGTGGCGCTCCCGCTGGATCGCGACAGACAGATCGTCACTTATCTGTTCGCGAGGATGCCGGGCGCCGAGCGCGACGAAATGGGACGAACGTTGTGGGCAGACGGTGTCGACCCCGAATACCTGCATTCGATCGAGCGGGCGGTCGAGGCTCTGCGCCGGTTGCCCAAACGGGTCTGGGCCGACGCGAGCACCGGCGACGGACAGACGCCAGGCCCGAGTGGGCCGGGCCGGGCGAGGCAACGGAAGCGGCGGCGGGAAGCGTCGAAATCGGCCAACTGATGCCGAACCCTCTGCCACTCGTCCTGCTCTTCGAGGTCAGCCCGGTCAGCGACGCCGACCGGGCGAACCTCGCCGTAGACGTGTACAGGGTGCGGGGGAAGGACACCAAACTCCTCGCGCCGATCGACTGGCAGATGGACCCCCACGACAATCTCGCCTGGCGGTTCTGGTTCCACACGTTTCAGTTCCTCGATGTGCCCCTTCGCATCTATGAGGCGGAGGGTGACCTCGCCGCGCTGACGAAGGCGCGTGACATCGCCCTCGACTGGGTGGCGGGAAATCCGATCGGCGGCGAGCGCACCGGTGACTACGCCTGGTTCGACATGAGCGCGGGGATCCGGGCAGCCTTCCTGGGCTATATCTGGCGGGAGTGCCGCCGCCACGGCCTGCTCGAGCCGGAGCAGGAAGCCGACCTGACGACGGCGTTGCGGGTGCATTCGCAATGGCTCTCCGACGAGGAGAACTACACGCCCGAGACCAACCATGGCCTCTTCGAGGACGCAGGGCTCTACGTCATGGGCACGTATGCGGCCGAGCTGCCGGAATCGGTCGAATGGCGGGACCTCGCCGAAGGACGCTTCCTCGAGACGCTCGGTCGTCACGTGCAGTTCGACGAGGGAGTGCACAAGGAGCACTCACCCGGCTACCAGATCTACATCCGCGACCTCGTGAAGCTTCTTCAAGAGCAGGCCGGCATCGGCGGGGAGACGCTCGGTGAGCTCCTCGGAAGGCTCGACGCAGCGGCGGGTTGGATGGTCCTCCCAGATGACAACCTGGTCCCCTTCGGCGACACCGACATCCAGTCAGAGGCACCGGCCTTCGCCAAGGAGGCCGCAAGCGAGGAAGGGCTCCGCCCTTACCTGCGGACCGGCTACGCCTTTGTGCGCCGAAACGGGTCGTACCTGGGGATGACCTGCTGCTACCACACCTACGCGCACAAGCATGCCGACGAGCTGACTTGGTGCCTGTACGAGGGGGACCACCTGGTGGTCGGCGAGGCGAGCCGCTACGGCTACCGCGACGAGAAGGATCCGGCCCGCATCTACGCTCGCGCCAGTCACGGGCACAACGTCCTGATCGTGGACGACGAGAGCTATCCCTGGCGCGAGCAGGACCCGTACGGCAGCGGGCTGTTGGCCGCCGGCGAAGGAGATGGCTGGTACGCCATTTCGGGCCGCAACCCGCTACTCGAGGCGGTGGATCACCGTCGCCTGCTGCTCTATCGGCCGGGGGAGCTGGTGCTCGTGGTCGATGAGGTGAAATCCGGCCAGGAGCACACCATCGACCGTCGTCTTCATTTCGGGCCCGAGCTGGCGGCCACGAAGACCGGCAGCGGGATCGTCGCCAAGGCGGACGACACACTGGTGGCGACGCTGTTCGACTCAAGCGAGGTTCCGGTCGAGATCGGCCTGGCGCGAGGGGTGGAGGAGCCACGGATGGACGGCTGGACGTTCCCACGCGATAACACGAAGGTGCCGTCGGACGCCGCAACGCTGCGCTCGAAGCTGGCCTCCGGGCTGCTCGTTCACGGGATTGCGCTGACGCCGACTCTGCCGCACACCGTGGCTGCGAGGGTCGATGACGATCGGATCACAGTCGAGATCGGCGGCGATCAGGGGATGTCGGAGGTCCAAGTGGCGCAGTCCGGGACCGAGTTGAGCGTCGCTACGGTCGGCGCTGAACGCCTCAGCCGTTCCTGAAGAATCGCTGGATGTCGTCCAGCTCAAGCGGCCTGACCAGCCGGCAGTCGAGACCGCCGGAGCCGTCCGCGGTGTCGATCACCTCGAACCCTGCCCGCAGCAGCGAGGTCAGGGCGGTCGTTGCGCTCGGCAACGCCATCGGGTCCGGGTCCAACCGAATCAACAGCTCACCGCCGGGCCGCAGGGCGTCGTAGAGGGAGACGCACGCCTCCTGGAGGCGCTCCGGCCCGACCCCCGCCGGCAGCCCGACTGCAGCGATCAGGTCGTAGCTGACCGGCTTCGGCGGTCGCTTCACAAGCGACCCCGGTGGCTTTGCGCGGACCGCCCCGTCCTTCGGCTTCTCGACGCCGGCGCGCCTGTGGGTGGAAAGCAACAGCACTTCGTCGCCAGGCCTGACCTCCGTGAAGCGGCCGATGAGCTCTGGGATCGCCTCTCGCGGCTCGTCCGCTCCAGGCAGCTCGCCTGACCCACCCGGGGCGTCCGGTGGGCGCAGGATGAAATCGACCGCCGCGGTCTGCAGCTCTTCCGATGCGAGCGCACCCAGCTTGTCGGAGAAGCGCTCGATCAGTGCGATCTCGGAAGGGCCGCGGGGCACCCGCCGCTCGTCGACTAACTCGTATCCATGCGCCGCGAACCAGGCGGCGAACGTCGCGCCATCCCACGCCGTGACAACGTCCACCGGCTCCTGCTCACGGCCGGCGTCCGCGTCCGGTGGAGCGGCGCGGAAGACCAGGTCAGCGATCGGGGAGCCATTCATCGGCCGGGGGTACAGACCCAGGGTTCGCGCTCGGACTGCGAGGGTTCCCCCCGCTCGGAGCATTGCCGTGGCCGTGTCGAGGCGGGTCCCGAGGTCAGAGGGGGAACAGCGCTCGAGGCCGTGAGTCCAGACGACGAGATCGAACTCCGAGATCCGCTCCATCGCCGGAGCGTCCATCTGCTCGAGGCGAGCGGCTTCGCTGAGATCGATCCCGTTCACGGTCGCAGTCGGCGACCCGATCAGCGCGACCTCGCGGTCAGCCACCTGCACGGGAAGCTCGAACGGTGGGTCTGCCTCCGCGTCGTCGTTCGAAGCCAGCGGCTCGCCCGGTCCCGAGAGGCGCTCGAGCAGGCCCGCGGAGTAGATCCTCGACCCGATCACGCTCTTCACCTGGTGCCGGCGGTCGATGGCGGGTATTGGATCTGTCGGCTCGCGGCGATCTTCACGTTGGAAGCTCTGAGCCATCTCGATCAGATCAGCGGACGTGACGCATCGCGCGTCGGGCCGATCGGCAATTCGCCGCATCATTTCGGCCACCTTCGCCACGACGTCATCGGCAACCGTCCCGTCGTAGATGCGCATGTTGGTACCGACGGCGTCCGCGAGCTTGTCGCCCTCTTTCGGCCCGAGCTTTGCGCGTAGCCGCTCTCGGAACCGGTCGAGCGCGGCCTGGCTTGCGTCCCGGTCGGCGAGCATGAGCTCGAATGAGTGAGAAACGAAAGTGGCCACACGTGGGATTTCATTGGCAGACGCCGGCATGCCGGAGATCGGATCACCCGTGGTCAAGTTGGGCGCGAACGACCGGGTCCCCTGGGAGGCGCGGTCATCGCGAATCAGGATCCAGGTGAGGGGCAGCTCGAGGACGCTGCCAACCCAGTAGGGCTGAGTGCGCGTCTTCATCCAGTCCGCGACCTGCGAGTGCCACTGGACGTTGACGGACGCGTCGATCGCGATCCCGAATTCCTCGAGGACCGGGAAGTGATCGTCGGTGATGCGGTAGCCACCGGCTCGGTAGGCGATCGGAGGCTTACCCGTTCGGCGTTCGAACAGGTCCACCGCCAGCTCCATCACTCGCCTGAACTCTTCGGCGTCCTTGCGAAGCATGTTCCCGGCCAGGGAGCGAACGCTCTCATCGTTCGAGCGGGCAAGGTGCTCGGGGTGGACATGGAGCTGGACCTCGTGTCCCCGGGCGGCGATCGCCTCGACCACTCTCTCCAGCGCCTCCTGACCGAACTGGAACTCGAGCAATACATCGACGAAGAAGCAGCCTCTGTACCCACAGTGCTCCAGGAGGTCCATGTGGAGGCCGATGCCGTGCTGTTCGCCACCGCCCCAGTCGCCGAAGATCAGCTGGTCGACAGTGCGCTCCGGATCGGGGTCGCGTTGACGGGCGACCGAGGCTTCGGTATCGATCGTGAACCAGAGCGCGAGCCCCGGCTGCTCCACCGTGACAGGTGGAGGCGGCATGCGCCGCTCCCCGAGAATCCCCTCGAGGTCGATGGCTTCCTGCTGCCCAGAGCCCAGCATGGCGAGATGTAGCATAGGTTCGGCCTTGGGGCACGGGTGAATGTGACGTCGCCATGCAACATATGCGGTGGGACGGAGTTCGTGCCCGGACCGGGGGGTCGCACCACGCTCGGCGGGAACCCACGATGCAACACGTGTGCTTCGCTGGAGCGCCACCGCGCACTGCGGGCGGCCTTCGTCGCGCTTCCGCCCGAGATGCTGTCCTGGCGCCGAGCTCTCCAGTTCGCGCCCGACCCGTCCCTGGAGGAGGAGTGGTTCAAGACGTTCGAGATCTCGGAGTACGAGGGGGACAACAGCATCGACGTGCAGTCGATCGACCGCTCGGACGAGAGCTACGACTTCCTCAGCCTCAGCGTCGTCTTGGAGTTCGTCCCCGACGACCGCAAGGCGTTCTCCGAGCTCTCCCGGATCGGCTCGGACAAGCTCTTCATGCACATGACCTTCGGTTCACCGCTTACCGCCTCGGAAACCAGGACCTTCGAGGCGCCGAAAGGCCCCTATGGAAGGGTGCACGACTACGGCGCGGACATCGAGGAGTGGTTCGACAGCGCCGGGCACGGGCTGTCCGCGCTGGTGGGGCATATCGCCGATCCCGTCACCGGGGACGACAGCTACGGCTTCGGGTTCTTCCTCAGGGATCGGGAGGAGGCCGAAACGGTCCACCGGGTCTTCAACGAAGGATTGGACGTCAAATCCTCGTGGACGCTGAAGACGCCGGACTGACAGGCAGGCTCTAGCCGATCCCGCCGTCGGCCGACGCGCCGTCGCCGGCGATGATCTCGAAGGTGCCGGTCTCCTCCGAGAACCGGGCGAGTCCCGCCTCCTTCGCCTCATCGACCACGGCCCGGGCGACGCTCGCCGCGACGTCGCGGTTGAAGACCGACGGGATGATGTAGTCCTCGGCCAGGTCGTCGTCGGTCACGACTTCGGCGATCCCGCGGGCGGCCGCCATCTTCATCTCCTCTGTGATCCGGGGCGCGCCGGCGTCGAGGGCGCCGCGAAAGATGCCCGGAAAGCAGAGCACGTTGTTGATCTGGTTCGGGTAGTCCGAGCGGCCGGTGGCCATGATCCGCACATGCTGGTCGGCGTCCTCCGGCATCACCTCGGGGGTGGGGTTGGCCATGGCGAAGACGATCGCGTCGTCGTTCATCTTGGCCAGCGAGTCCGGCTCGATCAGGCCGGGGCCGGACAGCCCGATGAAGAGGTCACAGCCCTCGATCACCTCGTTCGGCCCACCGCTGAGCTTCTCGGGGTTCGAGTTCTCGGCGTACCAGCGCTTGATCGGCGACATGCCGCCGTCGACGTAGTCGAAGCGGTCGGTGGAGATCGCGCCCTGGCGGTCGCAGCCGATGATCTGTGTGATGCCGGAGGCCTGCATCATCTTCGTGCAGGCGACTCCGGCGGCCCCGAGCCCCAGCATCAGGACCCGCAGGCTCTCGATCGGCTTGCCGACGATCTTCAGGGCGTTGAAGAGGGCGGCCATGACCACCACAGCCGTGCCGTGCTGGTCGTCGTGGAAGACCGGAATGTCGAGCTCCTCCTTGAGCCGGTCCTCGATCTCGAAGCAGCGGGGGGCGGAGATGTCCTCCAGATTGATCCCGCCGAAGGTGGGAGCGAGGAGCTTGACCGTCTGGATGATCTCCTCGGGGTCGTTGGTGTCGAGGCAGATCGGGAAGGCGTCGACCTGCGCGAACTCCTTGAAGAGCATCGCCTTGCCCTCCATCACCGGCATCGCCGCCTCGGGACCGATGTCGCCGAGGCCGAGAACGGCCGAGCCGTCGGAGACGACGGCCACGGTGTTCGCCTTGATCGTGAAGTCGAAGGCCTTGGTCTTGTCCTCGGCGATGTACTCGCAGACGCGGGCGACCCCGGGCGTGTAGGCCATCGAGAGGTCGTCGCGGGTCTTCAGCGGGTACTTGTTGTGCTGCTCGATCTTGCCCTTCTTGTGCATCTCGAAGGTGCGGTCGGTGAAGCCGAGGACCCGCGCGCCGCGAGTGGACCCGATCCCGCGGAGGATCTCCTCCCAGTGCTCCGGGCTGTTGGCGTCGATCGTGAACTCGCGCACCCGCTTGCCCTCCGGCCCGGCGCCGGGGACGAGATCGACCGACACGAGAGCGCCGCCGGCCTCCGCGATCTGCGCCGTCAGCTTGCCGAGCGGCTCCTGGCGCGCGTCCAGCTCCACGCGGACGGTGACGCTGTATTGGGCCGAGGCGGGCATGGGGCGAGAAGGATACGGGGCACCGAAAGCGGCCCGGTGCTCCGGAAAACCCGCAATGAAAGGGGCGAGGGACATGCAGGGCAGTTGGCGCCTTACTCACCTGGTGGGTGAGAAACGCGCCAACACAGACCGCGTGATCGCCCGCGTCGCCACTCGGCAGCACGGCGTCATCAGCACGGCACAGCTCCGGGCGGCCGGCATCGGCGATCAGGGCATCTCGAAACGAGCGAAGGCTGGAGGCCTGCACCGCCTTCATCGCGGGGTGTACGCAGTGGGGCACTCCAGACTCAACTTCGAAGGGAGATGCATGGCGGGGTGCTCGCGCTCGGGGAGCGGAGCTGTCGTCAGCCACAGGAGCGCGGCAGCGCTCTGGGGAATGCTGAGGCCGCCTGGCGGGCCGATTCACGTGACCCTGCCGGGGATGGCGGACGCCGGAGACGCCGCGGCATCCGGATCCACCGATCCCACTCCCTCATTGCCGGTGTTACGACCCGCCGCAACGGCATCGCGGTGACGAAGCCGGGCCGCACCCTCCGAGACCTTCACCGCACCTCTCCCCAGCCGGTCTTCCGCCGGGCGCGTCAGGCGGGCGCTTGACCTGCGGCTCGTCAGCTCAGCTGACCTCAAGCGGGACGACGACCTCACCCGCAGCGAGCTCGAGCGAATCTTCCTGGGCCTCTGTCGCCGCCACCGCCTTCCCCAGCCAGAGGTCAACGCGCACGTCGGCCCATACGAGGTCGACTTCCTCTGGCGCGACCGCGGGCTGATCGTCGAGACCGATGGCTTTCGTCACCACGGCGACCGCTCCGCGTTCGAGCGCGACCGGGCCCGGGACGCCCGCCTTCAGAGCCTGGGTTTCCAGGTGCTCCGCTTCACCTACCGCCAGTTGACGGAGAACCGCTCCGCCGTCGTTGCGGCTTTGCGCTCCCTGCTCACGCAGAGGTCTCTGGCACCCAACCTATGATGGATACGTGCCCGCCACGACCCAGAAGAAGGCCCCCCAAAAGGGCTCCAAGGCGAAGCAGAAGCCCGGCGAGCTCTTCCTGATCGACGGCAACTCGCTCGCCTACCGCGCCTTCTTCGCGCTCCCCGAGTCGATCGCGACGCACGACGGGCGGCCCACCAACGCCATCTACGGCCTCGCGTCGATGTTCGCCAAGATGCTGATCGATCACGACCCGTCGGCCGTCGTGGTCTGCTGGGACGCCGGCTGGTCGGGCCGCGAGCTCACCTACGAGCCCTACAAGTCCCAGCGCAAGCCCCGCCCCGATCTACTCCGCGACCAATGGCCCCACCTGATGCCGCTGGCGGAGGCCTTCGGCTTCACCAACATCAGGGTGGACGGCTTCGAGGCGGACGACGTGATCGCCTCGCTCACCAAGCGCGCCCGGGAGCAGGACCTGGCGGTGATGGTCGTCTCCGGCGACCGCGACGTCTACCAGCTGGTCGAGGACGGGGTCCGCGTCATGACCACCTCCCGCGGCGTCACCGACACCAAGATCTACGACAGCGACGGCGTGGTGGAGCGCTACGGCGTCCCGCCCGAGCTGGTCACCGACCTGATCGGCCTGAAGGGCGACACCTCGGACAACATCCCCGGCGTCCCTGGCATCGGCGACAAGACCGCAGCCCAGCTGCTCCAGGAGTACGGCGACCTGGAGGCCGTGCTCGCCAACATCGACAAGATCTCCGGCGCCAAGCGCAAGGAGAACCTCACCAACCACGCCGAGGACGCCCGTATCTCCAAGCAACTGGCGACGGCGATCACCGACATCGATATCGAGCTCGACCTCGACGAGCTGATGGCGAAGCGGATGGACCGCAGCCGACTCCGCGAGGTCGCCCGAGAGTTCGAGCTCCGCGTGATCCTCGAGCGCCTGGAGGAGGAGCTCGGGGCGGACTTCGTCCCCGACTCCAAGGTCGAGGAGGAGCTGGACGCCACCGCCGAGGCGGGATCGATCGACGATCTCGCCGATGGGGAGGTCGCCCTGGCGATCGCCGGCGAGACCTGGTCCGGCTACGACGGCAAGAACCTCGTCGAGGGCGACTGCCCGGACTTCGCGGAGCTCGTCAAGGCACTCGGCGAGCGCCGCCTCATCGGCCATGACCTGAAGAGCCTCGGCGGCGGCGCTCGCTATGGAGTCCTCGCCGCTGCCGGCCCGGGCGGCATCGACCTCCGCCACGACACGATGGTCGGCGCCTACCTGCTCGACCCCGCGCGCCGCACCTATGACCTCATCGACATCGCGGCCCAGCGCGGCCTCGCGGCTGCTTCCAAGGACGTGGAAGGCGCCGACGGCGACCAGCTCGAGCTGGGGGATGAGCCGCCGCCCGATCCCGCCGCCGAGGCCCGGCTGGTCTGGGAGATCGCCCAGCTCCAGCGCAAGGGCATGAAGGAACAGAAGATCGAGCGCCTCATGGACGAGGTCGAGATGCCGCTGATCGAGGTGCTGGCGGCGATGGAGCAGACCGGGGTGAAGCTCGACGAGAAGCGCCTCGCCGACATCAACGAGGGCTTCGAGCAGCGCATCGAGACCCTCCAGGCCGACATCTTCGAGCTCGCCGGACACGAGTTCACGATCGGGTCCCCCCAGCAGCTCGCCGAGGTCCTCTTCGACGAGCTCGGCCTGACCAAGAAGCGGCGCGGCAAGACCGGCTTCTCAACCGACGCCCGCGTTCTCTCCCAGATCCGGGAGGAGCACGAAATCGTTACCAAGGTCGAGCAGTGGCGGGAGCTCACCAAGCTGAAGAGCACCTACCTCGACGCCCTGCCCGAGCTCATCGACCCCGACAGCGGCCGCCTGCACACCACCTTCAACCAGACCGCCACCGCCACCGGCCGCCTCTCGAGCACCAACCCGAACCTCCAGAACATCCCGATCCGCACCGAGGAGGGCCGGCCGATCCGCTCCTGCTTCGTCGCGCCCCGTGGCCACCGCCTTCTCTCGGCCGACTACAACCAGATCGAGCTGCGGATCCTGGCTCACATCGCCGGCGAGGACGCCCTCCGAGAGATCTTCGCCCGCGGTGAGGACATCCACGCCGCCACCGCCGCCGAGGTACTCGGCTCGGACCCGAAGAGGGTCAGCCCCGGCGATCGCTCGAAGGCCAAGATGGTCAACTACGGCATCGCCTACGGCCTCTCGGCCTACGGCCTCGCCGACCGGCTCAACATCGAGCAGGACGAGGCCGCCTCCTACATCGACCGCTACTTCGAGCGGTTTCCCGCCGTCCAGCGCTACATCGAGGAGACGATCGAGTTCGCGCGCGAAAAGGGCTACGTCGAGACCCTGCTCGGCCGCCGCCGCCCGATCCCCGAGCTTCGCTCCGGCCGCCCCCAGGTCCGCAGCCAGGGCGAGCGCCTCGCGGTGAACATGCCGATCCAGGGCACCTCCGCGGACATCATCAAGATCGCCATGGTGCGGGCGCCCAAGGCGCTGGCCGGGTCCGACCTCGAGACTCGTCTCGTCCTCCAGATCCACGACGAACTCCTCTTCGAGGGCCCCGCTGACGAGATGGAGGCGGCCTCCGAGCTGGTCGAGCGTGAGATGACCGAGGCCTTCGAGCTCGACCCGCCGCTGGCGGTGGACGTCGGTGTCGGCAAGGACTGGCTCGCCGCGAAGTAGCGCCCTCGGGTGGAGCCCCGGCCCGGGTCAGGGGCCGATCACGGCGTCGAGCTCGTCGGCTAGTTCGACCACCGAGGGCCGATCCGCCGGCTCCGGCGACAGGCAGCCGTCCACCAGGCGCACAAATTCGGCCGGCGCGCGCCTGCCCTCGGCCACGGAGCTCGCTCTGCGCTCGCGCTGCGGGTAATGCTTCGGCCTGGCATCGGGGAAGGGCCGTGTCCCGGTCGCGGCCTCGTAGAGCGTTACGCCGATCCCCCAGACGTCGGTGGCCGCGCCGGCCGTCTCCCCGCGCGCCTGCTCGGGTGCCAGGTACGGGGGGGACCCCAACCCGCGCGGCACGGGCCCCGGCCTCCGCGCCAGGCTCAGGTCGATCACCCGCGCCTGCCCGCTCTGGACGATGACGTTCGACGGCTTCAGATCGAGGTGCAGGTAGCCGTGCCCGTGCAGATAGCCGATCGCCGAGCAGATCTGGAGGCCGAGGTGGGCGACGTCCGCGATCGCCAGCCGCCGCGGGGCCGAGTGGATCATGTGCTCGACTGTCTCGCCGCCGAGCGTCTCCATGACCAGGACGGTTCGCGGCCGACGGCGCAGCTCATAGGCCCGGACGATGTGGGGGTGGGCCAGCTCCAGCAGCAACTCGCCCTCCTGGACCAGCCGCCTGCGCACGCGCGGCGCACGCCGGTCCGGCCGCACGACCTTGGCGACGCAGCGGCAATCCCGCTCGAGGCTCCAGGCGTCATACACGTCCAGCGCCCTTCCACGGCTCAGGTGCGAGATCACCTCGTAACCGGACGCCACGCGATCGCCCTCGTGCAGCAGCCCGTTGACCGAGCCGTTCGACGAACTCATGGCACGACCACCGCCGGAGCTGCCATGGGCGGCGCAAAGTCCTCGCTGCCCACGTGGTGCAGCCGGTAGAGGCGCTCGTAGGTCCCGCCCAGGTGCAGCAACTCCTCGTGGGTGCCGGCCGCCGCGATCCGGCCGCCCTCGAGCACCGCGATCCGATCCGCATCCCGGACCGTCACCAGGTTGTGCGAGATGACGATCGTGGTGCGCCCGCCCATCAGCCGCCGAAGTGGCCCCATGATCCGGCTCCCCGACTCGGCGTCGACTCCGGTCGTCGGCTCGTCCAGGATCAGCACCGGGGCATCGCGGACCATCGCCCTTGCGATCGCGATCCGCTGACGCTGCCCGCCCGACAGACGCCTGCCCTTCTGCCCGATCTCGGTCTCATAGCCCTCGGGCAGCGCTGCGATGAAGTCGTGGGCATCGGCCGCGACCGCCGCGGCCTCCACCTGGTCGCGCGTCGCGCCCCGCCGGCCGTACGCGATGTTCTCGTAGATCGTCCCGTCGAAGACGAGGGTCTCCTGCAGCAGCAGCGCGACGTTGTCCCGCACCGACCCCAGCGTCAGCCCGCGCAGATCCTCGCCGTCCAGCAGGATCCGGCCGAAGTGGGGGTCGTAGAAGCGGAGCAGCAGCTTCGCCAGCGTCGACTTGCCGGCGCCGCTCGGGCCGACCAGCGCCAGCACCTCGCCGGGCTCGACCGAGAGCGAGACGCCCGAGACCGCGTCGCGCTCGGTCTCCGGATAGCGGAAGGTGACGTGGTCGAGCTCGAGCCGGCCCTCCGCGCGCCCGAGCTCGACCGAGCTCGAAGAGTCGATCACCGACGGATGCTCATCGAGCATCTCGATGATCCGTTCGGCGGCGGCGGAAGCGGAGTGGATCTTGTTGACCAGCCGGCTCATCCCGCGGACCGGGCTGTAGAGCTGCGTCAGGAAGGTCAGGAAGACAAGCAGCCCGCCGAGCGTGAGGTGGCCCTGCGAGAGCTCCCAGGTGCCGAGCCCGATCACCAGCAGCGCGCCGCTCAGCTCGATCAGGTCGATCAAGGGTGTGTAGAGCGCCTTCAGCCTCGTCGAGGCCATCTCGGCGTGATAGCTGCCCAGGTTCTCGCGATGGAAGCGCTCGACCTCCGCCTGCTCCTGGCCGTAGGCCTGGACGAGGGCGGCATTCGACAGGCTCTCCTCCGCCACCGAGCTGATCGAGCCGCTCCGACGCCGCTTCTCGCGCGAGGCGATCTTGATCAGGCGGGAGAACCGCTTCGCCGCCAGCCAGAAGAGGGGCGCGACCACCAGCGAGATCAACGCGAGATCCCACTGCAGATAGAAGAGGGCGGCGCTGAAGAAGACGATGCGGAGGGAATAGGAAACCGCGTCCGTCACGCCGGACAGGACGAACGACTCGATCGAGGCGATGTCGCCCGTGAGCCGCGAGATCAGGTCGCCGAGCCTCCGGCGATCGAAGAAATCGAGCGAGAGACCCTGCAGGTGGGCAAAGAAGCGGGTGCGGAGATCGAGCAGGAAGCGCTCGCCTATCCAGTCCGCCAGATACTCGTCGGCGAAGCCGAGGATGCCGGCGATCAGTGTGAGGGCGACATAGGCCCCCGCGATCCAGGCGAAGGGCCCAAAGTCATGCGGTACCAGCACCTCGTCGACGACGACCTTGAACATCCAGATCATCGCGGCATCGACGAGCGGGACCAGCGCGATCAGCACCAGGCTGAGCGCGAGCAACCGGCGGTAGGGCCTCGCGTACGGCCAGAACCGCCGGAAGATCTCGCGCGCCGGAACGGTGGGCGAGGCGCTGACGAGCGCCTCGCCCTCCGCCGGCGTCGAGAACAGCGATCGAATCCGGGCTCTCAGCCGTCGCCCTTCCCGCTGTGGTCCTCGCCATCGCCGGATTCGCTGACGCTGGCCTCCGAGACGGTGCTGTCGGCCGTGGGGTCGGTACCCGGCATCGCCGGCGTGGAGTCCGTGATCTTGCCGCGCCTACGGCGACGGCGTCGCTTGTGATGTGACATCTGCCAGACCTCCTTGGTCTTCGTGGTCCTTCGAGTCCCCTAACTCGAATGGGCCACGAAGATCACTCGGGCCTGGCCGTCCGTTCTAGTCGCCGAGCTCGGGTGGGTCGTCCGACCGCCGCCGTGCCGTCGCCGCCCGAAGCACCCGACCCGGAGCCGCTCGTGCCGTCGCCGCCCGACCCGGATCCACCCGACCCGTCGCCGCTCGAGCCAGAGCCGCTGGAGCCTGAGCCGCTCGACCCGGAGCCGCTCGACTCGGATTCGCCCGATCCTGAGCCACTCGATCCCGATTTGCCCGACTCGGATCCATCCGACCCGGACCCGGACCCGGAGTGCGAGTCGTCGGACCCGGAATTGCTCGACCCGGTGCCCGAGTGCTCGCTTCCCGGCCCGCTGTTCGAGCCCCGGTGACCCGAGGTGCCGTCGTCCGAGCCGCCCCGGCCGCCGCCTCGGTCGCTGCTGCCACCGCCGCCCGACCGGTCCGTGGAGACCACCCCGCCGTTGGGCGAGATGTCCGCGAGGGTGCGGTCGCCACCCGCCCCGGCGACCTTCGTCCTGGTGGATGTCGCGTCCGCCTTCGACGGCGACTT
This sequence comes from uncultured Solirubrobacterales bacterium, assembly GCA_963777575.1. GTDB lineage: Bacteria > Actinomycetota > Thermoleophilia > Solirubrobacterales > 70-9 > DASUPK01. The sequence continues at coordinate 142,315 of CAVZRH010000006.1, read as the reverse complement.
CAGCTCGTGGTTGATGACGGCGCCCGTGGTCAGCGTGCCGGCGGCGAGCAGGGCAGCGACCCCGGTCTTGACCGCAATCCCCGCGCCGCCACCGGCCGCCGCGGCCGAGGCACCCTGGGTGAATCCCTCCTCCAGCAACTGGCGAAGCAAGGGCATCGGAACGAGCATCCCGGCGGCGTCGCGAAGGGCTCGACGCGCGCGGTAGATCGACTGCCTGACCGCGCCCCCACTCAGTCCCAGGGAGGCCGCGATCTGCTCGTGGCTCAAGCCCTCCAGCTCCCTCATCACGATCGCCGCCCGCTGCGGCTCCGGAAGCTCCCGCAGGCCCGCCATCAGCCGCTCGACCTCCTCGCGCTGCTCGGCAAGCTCCTCGGGGGACATGCCGGCCGCCCGTGCCTCGTCGAGCTCGAGCGCCGGGCTTCGGCTCGTCCCGGATGTTGGTCAGCGCGGTGTTGCGGACGATCCGGTAGAGCCAGGGACGGAGCTGGATCTCCTTGTCGGTCCCGCGCAGCGCGAGGTAGGCCTTCGTGAAGGCCTCCTGTGTGACGTCGTCGGCCCGCTGGGCGGTGACGATCGAGGCCGCATAGCTGCGCAGCGGCGCGCCGTAGCGGCGGAAGATCTCCTCGAACGCCGACTCGTAGCCGTCCCGGACGAGGGAGACGAGCCGCCCGTCCGGCTGAAAGCGCAGGGCGGGGCCCCCGAGGAAGCGGGTGGTCAGGCGGCCGGTCTTCACTGTCGGTGGCACTCCTCCACTGGTGCTACGAGCCTCGCGCTGTTGCGGATTCCAAAGCTTCTAACTCGGCATCGGCTCAAAGATCACAACCTTTGAGTCATCACTGTCCCAACACGGCCGATCCGCAAAGATCACGCGCGATGGATCGCGGATTCGCCGTTCTGATCATGGCCGTGGTCGGTGGGTGCATCGCCCTGCAGGCCCCGATCAACTCCGGCCTCGGCCGCTCGACGGGCAGCTTCGCCGCGGCCACAGTCTCCTTCGCGGTGGGGACGCTGCTTCTCGCCGCGATCGTGGTGGTGAGCGGCAAGGCGGGCGGCATCGGCGAGGTCTCCCACGTCCAGTGGTACTACCTGCTCGGGGGCGTCCTCGGAGCGGCCTACGTCTTCTCGGCGCTGGTGCTGGTCAGCCAGATCGGCGCGGGGGCCGTGGCGGCGGCGACCGTCACCGGCCAGCTGACGACCTCCGTCGTGCTGGACCAGATCGGGTTCCTCGGCCTGGACCGTGAGCCGATCACGCCGACGCGCGTCGCGGGGGTGCTTCTCCTCCTCGCGGGGACCTACCTGATCGTCCGCTGACTACGCCGCGGCGGGGACCGCTTCTCGCTCATCGCGCGGCTTCGGCGGCGAGCCGGCGAAGTCGGGGGGCGCGATGCGGAGGTAGTGCTTGAAGGCCCAGTCGACGAAGCGCTTGCGCCCCGCGGCCCGGATCACCGCGCGCTGCACGCGGGCGGGGAGCCTGGGGAGGAGGCGCTGGGCGCGAAGCATCCAGCGGAACTTCAACTCGTGCCCGTCCACGAACTCCGCGTAGCTGCGCAGCGCGGCCTCGCGGTCCTGGCGTCCATCGACCACCTCCCGCAGCTCGTCGCCGAGCTTGATCCCGAAGTAGAAGGCGGTCCTGATGCCCTCGGCCGTCAGCGGCAGGCAGTGGCCGGCGGAGTCGCCGACGAAGAAGATCCCGTCCTCGGTCCCGCGGCGAAGCTTGTGGGGGATCCAATTGCCCTGATAGCGAACCTGCGGGCGGTCGAGATCGTCGGCGAGCAGATTCGTGGTGTCCTTGACGTGGAAGCGCGGATCGAACGATCCGACGCCGATCCGCTGCTCGTCGCGCGCGGGAAAGCGACCAGCCGTAGCCGGCCGGGACGTAGCGGCGGTCGATCCAGATCTCGAGGTCGTCGGAGTCACCCTCGGGATGGACCTCGAGCCCCCGCGAGAGCGGTGCGTCGGGCGGCTGGTAGCCGCCGTCGGAGGCGAGGATGCGCCGCCAGCCGAGCGCATCCACGATCAGCGGCGCCGAGATGTCGCCGCGGTCGGTGTGCACGGTCTCGCCGCTTCGCCCGTTCACCTTTGCGGTCTCGAACTCGGCGTCGCACTGCGCCCAGAGCAGCTTGCAGAGCTCGCGGTAGTCGAAGGTGGAGAAGGTCCATGGCAGCTCGTACCGAGAGGTGCCGTGCGGCGTGTGGACGACGAGTTCGCCGAACTCCTGCCTGGCGGAGGCCTCGAGGCCCATGACGCTCAGCCACTCGGTGGGGATCCCGCAGGCCGAGGTCTGCCGCTCTCCGATCTCGTAGCGATCGAGCACCAGAACGCGAGCATCCGAGCCCGCCAGCTGCCGGGCCACGGTGAGGCCCGCGAAGCTCGCGCCGCAGACGATCACGTCCCAGTTCCCGCTCAGCGGCGTGCGCTCCTCGCCGCGCTTGGTGAGGCGCTTCGGCATCGTTCGCAAAGGTAAACGACACCCGTGCGTCGGGCATGTGTCTGCCACACTGTGCGGCCGTGCCCGAGACGGACACAACGACAGAGGCTGAGCAGGCTCAGGAGCCCCAGGAAGACCAGCCGGAGGAGCAGCCGCAGAGCACCGGCAACGGTGCCGCGAGCTCCGACAACCTGCTGATCGAGGTCGACGGCAAGCTCGTCCCCAACTACGACGCGACCATCCATCCCTTCAGCGAGGGGGACGTGGTCAGCGGCAAGGTCGTGCGCATCGACCAGGACGAGGTACTGGTCGACATCGGCTACAAGTCGGAGGGGGTCATCCCCTCCAACGAGCTGTCGATCCGCAAGTCGGTCGATCCCTCCGACGAGGTCGAGCTCGGCGAGGAGGTCGATGCCCTCGTCCTCACCAAGGAGGACCAGGAGGGGCGCCTGATCCTCTCCAAGAAGCGTGCCCGCTTCGAGAAGGCCTGGCGGAAGATCGAGGAGGCGGCCGAGACCGGCAAGCCCGTCACCGGAACGGTGATCGAGGTCGTCAAGGGCGGCCTGATCCTGGACCTCGGCGTTCGCGGCTTCCTGCCCGCCTCGCTGGTCGACATTCGCAGGGTCCAGAACCTCGACGAGTTCATGGGACAGCAGCTCGAGTGCAAGGTGATCGAGCTCAACCGCTCCCGGAACAACGTCGTGCTCTCTCGCCGCGCGGTCCTCGAGGAGGAGCGCAAGGAGGTCCGCGAGCAGATCCTGGGCCGCCTGGAGCCGGGTCAGGTCGTGGAGGGCAAGATCTCCAACATCGTCGACTTCGGCGCCTTCGTCGATCTGGACGGCATCGACGGCTTGATCCACATCTCAGAGCTCTCCTGGAGCCACGTCAACCACCCGTCGGAGGTCGTCTCCATCGGCGACACGGTCCGGGTGAAGGTGCTCGACATCGACAAGGATCGCCAGCGCATCTCCCTGGGCCTGAAGCAGACCCAGGAGGATCCGTGGCAGCGCGTCCTCAACGAGTACAAGGAGGGCGACGTCGTCGACGGCAAGGTCACCAAGATCGTCGCCTTCGGCGCCTTCGTCCAGATCCTCCCCGGCGTTGAGGGACTGGTCCACATCTCGGAGCTCGCCCAGCACCACGTCGAGAGTCCCGCCGAGGTCGTCCGGCCCGGCGACGAGCTCAAGGTCAAGATCCTGGAGGTCGACGAGGCACGGCGCCGGCTCTCGCTGAGCGTCAAGCGCGTCGAGGGACAGGAGCTCCCCGTGCGCGAGCTGACCGAGGATGTCGTGATCGAGGACGCGGAGCCGCCCGAGGACCTGGAGGCGCCGGCGGCCGAGGTCACCGAGGAGCCCCCTGCGGAGGAAGCTCCGGCCGAGGAGCCTCCCGCTGAGGAGCCTCCCGCCGAGGAGTCCCCGGCGGAGGAAGCTCCCGCCGAGGAGCCTGCCGCCGAGGAGCCGCCGGCGGAGGAAGCTCCGGCCGAGGAGTCTCCGGCGGAGGAACCTCAGTCCGAGGAGCCACCGCCCACCCAGGGTTGACCCGGTTCGTAGGGCTCACCGGGGGCATCGGGGCGGGTAAGTCCGAAGCGCTGGCCGCGTTCGAGCGGCAAGGCGCGGCCACCCTGTCGACCGATCGGGTCGCCCACGACCTGCTCGAGGACGACGAGGTGAGCGCGGCGCTGGTGGGCCGGTGGGGAGAGGAGATCGCTCCGGGCGGCAAGGTCGATCGCGAGAAAGTGAGCGAGATCGTCTTCAACGACCGCGGCGAGCTGGCCTGGCTGGAGAGCGTCACCCATCCACGGGTCGGCGCTCACGTGCTCGAGTGGCGCCAGAGCCTCGACCCCGAGGTTCCCCTTGCGGTCGTCGAGGTCCCGCTGCTCTTCGAGGCAGCGATGGAGGACGCCTTCGACGCCACCGTGGCCATCGTCGCCGACGATGAGTTGCGGGACGACCGTCTCCGTGAGCGAGGCCAGGGCGGACTGGCCGGGCGCGAGGAGCGGCAACTCGACCAGGCCGAGAAGGCGCGCCGTGCCGACCACGTGATCCGCAACGATGCCTCTCTCCAGGAGTTGGAGTCAGAGGTGCGCAAGGTGATCGAGCAACTGACCGCGAAGGAGAAGGGATGAGCGCCACGGTGCGCCCCCGGCGCGCGAGCACGCGGCGGGGTGGTGGACGCTCGGCGCGCGGAGGCTCGCGCACGCGCACGCGCCATGGGAGCCAGGCGCCGGCGCCGGACGCTCGTCATCGGCGGCACCCTGGCCGTCGCCGCGCTGGGAGCGTTCCTGCTGATCAACAGCGGTCGCTTCCAGCGCACGCTGGAGGAGTTCACGCTCCCCCTTCGCCACGAGGACATCATCCGCCAGCAGGCGGCCGAGAAGGGGGTGCCCGCCGACCTGATCGCTGCCGTCATCTACTCGGAGTCCCGCTTCCGCGATCAGACCTCGCACGCCGGGGCTCGAGGCCTGATGCAGATCACGCCGAGCACCGCGAAGCTGATCGAGAGGCTGAGCGGGGGCCAGACCTTCAACTCCCAGGACCTTTCGAACCCGGACATCAACATCCGTTACGGGACCTTCTACCTCCGCTATCTGATCGACAAATTCGGAGACAACGTGGTCGCCGCGCTCGCGGCCTACAACGCGGGGGAGACCAATGTGGTCGCCTGGGGCGGCTCCAACCTCCAGCTCGATGACATCCCCTTCCCGGAGACGCGCGGATACGTGGAGGATGTGCTCGACAAGCGGGTGGAGTACGCCCGCCACTACCGTGACGAGCTGGGACTCGGCTGAGGACCGCCGGACGTAGACCAATGAGCCCGAGGCCTCGACACCTCAACCTGATGGCAGCCATCGCGTGCGCCTGCGTCCTGACGGCCGTGGCCGCGCCGCCCGGCGCCGCCGCCGCGCCTCGGGCTCGCGCCTCGATCATCGGCGGTGAGGCCGCCAATCCCAGCGAGTGGCCCTACGCCGTCGCCATCTTCCGCAAGGGCCACATGCACTGCGGCGGCTCGGTCATCGGTCCGACCAAGGTGCTCACCGCGGGCCACTGCGTCGCCGGTTTCAACCTCGCCAACTTTCAGGTGATCACCGGGCGCCCGAACCTGCGCAGTCAGGCTTCCGGCCAGGTCATCGGCGTCAGCTCGGGGCGGGTGCATCCGGACTTCGAGCAGACCGGCCTGCACGACGTCGCGGTGCTCAACCTCGCCCAGCCCACGAGCGCGCCACCTATCGCGCTGGCAACCCCCGAGCAGAGCGCCGCGGTGACACTCGCCGGAGCCCGGCTCCGGGTGGCGGGCTATGGCGCGACGAACCCGTTCGGCATCCATCTCTCGCCCTTCCTCAGGCAGACCTTCGAGATCGTCCGCACCGACCGTCGCTGCCTGAAGGCCTACACCGGCGACCTCTATGCGTCGGAGAGCATGATCTGTGCCCTCGGCGCGAAGCGGAAGAAGCCGGGCCGCTTCAAGATCCACACGTCCGCCTGCTCGGGCGACAGCGGCGGTCCGCTGGTCGCCGACACGCCGACGGGCCCGGTCGAGGTTGGGACCGTCTCCTACGGCGGCGCACTCTGCGGGCTGCCGGCGGCGCCGACCGTCTACTCGCGGGTCGCCGCGAGCCTGGACTTCATCAACTCGGGCTGACCGGCTCGGCCCGTTTATCGGCCACGCGCCAGCTGTCGCTCCAGGAGGTCTCGATCCGGGGACGGCGCCAGTCTCCGGGCACTGTCTTCTCGATCCGGAGGTCGATGTGATCGCCGTCGATGTCGAGCGTCGCGAACTGATTGTCGAAGGTGGGTTCCTGCTCCAGCCGCCACTCGACCTCGGGCAGGTCGACTCCGGCTGACCGTGCGAGCTTCCCGGTTACCCATCGGGCGAAGCGCGAGTCGCCGGCCCGCGCGACTCGCCGCTCGCGCTTGCTGAGGGCGTTCCGAAACGGGGAACAGACCGCCTGCCAGACGTGGCTCCGGACGCCGTCCTTCACCGGAAACTCGACCCGGGCCAGATACGCATGGTGGATGTCGCCGCCGAGGCTGACGATCGAGGCCGGCGGCTCGCCGCGCTCGCCCGCGCCGGCTGCGCGGATCAGCTCGACGATGCGGCCGAACGAGTGGGGGAATGCGGCCCAGTGCTCGAGGTCGAGGCCGCGCCGGATTCGCTCGCCGATGCCCTTGAACGCACGCGTCCACGCTCCGGCGGCCACGGCGTCGTTCCACGACTCCAGGTTGTGGATCGCCTGCGGCAGGAAGACCGGCAGGGTGTCCGCGATCAGCAGGTGCCGGACGTCACCGGTGATCACCCGCTCGAGCCAATCCCACTCCTCCTCGTCGAACATCCGGCGTGGGCGCTCGCCGAGAACCCGGCCCTCGCGCGAGTCGAGCATGACCAGGCGGGTGTTGCCGAGGTCGCGGCTGAAGCTCCAGCGCCGGCCGTCACTGCCCCAGTCGACGTCTCTCGCCCATTCCTGGAGGGCGTGACCGGCGTCCGGCTCGGATCTGACGTGCGCCAGGATCCCGCGCTCCTCGATCTCATCGGGGGAGAGGTTGCCGAGGTGCTGGTAGATCCAGTAGCTCGCCAGTGCCCCCGTGATCCGGCGGTCCCACCACGGCTTTGACCTCATCTCCTCGAGCCAGGAGATCGAGGTGTTCCAGTCGTCGTGGACGTCGTGGTCGTCGAACAGCATCGCCGACGGCACCACCGAGAGCAGCCAGCGAATCGTCTCGTCGCCCCAGGTCTCCCGATAGAGGCGCGTGTACTCCTCGAAGTCGGCGACCTCGTCTCCCGGCTCGCCGTCGGTGCCGCGTCGCTCGCGGATGAATCTCCTCGTCTCGGGCGCGTCCTCGTCGGCGTAGACCTGGTCGCCGATCATCAGCAGGATGTCCGGCCACTCCTCGGCCGGCTTCTCCTTCATGCGGAGGGAGAGGGCGTAGAGCGCGTCGATCTCCCGGCCGTGCTCGGGGTCCTCGTCCTTCGTCAGCGTCCAAGGCGGGTGGTGCGGGACCGCGACGCGGCACGATCCGAAGACGATTCGCAGCCGTGGGTCGGCGCTCAGGGTGCGCAGGACGCTTGGGGGAAAGTCGCTGTCCGGGGGCGGCCAGGCGCGCTCGCCGTCCAGCGTGACCTCGTACTCGTGCGAGGAGCCGGGCTCGAGATCGCGGAGGCAGATCAGGGCGTAGTGGTGCCCGTTGACGCAGAACGTCTGATCACGCTCGCCGAGCACCTCGACCTCGCACGGCTCGTCGGTCTCCACCCAGACCGTCGCCTCGGTCTGGCTGACGTAGCGCAGCATCGGTCCCAGAATCAGCCCTCCCATGATCAGCCCTATACCCGTTCTCGTCGTTCCCAGCGGCGCGGTACCGAGGGACGGTCAAGCTAGGCTCAGGTGGATGCCCGAGTTCAAGCTCAATCCCGCATACACCCCGACGGCCGATCAGCCGAAGGCGATCGACGGCCTGGCCGAGGGTCTCGATTCCAAGCAGCCCTTCCAGACCCTGCTCGGCGCGACCGGCACCGGCAAGACCTTCACGATGGCCGGGGTGATCGAGCGCATGCAGCGCCCGAGCCTGGTGATCGCGCACAACAAGACGCTCGCCGCCCAGCTCTGCAACGAGTTCCGCGAGTTCTTCCCCGAGAACGCCGTCGAGTACTTCGTCAGCTACTACGACTACTACCAGCCCGAGGCCTACGTCCCGGCGCAGGACCTCTACATCGAGAAGGACTCCTCGATCAACGACGAGATCGACCGCCTGCGGCACGCCGCCACCGCGTCGCTGTTCGCCCGGCGCGACGTGATCATCGTCGCCTCGGTCTCCTGCATCTACGGGATCGGCTCGCCGCAGCTCTACCGCGAGCAGATGCAGCTCTTCAAGGTGGGCGACTGGGTCGACCGCCAGGACGTCTTCCGCAAGCTGGTCGGCATGCAGTACCGGCGCAACGACTCAACCCTCGGCCGCGGCACCTTCCGGGCGCGCGGCGAGGTGCTCGAGATCTATCCCGCCTACGCCGAGTCCGCCTACCGGATTCAGCTCTTCGGCGACGAGATCGAGGCGATCCAGCACTTCGATCCTCTGACCGGTGAGATCCTCGATGTGATCGACCACGTCTCCGTCTGGCCCGCGACCCACTACGTCGTCAAGGAGGAGACGATGGAGCGCGCCGTCGACGAGATCGAGCGCGAGATGCGCAACCAGGTCGCCTACTTCGAGGAGCACGGCAAGCAGCTCGAGGCCCACCGGCTCCAGCAGCGCACCCGGTACGACATGGAGATGATGCGCGAGCTCGGGTTCTGCCCGGGGATCGAGAACTACTCGCGAATCCTCGACGGCCGTCCGCCGGGCAGCCCGCCCTACACGCTCATCGACTACTTCCCCGACGACTTCCTGCTCTTCGTCGACGAGTCCCACCAGACGATCCCGCAGCTCGGCGGCATGTACGAGGGCGACTTCTCCCGCAAGTCCACGCTGGTCGACTTCGGGTTCCGCCTTCCCAGCGCGGTCGACAACCGGCCGCTCAAGTTCGACGAGTTCCTCGACCGGATCGGTCAGATGGTGCTGGTCTCGGCGACACCGGGTCCCTGGGAGCGCGCGGAGTCCACCAACGTCGTCGAGCAGATCGTCCGCCCGACCGGGATCGTCGACCCGGATGTCGAGGTCCGCGAGACCAAGAACCAGATCGACGACCTGATGAACGAGGTCCGGCTCCGCGCCGAGAAGAACGAGCGCGTGCTGGTCACGACCCTGACCAAGAAGATGGCCGAGGACCTGACGGAGTACCTGCTCGAGCACGGCTTCCGGGTTCGCTACCTGCACTCGGAGATCGACACCCTCGAGCGCATCCAGATCATCCGCGAGCTGAGGCTGGGCGAATACGACGTGCTCGTCGGCGTCAACCTGCTGAGAGAGGGTCTCGATCTCCCCGAGGTGTCGCTCGTCGCGATCCTCGACGCCGACAAGGAGGGCTTCCTCCGCGGAGAGACGAGCCTGATCCAGACGATCGGCCGCGCCGCGCGCAACGTCGACGGCCGCGTGCTGATGTACGCGGACAAGGAGACCGACGCGATGCGCAAGGCGATCTCGGAGACGGATCGCCGGCGAGACATCCAGCTCGCCTACAACGAGGAGCACGGCATCACCGCCGCGACCGTGGTCAAGGGCATCTCCGACATGGCCGAGTTCCTGGCGATGGAGTCGAACGCGCCGAAGCGCCGCAGGCGCCGGCGCGAGGAGACCGCGACCAAGACCCCGGAGGAGCTCGAGAAGATCGTGATCGAGCTCGAGGAGGAGATGCTCGCGGCTGCCGATGACCTCCGCTTCGAGGAGGCCGCCCGGATCCGCGATGAGCTCAAGGAGCTCCGCGCGGACCTCAACGCGATTCGGGCCTAGGGACGCGGGCACCGCTGAAGCCCAGGAAGAGCTGAACGCTCAATGGGCAAGATCTTCCTCTACTCGCTGGTCGCCGCTGCGAACGCGACCCTGCTCGCCGCCGTGACGGTGATGCTCTTCCTGCCGAACCCGAAGCGCCTCCTGATCGGCTACCTGCTGGGCGGCCTGCTCGTCAGCCTGACCATCGGCTTCGTGATCGTCTTCGCGGTGCATCAGTCGGGCGCGACGAGTACGACGCAGAACAGCATCAGCCCGGGGCTCGACATCGCGTTCGGGGGGATCTTGCTGGTGGTCGCCTACGTGCTCAGGAGCGAGCGAGCGGAGCGCAGGCGCGAGCGGAAGAAGAAGGAGAAGGAAGGAGTCGAGAAAGGCCCGTCCAGGGTCGAGCGGGTCCTGGGCAGGGGTTCCCCCCGGATCACCTTTCTCGTCGGGGTGGCTCTCACCCTGCCGGGCGTCGCCTACCTCGCCGCGCTCCACGACCTCGACAACCTGAACTACGGCACGGTCCCGACGATCCTGGTCATCCTCGGCTTCAACGCCATGCTGCTGATCCTGCTCGAGATTCCGTTGATCGGGTACGTGGTCGCGCCGGAGAGAACCGTGGTGGCGGTCCAGGACTTCAGGGACTGGCTCGACCGGAACGGCCTCAGGGCAGGGATCTACGTCGCGGCGGTACTGGGCGTGCTGCTGATCGTGCGTGGCGTGATCGAGCTCCTCACCTGAGCGCCGGAGGAAGCGTCAGTGCGTTTTCGGGCCGGTTGGAGCCGGTCCCGCGCGCGCTTGACATCCATCAGGTACGAGAAGAGACTCCATCTACTGTCGACGACTTGAGGAGTGGTCATGGCCTGGAACCTCCAAGGAAGCTACGTCGAGACGTGTTCGTGCGACCTCATGTGTCCATGCAACATGTCGTTCGATCACGGGGCGACCTACGACTTCTGCCGCGTCACCCTCGTTTTCATCATCAAGGAAGGCGAGATCGAGGGCACCGATGTCGGTGGTCTCACCGTCGCCGCGATCGTCGACAGCCCAAAGGTCATGACCGATGGGAACTGGAAGCTCGGCATGTTCGTCGACGATCGCGCCAGCGATGAGCAGATGGAGAAGCTCACCGCGGTGTTCGGCGGGCAGAAGGGCGGCCCGATGGAGGCGATAACGCCTCTCATCGGCGAGATGCTCGGAGTCGAGCGGGCGCCGATCGAGGTGGTTGAGGAGGGGTTGAGCCACAGCGTCAAGATCGGCGACGCCGTCGATTTCGAGATCGAGGACATCGTCCCCTTCGGAGTCGAAACGGGCCAGCCGGTGCGGCTCGTGGGCGTATTTCATCCGGCCTCGTCGGAGTTCAACGCGGCCGAGGCCAAGCGCTCGAGCATCAACGCTTTCGGCATCGAGTACGAAGGCAAGACCGGCATCTCGACCTCCAACTTCTCCTGGGCCGCCTGACCGGCCTCGCCGATCCGCATCGGGCCGACAGCGGCCGTTTCATAGGATCCAACCACGCTGTCGTTCGCCCGAAGGGGGCTCTGGATGAGGATCGGAATCGTTGGCGCTGGCCGCATCGGCGGTAACTGCGCGGCCCAGTTCGTGAAGGGCGGCCACGAGGTGAAGCTGAGCTCTCGCGATCCCTCCAAGCTCGAGGCACTCGCGGAGGAGATCGGCGCTGCCGGCGTCGGGACGCCGGAGGAGGCGACGGAGTTCGGGGAGGTGGTGGTGATCGCCGTTCCGTGGGACGGGTTCGACGATGCGGTCGCGGCTGCCGGGGACCTGAACGGGAAGATCGTGATCGACACGACCAATCAGTACGGGAGCTCGGAGATGCCCGCGGAGGGACAGACCGCCGCCAGCTTCCATGCCGCCCGTGTCGATGGCGCCCGATACACGAAGAGCTTCAACACGCTTACCTCGGCATTCCAGGCCGAGGCGGCCTTCCGCCCCGAGGACGAGCGCATCGTCCAGTGGGTCTGTGGCGACGACGCGGTCGCCAAGCAGGTGGTGATGGGGTTGATCGACGACGCGGGCTATGGCCCGATCGACCTCGGGAGGAACGAGGATGCCGCCGTGATGGAGATGCCGCGACGCCCCGGCGCCGTCTACGGCGAGGAGTACCGGCTTCCCGACGCGGAAAAGGTCGTGGAAGCGGTTCGTGCGGGCGAAGAGATTCCGCCGACTCCGAGTTACACGTGAGCACCACGGCGATCGCCCGCGACCTGTGCCTCGCCCCGGAGCGGGTCGGCGACTCGGTCTATGGGGGCCGCTACCGGAAGCTGTTCGAGTCCCTTCCGCCACTGGACGCCGAGGACGACGCCCTGCACGCGCTGGGCGCGCCGGGTGGCATCTGCGACGACGACGCGGACCCGTCCACGGACGGGAAGATGGCCGCGGGCTGGCCTTTCTTCGGCCAGTTCATCGCGCATGACATCACCGCCGACCGTTCGCCGCTCGGGCACCACGCCGATCCCGATCGCGTCAAGAACTTCCGGACGCCACGCGCCAACCTCGAGGTCGTCTACGCCGCCGGCCCGACGGGTTCGCCGTACCTGTTCCAGAAGGACGACCCGGCGAAGCTCCTGCTCGGCGAGGGCGGCCACGACGTTCCGCGAAATCACGAGGGCATCGCCCTGGTCGGCGATCAGCGCAACGACACCCATCGGTTCGTCAACCAGATGCAGGTCGGCTTCATCAAGATCCACAACCTGCTCGTTGACCGGCTGCGCGAGGACGGGGTGGAGGAGGCCGAGGTCTTCGATGACGCCAGGCGCGCGACCACCTGGCACTACCAGTGGGTGATCCTGCGGGAGTTCCTGCCTCAGCTGATCGGCCCTGAGCTGATGGGTGAGTTGCTCGGTGGAGGCGCGACCGTGTACAGGCCGGGAGATGACCCGTTCATCCCGTTCGAGTTCGCGGACGCCGCGTACCGGTACGGCCACAGCCAGGTCCGTGATGCGTACCGGGTCAACCGGGAGTTCAGTCCGGTGCCCGTCTTCCCGGACCTGATGGGATTCGGCGCGGTGCCGGTCGATCACGCGATCGACTGGACCCTGCAATTCGACGTTCCCGGCCGTGAGCCCGCTCAGCGCTCGAAGAAGATCGACGGCAAACTGCCACGCTCGCTGATCTCGCTGCCGCGTCAGATCAGCGGCGAGGACGAGGGATCGGCCTACTCATCGCTCGCGAATCGCGACCTGCAGCGCGGGCAGGCGGTCGGTCTTCCGTCGGGCGAGGCGGTCGCGGGCGAGCTCGGCATCGAGCCCCTCTCGCGGGATCAGGTCGGCCTCTCAGCAGCGGGCTGGGATCAGGAGACCCCGCTCTGGTTCTACGTGCTCAAGGAAGCGGAGGTGCTCCAGGAGGGCGATCGCCTCGGGCCGGTCGGCGGCCGCATCGTCGGCGAGGTGCTGGTGGGGATCATCGATGCGGATCCGGAGTCGTTCCGCTCGGTGGACCCGTCGTGGAAGCCGACGCTGCCCTCGCACGAGGCGGGCATCTTCGGAATCGCGGACCTGCTCGTCCCGCCGGAGTAGCCGCTACTTGACAGCTGGCGGGGAAGGTTCAGCTAAGTGAGGTTCTCCGTCTCGGCGGATTGTGAACCCCGGCGAGGTTGCGATCTCCGGGGGTGTCGACGTGAGCAACAGCTTCAGCACCCATACCGTGGAGAGCCGCAGGCTGGACACGGACACCTGGACCGTGCGTTGGATCCCGACCGGAGCAAACCCCGATAGCGCTACTGCGGAGGTGTACTGCCTGCAGGTGTAGGCGATTAGAACCGCGCGGTAGCGTCCGTGCGACGCTTCGCTCGAGACGGCGGGGCCTTCGGGCCCCGCCGCCGTTTGTTGTGCTCTTACTTGACCAGCTGGTAGATGAAGTAGACGATCACGACGAGGTTGACGAGCCAGGCGTTCGTGGTCAGCCAGTCGCGGATGCCCGGCATCGCCTCTCGCGCTCGCCGCCCGAGCAGCAGGTAGGCGAGTATCGGAAGCGCCATCAGCAGCGTGCTGGCGGCAACGAGCGGCCAGGCGTGCAGAAGGTTGTCGTGGTTGTCATGAAGCCAGTGGACCGTCGAGATGACGGCGACGATGTCGGTCGGCATCAGGAGGATGAGCAGGAAGCCGAGGCTGAAGGCGCGCTTTGGCTCGGCCGACTGGAGGGCGGACATCCACTTCGGGACGCTGGCCGTATGTCGGCCGAGAAAGACGTGAATCCCGGCCAGTGCGAGCAGGCCCGCGACCACGTAGTCGGCGGTGCTCGGTCCCGAGCCCGACGGTGGATTGATGCTCAGGACCTCATAGAGCCCGAACCAGATCGCCAAGCTGACGCAGGCGGCGAGCACGACGCCGATCAGCAGCGCGCCGGAGTTCTTGACCGGCTCCTTGCTGGTGACGAGGAAGATCGCGGTCAGGATCTGCGGCCCCATCACCATGATGAGGGACAGCGGGAGTATCTGGAGCTGAGTCGAGTCCATCGAGGTAGTTCGGCTGGCGGGCGCCGCCGCGCAGATCCTATGCCCCATTACGATTGCGGCGATGGCAGACCGACCGAATGCCGATCAACTGGCCGCCAAGGCGGTCGAGGCCGTCAAGCAGGTGATCGCGGAGGCGGAGTCGCGTGCCGCCGAGATCATCCGCGACGCAGAGGCGAAGGCCGCGAGCATTCGCGAGCAGGCCGAGGCCGACGCGGCGAAGGTTCGTCAACGGGCCGAGGGCGACGCCAGGGCTCAGATCGAGGCCGCGAAGCGCGCGCTCGACGAGCTCGGCGGGACACTGGTGGCGGCAGCCTCAGCCGCTGTCCCGACGGCCGAGACCGAGCAGGACGACACCAGCGAGCCCGCCGCTGCTCCAGAGGCCCCCGTCTCACCACCGGCCGACGAGGCCGAGCAGGCCACCGCACCGACCGAGAACGGCGACGATGCCGCCGAACGACTGGTGGCGATGAAGCTCGCGGTCGATGGCCAGGACAGAGCCGCGATCGAAGCCGAGCTGGCGGAGAAATTCGGCGCTCGCGACCGGTCGAAGCTGCTCGACGAGGTTCTGGCGCGAGTCGCCCGCTAGCTGCCGGCTGGCGCGCGCCTGCCTGGGGCGCCAGAGGCTGACCAGCCCAGCCACGAGCGTCACCAGGAAGATCTGGCCGATCAGCATCTCCATGCCGGCGAACATCTTTCCGGGCTGGGCCGCTGGGACGAGGTTGCCGTAGCCCGTCGTGGTCAGGGTGGTGAAGCTGAAGAAGAGCGTGTCGCCGCTGCCGGCGTGCGCTCCGTTCGCGAAGAAGGCGCCGTCCTGGACCTTGTCCAGGAATGCGTACAGGAAGGTGAAGAGCAGGCCGAAGGTCATGTAGACGCTGATGCGCGCCGAGGATGGTGCGGAAGTCCGACCTCGGGCTCAGTGACGACGGCCCGCAGCACCGCTCCGGCCGCCATCAGGAGGAGCACGACCTGCAAGATCGCGCTCGCTCCCAGCAGGCGCGACTCGTCGAGAGCCGCGGCGAGCACCGGCGAGCACGACGGATGCCAGCGCCATAACCGCGGCGGCGCGAACCACCCGCCGCCGGACGTCCGCGCTGGCCAGGCCGATCACCGCCGCGCTGGCGGCGACGGTGGTGATCAGCGCCGCAGTCCAGCCCCTGTAGGGGACGAGAGAGCCGAGCACATAGGTGGCCGATGACGAGCAGCAGGACGAGGCCGAACGCGTTGCCGACCCGCTCGGCGAACTGGCCCCACCGTTCGCCCGGCCTGCGGGACATCTCCGCAAAGCGGTTTTCCGTGTCTTCACGCGGGGGTTCTGCGGCCACCTTCGACCGTTCGGGCCGGCCTTCGAGTTTCCTCCCGCTGGCGGCCCGCTGCCGGAATCCGGTCAGGCGGACGTGGAGGCAGCCGCTGGATCCGGTTCCGCTGGCTTTTCAGTGGACGCAGCCGGCAACCTCCTCGTGAACCAGAGGCAGAGGAGCGCTATCGCTCCGACGGCGCCGATGGAGATACGCAGCGCGTCGAGCTGGGCATCGCCGTAGTCGGCCGCCACCGCCTTCGCCTGATCCTCCGAGAGGCCCTTCGAAAGCGCCTGCTGCTCGACCTGGGCAGCCGGCACGATGTCGATGCCCTCCTCGGTGTTGGCGGCGATCGTCTCGCGCGCCTGGGGCGGAACCTGCGGGTTGTCGGCGATGTTGTCGTTGAACCCGTTGATCAGGTTGAGGATCAGGATCGCGCCGACCAGGGCGGTGCCGATCGAAGCGCCGAGGTTCTGGGCCGTTCCCTGCAGGCCACCGGTCTCGCTGGCCTTGGACGGGTCGGTCGACGACATGATCACGTTGCCGAGCTGTGAGGCGAGCAGGCCCCCTCCGGCGCCGATCAGGACCATGGCGATCTTGAACCCGGTGTCGTTGAGGTTCACGTCGAGCGTGGCGAGCATCACCACGGCCCCGGCGCTGATCAGGACCAGGCCCGCCTGCGCGACCGTCCTCGGCGAGCGCCTCCCCGCGATCTTGGGACCGGCCAACGCGAAGATCAGCATCGCCGCGGAGAGGGGGAGCAGCCGCTTGCCCGTGTCGAACGCGTTCAGCCCGACCACGACCTGCAGGTAGACCGGGACGACGAAGAAGAGCCCCATCAGCACCAGCTGCTGGCCCATCAGCGTGGTGAGCCCGGCGCGAAGCTGCGTGATCTTGAGCAGGGCTGGGTCCAGGAGGCGGTCGAGGCCCAGGCGGTGCCTGCGCTCCTCCCAGTGGACGAACCCGGCCAGTATTCCCAGCCCGGCCAGGACCATGAAGGGCACCACCGAGAAGCCGAGCGGGGTGATCTCGTGTCCGTTGATCGTCGGAGCCGCGAGCGGCTTCACGAATCCCCACTTGCTGCCCATCAGGATCCCGAAGACGGCCAGTCCCAGGCCGGCGACGGAGAGCACCGACCCGATGACGTCCAGCTTCGGGCGGTGCTCGGCCTTCGGCGCCTGGGCGATCTGCCCCCGCAGCAGGATGATCACGGTGACGATCACCGTCTCTCCCGCGAACACGTAGCGCCAGCTGGCATTGGTCGTCACCCAGCCGCCGATCAGCGGGCCGGCCGCGACCGCGACCGCGGTGATGCCGCCGATCAGCGCGTAGGCGACCGCCCGGTCCTTGCCCTCGTAGTTGGCGGCGGTCAGTGCCGCGATTCCGGGAATCACCATGATCGCCCCGAGCCCCTCGATCCCGGACCAGCCGACCAGCAGAACCGACAGGCTCGGGCTCAGGGCCGTGGTCAGGGAGCCGACGCCGTAGACGGCGAGCCCGATCGCGAACATCCGGTTGCGGCCGTAGATGTCGCCGAGCTTGGCCCCGGTGAGCATCAGCGCGGCCATCACCAGCGCGTACAGGGTGATGGCGGCCTGCACCCCCTGGATCGAGGTGTTGAGGTCCGCGGTGATCTGGGAGATCGAGACGTTCATGACGCTCGTGTCGAGAGTCATGACGAACTGGCCCGAGGCCAGGATGATGATCGGGATCCACTTGCGCATCGTCTAGGCCGTCGCCTTGGCGCTGGGCGGCTCGGCGTCCTCGGTGGCGTATTCGGCGAGCATCCGTCGCTCCTCCTGGTTCTTGGGGAAGAGGAAGAAGACGACGACCGCGCCGAGCAGGACCGCGACGATCCCGGCGAGGTAGGCCCACTGGTCGCCGTGGAGGAACGATGTCTTCGCTGCCGCGACGATGTCGTCTTGGATCGACGGCGAGTATTGCTTGGCCGCGTCGGAGGCGCTCGAGAACGACTTCGTCAGCTCGCTCTGGACGTTGTCGGACACGTTCTTGCCGGATGCGGCGATTGCCGCCGATGCGGCGGCCGCATAGCCCGCTGTCAGGAAGGCTCCCATGATCGATTGGAGGATCGCACCACCGAGGTCGCGCTGGAGGTCGGCCGTTCCCGACGCCATGCCGGCTCTCCTCACGGGGACCGACCCGGTCAGAGAGTGCGATGCGGGAGTGCCGGCAAGGCCCACGCCGATCCCGACGAACGCGTATCCCAGTCCCACCTTCCAGTACGGAATGCCCTCCTTCCAGAGGAGCAGCATGGTGAGGAAGCCGAGCAGCACGAAGACGTACCCCAGGAGCAGCGTCGCTCTGGCACCCCTGGACTCGACGAGGTTGGCCGAGCGGGGCGCCACAAGCACCATGCACACAGCGGCCGGGAGGATCGCGGCTCCCGCACCCACGGTCGAGTAGCCGAGCACGTTCTGGAGGAACTGCTGCCCGATGTACATCGACCCCATCAGCGAGCCGAAGACGATGATCCCCGCGACCGCGGCCACCCAGAACGTGCGGCGCGAGGCCACGTGGAGGTCGTAGAGAGGATTGGCCGCGCGCCGTTCCCTGATGTAGAAGGCGATCAGGGCGGCCGCGGCGACGGCGAACAACCCGATTGCGACTGACCCCTTGCCCGGGACCACCACCAGGTTGATGGCGACGATGAAGGCACCGACCAGGAAGATCGTGAGCACGCCGCCGGGGTGGTCCACCGGCTCCGTGGTCTCGTTGACGTTGGCGGGGATGAACCTGAGCGCCATGAACAGGGCGAGCCCGGCGAACGGCAGGGTGAGCAGGAACGGGGATCCCCACGAGAAGTGCTGGAGCAGGATGCCGGCGAGCAGGGGGCCGAGCGCCGTGAGCGCTCCCTCCGGTCGCCGCCCAGAGCGCGATCGACTTCGTCCGCGCCGGGCCTGACCAGAGCGCCGTGATCAGAGCCAGGGTGGTCGGATAGGCCATGCCCGCCGCAAGACCGCCGACGATCCGCGCCGCGAAGAGCACGTCGATCGAGGGAGCGAAGGCCGCGACGAGGTCGGCCGGGATCGTCAGGGCCATCCCCACGAGCAGGATCCCCTTGCGGCCGTAGCGATCGCCGACCGCGCCGAAGTAGAGAACGGAGCAGGCGAGCCCGAGGGAGTAGGCGATTGCGACCAGGTTGAGATCGGTCTGCGAAGCATCGAAATGCTGGCCGATGTCGGGCAGGGCGACGTTCGCAACCGCCAGACCCAGATTGGCGACGGTGGCGACGGCAATCAGGGAGGCAAGCACCCATCCCGCCCGAGCGGGAGCGGTAGACGCCCCTGCTCCGGGCGCCGAAGACGCTTGCGAGCCGGGAGACGGCCCGTTCATCTGATGCTTGAAGGAGTCACTGAGGCAGGTGGAGCCCGTGCAGCCTATGTCCTGTCACTCGCCTGAGCGGAACGTTCCCGCCCCGCCGCCCTGCGCGCGCGCCCTCAGCGTACGCCGCCATGTCCTGACTCCAGAACTCGACCACGTTGCCGTCGGGATCCGTGACGTAGATCGCCCGGCCCGGCCCGAGCTGGATCGGGCCCTCGACCTCCGCGCCCGCTGACTCGATCCGTTCCTTGATTCGGTCGACCTCGTCGTCGGGAACGTTGAACGCGTAGTGGACGTGCGCGCCACCGCGGCCGCCCGCCAGGCCGACCTGCTCGGTCCAGAGGCCGAGCCGGGCCGTCTCGCCGACCAGGTACCAGTAGCGGCCCTCGGCGCCCTCTCCATAGAGGGTCTCCTCGAAGCCGAGCACGTCGCGGTAGAAGCGCCGGGCGGCGTCGAGGTCGGAGACTTCGAGGACGAGCTCCGAGATCCCGGTCACCGGGGGCGGGTCGGGCATGCGGGCGAGCTTAACCTGGGGCCGGATGCTTCCGGATGCCTACAAGCGCGTGGTCGGAGCTCCGGGTGTGGCGGCGCCGCTCGCCGGAGTGACGATCAGCCGGCTGTCGATTGCGGCGCAGCCGCTCGCGACGATCCTGCTTGTGAAGGGATCGACCGGCTCGTTCGCGGCCGCCGGCCTGGTGCTCGCCTGCTACTCGCTGGCCGCGGCCGGGTCGCTGCCGGTACAGGGTCGCGTGATCGATCGCATCGGGCAGAGCGGGGTGATCGTGATCGTGACCGTGGTCAACGCCCTGGCGTTTGGGGCCCTGATTCCGCTGGCGGCTGCAAACGCGCCGGTTGCAGCGATGGCAGTGGCGGGCGTGATCGCGGGGCTGACCACACCGCCACTCGGGTCCTCGATGCGGAGCCTGTGGACGGGCCTCGTTCCCGAGCCGGATCTGCGACAGGCCGCCTTCACCGTGGATGCCGTGGCTATCGATGTCGCCTGGATTCTCGGTCCGTCGCTGGCCGCGGGGGTGATCGCGGTGGCCTCGCCGTCGGCCGCGCTGGGGGTGTGCGTCGGCCTCAGCCTGGTCGGATCCGCCGTCTTCGCCGGCTCAGCGGCATCGCGGGCCTGGCGAGGGACTCCGGCGCACGAGCGACAGTCAGGCCCGCTGGGCTCCCCCGGAGTCCTGGTGTTGATGGGCGCAGGCCTGGGCGTAGGGATGATGGTCGGGGCCATCGAGATCTCCATCACGGCCTTCGCGTCGGAACACGGAGCCGCCGAGCTGGGCGGGACCCTGGTCGCCATCCAGGCCGTCGGCAGCGTCGTCGGCGGCCTCTGGTTCGGGGCGCGGAATTGGCGGAGTCCCCCGGTGAGCGGCTGCCGGCGATCTCGCTCATCTTCGCGCTCAGCGTGGTGCCGCTGGTCGCGGTGCCGTCGGTGGGCGCGGCCTTCCCGCTGATGGCCCTCAGCGGCATCGCCCTGGCGCCCACCATCTCCGTGATCTACCTGCTGCTCGATTCCCTGGCGCCCCGGGGAACCGCCGTCGAGGCCACCGGCTGGGTGCTCACGGCGATCATCGTCGGCGCGGCTCTGGGCAACGCCGCGGCGGGCGTCGCGGTGACCGAGGCCAGCCCGCACCTCGGGCTCGCCGTGGGCCTGGCGGGCACGCTGGTGACGCTGGGCGCGAGCTGGATTGGGCGTCACAGCCTGCACGAGCCGGTCCCCCGGGAACAACCGTTCGCCCGCGTACACTCGATGTGATGGCCCCATCGGAGCAAATAGTCATCCGCGGGGCGAGGGAGCACAACCTCAAGGACGTCGATCTCGAGCTGCCTCGCAACGCCCTGATCGTGATCACCGGCCTCTCCGGATCCGGTAAGTCGAGCCTTGCCTTCGACACGATCTACGCCGAGGGCCAGCGCCGCTACGTCGAGTCGCTCTCCGCCTACGCGCGCCAGTTCCTCGGTCTGATGGAGAAGCCGGACGTCGACTCGATCGACGGGCTCTCGCCGGCGATCTCGATCGACCAGAAGACCACCTCGCGGAACCCGCGTTCCACCGTCGGCACGGTGACCGAGATCTACGACTACCTGCGCCTGCTGTGGGCGCGGATCGGGAAGCCGCACTGCCCCGAGTGCGGCGAGCCGATCGAGGGGCAGTCGATCGAGCAGATCACCGACCGCGTCATGACCCTCGATGAGGGGACGCGATTCATGGTGATGGCGCCGGTCGTCCGCGGCCGCAAGGGCGAGTTCGAGAAGCTGCTTCGAGCAGTTCCGCCTCGAGGGCTACAGCCGCGTCCGCGTGGACAACGAGCTGCGCCGCCTCGACGAGGAGATCAAGCTCGACAAGAAGTACAACCACGACATCTCGGTGGTCGTCGACCGCCTGGTGATGAAGGGGGACCTCCGCCGCCGGCTCTCCGAGTCGGTCGAGGCGGCGGCCGCGCTGGCGGGTGGAGTCGTCGAGGTCGACGTGCTCGAGGAGGGGAGCACCGGCGAGGCGAAGGAGCGCGAGCCGTCCGAGAACGTCGGCGGCGTCAAGGGAGCGAAGGGCGCCGGGCAGCTGCCGGAGGGGGTCGCGGACCGCCTCACCTTCAGCGAGCGCTTCGCCTGTCTCAACTGCGGCACCTCGATCCCCGAGCTCGAGCCCCGGATCTTCTCCTTCAACTCCCCGCACGGGGCGTGCGATCGCTGCCACGGGCTCGGCTTCCAGCGGATCGTGGACCCCGAGCTGGTGGTGCCCGATCCGACCCTGTCGCTCTCCGAGGGCGCGCTGCAGCCCTGGCGCACCGGGCATTCGCGCTACTGGAAGCGACTGATCGAGGCGGTCGCCGAGGACTACGGCGTCGACACCGACGTCCCCTGGCAGGACCTCTCGGACGAGGACCGCGAGATCTTTCTCTACGGCACCGGCGGTGAGCGCCACAAGGTGACCTACTCGAATCGCTTCGGGCGCCGCCGCTCCTACAGCGTCCGCTTCGAGGGGATCGTCAACAACCTCGAGCGCCGCTACGGCGAGACCGACTCCGACTCGGTCCGCGAGCGGGTCGAGGGCTATATGGCGGAGCAGCCCTGCCCGGTCTGCAAGGGCGCGCGCCTGCGGCCGGAGAGCCTTGCCGTCAAGGTCGGCGGGATCTCGATCCACGAGTACACCGAGATGTCGGCGCGTGCGGCGCTCGTCTGGATCGAGGAGCTCGAGATGACCGACACGGAGCGGGCGATCGCGCGGCTGCTCGTCCGCGAAGTCACCGAGCGGCTCGCCTTCCTCGACAACGTCGGCGTCGGCTACCTGAACCTGGCGCGCTCGGCCCGGACGCTGTCCGGCGGCGAGGCGCAGCGGATCAGGCTCGCGACGCAGATCGGCTCCAGCCTGGTCGGCGTCCTCTACATCCTCGACGAGCCCTCGATCGGGCTGCACCAGCGCGACAACGCGAAGCTCATCCAGACCCTCGAGCGCCTCCGCGATCTCGGCAACACGGTGATCGTGGTCGAGCACGACGAGGGGACGATGCGCTCGGCCGACCACCTCGTCGACCTCGGTCCCGGCGCCGGCGAGCACGGTGGGCACGTGATCGCGGAGGGCACGCCGAAGCAGGTGGAGGCGGACCCGGCGTCGCTCACCGGCCAGTACCTCGCCGGCCAACGCCAGATCGCGGTGCCGGATAGGCGCCGCGAGCCGCGGGGCGAGCTGGTCGTCAAGGGTGCCCGCCAGCACAACCTGAAGGGGATCGACGTTGCGATCCCGCTCGGCGTCTTCTGCTGCGTCACCGGCGTCTCCGGCTCCGGCAAGTCGACGTTGATCAACGAGACGCTCTACCCGGCGGTGGCAAACCGGCTCCACCAGGCGAAGCTGCGGCCGGGGGCCCACGACCGGATCGAAGGCATCGAGCAGGTCGACAAGATCATCAACATCGACCAGTCGCCGATCGGGCGGACGCCGCGCTCAAACCCGGCGACCTACACGAACGTCTTCGACCACATCCGCCAGCTGTTCGCCCAGACGCGTGAGGCTCGGGCTCGCGGCTACAAGCCGGGCCGCTTCAGCTTCAACGTCAAGGGCGGGCGCTGCGAGGTCTGCCGCGGCGACGGGCAGATCAAGATCGAGATGCACTTCCTGCCGGACGTCTACGTGCCCTGCGAGCAGTGCCACGGCAGGCGCTACAACCGCGAGACCCTCGAGATCCGCTTCAAGGGCAAGTCGATCGCTGACGTGCTCGAGATGTCGGTCGCGGACGCCTGCGACTTCTTCAAGGACATCCCGAAGATCTCCCGCCGCCTCAACACCCTGCAGGACGTCGGGCTCGACTACATCCGGCTGGGACAGCCGGCGACCCAGCTCTCCGGCGGCGAGGCGCAGCGGGTGAAGCTGGCGACGGAGCTCTCGAAGGTCGCCACCGGGGACACGCTCTACATCCTCGACGAGCCCACCACCGGACTTCACTTCGCCGACGTCCAGCGGCTGCTCGACGTGCTCGACCGCCTGGTCGACGCGGGCAACACGGTGATCGTGATCGAGCACAACCTCGACGTGATCAAGACGGCGGACCGGATCATCGACCTCGGGCCCGAGGGCGGGGAGGAGGGCGGCAACGTGCTCGCCACCGGCACTCCGGAGCAGGTCGCCGCGACCCCGGGCTCCTACACCGGCGAGTTCCTCACCGAGCTGGTCGAGCCGGAGATGAAGGTTCGCCGCACGCGCAAGCGCAAGACCGCTGTCGCCGCCTGACCCGCAAGGGCGATACTAGGGGCCGTGGGAGTGGACCTCTTAGGGGCGCTCAGCCTCAAGATTCAGAGCGGCGAGGCACTCGACACCGCCGATCAGCGTGCCGGGCTCATCCTGCTCGGCTCGATGCTGCTCTCGTTCGGCTTCATTCGGTTCAGCACGCGGATGATCCGCGCCGAGGTCTCCTGGTGGCCGGGCAATGTCAGCCCGGGTGGGCTGCACATCCACCACCTGGTCTTCGGAATCGTCTTGCTGCTGTTCTCTGGCTTTCTCAACTTTGTGCTCCAGCCGGCGAGCCCCTGGTTCGAGATCCTTGCCGGTCTCTTCGGGATCGGCGCGGGCCTGACTTTGGACGAGTTCGCGCTCTGGCTCCATCTCGAGGACGTCTACTGGACAGAGGAGGGCCGCAGCTCTGTCGACGCCGTGATCTTCGCGGCGATCATCGGCGGCGGCATCATCATCGGGTTCGTGCCCCTCGACGCCGGCGACGGTGGGTCCACGCTCGCGATCGTCACCACCGTCCTCGTCGATCTGAGCATCTGCGCGATCGTCGCGCTCAAGGGCAAATTCAGCGCCGCCGTGATCGGCATGTTCATCCCGCCCGTCGCTTGGGTCGGGGCGATCCGGCTGGCCGGGCCAGGTTCGTGGTGGGCCAAGCGGCGTTACAAGCCCGGCAGCGGCAAGCTGGTCAAGGCTGAGGCTCGCAAGGCGCGCCACGACAAGCGTGTCAGGAAGGCCCAGGACCTGATCGGCGGGGCGCCTTCGCTGCCCAGTCCACGCACGGGCGAAGGCTCAAAGCCGCCTGCAGACTGAGATTCAGGGTTCCGCCGGGAGCCGTGCTTAGGTTCCGCTTGCTCGGTCAAAGGATTGACCGGCGCACACGGCCGCCTTGGGGGTGGCCGGTAACAGAGAGGAGACCCACATGAGAGGAGCAGGTCGAGCAGTTTTCGTCGCGATCCTGCTGCTTATGGTGGGAACGCTCAACATCATCTACGGCATCGGTGCCATTTCCGATGCGAATTTCTACGTGAACGACACCAGGTACATCTTCACGAATCTCCACGCGATGGGTTGGGTGCTGGTCATCCTCGGGGTGATCCAACTCACCGGAGGGTTCTCGCTGATGGCCGGTAACACCTGGGGCCGCGTCGTCGGCATCGTCGGCGGCACCCTCGGAGCGATCGGTGCGCTGCTGTCCATGGGCGATCACCACCCGTTCTGGGAGCTGGGGATTTTCGTCCTCTGCGTGTGGATCGTCTACGGACTCGTCGTATTCGGCGAGGACGAGCGAGCCACGCGCGTCTAGTCCTGGATTCGCGGAGCCCGGCCACGTGTCGGGCTCCGCGATCTTCCAGCTGATTCGGGGCTAGCGGGTCAGGCTCCGCATGTAGAGGCCGGCCATCAGCTCGACCGTTCCTCGCACGATGAAGGCGATGCCGGCGAGCAGCGCCAGCGTGGTCAGTCCGATGTCGGGGTTGGCGACGATGATCACGCCGGCCGCGATCCCGATGACTCCGAGAATGCCCGCGATAAGCCGGTGCTCTCGCTGATCGAGTGCGCGGGCCAGGTCGGCCACCCCGGTGAGGATGAACCAGAACGAGAGCGCGATCAGCAGCGCCAGCACGCCGGCGCCGGGACGGACCAGGCAGACCAGACCAGCCAGGATCGCGAGGAAGCCGACGATGAAACGAAGCACGCGGCCGCCCTCCGTGTGCTGCTCCATGGTGGCGAGACCCACCCAGACACCACCGATCAGGACCAGGTTGATCCCGACGATCAGGCCGAGCACCAGCAGCGTGATGTCCGGGTAGGCGAGCGCCAGGACGCCCGCCGCGATCGAGATCACTCCGAGGAGCGCGACGACCCACCACTTCGCCGGGTCGCTGCTCACGGTTCCGGTTCCTTCGACCTGCGGCATCTCTCCTCCCTCCAGTTGCCCTCAGCCGACACTAGCGTCCACGAGCAGGGCCGCACCGATCCCCCCGCCCAGGTCGCCGAGCCCTGCCAGGCGGATCGCGGGCGGCCGCTCGTCGGAGAAGAGGTGCGGATGCATCCGGGCGGCGATCCGCCTCACGTACTTCTCGCCGAAGCGGCTGCCGAGGCCGCCGCCGATGATCACGGCCTCCGGGTCGATCACGTTCACGCACGAGGCGACGCCGGCGCCGAGGGCCTTCACCGCCCGATCGATCAGCCTGGTCGCGAGGTCGTCGCCCTGCTTCAGAGCCCGCTCCCAGATGCCGCTCGTCAGCCGGTCCCTGCTGTGCTCCTCCATGATCTTGAAGAGGTCCGTCTTGGCGCCCTTCGTCGACCTCCTTGCGCGCCTTGATCTCCATCGCCTTGCGGCCCGCGTATGCCTCCATGCAGCCCTTGCGCCCGCAGGTGCAGCGTGGCGCCGCCCATCTTCACGACCACGTGCCCGATCTCCGCCGCCGCGCCTCGGCCGAGCCACGGCTTGCCGTCCAGGATCAGGCCGCCGCCGACACCGGTGCCCCACCAGACGCCCAGGATGGTGTCGAACTCCTTGGCGGCGCCCAGCTCGAACTCGGCCTGGACTGCGACCTGGACGTCGTTGCCGACCCGCACCGGGACCCCGAGGTCCGCGGAGAGGCGCTCCCCGAGCGGGAAGGGCCCGATCCAGTCTGGGAGGTTCCGGGCGTCCGAGACGACGCCCGTCGTCTCGTCCGCGTCGCCGGGCGAGCCCACGCCGACGCCGCCGAGTTCACGCGTCTCCACGCCCGGCCTGCTCCGCCGCCTCCCGCATGGCCGAGAGCATCTCGCCCGCCACGTCCTCCGGGCCGCCCTCGGTGGGGGTGGGTCGCCGGCTTTGACCGAGGACCTTGTTGTCGGCGTCCACGACAACGGTCTGGATCTTGGTGCCGCCGAGGTCGATCCCGCCCCGCGGTGCGGCGTCTGAGCCGGGACTCACGGAGCGCACGATAAACCTGAGCCCGGCGTTTGCGAAGCTCTCGCCGTGACCTCACTCGACCAATGGCGCAGCTGGTGGGTGAAGCGGCGCTGGTACGAGCGCAACCACCGCTGGCGGCGCCGCCTCAGGATCAACCGGCACGCCGCCGAGGGCGGTTTCTTCATCCGCTACCCGGTCGAGGGCGAGGTCCTGGAGGCCCTCGACTCCGGGCACCTCGAGATCGGGGAGGCGACGCTGCTCGAGCCCGGCTGCTGGCTCACCCTCTCGGGGGACGCGCGGATCCGGATCGGCGAGGGCTGCTTCCTCAACCGGGGGACGATGCTCGCCGCCCTCGAGCTGATCGAGATCGGCGACCACGTGATGTTCGCCAACAACTGCTTCGTCGGCGACTCCGACCACCGCTACGACGACCCGACCAAGCCGGTCACCTGGCAGGGCTTCGAGCCTCAGGGGCCGGTGCGGATCGGCTCCAACTGCTGGTTCGGGGTCAATTGCGTCGTCACCGGGGGCGTCGAGATCGGCGAGCGGGCGGTGATCGGATCGAATTCCGTGGTCACCCGCGACCTCCCGCCAGGGGTGATCGCCGCCGGGGTGCCGGCCAAGGTGATCCGGGAGATCGAGTTCAAGAACCCGGACGAATGACCCGGAGTGATATGAAGTGACCAGCGGTCGACGAAGACCGCGGTCCACTAGACCCCGGTCAAGGAGAGTTCATGGTCCTCGCTGATGTCTCATTCGGTCAGGTGCTGTTGGTCGTGCTGGAGGTGTTCCTGTTCGCGGCCTGGCTGATGGTCCTGTTCATCATCATCAGCGACCTGTTCCGCGATCACTCGATGTCTGGCTGGGGGAAGGCGGCCTGGATCGTGTTCCTGATCTTCGTCCCGTTCCTGGCGGCTCTTCTGTATCTGATCTTCAGGGGCAGCGGCATGCACGAGCGCGCCGTGCAGCAGCAGAAGCTCGCGCAGGACCAACTCGACACCTACATCCGCCAGACGGCGGGCAGCGGGTCGTCGGGCGACTCCGCCGCGGACCAGCTCACGAAGCTCGCCAAGCTCCACGACGACGGCAAGCTCTCGGATCAGGAGTTCGAGCAGGCCAAGTCCAAGATCGTCGCGTAGGCGCCTGGCCCGGGACGTCCCGGGCGCTTCCTAGACTCGGCCCGTGCTCAGACTGCGCCTCGCGGTAGAGGAGCATCGCGCCGATACGGTCACCGAGGCGCTCGAGGAGACCGGGGGAGTCCACCGGATCGTCGTGCTGAATCCGGAGCGCGCGGGCACCGACGTCGTCCTCGCCGCCGACGTGATGCCCTCGGTCGCGGATCGCGTGGTGACGCTGATCCGCGACTGGGAGGTCGACGACGCCGACTACCTGCTCACCAGGCAGGAGGTTGTGGCGCCGACCCCGCCGCACGGGCACTACTCGAGAGGGGAGGGCTTCGCCTGGATCGAGATCATGGGCCAGGCGAGAACCCACTCCAGGGTCCTGGGCCAGTATCTCGCGCTGATGGCGGTCGCCGCGGTGCTCGGGGCGATCGGCGTGCTCACCGACAACCCGATCCTGGTGGTGGGCGCGATGGCGGTCAGCCCGGACCTGCTGCCGATCTGCGCGGCCTGCGTCGGGATCGTCGCCGGCCGGCTTCCGCTCGCCCGCCGTGCGATCGGGGCGCTGCTGCTCGGCATCGTGCTCACCTGGGCGGTCGCCGCGGGTCTCGCCTGGGGGCTGCAGGCGGTGGGGATCCTGAGCTCGGGCTACCAGGTCCACGAGGAGAACCTGCACGGCCTGCAGAGCGTCGACTACTCGACGATCCTCGTGGCGCTCGCGGCCGGGGTCGCGGCGATGCTCTCCTTCGAGACTCGCGCGGCGTCGGCGGTCGGAGTGGCGATCTCGGTGACGACCATCCCGGCTTCCGCCCTCTTCGGCGTGTCGCTGGGCCTGGGGGAGGTGAGCGTCTCCTGGGGCGCGGCCGCGGTTCTGGGCGTCAACGTCGTACTGCTGCTGCTCTCGGGCGTGACCACCCTGGCGGTGCAGCGCGGGCTGGCGGCATCCCGACATCCCGCGCCGGAGGCCAGCGGCTAGCTCAGGAGACGACCTGGACGACCACCGTGCGGTCGCGCGGGCGGTCGTCGAAGTCGATCAGGACCAGCTGCTGCCAGGTCCCGAGCGCGAGCCGGCCGCCGACCACCGGGACCTGCTCCGACGGCCCGATCAGGGACGCGCGCTGGTGCGCATGCGAGTTGGTGTCGTGGTTGAGCCGGTTGTGCTCGTAGTCGCCCTCGACCGGCACGAGCCGGTCGAGCAGAGCGCGCAGGTCCGCGACGCCGCCGGGCTCGAACTCCATGGTCGTGATCGCGGCCGTCGACCCGCGGACGAAGGCGGTCACAAGTCCGTCGTCAATCGGTCCCTGCGCCACGACCCTCTGCACGTCCGCGGTGATGTCTGTGACGTCCGTATCTCCCTGGGTTGCGAGCCGAAGATCCGCGGTGTGAACGGCCACGGCGCCGCACGCTAGCGGACGCTCAGCGCGTCAGGGCCCCGCCACCTCTCGCCTGACGGCATGCAGGCTCCAGCCGAGGGCGAACATGCCGATGCCGTTGAGGATGAAGCCGAGACCGACGAGCAGGGCGAGCGTTGCGAGGCCGATGTTCGGATCGGAGACGATCACGATGCCGGCGAGCAGCTCGACCGCTCCCGCGAAGATGCCCCAGCCGCGGTTCTCGTCCACCTCGAAGGCGGCGACCACGCGCAGCACGCCGACCGCGATCAGCCAGATCCCGACCAGCAGCGCAACAGCCGCGACCCCGCCGATGGGGTGGCGGATGAGCAGGACCCCGACGATCGCGGTGAGCACACCGAGCAGCGCGAGGGATCCGCGGCCTTGGGTGCCACGCATCAGGGAGGCCGCCAGCTCGAGGATCCCGTCGACGAGCAGGAAGATCCCCGCGATCACGGCGATTGTCGCCAGGCTGTCGCTCGGCTTGAACAGAATGATGATCCCCGCCGCGATGCTGAGCACGCCGACCAGCGCAAGCAGCCACCACCCTCCGGTGGCCACGCGTACGTCGCCTGTAGTCACTTGATCAGCCATCTCTCCTCCTCTTATTCGGGGCTCGACCTCGCTTGGCCGCCAGCTCTTGTCGAAAGAATGATGGCTTGGGGATGTGACGGATTCCTTCGAGGCGTCAACTCTGGACGATCGAGATCGCCCAGCAGAGCCTGGTAGAGATAGGGTAAGGAGGACGCGCCCGGCCAGGCCTTCGACTCGATAGCCCTCCGAGCGTCCGAGCATGCCCGACGAGCCCGACACGACGCCGCCCCCGGAGCGAGCCACGGCACCCCCGCCTGAGCCCGACGGGAGCGAGCGCTCACAGGATCGCGCGGCGCCAGAGCCGAAGCGTCCACACCGCAAGCTCGTGTGGGCTCTCGTCGTGCTCGCCTCGATCGTGCTGGTCGTTTCGATGCTCGCGAACTGGATTCAGACTCAGGTCCTCAACAGCGGCGAATTCTCCAACAGCACCGACAAGATCCTCCAGAACAAGGACGTCCAGCAGCAGCTCAGCATCTTCGCGGTCGACCAGCTCTACGCCAACGTCGACGTGCAGGCCCAAATCGCGCAGAGGCTGCCGCCACCCGCTGCGCCGCTCGCCGCTCCGGTCACGGCGGCGACCAGACAGCTCGCCACGAACGTGGCGGAGACGGCGCTCGCCTCGCCTCAGGTTCAGAATCTCGTCGCCACCGCGATCAATGGGGCGCAGCAGCGGTTCGTCAGCCTGATCGAGGACAAGGGCCAATTCGTCTCGACCCAGGGCGGCGACGTCACCCTCGAATACGGGGCCTTCGTCGCCGACCTTGCCAGTCGTCTGGGCGTTGACCCCTCGACGATCTCCGAGATCCAGGGCTTCATCCAGCAGTCCTCGACGGAGCTGAAGCAGCGCCTGACGACGATCCAGAGCAAGATCGAGTCCACGCGAGCGACGCTCTCCCAGGCGCAGGCGGGCACGCTCACCCCGCAGGCGCAACAGAACCTGACGACTCTCGAAACGGATGCCGCCCAGCTGCGCACGACCGTCGCGAGCCTCCAACAGAAGATCGCGGGCATCCTGCCGAAGGCCCCCGCTCAGCTCCAGGGCCGGTTGTCCGACCTTCAGGCCCGCCTGGCCAAGCTCGACATTCGGTCGGCCACGGTGCAGGGCCAGGCCGCGCTGGTGATCAAGGATCCAAGCCAGGCGAACATCCTCAAGATCGACCCGACGCTCGCCTCGCTCCAGACGCGCGTCACCGACCTGTTGAACCGTCAGGCGGTTCAGCACCCCGGCGAGATCGTGATCATGAAGTCCAGTGGCCTGAGCGGCCTCCAGGACCTCGTCAAGGTGCTGCGTCACCTCGGCTTCGTGCTGCCGGTGCTGGCGCTGCTGCTGTACCTGGCGGCCATCTACCTCGCCAAGGGCTGGCGGCGGGAGACTCTGATCGCGGCCGGTGGGGGGATCCTGGGCGCCGCGCTGCTCGTCCTGCTGGTGAGGCGCGTGATCGGCAACGGGGTGATCGATTCGGTGGCGAGCTCCGACGCGGTCAAACCGGCCATCACCTCAGTCTGGAACATCATTTCCACCGGCCTGCACGACCGTGCGCTGTTCGTGCTCGTGATCGGGCTGGGGTTCATCGGCGGGGGCCTCCTGGCAGGGCCGGGCTATCACGAGGTCGCCGTGCGACGCTTCCTGGCGCCGTACCTGCGCGACCGGCCGGTTGTCGTCTATGCGGTTCTCGCCTTCATCTTCCTGCTCTGGCTGACGCTCCTTCCGACGATCAACAACTTCGGCCAGGTGCTCGTGGTGCTCGCTCTCGCCGCGCTGGCCGTGGTGGGGGTCGAGATCCTGCGCCGGCAGACGGCACGGGAGTTTCCGCTCGGATCGACTCACGACGAAACTCTCAAATGAGAGTTGAACACAATGGAGGTGAGAGATGACAGACGCTGCTGAGATCGGTCCGGTCGAGTACCTGATCGTCGCCTTCCCGGGGAACCGGTTCCGGGGGGAGATCGCGCCCGCGCTGGGCGACCTGGTGGAGGCGGGGACGATCCGGATCATCGATATCGCGTTCGTGGGGAAGGACGAGGCCGGCGACATCGCCGCCTTCGAGCTGAGCGACCTCGACCCCGATGTGCGGGAGGGACTCGAGAACCTCGGCGCGACCTCGGGCGGACTGTTCAACGAGGAGGACCTGATGGCCGCGGGCGAGGAGCTCGACCCGAACTCCTCCGCCGCGCTGCTCGTCTGGGAGAACGTCTGGGCGAAGCCGGTGGCGGCGGCGATCCGAGACGCCGGGGGCGAGCTCTACGACTACGATCGGATCCCACACGAGGTCGTCGTCGCTGCGCGCGAGTGGGCCCAGGCGAACGCCTGACAACGAAGGAGGAGTGAGAGATGCCGTTGATGAGACGAGGACCGGGATTGGTCCGCGGGGCGGCGCGCGTCGGCGTGGCCGCGGGGGTCGCAGGCAGGGTGCGGCACCACCAGGATCAGAAATGGGCCGGGCAGGACCAGCCCGCCGAAGAGCAGCAGGCGCCGCAGCAGGCGCCGCCGCCGGCTGAGCCGGCACCGAGCGGCGGAGGCGACTACACCGCCGAGCTCGAGAAGCTCGCCAAGCTGAGGGACGAGGGCGTGATCAGCGCCGAGGACTTCGAGGCGAAGAAGAAGCAGCTGCTCGGCATCTAGGCCGACGGCTCCCCCGAATGCGGCCGAAGCTCCAGGCCGGTCTGCGAAAGCCACCCTCTGAGCGCGTCGTGCATGGCCCGCACGCCGACGATCGGCGCCTCGGGCTCGCTCCACTCACTCGGGACCAGGGCGAAGGGCCGGCTCTGCCAGCCACCGAGCCCCCCGTGTGACCCCATGAACTCCTCGAACGGGGCGACCTCGTTCGCCTCCGGGTCGTACATGCAGTTGACGAGGATGTCGGGGCAGTGAGCGAAGCCGTCCGTGCGCCGTAGATGGTCGGCGGCGTTGGGCCCGAAGTCGACCAGCGGGTCCCGGCCGGTCACCTGATCGTCTCGGAGACGGCGTCTCCCGCCCGCACCCAGGACCACGGCGCCGTCACTGTCTGAGCGGACCATCACGAAGCCGATGCCGGGATGGTCGACGAGCGTTCCGATCAGGCCCGGGTGCAGACCGTCGATCTCCTCGATCGTGAGCCGATGGTCGCGCTCGGGCAGGGAGATCAGTCCGAGGCCGCCGGAGGCGAGCACGATGGCGGTGTTCTCCGAGGCGTCCTCGGCCATCTGCTCGGCGGCCTCCGGCTTCGGCCCGATCACCACGTCGCCGTCCACCACCCGATCCCGCGTCGCGCGCGCGAGCATCCTGCCGGCCGCCGTGTCCTCGTCACGGGCGTCGGTCAGCGCGCCGCCGACTGAGGTCAGGCCCTCGTCCGACGGGGCGGGTGCGTAGACGTTGCCGCCCGAGAGCGCCCCTTGCACCAGCTCCCCGAGCTCGACGCCGTAGCGCTGGCGGAAGGGACGGCCCTGGCTCTGGCCATGATCGGAGAGCACGACCAGGTGGTAGGGGCGCGGAGCCTGCTCGACGGCCCTCTCCAGCCGCTCCAGCCGGGCGTCGTGCTGCTTCAGCACGGCGAACGCATCGGGCTGCTCGATACCCGAGTGGTGGGCGACCTCGTCGTAGCCGACGAAGGTCGAGTAGGCGACGGGGACCCCTTCGACGATGTCCCCCAGCAGGGTCGCGAGGTTGAGGTCGCGCATGACGACGGTGATCGCGCCGCGCAGGAGCGGATAGATACCGCCGCGATTGATGTGCTCCTCGCCCCGCTTGCGCTGCCGGCGCGCGGCACGCAGCTCCAGGACGATGTCCCAGACGTAGAGCGCGATCGTGCGCGAGAAGCCATACGGATCCGCGAAGTAGGCGAAGTACTCCCGGGCGCTCGACCGCCTCCTGTCCCGCAGGACGCTCATCGTCGCCGAGCAGTGGGGCGCGTCGCCGGAGAACATGTTGCCGCGGCTCGCGCCCCCGGCAGCGAGCAGGCCGCCGCCGTCGGAATGGCGCGCCTCGATCTCGACCGCGTCCTTCGAGTGGTTGGAGACCATCGTCCGTCCGCTCTCCTTCTCGTACCAGCGGAAGGCCGGCATGTCCTCGTTGCTCCCCAGCAGCAGCCCGGCCTGGCTTGCGCCGGTCTGGGACGAGAGGTCGCATTCCCAGGGCACGATCCGGTGTGTCCCGCGATCCAGCCAGCGGGCCATCGTCGGCGCGTGTCCCTCGCGAAGGGCACGGCGCAGGACCGGCTCCGCGAGGCCGTCGATCTCGAACAGGATCACGCCGGGGACCTCCGTTCGGTCCGCGTCGCGAACCCGGCGCGCCCGCCGTCTGACCACTCGAAGCTGGCGGGCATCGTCGTCGATGCTGAGCGCGGGCGCCAGCAGGGTGAGGCTGACCGAGAGGAAGAAGGCCGCCGCGATCGCCTCCAGGAAGCCGGGAGCTGAGCCGTCCACGAGCTTGACCGAGACCGCGACGATCGCCGCGTTCAGCACCAGCGAACCGAGGCCGAAGGTCAGGACGGTCAGCGGCAACAGGACCCGGATCAGTGCGGGCCAGAGGAGAGCGTTGAGCAGCGCCACCAGGCCCGTCGTCAACAGCACCGCTTCGAAGCTGGGCACCCCGAAGCCGGGCAGCAGGGCGACGACCACCCAGAAGATCAGGGCGACGAGCACCCAGAGGATCAGCCAGCGCAAGACGGCCCAGGCGACACGGCTCACTCTGCGCGCGGGACTCACCGTGTCGTCAAGTGGTCGATGGCGAGCCCCGAGCGCGACGCCGTTCCCTGAGCTCCTGGCTCTTCGCCTTTGCCTCCTCGTAGGAGCTCGTGACCAGCGCCTTGCCGCCGGACCAGCCGAAGACCCAGCAGACGAGGGCGGTTGCAAAGACGACGTTCCAGGCCGAAACGATCAACTGCTGGGAAGCCGAGTAGGCCGTGGCGGTGTTCGCGCTCGTCTCCTTCGAGAGGGCGGCGCTATTCATCGCCTGGGTGACCCCGACTCCTCCCGGCGTCAGCGACACGGTGTTCGAGATGGAATTGGAGGCAGTGACGGAGACGACGTTGTGGAAGGTGACCGGGATGCTGTACGCGCCGAGAAACACCGCGATGATCGCGAGGCGCGCCAGATAGCTGCCGAGCTCGGGCAGGAACACGCCGGTCAGCGCCTTCCTCGGGGAACCCAGGATCCTGCCGCCCGCAATCAGCTGTTCGCGGAGTTTGGCCCACTGCCTTCGGAAGACCCGCGTCGTCAGGACGAGCAGGAAACCGAATCCCCCGATGAGGAGGATCGCGAGGACCTTGTGATTCGCCAGGCCGCTGAGCTTGATCGAGAACGAGCCCGCGACGGTGAGAAAGAGATAGAGGTAGACCGCAATGTTGAAGATCGAGAACGGGATCTTCTGCACCAGGAATCCGGAGAAGATCGCCGCGAAGGTCGCGCCGACGATCACGGTCGTGAACATGACGAGCATCACGAACGTGCCGATGTTCGCCGGCAGGAAGCTGTTCATGGCCACCGACACCGCGTACGAGGCGAGCACGAGCCGGAAGGTGATCCTCGCGCGGGGGAACGCCGCGCGCAGGATCGTCAGCCAGGCGACCGCGGCGAGGGTCGTCTGGACGCTCTGCAGCACGATGCCGGAGATCACCGCCCATGCCGGGATCTCCCTGATCTTCTTGAACAGCTCCCTGATCCAGTCGCTGACCGGAACTCCGAGCAGGTCGAGGACGAAGATCAGGGCCGCGATGCCCACCACCCAGATCGCGATGCGGGTCAACCTGGCGACGAGGGCATCGTTGTCCGCCAGCCCGGCGAGCCAGGTTCTCATCGGCAGAAACTATCCGGGCGAGCAGAGCGATCGAATGAGCGTCATGCTGGACGGTCAGGAAATGGCGTCGGGGAGTCGACGGAGAGCTGCGGCCGGACTCGCGCTCGTGCTCGGGGCCGCGACGCTGCTCCTGGCTCTCTACGTCGTGGTCCAGCAGTTCCCTCGCGGACTGATCGTGCTCGCGTGTGTGGTGGCTGCCCTGGCGGTCGGCTGGTACGGGCTGCTGCGGACGTGGCGTCGTCCGCCTGGCGTCGCTCGGAGTCGCGCTGGTCGCGCTCGCCGTGCCGGTCGTGCTCCTGCTGACAGACGGGGACCACCTCGTGGAGGCCATCTTGATCGGCGTTGGCTTGACGGCGAGCCTGGCGTTGGCGCGTGCGGCGTTCAGGAGAAAGGTGTCACTGCCGGCCGCGCCCACGGCCGGAGCGACCCGTGCTCTTCTACAACCCGAAGTCCGGCGGGGGAAAGGCGGAGAAGTTCGGACTTGCCGACGAAGCTCGGACCCGTGGCATCGAGCCGATCGAGCTGACTCGAGGCGCTGATCTGTCCGATCTGGTGAGAGAGGCGGTCGCCGGAGGCGCGGACGCGCTGGCGATGGCCGGCGGCGACGGCTCGCAGGCGGTGGTGGCGGCGATGGCCGCGGACTTGAATCTGCCGTACGCGTGTGTGCCCGCAGGGACGCGAAACCACTTCGCGCTCGACCTCGGCGTCGACCGTGATGACGTGGTCGGTGCTCTGGACGCGTTCGTCGACGGGGGGGAGCGCCGGGTCGACCTGGCAGAGGTGAACGGCCGTGTCTTCGTCAACAACGTCTCGCTCGGGCTCTACGCGGAGGCGGTCCAGAGGCCCGGATACCGCGAGTCCAAACTGCGCACGATCCTGGACACGGTTCCCGAGATGCTGGGACCGGAGGGAAGCGGGCTCGATCTCGCCTGGCGGGGCCCCGGCGGC
This sequence comes from uncultured Solirubrobacterales bacterium, assembly GCA_963777575.1. GTDB lineage: Bacteria > Actinomycetota > Thermoleophilia > Solirubrobacterales > 70-9 > DASUPK01. Next base: position 105,960 of record CAVZRH010000006.1, on the reverse strand, counting down.
GACGAGCACGGCTCGGGGGCCGCCGTGCTTGTCTCGAACAACCGCTACCGGCTCGGGACGGCCGTCGGGTCGGGCACGCGCCCGCGGATCGACGACGGGCTGCTCGGAATCACGGTCGTCTCGGCGCCGACGGGGAGCGGGCAGGGCCGCCTCGCGCAACGGCCATGGCGCGAGTGGACGGCAGCGGAGTTCGAGGTGCAGTCCGAGCATGCCGTTCCGGCCGGCATCGACGGCGAGGCGGTCTCGCTCGACCCGCCGCTGCGATTCCGGATGAAGCCCGGCGTCCTCCGCGTGCGAATTTCCCCGAAGCACCCCGGGGCCTCGCCGTCCGCGGCTATCCCCGAAACCACCATGGGAGGCATCCGGGCCCTGGTCGACATCGCGGTCGGACGCACACCACAGACAAAGGAGACCTGATGGACATCTTGGAAGTCGAGACGAAGGAGACGATGTCGCGGGAAGAGGCCGCTGCCCGGCTGCGACGTTCGCGGACAAGTTGGCCCAGAACAACGACATCGAGTTCGAGCGCGGCGGCATGCAGTTCAAGGTCCACGTTCCCGACGAGGTTCAGGTCAAGGTCGAGCTCGAGCTGGAGACCGACGAGCGCGAGCTGGAGATCGAGCTGACCTGGTGAGATCGGGAGGCCGGGGCGGGCAGGCGCCTCGACCTGGCGCTCTACAGGGCGGTGGCGGGTACCCGCACCCCTGCGCTTGACGCGCCTCTGGCCCGCCTCTCCCAGGCCGCGAACCACTCGAAGATCTCGATCGGGCTCGCCCTTGCGCTCGCGCTTGCGCGGCGGCCCGAACGGCATCCGGGCGGCGGTGCGGGGCATGGCCTCCGTCGGCGTCACCTCGGCGGTCGTCAACCTCGCCTTCAAGCCGCTCATGCGACGGCGGCGACCGGACCGCCAGGGGCTGTTCGCGGCCGGACGACCGCGGGTCAGGATGCCGACGACTCGGTCCTTCCCATCGGGCCATACGGCGGCTGCCTTTGCGTTCGCGACTGGCGTGGGCCGGGAGCTCGGCTGGGCGGGACCCCCGCTCTATGCGCTCGCGTCCTTGGTCGGCTACTCCCGCGTCCACACCGGCGTGCACTACCCACTCGACGTCATCGTGGGCGCTCTGGCCGGCGTCGCCCTGGGTGAGCTGACCGGCGCCGGCATCGATCGGGCGACGCGCCCAGCCAAGGCTCTCGGCGACGAGGGTCCCTAGATCAGGTAGATCACGCCCCTGACGATCAGCAGCGCGCCCACGACGAGGGCGACCTGAGACGCCAGCCGGCGGGCGTTGCGCGCGAACCACTCCCTGAAGCGCTTGACGGCACCGTCGGTCCACTCCGGCGCGATCACGAATCCGATCAGAGGAAGCTCGAGCAGCGCGAGCATGATCAGCGTTGAAGGCCAGGACCATCCCGACCGTGGCAGTGGTCGCGGCGTCCTGCTCTGCGATGTTGTGGAGGCCGATCAGGTACGCGCGCCCCGGGGAGAGTGAGGAGCGCGCCGACGACGAACGTCATCCAGGCTGAGCCACGGCTGAGCGTCCGCTGCCAGAGGGGCGGACCCTTGGCCCGTTTCGCCTCCGCGCGCCTCCTGGCTCGCTCCGACTTTCCGGCGCGGCCCCAACCGCGGATCGCATAGGACAGGACGATCAGGAGGCCACCCAGTGCCAGATCGAATGCCGGGCTCAGCGTGTGCTGGGCATTGTGCGTGGACCCGTCCAGCGAGAAGACGATGACGAGCCCCAGCGTCATGCTGGTCATCAACGCCCCGAGCAGATAGCCGAGCAGGAGCCGTTTCGGGCGCTCGAGGAGCAGCATCACGGTCGTCGCCCCGAGCAGGGTCGGATTGAGCGCGGCGAGGAGGGCGTAGAGCGGCCAGGTGCTCACGCCACGAACACCTTCGCGACGCAACACGGCCGGAGGGCGGGTGTCTGGCCCGCCCTCCGGCCGAGGGCTAGCTCACGAAGACCAGCGCGCCGTGAGCTGATAGATGATCGTCACGTCGAGGATGATCAGCAGGAAGGCCCACAGCGGAGCCGCGGGAAACCAGACGATCTGCGTGACGGCGTTCACCATCACGAAGAAGATCGCCGCCCAACGGGCTCCGGAGCTTCCCGCGAACAGGCCGAGGCCCGTCAGGGCCATGAGCGAGCCGAGGATCAGGTGGACCCAGCCCCACGTGGTGAGGTCGGCCAGGATCGCGCCGTGACCGCCGACGACCACGATTTGGTCGTTCAGGATCGCCGCCAGGCCCCAGAGGGCATCCAGCGATCCGACTATGAAGAGGAGGCACCCGGCGAAATAGGTCCATCCAGTGGGCTGCCTCTCCGAGAGAGCATCGTTCGCTTGCATTCCTTCTCCTTCCCTAGTTTGAGGCGAGTATCACACTCGCTCCGGAAGGGATGGACCCGGGCGTTGCGCGCGTGCAGCTACCAGTCCCAGGGGGTCTCGGTGCCGACCAGCGCCTCCTCCTCGAGGTAGCGGGCGTACTCCTCGAGCTCCTCCTGCGGGATCGAGTAGGTGTGCTCGTTCTCGTCGGGGAAGCGCCGCGCTCGGACCTCCTCCGTGTAGGTCCGCACCCCCCGCAGCGACTCCTCGCGCAGGTTGGCGAACCGCTTGACGAACTTCGGCTGGTGGCCGTCGTACACCCCGAGCAGGTCGTGGAGGACGAGCACCTGGCCGTCCGTCGCCGGCCCCGCCCCGATCCCGATGACTGGGATGTCGAGCTTCGGGACGAGCGCCTCCGTGACCGCCGCCGGGATTGCCTCGAAGACGATCGCGAAGCAGCCCACCGACTGCAGCGCCAGGGCCTCCTCGGTGAGCTTGGCCGCCGCCTCAGCCGTGCGCCCCTGGGCCTTGAAGCCACCGAGCACGGTGGCCGTCTGCGGCGTCAGACCGACGTGTCCCATCACCGGGATGCCCGCCCGCACGATCGCCCGGGCGCGATCGACGGACGCGCCGCCGCGCTCGAGCTTGACCCCGGCGCAGCCGGCTTCCTTGACGAAGCGCTGGGCGTTCTCGATCGCCTGCTCGTTCGACCTCTCGTAGGAGCCGAACGGCATGTCGCCGAGCAGCAGCGGGTGCTTCAGCCCGCGGCGCACCGCGCCCGCCATCATCAGCATCTCCTCCATGCCGACAGGGGTGGTGGCGTCGTAGCCGAGGACGACCATCGCGGCGGTGTCGCCGACCAGCACGATGTCGACTCCCGCCTCGTCGACGATCTGCGCGGAGGGGTAGTCGTAGGCCGTGACCATCACGATCGGCTCCTTGGCGCGCTTCATCTCGACGAGGCGCGGAAGGGTCATCGGCTGGCGCTCGTCGGGCGTGGGAGTGTTGATGGGCTGAGTGCTCACTGCGATGCCTCCTTCAGGCCTCCGTTGTCTCGGTTGGGGGAGTGATTACGACGTTGTCGATCAGGCGGGCCCTGCCGACCCGCGCGGCCACCGCGACCAGCACGGGCCGCCCGTTGAGCTCGGCGACGGGAGAGAGGTCCTCCGCCGAGCGCGCCTCCACGTACTCCGGATCGATGCCGGCGTTGCGAAGTTCATGCCTCGCGACCTCCACCAGGGCGTCGATCGAGGTCTCGCCCTCGACCGCCGCACGCTCGGCGGCGCGCAGCGCGCGGGAGATGGCGGCGGCGCGCTCGCGCTGTTCGGGGTCGAGATAGGCATTGCGCGAGCTCAGGGCGAGCCCGTCCTCCTCCCGCACCGTGGGCAGGACCTCGATCTGGACAGGGAAGTCGAGGTCCCGCGCCATTCGCCTGATCACGACCGCCTGCTGGGCATCCTTGCGGCCGAAGTAGGCCACGTCCGGCTGGACGGAGTTGAAGAGCTTCGCCACGACGGTGGTGACGGCGCGGAAGTGGGATGAGCCGCGATGCACGGGGTCGCCCTCGAGGACGCCGGTGAGCTCATCGCCGACCGCGACCGCGGTGGCGAAGCCCTCTGGGTACATCTGCTCGGCGGTCGGGATCCAGAGCAGGTCGACGCCCGCCCGGGTGGCGAGCTCGACGTCCCGCTCCTCGTCGCGCGGGTAGGACCCGAGGTCCTCGCCCTCGCCGAACTGGGTCGGGTTGACGAACAGGCTGACGACCACGATGTCGCAGTCCTCCCGGGCGCGCCGCATCAGCGAGAGATGGCCCTCGTGGAAGTAGCCCATGGTCGGGACCAGGCCGATCTTCCTGCCGCGGCGCCGCGGCTCCGCGAGCGCCTCGCGCAGCTCGGCCTTGGAGCGGACGATCCTCATGAGGGCACCCCATGGACGGATTCCCAGGCCATGGCCTCCGCGCGCATCGCCAGCGCGTCGTAGAGGCGGACGAGCTCGGGCGCATTCTCGGCAAGGGCGACGCGATGGCCCTGCACGGTGGCCCGGTCGCCGCGGGCGATCGGTCCGGTGAGGGCGGCGGGGCCGCGCTCCGCCCAGTTGGCCGCCGTGCGCAGAACGATGGGGGCGAGCAGCTCACGCGCATCCTCGACACCGATCCGGGCTGAGCACCTCGGCCGCGGACTCCTCGAGGGCGACGAGCAGATTGGAGGCCATGGCGGCGGCGGCGTGGTACGCCGCTCGCTTCTCCTCCGGGACGGCGAAGGGCCGCATCCCGAGCGCCTCTGCGAGAGCGCGGGCATAGGAGAGCGACTCCTCCGTGGAGCCGGCGATCGCGGCCGGCATGCCCTCAACGGGCGTCTCCCCGTCCGCGAACGTCTGCAGCGGGTGGAGCGAGAACGTTGCCGCACCGCGCTCGGCCGCCGGGGCGAGGGCATCGAGTGTGGTCGCCCCGCTGACGTGGCCGACCAGGGAGGGAGCGACGGGGGCGAGCCGCTGAGCGGTGGCGGTGATCTGCATCGTCGGGAACGCAGAGCAGGACCACCGCGCCCCTGGACACGGAGCCGAGGTCCTCATGCGAGATGACGCGGGCGTCGAGTCCTGCCAGCTCGGCGGCGGCGGCAAGTGAGCGGCCCACGCGGCCGCGGCCGACCACGAAGATCGGCGCGTTCAGGGGGGAGGGGAGGTCATCCCGTTCCAGTTCCCGCATCGGAGATACCAGACGGTTGTGTGTGTTGGACGAGTAGGAGAGGTTTCGGTGCCTGTCGGGTCCACGCCTGTTCCGGTCGCGGCCCGCGGCGAAGTATAGAGAGGGTCTCTGGCTGCCCAGCCAGTCGAATCCCGGCGCGCGAGGGCGAGAATCGGTCCAATTTGCGGCCCGAAACCGCTTCGGGATGGTCGGGGTGCCGAACTACCATCAAGGCGGTGCCGGTCTACGAGTTCGTCTGCGAGTCGTGCGGTCACCGCTTCGAGGAGCTGGTGGGGTCCCATGTAGGCCGGGAGGCCGCTGACGTCGACTGCCCTGAGTGCGGCTCGGCGAAGATCGAGCGCCAGCTCTCCACCTATTCGTCCCCGCAGCACCAGCTGACGCCCAACCAGAAGCGCCGCCTGGAGGACAAGCGGGGCATCGATCGCGGTGGCGCCAAGGAGCGGTTCAAGCAGCAGCGCGCCGTCGAGCGGTCGGCCGCGCGGCGGCGGAGGGGCTCATGAGCGACACCGAGACCCGCCGCCAGGCGCTGGTCGAGGTCTACAACCAGGCCTCGGTCTGCGAACGCTGTCCGCTGTCGGAGACCCGCAACCGGGTCGTCTTCGGAGCCGGCAACGCCGACGCCGACCTGATGTTCGTCGGAGAGGCGCCGGGAGCCGAGGAGGACCGCCAGGGCCTGCCGTTCGTGGGGCGTGCCGGCGCCTTCCTCACCGACCTGCTCGAAGGGATCGGGCTGAAGAGGGAGGACGTCTTCATCGCGAACGTCCTCAAATGCAGGCCTCCCGGCAACCGCGATCCTCAGCCCGAGGAGATCGATTCCTGCCGGCCCTACCTCGAGAAACAGGTGGAGCTGATCCAGCCGCGGGTGATCTGCACGCTCGGGAACTTCGCCACCAAGCTGCTGACGGCAAATCCGACCGGGATCACCAAGGTCCGCGGCACGCCGCAGGAGCACCTGATCGGCGGCCGCTGGGTGTTCATGCTGCCCCTCTTCCATCCCGCCGCCGGCCTGCGCACACCGCGCGTGGCCGAGCAGCTCCGCGAGGACTTCCGGCAGATCCCGGATCTGCTGACCCAGCCTCTTCCTGAGCCCGAGCCGCTGGTACCGGAGGGGATTCCCGAGCCGGACCAGATGGGCCTCTTCGGCGGCTGAGCCGCGGATGCCGGATCAGAACGTCCCCGGGGTGACCGCGCGGACCCGCAGTGCCGCCGAGACCGAGGCGCTCGGGGAGCGGCTCGCGGCCGAGCTCGGTCCGGGCGACGTCGTGCTGGTGAGCGGCGACCTGGGGGCCGGGAAGACCACGCTGATCCGCGGCGCGGCGCGGGCGCTCGGCGTCACCGAGCCGGTCACCTCCCCGACCTTCACGATCGGACACACCTACCGAGGCCGCGTGCCGGTCTCCCACCTCGACCTCTACCGCCTCGCCGAGCTCGAGCAGGAGGACCCCGCCCTGCTCGACGACTACGTCACCCCGGAGGCGGTCTCATTCATCGAGTGGCCACGGGCCGCTGAGCCCTGGCTCGACCGAGTCACCCGACGTGTCGAGCTCCGGCACGCCGGGGGGGACGAGCGCGAGATCGAGTTCTGAGGCGCCTGGCGCTGTCATCTGCGGGTCATCTTCCTGTCACGTGACGTTGATCCGGCCGACCTAGCGTCGTTCCCGATCGGACCATTCCCAAAGGAGGGCGACGATGACTTGGATGAGACAGAGAACGATCGGGGTGGCGGCCACGCTGGCACTGGTAGTGGCAGTGGGCGTCGGCGCTTCGGTTCCTGCGGCGGGCGCCGCGAAGCGGCTGCCCACCCCGAAGGCGAAGCACTTCGGGCATAACTCGAACCTGGTGACGAACTCCTGGTTCCCGCTGGCGCGGGGTTCCGTCTACGTCTACGACGGCCAGAAGGACGGCAAGGTCGCTCGCGACGTGATGACGGTGACGCATAGGGTCAAGACGATCACCGGAATCCGGGCGGCCGTGGTCAATGACCGGCTCTTTCTCAACGGTCAGCTGGCGGAGCGGACAACCGATTGGTACGCCCAGGACAAGCGCGGCACCGTCTGGTACCTCGGTGAGAAGACCGCCGAGCTGAATGCACGGGGCAAGGTGACCAGCACCGAAGGCTCCTTCCTGAACGGCCGCGAGGACGCGAAGGGCGGAATCTTCATGCCCGCGCATCCGGCGGTCGGTCAGTCGTTCCAGCAGGAGGCGTTCAAGGGCCAGGCTGAGGACCACTTCCGCATCCTGAACATGGCGACGAGCGTCGCAACGCCGGCGGTCTCATCGAGCAGCGCGATGCTGACCGAGGAGAAGACGCCGCTCGAGCCCGGAGTGGTGGACCACAAGTACTACGTGCAGGGCATCGGCACGGTCAAGGAGCAGCAGGTCGCCGGAGCTCCGCCCGGGCAGGGTGAGAGCGCGCAGCTCGTCTCGTTCCGCTAGTACCCGCCGGCGCTCGAGCCGCCGTTCGACTGCGTCTGCGACTGGACCTGACTCTGAACGCTCTGAACCTGTGTCTGGACGCTCGAGGCCTGGCTCTGAACGTTCGTGGAAACGCTCGAGATCTGGCTCTGCACGCTGCTCGCCTGCGACTGGATGCTGTCGATCGCGCTGTTCACGTCGGCTGAGTTGTTGTCGTCGCTGCCGCAGCCGGTTACCGCGATGGCGCCGATTGCCAACGCGCCGGCCACTGCGAGCCGCGGCGGCAACCTTGGTCAACCTGCTGGACTGCTCCTTCATGGAGGCTCTCCTTCTCCCGGGATGGATGGACGTCGCGCGCCCAGGCGGACCCTACCGGTGCTGATCCTCGGTGTCGACACCGCGACCGACTGCGCCGTCGTGGGCGCGACGGCCGACGGCGTGGTCGTGCGGGAGGTCTCGATCGGCCCGGGGCCCGGGGGACGTCCTCGGCACTCGGAGGTCCTCCTCGCCGAGATCGAGCGCACAATCGAGGCTGGCCGGCGGCTGGCCGAAGGTCGACCGGATCGCGGTCGGCATCGGCCCAGGTTCATTCACGGGCCTGCGGATCGGGATCGCGACCGCCCGTGCGCTCGCCCAGGCCCAGGACCTCCCGCTCGCGCCGGTCGGCTCGCTGGCCGCGCTCGCGCGCGGGATGTCCGAGGACCGCGAGGACCGTGGGCTCGCCCTGCCGGTTTTCGACGCACGCCGGAGCGAGGCGTTCGCGGCGCTCTTCGACGGGGACGAGGAGCTCTGGCCGCCGTTCGTCGCCTCTCCGGATGAGCTGGCCGCGCGGGTCCGGGATCTGGATCGCGCCGCGCTGGCGGCCGGAAGCGGAGCGCTACGATTCGCCACAGAGCTGGAGGCCGCCGGCGCCACGGTAGCCCCGCCCGAAGATCCAGTCCACCGAGTCGCTGCACGGCATGTGTGCGCGGTGGGAGAGGCGGCAGTCGAGGCGCCCACGGACCAGATCCAACCCCTGTATCTGAGACCGCCCGATGCAAAGAGATGGCGTGAGCGAGATCGTGGAGTCCCTGGGAGGTGACCCGAGCGAGCTTCGGCTGCGACGCCTGGGCTACGGCGACCTGCCGTCGGTCATCTCGATCGAGCGGCGCTCGTTCCCGACTCCCTGGTCGTTGGCGATGTTCGTCCTCGAGCTCTCCAAGCCGTCGGGGATCTGCCTGGCGGCCGAGGACTCGGAGGGACTGGTCGGCTACCTGGTCTGTGCCCGCTACGACGACGTCTGGCACCTGATGAACGTCGCGGTCCACCCGGAGCGGCGCCGCCGTGGGATCGCCACGGACCTGATCGAGCGGCTCTTCGAAGATGCGGGTGCCGGCGCCCGGTTCACGCTCGAGGTTCGCGTCTCGAACTCGCCGGCGATCGAGATGTACCGCCGCTTCGGCTTCCGCTCGGCGGGGCGCCGGCGCCGCTACTACCACGACAACGGCGAGGACGCCCTGATCATGTGGCTCGAGGCCGCCGAGGGCGCCTCCGTCGCTTGATCCTCGCTCTGGAGACTTCCTGTGACGACACCTGCGCCGCCGTCATCGACGGGGCGCGGATCCGCTCCAACGTCGTCTCCTCGCAGGCCGCCTTCCATGAGCGCTACGGCGGCGTCGTCCCCGAGGTCGCCTCACGCCACCATCTCGAGCTTGTCAACGCCGTGGTGGCCGCCGCGCTCGTGCAGGCGGACACGAGTCTGGCGGAGGTCGACCGGGTGGCGGTCACCCAGGGCCCCGGGCTGATCGGCGCCCTGCTGGTGGGTCTCAGCACCGCCAAGGCGCTGGCCGCCGCCCACCGCAAGCCACTGGTGCCGGTCGACCACCTGCACGGCCACGTCGCGGCCAACTTCCTGGAGCCGGACCCGCTCGAGCCGCCGTTCCTCTGCCTGATCGCGAGCGGCGGCCACACCCTGCTCGCCGGCGTTCGCGACCCCTCCGGCTTCGAGGTGATCGGCCAGACCCTGGACGACGCGGCGGGCGAGGCCTTCGACAAGGGCGCGCGGCTTCTCGGCCTCGGATACCCCGGCGGCCCCGCGATCCAGAGGGCGGCGGAGGGAGGCGACCCGGAGGCGTTCGACTTCCCGGTGGCGATGAGCGGCCGCGGTCTCGATTTCAGCTTCAGCGGCCTGAAGACTGCACTCGTCTACAGGGTCCGCGACCTCGAGCCGGAGGAGATCGAGGCGCGGAGGGCCGACCTCGCCGCCTCCTATCAGCGCGCGATCGTCAACCAGCTCGTCGCCAAGCTGGGGCGAGCGGCCAAGACGGGCGAATGGCCCGCCATCGCGCTCGGGGGCGGGGTGGCCGCGAACGCGGAGCTGCGCGGGCGGACGCAGGCGCTCTGTGACGAGCTCGGCCTGCGGCTCAAGCTCGTCCCGATCTCGCTCTGCACCGACAACGCGGCGATGATCGCCTCCGCCGCCCGCTTCACCGAGTCGATCCCCTATCCCGACTACCTGGGCTTTGATGCGTTCGCGACGGGTGAAGCTGTACGCGCGGCCTGACTGCCATCTCTGCGACGAGGCGCGCGCCGGGCTCGAGCGGCTGCGCGCCGACGGGCTCGATTTCGAGCTCGAGGAGGTGGACATCGAGGCCGACGATGAGCTGCACCGCCGCTTCCTCGAGCGGATTCCGGTGGTGGAGCTCGACGGCGAGATCGTCTCCGAGCTCTTCCTCGACGCGGGACCTGGCCTGCGGCTGCGCGGCTCGATACCTTGTCCGCATGATCGAGGACGTGGCGGCCGAGACCGCCGAGCAGCAGGGGTCCTCGGACCTCACTGACGGGGATCGACTCTCACTCGGAGTTGCGGCGAGGCTCTCCCGCTACCTCCAGGTCCTGACCCAGGCTCGCAAGATGGGCAAGGACACGATCTCCTCCCAGGAGCTGTCCGACTACACGCACATCAACTCGACCCAGATTCGCCGCGACCTTTCGGGCTTCGGCAAGTTCGGGAAGCGGGGGGTCGGCTACAACGTCGAGTCGCTGGTCAACGAGATCCGGAAGATCCTCCGAACCGCGGGCCAGCACAACATCGCGCTCTTCGGCGCCGGTCACCTGGGCCAGGCGATCGCCAGCTCGGACATCTTCGCCGACCACGGCTTCCAGGTCGTCGCGATGTTCGACGTCGATCCCGCCGTGATCGGCCGCCGAATCGGCGGCCTGGAGGTCCGGTCCTTCGACCAGATCGACGAGGTCGTCGAAGGGGAGCAGGTGGTCGTCGGTGTCCTCGCTGTGCCCTCGGACGCCGCCCAGGAGGTTGCGGACCGGCTGGTCAAGTCCGGGGTGAAGATCATCTTCAACTACTCCGAGCGGCTCCTGCAGGTGCCACCGGACGTGACGGTTCACACCTCCAGCCCGGCGGTGGACCTCCTCTACGCGCTCTACTTCTATTTGGCCTGAGAACCGAGCCGCGGGTGTCAACCGATCCCGAACCACAGCACGACGCGCTGGATCTCGACGCCGTGCGCGAGATCTTCGAGGCCTCGACCGACTTCACGGTCGGGATCGAGGAGGAGTTCGCGATCGTCGATCCCGCAATTCTCGACCTCGAGCACCGCTTCGAGGAGATGCAGGCCGCCTGCCTGCGCGATCCCGAGCTCGCGCCCGCCGTCAAGGGCGAGCTGATCGACACCGAGATCGAAATCCGGTCGGGACGCGGCGAGACCTTCGCTGACGCGGCCGAGCGGCAGCGGGCCAGGCGAGCGCGACTGTTCGCCATCGCCGACGAGATGGGCCTGGCGCTGGCGGCGATGGGCACCCATCCCTGGGCGAACTACCTCGACCAGCACATCATCGGCACCGAGCACTACCGCCGGCTCGAGCAGGACCTGCGATGGGTCGCGCAGCGGAACAACACCTGGAGCCTGCACGTTCACGTCGGGGTCCACGGCCCCGATCGCGCCGTGGCGGTCTCGGACCGGATGCGCGAGCTGCTGCCGGCGCTCCTTGCACTTTCCGCCAACTCGCCCTTTCTCGACCATCGCGACACCGGGCTGCACTCGGTGCGGACGGAGATCTTCACCCGCACCTTCCCGCGCTGCGGCGTCCACGAGCCGTTCGGCGACTGGGAGACGTACGCGGACTTCGTGCGCCTGCTGCAGGAGACCGACTCGATCGTCGAGGCCACGCAGCTCTGGTGGAGCGTGCGGCCCCACCACGCCTTCGGCACGGTCGAGGTGCGCATCTGCGACGCCCAGACGCGCGGGGACGAGTCTCTCAATCTGGCCGCCCTGATCTCCGCCTGCGTGGCGCAGGTCGCGATCGACCTCGACGAGGGGCGATCGCCGGAGTCATTGCGGGGACGCGAGATCGAGGAGAACCTGTGGCGGGCGATCCGCTATGGAATGGACGGCGAGATGATCGATTTCCCCGGCCGGCGCGTCGTCCCCACCCGCGAGGTGCTCGAGGACCTGGTGGAGTGGACCGCGCCCGCCAGGCAGACTCTCGGGCTGGACGTGGAGTTGCCCGAGCGAAACGGGGCTCAGCGCGCCTACGCTCGGCTGGCCGAGGGCGCGCCGATCGAGGAGATCTACCGTCGCTCTGTCGAGGAAACTCGCAAGACCTACGCACCGGAGGAGGCTGTCAGTGGCAGATGAGGAGCAGCAGCAGGGCGCCGAGGGCGCTCCTGAGGAGGGCGAGGCCCCCAACGAGGAGGAGCTTCGCGCCCAGCTCGAGGAGGAGATCCGCAAGGTCCGCATCGAGGACGTCGTGCTCCAGAGCGCGGTCAGCATCCTCAACCTGTCCGCGCGGCGGATCGCGATCGACGAGGAGCGGGACCTGGAGCAGGCGAAGGTGGGGATCGACGCGGGGCAGGCGCTGGTCGACCTGGTGAAACCCGAGGCCCAGGCGCAGCTGCGCCAGGCGATCTCGGAGCTGCAGCTGCTGTACGCGAAGCAGGCGGGCGGGGAAGGTGCCCCGGAGCAGGATGCCTCCGAACAGGAGCCCTCCCAGCCGCCCAAGGACGACTCCGACCTCTGGACCCCGCCCGGGACCTGACGGGTAGACTCTCGCGCCGCTTTCCACCAACCCGACAGGGAGCCCCACTTGACTGACTTCTTCACCGATTACGGAGTCGTTGTCGCGCTCGGCTGCGCGGCGGCGGCCGTTGTCTACGGACTGCTCGTCACCCAGCGACTGCTGGCAAAGTCGCCGGGCAACGAGCTCATGCAGGAGATCTCAGGTGCCGTGCAGGAGGGCGCCAGCGCCTACCTGAAGCGCCAGTACACGATCATCGCCGGGGTCGGCGTGGTCGTTGCGATCCTGCTGATCCCCCTGCAGAACGTGGAGACCGCGATCGGCTTCGTGGTCGGGGGCACCCTCTCCGGGGCCGCCGGATTCATCGGCATGAACCTCTCGGTCCGGGCGAACGCGCGGGTGGCGGAGGCGGCTCGCGGGGGCATTCCGCCGGCTCTGGACATCGCCTTCAAGGGCGGCTCGGTCACCGGGCTGCTCGTCGTCGGCCTCGCGCTGCTCGGGGTCGCGGGGTATTTCGGCGCCCTGCTGATCTTCACCGACCTCTCCGACAAGGATGCGGTCGACGCTCTCGTCGGGCTCGGCTTCGGCGGCTCGCTGATCTCGGTATTCGCCCGTCTGGGAGGCGGCATCTTCACCAAGGCGGCCGACGTCGGAGCCGACCTGGTCGGGAAGATCGAGGCCGGGATCCCCGAGGACGACCCGCGCAACCCCGCGGTGATCGCCGACAACGTCGGTGACAACGTCGGCGACTGCGCCGGGATGGCGGCGGACCTGTTCGAGACTTACGCGGTCACGGCGGTGGCCGTGATGCTGCTCGGAGTGATCACCTTCACCGGCTTCACGCGCGAGGTGGCGATCTATCCGCTCGCGCTCGGCTCCGTGGCGATCATCGCCTCGATCATCGGGGCGCTCTCGGTCCGCACCCGGACGGGCAACGTCGAGGCCGCGCTCTACCGGGGCCTGGGGGTCTCGGCCGTGCTCTCGGCCGCGGCCTTCTACCCGATCACCAAGTGGCTGATGGACGACCCGCTGAGTGGGGGCGCGCTGGGCAACACCACCGCGACCGACCTCTGGCTCTGCGGCCTGATCGGCGTCGGCGTGACCGCGGCGCTCTTCGTGCTCACCGACTTCTACACCTCCACCCGGTTCCGGCCGGTGAGGACCATCGCCGAGGCCTCGGAGACGGGGCACGCGACGAACATCATCCAGGGCCTCGCCCAGGGCTTCCAGTCGACGTCTCTGCCGGTGCTCGTGCTCGCATTCGCGATCCTGGGCGCCTGGAAGCTGGCCGGCGGCGGAACCGAAGGGATCTACGGGATCGGTGTCGCGGTGATGGCGCAGCTCTCGCTGACGGGGCTGATCGTGGCCCTCGACGCCTTCGGGCCGATCACCGACAACGCGGGCGGCATCGCCGAGATGGCCGACCTGCCGGAAGAGGTCCGCAACATCACGGATCCGCTCGACGCCGTCGGCAACACCACCAAGGCCGTGACGAAGGGCTACGCGATCGGCTCGGCCGCCCTGGCCGCACTCGTGCTCTTCAACGCCTTCACCCACGAGTTACAGGCCGAGGCGGGCGATAAGGCGCTCAGCTTCTCGATCTCCGATCCGCCGGTGCTGATCGGGCTGCTGATCGGCGGGATGATGGTCTACCTGTTCTCAGCGCTCTCGATCGAGGCCGTGGGCCGCGCAGCGGCGGGCGTGGTCGAAGAGGTCCGCCGCCAGTTCCGCGAGCACCCGGGGATCATGCAGGGCACGGAGAAGCCCGAGTATGGGCGGGCGGTCAGCATCGTCACCGCCGCCGCCCAGAAGGAGATGATCCTGCCGTCGCTGATCCCGATCGTGATCCCGCTGATCGTCGGGGTGATCTCCTACCAGGCGCTCGGTGGTCTCCTGATCGGCGTGATCGTGGTCGGCATCTTCATGGCGATCTCGATGACCGCCGGTGGCGGCGCGTGGGACAACGCGAAGAAGCTGATCGAGGACGGGGCGTTCGGAGGCAAGGGCTCGGAGGCCCATGCCGCGGCGGTCACCGGTGACACGGTCGGGGATCCCTACAAGGACACGGCCGGGCCGGCGATCAACCCGATGATCAAGGTGGCGAACATCGTCGCCATCCTGATCATTCCGATCATCGCGCTGTAGGGCTGACGGTCCACGCGGGGACCTAAAGTCCACGCATGAGCAGAAGGCCCTCGCCGGACGAGGGTTATCAGCTGGCGGTCCGGATCTTCTCGGTCACGATCATCGGCTTCGGGTTCGTGATGTTGATCATCACGCTGGCGCGAGGCGGGGGCCCCCTGGCCGTGGGGGTGCTGTTCGGGCTGCTCTTCATCGCGCTCGGCTCGGGACGGCTGTACCTCTCGATGCGGGGATGAGGAGGGCCGACCGGTGATGAAGCGCTGGCTCGGTGTGCCCTTCCTCTATTCCGCGGCCTCCGCCGCGGTGGGGTTCTCGATCTACTTCTCGATCGGCGTGGTGGCCGACCGCGGACTGGGCCTGACGCCGGTGATCTTCCTGCTGGCCGGGCTGATGTTCGCGCTCACCTCGCTCTCCTACGTCGAGGGGGGCGCGATGCTCAGGGAGCGGGGCGGCTCGGCGACCTTCGCGCGCCACGCGTTCAACGAGCTGATCAGCTTCATCGCGGGCTGGGCGATCCTGATCGACTACCTGATCGTGATCGCAGCGGCGTCGATCACGGTCTCGCACTACCTGACGCCGATCTCCGGGACGTTCGGCGGGGGCGATGTGGAGCTGGCGGTCGCGGCGCTGGTGATCGCGCTGGCCGCGATCCTCAACATCGCGGACGTGACCGGCCGAAACCGCCAGCGGCGGCTGGTCGTGCTGGCTCTCGCGGAGCTGGGTCTGCAGCTGCTGGTGATCGTCGTGGGGCTGATCGTGGTGCTCCACCCCGACCGGTTGACCGACCAGCTGCACCTCTTCACCTCTCCGACCGTCAAGGACCTCGTCTACTCGCTGGTGATCGCGACGATCGCCTACGCGGGGATCGAGGCAGCCAGCGACCTCGCGCCCGAGCTCGAGTTCGAGCCGGGTGACCTGAAGAGGGTGCTGGGGGTGGGGGCGATCGCGATCCCGCTGATCTACGCGGGGATAGCGGCGGTCGCGCTGATGGCGGTGCCGGTTGAACCCACCGCGCACGGGCCGCAGACGGCGCTCGCCGGCCGCTACATCGAGGAGCCGATCCTGGGGGTGGTCGCCAACTACGACCACGGGTTCCTCTCCGACCTCATGAAGTGGGCGGTGATGCTGGTGGCGGTGCCGGTGCTGTTCTGGGCGGCGAACGGGGCGATGCTCGGGCTCTCGCGGCACGTCTACGTGCTGGCGACCAACCGGCAGATCCCGAGCTGGGCGGGCAAGCTCGAGTCGAAGTACTCGACTCCCTACATCGCGATCGGGATCGCGGCCGTGCTGGCGCTCGCGCTGGCGATCCCGGGGGACATCCGCTTCCTGGCCCGGGTCTACGCGTTCGGGGCGCTGCTCGCGGTGACCATCGCGCAGATCTCGATCGTCCGATTACGCGTCGTCGAGCCGGATCTCGAACGGCCCTATCGGGTGCCTTGGAACGTGAGGTTCGGCTCGCACGAGCTGCCCCTGCTGTCGATCATCGGGGCGCTGATCAGCGGCCTCGCCTGGATCAGCGTCTTCCTCCTCCACCACACGGCCGTCTGGGTGGGGGGAGGCTGGATGCTGTTCGGCCTCGTCTTCTACGTGATCTACCGGCGCTACGTGGAGGGGACTCCGCTGACCAGGCGGGTCCAGGTGCCGGAGGCCTCGCTCAAGAAGCAGCCGGCGGAGCTGGACTACTCGACCATCCTGGTTCCCGTGTTCGGGACGCAAGCTCGACGACGACATCGTCAGCACGGCGGGCCGGCTCGCGGACGCTTCGGTGGACGAGGGCGAGCGGCCGCCTCGGCTCGACGTCGTCTACGTGGCCGAAGTGCCGCTCACGGTCCCGCTCGACTCGCCCCTGTCGAAGGACGCGCGGGAGCGCGGCGACAGGGCGCTCGAGCGGGCGCGGGAGATCGGGGACGAGTACGAGAACGTCGAGGTGACGACGAACCTGCTCCCGGCGCGCTCGATGGGCTCCGGCATCGTTCAGGAGGCGCGGGACAAGGGCGCCGAGGTGATCGTGATGGGAGGCGAGCCGCCGACGCGCGTCAGGGGAGGCGCGATCCTCGGCGGGATCGGCGGCGCTCGCCCGGACGAGATCGGAGAGGTGACCGAGTACGTGTTGAAGAAGGCGCCATGCCGGGTGCTGCTGACGGCGCCACCGGAGGAGGACGCAGACCGGGGACGGTGCTACGGCTTCGCCATCAGATCGCGGTCACGAGCGGCCGTCCGACGAATCCGCTCGGGGCTCCGCCCCTCGCTCAGAGTAGGGCGGCCTGGTGACCGCTTGATCGTGTTGAGCTCGCGCCCGCGCGCGTCCCAGGAGGCGATCCAGGCGAGGAACTCGCGGGCGGGCATCGGCGCGCCGATCAGAAAGCCCTGGGCGGCGTCGCAGCCCATGCCGCGAAGCTGGCGCCAGGTGTCCTCCGTCTCAACGCCCTCAGCGACGACGCGGAGGCCCATGCTGGCGGACCAGGTGCACGGTGGAGCGAACCACGCCCTTCCTGCCCCCGCGCGAGAGGGCGCGGATGAAGGAGCGATCGATCTTGACCTCGTCGGCGGTGAGGCTCTCGAGGCGGTCGAGGGAGGTGTGGCCGGTGCCGAAGTCGTCCACGGAGATCGAGGCGCCGAGTTTCGTCAGGGGCTCGAGTGCCGCGGACGGATCGGCGGCGGTCATGACGGCATCCTCGGTGACCTCGAACCGCAGTGCCTTGGCGGGGAGGCCGCTGTCGGAGAGCGCTGTGCGGACGGTCTCCGCGAGGCGCGGATCGGGTGCCGCCAGGGCCCCGGCCGGGAGGTTGACGGAGAGCTCGGGCCGAAGACCCGAGCGCCACCAGTCGCCGGCGGCGCGGGTCGCGAGCTCGATGACGCGTTCCGTGAGCGTGCCCATCAGGCCGCCGGCCTCGGCGAGGTCCAGAAAGTCGCTGGGCGGGAGGACGCCCCGCTGGGGATGGAACCAGCGGACCAGAGCCTCGACCCCGGTGACACGCGCTGTTCTCATGTCGACCGTGGGGAGGAAATAGGTCTGGATCTCGTCTCCGTGGAGAGCGCTCGCCAGCTCGTCCTGGCGGGCGAGGCGCTCGAGCAGGTCCGTGCTGGTGGGATCGAAGAGGCTGAGAGCGCGGGCGATCGCGTACACCCGCTCCCGCTCGACGGAATCGAAGTCGCGGTCCGTTCGCCCGAGGACCAGGTGGCCGCGGAGTCTGCCGTGGACCGGGGCCACCAGGGCCGCCTCGGAGCTCGGGCCCTCGAGGAGCTCGCCGTCGACGTAGACGCAGAGCTCGGTGCCGGCCGCCTCCGAGGCGCGCTGGAGCGCGAGCCGGATGGCTGCGGCGTCGGTCTCGAGGCCCGAGAGCTCGCGGAGGAGCTCCGCGGCGCGCTTGGCTCGATCCCGACGTCGGGGCGGGGCTGATGTGAGGTTCGGTCGCGTCCATGGTGGAAGTTCCCCCTATCCCACGCGCCGGAACTCGCACGGTCGGACCGGCACCAAGTCTCTGCGTGGGCGGGGCGGTGGACAAGCGTTTGAACTACCCGGCCCGCTCCGTAGTTGTCCCGGATGGCGATTCGTGGGCGGGGTGGGCGGCGGGGACCGCCTCTCTAAGATCACGGCTGTGTTCGTTCTGATCGTTGGATGCGGGAGGGTCGGCTCCTCGGTGGCGCGCTCGATGTTGCGTGAGGGCCACGAGGTGTCCTGCCTGGACGAGGATCCCGAGGCGCACGCCCGGCTGGAGGTCAACCTGGACAAGTCCTGGGAGGACGCGGGGGGCCAGTTCACGGTGGGGACCGCGCTGGAGGAGGACGCGCTGGCCGCGGCGGGGATTGAGCGGGCGGATGCCTTCATCGCCTCGACCGACGGCGACAACACGAACATCGTCATCTCCCAGATCGCGAAGCGGCGATTCAACGTGCCGACGGTGATCGCGCGGATCCTCGACCCGCTGCGGGCCGAGTGGTACGCGAAGCAGGGGGTGAACACGGTCTGCCCGACGCGCATCGCAATCGAGATGCTCGAGAAGGAGGTTCTGGAGGCCGACGCGGCCGGAACGTCCAGCTAGATCGATGGGAGAGGGGAAGTACATAATGATCGCGGGGGCCGGCAAGGTGGGATGGAACCTCGCCCGGGAGCTGCTCGAGAAGGGTCACGAGGTGACCGTGATCGAGGACAACCGGAACCGGTACCTGACCGTCGAGCAGGAGCTCGAGCACAACATCCAGTACGGGGACGCCTCGGAGCTGTGGGTGCTGGAGCGTGCGGGGATCTCCCGCGCCGACCTCGTTGTCGCGGTGACCGGCGACGACGAGGACAACATGCTGATCTGCCAGGTGGCGAAGGAGAAGTACCTGGTCGATCGGATCATCGCGCGGGTCAACAACCCGCGGAACCGGCCGCACTTCGAGCTGCTGGGGATCAAGCCCTATGTGTCGGCGACGGACCTGATCCTGCGGCTGCTCGAGCACGAGGTGCCGGAGTACGGGCTGGTGCACCTGCTCGATCTCCCGGAGGAGCGCCTGGAGATCATCGAGATGATGCTGGGTGAGAACAGCCGGGTCGCGGGTCAGCGCGTCGGCGATTTGAGCATGCCGGAGGGCAGCCTCTTGATCTCGATTCTGCGCGAGGGGCAGGGCGGATTCGTGCCCACCCCCGACACGGTCCTGGAGGCGGGTGACGAGGTGCTGGCGGTCCTCGATCCGGGGTTGGAGGAGGAGTTGAAGGTCTTCTTCGGGTCCGACGGTGCCGGAGCGGGTTGACCATCTGCTGATCGGCGGCTTTGCGTGCGGCTATGCCGCCGCGGAGCTGCGGAAGCGCGGGGCCGATGGGTCGATCCTGCTGGTGGGGAGGGAGACCGACCCACCGTACGAACGGCCGCCGCTGTCCAAGGAGTACCTGCGGGGGGAGGCGACGCGGGAGGACGCTTACGTCAACCCGCTCTCGTGGTACGAGGAGAACGGGGTCGAGCTGCGGACGGGGACGAACGTGATGTCGCTCGATGCGGAGGCGCGGAGGGTGAAGCTGCAGGGTGGGGACGAGGTGGAGTTCGAGCAGGCGCTGATCGCGACGGGCGCGAACGTGAACATCCTGCGGGTCGACGGCGCGAACCTGAATCGGATCCACTACCTGCGGGCGTTCGGAAACTCGGACAACATCCGGGCGGACGCCGAGGAGGCGGATCGGGTGGTGCTGGTCGGCGGCAGCTACATCGCCTGCGAGGTGGCGGCGTCGCTCAAGTCCAAGGGGACCGACTGCTCGCTGGTGATGATGGAGGACGTGGCCCTGTCTCGGACCTTCGGGGAGGAGGCCGGGCGGTGGTTCCAGGAGCTGCTCGAGTCGAAGGGGATCGAGTTCCACGGCGGCGAGACGCTCGCCACCTTCGAGGGCGACGACCACGCGAGCGCGGTCGTCACCGAGAGCGGCAAGACGATCGAGGGGGACATGGTCGTGGTCGGGGCGGGGGTGAGGCCCGATGTGATGCTGGCCCAGCGGGCGGGGTTGGAGATCGACGACGATGGCGGCATCCGGTGCGACGAGACGCTGCAGAGCTCGGTCGAGGGGATCTACGCCGCCGGCGACGTCTGCTCATACGACAGCGTGGTGCACGGGCGGCGGATTCGGGTCGAGCACTGGGACGTGGCGATGCAGCAGGGGCAGCACGCGGGCCGGGCGATGATGGGGGAGGCGAAGCCGTATGAGGCGGTGCCCTACTTCTTCAGCGACCTGGCGGATTGGGCGAGCCTGGAGTACGTGGGACCGGCGACGGACTGGGATGAGGAGATCTGGCGCGGCGACCGTGACGCGGGCGAGTTCCTCGTCTTCTACATCAAGGACGGCAAGGTGGCCGGGGCGCTGAGCGTCGAGCGCTCGGAGGACCTGGGCCACGCGCGAACGCTGCTGGCGGAGGGCGTGGACGTCGGATCGACGAGGCGAAGGCGCTGCTCGGGGACCCGGACAGTGACCTGGCCGAGCTGACGCCCTGAGGCTGAATTTCGACCTCGAGGACACGCGCTATCGTTCTCGCCGCCTTCCGGGGTCGTCTAGCCGGTAAGACGCCGGCCTCTGGAGCCGGAGACCTAGGTTCGAGTCCTAGCCCCGGAGTTCGAGGAGTCGGCGGAATTCGGGGTCCGTTTGCTGCTCCTGACCCCTCCGGGATAGTTGCTACCTTGCGCGGCTCTATGTGGCGCCTGCGACGTGTTTTCGTCCCGGTCGCGGCGGTGGGAGCGGGACTTGCGCTCGCCGCCTGCGGCGGTGACAGCTCTCCGGAGACCCCGATCGTGGTCCCGACGGGGACGCAGCCGAGCCAGGGCAAGACCGATTTCGTCGCCCAGGCCGACTCCATCTGCGCCGAGGCGAACAGCTCGATCGAGCAGTTCGCCGCCTCCGGCCAGGGCCTGACCGAGGCGGACCAGATCGCCCAGCTCCGACAGGGCGTGGTCGACCAGATCAAGCAGCTCAACCCGCCCTCGGACCCCAACCTCGACGCCTTCCTGAAGGCGATGAGCGACCAAGTCTCCGCCGGCAAGAAGATCAGCCTGGCGCAGCAGCGCGGGGAGGACACGACCGAGTTCGAGACCGAGCTCGACAACGCCAAGTCCCAGGCCGAGACCGCCGCCTCCTCCTACGGCTTCAAGGAGTGCGGTGCACCGATCACCTCATCCGGGACCAGCTCCAGCTCCTCCAGCAGCTCCAGCTCCTCCAGCAGCGGTGGCACCGTCGCACCGAGCGCGCCCAGCACCTCACCCGGCACGAGCAGCGGGACGGCCGGCGGGACCGGCGGCGGCACGGGCGCCGGCACCCCGCCCAGCTCAGGCAGCGGCACCTCCGGCTCCGGCACGGGCGGCACCGGAGGCAACTCCGGCGGCGTCAGCCCGGGCTAGCGGCCGCGCTCTTCACCGCAAGGCCCACCACCCGCCTCCTGGCGTTCAAGCAAGCGCCGCAGACTCCCCCGATTTCGAGGGCCTCCTGTCCGGCAATCTCACCATCCGGAAGGCGTTGAAAAGCCCAGCCAGCCCCGCCAGCAGTGGAACCAGCAGAGCGATCTGCAGCGCCTTTGGGCGGGCGTCGGTGTTGATGTGGATGACCTCGGCCTTGACGTCGGTTGGCTGTCCGGCCAGCACCTCGTCGAGGTGGCTGTTGCTCATGATCTCTGCGTCGTCCTCCAGGGCATCGGAGACCCGCTGCTGTTGGGCCGGGGCGAGCACGTTGCTGTCGTTCGCCATGTCGGTGAAGACGATCGACAGGGCAGCCAGCATGATGGCGCCGGCAAAGGCCAGGCCGAATGAAAGGCCGAATGAGCCGCCGGCGGAGTTGACCCCAGCAGCCTCACTGACCCGTTCCTCCTCAATCGGGGCCAGCGTGTAGTTGTTGAGCTGCGACACGAGCAGTCCGAGTCCGGATCCAATGATCAGCAAGGGAGCGACTAGTGCCCAGCCGTCGTTGGCGCGCGGGACGATCGCCAGGAGGATCAGGACCCCGACGACAAGGACGCCGAAGCCGACCCTGATGATGGCGCTCGGTCGACGGGCGCCGGCCTTGCGCCCCGTCAACAACGCAACGGCGAACGTGCTCAGGGACAGCGGTGCGAGCGATAAGCCGGCCTGCAACGCGTTGTACTCGAAGACCATCTGCAGGTAGATGGGCAGCACGATCATGCAGCCGCCTAGCGCGATCTGGGCCAGCGTGTGTCCGGTGATCCCAAGGCGGAAACCCTTCGAACGAAACAGCTCGGGATCGATCAGGGCGGGCTTCCCCAGCCGCTTGCGACGCATAAGCCAGTAGACGAGCGAGCCGAGTCCGAAGAGCCCGACCGCGATCAGCGCAGCGACGGATTCGCCGCCCTCCTGCCAGACGAGGACCCCCAAGACCACGCCACCCATGCCGATCACCGAGAGTGCTGCGCCGACGATATCGATGCCGCGCGCACCCGTGTACGGCACGTCGCGCACAAGTCCGATGTTGAAGAGAACGATCGCGATGACGACGAACTCAAGGGCGAACCCGACGCGCCAGGAAAGCAGCGTTGTGATGAAGCCGCCGAGCAGCGGCCCTACGGCTGCGGCGATCGCCGCGGCGGCACCGACCAGGGCGTAGACCTTGCGCTGAGCGTCCCCCACGAAGTTCCCATGGATCAGCGCCTGCATGCCTGGCAGCAACATCGAGGCGCCGAGTCCTCCGATGATCGCCCAGAAGATGATGACCACCGTGATGCTCTGGGCGACGGTCATCGCCAGCGCGCCGACGGCGTACCCGAGCAGGCCGAGGATGTAGGCCCGCTTGCGCCCGATCAGATCTCCCACCTTGCTCCCGATCAAGATGAACGCGGCGGAAACCAGTGCCTCCAGAGCGATCGCCGCCTGCACTGAGCTGACCGTGGTGCCGAGGTCGTCGACCACAGCGGAGATCGACACATTCATCAGCGACGTGTCGACAACGAGCACGAAGCTCGCCATCCCCAGTAAGAGCCCGAGCCGGGAGCTCTCCGCTGTGACCGCAGGAGGATCTACTGCACGTTCGCCGCTCGTCACCGGGCGATTATCGATGAATGAATCCCTCTGCCGGCCGCGGAGGCGCCCGCGATCTGACGGCGAAGCCGCTAAGCGGCTACTTCCGCCCAGGTTCCGTAGAGCTCCGCGTACCGGCCGCCGGCCGCGATCAGCTCGTCGTGCGTGCCGCTCTCCACGATCTGCCCGTTCTCGAGCACCGCGATCCGATTCGCGTTCCGGATCGTCGAGAGCCGGTGGGCGATCACGATCGCGGTTCGCCCTCGCAGCAGCCGCTGCAACCCGGCCTCGATCGTCCGCTCGGTCCGCACATCCACGTTCGAGGTCGCCTCGTCCAGGATCAAGATCCGCGGCTCGGCCAGCAGCGCCCTGGCGAACGCGATCAACTGCCGCTGTCCGGCCGACAGCGCCACGCCCCGCTCGCCGACCTCCGTGTCGAAGCCGTCCGAGAGCCGCCGGATGAAGTCGCCGGCGCCGATCGCGTCCGCGGCGGCCTCGATCTCCTCGTCGCTCGCGCCAGGCCGGCCGAAGGCGATGTTCTCCCGCACCGACCCCGAGAACAGGAACCCCTCCTGCGGCACGATCCCGAGCTGGCTCCGCAGGCAGGTCGAACTCAGGTCGCGCAGGTCATATCCGTCGACCAGCACCCGTCCCCGCTGCGGGTCGTAGAAGCGGGAGACCAGCTTCGCGAACGTCGACTTCCCCGCGCCGGTCTCGCCGACCAGCGCCAGCGTCTCGCCCGCCGGCACGTGAATGGAGACGTCCTCGAGCGCCCACGCGGTGTCGTCCTCCTCCTTGTCACTCCTCTCGATCTTCCCGCTCGACCGCTTCAGTCCCGCGGTCCGATCGAGCCCGTACGAGAACCAGACGCCCTCCATCTCGATCTCCCCGCGCAGCGTCCCGGGATCGAGCGCGCCCGGCTTGTCGACCATGTCCGGCTCGGTGTCGAGCAGGTCGAAGATCTTGTCCAGTGCGGCCATGCCCTGCTGGTAGGTCGTGTAGAGGTTGGAGAGCTGCTGGATCGGGTCGAAGAAGGTGGAGAGGTATCCGACGAACGCGACCACGATGCCGATCTGGGCGTTCCGCGCCGACTCCGTCGCCAGGTCGAGCGCCTGGTAGCCGCCGTAGAGGAGGATCACCGCGGTCCCGATCGCCGAGAGCAGCTCGACCGCCGGGAAGTACGAGGCGTTCAGGTAGACGGTCTTCAGGTTCGCCCGCCGGTTGAGCTCGTTGAGCTCGGCCATCCGCTCGATGTGGCGGCTCTCCTGGGCGAAGCTCCGCACCACGCGAACGCCGCTCAGGCTCTCCTGCAGATAGGCGGTCACTTCCGCGATCCGCTCTCTGGTGATCCGATAGGCACTCGCCGCGACGATCCGGAAGACCAGGCTCGCGATCGCGAGCAGCGGGAGCGTCAGGAACACCACCAGGGCCAGCTGGACGTCCGCCACCAGCATGATCACGACCACACCGACGAGCGTCAGGGTGCTGGAGAACAGGGTCACCACCCCCGTGCTGATCAGCTGGTCGAGGGCGTCGACGTCGTTCGTGATCCGAGAGATCAGCACCCCGGGCCGGTTCCGCGTGAAGAACCCGATCGACATCTGCTGGACGTGAGTGAAGATCCGGATGCGCAGGTCCTGCAGGGCGCGCTCACCCACCCAGCCGACCAGGTAGGTCTGCACGTAGCTGGTGCCCCAACCGACGAGTGCAGCGACCAGGAATCCCGCAACGATCAGGATGAGAGCGGTGGTGTCGCCATCGAGGACCGCCGAGATCGCCTTGCCGACCAGGAACGGCGGCGCCAGGGTGGCGCCGGTGGCGAGGATCAGCGCGCCGAGCATCATCAGCACCTGACGCCGGTAGGGCCCCAGCAGCGAGAACAGCCAGCGAACCTTCCGCCAGCGATTGTCCTGGCCCCGGATCAGCCGCCAGAGCGAGCGGAAGAGGGCGAAGAAGTTCTGGGCGCCGTTCGTCTCGTTCATAGCTTCGCCAGCTCCTCGCGGTCCTCGAGGTCCCGCTGCAGGTAGACGGAGTCCTCGAGACCCTTCTCGGCGATCTCCTCGTACAGCGGGCAGCGCTCGAGCAGCTCCTCGTGCGTGCCGCGATCGACGATCCGGCCGCGGTCCATCACGACGATCTCGTCCGCCAGCGAGATCGTGGAGAGACGGTGGGCGACGATGAACGTCGTCCGGCCCTCCATCGCCTCGCGCAGCCCGGCCTTGATCTGCGCCTCCGTCCGAGCGTCCACCGAGGAGGTGGCGTCGTCGAGGATCAGGATGCGTGGCTCGGCCAGCAGCGCCCGCGCGATGGCGATCCGCTGCCGCTGGCCCCCGGAGAGCGTCAGGCCCCGCTCGCCGATCACGGTCTCGTACCCCTCGGGAAGCTGGCTGATGAACTCGTCCGCCTGCGCCTGTCGCGCCGCGGCCTCGATCTGCTCCGGCGTCGCCTCCGGCCGCGCATAGGCGATGTTGCCGGCCACGGTGTCGGAAAAGAGGAAGCTGTCGTCCGCGACGAAGGCGATCTCACGACGCAGCGAGGCCAGGTCGACCTCCTTGATGTCGGCGCCGTCGATCACCACGCGGCCCTCGCTCGGGTCGTAGAGCCTCGCGAGCAGCCCGACCAGGCTGGTCTTGCCGGATGCAGTCGGCCCGACCAGCGCGACCGTACGGCCCGGCTCGACCTCCAGGTCGATTCCGGTGAGCGCAGGCTCACCGCCGTCGTAGCGCAACGTCACCCGCTGCAGAGACACCTGTCCCCGGCCCTCGGGCAACGGTGGCGCGCCAGGCGGGCTCTCCATCGACGGCTCGCGATCCAGGATCTCGAACATCCGGTTGCCGGAGGCGACGGCGCGCTGGGCCATGCTCAGCGACATCCCCAGCCAGCGCACCGGTCCGGAGAGCAGCACCACATAGACGTAGAAGGCGGTGAGATGGCCGACGTTGGCGCTGCCGTCGATCACCTGAAGGCCGCCCACCAGGAGGACGGCCGCCAGCCCGAGATTGGGCAGAAATCCCATCAGCGGCGTGTAGAAGGACTGCAAGCGAGTCGAGACCATGCTCTGCTCGAACACCCGGTTCGCGGAGTGCCGGAACCGCCCGATCATGTGCTCCTCTCTTGCGAACGCCTTGACGATGCGGACCCCCGAGATGCTCTCCTCGGCGTTCGTCGTCAGCTCGCCCACCCTCTGCTGGACCTCCTGCTCGGCGGGCCGATTGCGGCGGCTGTAGCGGGTCGCGGTCGCGACCAGGAACGGCACCGGCGCCAGGGCGAGCAGCGCCAGGACCGGATCCAGGATGAACATCGCGACCGCCGCGAACAGGATCGTCAGCGCGCTCTGGCTCACCCAGATCAGTCCGTAGCCCAGGAAGAAGCGGATCGACTGCAGGTCCACAGTGGCGCGCGACATCAGCTGGCCTGTCTGCTGGATGTCGAAGAAGCCGAGCTCGAGCTTCTGCAGGTGCTCGTAGAAGCGCTGGCGGAGGTCGAACTCGACCGCGAGGGAGACCTTCCCGGCGATCAGACGCCGGCCCACGGTCAGCAGCAGCCGCAGGACACCGGCACCGAGCAGTGCCAGCACCAGCGGGAGGATGTCGTCGCGGTGCTCTGACTCGATCGCGTTGACGGCCCCGCCGATCAGCAGCGGGATCAGCACGGTCAGCCCCATCGCCAGCCAGGCGAGCACCAGCGAAAAGATCAGCGGTCGCTGATAGGGACGCAGAAATCCGAGCAGGCGCCGGAAAGTGGCCATGCCTTAACTATAGAAAGTGAAGTGAGGGCACCTGCCCGCCTTGTCTCAGCGGGCTGCCCACCGCTCGCTACTCTCAGGCCAGTGCTCAGAGAGATCATCAGCTGGCCGATCTCGATGGCTCGCTCGGCGGTGGAGCTGCCCCGCGCGATGGAGCGCAGCATCCGCGAGGCGAACGAGCTGATGGAGGTCTCCCGCGAGCAGCTCGAGGTGATGCGCCGGCAGGCCGACGAGGCTCTGGAGCAGGCCGAGCGGATGAATGAGCTCCTCGGGCGGGTGGTCCGTCTCACCGAGCCGCTCGAGCGGGCGCAGCGCGGCGGCGAGTACGCCGCCGAGCGGCTGAAGCGCGCGATCTTCGGCCCCGAGGAGGCCGCGCGGGCATCGATCGACGCCGAGGTCATCGCGGAGGAGACAGCTCTGGCTGACCAGGCGGCGGCGACCGTCGACCAAGAGGAACCCCTGGCGGAGCAGGTGGAGGAGTCCGCCGAGCCGGAGGAGGCGCCCGCACGGCCTCCAGATCCCTCCGAGCGGTGAACCGTCCCGACGCCGGGCTCTGTGACCGCTGCCGTCACCAGCGCCTGATCCACAACACGCGCGGCTCCGTCTTCTCGCTGTGCGAGCGGTCCAGGAGCGACCCCGACTTTCCGCGCTATCCGCGGCTCCCGGTGCAGAGCTGCCGCGGTTTCGAGGAGCGGACCGCGGACGATGGCTGACCGATCGAAGATGCGCCCGGGGATTCCCAAGGCCGCCGGCCTCTCGATCCTGCTCGCGCTGGTGGCCGTTGCGCTGACCGCCTGCGGCTCGAGCAGCGACACGACCACGACGACGGCTCGCCCGCCCGTCTCGCGCGAGACCGCCGACCACCTCTCCAAGCTCAGCAGTCGCATCGCCGACGATCTGGACGCGGGCGATACCTGCAGCGCGGCGCACGCCGCGGACGACCTGAAGGCGGCCGTGGAGGACTCGGACCTCCCAGGCAGCATTCGCCCGGGCGTCGACACGGTCGCCGGCGATCTCGTCGACCAGGTGAACTGCCCGCCGCCACCACCACCACCCGAGCCCGAGAAGAAGCCGAAGAAGCCGAAGAAGCCGAAGGATGAGGGCGGGGATCACGGCAACGGGGACGAGCACGGGAACGCAAACGGCCATGGGAACGGGAACGGTCCCGGGAACGATGAGCACGGCGGCCAGTCCGGCCACGGCGGCTTCGTCCCTCCGGGACACGCGAAGCTCAAGGGGGAGGGGGGATGAACCGCACGCTCGCCGGCGAGCGCTACGAGCTGGAGCACCGGCTGGGCCACGGCGGGATGGCCACCGTCTATCGCGCCCGTGACCTGAAGCTCGACCGCGAGGTGGCCATCAAGCTCCTCGCGGACAATCTCGCCGGCGACGACGAGGTGCGCAAGCGGTTCTCGCGCGAGGCGCGGCTCGCCGCACGGCTCGACCACCCGAACGTCGTCCAGGTCTTTGACGTCGGCGAGGACGAGGACCGCCCCTTCATCGTCATGGAGCACGTCAGGGGCGGCACCCTCGAGGACCGGATGAACCGGCGCCGTCGGTCCGTTGACCGCGATGAGGCCCTCCGCCTTCTCGGCCAGCTATGCCAGGGGCTCGGCCACGCTCACGCGAAGAAGCTCGTCCACCGCGACATCAAGCCGCAGAACCTGCTGCTGCGCGAATCCGACGACTGCCTGAAGATCACCGACTTCGGGATCGCGCGCGCCGCCGAGGAAACCACCCGCCTGACGCGGCCGGGGAAGGTGGTCGGGACCGACCGCTACATGGCCCCGGAGCAGGTGGCCGACGGCCGGATCACTGCCGGCCACCGACGTCTACGCCTGCGGGGTGGTTGCGAGCGAGCTGCTGCCCGAAGCTCGCTCCCCCGAGCTGCTCGAGATCATCGCCCGCTGCCTTCGCGACGACCCCGGCGAGCGCTTCAGCGATGCGAGCGAGCTGGGCGAGGCCCTGGCGACGGTGGAGGGCAACGGCGGGGTCGGGGTGGTCCGCCGGATCAAGTCGCAGGGCGGCCCCACCAAGCGGCTCCCCGCCGGTCAGGCGACGGCCGACTGGCCGGCGCCGACCGCCGTGAAGCCCGGGAGGCTGCGCGGCCGCCGCGGTCTCCTCTGGATCGCGGCCGCGCTGCTGTTGATTGCGGCGGGTGTGGGCACGGCGATCGCCATCGACTCGGGCGATTCGGGTTCGCCGACCAGCGTCAAGCAGGAGCGCCAGGCCACTCCGGCACCAGCCGCGGTGCCGCGCTCCGACGACCCCGCGACTCAGGCGAGGCAGCTGGGGGATTTCCTTCGCGCCCAGTCCCGGCCGGGCGCGGACGAGCGCGCCGCAGCCCTAGCCGCCGCGCTAGGGCGTCGTCTTCGGCACCGGCGCGGTCGGAGTCTGCACCGGCTTTGTGGTCGTGGGACCGGGTGCGGTCGCGGTCGGGGTGGTGGCGGTCACGCCCGTGGTGACCGGAGGGTGAACCGAGGGCTCGGACTTCTCGCCGCAGCCCGCGGCCGCCAGCGCCGCGACCGCCGCCGTCCCCAGCACGAGCGGCCGCAGCCGCCGCCTTCCCAAAGCTCGAAAGCTCACCGCCGGGACCGTAACGAAGCCGCCCTCGCTCAGCGGAACTCGACCTCGACCAGCGGGCTGCTCGCGACCCACTCCTCGAAGCGGTCCGATCCCCGGCCGAGGTCCTCGAGGATGCCGCGGATCACCTCCCGCCGCTCGGGCTCCTCGGTGATCGGGTGCGCGACGGCGGGCAGGTCGGCCTGAACGCTGCCCTTGAGGTGGAAGGTGAACTCGGGGTTCGCCAGCAGGTTCGCGTACCAGTCGCGGGTCCCCGGCGACCCGCTCAGGAAGATGCGGCCGTCGTAGCGGTATCGCCAGATCTCGATCCGCCGAGGCTGGCCGCTGTTGCGGCCCGTGGTCGTGATGTCGATCGTCCGGTCGTTCTCGAGCGCGCGCTGGATCCGCTCGTCCACCGAACGTAAGCTACGCCGCTTCGGAGTAGGCCGCCTCGCTCGGCATCTCCTCGGACTGCTCGTCCGCGAACTGTTCGGCGGCCTTCGTCTCGGGCTGGATCACGGTCGCGGCAACTGCGATCGCAGCCACGACCAGACCCGCGGCGACCCAGAACGCCAGGTGAAAGCCGCTGGTCAGCGCCGAGGCCGTCGAGTGCCCGGCGGCCTCGAGGTTGTCGGTGCGAGACGTGGAAAGCGTCGCGAGCACCGCCAGGCCGAGCGCGCCGCCGACCTGGGCGGAGGTGTTGACCAGGCCCGAGGCGAGGCCGGCATCTGCCCGCGTGGCGCCCGACATCGCGAGCGTCATCAGAGCGGGGAAGCAGATCCCCACGCCGGTGCCGAGCAGGATGAGGACCGGCAGGACGTAGACGACGTAGTTGCCGTCGACCGGGGCGCGCGTGAAGTACGCGAGACCGGCGGCGACCAGGGCGAGGCCGGGGAAGAGCAGCCGGCGCGCGCCGAAGCGCATGATCAGCGGCTCGGAGTAGCGGCCCGTGAGCGTGCCCATGATGATCGTCACCGGCAGGAAGGCCAGGCCGATCTGGAGTGCGTCGTAGCCCTGGACCTGCTGCAGGTAGAGCGAGCCCATGAAGAACACGCCGAACATCCCCGCGACCGTCAGCACCTGGACGAGGTTCGCACCCGTGACGTTCCGTGAGCGGAAGATCCGCAGCGGGATCAGGGGATTCTCGGTGCTCGCCTCGCGCGCCACGAACAGCGCGAGCAGGATCAGAGAGCCGGCGCCGAGCCCCAGGGTCAGGGGGGCGCCCCAGCCGTCCTTGGCGGCGGGCTCGACGATCGTGTAGACGCCGAGCATCAGCGAGGCGGTGATCAGGACGGCCCCGAGCGTGTCCGCGCCCTGGCCGAAGCCGATCCCCTCGTCCTTCTCCAGCAGGCGGTGGGCGTAGATCGCCGTGAAGAGCCCGATCGGGGCATTGATGAAGAAGATCCAGTGCCAGCTGATCGTCTGGGTCACGACACCACCGATCAGAAGGCCGACCGCGCCGCCCGCCGAGGCGACGAAGGCGTAGACCCCCACCGCCTTGGCCTGGTCCCGAGGCTCCGGGAACATCGTGACGATCATGCCCAGGACGACGGCCGAGGTCATCGCGCCGCCGATGCCCTGGAGGAGCCGCGCGCCGATCAGCATCGACTCGCTCTGAGAGAGGCCGCAGAGAACCGAGGCGATGACGAAGACGGCCAGGCCGTAGAGGAGGATCGTCCGGCGGCCGATCAGATCGCCCAGCCGCCCGGCGAGCAACAGCAGGCCGCCGAACGTGATCAGGTAGGCGTTCACGACCCACGCAAGGCTCGACTGCGAGAAGCCGAGATCGTCCTTGATCGAGGGCAGCGCGACGTTCACGACCGTGACGTCGAGGACGATCATCAGCACGCTGATGCAGAGCACGTAGAGCGCGATCCACCGACTTCGGTCGCTGATCGGCTCCGCTTGAGTTGTTCCCACCTGGGCCTGCGTCATCTGGATTGGCCTCCTACTGCCTTTTCCATGGTCGTTTCCCACTACGACCCCCCCTGCCGCGAGAACTAATCGGTTCTTTGTAGCGGTTCGACCCCGCTTGAAGTCAAGCGAGAGTGAAAATCAGTCCAGCCGCGCGGGCAGCCCGAAGCGCTCATAGGCGGCCGCGAGCTTCGCGTAGTCGGCCGGCTGCTCGGGCGTCCGCGCCTGCACCTCGGGGTCCGGATCCATCGAGGCCCGCAGGATGAACGCGTCGACCTCCTTGATCTTCTCGCCCTCGAAGGTGAGCACGTTGACCGCGAAGGGCACGTGGGCCTGCTCGCTCCTTGTCCCAGCTGTAGAACGCCAATGCCGGCTGGCCGTTGGCGGTCGTGGGGATCGAACGCCAGCCCCATTCGGGCAGCATCGACCACAGCTCGAGGAAGCCCCGGATCCCGTCATGGCCCTGGAACCAGCGGGCCATCGGCGGCATCGTGAAGGCCGCATCCTCCGCCAGCATCGAGACGACGGTGTCCACGTCGTTTCGCTCCCAGGCGTCGGCGTACTCCTCGACGATCTCGCGCAGCCGCTCGTCGCCGAGCGAGCTCAGGGTCTCCTGCTGGCTCTGATCCGGCAGCTTCTTCTCGACCGTCGCGCGGGCGCGCTGCAGGGCGCTGTTGACCGAAGCGACGGTGGTGTCAAGCGTCCCCGCCGTCTCCTGGGCGGAGAAGCCGAGCACCTCGCGGAGGATCAGCACCGCGCGCTGGTTGGCCGGCAGCAGCTGGAGGGCGGCGACGAAGGCGAGCTCGACGGACTCCCGCTGCTCGTAGCGGGCGTCGGGCGAGGCGTAGCCGTCCTCGACTCCGAGGGTTTCGTCGGGATACGGCTCGATCCAGACCGACTCGACCACCGGCTCGCCCACGCCGCCGTGCGGATCGGCGGGCGGCCCGTAGTCGATCGGCAGGACCCGCTTCGGTCGCCGTTCGATCGCGTCAAGGGAGGTGTTGGTTGCGATCCGGTAGAGCCAGGAGCGCAGCGAGCTCCGTCCCTCGAACTTATCCAGGCCGCGCCAGGCGCGAACCAGCGCTTCCTGAAGCGCGTCCTCCGCGTCCTGGACGGAGCCCAGCATCCGGTAGCAGTGGGCGTGGAGCTCGGAGCGGTGGGGTTCCACCAGGCGGCGATACGCCTCCTCGTTGCCCTCTTTGGCCGTCTCGAGGAGCTCCCTCGCCTGCACGGTCGAATCTGTCGGGCTCGGGGTCATCGGTTCTATGGAGACTAGACGGACCTCGCCTGCGGAATTCATCGGCACCGATGAATTTGTGCGGGGCCGTCGGTCTTATTGGCAGGTGATGAGCCACCCCAACTCCAATTCCGTGGTCCACCTCGAGCTGCACACCGGCGATCTCCGCGGGGCGGTGGACTTCTACGCCCGGCTCTTCGGCTGGCGTCCTGAGCGGATCCACGCCGGAGACGGCTCCTATCTCGCGCTCGGGATGGGCGACCGGGTCGGGGGCGGGGTGGTGGAGTGCCCCGCCGATCAACCGCTCTGGCTGCCCTACGTCGAGGTCCGCGACGTCCCCGCCACCACCGACCGCGCGCAGGGGCTCGGCGGCGAGGTGCTCCTCGGCCCGCGAGAGGGGCCCGAGGGCTGGCGCAGCGTGGTCTCCACGCCGGACGGCGGCGACGTCGCCTTCTGGCAGCCCAAGAACGGCCGCTGCTGAGCCTCAGGCAGGCCAGAAGATCGCGAAGGCGCCGTGCGGGCCCGATCGGCCGCGGATCGGAATCGCGCTCACCGCGATCTGGTGATCCTCGCCGTCGGCGCCCGTGATCTCCATCCGGGCGTGACCGGGCTCCCCGTCCCGAAGCGCGATCGTCAGCGGCAGCTCCTCCACCGCGAGCTCGCGCCCGCCCGGCTCCCGCGGCCGAAAGCGGCTGCCCCAATCGTCGGGTGGCAACTCGCCCGCCTCCTCGAAGTGAATGCCGAGCAGGTCACCGGCGGCCTCGTTGTAGAAGAGAAGGGTGCCCGCCTCGTCGACCAGAAACGCCGCGGTGGACAGGGTGGAGATCAGGCTTCGTGCCTGAATCAGCTCGATCGGCCTCTGCGCGGCGGCCATGCGGCCAGCCTAGCCCGGTTCGGGTCCCGGGGGGCGCGCACCGTACTCTTCCTGATGAGATGGCTGAGGCATCGAGGGAGCCCTGGCGCGTAGGAGCGCCGGCTCGGGGAGAGTTGCGATACGGCTTGGAGCTCGCGAGGCTCCTCGCGGATCGCCGATTCCATCGAGTCCAGTCGGCGAGCGACCCGCGCCCCGTCCTCCTGGTCCCGGGCTTCCTGGCGGGGGACGCTTCCCTGATCGTGTTGGGAGGGTGGCTGCGCAGGCGTGGGCACCGTGTGAAGCGGAGCGGCATCCTGGTCAACACCGACTGCGCCGGGCGCGAGCTCACCAGGCTGGAGGAAAAACTGGCGGAGCTCGACGGTCCCGCGATCCTGATCGGGCAGAGCCGCGGCGGGACCCTTGCGCGCGCTCTGGCGGCGCGCCGTCCCGAGGCGGTCGCAGGCCTGGTCACGCTGGGCTCGCCCGTACTGGATCCCCTGGCGGTCTCACCGGCCGTCCTTCGCACGGTGCGATCCCTCGCGCGCTTCGGTGACCTGGGCGCGCCGCGGATGTTCTCGACCAACTGCCGCGACGGCGACTGCTGCGCTGACTTCCGGGCCCTCCTCGAGGAGCCCCTCGACCCGGAGATGCCCACGCTCGCGATCCACTCGCGCAGCGACGGAATCGTGGATTGGCGGGCGTGCCTGGATCCCTACGCCGAATGCGTCGAGGTGGACGGGAGCCACTGCGGCATGGCGGTGAACGTGAACGTCTACCGGGAGCTGGAACGCCTCCTCGAGGAGACGGAGGTCGACATCAATCCCGCCTCCATCGACGTCATTCGCCCCGCGTAGGGCCGCTCGTGCGCCTTCGATTCGCATTCGGGGTCGC
Organism: uncultured Solirubrobacterales bacterium; assembly: GCA_963777575.1. Taxonomy (GTDB): domain Bacteria; phylum Actinomycetota; class Thermoleophilia; order Solirubrobacterales; family 70-9; genus DASUPK01. Next base: position 71,678 of record CAVZRH010000006.1, on the reverse strand, counting down.
GCTGGTCGTGCTGACCACAACCCTTGCGATGGCGCCGGGGGTGGCGGCGGGAAAGACGAAGAACTTCGGCTACGCGGTCCCGGTCCAGCCGACGTCGCCCTGGCCCGAGATGCGGCGCGACAGCAGCAACACCGGGGCCAGCCCGATCCGGGCCCGGTATCGCGGCGACCGTCCCTGGGCCTTCACGACGTCCCGTGGCATCTTCAGCACCCCCGTCATCGGCGGCAACGGGACGATCTACATCGGATCGGCGGACGGAACCTTCTACGCGCTTCGCCCCGACGGGAAGGTGCTCTGGCGGTTCCGGACGGGCGGCGTGATCGACGCCGCAGCGGCGATCGGCGCCTACGACCCCTCCATTCGAAGCGTGCCGGTCACGATCGGCTCGGGTGACGAGCGCCTCTATCACCTGCGTTCAGGCCGGCATCCCCGGCGCAGGGTCGCGTGGGCGTTCGCGCCGACTCTTCCGCCGGCCGGAGGCCAGCAGGTGAGCTGGTGGGAGGGGAACGTCGCGATCGGGCCGGGCGGGACGATCTACGCCGGCAACACCGGAGGCGGGGCCTACGCCATCAACCCCGACGGGACCCAGCGCTGGGTCGCCCCAAGGGGGCAGTCGGTGTGGACCACGCCCGCCTTCGGCCAGGGAGCCGAGGCGGGCAATTCCTTCTGGGGATCGGTCGATCTGTACGCCTTCTCGCTCGACCCGAACGGGCAACAGCGCTGGCAGACCTTCACGCCGGGATATGTCACCTCCTCGCCCGCCCTCGGGTCGGACGGCACGGTCTACGTCGCCTCCTTCGACCACAAGCTCTACGCGCTCGACCCGGACACGGGGGCGGTCCGGTGGTCCGTCCAGACGGATGCCCACATCTACGGCTCGCCGGCGCTGGCCACGAATGCGGAGGGCCAGACGTCGGCGATCTTCATCTCCTCCACCGATGGCTCGGTCTATGCGGTCCACCCGTCCGGGCGTGTGCTTTGGCGCTACGACACGGGCGACCCGATCCGATCCTCGCCGGTCCTGGGGCGAAAGCCCCATGGTGGCGGGCAGATCCTCTACGTCGGCTCATCCAACGGCAGGCTCTACGCCCTCTACGCGGCGAACGGCAGGCGCAGGTGGTCGTTCGACACGACGCCGCGCGATCCGGCTCTGCGTGATCGCAACGACCTCAACGGCTCGCCCGCGCTCGGCTACCGGGGCGTCTACATCGGCGGCGAGCATGGGCGGGTGTGGTTCGTCCCCTACGACTACTGCCTGCACCACACCGACAGGCGGTGCGATACCCGCCATGGGCAGGATTTCGGAAGCGAGATCGACAGGATGTTCTTCGTCACGCCGGGCGGCACCACCGTCGGCGGCCGGCGGGCTCCGACGATCCCGCCGGCCACCGTGCTCGCCACCCGGCTGATAGTGCGCAAGGGGGGTGTCACAGAGGATGCGGCGCTCGACCAGCCCGCGGCTCCCGGGGCGATCGTCAGCGTCAAGCCGCGGTTCACCTTCACCACTCAGCTGTCGGGTGACGGTCACTATCTCTTCATTCGGCCCGCGGGATTGCTCAAGCCGAACACCGGCTACAGGGTCCGAATCCGCGACGGATGGCGGACGCCGGGCGGATCGGCCGAGAGCGGGAGCGTGGACACCACGCTGCGTTTCCGGACGAACGCCTCACGCGGTGAGCTTCCGCTCGGCGTGGGTCGAAAGAAGACGAGCGCATTCAGTCTCAGCCAGACTGGCCATTCCGCTGCCGCCGCTGCTTCCCAGCGTCAACCAAATCGGGTTCGACAGCTACGACATGATCGCGGGGACGATCGCCGCTCCGAAGAGCCCCCGTGCGGGCAAGCTGCTCCTCTGGGTGATCGGCGGCCGCCGGGACCGCAACGGCGTTCTTCGTCCCGATCCGAACGGCAATTTCCAATTCCCTCTGTCCGGCTTTCACCGGCGCGACAGCCTGGAGTTGAGCTCCCAGGACCTCAACCTGCAATTCAGCTTCGGGCCCGTGCCGCTGAGGCTGTTCGACATCCGCGGCCAGATGGCCCCCGACCTCTCGGTGCGTCCGGGCAGCGGCCTCTACAGCGAGACGACCTGCGACGACGTCCCGAACTACAGCGCCCAGCTCCACATCGCCGGCGTCTGCAACGCCCAGGACACGCTCGCCGCGTCTGGGACGCTGCTCACCGACCGGTACGGGCTGCGCGCCGCCAACCGGCGCCCGCGAGGCGTCCGGCTCGCATCGCTGACTTTGACGCGCCCCGGTCCCGGCACTTCGGGCAGCGCCACCGCTCAGCTCGCGCTGTCGAAGGGCACCCGCTATCCGGCCGACAAGCACGTCGGCTCCATCCTGCTGACGGGTCCCGATGGCTCGGTGGTCCCACTCGACTTCCACGGGCAGACGTCGGTCGGGACGGACGCCGGAGGGAACCTGCGCACCATCCGTCTCACGATCCCGCCGGGGACGGTCCTGCCGGCGGTCGTCCGCGCCTATGTGATCACGGACGTCTTCCCCCTGGGCGCGCGGGACCTTCGCTAGCCCGCCTCAATTGCCTGGGCCAATCGTGGCGGGGGCTGCCTCGGCCGGCTTGCCGGGTGTACCGATGACCCGAAGCGGAGCCGGGATCAGAGCCGCGCCTGCGATGACGAGTCCGAACGCGATCAACCGTCCGGTGATGGCAATCGCCCCGCTTCCGATGGAATCCCGGAAGATCAGGACGCCGCCGACGATCGCGACGAGGTTGGCCGCCACGGCGGTGAGCGCGATGACCTCGACGCCCGGGCCGATCTGCAGGCTGCGGGCCGAGGTATAGAACGCGATGACCGAGGCGGCCACTGCAGCGAACGTCCATGGGCTGATCAGCTCGAATACCCCGTCTCCGACGGCACCGGTGAGGAATTTGAGGGCGATGTCCGAGATGCCGAACAGCGCGCCGGCGGCTGCACCGAGTAGCAGGCCCTCCCTTGCCTGTAGAACGCGGATGCGGCCGGCCATCACGGCAACTCCCGTGGCCACCAGGAGGACGCCGCCCTCGATGGCGATCAAGGCGGCCAGCGCGTAGCCCGGAGGATCGCTGGGTTGCGCCCCTTGGGTGATCCCGATGATCGCGAGTCCCACGGCCGTGATGACCAACCCGGTCCACTGCCGCCGACCGAGGCGGAAGCCGAAGAACCGCTCGGCGAGCACCGCGAGGAAGACCAGGCCGGCGGCGAGGACCGCTTGTACGACCGACAGCGGTGCGAGCGCAAGAGCCCCGACGTGAAGCCCCCAGGCTCCCACCGCCACCAGCAAGCCCAGCGTGAACCACTTGGAGCGAAACAGCTCGGCGGCGCTTCCCAGCGGGTGCCGAGCGCGCACCGGCGGTGCCGCGACCGCGCCGCGCTGCTTGAACAGAAAGGAGACGCTAGTCGCGAGCGCGCAGGCCAGGGCGAGCGCGAGTCCGAAGGTCACCGGTCGATCAGTATCAGCCGGTCCCGCTGGCCTTCAGGCTCGCAACGTGGGCCGGGTTGACTCCGACCGAATCACCGGTCACGTGTTCCGTGAACCAAGCAAGGCGGGACTGGCCTGATCGAGAAGCATCGGAGAGCTTCCCCTCGACATCGTCCACCGTCCCCTCCACGACGAAGACATCACCGTTCAGGAGCCGGACTTCCGAATGCACCTGCTCATCCTAACCAGCGCGTAAAAAGGCTCCCGACGGGCTTCGCTCGGCGCTAGGATCACCCGGGGCGGCGTTCTGGTGGCCTGGACGGGGGGAAAGGAAACGCGTATCCGCTGGCGTTGGGACCGAAGAAGGCAACAGGCCGATCAGTCGGCCTCCGCTGCCGACCAGACCACGGCTGACAAGGATCAGACCGCATCGGATACCGACCAGAGCGCCTCCGATAGGGACCAGCTTCAGGCTGACGCCGACCAGCGCGCGTCGGAGCGAGATCAGGCCGCCTCGGATCGCGATCTGGCCAGCCGATCCACCGGTGATTCGGTGATGGAGCGAACCCATGAGCTCTCACGCACCGATCGCGTCCAGGCCACCCTCGACCGCCACGCGGCGACTCTGGTGCGGGCTCAGGTGTCCCTGGACCGTGACGGACAGGCCAGGGAGCGCGACGATGTCGCCCAACAGCGGGACCGCGTCGCAGAGGAACGCGACCGAGTCGCGGAGGTACACGACCGCGAGATGAAAGAGATGGGCGAGGACCTCGGCAGCGGTGACCCTCGGGCCGCCAGAGCTCTGGAGGCACTCGCGGAGATGCGGGACAAGGCGGCAGCGCAACGGATGCAGTCGGCCGCGGACCGCGAGCGGGCCGCCAAGGACCGGAAGGCAGCGGCATCCGACCGCGAGCACCTCCTCGCAGAGCTGGAGCGTGCGCACCTCGACGATCTCACCGGCGCCTATCGGCGCGGCATGGGGGAGATCGCGGTCATCAACGAGATTGAACGCTCCCGGCGCTCGCAACAGCCCCTGGTACTCGCCTACGTCGACGCTGACGGCCTCAAGGGTGTGAACGACCGTGAAGGGCATGCCGCCGGTGACGCGCTGCTCCGCGACCTGGTCGCCCTGCTGCGCTCGAAGCTGCGCCCATACGACCCCGTCGTGAGATGGGGCGGGGACGAATTCATTTGCGCGATCTCCGACACCAACCTGGAGGATGCGCGCAGGCGCTTCGAGGAGATCAGGGTGGCCCTTGCCAACAGGGGGGCGGCGGTGTCGGTCGGGCTCGCGGTTCTGGGTGAGGAAGACACACTCGAGACGCTGATTGGGCGAGCCGACGCCGCCCTGCTCGAAGCCCGGAGCCGGAAGCGTTGACCGCGGCCAGAGACCCCGTCTAGGTCGTCGCCGTGGCGCGATACAAGGTCCAGTTCCGCACCGAGCCCGCGCTCCCCGCCGAGGCGCGCGGCGCCCTCGACGCGGCTGGAATCCAGCTCGTCTCCTCGCACGGCGGCGGAACCGTGCCACCTGGTGGCGAACTGCCCCAGGTGGACACCCACGTCGCGTGGGTGGAGGCCGACAACGAGGACGCTGCCGGCCGCGCGCTCACCGAGGCGCTGGAGGGCAAATCCGTCTCCTTCGAGCTACTCGGCGTCGAGCCCCTGGAGTGAATCGGCTGGCTTCGTGAGTGCCGGAGGAGGGACTCGAACCCCCGACACGCGGATGATGATCGGCTGGACGCAGGAGTCAGAGGGCTCAGGCAGCGCTTCTCAGGCACGACAAGGTAGTCATGCTGTCTGCCGAGACTGGAGGAGGAGATGAGCTTCGAGCAGACCATGGATGACATAGCCAGGGGCGTGGAGATTCTCGGGGTCGCGACTGTCCTCGTGGGCCTGGCGGCAGCCCTAGTGACCGGCGCACTCGGCCTGCTCGGAGGCGAGGGTCCGGGGAGTGTTTACCGGACGCATCAGAGCCGTCTTCGCACGCAGCATTCTGCTCGGGTTGGAGTTTCTGGTGGCCGCAGACATCATCCGGACCGTCGCCGTCCAGCCCTCGCTCGAGAACGTTGCTGTCCTTGGGCTGATCATCTTCATCAGGACGTTCTTGAGCTTCTCGCTAGAAGTCGAGCTCGACGGTCGCTGGCCGTGGGCTCGCGCCTCGCGCCAATGACGCCGTGTGAGGCAGCTAACGCTGAGGGGTTCGCGGACCCCGCGACGCAGGCACCCGGCGGTCTTTTGCTCGCACAGCCATCGGGATGGACCCTCCCCCCGCCGCTTGCACGGGGCGTAAATCGGGCCAGTACTTTCGCTCGAGGGCGGGTAAGGCCGAATCGCCTAGTCCAGGGAGAGGGATGTCGGAGGAGAACGTCGCACTGGCATTGCGGGCAGTTCAGGCCTGGAATGAGGGCGGAGTCGAGGCGATCCTGCCGTATCTGGACCCCGAGATCGAGTGGCACCCGCCCCGAGAGTCGATGGAACCTCGGACCTATCGCGGGCACGCTGGGGTGCGTGACTACCTGGGTCGTCTGGCCGAGGTCTTTTCCGGAACGCCGAAAGCGGAGCCTGTCGACGTAATCGATGTCGATGCGGAGCGCGTGATCGCGGTTATCCGCCTGATCGCTCAGGGCGAGGTGCTCGGAACAGAGATCGAGGTCGAGTGGGCTTGGCTGATCAAGGGGCGTGACGGGAAGGGCATCGAGGCATGGACCTTCACCGACCGTACTCAGGCCCTCGAAGCCGCCGGGCTGTCGGAGTAGGGCGCTCACCACGCGCGTCGGCGGGCGCGGTCAGGCAGGGCGGGTCGCGATCAGCGTGAAGAGGACAGGGAGGCGCTCGCCCGACACCTCGAGCCGGTAGCGGCCGTCCTCCCCCTGGGTCAGCAGGTCTCCGCGGGGATCGAGGTCGGTCTCCATGTGCTCTCGTAGCGCGTCGATCCGCAGCCCCGCGGCGATCGCGGCGCTGACAACCTCCCCCAGCGAGTGCCCGTAGCCGACCTCGGCGGTAACCGACACGTTCGCGTCCGGGTCGGCGTAGGAACCGGGCTCGTCGAAGCGGCGAGGCCCGTCGAACGCATAGGGGAAGTCGAGTCGCAGCGGCTCGCCCGCTGCTTCGACCATCCCATAAAGCGGGTGGATCTCGACAAGCACGAGCCGGCCGCCGGGCCGCAACGTCGCCGCGGCGCAGCGCATCCACGCGCCGATGTCCTCGATCCAGCTGATCGCCCCGATCGTGGCGTAGGCGAGGTCGAAGCCGCCGCGCAGGCTGTCCGGCAGTGCGGCAGCGTCGGCTTGCACCCACTCGATCTCAACGCCGCAGCGCTCGGCCAGGTCCGCGGCCTTGGTCAGCGAGGCGCGCGAGAAGTCCACGCCCGTCACGTGCGCGCCGCGGCGCGCGAGCGCGATCGTGTCGAACCCGATGTGGCACTGGATGTGCACGACGTCGCGTCCGCGCAGCTCGGGGGCGGCTTGCGCCACGGCCGCCGCCTCGGCCTCCCGCAAGTCGTAGCGGCCGGCGACGAGGCCCTCGGAGTCGTAGACGGCGTCCTGGCCGTGGACGGCGGCCAGGGCGTCCCAGCGCGCCCGGTTCAGCTCGAGAGGGTCGTCGGTGATTGCCCCATGCTAGGCGGCCATATGGTCTGCTCGGCTCCGGTCGGCTCCGCTACCACCCTGTTACCACCCCGAGCAGTTTCAGTGTCTGACCCCGCAGCGGACCGAGGAGATGCGACGCTAGGAGCGTGCCGGCTGACGACCTCGCTGTGATCGTGATCGGCGCCGGGCCCGCGGGCGTCGTCGCTGCGCTCCGCGCGGCGCGACTCGGGGCTCGAACGGCCCTCGTCACGCGCGACGAACTCGGGGGAATGGCCGCCAACGACGGGCCGGTGCCGGTGCGGACCTTGGCCCACGCGGCGCGCCTGATGCGGGAGGCGAGGCAACTCGGGCAGTACGGGATCAACGCCGGCGAGCCCAGCCTCGACTATCGGCGTCTGCTCGCGCGCGTGCGCGAGGTCACCGGCGCCGTACGCGCGCACGCGCTCTTGCGTGACGAGCTCCAGCAGGCGGGCGTGACCCTCTATGAACACGCCGGAACCGCCCGCTTCGTCGCGCCGCACGTAATCGAGTGTGAAAACGGACCACGACTGCAAGCCGCGCACGTCATCGTCTGTACCGGCGGCGTGTCGCGGCAACTCTCCTTGCCCGGCTTCGAGCTGACCTCCACGCACAGCGACGCCTGGCGCCTCGAATCGGCGCCCGACTCGCTGCTGGTGATCGGCGCCGGTGCGACAGGGGTCCAGGTCGCCTCGATCTTCAACGCCTTCGGATCGCGGGTCACCCTGTTCGAGGCGGCCCCCCGCATCCTCATGAGCGAGGACGAGGAGGTGGCCGCAGCAATGAGCACGGCGCTGCAGGCCTCCGGCGTGCGCGTCCTCGATCACGCCGGAACGATCGAGCGCTTCGAGCCGTCTCCCGCCGGAGTGCGACTCGTCTATTCCGGGAGCGATGCACAGGCACAAATCGACGCGACGCTGGCCGTGGTCGCGGTGGGCTGGGTCGCGAACACCGAACGGCTCGACCTCGCGGTCGCGGGGGTGGAGACCGATCCCCGCGGCTACATCAAGGTGGACTCCCAGCTCCGCACGACCGCCCCGGGCATCTACGCCGCCGGAGACGTCACCGGGCACCTCATGGTCGTGCACGAGGCCGCGCGAGAGGCCTACCTCGCAGCGACCAACGCCACGGTCGGAAGCACCGAGGTCCTTCCTGCGGAGGTCAGCCCTCTGGGCAGCTTCACCGACCCCGAATACGCGTCTGTCGGACTCACCGAGGCGACCGCTCGCGAGACCCATGACCTCGTCGTGGGGACTGAGGGGTTCGGCTCCGTGCCGCGCCCGATCATCGACGGTCGCCCCACAGGCTTCTGCAAGCTCGTCGTCGACCGGAGGAACCACGCGATTCTCGGCTGTCACATCGTGGGTGAGCGGGCAGTCGAACTCGCTCAGCTGGCAGCACTCGCGGTCGCGTCCGGCATGAAGGTCGAGCAGCTCGCCCTGGTTCCCTTCTCGTTCCCCACCTACGCCAACGCGCTCGGACGCGCAGCGGTCAGAGCCGTGCGCCAACTCGACTCGCGCTCGGGCTGGCCGGACGAGGGGATGGCATGGGACGCCATGCCGGAGGAGGGACTCGAACCCCCGACACGCGGATTATGATTCCCCGCCGCCAGCGCGGTCGAGTCCATTCCAGTCCCCGAATCGGCGCTGGATCGCGGTTTCCGGGACGGGCCGTTCCGTCCGGGTCCGGTCGGTTCCGGTTGCGTCCGTTACCACTTTGTTACCACCCAGATCACGGTCCTACGGGGTCGGGACGTTGCCGGTCCCTTACGACTGGCGCGAGCACGGGGAGGAGCGCCGGACCTGGGGCAGGCCGTGCGGGTCCTGCGACGCGGTCGACTCCGAGCTCTTTCGTGGGATCAGCGACCACGCTCCGATCGTCGCGGCGCTCTCCGTGCCCACGTAGCCCGGCCCGAGTGCGGGCAGTTACTTCTCTCGACCCTCCGTCCACACCTGCGCCAGCCAGCAGCGCGAGTTCGCGCCCAAGCCGTTCTGCCGACCGATGTCTCGTCGCAGATCGTCTTCAGGTGCCGTCCCCTGCCGCCGAGGGACTCGATCTCATCGCCGAGGCCGTCTTTCAGCCGGTCGTAACCCCGGAAAGACCGGCCTACACTTGCGTCATGCCGGCTTGCGCCGCGTGCGGCCGGGCGAATCCCAACGAAGCGAAAATCTGCTCCGGCTGCGGTGCTCGAGTGGTAAGTGACGCACCCGTCCCGGTCGCCGCCCGCAAGGTTGTCACCGTCGTCTTCTCCGATGTAAGCGGCTTCACCGCACTCGGCGAGCGGCTGGATCCCGAGTCGTTGCAGCAGCTCGTTGGGCGCTGGTTTCATGAGGCCCACCGCGTGATCGCGCGGCATGGCGGCACTGTCGAGAAATTCATGGGTGATGCTGTGATGGCGGTCTTCGGAGTGCCCGTCGTGCATGAAGATGACGCGCTTCGGGCGGCTCGTGCCGCCCTCGAGATGCGTGACACGCTCATCGATCTCAACGAGGAGCTCGCGCAGCGCTGGGGGGTGCGACTCGACGTCCACACAGGTCTCAACACCGGAGAGGTGGTCATCGGCGAATCCCCCGGTGGGGAAATGTCTACGGTGGGGGACGCCGTCAACGTCGCCCAACGGCTCGAGGCCTCTGCGCCGCCGGGTGAGGTGCTGATTGGCGAGGAAGCAGCACGGCTGGTCGCCCCGGCGGCGCGGCTCGATCCGGTCGAGCCACTCGTACTGAAAGGCAAGGCCGCGCCGGTCTCGGCTTGGCGGCTTGTTTCGGTGGCCTCAGAGCTTGTGGGTGTGCCCGAGCGGGTGAAGACGCCATTCGTCGGCCGGGCCGACGAACTGCATAGCCTGCGCCGGAATTTCGACGAAGTGCTGAGCGCGCAGACACCCCGGCTCATCACCGTCCTCGGTGCGCCGGGCATCGGCAAGTCCAGCCTGGTACGGGCATTCCTGGCCGACGTGAGGGAGGATGCGAGAGCGGTCGTTGGCCGCTGCCTGCCGTACGGCGATGGGATCACATACTGGCCGGTGGCGGAGATCGTGCGACAGCTTGCCGGAGCCGGCACCGAGGATGCCGTCGCCGCGCTCGCCCGGGGCGGCGCCGCACAGGACGAAGCCGAGCTAATCGCCACTCGCCTGGCCCGAGTCGCCGGCTTCGCGGCTGGAGCCGTTCCGGTCGAGGAGGCCCAGTGGGCTGTTCGCAAACTGCTGGAGAGCGTGGGTCGTCAGCGGCCGCTGGTTGTAGTCGTCGAAGACATCCACTGGGGCGAACCCACCTTGCTCGACCTGCTCGAGCACCTCTCGACCATCTTGGCTGAGGTTCCGGTCCTGCTGGTTTGCCTGGCCAGGCCCGAGCTGCTCGACAAGCGCCCCGCCTGGTCGACCGTCGGCGGCGAACGCGCCACCGTGGTGCGGCTCGAGCCGCTCTCGCCTCGCGAGGCCGGCGAGTTGCTCGAGCAGCTTGTCCGCGACGCGGATTTGACCACCGAAGAACCTTCCCAGCTGCTCCTGCCGGCCGAGGGCAATCCGTTCTTCCTCCAGCAGATGGTCGCGATGCGGGCGGAGGCGCACGATGACACGACCGCGGTGCCGCCGACGATCCAGGCTGTACTCACGGCACGCATCGACCGCCTTCCGCCCGGCGAGCGCGCCGTAATTGAACGGGGGTCCATTGAGGGACGCACATTCCACCGCGGGTCTCTCGCCGAGCTGCTGTCAGAGGAGGAGCAAGAGGACCTCGATGCGAACCTCGCGGAGCTCATTCGCCGCGAGCTGATCCGCCGGGGAGTGCCAGATTTCGAGAATGAGCAGGCCTACCACTTCGACCACATCCTGATCCGAGACGCCACCTACAGCCTCCTCCCCAAGCACCTGCGGGGCGACCTGCATGAGCGCCATGCACGATGGGTCGAACGCCGCATCGACCAGAAGCTCGGGGAGCACGCGGAGCTCGTCGGGTACCACTTCGAGCAAGCCTTCCGCTGCCATTTGGAGGTCGAGCCGAGCGCGCAAGAGACCTACCGGTTGCTTGCGACGAGCGGCGGTCGCCATCTGGGGACTGCTGGGCGCAGGGCGCTCGCCCGCGATGACCTGCCAGCTGCGGTCAACCTTCTCGAGCGCGCAACCCACCTACTACCCGATGATGACCCTGCGCTCGGCGACCTCGAACCGGAGCTCGGAATGGCGTTGACAGAGGCCGGCCGGTTGTCTGAAGCGGAGGGCATCCTGGACGTCGCCGTAGCGCACGCGGCAGCACGCGGCGACAGCGGGGCGCTGGCGCACGCCGAGGTCGCGGGACTCTTCGCTCGCCTCCAGATGGATACCGATGCAGGCGCCCGCGAGGTGCGCGAGCGATCCGATCCGCTCCAGGCAACCTTCGAGCGCGGCGACGATGATCTCGGATTGGGCCGGCTGTGGCGGCTGCGGGCGCTCGTTAGTTGGATAGAGGCGAACTCCGCGGATGCCGACGCCGCCTGGGAGCGAGCTGCGGAGCATGCCCAACGCGCCGGTGATGATCGGGGCTGGTCGGAGGCGTTGAGCTGGTTGGCCTCCTCTGCCTATGTAGGACCGGCTCACGTGGACGATGCAATCGCGCGCTGCGAGAGCATCCGCGGACAACTGAGCGGTCGTCGCCTTTCCCAGGCCTTGGTCCTCCATCCTCTGGCCGGGCTTCGGGCGATGCGGGGAGAATTTGCCGCGGCGCGTCACCTTCTGGCCGAGAGCAACGCCATCTTCACTGACCTCGGGGTGACGATGCATACCGCTGTCTCGCACCACGAAGCCTTCGTGGCGCTCGTTTCCGGCGATGCCGCCGGAGCGGAAGCCGTCCTGCGCACTGGGTACGAGCGCCTCGCCAAAATGGGCGAGAAGGCGCTCCTGGCCACGACCGCCGCGATGCTCGCCCACGTCTTATACGAGCAGCGGCGCCTCGACGATGCCTGGGCATTCACGCGGGCGGCCAAGGAGGCGAGTGCCGCCAATGACCTCTCGGCACAGATCATGTGGCGGGCGGTCCGCGCTCGACTCCTTGCGCGGAAGGGCGAAATGGCGGAAGCGAAACGGCTGAGCGCCGAGGCCGTAGCTTTGGCGGCGCCCACCGACTGGCTGACCGACCGCGCAGACTCGCTGCTGTCGCAGGCTCAGGTGCTCAGGATGGCGGGGGACACCAGAGCGGCGATGGATGCCTTCCAGGAGGCAATTGGGCTCTACTCGCGTAAGGGCAACACAATCGGGGCCCGACATGCCCGCTCATCGTTGGACATTCAGGTGCCGGTGTGAGAGTTTGGTCGAATCCGGAAGGAGGTCAAAGATGCACTCTGCTTTCGATTCTCCGCTCAAGGTCATCGATGGCGTCGTGGAGGCCTGTGGTGAGCTCGGTTGGGACGCCGGAGAGACCGAGGTCGTCGTCGCGGTCACCGTCATGCAGGGGGCCGACAAGGTGGTCGGGACGGCAAGCTCACCGCCGAACTTCTCGAGGTCGGATGACGAGTGGATGTTGAACGTACAGCCGACGCCCGCCAACAAGAAGTTCAAGAAAGGCCCCGCTCACGCCACCGGCGTCATCCGCGCGACAGGCGAGGAGGGCGCTCGCGTGTTCAACTGGAGCCAAGACGTCGAGCTCGAGGCGTAGCTCACAGGTTCCGCAAGTCGCGCTTTCACGCCGCGATCCACCCTGCCCCGATTCCGTCGCCTACTCGCTCCAAGACACGAAAAAACCCGGCATTAGCGGGGCCTTCTCGGATGCCGGAGGAGGGACTCGAACCCCCGACACGCGGATTATGATTCCGCTGCTCTAACCGACTGAGCTACTCCGGCGGGGCGGTGAATCGTAGCGACGGGTCGGTTGGCGGCCGCGTGGCAATTCTGGGCGCAGCTCAATCTGCGCACAAGCCTTTTCTCGTCAGAACAGGGTAGAAATACGGCGCGAAGTTCGTGATGTTGAACGAGGCCTGAGGGAGGGCCTACAGGACAGGAGGATTTGATGCGAGGTCTCAAGCAGTGGAGGTTCCTCGCTGCCGGTGCTGGACTGGCCTTGGTGCTCGGTCTGGCGGCGTGCGGTGGAGGCGATGACAACAGTGGTGGTGGCGGCACCGGGAAGATCGATCTGACGATCGGCGACTCGATTCCGCTCACCGGCGATCTCTCGGACTACGGGCCGCCCGGTCAGAAGGCATCTGACCTTGCGATCTCCGTGATCACCAAGGCGAACCAGCAGGCCGGAGTCGACAACACGGTCAAGGTCGTCCACGAGGACAACGAGACCAGCCCGCAGGCCGCCGTCCAGGCCGCGCGCAAGCTGGTCGACTCCGACAACGCGAGCTGCATCACCGGTGCCTGGGCCTCGTCCGACACGATCCCGACGGCCCAGTCGGTGTCGATTCCGGACGGGGTGCTGCAGATCTCCCCGGCCTCCACGGCCGACGAGATCACGGATCTCGACGACGACGGGCTGGTCAACCGCACGTCGCCGCCGGACTCGTTCCAGGGCCCGACGCTCGCCAACACGATCGCCGATGCGCTCGGTGGTGCCTCAGGCAAGACGGTGAACATCGGCGCTCGTAACGACGCCTATGGCACCGGCCTGTCGCAGACCTTCGGTGACGCCTGGAAGGACCTGGGCGGCTCGGTGGGTCAGCAGGTGATCTACGACCCGGAGCAGCCGAGCTACGACTCGGAGGCCGGCGCAGATCACGTCCGGAAACCCGGACGCCACCGTGATCATCGATTTCCCGGAGACCTTCGTGAAGGTCGCCCCCGCGCTGCAGCGCACGGGCAACTGGGATCCGACGAAGGGCTGGTTCACCGACGGGCTCGCCTCGAGCTCGCTGACGGAGGACATCAGCCCGGAGATCGTGAGCGGCATGCGGGGCACGGCCCCGGGCGCTCCCGACAAGGGCGAGGCGTCGACCGCCTTCGACCAGCTCTACACGAGCACGGACCCGAAGGACGTCGACCGTCAGACGTTCGACGCGCAGCAGTTCGATGCGACGATCCTCTGCTATCTGGCAGCGGTTGCCGCTGGTTCGACCGACGGCAAGGACATGGCGGATCACCTCACCGACGTGAGTGCACCGCCAGGAGTGCCCTACACCTGGGAGCAGCTGCCCGAGGCCATCAAGGCCCTGCAAGACGGGCAGGACATCGACTACCAGGGCGCTTCCGGCGCGATCGACATGGATGACGCCGGGGACGCCACGGCGGGTGTCTACGACATCTACACGTTCAAGGGCGCCGACCTCGAAGTCATCGGCGAGCAGCCGGTGGTCAACCCCAACAAGTAGTCGAAGTTCAGGCGAGCCGAGAGGCTCGCGACCGGAACGGCCGGGGCGAGAGCCCCGGCCGTTTCACGTCTGGGGTTGGGGGGGCTTGTCGTACCGGCCCGTGCCGCCGAGGTAGAGCTCGGCGACTCGCGGGTCGTTGAGGAGCTCCTCACCCCGGCCCTCGAAGCGGTTCTGCCCGAGGTCGAGCACATAGCCGCGGGTCGACATCCCGAGCGCGCGCCGGGCGTTCTGCTCGACCATCACGAGCGTCACGCCGTGCTGGTTGATCTCGGCGATCTTGTCGAAGATCGCCTCGACGAACGCCGGGGCGAGCCCGGCCGAGGGCTCGTCGAGCAGGAGGATCTGCGGCTCCGGCATCAGCGCTCGCGCCATCGCGAGCATCTGCCGTTCGCCGCCGGACATCGTCCCGGCCGACTGCCTGCGCCGCTCCCCGAGCCTGGGGAAGATCTCGTACATCTCGCCCATCCGCTTGCGGGCGGTGCCCCGCTCGAGCGCGCCCATCTCGAGGTTCTCGTCGACCGAGAGGGACTCGAAGACGTTGTCCAGCTGGGGGACGTAGCTCATCCCGCGCCGCGTGATCAGGTGGGGCCGGAGGCCCGTGAGGTCCTCGCCGCGGAGGACGACGCGACCCTGTCGCGGCGGGAGCAGCCCGAAGATCGACTTGATCAGAGTGGACTTGCCCGCGCCGTTCGGGCCGATCACCGTGACGATCTCACCGTCTCTCACGGTCAGGTCGACGCCGGTGAGGATGTCGACCTCGGGCACATATCCGGAGACCAGGCCGTCGACCTCCAGCACCACCCCGTTTCCCTGGCCGTCGCTCATTCCCCCCGCCGCGGTGTCCACGGCGACCTCCCCGAGGTAGGCGTCGATCACCCGCTTGTCCTTGCGCACCTCGTGCGGCTCGCCCTCCGCGATCACCCGCCCCTCGGCCATCACCACGACCCGATCGGAGTGGTTCATCACGACCTCCATGTCGTGCTCGATGAACAGGATCGTCACCCCCATCTCACGGCGCAGGTTCTGCATGTGCTCGAGCAGGCGGCGCCCGAGCGTGGGGTTGATGCCGGCCATCGGCTCGTCGAGCAGCAGCAGCTTCGGCTCCGCCATCAACGCCCGCGCCAGCTCGAGCAGCTTGCGCTGACCGCCGGAGAGGGTGCCGGCGTAGGCGTCCGCGAGGTCCCGGAGGTTGAAGAGCCCCAGGAGCTCCATGGCCTGCTTGCGAACCTGGTCCTCGCGCGCCTTGACCGCCCGGGGCCGGAAGAACACGCTGCGGAGGTTCTCGCCGGGCTGCTCGCGCGCCGCCAGCATCATGTTGTCGATCACCGGCATCGCCGCGAGCGCCTTCGTGATCTGAAAGGTGCGCACCATTCCCTTGCGCGCGATCTCGTAGGGACGGTCGCCGAGGATCTCCTGTCCGCGGAGCCTCACCGAACCGCGGTCGCCCTTGTAGAAGCCCGTGAGCACGTTGAAGAGGGTGGTCTTGCCGGCCCCGTTCGGGCCGATCAGGGCCGTGATCCTGCCCTCGCCGATGTTCATCGTCGCGCCGTTCACGGCGCGGATCCCGCCGAAGCGCTTGACCACGTCGCCGACCTCGAGCAGGGTCGCCCCGTTGCCCGCTTCGTCATTCACCGATGACCATCTCCTCGCGCTTGCCGAACAGACCCTGCGGGCGGAACGCCATCAGGCCGATCAGCAGGAGGCCCGTGAGCGCCAATCGGACTGACGCGATGCGGGTTTCCGTGAAGGGCGGATCCGGCAGGTCGATGAACCGGGTGCCCTCGAGGACGAACCAGAAGAGGACCGCGCCGGCCGCAACCCCCCGGTAGCTCCCCAACCCTCCGAGGATCAGCACGCTGAAGGCGAAGAAGGTGACCAGCGGCTCGAAGTCGAGAGGATGCACCGTTCGCAGGTCGAGAGCGAGGAAGAAGCCCGCGAACGAGCCGAGCAGCGCCGCGATCGCGAGCGACTGGAGCTTGAAGGCCAGCGTGTTCTTGCCGAGCGCCTGCGCCGCGTCCTCGTCCTCGCGGATCGCGCGCAGCACCCGTCCCCAGGGCATTCGCTGCAGCCTGAGGAGAACGAGGGTGGCCAGCCCGACCGCGACCCAGATCACGATCAGCAGCGGCAACAGCGTCGGCGGGTCGGCCCAGAAGTTGGAGATGAAGTTGTTGATCGACTCCGAGATGTCGTTCCACGCGTTCGGGTAGCAGTTCGACGGGTCATTCAGATCGCAGAACAGGCCCTGGTTGCCGCCGGTCAGGCCCCGGGCGTTCTGCGCGAACAATCGAACGACCTCGGCCATCGCGATCGTGGCGATCGCGAAGTAGTCGGCGCGCAGGCGCAGGGAGGGGAGGCCGACGATCACCCCGAAGAGCATCGACGCCAACGTTGCGCAGGGCAGAGCCAGCCAGAACGAGAACCCGGCCTTGAGCACGAGGATCGCCATCGCGTAGGCGCCGATGGCCATGAACGCCGCCATCCCGAAGTTGACGATCCCGGTGAAACCGGTGTTGAGCTGCAGGCCGAGGGCGACGATCGCGTAGATCCCGGCGAGGACCCCGACGCTGACCCAGAAGTCCGGATCGGTGAGCGCTTGCAGGGTGACCGCGAGCGGAGCCAGCGTGCCCGGATCGATTGTCATATCGCCTTCGCCTTCCCGAAGATGCCCTGCGGCCGGACAATCAGAACCAGGATCAAGACGATGAAGCCCACGGCCGTCTTCCAGCGCGCGTCGATGACCAGGGTCGACCATTCGGTCATCACCCCGATCACCATGCCGGCGGCGAGGGCCCCGAAGGCGTCGCCGATGCCGCCCAGGATCACCGCCGCGAAGATCGGCAGCAGCAGCTCGAAGCCGAGCTCCGGGCGCAGGTCGGTGGTGGCGGCCGCCAGCACCCCGGCCAGCCCCGCGAGCGCCCCGGCGAAGATCCACGTGTAGGTGATCACGCGCCGGGTGTCGATGCCGGCGGTCTCGGCGAGCTCCAGGTCGTCGGAGAGTGCCCGCATCCGCTTGCCGAGCAGCGTCAGCCGCAGCATCAGGCCAATCGCGGCGATCACGGTGATGCCCACGACGACCACGATCAGCTGCGTCTGTCCGATCCGCAGGCCGAGGAAGTCGACGGTGCTGGTCGTGTTGACGTCCAGCACCCGGATATCGGTGCTCCAGAACCACTGGATGATCGCCCGGAGGAGAAACGCGAGGCCGATCGACATCAGGATCAGCTGCAGGAACCCGGCGTGTTTGGCCCGCATCGGCCGCCAGAGCACGCGCTCGAGCAGCAGCCCGAGCAGCGCGGTCGCGATCATCGCCCAGAAGACGCCGATCACCAGCGGCATGCCCCAGGTGACGTTGACCAGGTACGCCATGTAGGCGCCGAAGGTCAGGAAGTCCCCCTGGGCGAAGTTGACCAGCTTGAGGATCCCGTAGACCAGGGTGAGTCCGACGGCGCCGAGGGCGTAGATCGAGCCGAGGGAAAGCCCGTTGAGCCCCGTCTGGGCGACCGCGTGAAGCCCCTTCGCGATCACCAGCGCGAGGAAGATGGCAGCGATCACCAAGACGGCGACCATCCAGGGTCGCCCCAAACTCTCCTTGAGCCGTTCGCCGACTGCGGGTGGCGCGGGCTCGGCCAGCGGACCGGCCTCCATGTCAGGCAATCTATCCACGACTTGGGGGGTCCTACACCTCGGGGAGCGAGATCCCGCCGGGCGGGGGATGGTTTTGGCCGTCTTCTAGGGTGCCCGGCAATGGACGATCTCGATCGCGCGGTCCACGCCGTCGTGCACGAATGCCTCGCCGTCAAGGAGGGCGAGGAGGCCCTGGTCGTCTGCAATCCCGTCACGCAGAACATGGGCGAGCGGTTGCGCGAGGAGGCGGCCAACGCCGGGTGCCGACGCCGTCCTCGCCGTGATCTCCGAACGGCCGTCGCACGGCGCCGAGCCGCCGCGGAGCGTCGCCGCCGCGATGGCCGCCGCCGACGTGCTGATGGCCCCGACCGTCCAGTCGCTCTCCCACACCGCCGCCCGCAAGCGCGCCACCGACGCCGGCGCGCGCTGCGCGACCCTGCCGGGCGTGACGGAGGAGATGCTGGCCCGGGTGATGAGCGCCGACATGGAGGGACTCCGGCGCAAGGGGCAGGCCGTGGCCGAGGCGCTCGATCGCGCGTCGCAGGCTCGCATCACGGACGCAAACGGCACCGAGCTGAGCCTCGACCTCTCCGGTCGCGAGGCGATCCCCGACGCCGGCGAGCTGACCGAGCGCGGCGCCTTCGGCAACCTGCCCTGCGGCGAGAGCTTCATCTCGCCGGTCGGCGGCGAGGGGACCCTCGTCATCGACGGCTCGCTCGCCGGGCTCGGGCTGGTGGACGAACCGGTCGAGCTGGTCGTGGAGGGAGGCCACCTGACCTCGGCCCGTGGCGGAGCCGGGATGGCGTTCATGGAGCTGCTCACCGTTCACGGCGAGGACGCGACCACCATCGCCGAACTCGGCGTCGGGACGAACGAGAAGGCCATCCTCACCGGGGAGGTCCTCGAGGACGAGAAGATCCAGGGCACCTGCCACATCGCCTTCGGCGCCTCCGCGGGAATCGGCGGCACCGTCCAGGTGCCGGTCCATCTCGACTGCGTCGTGATGAAGCCGACGCTCGAGCTTGACGGTGAGGCGTTGGTCCGGGACGGCGAGCTCCTGGTCCGGTGAACGACACGAGTCCCGCCGGCGACTGGCCCCTGCCGCCGCTCGTGGCAGTCCCGAACTTCTCCGAGGGCCGCAGCGAGAGGGTGATCGGGACGCTCGAGGCGACGCTCGGCGGCTGCGCGAGAGTCCTCAACCGCCACTTCGACGTAGAGCACAACCGCTGCGTCTTCACGATCGCCGGGGAGCCAACCCGCCTCGTCGACGCCCTGGTGGCCGGGGCGCGGGAGGCGCTCAACGTGATCGACCTCCGCAGCCATCAGGGCCTGCACCCGCACATCGGGGCGCTCGACGTCTGCCCGGTGGTCTGGCAGGACGAGGATCGCCACGAGGACGCGATCAAGGCGGCGCGTGAGGCCGCCGAGGGGATCGCGGGCCTCGGCATCCCCGTGTTCTTCTACGGCGAGCTCGCGACCAGCCCGGAGCGGGCGGAGCGGGCCTACTTCCGCAAGGGCGGCCCGCCGGAGCTGGCACGGCGGATGAAGTCGGGCGAGCTCGAGGCCGACCTGGGCCCGTCGGAGCCGCACCCGACCGCGGGCGCGACCCTGGTGACGGCCCGGGAGCCGCTCGTCGCCTTCAACGTCGAGCTCGACACGCCGGATCCGGACGTCGCCCGCGCGGTTGCCGCCGGGCTGCGGGAGGCCGGCGGCGGGCTCGCCGGGGTGCGCGCGCTGGGGCTGCCCCGGGAGGTGGGCCGGTGCCAGGTCTCCCTCAACGTCCACGACCCGATCGGCGTACCTCTGGCCAGAGTGATCGCCGAGATCAAGCGGCTCGCCGCCGAGCACGGCGCGCGGCCGGTCGAGGCCGAGCTCGTCGGGCTGGCGCCCGAGGCCGCCTTCGAGGGTTACCCGGACGACCTGCCGATCCGGGACTTCGACCCGAGGCGGGACATCATGGAGAACGTCCTCGGCTAGCCTCCACTCGATGGCCCAGACCAAGAAGAAGCGCCGTCGCAAGCGTCGCGGAACCCAGGGGGGACGGATCGACAGGCGCCCCGCCCGCGGCCGGGCCCGCAGCCGCGCCGAGGCCCAGGCCCGGGCGCGCAATCGCGGCGGCAAGAAGAAGTCCGGTGGCCCCCGCGTGCCGGAGCCGGCGAGCTGGTCGAGCGCCCTGAAGAAGGGTGGAATCGCAGCGGTCCTGTTCGTCGTGCTGCTCTCGGTCTTCGGCCAGAACCCCGCGGTCGCCCTGCTGGTCGGGCTGCTGATGCTCGGTTTCTATGTGCCGATGGCCTATCAGCTCGACCGGTTCATGTACTCCCGCTACCTCCGCAAGGAGGAGCAGAAGCGCGCCGAGCGTGAGGCCGAGCGCACCGGCGCCGGGCAAACCGGGAGCTGAGCCATGGACGTCCGCATGCTCACCGTCGGCCAGATCGCCGAGAACTGCTTCCTGATTCGCAAGGACGGCTCCGACCGGGCGCTGATCGTCGACCCCGGGGACGAGGCCCCGCGGATCCTCCAGGCCGTCGACGAGCTCGGCGTGACGATCGAGGGAATCCTCCTGACCCACACCCACTTCGACCACATCGGTGCCGTCGCCCCGATCGCCAAGGCGACGGGCGCTCCCGTCTGGTGCCCCGAGATCGAGACCCCCGTCCTGGCCGACATCAACTCCTACGTGCCCTGGCCGGGCTTTGGGCCCTACGAGAGCTATGACGCCGACCACACGGTGTCCGGCGGCGAGAAGCTCGAGCTCGCCGGGATGGAGATCGATGTGATCTTCACGCCCGGGCACAGCCCCGGACACGTCACCTACTCGGTCCCCGACGAGGAGGCGATCTTCTCCGGCGACGTGCTCTTCCAGGGCTCGGTCGGCAGGACGGACCTGCCCGGTGGCGACTGGGCGACCCTGCTCGAGTCGATCCGGACCCTGGTGGACTCGCATCCAGCGGAGACCACGGTCTATCCCGGGCATATGGGGATCACGACGCTGGGCGCGGAGCGGGCGACCAACCCGTTCCTGGCCGAGTTGGCCCGCTAGCGGCCACCAGGCCGCTCCACCATGAGCGAGGGCGAAGCCGATTAGGCTCGGCCAATGAGCGAGAGGTTCAAGGCTCCGCGGGGCACGTTCGATGTCCTTCCGGAACAGGAGCCGGTCCGCAGCCGGATCCATGAGGTGGCGCGAGGGGCGCTTCGAGGCCGCCGGCTACGGCCGGATCGAGACACCGGTCTTCGAGGACACCGACCTCTTCGCACGCGGCGTCGGGGAGTCCACCGACATCGTCCAGAAGCAGATGTTCACCTTCGAGGATCAGGGCGGCCGGTCCCTGACGCTGCGACCGGAGGCCACCGCGTCGATCTGCCGCGCCTACCTCGAGCACGGCATGCAGACGCTCGCGCAGCCGGTGAAGCTCTGGACCGACGGTCCCTTCTTTCGCCACGAGCGTCCACAGGCAGGCCGCTACCGCCAGTTCACGCAAATCGACGCGGAGGCGATCGGCTCTGACTCTCCGCTGGTCGATGCCGAGCTGATCCTGTTGGCGAACGACATCATCGCGGCGCTCGGGGTGGCGGGAGTCCGACTCAAGCTGTCCAGCCTCGGAACGCCGGCCACCCGCGCCGCGTACCTCGACGAGCTGCGCGGCTACCTCCGCGAGCACGAGAGCGATCTCTCCGAGGAGGTCCGCAACCGGATCGACATCAACCCCCTGCGCGCCTTCGACGCGGATCACCCCGGCACGCGGGAGGTGATGGTCGAAGCGCCGATCCTGCTGGACCGCCTGGACGCGGAGGACGCGGAGCACTTCGCGGAGGTGCGCCGGCTGCTGGACGCGAGCGGGGTCTCCTATGAGATCGACCCGACGCTGGTTCGCGGGCTCGACTACTACACCCGGACCGTCTTCGAGTTCGATTGCGAGCGGCTTGGGGCGCAGTCCGGGATCGGCGGTGGAGGCCGCTACGACGCGCTCATCGAGCAACTCGGCGGGCCGCCGACGCCGGCGAACGGCTGGGCACTGGGAGTGGACCGCATCGCACTCGCCCTGGAGGGAGCCGAGGACGGCGATGAGGAGCGGGAGCGCGACGGGGTCTTCGTGGTCGCCGAGGCCGACGGCCGCGACACCGCCCTTGCGCTCGTCACCGAACTTCGTCGTGCGGGCTTCACGGCCGACCTCGACCTCGCGGACCGGGCGACCAAGGGGCAGATGAAGCAGGCCGACAGGGTCGGCGCCCGCTACGCGCTGATCCTCGGCGACGGCAGGGCCACCCTGCGCGACATGACCTCAGGGGAGGAGCGGGAGGTCGATCCCTCTCGTGTCGCAGAGGAAATACGCGCGTAGCTCGGAGAAACTCCGCTCGCTATGAGCGACGGCTTCCCGGCCCTGCGGGCGAACGAGTACCGAGACACCTGGTGCGGCCAGGTGCTGTCCGACCGCGTCGACTCGGAGGTGCGCGTCGCCGGCTGGGTGCACCGCCGCCGCGACCACGGCGGCCTCGTCTTCATCGACCTGCGCGACCGCACCGGACTGGTCCAGCTGGTCTTCCACCCCGACGAGGCGGGCGAGGCGTTCAAGCTCGGGCACGAGCTGCGCTCCGAGGACGTGATCACGGCGGCGGGCCCGGTGGTCAAGCGCTCGCCCGAGACCGTCAACCCCGAGCTGCCGACGGGCGAGGTGGAGGTCCGGGTGACGGAGGCCCGGCTGCTCTCCGACGCCGAGACCCCCCCGTTCGAGATCGAGTCGTTCTCCGGCGAGGTGAGCGAGGAGATGCGCCTGCGCTACCGCTATCTCGATCTGCGCCGCGACCGGATGAGGCAGGCGCTCGAGCTGCGCCACAAGGTCAGTGCCGCGATGCGCGAGTTCCTCTCCGGAGAGGGCTTCGTGGAGATCGAGACGCCGATCCTCACCCGCTCGACGCCCGAGGGCGCCCGTGACTTCCTCGTGCCGAGCCGCCTGCAGCGCGGCTCGTTCTACGCGCTGCCGCAGTCGCCCCAGCTCTTCAAGCAGCTGCTGATGATCGGTGGCTTCGAGCGCTATTTTCAGATCGCGCGCTGCTTCAGGGACGAGGACCTGCGCGCGGACCGGCAACCGGACTTCACGCAGCTGGACATCGAGATGTCCTTCGTCGACACCGACGACGTGATCGACCTGAACGAGCGCCTGCTGGCGTTCGTGCTGGGCCGCTGCGGCGTTGAGGTCTCACTTCCGATGCGGCGCATCTCCTACGACGAGGCGTTCGACCGGTACGGCACCGACAAGCCGGACCTGCGCTTCGGCCTCGAGCTGCGCCCGCTCACCGAGGTCTTCCGCGCCTCCGAGTTCAACGCCTTCCGCCAGGCGATCGAGGGCGGCGCCGTGGTGCGCGGGCTGAACGCCGGTCGCCGGGAGATGTCGCGAGCAGACCTCGATGGCCTCGTGGCCGAGGCGACCGAGCTCGGCGCCAAGGGTCTGGTCTGGGCGGTCGTCGAGGCGGATGGGTGGCGCTCGCCGGTGGCCAAGTTCCTCTCCGCCGAGGAGATCGCGGCGGCCAACGAAGAGCTCGGCGCGAGCGAGGGCGATGTCCTCTTGATCGTCGCCGATCAACCGCTGGTCTCCGGGGCGGTGCTCGGCGAGCTCCGGAAGCGCCTCGGCGAACGCCTCGGGCTGATCGATCCGGAGGCGAACGAGCTCACCTGGATCGTCGACTGGCCGCTGCTCGGCTGGGATGCCCAGGGTGACCGCTGGGATCCGATGAACCACCCGTTCACCTCCCCCGACGGCGAGTTCGATCCCGGCGATCCCGGCGCCGCCAGGGCGAAGGCGTACGACGTCGTCTGGAACGGATGGGAGATTGGTGGAGGCTCGATCCGTATCAGCGACCCCGAGGTGCAGCGCAAGGTGTTCGGAGCGATCGGAATCGACGAGCAGGAGGCCGAGGAGCGCTTCGGCTTCCTTCTCGACGCTCTCCGCTACGGCGCGCCGCCGCACGGCGGCATCGCCTACGGGCTCGACCGGATGGTCGCCCTGCTCCATCGCAGCGACTCCATCCGCGACGTGATCGCGTTCCCGAAGACCGCGTCCGGCACCGATCCCCTGACCGGCGCCCCCGCTCCGGTCGACGAGCGCCAGCTGCGCGAGCTCGGGATCTCCGTGAGAAGCGGGGGCGGAAAGGCCTAGTCGTATGGAAGGCCGCCCTCCGCCCGACGACGAGCTCTTCGAGTGGACGGATTCGCCCGCGCGGCCGCCACGCCGGGAACGTGAGCCGAGGGCGGGGGAGCGCGATCGGCCCATCCAGCCCGGCCGCCGGAGCGACACCGAGGAGAGGCGGCGAGTCCCCCGTGGCGACACCGGAGAGAGGCGTCGCGCCCAGCGTGGCGACACCGGTGAGTTCGAGCGCAGCGGCCGCAGGCCGCCGCCGGGCCGGCGGTCCCGGCGCCGGGACCTGCCGGCGCGGGTGCGTCGCCGGCAGGACCTGATCATCGGCGGTCTGGCACTGGTCGTCGTCGTCGGGCTGATCGTTCTGATCTCGGGCGGCGGCGGCAGCAGCGAGAAGACGATCGGGCTGAAGCGCCTCGTCGGCCAATCGATCGTCGCCAGGCTCGGCGCCAAGGGACCCGACCAGGCTCTGATCCAGAGGGTGAAACAGGGCAGGGTCGGCGGCGTCATCGCCTTCAACAGCGACGCCTCCAAGCTCAAGGCAGACATCGCCACGCTCCAGCGGGCGGCGAGCGCGGGCGGCAGCCCGCCACTGCTCGTGATGGTCGATCAGGAGGGCGGCGGCGTGAAGCGGCTCCCGCAGGGCCCCCCGAACGCCTCGCCGGGACAGCTCGGCAAGAGCGGCGACGAGGGCCAGTCCAGAGATCAGGGGAAAGCGACCGGTTCCTACCTGCGGGGCCTCGGCGTCAACGTCGACCTCGCACCGGTCCTCGATGTCGCCCAGCCGAACACCGCCGACACGATCAAGAGCCGCACCTTCGGAACCGATCCCGCCGTGGTCACCAAGATCGGCGTGGCCTTCGCCCAGGGACTGCAGGACGGCGGGGTCGTGGCGACGGCAAAGCACTTCCCGGGGCTCGGCCGTGCGACGGTGAGCACGGACGACCGCCCCACCGACATCGCCGCGACCAGCGATCAGCTGCAGAGCGACCTCGAGCCGTTCAAGGGTGCGATCGCGGCGGGCGTGAAGATGATGATGGTCTCGACCGCCGGCTATCCGACGCTTGGCTCGAAGAAGCAGGCTGCATTCTCGGCCGCCATCGTGAGCGGGCTGCTGCGCGACCAGCTCGGCTTCGACGGAGTGGTCATCACCGACGACCTCGAGTCCCCCGCGGTTACCGACACGACCTCGCCAGTGGTGGCCGCCTCGAGCGCGATGCGGGCGGGAGACGACCTGCTTCTGTACGCCACGAGCACGGGCGCCTCCGACCGGGCGTTCAGCTCCCTGGTCCAGGAGGTGAAGACCGGGAACCTGAACCGCTCCCTCTTCCAGAACGCCTACGACCGGATCACCTCGCTGAAGGACAGCCCGACGGGCTGAGTCCAATCCTGCGCGACGGGTAGGGTCCGCGCGAATTTCCTGTCCACTCTCCGACGGGAGGGAGACCCCATGAACGAGTACCTGAGGCCCGACGACACCCGCGACGCGCTGCGCAAGCATCGGCGGGCTTCTGATCGGGCTGGCAGCGGCGATGATCTACATCCGCAAGGGCCCATTCCTCACGGTCAACCCGGACCAGTGGGCCACGTTCCCGATGTTCCTGGTGGTCGCGATCCCGGCGGTCTATCTGTACGGGGGCATCTTGACGCGGCCCCAGACGGGCGAGCTGCGCCCCTGGCAGGCGGTCCACAGCGTCTTCGGGCTGATCTTCGTCCCCTTCGCGCTGGCCCAGTTCGTCGATCTGATCGGCGGCAACCCGAACGCGCCCCTGAACGTCTTCTGGATCTTCGCGGTGACCGCGGGACTCGCCTTCTACGCGGGCTCCCGGGCGGGGGTGCGCGTTCAGTTCCTGCTCGGGTCGATCGCGGTGATCATCTCCTGGACCGCCCTCTGGGACAAGATCCTCTCCGGCGGGATCGGCGCCCACTGGGGCGTCTACCGCGGATTGCTCGGCATCCTGGCGATCGGGCTGCTCGCGGGTGCGTTGTACGTGTGGCGCACCAACCCCGGCGGCGACGACGTGGGCGCCAGCGCGACGGCCCCCTCCGGGGATCTCGGCCTCTGGAAGGCATCCGAGCTCGTCACCGGCGCCGGCATCGCAGCGGTGATCGGCTGCGCCCTCGGGATCACGGCGATCGGCAACCTGAATCCGCTCAGCGGAAGCACACCGCCGATCCAGACCAGCAACTTCTGGGACATCATGCTGCTGCTGGTCTCGCTGGGCCTGGTCGCGATCGGCTCGCAGATCGGCACGCGCGGCCCGGTCTACATCGGCGGGATCGGCCTGGCGCTGTTCCTGGTGATCGCGGGTCTCGATCTCAACTCGAGCGAGCCGCATCCGTTCAAGTTCGGCACCTGGCCCTGGGTGCTGCTCGTCCTCGGGCTGATCGGGATCGGACTCAGCCTCACCCGGGAGGCGAGCCTCGGCGACCAGCCACGGCGCTTCCTCGAGAACCTCCGACGCCCGGGGAGTTAGTGCGAGGGTGCTCCGCCGGGAGCAACCCGTTTAGTCGTGGACTCGGCAGAGCTCGCCCGCCGCTTCCTCGCCGCCCTCAGCGCGAGCGACCAGGCGGCGGCGGGCGCGCTCGTCCACCCCGACGTCGAGATCCGGACAGAGCGGACCGTCCACCGGGGCCGGCGGGCGGCCAGGGAATGGGCCGGCAAGGCCTTCGACCACCTGGTCCGCCGCTACGTGCCCGCTGGAGATCGAGGAGACGCCCACCGGACTGCTGGTCCACGCGGAGCTCCAGTACCTCTGGCGCGACACCGGTGACGTGGGGGATACCTCGCGAGTCGCGATCGAGCTCGGGATCCGCAACGGCCTGATCTCCTCGTGGTACCTGGTGGACGAGCCGGAGGACTCGGAGTAGCGAAATCTCGGTGCTAGGGTTGAACTCAGGCCCGAGCCTGTACGCGAACCGCTTCAAACGTTGACCCAACACAACTGGCTTGGGGGTCGATTTCCGGTGATCCCTCGGGATCGCCGGTAGACCACCACCTATGCGACACGGGTTACCAAGCCGGAGCGGAAAACGGCAGGCTGGAGCCTCCTAATCTTCAGCGGGTGAACAGGGACCTCTTCGAGGCATACCTCGCCGACGACTCGCGGCGCGGGCCGGCGCCGGAGGGCGCCTTCACCGGCTCCGCCGGCGGCGCCCCCTGCGGCGACCTGGTCCGGCTCTCATTGTCGGTTTCGGACGGGCGGATCGACTCCGTCAGCTTCGACCACGAGGGCTGCTCGGCGACCGCGGCGGCCACCGCGGCCACGGCGGAGCTGGTGGAGGAGACGAACGTGCTCGCGGCCGCTCGCATCGATCCCGACCGGATCGCCGCCGAGCTCGGCGGCCTGGGGCCGAGCCACCGCCACGCCGCGGCCCTCGCCGCGGACGCACTTCACCGCGCGCTCTCCGGCCTCACCTGCTCCGGCCTGCCCGTCGCCGATGCTCCGAGCGAGGGGGAGCGCGTCCTGGTGGCGCTCAGCGGCGGGGTTGACTCCGCGGTCGCGGCGCTGCGGGAGCGCGAGGCGGGGCGAGAGGTGGTCGCGGTGACGCTCAAGCTCTGGGCCGACCAGCGCACCGACGGCGAGCGCAGCTGCTGCTCGCCCGAGGCGGTGCTGGGCGCCCGGCGGGTCGCCCACTCGCTCGGCATCCCGCACCTGACCCTGGACCTGGAGAACGAATTCCGGGCCGGCGTCGTGGACCCGTTCCTGCGCGGCTACGCGGAGGGGCGCACCCCGAACCCATGCGTCCTCTGCAACGGCGAGCTGCGGATCGACGCGATGATCGCCCTCGCCGATCGGCTCGGCGCCCGCCGGCTCGCAACCGGGCACTACGCCCGGATCGTCGACGACGGGGACGGCCCGCTGCTGTCGGCCGCCGCGGACGCCGCCAAGGACCAGACCTACATGCTCTCCGGGCTCCGCCCGGGATCACTCGCCCGCCTGCGCTTCCCGCTCGCCGAGCTCACCAAGCCGGAGGTGCGCGAAATCGCCGCCCGCGCCCGTCTCGAGGTCGCCGGCCGCGCGGACAGCCAGGACCTGTGCTTCCTCGCCGGCCAGGGCAAGCGCGAGTTCCTGCGCCGGCACGCCGGCCTCGGAGAGCGTCCGGGCGACGTTGTGGACCGCCGCGGTCGCCGCCTCGGCTCGCACAACGGGCACCACAACTTCACCGTCGGTCAGCGCCGGGGCCTGGGCGTGGGAGGCGGCGAGCCGCGCTACGTCCTCGGGACCGACGCCGAGACGAACACGGTGGTCGCCGGCACGCGCGAGGACCTCGCCACCCGGCGGGTGCGGATCGGCGGGGCGCGGCTGCACCGGCCGGCTGAGCGGGTCGACGGGGTCCGCCTCCGCTCCCACTCGCCCAAGCGCGAATGCCGCTTGGAGGTGGACGGGGATCCGAGCGTGGCGACCGTGGCTCTCGCCGAGCCGGTCGACGGCGCGGCGCCGGGACAGGTCGCATGCCTGCTCGACGGGGACCTGGTGGTCGGTCACGGCGTAATCACCTAGCCGGCCCGGAGCCACAGGCCGTCCTTAGACTCCGCCTCGTGAAGGCCGACGAGATCCGCAGGACGTATCTCTCCTTCTTCGAGGAGCGAGGGCACAAGGTTGTGCCCTCGGCATCGCTCGTGCCGTCGGTCCACGATCCCTCCGTGCTGCTGACCACGGCGGGGATGCAGCCCTTCAAGCCGTACTTCCTCGGGCAGGGCACGCCACCGGCGCCGCGAGTCACGGACGTGCAGCGCTGCTTCCGCACCACCGACATCGAGGAGGTCGGCAACACCAAGCGCCACCTCACCTTCTTCGAGATGCTCGGCAACTGGAGCTTCGGGGACTACTTCAAGGAGCAGTCGATCTCCTGGGGCTGGGAGCTCTCGATCGAGGGCTTCGGCTTCGACCCCGAGCGGATCTGGGTGACCGTCTTCGAGGGCGACGAGGAGCTCGGGCTCGGCCCGGATGAGGAGGCGATCGAGATCTGGCGCGGGATCGGCGTCCCGGAGGAGCGGATCGTGCGGCTGTCGCGGTCGGAGAACTTCTGGCAGGCCGGGCCCACGGGGCCGTGCGGTCCCTGCTCGGAGATGTACTTCGACCGCGGCGAGGAGTTCGGCAGGCCCGGCGAGCTGCCCGGCGACGACACCGACCGCTTCCTCGAGTACTGGAACCACGTCTTCATGACCTACGACCTGGCGGAGGACGGAGCGCTCACAGAGCTGCCGATGAAGAACATCGACACCGGCATGGGCGTGGAGCGGATGGCCGCGATTCTCCAGGGTGTCGACTCCGTCTTCGAGACCGACAGCCTGCGCCCGCTGATCGAGCTGGCGGAGGAGCTCTCCGGCCGCTCCTACTCCGACGGTGGAGCGACCACTCGCGCCATGCGGATCCTTGCCGACCACGCCCGCGGCACTGCGGCGCTGATCGCGGACGGCGTCGTGCCCTCGAACGAGGACCGCGGCTACGTGCTCCGGCGGATCATGCGCCGCGCGATCCAGCAGGGCCGCTCGATCGGTCTGCCCTCGCCCTTCTTGGAGCGCTTCGCCGACCGCGCTCTCGACCTGCTCGAGCCCGCATTCCCGGAGCTCGCCGCCGAGCGCGGCAACGTGGTGCGCTGGGCGGCGGACGAGGAGGAGAGCTTCGGACGTACGCTCGAGCGCGGGACCCAGATGCTGGCCGACCTGGTGCGCCATGCCCACGAGGACCGGACCTCCTGGATCGACGCGGAGGACGCGTTCCGGCTCCACGACACCTACGGCTTCCCCTACGACCTGACCAAGGAGCTGCTCGCCGAGCAGGGACTGTCGGTGGACGACGAGGGCTTCGAGGAGCTGATGGAGGAGCAGCGCGCGCGGGCGCGGATGGGGACAGCGACGGCCCACGGCTCGGAGGACCACCACGGCGCCGTGCTGAGCTTCGCGTCGGCCGCGCCGCCGACGCGCTTCGTCGGTTACGAGAAGCTCCGCGCGGAAACCAGCCTCCTCGCAGCGGAGGGCGACGACGGGCGCGCCCTGGTGAAGCTCGAGGAGAGCCCGTTCTATGCGGAGGGCGGAGGGCAGGTCGCCGACTCGGGCGAGCTGCGCTGGGATGGCGGCAGCGCCCCGGTCGCCGACGTCTACCGGATCGGCGACGACCAGGCGGTCGAGCTCGGCAGCCCCCTCGACGACCTCGGGCCCGGGACCCGGGTCGAAGCGGAAGTGGACCACGTCGCTCGCTTCGCGACGATGCGCAACCACACGGCGACCCACCTGCTCCACGCGGCGCTCAGGGAGCGCCTCGGAACGCACGTGCGCCAGGCGGGCTCCGCGGTGCGGCCCGACAAGCTCCGCTTCGACTTCACCCACGGCGCTCCGCTGACCAACGAGGAGCTCCGCGACGTCGGCGATCGCGTCAACGAGTGGATCAAGGAGAGCCACCCCGTTCGGCCTCTCGAGATGTCGCGGATGGAGGCCGAGCGCCTCGGCGCGATGGCGCTGTTCGGCGAGAAGTACGGCGACTGGGTTCGGGTGGTGGAGGTCGAGGGCGTCTCCCGCGAGCTCTGCGGGGGCACCCACGTCGGCAACACCGCCGCGATCGGCATCTTCGCGATCGCGTCCGAGGGCTCGAGCGCGGCGAACGTGCGCCGCATCGAGGCGCTCACCGGCCCGGCCGGCATCGACTGGTTCCGCCGACGTTCGCGCGAGCTCTCCGAGGTCGGGCGGGTCCTGGGCTCGGAGCAGGACCCGGTCGCCGGCGCACGCCGCCTGGCCGAGCGGATCGCGGAGCTCGAGGATCAGACGAGAAAGACAGGCTCCGAGGACCTCTCGAAGAAGGCCGAAGAGATCGCGGCCACGGGCCACAAGATCGGTGGGATCACGGTCTTCGTCGGGCGTGGGGAGGATGCAGACCAGCGCACGCTGCTCGACCTCGCCGACCGGATCAAGTCCCGCGCGGGCGCTGCGGCGGTCGTGCTCGGCGGCGCCGGTGACGGCAAGGCCGCCCTGGTCGCGAGCTTCAGCAAGGAGGTCACCGACCGCGACCTCTCGGCAGTCGACGTGATCAGGGAGGCCGCACAGGTGATCGGCGGCGGGGGAGGCGGGCGCGAGAACGTGGCGCAGGCCGGGGGCCGCGACCCGGGGAAGCTCGACGAGGCACTCGCTACGGCCCGGAGGGCGATCGAGGCCAAGCTCACGGCCTGATGCGCCTCACGATCGCCGTGGCCGCAATCGTCGCGGCCGTCCTGCTGGGCGGCTGCGGCTCCTCGGACAAGGTCGTCGGCGGGTCGGCGCGCGTCGTGATGGCGATCCCACCCGACTACCTCGACCCGCAGCTGGCCTACACGACTGAGGCTGCCGAGGCCGACTGGATCGCCTACACGCCGCTCCTCACCTATCGACACAAGGGCGGCGCCGACGGGACCGAGCTGATCCCGGGACTGGCCCAGCGGCTGCCCCGGGTCTCGCCCGACGGGCGCAGCTACCGCCTGGCGCTGCGAAAGGGGCTCGTCTACTCGAACGGCCGGCCCGTCGTTGCGAGTGACTTCGAGTACACGATCGAACGCGCGATCCGCCTCGGCTGGCCCGGCAGGCGGTTCCTGACAGAGAACATCGTCGGCGCCGAGGCCTTCGAGCGCGGCGAGGCCAAGGACATCGCGGGCATCGAGACCGACGACGCGAGCGGCCAGATCAGCATCAAGCTGATCCGCCCTTGGGGAGCCTTCGAGAACGTCCTGGCGCTCCCGGCCACGGGCCTCGTTCCCACCGGGACACCGATGAGTGATCTGACCGCGAAGCCCCCGCCGGGCGTCGGTGCATACCGGATCACCGACGTCGTCCCCGGCCGTAGCTGGACGATGGTGAGGAACGATCGCTTCGATGCGCTCGAGCTCCCCGATATTCCCTCGGGGAGCCTCGAGCGGATCGCCGTCAAGGTCGTACACAGCCCGGCTGCCGCCGCCAACCAGGTGCTGACCGGTCGCGCCGACGGCTATGACCCCGGGGCGCCGTTGCCCCCCGGGATCCAGGCGCGCGCCAAGACGCTGAGCTCCAAGCGCTTCGACCTGGTCGGCATCCCCGCGACGCACTACGTCTTCCTCAACAGCGCCGAGCCACCCTTCAGCAGCGAGCTGGCGCGAAGGGCGGTGATCACGGCACTGAACAGGCCGTACATGGCAAAGCTCTCGAAGGGGGCCCTGGTCCCCGACTGCTACCTGATCCCCGACGGGATCGTGGGGCACCCGACCGCCTCCTGCCCATATGGCGACGCCGACGACACCGGTGATCTGAAGGCCGCACGGCAGCTCGTGCAGGCATCGGGCACCGCCGGGCTCCCCGTCGTCGTCTGGGTCGAGGACCGCTCACCCGGCCGCGCCTACGCCCGCTACTACACGAAGCTCCTGAACCGCCTGGGCTTCGACGCCCGGATGGAGGTGGCGGCGACCGCACAGGACTTCGGCGGAGTGGGTCCGGCGCGAACCGATCCCCAGACGGGGTTCGCCAGCTGGTTCAACGACTTCCCGAACCCAATCGACTTCTACTCGGTGCTCGACGCCCGCTTCATCGGCCCCCCGGGGAGCCCGAACGCCGGGCACGTCAACGACCTGTTCATCCAGCAGCAGCTCGAGAAGCTCAGCCTGGTGCCGGCGCAGGACCTGGGGTCGGCGGCGGGGGAGTGGCGCGACCTCGACGAGTACGCGGCGCAGAAGGCCTACCTCGGCGTCTTCGGCACGCAGCAGGTGCCAAAGCTGATCAGCACACGCATCGACCCGAGCTCCGCGGTGATCCATCCGCTGTTCCTCGGCGACTGGAGCAGCTGGTCCCTGCAGTGACGGGCGTGCCCAGCGCCTCTGCCAGGTAGGAGCATCGGGCCCTCGGTGCCCGCCGAAATGTTGGCATTGTCTTAAGGAATGCTTGACTTGCCCTTTACGCGGATATATCACTCCGGTTGGGTGCAGGAGTAATCCCGTTGGGATCCGGAACAACAACAGGAGGGAACAGGGTGAGGAAGCTCCGAAAGGTTGCGGTATTGGGCTTGGCCACCGCCGTGGCGGCGATTGGACTGGCCGCCTGCGGTGGCGGTAGCAGCAGCAGCAGCAGCAGTGGCAAGGAGGGCGGGGAGATCAACGGCACCCTGACTTCCTTCCCCGACTACCTCGACCCGCAGCTCTCCTACACGCTCGAAGGCTGGGAGGGGCTCTGGAACGTGTACGTGCCCCTGCTGACCTACCAGCACGGCAACGGCGACGAGACCACCAAGGTCGTACCCGGCCTGGCGGAGGCGCTGCCGACGATCTCACCCGACGGAAAGACCTACACCCTGACCCTGCGCAAGGGAGTCAAGTACTCGGACGGCACGCCCGTCAAGGCATCCGACTTCGCCTACGCGATCCAGCGGCTGTTCAAGCTGGACTCCGGCGGCGCGCCGTTCTTCGAGAACATCGTCGGCGCCGAGGACTACGCCAACGGCAAGGCGAACTCGATCAGCGGGATCCAGGCCGACGACGCGACCGGCAAGATCACGATCCAGCTGCTCCAGCCGAGCGGCACGTTCAACAACGAGCTCGGCCTGATGTTCGCGGCGCCGGTCCCCCAGAGCACGCCTCTGGACAAGGACCAGACGAACACCCCGCCGCCGTCGACCGGGCCGTACATGATCACCAACGTCGACGCGCCGAACAGCTACACGCTGGAGCGCAACCCGCAGTTCAAGACGCTTCAGGCGGCCGGCGCGAGCGATGTGCCGGACGCGCACGTCGACAAGATCACGGTCACCCAGAACAAGAACCAGTCGGCTCAGGCGACCGCGATCGAGCAGAACACAGAACGATTTCATGGTCGATCCGCCGCCGGCCGACCTGCTGCCGCAGATCGAGAGCCAGTACGCGGATCGGTTCCGCTTCCAGGACTCGATCAACACGTACTACTTCTGGATGAACAACACGACGCCGCCGTTCAACGACGTGCGGGTCCGTCAGGCGGTCAACTACGCGATCGACCCGGCGGCGCTCACCCGGATCTTCGGTGGCCGGCTGCATCCGTCGCAGCAGATCCTGCCGCCGGGCATGCCCGGATACCAGGAGTACAAGCTCTATCCGGGCCCGGACCTGGACAAGGCGAAGGCCCTGCTGGCTCAGGCACACCCGTCCGACATGGACATCACCGTCTGGACGGACGACGAGCCTGACCGGAAGCGGATCGGCGCGTACTACCAGGACGTGCTGAACCAGCTCGGGTTCCACACCACCCTGAAGATCATCGGTGGCGACGTCTACTTCACGACGATCGGGAACCTGAAGACCCCGGATCTGGACACCGGGTTCTCGGACTGGTTCCAGGATTACCCGCACCCCAACGACTTCTTCGAGCCGTTGCTGTCGGGCGAGTCGATCCATCCGACGAACAACAACAACTACGGCCAGGTGAACATTCCCGGCGCTGAACGAGCAGATCAACGAGCTCGACACCAAGCAGCTCAGCGACCCGGGTGTCGAGGACCAGTACGCCGCGCTCGACAAGAGCTACATGGAGCAGGCGGTCTGGGCGCCGTACGGGAACGAGAAGTTCACGACGTTCACGTCCGATCGGATCAATTTCGACGCCGTGCAGTTCAGCCTGTTGTTCAACCTGGACTACTCCAGCTTCCAGCTGAAGGGCTAGCTAGCGGAGGCTGGTGCAGTGACGAGAATTGACTGGGGAGGGGCCGCAAGGCCCCTCTCTTGTCTCTGAGCCCTGATGGCCACCGAACCCTGGACACCGAGAATGCCGCCGGCGGAGGCGATGCCCACCGGCGAGCCTCCGCTTCCCGTCGGCGACCAGGTCGAGATCGTCGGGACGCAGCCCCTGGTACCTGGCCTACCTGCGGCTGCGGCGCAACAAGGTCGCGCTGGCGTTCGGCGCCCTCTTCATCGTGATCGTCCTCTTCTGCCTGGCGGCGCCGCTCTGGGCGAACCACGTCGCGCACACCGGGCCGAACGAGAACCACCTCACCGAGCAGATCAAGATCGACGGCAAGGAGACGTTCGTGGTCGCACCGAACGGGATCCCGATCGGGCCGGGACTGCACGCGCAAGTTCCTGCTCGGGGCGGACGACAACGGGCGCGACGTGATGGTGCGGCTGATGTACGGCGGCCGGACCTCGATCTACATCGGCGTGATGGCGGCCATGATCACCACGTTCTTCGCCGTGGCCGTGGGCCTGGCCGCCGGCTACTGGGGCGGCTGGACCGACTCGGTCCTCTCCCGCACGATGGACCTGATCTGGGCTTTCCCGGTGCTGCTCCTCGGCATCGCGCTCGGGCACTGCACTCTCGGTCGGGGGTCTGAAGATCGGGCCGTTATCGGTTCCCGCCGACTCGCTCTGGATACCGATCCTGATCATCGGCTTCGTCTACGTGCCCTACATGGCGAGACCGATCCGGGGCGAGGTCCTTTCGCTGCGCGAGAAGGAGTTCGTCGAGGCGGCGGTCGCTCAGGGCAAGGGGCCGCTCCGGATCATGTTCACGGAGCTGCTGCCCAACCTCGTCTCGACGATCATCGTCTTCTTCACCCTCAACATCGCCAACAACATGCTGCTCGAGTCCGCGCTCTCGTTCCTCGGCGCCGGCGTCAAGCCCCCGAACTCCTCGTGGGGAACGATGATCGCCGACGGTCGAGGATCGTCTGGTGACGGCGCCGCACCTGACGATCGTCCCGGGCGTGATGATCGTCCTCACGGTCCTCGCGCTGAACGTCTTCGGCGACGGACTGCGCGACGCCCTCAACCCGCGAGCGAAGATCAGGATGGAGCACTAGATGGAGGGCATGGGACGCTTCATCGTGCGGCGCCTGATCGGGATGGTGGCGGTCCTGTTCGCGATCTCGGTGCTGGTCTTCCTGATCTTCAACGTGATCCCGAACTCCGACCCGGCGCTGCGGATCGGCGGCAAGAACGCCGACCAGCAGCTGATCGACCGGATCAACGAGGACTGGGGCTTCAACGACCCGCTGCCGCAGCAGTACGTGACGATGATGAAGAAGACGTTCAGCGGCGACCTGGTCAGCTACCAGAACCAGCGCAACGTCATCGATCAGATCAAGAAGGGGATCCCGGTCACCTTCTCGCTCTGCATCGGCGCGGGGATCATCTGGTTCATGCTCGGGGTGGTCTTCGGCTACCTGAGCGCGATCAGGGCGGGCAGAGCCACGGACAGAGCACTGACGATCCTGGCCCTGATCGGGATCTCGTTACCCGTCTTCTGGCTTGGCGAGATGCTCCTCTACTACGTCGCCTTCAAGGCGGGGCTGTTCCCGGTCGGCGACTACGTCAAGTTCACCGAGGACCCGCTGCAGTGGGCGAACCACCTGATCCTGCCCTGGTTCACGCTGGCGGTGCTCTTCATCGGCTTCTACAGCCGGCTGCTGCGCTCGAACATGCTCGACGTGATGGACGAGGACTACGTCCGCACCGCCCGGGCCAAGGGCCTGCCGGAGCGCCAGGTCCGGCTCAAGCACGTGCTCCGCAACTCGCTGATCCCGATCATCACCCTGTTCGGCCTCGACTTCGGCGCGGTCATCGGGGGCGGCGCCATCCTCACCGAGACGGTCTACAACCTGCCCGGGCGTCGGCCTCTACGCGGGTCAGGCGGTCGCCAGCCTCGATCTCCCCCCGCTGATCGCGATCACCATGTTCGGCGCCTTCTTCATCGTGCTGCTCAACACCGTCGTCGACATCGTCTACGCCTATCTCGATCCGCGGATCAGGCTGGGGACCCAGGCGGCGACGTGAACCCCTCGGCACCGCGCCCAGGCCGAGCCCCTGCTCTCGGTGGAGGACCTGCAGGTCGAGTTCGCGACCGAGGACGGCATCGTGCACGCCGTCGATGGCGTCTCCTTCGATCTGCGCCCGGGCGAGATCCTCGGCATCGTCGGCGAGTCCGGCTCGGGCAAGAGCGTCACCGCTCAGACCCTGATGGGGCTGACGCGGTCGCCGAACGCCGCGATCTCGGGTTCCGTGCGCTTTCACGGCATGGACCTGGTGACGGCGACCGACGAGCAGCTGCAGACCATCCGCGGCCGCGAGATCTCGATGGTCTTCCAGGACCCGATGACCTCGCTCAACCCCGTCTACAGGGTGGGCGCTCAGATCGTCGAGCAGATCGAAGCCCACAAGGACATGCCGGACAAGGAGGCGAAGGAGCGCGCGGCGGAGCTCCTGGGCTCGGTCGGGATCCCGAATGCCAAGGAGCGGGTCGACGACTATCCGTATGAGTTCTCCGGCGGGATGCGCCAGCGCGCGATGATCGCGATGGCCCTTGCCCTCGAGCCCCGGATCCTGATCGCCGACGAGCCGACCACCGCCCTCGACGTCACGATCCAGGCGCAGATCATGCAGCTGATTCAGAGCCTCAACGAGGAGCGGGGCCTGGCGGTGATCCTGATCACCCACGACCTCGGAGTGATCGCGGAGGTCGCCGACCGCGTCCTCGTCATGTACGCCGGACAGATCGTCGAGCAGGGCACCGTCGACGACATCTTCTACGACCCCCAGCACCCCTACACCTGGGGGCTGATGGGCTCGCTCACGCGGCTCGACCAGCCGCCGCCCGACCGCCTGCCGCAGATCGGCGGCCAGCCGCCCTCGCTGCTCGCGCCGCCCCCCGGCTGCCGCTTCCGCCCGCGCTGCCCGCACGCCTTCGAGAAGTGCACCGAGCTGCCGGCCCTTGAGGAGCGGCTGCCCGGGGCGAACGGCCACGCCGATCGCTGCTGGCTCGACCCGCAGGACAAGCGCAAGCTGCGCGAGGTGGAGGGGCGGATCGGGCTCGAGGTGCCGGCTTAGCCATGGCCAAGGGCGACCCGCTTCTGGAGGTCAGGCACCTCGTCAAGCGCTTCCCGATCAAGGAGGGGCTCCTGATCGAGCGGGAGGTGGCGGCCGTCCACGCCGTCGACGACGTCAGCCTGACGCTGCACGAGGGCGAGACCCTGGGCCTCGTCGGCGAGTCGGGCTGTGGCAAGTCGACCCTCTGCCGCACGATCATCCAGCTGCTCAAGCCAACCTCGGGGTCGGTGAAGTATCTGGGCAAGGAGCTCGTCGGCCTCTCGCGCAAGCAGCTGCAGCCGGTCAGGCGCGACATCCAGATGATCTTCCAGGACCCCTATGCCTCGCTCAACCCGCGCAAGCGGGTGGGGCAGATCATCGGGGACCAGCTGCGCCTGCACGGGCTGGCCTCCGGGTCTCAGCTCCGCCGGGAGGTCCAGCAGCTGATGGAGCGGGTGGGGCTCCAGGCCGAGCACTACAACCGCTTTCCGCACGAGTTCTCGGGCGGGCAGCGCCAGCGAATCGGGATCGCCAGGGCCCTCGCGCTGCGCCCGAAGCTGATCATCGCCGACGAGCCGGTCTCTGCCCTCGACGTCTCCATCCAGGCCCAGATCATCAACCTGCTCGACGACCTGCAGGACGAGTTCGATCTCTCCTACATCTTCGTCGCGCACGATCTCGGTGTCGTGCGCCACGTCTCGGACCGGATCGCGGTCATGTACCTGGGCAAGATCGTGGAGCGGTCCCCGGCCGCGGTCCTCTACGAGCGCCCCATCCATCCCTACTCGGTGGCGCTGCTCTCGGCGGTGCCGATCCCCGACCCGCGGGTGGAGGCCGAGCGACAGCCCCTGGTCCTCGAGGGCGACGTACCGAGTCCGGTCAACCCGCCGCCGGCCTGTCACTTCCACACCCGCTGCCCGTGGGCGACCGAGATCTGCTCGCAGGACGAACCGCCGCTGGCCGAGTACGAGTCCGGGCAGGCGGCGGCCTGCCACCACCCCCGGAACGTCGACTCGCAGATGATCGCCGGCGCGCGGACGCGTCGCGGCGCTCCGCCGACAGCCCGTCCCGAGATGACCGCCGAGCGACGTCCGCTGCCCTGGCACTTCGCATGCCCGAGCCGCCCTGGCACCACCAAGGGCCGCCCTCCTGATCGCTCGACCAGGCGCGCCCCTCGCACGCAGATCGATAGCTTCTTGCGGGTGCTCGCGCTCGACTACGGCACGGCCCGGTGCGGCTGTGCGATCTCGGACCCGAGCGGGACGCTTGTGCGCCCGCTCGCTGCCATCGAGCCGCCGGATCCGGAGGCGATCGCCGAGCTGGTCGCCGCCGAGGGTGCCGAGCGGGTGATCGTCGGTTTGCCCACCACCCTCTCGGGAGAGGAGGGCGAGCAGGCCAAGCTGAGCAAGGAGTTCGCCGCGGAGCTGAGCCAGCTGATCGATGTGCCGGTCGAGACATATGACGAGCGCCTCACCACCAGGATGGCGGAGCGCAGCGCCCGCGAGGGCGCGCGCGCCGACCGCGACTCGCTCGCGGCCGCGCACCTGCTCGAGTCGTACTTGATGGGGCAGGGGGAGAGGTAGTGGCGGACGAGCGGGAGTGGTCCGTCGACACCGACGGCAACCTGAGCGCGCCGGGTGAGGAAGCGAAGCCGCCCACCGACGAGTTCGGGCGGGACGACCCGGACTCGATCGAGCGCGAGCGGAGGCGGCGCGAGCGGGAGGCCCGGCGCGGCAAGTCGCGGAAGGCCCGGAAGGCGCCGGAGCCCGCGCCGGAGCCCGCGCCGGCCCCCGAAGCGCCCTCGACCGTGACCGCCGAGGCCCCTCGTCCG
Organism: uncultured Solirubrobacterales bacterium; assembly: GCA_963777575.1. Lineage (GTDB taxonomy): Bacteria > Actinomycetota > Thermoleophilia > Solirubrobacterales > 70-9 > DASUPK01. Next base: position 32,035 of record CAVZRH010000006.1, on the reverse strand, counting down.
GCGAAGCGGCCCAAGCCGAAGGAGCCCGTCGCTGCGACTGCGGCCCCGTCGGGTGGCGACGGCGACGGCGGGGATCCCACGCCGCGCGCGCCCCGCGGCAGGTACAGGCGCCGCCGGATCCTCGCACTCGGCCTGTTGCTGGTCGGCGTGCTCGTCGCCTGGTTCCTCGTGTCTCTCTTCCAGCCGCCCCCCTTCGATCCCGGCGATGGCTCGGGGGAGGCGATCGTCACCGTTCCCGAGGGCGCGAGCGCCAGTCAGGTGGCCGACCTGCTCACCGAGAACGACGTGGTCTCCAACGGGACGCTCTTCGAGTGGCGTCTCAAGCTGGCCGGGAAGACCGATGAGATCCTGCCCGGCCGCTACGTCCTCGCGCACAACATGAGCTACGGCGACGGCGATCGACCGGCTGACGAGCTCCGGCGGCCAGATCAACGTGACCATCCCGGAGGGCGAGGACCGCACCCAGATCGCCGCAGACCGTCGGGGACCTCGGCCTGCAGGGCGACTACCTCGAGGCCAGCAAGAGCGCCAAGGGCTTCGATCCGGGCCGCTACGGCGCCCAGAACCCGAAGTCGCTCGAGGGCTTCCTCTTTCCGGCGACCTACCAGCTCGACCCGGGGGCGAACGTCGATCAGCTCGTCTCCGAGCAGCTGCAGGCGTTCCGTCAGAACATCGCTGGCGTGAACCTCTCCTACGCGAAGTCGAAGAACCTGACCGTCTACGACGTCCTCACGATCGCCTCGATGATCGACAAGGAGGTGCAGATCCCCTCGGAGCGCCCGCTGGTCGCCGCGGTGATCTACAACCGCTTGCACCGTGGCATGCCCCTCGGCATCGACGCGACGACCCGTTTCGAGTTCCACAACTACACGGGGGAGATCACGCAGTCCCAGCTCGAGTCGCCCTCGCCCTACAACACGCGAACGCACTCCGGCCTGCCACCGACGCCGATCGGCAACCCGGGCCTCGCGGCGATTCGGGCGGCCGCGCGCCCGGCCAAGGTGAACTACATCTACTACGTCCTGAACGGCGACGGGAGCGGCCACCACTGCTTCACGGCCAGCGGCGGCGAGTTCAACCAGCTGGTCGCCGCCTCGACGTCGGGCCATGCGACGCCCAACTGCCGGCCCTGACCCGCCGGGGATGAGGCTGAGGTGAAGCGGCTCGCGGTGCTCGGGCATCCTGTCTCGCACTCTCGCTCGCCGGCGATGCAGAACGCCGCTCTCGATGCCCTCGGCCTGGCAGGCGAGTGGAGCTACGAGGCGCTCGACCTGGAGCCCGCGGAGTTCGCCGGGCGCACACGGGAGCTGCCGGGCCAGGGGTTCGTCGGCGCGAACGTCACCATCCCGCACAAAGAGGCGGCATTGACGGTGGCCGACGAGTCATCCGAGGCGGCCGAGCAAATCGGCGCCGCGAACACGCTCAGCTTCAGCGAGGGCGGCATCCGCGCCGACAACACGGACGCGAGCGGGCTGCTCGCCGCTCTGCCGGAGCCGGTGGAGGGGCGGGCGGCGCTGGTCCTGGGCGCGGGCGGCTCGGCGCGGGCCGCGGTCTGGGCGCTGTCCGAGCACGGGGCCTCGGTCGCGGTCTGGAACCGGACGCCGGAGCGCGCCGACGAACTGGTCCGCGACCTCGTCACCTCGGGTGCGGACGCCACGGGCGACGGGCGGCTGAGGGCGGTCACTGGTGAGCAGGCGCGCGCGAACGGCTACGAGGTGATCGTCAACTGCACCGCGATCGGGATGAGCGATGAGGACCCCTTCGAGCACCTGCCGCTCGAGCCCGAGCGCCTCGAGCGCGGCATCACCCTGGTCGATCTCGTCTACGCGGGAGCGGAGAGCCGGCTCACGAGTGAGGCTCGCGCTCGCGGCGCGACCGCGGTCGAGGGGCTGGAGGTCCTCGTCCGGCAGGGCGCGGAGTCCCTGCGGATCTGGACCGGCATGGAGCCGCCGCTCGACGTCATGCGCAAGGCCGCGGGAGGAGGAACCTGAGCATTGCTAATTTTTCGTTAGTGCCGAAGCTCAAGCTGATCTCCGATGGGGTCGCCGACGCAGCGCGCGAATCGCGTCCCGAACGCCTTCCAGACGCGGACGCCTTCGACGCCTACTCCCGCACGGTCTCGGGAGTAGCCGAGCGGCTGACCCCGTCCGTAGCGCACCTGGCCGTCTCCCGGCGGACCCGCCGCGGACGGGCCGAGGGCGCGGGCAGCGGCGTCGCGATCTCCTCCGACGGCTTCATGCTGACCTCGGCCCACGTCGTCGCGGGCGGCAACGGCGTGAGCGCCACCTTCTCCGACGGACGCGAGCTGAGCGCAGACGTGGTCGGTTCGGATTCGCTCTCCGACCTGGCCGTGGTCCGGGTCGACGCCCGCGACCTGTCACCCGCCCAGCTGGGCGACGCGGACGAGCTTCGGGTCGGCCAGCTCGTCGTTGCGATCGGCAGCCCGATGGGCCTTGCGGGCACCGTGACGGCCGGTGTCGTGTCCGCGCTCGGGCGGTCGCTGCCGACCCGTTCGCGATCCGCCGTGCGCCTGGTGGAGAACGTCATCCAGACCGACGCCGCGCTCAACCCGGGCAACTCGGGTGGAGCGCTGGCCGATGGACTCGGCCGGGTGGTCGGGGTCAACACCGCGGTCGCGGGCATCGGGCTCGGGCTCGCCGTCCCGATCAACGAGGCGACCCGGAGGATCATCTCCTCGCTGATGAACGAGGGCCGGGTGCGCCGGGCGTACATCGGCATCGTCGGTGGATCGCGGCCGCTCCCGCCCAGGGTCGCCGCTCGCCTCGAACGCGAGAAGGGCATCGAAGTGGTCGAGGTCGTGGCGGGAAGTCCGGCGGGGCAGGCGGGGCTGCGCGCAGAGGATCTGATCGTGGCCGTGGACGAGGAGCCGATGGGGGATGTGGGCGACCTTCAGAGGCTGATGGTCGCGGAGCGGATCGGGAAGCGGATCGAGGTCGAGGTGGTCCGCGACGGAGAGTTCCTCACGCTTGCTTTGACCCCGCGGGAGCTCGAGAACTAGACCCCTTCTTCGTCTTCGGCTTCCCGCCCTTCTTCCCGCTCGGTTTGGCGGAGGGGGCGACGACCTCGATCTGGCCGGCCGGCTTGCCGGAGGCGGCGAACAGGATCCCGAACGTTCCCGGGGTGTCCGGAAGCAGCTCGAACCGCGCCGGCGCATCCGGAGAGGCGAACGCGACCAGGCCGAACTCCGGAATCGCGATCTCCGCGGGCACGAGGGAGCGGACCAGCAGCCTGAGCTGATCGCCGACCGTGATCGGGGAGACGACCGGGAACTTCTTGCCGCCGACGGTGATCTTGGTCGGGCGCAGGAATGCTGGGTTGGGCGTGGCCGCCGGCGCCGTGGTCGTCGACTGCGTCGTCGTCGTGCCCGTCGTGCCGCCGCCCCGCAGGCTGCGCTGGGGCACCAGGGCGGCCGCCAGGGTCGAGAGCCCGAGCAGGACCACCAGCACGATCAGCACGCGTCTCGCGGCCATCAGGGGGAGAGGTGAGCAACCACGGGGCTCTCAACGATATGGCCGCCGCGCTGCTCGACGCTTCGCTCGTCGCCCTGCTCGGCGTTGTCACGGTCAGCGACCTGCGCACCAGGCTGGTGCCCGACGGGCCGCTCGTCCTCGGCCTGCTGCTGGCCTTGGGATATGGCGTGCTTTCCGCACCCGGTGAGCTGCCCGCGCGGATCGCCGCGGGAGCCGGTGCGGCGGGCTTCCTGCTCGCCGCCGCGGTGATCCGGCCGGACGGCATGGGGCTCGGCGATGTCAAGCTGGCCGGGGTTCTCGGCGTCTATCTGGGCGCTGCCGTGATCGAGGCGATGATCGTCGCCTTCGCGGCCGGGTCGGCCGTCGGCCTGGGGCTGATCGCCCGCCACGGCTGGGCGGCGCGCAGCCGGACGATCGCCTTCGCGCCCTGCCTGGCTCTCGGCGGGCTGGTCGCGATGGCGCTCCGACTCTAGGCTGGCGCAACCCCGAGCCCGTGGCCGGGGAGCGCCTCCATCTACGCTGCCCCGCGTGACTTTGAGGTTCACGACAGCAGGCGAATCGCACGGCCCCGGGCTGGTCTCGATCGTCGAGGGCATGCCGGCCGGGCTCGAGCTCGATCGGGCCACTCTCGATCGCGAGATGGCTCGCCGCCAGCTCGGGCACGGGCGCGGCGGGCGAATGAAGATCGAGAGCGATGTGGTCGAGATCCGTTCGGGGATCAGGCACGGGCGGACACTCGGCAGCCCCATCGCAGTGTTGGTCGCCAACCGCGACTACCCCAACTGGGACGAGCGGATGAACCCCTGGCCCGTCGAGGCGGAGGTGGAGGAGACCCACCTGCCCCGGCCCGGACACGCCGATCTCGCGGGCCTGCAGAAGTACGGGTTCACGGACGTGCGCAACGTGCTCGAGCGCGCCAGTGCGCGCGAGACCGCCGCCAGGGTGGCCGCCGGTTCGATCGCGAAGGGCTTTCTCGCGGCAGTGGGCGTCGAGGTCCACAGCCACGTGATCCAGATCGCCTCCGTGACGGCGCCCGAGCGTGACGAGCTCGGCCCGGAGGATTTCGCCGACGTCGATGACTCGCCGGTGCGCAGCCTCGACGCCGACGCCTCCAAGGCCATGGTCGAGGAGATCGACCGCCTGCGGAAGGAGAACGAGTCGCTGGGAGGCAAGTTCGAGGTTCGTGCCTTCGGCCTCGTCCCCGGCATCGGATCGCACGTGTCCTGGAGCGAGAAGCTCGACGGCCGTCTCGCCCAGGCGGTCTGCTCGATCCAGTCGGTGAAGGGCGTCTCGCTCGGTGAGGCCTGGGACGTGGCGGGCAGGCCGGGGTCCGAGGCCCACGACGAGATCTTCTGGTCGGAGGACCGCGGCTGGTATCGCGAGACCAACCGGGCCGGGGGCCTCGAGGGCGGGATGACCAACGGCGAGCCCCTGATCGTCCAGGCGGCGATCAAGCCGATCTCGACGATGACGCAGCCGCTCCGCTCGGTGGACACCGAGACCAAGGAGCCGGCTCAGGCGATGCGAGAGCGGACGGACTCAACCGTGGTACCCGCGGCCGCCGTCGTCGCCGAGGCGATGGTCGCGCTCGTCGTGGCCGGCGCCTACCGCGAGAAGTTCGGCGGGGATCACATCGACGACGTCCTGGCGGCGCTCTCGGCCTACAAGGAGCGGATCGGATGGCGGCGATAGCCGCCCATCACGGGCTCGTCTTCATTGGCTTCATGGGGGCGGGCAAGACGCGGTCGGCGCAGGCCGTCGCCGACCGGCTCGGACTCGGGGTCATCGACACCGACGACCTGCTCGAGGGCGAGCTCGGCGAGCCGATCGAGACCTTCTTTGAGCGCGAGGGCGAGCAGGAGTTCCGTCGCCGCGAGGAACGGCTGGTCGTCTCCATGCTCGATGCGCTCGCCGCCCAGGTCGGCGGACCGTCCTCGGTCGTCTCGCTGGGGGGCGGCGCGGTCGAGCGGGTCGCCGTGCAGCGGGCGCTCGCCCAGCACCTGCCCGTCTGGTGCGACGTCGATGAGGAGATCGCCTGGGACCGGGTCTCGGGCTCCGGGCGTCCCCTCGCCAAGGACCGCGAGGAGTTCTCCCGGCTCTTCGCGACCCGCCGTCCGACCTACGAGAAGCTGGCGCGGGCGATTCTGCCGTCGGAGGCCCGGATCGCCGCCGAAGAGGCCGCCCCTTGGCTCGCCGCGATGCAGAGCGAGCCCGCCGTTCGCATGGCGTGGGCACAGTCGGAAGGCGGCTCCTATCCGGCGTTGGTGGGCGAGGGCGCGGTCGGCCTGCTGGACGATGCCCGCGAGGCCCTCCCGGCGCACCTGCCCGCGCGCACCTTCTGCGTCGCCGACTCGGCAGCCCTCGAGCGGCACGCCCGGCTGCTGCCGCGGCGGGAGACGACGATCGAGGTCGAGGGGGCCGAGTCATCCAAGACGATCTCGGAGGCCGAGCGCGTTCTGCGCGAACTGGCTGAGGCCGGCGCCCGCCGCGACGACTGCGTGCTCGCCTTCGGGGGCGGCGTCGTCGGGGACCTGGCCGGCTTCTGCGCCGCCACCTACCAGCGGGGCATCCCGCTCGTCCAGGCGCCGACCACTTTGGTGGCCCAGGTGGACTCCGCCTACGGGGGAAAGACCGGTGTGGACCTGCCGCAGGCCAAGAACTACGTCGGCGCCTACCACCAGCCGATTGCGGTCCTCGCCGATCCCAGTGTGCTCGCGACGCTGCCCGGCGAGGAGGTCGCGGCCGGATTCGTCGAGGTCCTGAAGACGGGGCTGATCGCCGGCGATCCGCTCTGGGAGCGGGTGCGGGGGATCGAGTCGCTCGACCCGGCCGCGCTCGGCGAGGTGATCTTCGAGTGCGCACGGGCGAAGATCGCGGTCGTCGCCGAGGACGAGCGTGACTCCGGCCGGAGGGCGGTCCTCAACCTGGGGCACACCGTCGGGCACGCGATCGAGGCGGCGACCGGGTACTCGCGCTACCGGCATGGCGAGGCGGTCGGCCTCGGCCTGCTGGCCGCCCTGAGGCTCTCCGGTGCCGACGATCTCCGCACCGAGGTCGAGGGGCTCCTCGCCTCGCACGGCCTCCCGGTCTCGCTCGATCCGGCTATCTCCGTGGATCAGGTGGTCGAGGCGATCGGGCGCGACAAGAAGCGGACCGCGGACGGAATCGGCTTCGTGCTCATCGAGCGCCCCGGCCAGCCTCGCTGGGGCGAGTCGGTGGAGCCGGATAGGGTCCGCGCGGCCGTGGAGGAGTTGCGTTGACGCCCACCACTCGGAACCGCGTCGAGGTGCTGCACGGGGTCAACCTCGACATGCTCGGCAGCCGCGACAAGGACATCTACGGCGACTTCACGCTGCCCGAGCTGGAGGTGAAGATCAAGCGCTTCGCCCGGGACCTGGAGCTGGAGGTGTTCTTCTTCCAGACGAACTCGGAAGGGGAGTTCGTCGAGCACCTGCACCGGCTTCCGGAGATCGCCGACGCCGCGATCGTCAATGCCGGTGCCTGGACCCACTACTCCTGGGCGATCCGCGATGCTCTGGATCTGACCGGGGTCCCGACCGTGGAAGTCCATATCTCCGACATCTCAAAGCGGGAGGAGTGGCGCCGGCACTCCGTGTTCGAGGGGCTGGAGGTGCTCGTGGGCCAGGTGTACGGCAAGGGCCCGGATGGCTACCGGGAGGCCCTGAAGCTGATCGCGGAGCAGCTGGGCGTATGAGCAGGGCGGACCGCCTCGCCGAGCTGATCGCGGAGCGCGAGCTCGACCAGCTCTTCGTCTCCGACCTGACGAACGTCCGCTACCTGGCCGGTTTCACGGGGACCAACGGGGCGTGCCTGGTCGGTCGCGAGGAGCGGATCTTCTTCACCGACTTCCGCTACACCGAGCGCGCCGCCACGGAGGTCGGGGAGGAGTGGGAGCGTCCCGAGGCCGAGCGCGAGCTGGTTCCGCAGATCACCGCGCGGATGTCCGGAAGGGTCGGCTTCGAGGACGCCAAGCTGAGCGTTCGGCAGCTCGCCCGGCTGGAGGCGGCGCTCGGCGAGGGGGTCGATCTCGTTCCGGCGGGTGACCTCGTGGAGCAGCTCCGCGCCGTGAAGGAGCCCGAGGAGATCGAGCGGATGGTCGCCGCCTCCGAGCTCGCCGACGGTGTCTTTCGCTGGACGATCGAGCGCGGCCTCGCCGGACGGACCGAGCGTGAGGTAGCGCGCGCCTGTGAGGCGAGGATCCGCGAGCTCGGAGCCGAGCCATCCTTTCCGCCGATCATCGCGGCCGGGGAGAACGGCGCTCTCCCGCACGCCGAGCCCGGCGAGCGGGAAATCGGCACGGGAGAAATGGTGGTCTTCGACATGGGCGCCGAGCTCGACGGCTATTGCTCAGACGGCACGCGGACGCTCGCCACCGGCGATCCCGGCGAAGAGGCCCGCGAGGTCTACGACCTGGTGCTCGCGGCGCAGCTCGCCTCGCTCGCCGCGATCCGCGTCGGCGCCTCCGGCAAGGAGGTCGACGCCGTGGCGCGGGAGATGATCTCCGAGGCCGGTCACGGCGATCACTTCGGGCACGGACTCGGCCACGGCGTCGGGCTCGAGGTCCACGAGAGCCCGCGGCTGGCGACCACGTCCGAGGACGAGTTGCACGAGGGCAACGCCGTCACGGTCGAGCCCGGGATCTACCTCCCAGGGCGCTTCGGCGTGCGGATCGAGGACCTGGTGGTGCTGACCGGCGACGGATACCGCAACCTGAGCGGGACCTCGAAGGAGCTCCAGGAAGTGGACTAGGCGGTGGCCGGAGCCTCGATCGGCCCGGCCACCGGCTCGCCTCCGCGCCTGATCCGCGCCGCGAGCAGCGGGAAGATCAGCGTCGAGAGGATCGCGGCGCCGACCAGGCCGGCGGCCGTCGACGAGGTCATGTGCCCGGCCTCGATCGCCAGCGTGGTGATCGCCAAGACCAGAGGCAGCTCCGTGGCCGAGTAGACGGCGAGCGCCACCCTGTCGCGCAATCCGAGCTCGCTTCGATACAGCAGCAGGGCCGGGAGGCCGCGCACCACCAGGAAGAGGCCGAGGAACATCGGCACCTTGAGCAGGGCGGTGGCACTCGAGGTCAGGGCATCGAGATCGAAGGCCATCCCGCTGGTGATGAAGAAGAACGGGATCAGCAGGCCGTACCCGACCGCGTACAGCTTGGAGTCGAAGACGGTCACCTCCCGGCCGCGCAGCGCGATCCGGGTGATCATGCCGGCCACGAACCCGCCGAGGAGCAGGTCGAGGCCGAGCTGAGCAGCCAGGGCGACGAGCGCGAAGACGAGCACCACCGCAAGCCGGACGGCGAGCTGGCTGGAGGTCTCGAACGTCCGCTCGACCAGCGACCATCCCCTCCACGCGGTGCGCACGGCGAGCAGTCCAGTGATCACGGCCAGCGCGATGAAGAGGACCAGAATTGCGGCCTCGTGGAGCGGATGACCGGTCGAGAGGATCAGCGTCACCAGCAGAATCGGGCCGAACTCCCCGATCCCGCCCGCGCCGAGCAGGTAGGTGCCGAAGCGGGTGCGCATCTCACCCGCATCGCTGAGGATCGGGATCAGCGTCCCGATCGCAGTCGTCGCCATCGCCGAGCCCGTGTAGAGGTACGAGAGGATCACTCCCGCCGCGGCGAGCACTCCGCCGATTCCGTAGGCGAGCACCAGTGAGAGCCCCCAACCAACGATGCCCAACTCGAGCGGCCGGCCCTTGATCCGGTCGAAGTCGATCTCGTAGCCGGCGAAGAAGAAGAGCATCCCCAGGCCGAGGTCGCCGAGGAGCGAGGTGGTGGGGTCGAGCGCGGCGATGTCGAACCCCTGCGGTCCGATGATGATCCCGAGCACGAGCTCCACGACCACCACCGGGATCGCCAGCCGCGGGGAGACGGCGAGCACGATCATCCCGGCGAGCGCCGCCGCGACGACGATGACGAGGGCGGACGTCTCGTCGACGCCGGCCGCCACCGTCCCTAGCGGCAACTGAGTCATCGGCGACACTCTAAGCCGGGTACCGGCTCGATCTCATGCCGGGCTCGCGCCCCCGGCGCGGCGTCCCCGTGACGGACCTCGGCGCGGTCCTCGCCGTAGCCGCGGGTCTCGAAGGCGATCATCGTCCAGAGCAGCACGTTGAGCAGGACGAGCATCGCCAGGGCCGAGAGCTCGAGCGCGACCGGATAGAGGGCGAACAGCAGCAATGCCACGCCGAGTCGATGTCGGTTGATCGTCCGGATGTGCCGGTAGCGGAACGCAGACCAGGCCCGAGCAGGTAGACGGCGACGCCGCCGACCAGGGCGAAGGCGGGGACGTCCTCGAGTGGGTCGGTCGGGTGCCCGATGGCCTTCTTCAGGCCCAGCGCCAGCAGGATGATCCCGGCGACGAGCAGAAAGTGAATGTAGGAGTAGGAGTCGCGGGCGAGCTCGTTTCGCACCTTGCCCTCGGGCGCGCGTATCAGCCGGCGGGCCGAGACCAACGCCACGATGTCGAAGTAGGTCCACCACAGCGCGGCCACCACCCCGATCCCGAGGACCGCCGCCGCGGCGATCCCCCAGGTGAGATGGCTTCCGGCTCCGAGCCCGATCGCGACGATCGACTCTCCCAGCGCGATGATCACGATCAGCCCGTGCCGCTCGGCGAAGTGACCGGGGACCAGATGCCAGCCCTCCGAGCCGAACAGGTAGGGCTCTCCCATGTCGAGGATCAGTGCGAGCCCCCAGACCGCCGCCTGGGGCCCGGGGTCGAGGAAGGACCCCGCGATCAAGAGGGACACGCCGACGGTCGTACCGATTCCCAGGCCGGTCACGGAACGCCGGAAGCTGGGGTCGTCGCGGCCCGCGAGGACCAGCAGGAAGATCTGCGCGAACCGCACCGCCCCGTACGCGAGCGCGAACTCGATCCCCAGGTCACCGAATGCATCGGGCACGCAGATCGCGGCGATCAGAAACGCTGCCATCGCGGCGAACAGCGCAATCCGGACGCCGCCCTCCTCGGGGTCGACGACGCTGGTCAGCCATGCGTAGGCCGTCCACGACCACCACAGCAGCGCGAGGATCAGCATGCCCTGGCCGAGCCCTTCCCAGGTCGTGTGATGCGACATCAGCGTGGTGCACTGCGTGATCGCCAGGACGAAGACCAGGTCGAAGAAGAGCTCGAGCGGCAGCACCCGGTCCTCCTGGCGGAGTGATGCCCCCAACCTCAGGCGCTGCGTCTCGCTCCCCGTCTCCACAGCGGTCATCCTGCCATCGTCCGCGGTACAACGATTGGGAGCGACAACGTGAGGACATCGCCTAAGAAGCCCATCCACGAACGGTTTCCGGAAGCGCACCTCGTGGCGGGATGCGGTCGCAGGCAGCATTTTGCTCGGAGCCGCGTCGGGCCTGCGAAGCCAGATCGGCGTGGCCGTCATCGCGGTGCGCTCTGACCCCTCTCTGCCTCCGATACTCCGGCAACCGTGGACCAGGCGGGTGTTGGTGGCGGGGGCAGTCGGCGAGCTGATCGCCGACAAGTTGCCGAACACCCCGAGCAGGCTCGAGCCCCCGGGGATCGCCGGCCGTCTGGTCTTGGGGGCGCTGGCGGCAGGCCTCTTCGCCCAGACCCGGCAGGCACCTTGGCTTCCGGCCGCCGGCATCGGGGCGGCGAGCGCCATTGTGGCGGCGAAGGTCGGCCACGACCTGCGGGCGCAACTGGCCAAGCAGGTGCCGGATCCGGCCGTGGCGGTCGTCGAGGACACCCTCGCACTCGGTCTGGCCACTGAGGGAGCCGCCCGCTGACCCATCGCGATGGTGCGGAGCACGCGCCCGGGGTGGTACTGTTGCCGCTCAGTTAGGGCGCCCTAATCCAACCAGGAGGCTGAGAAGTGTCGTTTGCTGAGACCGCTCTGTTGGGAGCTCTCGCCGGCTTCACCATCTTTCTCGGGCTCCCGATCGGGCGCCTGCAGTTGCTCAGCTCACGCGCTCGTGTTGCGCTGGCGATGTTCTCGGTCGGCATCCTGGTCTTTCTGCTCGTCGACGTGCTCTCGCAGGGTTTTGCGATCACTGAGGATGCAGTCACTGCCTACAAGGACGGCACCGGAAGCCTCGGCCACGCCGTCGCGCTCGCCCTGCTGCTGGTTGTCGGCTTCGCCCTGGGGAGCGCCGGTCTCGGAATCTTGGAGCGCCGCATTCGCGCGAGCGCGCCGGCTCCGCCCCCAATCGCGGGTGGCGCAATCGACACCGTCACCATGGCCGATCAGGAGAGGTTGACGGTCGAGGCGAGCGCGGCCAGGGCCCGGGCTCTGCAGACGAGCCTGATCATCGCCACGGCGATCGGCGTCCATAACTTCGCCGAGGGCCTTGCAATCGGCGTCTCGGCGGGGACCGGCGAGATCGGCCTGGCGACCGTCCTGATCATCGGCTTCGCCTTGCACAACGCCACCGAGGGGTTCGGCATCATCGGTCCGCTCGGGGATGTCAAGCCATCCTGGAGATGGCTCCTCCTCGTCGGGTTGATCGGTGGCGGCCCGACCTTCGTCGGTTCGATGATCGGCTACAGCGTGACCTCAGATCCGCTCGAGCTCGTCTTCTACGCGGTCGCGGGTGGAGCGATCCTCTACGTCATCGGGGAGATCTGGCACGGGATGCGTCGCTACGGCCACCGCGAGCTCGGTCTGCTGTTGCTCGCAGCCGGCTTCGGCGCGGGAGTCATCACGGACCTGGTGGTCGCCTATGGCGGGGGTTGAGAGCTCAGCTCCCCTAGGAAGTGCTGCTGGTCACCGGCGGGGGAGCGTACGAGTAGCCGCTCGAGGAGCCGTTGTAGCCGTCACCGCCATACGTCTGCGCGTACGGATCCGTGGTGGAGCCGCTCGCCGCCGAACCGCCGGCCGAAGCGCCAGCGGCTTTCGACGTCGAGGCTTTGCTGGCACGATCAGCAGCCTTCGGGCCGAGCGCCGGGTCGCTCCCTGCGGCCATCTGCGCAGCGATCAATCCGCCGATCGCCAGGGTGGCTATGACGGCGAGCAATGCCAACTTCGCCGTCAGTGCCTTGGTCGATTGCAACGGCCTGCGCGACTTGGAGCGGCTCCACTGTGCCGCGCGCACCGTCCGTGGCGGCTCGACGTAGCGTCGCGGGACTCGCTCGCGGTGTTCGCGCCTGGGGGTCATCCTGCTGGTTCGTAGTCGTAGGCGCTGTCCTGGACGGGCCTCGAGAGCTGCTGGGACGGGAGCGGGATCCGGCGCCGGGGTTGGCCTCTGGCGGGGTCGTCGCTCGGCAGCAGCCTGATCGCCGCCATCACGGCCAGCGGAGCGACGGTCGCGATCAAGATCCCCAGCAGCCACAGCGAACGGGCGTCGGTACCAGCGCCGAGTGTGTGAACGACCGCGAGTGCGTAGACGGCCAGCGTCCAGCGGTGCATCTTGCGCCACAGCTTGGGACCGATCCAGCGACGAACGTAGAAGCTCAGACCCAACAGCGCCGCCAGCCAGCCAGCGATGATGCCGACGCCGGTCCAGAGCGACTTGTGAGACATGACGAACGGAATGGCGATCCCGGCAAGGCCTGGTCGCAGATAGCCGTCGCCGAGCAGCGCCAGTCCGTGGGCCGCGATGAAGATGAGCGCCGTCAGCGCAGTCGCTTCGTGGGCCTGCTTGAGCCGGGCCATCGCGCCCGGGCCCTTGGCCGCGCGCATCGCCATGGCCAGTCCCATCCCGACTGAAACTGCGGCGAGGATCAGCGCTACAACGCCCGAGGCTCGGCTGAGGATCCAAAAGATGTGCTGGCCCGGATCGCTGTAGGAGTTCATGCCGCCACCACCTCGGCTGGGTCACTGCGCCGCGTCGGCCAATGGGCCGCAGAGCTCGACACGGCCATCGTCAAGGACGATCACTCCACCGTGCTCGGAGAGAATCTCGCGCGCGCCCTCGGTCCCTGACAGGAACGCCATCTTGGCCAGGGTCTCGGCCTCCAGGGTCGTGGTGCCGAGTGAGGTCGTCTGGATCAGGCCTGTCCAGGCGGGACGCCCGGTCGATGGGTCGAGGAGGTGATGCGCGAACCCACTTTCCGTGCGCCAGAGGCGGGTCTTGATCCCGCTCGTCGCCACTGCTCCGAAGTCGAGCTGGAACTCGTGAGCGGGACGGTCGTCGAGCGGGTGGTCGATGCGGACCAGACGCTCGAGTGGCCGCTCGCCGCCGAGGCGCAGGTCGCCGCCGGCGTCGATGACGAAGGTGCGATAGCCGCCAAGGCGCTGCGCGGCCAGGTCCGCGGCGAGTCCCTTGCCACAGCCGCCTGTATCGAGGCGGACGCCGGCTGGCCTTGTCACCGCTCCGGCAACAGCGTCGACCGAGATCTCGCGCCAGCGAGAGTCCGCGCGCGCGCTGGCCGCCTCTCGTTCTGGGGCCCCGGCCAAAGCATCGGCGATGTCCTCGCTCGCCTGGTCGGCGCGCGAGGTGGCATAGCCAGCGTCCTCCAGCTCGTTGACGAGGGTCGGGTCGACGAGACCACTGGAGCGCCGCGCAGCCCAGAGTGCAGCCTCGACGGCAGCCGCCAGGGTTGGGCTGACGGAGCAGGATTCGCCGGGCTCCGCATTCAGGGCGCAGAGCTCGCTGTTCTTGTCGAAGCGGGTCAGCTTGCGGTGCAACAGCCTCAGGAAGAACTCGATCTGGATAGCCATCGCCTCCGGTGAGGGAAGCCCCGGCCGAACCGGCGCGCCGATCAGGACGCGTACATGGGATCCGAAGAGCTTGAAGCGGCGGTCATACTCAACGTGCTGCTGGGCTGGGCTCGAGATCACGACCGGGATAGTCGCCTGGAGCCATGAACACCCCGTAAGCCCACGATGAGAGTTCTCTTAGAGACTCGTGGCCGGGCTCGGGCGCCCTCCTAGCATTGCCCCATGCGAATCCTGGTCGTCGAGGACGAGCGTCCGATTGCCGACTTCATCCAGCGCGGGCTCGAGGCTGAGGGCCACTCGGTCGCCTGCGCTTTCGATGGCGAGGAAGGCCTGGCGCTCGCGCGCAGTGGCGACTACGCCCTCGTTGTCCTTGACGTGCTCCTACCCAAGCTGAGCGGGCTCGAGGTGGTCAAGGGAATCCGCGAGACCGATGAGACCCTGCCGGTGATCATGCTGACAGCCCTGGCCGAGACCGACGATGTCGTCACCGGGCTCGACGTCGGCGCCAGCGACTATCTGACCAAGCCGTTCGCCTTCGCCGAGCTGGTGGCCAGGATCAGGGTGCACCTGCGCCAGCCCGGCCAGATCAACGCCACCTCACTGGAGGTCGGCGGGATCAGCCTCGACTTCCGCACCCGCGGAGTCGATCGAGACGGCCGTGGCGTGACCCTTACGGCGCGAGAGTTCGAGCTCCTGGCCTACCTGATGCGCTATCCCGACCAGGTGCTCTCCCGTGCTCAGATCCTGAATGCGGTTTGGGGCTACGACTACGACCCGGGGACCAATGTCCTCGACGTCTACATCGGCTACCTGCGCAAGAAACTCGCCGAAGCGGACGGTGAGGCGCCGATAGAGACCGTTCGCTCGGCCGGCTTTCGGCTGGTAAGTGCCGATGCCTAGCTGGATTCCGCGAGGGATCCGCCTGCGGCTCGTCCTGGCCATCTCCGCGGTCAGCGTCGCGGCCGTAGCGGCGAGCTTCTTCGCGCTCCATGAGACGACTGCCGCCAACCTCCGCAGCCGAATCGACCGCGAGCTGAATGAGCAGTACGCCGAGTTCCAGCAGCGCGTGCTCAGCGGCGGCAAGGTCAGGGATCCGGCAGGTCTGAGGGCGGCGAGCGAGCGCTTCGTCGTCGGGCAGCGCTATCACCCCGAGGCCCGCATCTATTTGGTCTCGCCCCAGGGGCTGGCCCCTGTCACCAACCAGACCCGGATCGTCGACGAGGAGCTCGCCGAGAGCCACTCAGAAGGGGAGAGTGGAGAGGCAGATGCCGGTGGGATCGTCTCCTCCGAGGACGGCTTGAAAACGGTCTCCACCGACGAGACGGGCAAGCTGAGGGTGCTGACCGAGCCGGTCGTGGTCGGTGGGGCGAGGATCGGCACATTCCGCGTGGCCGATCCACTGACGTCGATCGACCAAGCACTCGCCTCGCTGCGGAACCGCTTCATCGCAGTCGGGCTCGGAGCCCTGCTGCTCTCCGTGGCGATCGCGATCTGGCTCGCCAACGTGATCTCGCGGCCGCTTCGGCGCATGGCGGCCGTGGCCTCGGCGGTTGACTCCGGGGACCTCTCACACCGGATCGACTACGAGGGCGACGACGAGGTCGGCGTGCTGGCCGAGGCGTTCAACCACATGCTTGATCGCCTCGAGTCGGGCTTTCGTCTGCAACGCGACTTCGTCTCCGACGCATCGCACGAGCTGCGCAGCCCGCTCACCGTGCTACGGGGGCGAATCGAACAGCTGGCTGACCACGCCGGCGACCGCCAGGCCGTCGAGGCCGAGGCCAATGAGCTGATGCGCGAGGTCCGGCGCATGGAGCGGCTCAGCGACGACATGTTGACGCTGGCAAAGGCCGAGCGAGGAGGCTTGGTGCAGCGGCGCCGCGTCCCGGTCGACGACTTCGTCGAGGATCTTCGTCGCGACCTGCCGTTGCTTGGATCGCGTCACTACAGCGTCGAGTCAAACGTCCACGGTGATCTCGAGGCTGACCCGGATCGGCTCGCCCAGGTCATCCGGAACCTGGTCACCAATGCGGTGCGTCACACCGCGGCGGACGGCCACATCGACATCTCGATCGCATCCGAGAACGGCTCGGCTGTCTTCGCCGTGAGCGACGACGGCACCGGGATCGAGCCCAATCAGCTCGTGCGGATCTTCGATCGCTTCCACCGCACCGACGAGGGCCGCAGCCGTGCCGAGGGCGGCAGCGGGCTGGGGCTGGCGATCGCCCGAGCGATCGTCGAGGCGCATGGGGGCACGATCGCGGCTGAATCCGCGCCGGGCCAGGGAGCAACAGTCCGCTTCTCGATTCCGGGCTACAGGTCGGACTAGGGAGCGATCTGCTCGCCGGTCTCAGCGTCGACCAGTGTGATCGCCTCCGTAGGGCAGGCGCGAGCCGCGTCGATCATCTGACGCAGCGGCGCGCTGCCGACCAGGTGAGCCGTGTCATCGACCTCGAAGGCCTCAGGCGCCAACTCGGCGCAGTCCCCGTAGGCGAGGCAGGCGTCTCTGTCGATGTGGACCT
Source organism: uncultured Solirubrobacterales bacterium (assembly GCA_963777575.1). Taxonomy (GTDB): domain Bacteria; phylum Actinomycetota; class Thermoleophilia; order Solirubrobacterales; family 70-9; genus DASUPK01. Next base: position 15,375 of record CAVZRH010000006.1, on the reverse strand, counting down.
TGAGCTTCATGATGGCCATCGTCGCCGGCCTGAATGAGCCGCGGGTAAGGCTCGGGTGAGAGGTCTCTTACAGAAGCGGCTTGCTACCCGAGGCCTTCGGCCTCCTCAGCCCTCTCGCCAGCCTCGACGATGTCACCGTCGGTAAATAGGGTCGTCTTGAGCGCGATCCGCCACTTCTCAGTTCGCCGGGTCAAGAACTCGAGATCCATCGCGAAGTGCTTGAACTCCTCCGACTGAGCGTTCTCCATGATCGCCCTTGCGTCTTTGTCGGGCTCAACCGACATGCGCTGCTCATACCAGCCGATCGCTTCGGCCTCTTCCGTGAGTGAGGCGATCATGCGGGCGAAGGTCCGGGTCTCCGCGCTCAGCTCACCTGCGGGCTCGTGGTACTGATCGAATCCCATCGCGTCCTCCTTGGTCGGGGTGCGAATTCTCGTTGAGGTCCACCCGTCACGGCAAGAGTCAACCCGAGGGACCGCCGTGCCAGCCGCTGATCGAACTGATCAGCGAGATTGCGAGCGCGGCGCCAACGCCGAGTGAAGCGGCGACGAGCAGGCCGCGTAGGCCGGACCCGGGAACCGGGTGGTCCCGAATGGAACCCCAGTCGCGACGCATCGATCTCAATGCGCGTGGTGCGTAGACGAGGAAATGGATCGCGAAGACGACGCCCCAGATGATGAAGGTGACCTTATGGAGCAGAAGCACCTGGTCAGACTTGTGCTCGAGCGCCAGGAGCCAGATCCCAGTCGCGAACACCCCGATTGTCATGGCGACGAGGATGGGCGCGAGCAGGCGCATCGGCAGCGCCGGCGGCCCTTTCTCCCGATATGCCCTCGCGCCCCCGTAGTAGCGGGCAAAGCGATAGCCCGTGCTCGCCAGCTTGAGGAGGACCGGCGGTACCAGCACCAGTCCGATGAACATGTGAACGCTGAGGAGCCCGCCCATCTCCAGGATCGTGATCCCCTCCGCGATCAGTAGAACGGTGAGGATCCCGGCGATAGAGCTCGTGAGTATCTGGTTCCCCTCTGTCCCGCCAAGGCGATCTCCACGGTTGACCGTGGCGCGATGCCGGGTGCCGGCGTGGACCTCCATCGCGAGATCGTCATCAGCGCCATCAGATGCGTCTAAGAACGGGATTAGAAATCTCTTATCCGCTTGCCAAGGAGGTTGACCTCGATGGCGGCTAGCCTTCCGGCACCTTGATTTCGACGAACCAGTTCAAGAACGGCACGCACATCGACGTCGACGGGACCGTCTTCCGCATCGTCGAGTTCCAGCACGTGAAGCCCGGCAAGGGCGGCGCCTTCGTGCGCTCCAAGCTGAAGCGGGTCGATGACGGCGCCGTGATCGACAAGACCTTCAAGGCCGGGGAGAAGTTCAGACCCGTCAGGACCGAGACCCGCAAGATGCAGTTCCTCTACGACTCGGGCGAGGCCGCCGTCTTCATGGACAACCAGAGCTACGACCAGGTGGAGATCCCGAAGTCGGTCGTCGGGGACGCCCTGAAGTGGGTGCCGCCCAACTCGGACGTCGACCTGCTTTTCGTCGACGAACGTCCCGCCGGCGCTCAGCCGGCGAGCGCCGTCGATCTGGCGATCACGCAGACCGATCCTGGGCTGAAGGGCGACACCGCCTCGGGTGGCGGGACGAAGCCCGCGACCCTCGAGACGGGAGTGGTGGTCCAGGTCCCGCTCTTCATCGAGGAGGGCGAGAGGGTCCGGGTCGACACCCGCAGCGGCGAGTACGTGTCGCGTGCGTAGGTCGGAACAGCGCCGTGACGCCGTCTTCGCCCTCTATCAGCACGAGGTGACCGGGAGGCCCCTCGGTGAGTTGCTCGGTGACGCCAAGCCGTTCACCCGCGAGCTCGCTGAGCAGGTCGAGGCGAGCCGCCCGGAGCTCGACGAGCTGATCTCCAGGCACTCCCAGAACTGGTCGCTGTCGCGCATCGCGCCCCTGGAGCGCAGCATCCTGCGGACGGCGCTCTATGAGGCCCTCCACCGCGAAGACATCCCGGTGGAGGTGGCGATCGACGAGGCTGTCGAGCTCGCCAAGGAGTACTGCGGTGCCGATGCGCCCGGCTTCGTCAACGGGATTCTGGGGGCAGCTCTGGAGGAGCGGGGCGCCGTCGAATGAACGCATGCGCCGCCTTTCTCAGGGCGTATCCGTAGTTCTCCGGCCCCATTTGCACACAAATGCTGATGAAGGTGGGGCCGGGAAGTTGCATGCTGCTGTCGCAACCAGAGGGAGGATGTCGGACCGGATGCCGACGAAACGGACTTCTGACGTACCGGAGGTTGAGCTCACGCGAAGGGTGTCCGATCAGTGGGCTCGGCCCATCGACTACCGTGACGGCGATGGAGGCCCGGAGTCCAGACCTGGAGGCGATAACGGCGCGCTTGGAGCGGATAGCGCAGGAGCTCGAAGCCGGACCGGACGAGGACCGCGCCGTCGAGTTGGTCCGGGAAGCCTCCGAATCCGCGGCGGAGGCAGGGAGAGCGGTGGAAGCCGCGCTGAGGGCCGCGACGGATACGTCGTCGCCCTGAACAAGGCGATGGCCGAGTACCCCGACGACCTGCGAGAGCAGGTCGAGGACTATCTGGAAGGGCTTCGCTTCTCGCAGATCCCGCCGACCGAGGGACTCGATGACGCGATGCGCTATTCGCTGCTCGCCGGGGGCAAGAGGATCAGGCCGGTGCTCGCGCTGGCGACGGCGCGCTCGATCGGCCTCGACACCGAGCGCGTGCTGCCCGCCGCCGGGGCGCTCGAGCTGATCCACACCTATTCGCTGATCCACGATGACCTCCCGGCGATGGACGACGACGCGCTGCGACGCGGGATGCCCACCTCGCACGTCAAGTTCGGCGAGAACGTCGCGATACTCGCCGGCGACGCGCTGTTCGCGGAGGCGATCCGCCTGTTCACCGAGGAGCAGACCGGCCATCCCGCCGCGGTGCTGGCCGCGGTGCGGGATCTGATCACGGCTGCCGGGGTGGGCGGCATGGTCGGCGGCCAGTACATCGACGTCACCGAATTCGACGCCGCGGCCAAGGGCGACTGGGAGAAGGCCGTCAGCCTCAACGCCGCCCGCCTGCGGGAGATGCACGCCCTCAAGACCGGGCGCCTGATCGCCGCCAGCGTGGTCGTGGTCCTGATTCTCGGCGAGGTGCCAGAAGCTGAGACAATTCCCTATCGGCGTTTCGCCGATGAGCTAGGAGTGCTGTTCCAGATCGTCGACGACATCCTCGACGTGACGGGCTCCGATGAGGAGCTCGGCAAGCCGAGTGGCAGCGACGAGAGGCACGGCAAGCTGACCTACGTGAGCGCTTACGGACTCGAAAAGGCGCGCGAGTTAGCCTCCGAGTCGCATCGGAAGGCCCGCGCGGCGCTCGAGGGGGCAGCGCCTCGCACCGACGATTTGATCCGGATAACCGACTTCATCCACACCCGACACACCTGATGGCCCAAAACGAGAGCGATTCGAAGCAAAACCAGGCGCGGCTGCTCGAGGCGATCGACTCGCCCGCCGATCTGAAGCACCTCTCCGACGAGCAGCTCCAGGAGGTCGCGCAGGAGACACGCGAGCTGATCATCGACACGATCGGCGAGATCGGCGGCCACTTCGGCGCCAACCTCGGCACCTGTGAGCTCGCGGTCGCCCTCCACAGCCTGCTCGACTCCCCGAGGGACAAGGTCCTCTGGGACGTCGGTCACCAGGCCTACCCCCACAAGGTGCTCACGGGCCGGCGCGACCGGCTCGACACGATCCGCCAGTACGAGGGCCTCGCGCCGTTCTGCTCGATCTTCGAGTCCGAGCACGACATCATGGGCGCAGGTCATGCCTCGACCTCGATCGGCTACGCGGTCGGCCTCAAGGAGGCGATGCGGAAGGGGATCGGCGAGGACGGCAACGTCGTCGCCGTGATCGGCGACGGAGCGCTCACCGGCGGTGTCGCCTACGAGGCGCTCCACCATGCCGGAGGCCTGCAGACGCCGATGGTGATCGTCGTCAACGACAACGGCATGTCGATTTCCCCGAACGTCGGCGCAATCTCTCGCTACTTCCAGCGCGCGCGGCTCAACAAGCGCCTCTACCAGGCGCGCTCGACCACCGAGGAGCGGCTCACCCAGCTGCCGCTCGGCCTCGGCCGCCAGATCGAGCGGCTCGGGCCCGAGCTGAAGGCGGCGATCAAGGCCTACTGGGCGCCGGGCTCTTCTTCGAGGAGCTCGACCTCGCCTACATGGGCCCGATCGACGGCCACGACGTCGTCGAGCTCCGCGCCGCGCTGCGGAAGGGGCTCGACGCCGGCCGACCCGTCGTCGTCCATATCCAGACCGTCAAGGGCAAGGGCTTCGAGCCGGCCGAGGAGGGGGGCCTGGTCGGGATGGAGAAGTGGCACGCGGCCAAGCCCGGCTCGATCGTCGACCGCAAGGAGGCCCCGAAGAAGCCGGTCGTGCCGGTCAGCGAGTCGGACTCCCCCGAGCGGATCGAGAAGCTCGAGAAGCCGCTGCCCAAGGCGCCACCGCAGTACACGGCGGTCTTCGCAGACGCGCTGGTCGAGGAGGCCAAGCGCGATCCGCGGGTGATCGGCATCACCGCCGCGATGGCCGGTGGGACCGGGCTCGACAAGCTCGCCGAGGCGGTGCCCGAGCAGTACTACGACGTCGGGATCGCCGAGCAGGACGCCGTCCTCTTCGCCTCCGGCCTCGCGATCCAGGGAGCGAAGCCGGTCTGCGCCATCTACTCGACCTTCCTGCAGCGCGCGTTCGATCAGCTGGTCCACGACGTCTGCCTGCAGAAGCTGAACGTCGTCTTCGCGATGGACCGCGCGGGACTGGTCGGCGACGACGGTCCGACCCATCACGGCTTCATCGACATCTCCTATTTCCGGCCACTGCCGAACGTGGTCGTGATGGCGCCCCGCGACGAGGCCATGCTCGTCCACATGCTGCGCACCGCGCTCGCCCACGACGACGGCCCGATCGCCTTCCGCTATCCGCGCGGCGCCGCCGAGGGCGCACCGATGCCCGACGTGCCGAAGGAGATCGAGATCGGCAAGGGCGAATACCTCCTGCCCGGCGAGCGTGTCGCCCTGCTCGGCTACGGCTACGGCGTCCAGGTGGCCCTGAGCGCCGCGGAGATCCTCCGCGGCAAGGGCCTCGAGCCCACCGTCGCCGATGGGCGTTTCGCGAAACCGCTGGACGGCGAAATGGTGGAGAGGCTGGCAGCCGACCACGAGCTGCTGGTGACGATCGAGGAGAACGTGCTGCCGGGCGGATTCGGCTCGGCGGTGCTCGAGCACGCCGAGGACGCCTTCGCCGACGGCAGGGAGCGTGCCCGCATCCTGCGCGTTGGGCTCCCGGACCGCTACGTCACGCACGGCAAGCCCGCCCTGCTCCGCGAGGAGGTCGGCTTCACCGGCGAGGCTGTCGCCGATCGCGTGCTGGCAGCGCTGGGTTCGCGCGAGACGATCTTCCGCTAGTAAGCTGCCCAGGCTGTGGCTTGAGGGGGTCGGCCACGGGTCCCTATGCTCGTCCGCGCTCCATGTGGTGGCAACGCCGGGGAGCGACGCACAGGCAACGCTTTCTGGTCACGGGAACTGATCCCGGGAAGCCGCTAACTCAGGGGTGTGCCTGCCAGCCGTGCCAGCGGCGGGAGCGCCCGCACCCTGTTCAGTGCAGCGAGCGCGGCGGAGCAAGCGCGATCGCCGCGACGTCGAAGAGCACGTAGACGCCCGCGATCCCGCTCGGGGGGTTGCCGGCGGGTAGCGGCGTGTCGGGCGTGGTCGCCGCCCAATGCCAGGCCCCGATCGAGGTGCCGTAGATCTCCAGGAAGCCGACCATCAGGAAGACGCCCGCGTACAGGGTCGCCGCGCGGCCGCGGAGCAGGACGTAGATCAGAAGCGCGCCCGTGATCGCCCCGAGAGCGTCCGTCCGCCCGAGGAGGACCAGCCCGGCCGCTCCCCAGGCGGCCACCAGCGTGATCACCGCCCAGATGAAGGCGCGAGGATGCCTGCGAACGGGCTCGGAGCGGCTGATGCCCAGGCCCGCGAGGAAGACGAGCCCGTGACCGGGCGGGACGAAGGCCGGCAGGTTCTCCAGCCGGTAGGTGTAGGCGCCGAGCACTATCGAGCCGAGCACCTCGGCGCAGCTCGCGACCAGCACGACCACAAGCAGCGCCCGGGCGCGGTCCTCCGGGTCGAGCGAGACGCAGGCGGCGATCAGGATCGCCCAGGTTGCGGCTCCCAGCAACAGCTGCTCGCCCTGGGTGGCGAAGTGATCGAGGGCCAAGAAGGTGGCGATCACGCACAGCACCATCGCCGCGAAGGGCAGCGGTGCTGACAGCGGGTGGTTGGCGGCTCTTCTCCCCATCGATACCGCTCGCCCGGTTGTTGCGTGGACGAATGGCGATTGGATCATCCCCTCACCGGCGCTGTCAAATGAGAGACTGCGCGCGGTGATCGAACGGCCGGTGTTCATAGTCGCCCCGCCGCGATCGGGAGGGACCGCATTGTTCCGCTCGCTGGCGCGTGCCCCGGGCGTGTTCAGCGCCCAGGGACCCGTGCTCGACGGCATCTTCGAGCTCGAGCCTGAGAACCGCGAATGGGACAGCAACCGGCTCACCGGCGCCGACGTCGAGGCGCGGGCCGTCGAGGAGCTGCGCGGGCGGTTGAAGGGGGTCCTCGCCGACAGTGCCGGCAATCGGCCGGGACTCGATGCCTCGGGGCTTCGCTGGGTCGACGGGCAGCCGCGCAACGCGCTGCGGGTGCCGTTCCTCGCGGCGGTCGCTCCGGACTCCCAGTTCGTCTACATCCACCGCGAGCCATCCGAGACCGTCCCGGCGATGCTGCGGGTGTGGGAGGGCGGCAATCGGGTGAGCTACCCGCAGCTGCCGGACTGGCCCGGTCCCGCCTGGTCGCTCCCCCTGGTGCCAGGATGGCGCGACCTCGCCGGATCGCCCGCTCCCGGAGATCGTCACCGAGCAGTGGATGCGGCTGACCGGCACGCTGCTCGACGACCTCGAGGGGCTGCCGCCGGAGCGCTGGTGCGTCACCGACTTCAAGGCCCTGCTCAACGACCCGATGCGCGAGCTCGAGCGGATCTGCGAGTTCGTCGTCGATCGAGGCCGTCCGAGGAGGTCACCCGGCCGCTGCGCTCGCTGCGCGACCAGCTCGCGGTGTCGGACGGCGACGCCGGCGGCGAGGTCCCGCCCGAGTTGAGCGAGCTCCTGCCGCGAACCGAGAAGCTCGCCGAGCGCTCCCGCGAGCTGCTCGCCCGGCCGATCAAGCCGCCGCGCACCGCGAAGTGGTCGGCCCCGGCGGACTCGCCCGCTGCGCAGCGTCTACACGCAGAGCTTCCCGGAGTTCCTCAACCAGCTCGGCAGCTCGATGATCGTCTCCACCTACCAGACCGGGAAGCTGATCTGCGCCCGCCACGACGGCGGCCAGCTCAACACCCACTTCCGCAACTTCTCCCGGCCGATGGGCCTCGCCGTGGCGCCGGGACGAATCGCGATCGGCACCCGCGCCGAGGTCCTCGACTACCGCAACTTCCCGGCGGTCGCAGCCGAAGGTCGAGCCGAGGGGCAAGCACGATGCCTGCTTCCTGCCCCGCAACAAGCACTTCACCGGGCGACATCCGGATCCACGAGGTCGCCTTCGCGCAGGGCGAGCTCTGGCTGGTCGCCACCAACTTCTCCTGCCTGGCGACCCTCGACGCCGAGCACAGCTTCATCCCCCGCTGGACGCCGCCCTTCATCTCGGCGCTCACCTCGGAGGACCGCTGCCATCTCAACGGCCTCTGCGTGATCGATGACGAGCCGCGCTACGTCACCGCCCTCGGGGAGACCGACGCTCCCGGCGGCTGGCGCGAGAACAAGGCGAGCGGGGGGATCCTGATGGACGATCGAGAACGGCGAGATCGTGCTCAGCGGCCTCTCGATGCCCCACTCGCCGCGCTGGTTCGAGGACGCCTCTGGGTGCTCGAGTCCGGCAAGGGCACGATCTCGGTCGCGGACCTCGACGCCGGAACGGTCGAGACCGTCGCGGAGCTGCCCGGCTTCACGCGCGGGCTGCTCTTCGCGGGCGGCCTCGCCTTCGTCGGCCTCTCGCAGGTGCGCGAGACCGCCACCTTCGGCGGGCTGCCGCTGATGGAGCGCCTCGACGAGCGCCTCTGCGGCGTCTGGGCGGTCAACCCGCAGAGCGGCCAGATCGTCGGCTTCCTCCGCTTCGAGGAGCTGGTCCAGGAGGTCTTCGACGTCGCGCTGCTGCCGGGGTGCGCTATCCGGAGATCGCCGAGGAGGGCTCCGACGCGGCCACCAACTCGTTCGTCCTGCCGGAGGCGCAGCCGGCCGCCGGATGAAGCCGATCGACCGGGGCACCTGGCTCGCGCTCGAGCGCGATGGGCGTCGCGGTCTTCGTGATCGCGAACGACTTCTCCGCGATCAACGTCGCGATCCCCGCAGATCGAGAAGGACTTCGACACGAGCGTCACCACCGCGCAGTGGGTGGTCAATGCCTACGCCCTGGTCTTCGGGGTCCTGATCGTCACCGGCGGCCGGCTCGCCGACCTCTTCGGCCGCCGGCGCGCGTTCTTCATCGGCAGCGGGATCTTCGCGGTCTTCTCGCTGCTCGGCGGGGCCGCCCAGACCGAGGCCGAGCTGATCGCGATGCGGGTGCTGATGGGGGTCGGCGGGGCGCTGATGTGGCCGGCGATCCTCGGAATGACCTACGCAGCCCTCCCGGAGGAGCGCGCCGGGCTGGCCGGCGGCTTCATTCTCGGCGCCGCCGGCATCGGCAATGCCGCCGGGCCCCTGATCGGCGGCGCCCTGACCGACCTGCTCAGCTGGCGCTGGATCTTCTTCCTCAACGTCCCCGTGACGGCCTTCGCCGTCTTCGTCACCCTGCGCGAGATCCACCAGCCGCGCCCCGAGGTCGAGGACACACGGATCGACTACGGGGGCATCGCCACGGTGTCCGTGGGCCTGGTGGCCCTGCTGATCGCCTTCGACCAGGCCACGGATTGGGGCTGGGGCAACCCGAAGATCATCGGGTTGCTGGCGCTCTTCGTCGTGCTGATCGGAAGCTTCGTGGCGGTCGAGCGGCGCGCGGGCGAGCATGCGCTGGTCCCGCCCGACGTGATCGGGAACCGGAACTTCGCCTACACCTGTGCAGCAATCCTGCTGATGTCCGCCGTCTTCTTCGCGGCGATGCTCTATCTGCCGCAGTTCATGATCGCCGTCCTCGGCTACTCGGCGATCGGCGCCGGCGCGGGCATGCTGCCGATGATGGCGACCTTCGCCGCCGTCTCCTTCGTCGCCGGCAACCTCTACAACCGGTTCGGCTCGAAGCCGCTTCTCATCCTCGGCTCGCTGTGCATCGCCGTCGGGCCGGCCCTGATCGCGATCTTCGCCGACACAGGAGACCTACGGAGCGATCGTTCCGGGGATGGCGATCCTCGGCCTCGGGATCGGCCTCTTCTATCCGACGGCGACCACGGACGGCGTGACGGCCTGCAAGGAGTCGAGGCGGAGCCTGGCCGGCGCGATCATCTACATGTTCCAGATCGCGGGCGGCTCGGTGGGCCTGGGCCTGACCACGGCGATCTTCATCGGCGCGAGCGACGGAGCCACGAGCGGCTCCGACTTCGTCAACGGCATCCAGACCGCCTTCGGCGTCGACGCGGCGATCGCGGTGGGCGGCTTCCTGATCGCCGACCTTCCTGATCGGCGGGCGGCTCCGTCTGCCGCACGCCCACCGCCCGGCCCTCGCCGGCCACTCACCGCGCGGGACACGGGCCCTAGGTCGTGTCTGAGTTGTGCCGCGCGGACGCGGTGCGTCGGAGCCGCCGCCGCTGCCGCGCGCTGCTCCCGCTGCGCTCCCGGCTGCTTCGCCGCTCCCAGCCGCTGCTGCCGCCAGCCGCCGCTGGTGCCGCCGCCGCCGTGGTCGTCGACCCGCGCGCGACCGGTGCTCGCTGCTCGCCGCCGGAGCCGGTCCGGAGCCGCTGCCGCCCGAGCCCGGACTCCTTCCGCTGCCCGCCGTGATCGTCACCGCCGCCGCCTCCGGAGCCGGAGGAGGAGGACGGGCCGGAGTCATCCGAGCCGGAGCCCGATGAACCGGACGAGCCTGAGTCGTCGCCCGAGACGTCGTCGCTCGCCCGAAGTGCGGCCGCCGTGGTCGTCGTTGCGATCCTCCACCGCGCGCGCCGGCCTGGGCTTCGGGGCCGCTGACGCGGCGAGCGAGACCGGCTGGGCGGAGAGACCGATGTCCCGGCCCGAGATCGCGTTGGCAGCCAGCGCGATCGCGCCGGCCGCCACGATCCCGGCGATGCCGAGCAGGACGGTGAGGATTCGCTCCCTGGTGGTCATGCGATCACCGTAGAGGCCGCGAGTTAGGAGTTGGCAAAGTCTCGCCGGGCAGGGTCACCTCGGCCCGGACGCGTCCCTCGTCGCGCGTTCTCGATCCGGGCGGCGCCGCCCCTGCGACGGGCGAGCGCGGCCACGATCGGCAGCCCCAGGCCGGTGCCCTCGCGGCGGCCGCTGCCGCGGTAGAAGCGCTCGAACGCGCGGCGGCTGAGCTCGGGATCGATCGGGCCGGACTGGCTGAGCACGCCGATCCTGCCCGCCCCGTCCACGCGATCGGTCTCGACCGTCACCGTCGAGCCCCGCGGCGAGTACTTGAGCGCGTTCTCGATCAGGTTGTCGAGGATCGCGGCGAGCTCCGTCTCGCCGGCCCGCACGACGCCCGCCGCCCTGCTCCGTCGAGCATGATCCCGTGCCCCGATTCGTCGGCGGGCCCGCGCCAGCGCTCGATCGCGTCGCGCGCCGGCGGCGTCGAGGTCCGCGCTCGCCTCCTCGGCGGGCTGCTCGCTCGAGGCCAGCTCGAGCAGGTCCGAGACGAGTCCCTCGAGCCTGGCGCTCTCGCGCTCGGCGGCCTCGAGCTCCTTGCGGACGGCCGGATCGTCGGTCTTCACTCCCGCGGCCTCGAGTCGAAGCCGCAGGCCCGTGAGAGGGGTGCGCAGCTGGTGCGAGGCGTCCGCGACGAAGGCCCGCTGGGATTCGAGCACGGCATCGAGCCTGTCCGCCATCTCGTTGAACTCATGCGCCACCTCGACCTGCTCGCTCGAGCCCGCGCTCGGGTGCGCGGGCCTCGGAGTCGCCGGCGGCGCGGCGGCGTGCGGCCTCGCCGAGCGAGCGCAACGGCCTCGCGATGGAGCCGGCGAGGATCCAGGCGACGCCGAGCCCCAGCATCAGGGCCAGCACCCCGATGCCGATCAGCGCGAGCACGTCCTGGCGGACCTGGCTGTGGACCTCGTCCAGGCTCTGCTCGACCTCGAGCGCGCCGATCGTGCGGCCGTTGCGGACGATCGGCACCGCCGTGGAGAGCACGTCGCGGCCCTCGTGGTGGCGCCCCTGCGCGACGTTCCCGCCGAGCGCCTGCACCGCGACCGGGTCGTCGGTCGGCCGCGGTGGCGCTCGCCACCGCGCCCGGATCCGAGCTCGCGATCTCCCTGCCCCGCCCGTCGATGATGAAGACGAGTCCGTCGAGCCTCGCCGACGCCTCGGTCGCGACCCGCTGGAGCCGGGCGGGCGTCCGCAGCTGGTCGGCGACGGAAGCGGCGACCACCTGGGCCTGAGCGGCCGAATCGGCCTCGACCTCGGCGTTCACGCGGTCGCTGACGTTGGCCGACGAGCGGCACCTCGAGGGCGACGATCACCACGAGCAGCGTGTAGGCGAAGGCCGCCAGCAGCCGGGCGCGCAGGCTCATCGGTCTCTAGGCCTCGTCGGCCCCGGAGAACCTGAACCCGACGCCGCGCACCGTGTGGATGTAGCGCGGGCTCCTTCGGATCGTCGTCGAGCTTCTTGCGCAGGCCGCTGACGTGGACGTCGAGCGTCTTCGTCGAGCCGAACCAGTTCATGTCCCAGACCTCGTCGATCAGGGCCTCGCGCGTCAGCACCGAGCCCGCGCTCTCCATCAGCACGCGCAGCAGCTCGAACTCCTTGCGCGAGAGCTCGATCGGCTCGCCGCCGAGTCGCGCCTCGTGCTTCGCCGTGTCGAGGCGTGAGGTCGCCGATCGTGATCGGCCCGCCGTCGTCGCCGCTCGGCGCGGCGCGTCGGCTCGCCTGCAGCACCGCCCTGACCCGCGCCATCACCTCGCGCGCCGAGAACGGCTTGACGATGTAGTCGTCGGCGCCGAGCTCGAGGCCCGCGACGCGGTCCGCCTCGGAGCCGCGGGCGGTGAGCATGATGATCGGGACCTGGCTCTGCTTGCGAAGCTCCCGGCAGACGTCGAGGCCCGAGCCGTCGGGCAGGCCGATGTCCAGCAGGACGAGATCGGGGTCTGCGCGCTGGCGGCCGTCTCCATCGCCTCGGCGGCCGTGCCGGCGACCGCGGCGTTGAAGCCCTCGCGCTCGAGGCCTCGGCGAGGGGCTCGGTGATCGCGCGCTCGTCCTCGACGAGCAGGATGGTTTGGCGCTGGGACGAGACGTTCACAGCGCCCTAAGGCTAGGGGTGGCGGCGGAAACGGCTTGGGGCCGCCGACCGGCTTCCCGGCCAGCGGCCCCGCACCGGTCCTCGACGTGTCTCAGTCGTGGTGCTCGGATGCGTTCGGGCCTAGTCGTCGTCCGAGCCGCCCGAGTGGCTCGAGCCCGGAGCCGCCCGACCCGGAGCTCCGAGCCGGAGCTGCCGGAGTTGTCGTCGCCACCGTGGTCGTCACCGAGATCGTGGCCGGGGCCGTCGTCGGCGCCCTGACCGCCGTGGTCGTCGCCGACGTCGTGGTTCGGGCCGTCATCGCTGTGCGAGCTGCCGCGCCCCGAGTTCTGCGAGCCGGGTCCGGAGTTCTGGGAGCCGGTCCGCGGTTGCTGTGGTCGCCGGGGTTGTCGTCGCCGACATCGTGGCCGGGACCGTCATCGGTCGTGGTGGTCTGCCGTTGCCGGCCTGGTCGTCGTTCCCGTTGTCCTCGGGCCGCTGCGGTCCCGCGCAGCGCGGGTCGTTGGCGTGCTCGGCCTCGTCGCACGGTCCGCTCACGTCCACGGTGCTGGTGGTGCTGGTGGTGGCCGCCGCCGGGGTCGCCGGCTTGGCCGAGCTGTTGTCGGCTCGGCGCCGCCATCACGTAGGCCGCCCCTCCGACGAGGATGCCGACGACTACGGCCACGAAGCGTCTTCGACATGGTGCTCATCAGAAATCCCTCCTTGCATGTTGGGTGTGGCGGCCACTATCCGCGGCCCGCGTCAGACGATGCCCAGGCGCTGGGAATGGGAAGGCAAGGGGAGGGTTAAGCCTTCGTAAGGTGGGCAGGACACCGTCCAACCCCGGGGTCCGGCACGCCTCGATCGGCGCCCGCTGGTACTTTTCCTCGCAGGGCTACGAGCCTCGGAGGGGATTACGAGCATGGAAGCCGCGATTCGTCTCGGGATACGTCATTGGTTGGCCGCGTTCGGATGCGCGGTCGTCGCGCTGCTTGTGATCTCACCCGCGGCCAAGGCGGGGGTCGAACGGCCAGTGCCCGGCGATCGCCGACAAGCCCGACGCCATCCCCCACGTCGACTACCCGAATGTCCAGCACATCACCTACTGCTACCGCCGTCAACGTTACCCCGGGCCAGAACATCATCCGGTTCCGACCGGCGATCGACGGCGGGCAAAAGCTCTGGCCCCAGGAGGACGGCTACATCACTCGCTTCGATCCCGAGTTGATCTACGCCGACGGAACGGTCCCTCCGGTCGACGTCCTGCACCTGCACCACGCCGTCTGGGCGGTCAACGGCAACCCTCAGTTCGCGGTCGGTGAGGAGAAGACGATCCAGCAGCTGCCCCAGGGGTTCGGCTGGCCGAACCATGGCGCCGAGTCGCCCATCCCGACACCTGGATCCTCAACGACATGCTGCACGACCTCGTCCGCCAAGGACGGCCCAGGTCTTCGTCGTCTGGCGGATCGACTTCGTTCCGGCGGACCTAGATGCGCCCGGGCCGATAAAGCCGGTGCACACCAAGTGGTTGGATGTGGCAGGGAACCCGAGCATCTATCCGGTCTTCGACGCGCTGCGATCGGACGGCAAGAACGGTCGCTACACGTTCCCCGATCAGGCGCCGGCGGCGGACCTCCATCCGTGCGGCTCGAGCGGTCGGGCTCCGGACACCCACGGTTGTCTCGGGGCCGCCCAGAGGTGGACGCCGAACCAGGACGTGACCCTGATCGGCACCGCCGGGCACCTGCACCCCGGCGGTCTCGACATGCAGCTACGGGACACCCGTGCCGGCCAGACCAACACCCTCTTCACGTCCAAGGCCCACTACTACGAGCCGGCAGGAGAGGTCTCATGGGACGTCTCGATGGGTGCGACGCCGCCTGCCTGGCGGGTGCAGTTGAAGGCCAACCAGGACACGGTGAGCGTGCACGCGACCTATGACACCTCGAGGGCCGACTGGTACGAGGTGATGGGGATCATGCCCGTCGCGGTCTACAACGGGACCGATGTCGGGGGGAACGACGCGCAGGCGAATGACATCCCCCAGGACGAGGTCCTGACCCACAGCCACCTGGCGGAGAACGACAATCACGGCGGCGAGCCCACGGGCGTCGCGAACCCGCTGTCGCTGCCGAGCGCGCCGGTGCCGAACAGCACGATCGGCATCCAGTCGTTCACGTACCAGGCGGATCAGAGCGCGGGCCTGAGCGTACCGACGGTCGAGCCAGGGCAGTCGATCACCTTCCACAACGCCGACGCGATTCCGAGCGTCAATGCCTTCCACACGATCACTGCCTGTCATGACCCGTGCACCGCCAAGACCGGCGTCGCCTACCCGATCGCCAACGGGCCGGTGACCTTCGACTCGGGCGAGCTGGGCTTCAACGGGAACCAGAATTCATTCGGGGATGCCCCGGCAGCCGATCGTGACACCTGGCAGACCCCCAAGGACCTTCCGACCGGCACCTACACCTACTTCTGCCGTATCCATCCCTTCATGCGGGGCGCCTTCCGGGTCGAGCCGCAGGCCAACCCACGACCAGACGCTGAAGGCGAAGAAAAAGCAGACGCTCTCCAAGGCGGCCGTCACCGAGACCGTCAGCAGGGCTGCCACGGTGCAGCTCCAGGCGAGGCTCAAGGGCGGGAAGAATTCGGCGGGCTCGAGCGCGGCGCGGAGCCTTTCTCAGGCACTCGACGCCAAGCGGTCCACGAAGTCGGTGGCCTCGGGTGTCAAGACCAAGATCAAGCTCAAGTTCTCGAAGGCGGCGCGCAAGAGGATCAGGGCGGCGCTCGCAAAGGGCGGCCCGATGAAGATCGTCGTCACAGCCACGGCGACCGACGGATACGGGAAGACCTCGAATGACAAGGCCAAATTCAGGCTGATCGGTTAGTCAACCGATCCCGGGTTTG
>CAVZRH010000005.1:0-243078 GCA_963777575.1 uncultured Solirubrobacterales bacterium | reverse complement strand
CCGCCTCTTCGACGGCTTCAGAACGAGTCGCGATTCCGTTCCAGCGACGCGCGCCAGCATTTCCCGCGCGCCAACCTGCGTGAGTGCTCGGCGATCCTTCAGTCCTTCAACCTGCGTGAACGCTCTCTGAGCTGTCCCCGATTTCCTTCAGCGCCGTGGTCGCTACTCTTATGGACCCCGACGTCTCGAAACCCTCCTCCCCCATCAATCCGATGTCGCCGACCCAAACGGATGCGGCCCGACACAAATGGCCTGATGTCTGGAGGGTCGCAGAGCGCCTTCAGGTAGAACTTACAGCAGACATGTCGATCTCGACACTCTGGCTTCGGAGGTGGGTCAGAGTAGTTTTGGCATACGACGAACGCACCTTTCGTGGCCTCTCCATCACGCGAGCCCACGACGACGGTCCGTTTGGTGCTGATGAGATCGCGTTTCTAAGGATCCGCATGGTATCCCAAAGAAGATTACGCCTGAACTGGAGCACCTCGAGACTCGCCCTCGCTCCGCTAGCGTCGCTGCGCGACTTCCCGATGATATTCGCTAGCCGACTCGCACGCTGGGCATGTGGTGCGAGCGCCTGCCTACTGCACGCGAACGCAGTCGCCGCGCACCTGTGGACATTCGGCCGTAGTCGGAGCGTTCGGTCACGACCTGACGCCCAGTCGGCCGGCTTGGCCCCCGCCCGTGGCCATCAAGAATCTGGCATCTGCGAGGTGTGTGCTGGTGCTCTGGTCCGCGGCCTCGGTTGGGTCGAGCTGGGTTCAGGATGAGGAGAGAGAGGGTGTCGAGCGCGGCGTGCTTGTGCCCGCACGTCTTGGGGATGTGAAGCCTCCCTTGGGTTTTCGCGGGCACCAATCAGCGGACCTCGCGAGGTTGGACGTCCAGTTGGTGGGCCAGACTACTGTTTGACCAACTCGACGCGGCGGTTCTTGGCGCGACCGTCGTCGCTGTCATTCGATGCGACCGGCGCGACGAACCCGACCCCCACCGGCTTCAGGCGCGTTGCCTCGACGCCGTACCGTGTCCGAAGATGGGCGACGACGGCGTTCGGCTCGCCGGTTCGACAGGTCCATGTTGCTGTCGAACCCGCCGACGTTGTCGGTATGACCGACCACATAGACGCTTGAGGGCGCGATCCTGCTTCAGGAGCTTGCCGATCTCGGCCAGCGTCGGCTCCGACTCCGGCTTGATCGACGTCCTTCCCGGTGTCGAAGTAGATCCCGTAGAGGACCGCGCGGCCCGTGCTGACGATGTCCTTCGCCATGGTGTCGGCGTCGACCTTCACCATGTTCGTCGTCCATGGCCTTCGTCTCGACGACTTCCAGGAGGGCGAGCGGATGATCGAACGTATCCTTGTAGTGATCGAAGCTCTCGATCGCGACCATCAGCGACGCGTAGACCTCCTTGCCTGGAGCCGACAGTCTTCGCCGCCAGGTAGCGCACCTCCTTGGCACTCGGAAGGCCATCGCGCTCGATGGCGTGCCGTTCTCGAAGTGCCTCGCCGGGTCGTAGATCCGGCTGCTGAATCGCTCCGGGTTCCCGTCGAAGGACGCACTCCCCAGTCGGCGCACGAAAACAACGGCTGAAAGCCGGCCGTCTTCATTGCCGTCTCGTAATTCCTGAAGACCTCGAGACTCGAGCGGCCGGGGTGCGACATAGAGCAGCCGCGTCAACTTGCCTTCGACGCGCTGGCTCTTCGACAGCTTGTACTCGAACCCTGGCTTCGCTCGTCGGCGACAACCTTGCCGAGCGCCAACGTCAGCTCGCCGAATTCCCGCGCGTCGTAGCCGATGATGGAAGAGCCGGCGTAGCGCGGGATCAGCGGGTGGTCCCGGCTGCCTTTGATGTCGGTCTGCTGCGCCGGCGAGTTGCGCGCGATGCAGACGAAGGCGGCCAGCAGAAGGACTATTTCGCGACGCATAGTATAACTCCTTCGAGAGAGAGGAAAAGGTCGTGGCCAGGGCCGTCGGTGACCGCCGGGCAGGCTGGTTGTCCGGGCGAGAGTCGCGCGCGAATGCGCCGCCGCGTACGCCGACGGTGTGCTTCGCCGCCAGACGATACGAGCCGGTTCGGCGAAAGGGCTCGTCCGAGCGGCACATCCAATCGGCAACTTGTCCCCGCCGAGAGGACTACGAGGGGGGGGCGGGGGTGCACGTGATTGTCGACGTCGACGCTCCCATTGGCTGGCCGGTGGCAGCTGTTTGGGTAATCGCGAGGACGGCGGACGCCCCTTCGAATGTCACGGTCTCGAGAAACGCCTGTCCGCCCTCAGTGGTCATGCCGACCACCCGCGCGTTCGTCAGCGTAATCTTGTAGGCCGTGAAGGGACTGCCGCTGCTGACGTTCACCACAGCCACCTCAATCTGTGAGAACACTGACCGGTCACCGCAGCAACCCACAACTCGGGACCAGACTTGTCGAGTGGCTTCACGACCACGAGCGAACACGGTCTCCTGGCGGTCACTGACGCATACGCCGAGTAGGTCTGGCGAATCGAGACCACTTCGATCTCCACCCCAGTGTTGCGGTACCGACGTGGCGTTACCGGGGATCCCCGGAATCTTCAAGAATATTGGTGGGTGGTCCGGGAGGGTTGAAATACTGCCCCTGGGCACGTGCAGCGTGGCCGCCGAGAGCGAGGACGATTAGCGCCATCGCGAACGACAGATATGGTCTTTTCATGGTCAGCGAAATCTCCTATGGACGTCAAACGTTTGCCCTGGCCCATCGTTGAAGCCGGCGAACGCCTTGCCGTCGTTGCACTTCTCGCAGTCGAGAATGGCCGGATCGAGTGCGAGGCTGACGAGGCCACCCTCGCGGCTCGCAACCAGTCCCGCACCGACTCGACGTCAGTAACCTCGCCGTCGACGACCCACCCGGTTGCTCTGTCGGACTGCACCCGTCGGCGCCGCTGGGCGACATCCGCATCTGGCCGTTGCCCTTGACACAAACGGTGGCCCGCCTAACTGTCGACTCGAAGGGCTGCGTCACTGCGATGCGATGGCACGAGTCACGTTGTCCTTCTGTTGAGCGGTCGTTGATTGAAGTCCGATGATTTCGACTCTCTAAAACGTCCCTCCGCCAGATTCCGGACACTCGCATCTGTCTGGTAGGATCCCGGACGGCGTCCGCGATGTCCAAAGACCCCGAACCCTCTGAACCGCCTGCGGATCGACTGTCCGAGGCGATCGACACGGAGTCGACGTCTCATCTGATCGATCGGGCGCGAGCCGGCGATCAGGACGCGGTGGAGCGTCTGTTCGCGCGGCATCTGAGACCGCTCCAAAGATGGGTCAGCGGCCGCCTGCCCGCATGGGCGCGAGATCTCGCCGATACCGATGACCTTGTCCAGGACACGCTGCTGCAGACGTTTAAGAGGATCGGACAGTTCGAGCCGCGCCGTGTCGGCGCGCTGCAGGCATACCTGCGACAGGCAGTGCTCAATCGCCTGCGCGACGAGCTGCGCCGAAAGGGACGACGGCCCAACGTGACGGGTCTCGAAGGCGTTGAAATCGACACCGGACAATCGCCGCTCGAGGAGGCCATTGGGCGGGAGGCCGTAGAAAAGTACCAGCAGGCACTCCAGCGGCTCAAGCCCGAGGAACGGGAAGCGATCATCGCGAGGATCGAAATGGGCTACAGCTACGAGGAGCTGGCGCAGGTCCTTGGCAAACCGACATCGGAGGCCGCACGCAAGACGGCGCAGCGGGCGCTGGTGCGGCTGGTGGAGGAGATGAAGCGTGCCGCCAGATAACGATCTGCTCCCCGATCTCGTCCGCGCCGTTCTCGACGGCACGGCCGTCGACTGGAGGTCGGTCGAATCAAGTGCAGACCGCACGGAACGTGAGCTTCTGCAGCAGCTCAGGCTGGTTGCCGCCGTCGCCGACTTCCATCGTCAACTCCCCGATTCGGAGGTTGACGAAGTGCCGCGTGCGGGTGCTCCGACGGGCGAACGAACGCCGGACATCTGGGGCCACCTCCGCGTGATCGAGCGGATCGGTCGCGGCGCCTTCGGCGAGGTCTACCGCGCCTGGGACACGCGGCTCGATCGCGAAGTGGCACTCAAGCTCCTGCCTGCGGAATCGAGCGCCGGTCGTGCGCACGCCACTTCGATCATCGCCGAAGGCCGTCTCCTGGCGCGGGTGCGGCATCCCAACGTCGCGACGATCTACGGGGCCGAGCGGATCGGCGATCGTGTCGGACTCTGGATGGAGCTCGTCGACGGACGGACGCTCGAACAGACGCTCGGAACAGGGAACGGCTTCACGCCAGCGGAAGTCGTCCGTATCGGGATCGAGGTGGCCCGCGCGATGGCGGCGGTGCACCGGGCGGGCCTGCTCCACCGCGACATCAAGGCCGCGAACGTGATGATCGCCGACGACGGCCGGGTCGTCCTGACGGACTTTGGCACCGGATGCGAACCGCACGACGGCTCGCCCACCACGCTCGCGGGCACGCCTCTGTACCTCGCCCCGGAGCTCCTGAGCGGCCGTGATGCCACGGTCCAGACCGACATCTACAGTGCCGGCGTGTTGCTGTACCACCTCCTCACGGGATCGTACCCCGTCGAAGCGACCTCGCTCTCAGAGCTCCGCGAGCGCCATCAACGCCAGGAGCATCGGCCGCTGCGTGCAGCCCGGTCCGATGTCCCGTCGAAGCTCGCCAACGTGATAGACCGGGCGATCGAGCCGGAGCCGGGCCGCCGACACGAAAGTGCCGATGACCTTGCGCGAGCACTAGCGGGTGTCGAGGCCCGCCCGTGGATCGCGCGGTTTGGCTACCCAGCGGCAGTCGCAGCGGCGTTCGTGCTGGTCTCATGGCTGGCGTTCGAGATACACAGCCAGCGGCGGTTCAATGAATACGCAATAAGCATGGGAGCCTCCGGAACGCCGCACCTAGCGGGGCTGAAGACGCAGCTCGTCAGTGAAAAGGTCGGTGAGATCCTCGCCGCGCTGCAGGCTGAACCCGGTAAGCGACTCGCCGAGGTCGGCCCCGGCGACGGGTTCTACTCGCTGCTCATGGCTCGAGCCGTCGGACCCACCGGTCGCGTGACGGCGGTCGACGTCGACGAGAGTAACCTCCAGACACTGCGCGCACGGCTGCAGCAGGACCAGGTCACGAACGTGGACGTCGTTGTGGGCGCGATCGATGACCCTCGCCTGCCCGAGAACACCCTCGACGCCGTGCTGATTTACAACGTCTATCACGAGCTGCCCACGCCAGAGCCCATTCTCCGTTCGATTCTCGCGGCGCTCAAACCTGGTGGACGGCTGGTGATGTCGGAGCCCGTCCACGAGGAGATTCATGGGGACAACGTGCGGCACGGCGACACGCGTCGAGCAACTCAAGAACCACGAAATCGGTCCTGACTTCGTCCAGCAGGACCTTCTCGCAGCGGGCTTCGAAGTGATCGAGCGACGTTCGAACTTCCTCCCGTTCACGACTCCGGGTCACAAGGGCGGATTCTGGCTGATGGTCGCGCGGAAGCCATCGGCGCGATAGTCCATACGCTGATGAATCCGATGCAAATCAACTCGCCGCTCCGCACTGCAAACGCGCACTTGACGAGCCGTCAAACGCCCCCCGTATGTTGAGTGTCGAAGGTGGGGAGCGTGTCGAGCACCATCTGTCGGGTATCCGAGGCTGCGCGCCTCCCGCATCAACGCCTCGGCGGGCAAACCGGCCGATGCCGCGGTTGCGGCCCTGGGCGCGAGGTACAGACGCTTCATCTCGCACTTTGCGTCCCTGCGCCGCCGAACCGCCGCAGCCGAGCCACTGCTCCGTTTCCCGCGTCAGCACGAACACGCCTGACGGCGCACCATACTCACGGAGAAGGTTGGCGAGCTCGGGCTGGAAGCCCTGGAAGTCGAGATTGACGTCGAGTGAGTCGGCGTACCCCCGACGAGCCGCGCGGCCGCGCTCCAGAGGTCCGGCGCCTCGGCTCGCACGAGCGTGACGCCAGCTGCCCCCGACTTGGCCGCATTCTCGTAAAGCGCGCCTCAGGATAGCCTGTGCATGGCGAATTGCTAAATCAGAAGCATTTCTTGAGAATTCGTGAGGTGGCATGATTGCGCCATGCGCGATCTCGCCGTTCTGTTGGTGCATCTGCTGGCGACAGTCGCCCGACTCGTGGGGCCGGGCGGCGTCCGTTCCGTGGTCGCCGAATCCGTGCTCGTCAAGCACCAATTGCTGATCCTCAATCGTTCCCGAAAACGGTCGCCCCGCCTGCGTGTCTTCGATCGCATAGTCGCCGGCGTGTGCGCGCTCCTCATGCGCCCGCGCCGGCTGATCCGTTCCGCGATCGTCCTCAAGCCTTCGACGCTCTTGAATCTCCATCGAGCACTGACCAGGCGGAAATATCGCCGGCTCTTCTCGACGAAGGCGCCGGCGAAGCCCGGACCGAAGGGTCCGAGCCAGGCAACGGTGACCGCCGTCGTCGACATGAAGCGGCGGAATCCGACCTGGGGGTGTCCACGGATTGCCCAACAGATCGCGTTGGCCTTCGGCATTCCCATCAACAAGGACGTGGTGCGGCGCATCCTCGCCGCGCGGTACCAGCCGGCACCAGACTCGGATGGGCCATCCTGGCTCACGGTCCTCGGTCACGCGAAAGACAGTCTGTGGAGTCTCGATCTGTTTCGCTGCGAATCGGCCATCCTGCGCACCCACTGGGTGCTCGTCGTGATGGACCAATGGACGCGTCGGATCGTGGGCTTTGGCGTGCACCGCGACGCGGTGGATGGCGTGGACTTGTGTCGGATGTTCAATCGAGCGACGCACGGCCAGACCCCGCCGACGTACCTCAGCTCCGACCATGATCCGCTGTATCGATTCCACCAATGGCAGGCGAATCTGCGGATTCTCGACGTCAAGGAAATCAAGACGGTGCCGTACGTGCCGCTCTCGCATCCCTTCGTCGAACGTCTGATCGGCACCGTTCGGCGCGAGTGCCTGGACCGTACCCTCTTCTGGACGGCCGCGGATCTGGAGCTGAAGCTCCTCGATTTCCAGCGCTACTACAACGGTCACCGCGCGCATGCAGGGGTGGACGGACGCACACCGGAACCGAGCCCGGACGCGAGCCGCGGACGCGCATGTATGGATTCGTATCGGTGGCAGCCGCACTGTCGCGGGCTCTATCACACGCCGACGGCGGCGTGACGTGTGCGACAGAGCTCATGGGCCAAAGCCAACGGTCGGGCGGTGTCTCATGGTTGAGCGTCGCCGTGTGCTTCGTGCCTGAGTGGAATTTTGGCGGGGAGAGATCGCGGCTCAAACCAGGCGGACTTGCGAGCGGATTGCGGCACAATTTGGCAATTCGCCACCCACAGGCGTGATCCAGTGCCGTGAGCGCCTCGGCGGCGTGCTCAAGTTCTATTATCGTGACGCCGCGTAGACCCGGCTCGGGTTTTCGCACACCACGGGATCCGCTGATTAGCAAACCACGAGGGTGGTCGACGAGTGGAGCAGACGCCCTGCGAGACGGCGAACGCGTCCTCGCATTCTGGTACTCTCGACGGTAGGCCGTTCCGGAGCCGCGGCTGACAAGATCAGGCTCATTCTCGGTTGTCGCTTGCGGCTGATGATGACTGGGGCAGCTCCCGCTCCAGCGTCTGCACCAGATCGAACACGTTAGTTTCTTCAGCCAGTTTCGCCGCCCGCGCCTCCTCAGGCCCTTCCGGCTCGATGCCGAGGCGCTCGGAAATGCGGCGGAGCATGCGCAGCATCAGCGTCATTTCTTGCTCGGCGAGCATGTCCACCTGCAGGTTGAGGTGATCGCGCTGGTCGCTCTGAGCGGCCATCCGGTTCTGCTTGATCAGCACGAACGTGGCAATCAGGACGCCTTCGAGTGAGACGATAAACGTCAACAGGCCGTAGGGGTATGGATCGAAGCGCAGGCTTTGGGCAGCGAGGGCATTCCAGCCCGCCCAAGCGATGAAGACGGCCAAGTGGCAGAAGACGAACGAGAGGCTGCCGGCGAAGGCACTGATGGCGTCGCTGACTCGCTCCGACCAGTGGTCTTGGCGACGGCCTTGCGCTCCAGTTCGACGATCGCCCTGATGTTGGCAGCGGCGGGGTCCTCAGGCCGGGCTGACTGACTCATCTTCGGAGTACCCTGCAAGAACGCCACCGCGCGCGTCAGCTGGGACTGGACGTTCTCCGTAGCGCACGACTGGGCGGTCATCGTCGGGCTACCCCAGCAGATGGTGGAATCCAGGCGCTGGACGCGGGCGCGACCACAGCAACGTCACCAAACCTGCGGTAAGCTGAGTCGAATGACGCATTTCTCAGTCAAGCGCATTGGTGACTGCTTTTACGAGATGAGCGCGCATGACGCGCCGCCGCCTAAGCGGTTCTGCGCGCATGTGGTGAAGGGACAGTCGCGCGCCGGCACACCGGTCCATTCACCTGTCGTCCGCAATATTCCTGTACGACCATTTGAGGACGGTCACGCCGCCTCCTGCGCCAGATGATATTCATGGTGCAGCCCGCCCAGAATCGGCGTCGCGATCACCCGACCGTGTTCGGGGAGGCGATGACCGGTGGACACGGGCTGCTTCCGTTCGGACAAGGGATCGGGAATCCCGGGCCCCAGACTGGCATGTGGACGGCGCGCGCAAGCCGGTTTATTTCGCGAACACCTCGGCGATCGGCGTGACGGTGACCTTGTCGGCGCGATGTTCAGCTTCAGCGCGCCGATCACTTGGTCCTCGTCGAGCAGCGTCTGCCGGCTTCTCGCCGTCGTAGCTGATCGGCGAGAACGCGTCGCGCGCCAGCGCCTGCTTCAGCGCCGGCGGCATCCTTGGTGACGATGACGATCGACAGATCGCGGGCGGTGAGATGGCGCTTGATCGCGGCGTTCACCTGCTCGACGGTCAGCTTCTGCAGCCGCTTCGCGCATGTAGTCGGTGAACTCGCCGATCCCGTACCACCGCGAATCGAGCGCGTAGCCGAGCTGCTGATCCTGCCGCGCCGTCATGACGTAGACGTTCTTCATCAGGTAGTCGCGCGTCGTCCTCGAACTGGCCGCTGTCGTCAGGCCGTTCCGGATCAGCGCGTCGAGCTCGTGAATCGCGATCCGCAGCGACATGTGCGCGTTGGCCGGCACGACCGGCCGGATCCAGATTTCGAAGATCTGCCGCTGCGCGCGATGTTGGGATCGGGAAAGAACTGGAACATCCCGCGCGGAAACGCTTCGATGTAGGCGTAGTCGCCGTAGTTGATGCCGCGCACCTCGCGAATCCGCTGGTAGAGCCGTCCCGACGACAGCCGGTGCTCGCCGAGCCAGGCGCGCGCGACCGACAGCGCGGCGAAATCGGGATGCGCGCGGGTCACGTCGATCGGGAAAGCCGAACGAGATGGCGGTCGCGCGCGTGTCCTTCTCGAGGATCTCGACGTCGATGCCGGACGGCGCGCTGGCGTCGACCTTGACGCGGCGGCGCCGCCGGCCCGGCGGGCAGCGCCGCGCAGCCGAGTCTGGAGATCGCGAATCAGTTCGTCCGGCGCATCGCCGCTGACGCCGATCGTCAGGTTGCGCTCGCGTATACATCTGCCGCGCGAACTGCCTTCACGTCGTCCAGCGTGATGGCGTTGAGGCCGGCGACGGTGCCGAGCGCGACGTGGCCGTACGGCGTGCCGCGGAAGATGTTCGTCTGCAGCCGCTCCTTGCCGAGCTCCTCTTCGTTGTTCGACCGCAGATCCTGCACGAGCGCGTTGAGCTGCGCGTCCTTCACGCGCTTGAAGTCCTCCTCGCGCCAGCCCGGATCGAGCAGCTGCGGCAGCACGACGTGCCGATGAACGTCTGCCACTGGTCGCGATGGATGATGCCGGTGAACGTGGTCATCTCCTTGTCGGTGCGACTGCTGAACGAGGCCGGCCATCGGATACAGCGCGGCATCGATCTGGTCGATGGTCATCGCCTTCGAGCCGGCTCTCGGTCGATCATCGCCGCGGTCAGCGCGGCGAGCCCTTCCTTGCCGGCCGGATCGTGCGCCGAGCCGACGGTGAACAGCAGCTTCACGTCGAGCTGCGGCAGCAGCGACTTCTGCAGCACGCAGCGGCACGTCGCTCGGCGCGGTCGGCGCCGACGCCGGGCCCGCGGGTCTGCGTCTCGCTCGAACGCCGACGCCGGGTTGAGCGAAGCGAGCGGCGCGCGTTCGATGCCGGCCGGCAGCGGATCGCGTGGACAGCGTCGTCACGATCAGGCCGGCGTCGTCGAAGTACTTGCGCGCGGCGGCCTGCAGATCGGCGGGCGTCAGCGACTCCAGCGTGCGGTAGTAGTTGTTGACCGTCTGCGTACGAGCGCTGGTACGACGGCGTACCGCGCGACGACGGCGGCGATGCGCTCGGTGCTGTCGATGCTGCGGGCAAACGAGTAGCGATCGAACGACTTCGCGTCCGCCAGCCGCTCGGCCGGCACCAGCGACGCCCGTGGCTCGCGCCACGGCCGACAGAATCTGATCGCGGACGTAGACGGCAGTCGGCGCTGTTCTTCACGCGCGCGAGCACCGTGAAGAGCGACGGATCGAAGCTGGCGGGCACATCGACGTCGAGTTCGTCGACCTTCTGTTCCGTCACGACGAGCTGCTTGTACAGGTCGGACGTCTGGCCGAAGAAGATCGAGGCGAGGATGTCCATCGCCGCCGAGTCCTTGCTCGCTTCGTCGAAGGCCGGGCCGGGAAAGCCGACGGTGACCCACGGCAGCGTGTCGCTCGCCCAGGGCACGTGCACGTAGATCGGCCCGTTCGGCGCCGGCTCCTTCGGAATGCTCACCGGCTCCGCGCGGCTCCGCCTTCCAGCCGCCCCAGTACTTCTCGACCAGCGGCAGCACCTGCTCGGGCGTCACGTCGCCGGCGACGATGACCGTCGTGTACTGCGGCCGGTACCAGCGCTCGAAGAACATCTTCGAGTAGGCGTACTCGTTCGGCATGTTCTCGATGTCTTTGATGAAGCCCATCGTCGTGTGCTTGTAGGTGTGCGTCTGGTAGAACCGATCGCGCTGCACCTCGAACAGCTTTCTCGAGCGGGTCGGCGCTGTTCTTGTTGTATTCGCCGAGAATCGCGCGCGCTTCGGTCTTGAAGTCGGCTTCCGTGTACGACAGGTTCTGGAACATGTCGGCGTAGAGGCCGACGATGGTTTCGAGATCCTCCTTGGCGAACGTCGAGTAGTAGCGCGTGGAATCGTCGCCGGTGCCCGCGTTGTCGCGCGCGCCCGCCTTGGTCATGATCTGGCGGAACCTGGCGGGCGGCTTGTTCGGCGTGCCGCGAAACATCAGGTGCTCGAAGAAATGCGCGAAGCCGGATTTGCCGGGTTCGACCTCGTTGCGCGAGCCGGCCTGCACCGGAATCTGGATGCTGACCAGGTTCGGGAATCCGGTCGGCACGACGATCACCTTCAGGCCGTTGGCGAGCGTCCGTTCGGTCGCCTGGAACGGCAGGATGTCGCCGCCGCCCGCGGCCGTTCTCCGGACGACAGCGCCAGCACGAGCGCCACGCACGCGACGCGAAGCGCGACGATGGAACGGTTGTGCACGGGTGGGTACATCGAAACTCCAGGAAACGAACGACTCGGTCTGATCAGCCAGGACGGTCGTTAACAGAGACTGCGCTTGGCGCTGATTCCAATCGTCCGGAGCGTCGCTTCGCCCGACCGGTGCGGTTGGAATCGGTCCCATAGCCGGTGTCGGAGGGCCCTGCCCAGTGTAACGCGGATTACCGGCGCGCTGATCCGGCCGGACGGATCAGACGTGCACGCAGACCGGTAGCCGTTCCCTTCGGGTGCCGCATCGAGAATCCGACGTGGGGCTATACAACGGCGATCGGCCACATCGTGGCTTGGCCTTGGCTTCTCCCGCGCCGTTGCGTCTGCCCGCAGATGAATGGAGTGGCGCGTGCGTCCTGCGTCGCGATCGGCTTGGTGGCGCGATTCACGATGTACACCCTCGCCGCGTGACAATATTTCTGCACCTTACAGGGCTCGAAGTCTTGGATCGCCGTGGCTGAGCCTCGCAGCGCGCGCGTGCGCGTCAGTCGGCGACGAGTGGCCGCGCCTCTTTGTCCGGATCGTTCTTGACTGTGGCACGCTCGTTCTCGAACACCATCGTCGGCCGCGTCGTGCTGGTGTACGCGGGCCACTCCAGCAGCCCCGCATGGGTCGGCTGGCCGCTCTTCGCGAACGCGACCAGCGCTCCGCTCATCTTTCCCGCCAGCGCGCGGGCATCGTCAGTGCCGCCGGTCGCCTGTGCGGCCAGGTCGATGTTGTCGAACCAGAACGCCAGATCCTGGCAGTGATAGGGCAACGGCCGCCCGTCGAGCACGGGCGTCTTCCAGCCAAACCAGTACATGTAAACCGGCGCGGCCTGCGCGGACTTGAGGTCCGCCTGCGTGATGGCATTCAGCCGATAGGACCGCGTGCCCTGGATCACGCCCCAGATCTCGAAGGGCTGCGCCTTCGGGAAGACTCTTTGATAAGCCGCGACGGCATCGTTGGTGCGGGCCCCGAGCACCGGTTGCAGTTTCGTGCGCAGCTGCTCCAGCGTCAGCTCCGCCGCCGCTGGATTGTTGATCCCTCCACCCATTTCGGCGTACGTGTTCCCGACGAGCAGCGGAATGCCCGCGGCGAGGGCCGGCGCGGCCGGATCGAAGGCGTGCTGCGGCAGCACGGTACCGTCGACGACGGGCCCCCAGCCGACGGCAGGCGCGGTCACCGCAGCCTGGCCCTTGATCCCGGCATTCAACAGTTCGTCGGTCGAGATCTCGTGAAGACGACGCAGATCCGGGCCCGTGATGTTCAGAGCCTGCAGCACCGCCCGCGTCTGACGCGCTGTCTGCTCGGGTGTGTTCTGGCGGATGTGCGAGCCGCTCAACACCGCTGCCTTGTGGAACAGCCCACGCGCGTCGGGCATCGCCATCAGCGTGCTGACCTTCCGCGCGCCGCCCGACTGCCCGAAAATCGTGACGTTTCCGGGGTCGCCGCCGAAACGCGCGATGTTGTCGCGGACCCATTCGAGCGCGAGCACCAGATCGAGCATGCCGGCGCTGCCCGATTTCGCATACGGCTCGCCGCCCACCTGCGAGAGATCGAGGAAGCCGAAGACGTTCAAACGGTGATTCATCGAGACCAGCACCGTGTCGTGCTGGCTCGCCAGCCGCTCGCCGTCGTAGGGCCGCAGCTCCTGGCTCGAGCCGGACGAGAAACCGCCGCCGTGAATCCACACGAGGACAGGACGACGGCCGGTCTCGTTGACCGCGGGCGTCCAGACGTTCATCCGCAGCATGTCCTCACCGGCGAAGCCGTCGTCCCACTGATAGAGAAACTGTTCTTCGTCGTTGACCCATCCGGTGCGCGGCGCGTGCGGTGACACCGGCCCCCACGAGGTCGAAGACCGGACGGCCGTCCACGGCGCTGCCTTCTTGGGCGCCATGAACCGGCGCGCACCACCGGTCGTTTCCCCGTAGGGGATGCCCCGGAATATGTGCACGCCATTCCGGCTGAAGCCGCGCACCCGCCCGCTGGTCGTCTCGACGACGTCTCGCGCGGCGGTATCGACGCGCGTCCCGGTCGTCCCGGCTGGCGGAGGCGCCGCGGCCTCGACAGCCCGCACTGGGGCGGCCATGCCGGTCACGGCGGCGCCGCCAAGGGCGCCGGCCGCCTGTTTCATCCAGGCTCGACGGTCCAACGCGCCCTGCGACGACGTCCCGGCCGCCTCAGCTGTCGGTGGTCTGTGCTCGGACCCCGGCAAAATGCTGCTGCTCATGCTCGAATGCTCCTGGTCTCCGACGTGTGTTCTGACTTGAAGCGCCGACAGCCTCCCGGCTCCCGGCGCAATGAGTCCGGATAGTAGACCTCACGAAGAAGGTACTCGATCAGACCGTCGGACAACGCCTCGTCGCGGCTCACGGGTGGCGTGGGCCCGGCCGGATCATAGCCGCATAGAGTGGCGCGCGCTGATAGATGGACGGACGCCGGCCGAGATCCTGGATACGTGCCCCGGTGGCGCCTTCGAAGATCGACGGCAGCCGCGTCCGGCTGATCGGGAACGGCACCCAGCGGCTGGCCGTGTCCGTGTCGTATTCGACGATCAGGAAGCATCCGTCCTGCAGCAGGCGTTTCGACCAGCGCTGGATGAACGCGGATGGTCGGGCACATAGTGCAGCGAGTTGGCCATGAAACACCGTCGAGACGATCGAGCGCGGCGGGCGTGGCCGTCATGTCCCCGACGCGGGTGACGATCGTGACACCCTCGAACTTCGCGGGCACCTCCCGCAGCGCGGCGCCGTCGCGGTCGATTGCGTGTCTCGTGCTCCCCGGAGAGAGCAGGCTGGCGAAGGCAACGGGGAACGTGCCCACCCCACAGCCCAGGTCGGCCCAGACGGCGGGCCCACCGGAATAGAAACCGCGGCCGGCCAGCATCTCGGTCGCGTCGTCCAGCTGCACCCGCTCATCATAGCGGCGCAGCGTCGTGAGTGCCGTATGCGCGGCGACAGCATCACCAGGGAGCACATGGACGTCTGGTGACGAATCGCCGTTCGATGCGGCGCATGCTGGGACCAGCGCGAAGCCCGGACGGTGGCCATCCCGGACACGGCCGGCTCTCGTCCGACGGACCGACTACGATCACCGCATGAGATTCCTGAATGAGACGCCGGCATACCGGACTGCCCGCGACGCCCTCCTGGCGAGCGAAACGGCGTTGCGCCGCCAGATGGAGACCGTTGCGGCTCAGCTCCGGGCGCTGCCTCCCGGTGGGTCCGAACGTGAAAAGTTGGCCGTCAGGTACATGAAACCAATCCCCCGGCACAGCCGGGGGCATTCATCCGTGAGCCGCTCAAAGCGGCTATCGCGCGTCGCTAACGCGGCCCGCACGACCAAGCGCCACCGCAGCGGTGGCCACGCTCACTTCTACAATCCCAGCTGGTCCAGGCGTGCGTCTTCCTGCCTGCTTGCGGATGTACTCTCGGATGACCTGCTCATCCCGGCCGACCGTCGAGACGAAGTATCCACGCGCCCAGAAGTGTTGCCCTACAAAATTCCGCTTGCGCTCCCCATACACCCGCGCCAGGTGGATCGCGCTCTTCCCCTTGATGAATCCCACCACCTGCGCGACCGCGTACTTTGGCGGGATCGCGATCAACATGTGCACGTGATCCGACAGGAGATGTCCCTCTTCAATCCGGCTCTCCTTCTGCAACGCCAGCTGCCGGAACACCTCCCCCCAATCCGCCGCAGTTCCCCATACAACGTCCGGCGCCGGCATTTCGGAATGAAAACCACGTGGTAATTGCAGTCCCACACCGAGTGATTCAGATTCGCCAGTGTGTCCATCTCGATTCGTCCTCTCGTGTGCTTGGCGGCTCACGAGCGAAGTATCTACGGTCAGCCACCTCACAGGGTGGCCGTGTCACTGTCGGCGCGTGCGGCGCACCGCGTCGGCCCCGAGACCGGGATCGCGTCCAGCGGGTTGGCCACGGCCTGGAAGTGCCGCTGCGACAAGTGCAGGTAGATAACGGTGTGTTCGAGTTTGACGTGCCCGAGCAGAAGCTGCACGGTGCGCAGGTCGGCCCCGGCTTCGACCAGGTGCGACGCGGCATAGTGCCGAAGGAGATGCGGCGAGACGCGCTGCTCCAGCTGGGCCCGCGTCGCCGCTTCGCGACAGGCATCCTACACGACCTTCGGCGTGACCGGCTTATCCGCCCGCCAGTTCTGGATGGTGCCGGGAAACAACCATGTCTTCGGCCGCATCCACCGGTAGTACACGCGGAGCGTCTCGAGGAGGCGGGCGCTGAGCGGCACATAGCGATCGCGCCCACCCTTGCCGTGCTGAATGTGGATCAGCATGCGACGACTGTCGATGTCGCGGACCTGCAGGTGAGGCAGCTCGGGCGTTCCGCATGCCGGTCGAGTACAGGACCATCAGCATCGTCCGATCGGTCAGATTCTTCGCGCCATCGATCAGGCGGGCGACTTCCTCCGTGGTGAGAATCACGGGGAGGCGTCGCGGGACCTTCGGAAATGGGATGTCCTCCAGCAGATAGGGGCGTTCGAGGGTCTTCACGAAGAAGAACCGGAGCGCGGAGACGTGGAGCTTGACCGTCCGTGACCCGAGCTTCCGCTCGCGCAGCAGGTACGCCTGATACGTCCGCAAGTGCGTCTGATTGAGTTGATCCGGTGACGTGTGGAAGTACTTGGCGAGTTGCTCGACAGCCTTGAAGTAGTAGTCCACGTCGTCGCGGCATAGTTGCGGCGCTGGAGCTCCTCCAGCATCGCTTGTCTGAGATGGGTCACAAGACACCTCCTGTGACCCCCAAGCTACCCCGGCGATCGCGCGAGGTTCACGCGGAGCGTCCGCCGCGCCAGCGGCTTGGTCCAAACGCTGAAGGGGCTTCCGATGTCTAGCCGATCGGGTCGAAATACCCCCCGCGACACATATCGCGGGTGATTGCATTCGCGCTGGGCAGATAACGCCAGTTCCCTTCAACCCTGCAGGGCCATGTCGCACTGATCACGAGTCTGAGGGGAATCGGAGAATGGTCTCATTTCGCCTGCTGTGCGGGACTCGAAATGACGCCCAGCTGCATCATCATACCGAACGTGTCCATCAGGATTCGAGTCGAGACGATCTTCTCTCCAGCGAACCGGTCGATCACCATGCCCCACACGCGAATCGGGCGGTGCGTCGCCGGAATGCCCAGGAACTCGCCTTGATGCGTGCCGGACCAGACGAACCGGCTCAATACTTTGTCGCCCTCCGCGATCTGTTCTTCGACAGTCCAGTTCGAATCCGGAAACGCGGATCGAATGCGGATCAACGTTTCCTTGAGACCATCGAGTCCCGGACCCTGTCCTGGGAAGGGCATCTCCTCCACCATGTCGCGCTCGAAGTAGTCGCCGGTCGCCTCGATGTCGCCACCGGTGAGGACACGGTCGAGGAATTCACCGACACGAGCCTTGTTCCTGTCGGACATGTGCACCTCAGTCAAGTCGAGTGGGCCGCCGTATATCCCGGCCATCGGCGGGCGTGTCTTGCGAACCGAACGATGGCCGAACCGCCGACCGAACCCGAAGCCTTGAAGATCTCGAGCGTTAGGGATAGTACTGGGTGACGCCGCAGGCATCAACAACCGATCTTCTTGTGGCCGCGATCGGCTTGGCGGCAGTCGGACGCGCTGCACATCGCGACCGACGGCGAGTTGAACGGCTCCCTTCGAGTGCGCGACGGGAGTTCACGGTATTCTCGTCGTCATGGAAGCAGAAAGGCCACCAATGCGGGTGGTATCCGGCGCACTACCGCTGCGGCGATGGCCGCCTTGCAAGAGTCCGGCTTCGTCGTGCTTCCGGGGCCCTATCCTGTCCAGCAACACGCTGTGATCGCCGGCGCCTACGACTCGGAAGTCGGTTCCGCCGTTGCAGATGACGTCCGAATAGGATCCACATCGACTCGCGTGGTGGACTTCGTCAATCGTGGCCCGTTATTCAATCCACTGTACGTCTATCCGCCACTGCTTGATGCTGCGGCCCAAATCGTCGGCCGGTCGTTCAAGCTCAGTTCCCTGAACGCGCGAACGCTTCGGCCAGGTTCGGCAGTGCTGGACATCCACGTCGACGTGGAACGTGATTCAACCGACTGGCCGTTGCTCGGCTTTATCCTCATGATCGACGCGTTCGCGCCCGACAACGGCGCCACACGCTTCCTCCCCGGCTCCCACCGCTGGGGCGCCTGTGCATGGCGAATTGCTAAATCAGCTCAATCCGCCGACGAGGTCCTCCGCGCGGATCCGAGCGACCGCGCGGTAGTCTCGATCTACGCCGAGCGCAGCACGGATCGATCAAGAGCGCGAGGATCTCGAGCCTGATCAGGAGAGGCGCGGGGCATGCGGCGACACCATCACTTCTCCGACGTCAACGGGTTATACGGTGACGCTTCCAGCAGTTCCCACCGAACGGCCGGCGGCAGATCGAACTGCACCCACTCTCGCACCGTGAGATCCGTGACGAGATGCCCACGCCGTGGCGACGCGCGGAATCACGTTCGCCTGTGCGCTCTTGGATGGCGATCTCGCCGGTGTGAAATGGCTCGTTGGAGAACACGGTCGCTCCCTCGAGCCGCTATTGAGATTTTAGAACGTCAGGATCGTGTACCCCTCGGCCGCATAATTCGCGAGGCTCGGCAGGCCTGGCGTTCCCGGGACGTCGTTGGTTGTG
The DNA here is from genome assembly GCA_963777575.1 of uncultured Solirubrobacterales bacterium. GTDB lineage: Bacteria > Actinomycetota > Thermoleophilia > Solirubrobacterales > 70-9 > DASUPK01. Next base: position 224,876 of record CAVZRH010000005.1, on the reverse strand, counting down.
ATCAGCGAAAAGCCGTTGCGTTCGGCGTCGTGTTGTGCGCCGAAGACCGCCGCACAGCCTGCCGACACGCCGGCGACCGTGTCTTCGACCGCCTTGTAGAGGGCGTGCGCCGGATGAGCCGGATTGGTTACCACTGCAGCCCATCGTGTCCCGGTCCCCTGGAAAATCAGTTGCACGTCCTGATGCTGCTGCTTGAAGTCGTACGCTGCGGCCAAGGCGTTGAAGAGACGGCCCAGCGCTTCGTCCCCTCGTTGGGGATCCGAAAGGACAACGATGGCGGTCTTTGTCGATGACATGACTGACTCCCAGGTGGCCCTGAGTCAACGCGCGATCCGTACGCGCCAGCCCTTATACGGAGCGTGCAATGCAGTCAGAGGCTTCAGATCGCCGCGAACCAGCGACTGGACACCGCACCTCATGCCCTGCTCATAGGAACAGGGTCAGTGTGCCCGTCGCGACCAGCGCGGCGGACCAGATCAGATCGAGATTGATCCACGCGCGGCGCAGGATACCGACGCCAAGCTTCTCGAACACGAGCACCGCCACAACTGCCGTCATCGCCAGGTAACCGGCCGCGTGGAGGCCGGTGGCCAAAAAGGCAGCTCCGGTGCCTGTTTCAGCAGCGTGGATGTGATGCGCGTGTCCCCCTGCGGCCGACATCGACATGCGCATGACCACGGGCACCACCATCAGCCCCGCACCGTGCGCCGTCGCCATGAGGAACGACCACACGGTCAGTCCGCCCATGCTGACGCGCATACCGGCCCAGCGCGGATGGCGGTGACGGAACAGTCGCCGCACGCCAAGCGAGACGAGCACGGCGGCAATCGGCCAGCGCAGCCAGGCCAGAGGGATCGCGGATCCGATCGCCAGCGCCACGCCGACCGCGACGGCCACCGCCAGCGCATGCCCTGCGCCGAGCGGCAGCAGGGCGCGGAGCACCGCACCGCGCCGGCCCTCCTGCATTCCGAGCGCCACGGCAAACAGCCATCCCATTCCGGGATTGATGCCATGAAACGCGCCGAGCGCCATCAGCATCGCCCACGACATCGTCATCTCGCCTGGCATGTCCCACCTGCTACGAGAAGCAGTACGAATCCGAGCTCGCGTCGCCGCCTTCGAGGTGCACCTGGTGTGGACGCATGCCGTCGAACTCCACGAATCCGGCCGGATCGAGCGCGATGCCGCCACCCGGACGGACGTCCACTTTGGCCAGCCAGCCGTTGACGCCATCGGGATAGAACTGATCGTCCCAGGTGCGATAGAGCGAGTTGGTCACGTAGACGCGCTTGCCGTCGCGGCTGATCTCGACCATCTGCGGCGCGCCGTTGAGCGGCTGGCCCGGACGCGCCGGATGCGTTTGACGCCGAACGATGCCGCCGATCTTCACCGAGCCGGTCTCGACCGGGTTGAACGGATCGGACACGTCGAACTGTTTCAGCTCGCCTGTGCCCAAGCACGACACGTAGAGGAAGCGATCGTCGAGCGAGAGGTTGATGTCGGTGACGAGCGGTGGAACCGCGCCGAAGCCCTTGAGCAGTGGCGGCAGATCATCCGGCGACGCCGGCTCGGCCGGGAATGTCGATCACCTTGCGGATGCGCCACGTTCCGGACTTGTTGCTGCCCTCGCGATACCACATCCAGATTGACGCCGACAGGTCCTTCAAGCTGGTCACGACGCCGACGAAGCCGTAGGTCTCGTTGGGGTCGTGCGCCGGGCGCAGCTCGAGGACCATCTGATACTCGGGGCCAAGCTCGAGTCTCTGCAGATGACGACGGCTGTGCAGATCCCAGACGTGCAGCGCGTTCCCGTATTTGCCGGCCAGCAGCAACTCCGGGTTGACGCCGTTTTCCACCATCTTCGGCGTGCCCCACTCGCTCGTAATCATCGTGTCGTGCCCGAGGTGCCACCAGAAGTCGTACGGCGAGGTACTGCGGCCCGCGTTCTTTCTCCCAACGGCCCTTGATCTCGAATGTGTCCGGGTCGAGCACGAAGATGCCGCCCGGGCCGTCACCGTCCGCATTGCCCAAGGCGCTGATGTAAATGCCGTCCGGCCCGCAGTGCGTCGTGTGAGGGCGGCTATAACCGGTCTTCCGGATCATTTCCTCGGCTTCGATCAGCTTGACGAGGCGCGGCTGTCGCGGATCCGGCACGGTGTCGAGGATGTGGATGCGAGACGATCGCAGACCCGGTACGACGAGATAGCGACGCTGCATGTGCGGATGGGGCGCAGTCGGGCACAGGCACGAACTGCATGCGTTCCAACCGAAATGGTGCAACTCGTCGCCGGTCTGAGGCATGTCCACGCGGGCGATCTGAGCGCCATAGCCCGGGGATGCGGGATCGACGTCCAGCACGGCGAGGGCGTCGGTCCTCGTCGGATCAGGATTGAGCAGCGCCACGTAAGCAAGGGTCTCCGTCGGCGCCTGCATCGCCATCGTCGGCGACGGGTAGAAGGTCTGGTCGGGAAGCAGTTTCGGCATTGTCTGGCTCCTTCTCGCGCTTTCAATCCGCGCAGTGGAGAGGGTAGAATCGAGCGCTCGGCCGCGTCCTTTGAGAACGCCGGCGTATTTCTGAACTTTTCGTGAGGTACCGGGGTGGAGGCTGACACCGCAGTCCATCGCGAATATCAGTTCGGGCCCTTTCATCTCGACGCGCGGGAGCGCCGTCTGTCACGCGGCGGCGAGATGATCCCGTTGCGGCTGAAGGTCTTCGACACGCTTCTCGTGCTGGTCGAGAACGCCGGGCGGCTGATCACCAAGCAGGATCTGCTGGACGCGATCTGGCCGGAAACGACCGTCGAGGAAAACAACCTCAACCATAACGTCTCAGTGCTGCGGAAAGCACTCGGCGAACGCGCCACGGGCCAGCAGTACATCGAGACCGTGCCGCGCGTCGGCTATCGATTCGTCGCGCCGGTCGACACCATCGCCGCCACACCCGCCCGGCCCCCGACAGCGTCAGCCTCGCTGGCCGCGACGACGCGCCAGGAAATCCGGGTACTGCACCACGAGCGACGGCGTTCGGCTGGCCTACGCGATGACCGGCAGCGGGCCCCCGCTCGTGAAGGCATCAAACTGGCTCACGCATCTCGACTTTGAATGGGGCAGCCCGATCTGGCGCCACTGGTACGCCGAACTGTCACGACATCACCGGTTCGTCCGCTACGACGAGCGTGGCAACGGCATGTCGCAGCGCGACGTCGTTCGCGGCTGATGTAGCGGACCACCGATACGGCCCCGCTCACGCTGACGTGCTCGTAGCGCTGCGGCGAGGCCTCCACCCGCAGGGTGGGCGTCGTAACGAAGGCCATCACGAAGTCCCCCGAGCCCTCACGCTGGAAGCCGTGGCGCAGGATCGGCATCGTGTTGGTCAGCGGCGAGTTCTCGATGTCGATGTCGAGGGCCTTCGAGAGATCGGGAAGCGACCCGTCCCACCGACCTCCGGGCACCTCGCCCTCATCCTCGACCTCGGCGTCCCAGGCACCGGATCCGTCGTGGCGGAGCAGGAGGTGCCTCCGCCAGCCCTCGGCCGCCGCGGTCAGCTCGAGCTCCCGCGTGACGAACCCAGGCGCCTCCAATCGATAGTCGACGCGAAAGGGCACCGGGTCCGCGCCGAGCTGGGTGCCCGTCGAGCTCAGTCCATCCCCGCCGAGATCGACCGCCGCCGACTCGGTCAGCCATTCCTCGACCCCGGTCCAGACCAGGAAGCGCATGGCCGCACACTATGGTGCCGCGGCATGGCCCAGCCCGAGATCGCACCCGACGGCTTCGCCGAGGAGATCGGCGTCGAGTGGCTCAACCTCGACCCCGACGACGCCCACGCCCGCATCGCGGTCGAGCCTCAGCACCTTCAGCCCTACGGGATCGTCCACGGAGGCGTGTATGCCTCGCTGGCCGAGAGCCTCAGCTCGGCGGCGACCTATGGCGTCGTTCGCGAGCACGGCATGGTCGCGATGGGCCAGGCCAACGACACGACCTTCCTGCGCCCGATCAGCGAGGGTCATCTCAACGCCACGGCGACCCCCCGGCACCGTGGCCGAACGACGTGGGTCTGGGACGTCGAGATCACCGACGACGACGGGCGCGTCTGCGCGCTCGCGCGGATGACGATCGCGGTGCGGCCCGCGCCGCTAGCGCGGCAGCGGGCGCATCGAGCCGAACCGGTTGGTGATCGGCAGGCGCCGGTCGCGGCCGAAGGCCTTGTTCGAGACGCGGATCCCGGGCGGCGCCTGGCGGCGCTTGTACTCGGCGCGGTCGACCAGGCGCACGACCTCCATCACCGTGTCCTCCGGCAGGCCCTCGGCGACCAGGTCGTCGATGCCCTCGTCGCGCTCGACGTAGGCCTCGAGGATGCGGTCGAGCACCTCGTAGGGCGGCAGCGAGTCCTCGTCGAGCTGATCCGGCCGGAGCTCCGCCGAGGGCGGCCGCTCGAGCACCGAGGCCGGGACGAGCTCCCGGCCCTCGTGCTCGTTCCGCCAGCGGACCAGCCGGTAGACGAGCAGCTTGAAGACGTCCTTGATCACCGCGAAGCCGCCCGCCATGTCGCCGTAGAGCGTCGCGTAGCCGACCGACAGCTCGCTCTTGTTGCCGGTGGTGAGGACGAGCCAGCCGAACTTGTTGGAGAGCGCCATCACCAGGTTGCCGCGGATCCGCGCCTGGAGGTTCTCCTCGGCGAGTCCCGGCTCCGCGCCCTCGAAGGTCGGTGCCAGGGCGTGCTCGTAGGCCTCCATCGCCTCGGCGATCGAGATCTCGATCAGCTCGACGCCGAGGTTCGCGGCGATCGTCCGCGCGTCGGCCTGGGTCTCGTCGCTCGAGTTGGGGGAGGGCATGACGACCACGGTGACCCGATCCGGGCCCGAGGGCATCCGCGGCGATCAGAGCGACCAGGGCCGAGTCGATCCCGCCGGAGAGCGCGAGGACGACGTGGTCGAAGCCGTTCTTCTCCACGTAGTCGCGCAGCCCGAGCTCGAGCGCCGCGTAGACCTCCGCCTCCTCGCTCGCGAGCGGCTCGGCGAGCGCGGCTCCACCGGCTCGGAGCGATCGGCGCCGGAGGTCAACTGGCCAGCGTCCGCACCTCACGCGCGAGGAGGCGCCATCCGTGCGCGCCGGGCCGGGAGCAGCAGATCGCAGACCAGCAGCTCGGGCTCGAACTGCGCGGCGCGGGCGAGCACCTCGCCGTCGGCGGCGACCACGACGCTGCCGCCGTCGAAGACGAGCTCGTCCTGGCCGCCCGACGGTGTTGCAGAGCGCGAAGGCAGCGCCGTTGGTGCGAGCCCGCTCGGCGACCATCGCCTCGCGGGCCCGGCCCTTGCCGCGGTGGTAGGGCGAGGCCGAGGCGTTGACGACCAGGCTGCGCGCCGGCCGCCGCCTCGTCGCTCTCCGGGAACCCCGGGTGCCAGATGTCCTCGCAGACGGTCAGGCCGATCGGCACGCCGTCGACCTCGATCAGAGCCGGCTCGGTGCCGGGCTCGAAGTAGCGGCGCTCGTCGAAGACGCCGTAGTTGGGCAGATCGCACTTGCGGTAGATGCCCCGGACCTCGCCGTCGGCGAGGACCGCGAGCGAGTTGTAGGCCGGGGGAGGGGGCGGGTCGATCAGCGGGATCGAAGTGCTCGAGCTCCTCCGGCGAGCGCTCGACCCGCTCGGGGAAGCCCACCAGGGCGACGATGCCCTCGACCTCGGCCGCGATCGCGTCGAGCCCCTCGCCGCACGGCGGCGAGGAAGTCACGGCGCAGGAGCAGGTCCTCGGGCGGATAGCCGGAGACGCAGAGCTCGGGCAGCACGCACGAGCTGCGCGCCGCGATCGCGGGCGCGCTCGATCGACTCCGAGATCAGGCGCACGTTGCCCTCGACGTCGCCGACGGTGGGGTCGATCTGGGCGAGCGCGAGGCGCAAGTTGGTCGCCTCGGCCATATGCCCAAGTATGGCTTCATCCGCCCGCGGGACTACCCTGCCGCGCGTGTTCAGGCAGGATCGAAAGCCTCCCAGGCGCCGCGGCGTGGACCTGATGGAGGCCCACGTCGAGGACCTCTGCCGCGAGCACGGCATCGAGCTGGTCGGGGCCTCGTCGCGCGGGCGGGCGATCCGCTGGCGGGGCGGCAGGCTGCGAGATCTCGATCCCGCCGATCCGCGGCCAGGTCTCCTACTTCATCGCCCTGCACGAGATCGGGCACCTGGTCGGCCGGGGGCGCTCGGCCCCCCGCCTCGAGTCCGAGGCGAACGCCTGGCTCTGGGCGCTCGACCACAGCGTCGTCGAGCCGACGCCGGCGACGCTGCGCTCGATCTCCCGGCGCCTGCGCGGCTATCTCGACTGGGCGCGCAACCGCCAGTACCGCCGCGTCCCGCCGCGGATCCCGCCGCGCGAGCACCCGTTCTGGTCGCTGCTCGAGCTGGCCTAGCGGTCGGTCTCGACGCGCGGGCCGGCCGCGCAGGTTCCCCACGATCAGGGCGACGACCGTGACCAGGTAGATCTGGCCGAGCAGTGCCTCGCGTGATCGCGAGCGAGCGCCCGAGGTTGGTCGCCGCGATCAGGTCGCCGTACCCGACGGTCGTCAGGGTGGCGTAGCGAGAAGTAGAGGAAGTCGTCGCGCCCGCCGTCCTTGGTCGTGAAGAAGTCCGTGCTCGAGATGTCCTGGATGACGGCGAACGCGACCGCGAAGATCAGGCCGATCAGCAGATAGAGGCAGAGCACGCCGAACATCGAGTGGATCGTCACCCCGCCCTCCTCGCGGAACTGCTTGACCACGCCGATGACGATCGCGGGAGGCGTCATCAGGCACGTAGAGCAGGGCGACGATCGCCGGCGGCGCTGTTACCGAACTCACCGGTGCCGAAGAGCGCGGCCGCGGCACCCGGCGATCCCGAGCGATCGCCGCGACGACGCTCAGCCTGATCACCCAGGGAGGCGACTTGGAGGCGATCACCGCGGCGACGAGCACCGAGGCCTGGAGGGTCACCGACACGAAGCGCGCCCCGTCGCCGCGCGGCGCCGCCATCACGAAGAAGATCGCGACGATGATCAGTGCCGAGGACGATCCCGAAGCGGTAGTGAATCCGCTGCACGGCGCCATCATCCACGGCGGCGAGGACGAACCTACTCAGACAGGCGGGCGTCAGCAGGAGCGCGGGCGCGGGTCGAGGCGCTTGTCGCGCTTCGCGCCCTCGAGCCGCTTCGGACCCGGGCCGCAGCTGATCTTCACGTCCCGCTCACCATCGCGGGCGTTGATCCGGTCGATCCCGGTCTTGCCCTTCATCACGTCGTGCCCGGTCCCGCCCGCGAAGGAAGTCGTCGTCGGGGCCGCCCGCCAGGCGGTCGTTCCCGGACTTGCCGAACTGCCGATCTGCGCCTGGCCCGCCGCGCAGGAGGTCAGCGCCGGATTCCGCCGATCAGCAGGTCGTTGCCATCGAAGCCGAGCATGGTGTCGCCGCCGCTGTTGCCGACCGCGAAGTCGTCGCCGCCGAGGCCGATCAGCGTCTCCGAGGAGCCGTCCCCGACGAGCACGTCGTTCCGCTCCGTCCCGAATAGGACCTCGACGTCGCCGTGGACGGTGTCGCGCCTGTTTCCCGTCTGGTCCTCGGGACCGCCGTCGTTGCCGTTGCCCGGAACCGATGGTGACGTTGACGCCGTTGACCTCTCGCCGGGTAGACGAGGGTGTCGGTGTTGCTGCCGCCCGCGATGTCGTCGGCGCCGAGGCCGCCGTCGAGCGTGTCCCTGCCGCTGCTGCCGCGGAGGTTGTCGGCCAGCGGCGAGCCGGTCAGCATGTCATTGCCGCTGCCGCCGTTGAGGGTGCCTCGCCCGCTCACGGTGTCGTTTCCCGATCCGCCGCTGAGGGTGCCGGGCGTATCGCCCCCGGTGACCGTGTCGTTGCCGGAGCCCCCGTCGAGGCTCTCGGTGATCGTGCCCGGGATCGTGGCGGCGTCCAGGGCGATCGTGTCGTCGCGATCGCCGGTGTGCGACGATGACCGTCTTGATGCCGGTACCCGGGCAGGTCGCGGTGTGCCCATCGACCGTCACGCAGGTTCCGCTGGGCGTCAGCGTCGACGCCGCGTCCACCGACCGTGTAGAGGTCCGCTCCGGCGTCGTAGCTGACCCTGATCTGATTCGCCTCGTTGCCGGTCTCGGCGACCCTGACCGTGTCGCCGCCGCGACCGTGACGGTCGAGGCGAGGGCCGCCGGGGCCGCGAACAGGATCGCGCCGAGCGCCGCGATCGCGGCTGTGCCTGCCTTCTTCTTCGATCCCGTGGTGCATCCTCCCTGCCTACAACACCCGAATACCCCCGAACGAGCGGTCTACCCGGGACGACTCGAGCAGCTTCTCGACCACGAGCACGTCCTTCCACTCGCCGTCGAGCGTCCCGTGGCGTCGGTGGATGCCGACCTCTCGCCAGCCGAGGGCGCTCAGCAGCGCCAGGCTCGGCTCGTTCGAAGTGAAGACCTTGCCGACCAGCTTGTGGGCCCCGTCCGTCCGAGCCGCTTCGGCGAGCTCGGTCGAGCAGTGCGCGCCCAGCGCCTGTCGCGCCGCGATTCACGGGCGACGTAGACCGTCGCCTCGCGCACGCCGTCGTAGTGCTCGTGCCGGTCCGTGTAGGGCCCTGCCTTCGCCCAGCCGACGACCCCCTCGCGGGCGTCCAGGACGACGACCAGATCGTCCGCAATCCAGCCCGCCGCGTCCTCCGGCGTCGCGAGATGCGTCTCGAAGGTGGCGACCCGCTCCTCCACACCCTGGTTGAAGATCGCTGCGACCCGGCTGCGTCCGCTGCCTCCGCGATCCGGACCTCGGCGAATGAACTTCCTTTCACGTTCGCTTCATAGCATTGGCCGGTGCTCTCCGAGCGGAATCTGCGCATCGCGGCCGCTGTCCTGGCCCTGGCCGGGATCGGGGTGGCGACCTACATCGCGATCGCCGAGAGCGGCGGCGGGGCGCCGAAGTGCCTGGCGGGCGGGAGCGGCTGCGAGACCGTCGCGGACAGCAAGTACTCCCACCTCGCCGGTGTCAACGTGGCTGTGATCGGGATCGTCGGCTACGTGCTCCTGCTCGTCGGCGGCCATCGTGCCGGGCGACCCGGGACGCTTCGGCGGCTTCCTGACGGCGCTGATCGGCTTCGGCTTCAGCCTCTACCTGACCTACCTCGAGCTCTTCGTGATCGACGCGATCTGCCAGTGGTGCGTCGCCAGCGCGATCCTGATGGCCCTCTCGCTGGCCGTCGCGGCCACCCGCGCCTTCGCCTACGCCGGCCATGAGCTCGGAGGCCCCCAGCTACAGTCCTCGCATGGCAGGTAGGCGGGACGAGCGAGAACGCCTGCGCGCGGAGCGTCAGGCGACCGAGTCGCAGCAGGCCGGGGCCGCTGGCGCGAAAGCGTCGGCTCCAGTACCTGATCATCGGCGGCTTTGCCGCGGTCGCGGTGATCGTCGCCCTGATCGTGATCAGCCAGTCCGGCGGGGACGACAACGGGGGAGGGGGGACGCCCTCGAACGTCCAGGGGACCGCAACAGGTGAACGCGCGAGCTCAACGGCATCTCGCAGAGCGGTGCGGTCCTGGGCGACGCGGGCGCGCCGGTGACCGTCGTCGAGTTCGGCGACCCGCAATGCACCGGCTGCAAGTTCTTCTCGGAGCAGGTGGCGCCCGATCTGATCTCCAGCGAGGTGAAGCCTGGCAACGTCAAGTACGAGTTCCGGCCCTACCTGATCATCGGGCCGGATTCGAAGCCGGCCATGAAGGCCGCCCTCGCGGCGGGGGACCAGGGCCGCTTCTGGAACTTCCTCCAGCTCTTCTACCTGAACCAGGGGGGCGAGAACTCGGGCTACGTGACGGACGCCTTCCTGACCAGCATCGCGAGGGGCGCAGGTGTCCCGGACATCGACAAGTGGAATACGGATCGCAACGATCCGAAATGGGACGCGGTCATCCAACAGGGCACGCACCCAGGCCGAGTCGCTCGGCTTCAACGGCACCCCGTCGATCCTCGTGCAGGGCCCGAACGGACAGAAGCCGATCGGCGGTTCGACGATCCCGACCGTTCAGGAGATCCAGGCCGCGATCCAGCAGGTCAGCTGACCGCCAGGGCAGCGCGCGTGAGGCGCCCTCGTCGGCAATCATGGGATGACTGATGGCCGCCGCACAGGGAGACAACCGCCGCATGCTGGTGATCACCGGCGACGACTACGGCTACTGGCCGTCCTACAACGAGGGAATCCTCGAGGCGGTCGAGATGGGCGGCCTCGACTGCGTCAGCGTCATGGTCGAGCGCGAGCACTGCGAGCCCGAGCCGCTGCTCGAGACCGGGGTGGAGATCGGCCTGCACATCGAGTTCGAGGGCCGCTGGGGCCCGCGCAGCGGCGCGCCGGCCCGCACCGCGCTGCGGGTCCAGCTCGAGCGCTTCGGCGACCTCTTCGGCCGCTGGCCGTCGTTCCTGAACGGGCACAAGCACTGCCACGCGCGGCCCGAGCTCGCGACGCCCGTGCTCCAGACCGCCCAGCAGATCGGCGCGCCGGTCCGCTCGGTCAACCCGGACCACCGGCAGTGGCTGCGCGAGCGGAACATCGACACCCCCGACCTCCTGATCGGGCGCACGGAGAGCAAGGAGCCCGCCGAGCCGCCGGAGGTCCGCAACCCGCCGCTGGGCGTGACCGAGTGGATGATCCACCCGGGTCACGCGGACTCGGAGTCGGGCTCGAGCTATGACCTGGCCCGCCAGGAGGACCTCGCGCTGCTTCAGAAGATCATGCTGCGCGCCCGCTACGACGAGCCGGTCTGGGGCGATGCGAGGCGCGTGACCATGAAGGAGGCCTTCGCGCAGGAGCGGGCGACCTAGGCCGCTAGCCGGCCGGGGATTCCTCGCGCTCGCCGCCGCCGTTTCGCGCGGCGGCGTCCACTCCCTCGCGAGGACGGAAGCGGCGGAAGAGCCCGGGGCGGCCGCCGGCCGCCTCGATCAGCTCGTCGATCGAGGCCTCGAGGTCCTTGGCGAGATCCTCGAGGTCGGGCATCCCGTCGTAGTCGCCGATCAGCCCGAAGTTGACCTGCCCGTCGTAGCTCATGATCCCGATGCAGACGCCCTGGTTCTTGGCCAGGGGAACCATCGGGAAGACGCGCTCCATGCGGCGGCCCATCAGGTAGAGCGGGAACTGCGGGCCGGGGATGTTGGTGACGACGAGGTTGAAGAAGCGCTGTCGCGACTGCAGGCGCGCGGCCTGGCCGGCGATGGTCGGGGGCGCGAAGTCGGCCAGCTGGGTGAGCAGCGAGGCGCCCATCGCCTGCTTCGACTGCTTCAGGTCTCCCATCGACTGGCGGACGATCTCCATCCGCCGCTTCGGGTCCTCGCACCAGACCGGCAGCGTCGCCATCATCGCGGTCACCTGGTTGCCGAGCGCGCCGTGCTGCTCGGCGGTGCGGACGCTGACCGGGACCATCGCGCGCAGCTCGAGCCCGTCGGTGGGGTGGCCGCGGGAGCGCATGTAGCGGCCGAGCGCCCCGGCGACGGCGGTCAGGATGACGTCGTTGACGGTCCCGCCGAGCTCGTTCTTGACCTGCTTCATGTCGGCCAGCGAGGCCCGCACCCAGGCGAAGCGGCGATGGGTGCCGACGTCGAAGTTGAAGGGGCTCCGGGGAGCGGCGACTCCGGTCCAGGCGAAGGTGCCCGCGGCGAGCGCCGCCTCGGTCGCCTTGCGCAGCGCGCGGCGGGGCCCGCGCACGATCCGGCGCAGCCCGCGCGCGATCTCGCGCGGGTAGATCGTCCGCTCGACGCAGCGCCTCGGCCAGCAGCTGGGCGCCGTTGGGCTCCGGGCTGCGGAATCCAGCGCTCGAGCGCCTGCGGGCTCTCGGCCGGCTCCTTCTCGACGTCGAAGAGGACCGTCGTGATGTCGACCCCGGAGACGCCGTCGACCATCGCGTGATGGGTCTTGCCGACGATCGCGAAGCGGCCGCCCTTCAGCCCCTCGATGAGCCAGAGCTCCCAGAGCGGCTTCGAGCGGTCGAGCTGCTGGGAGAAGATCCGCGCCGCCAGGACGCGGAGCTGCTGCTCGGAGCCGGGCTCGGGCAGGGAGGTGTGGCGGACGTGGTAGGCGAGGTTCAGATGCGGGTCGTCGACCCAGACCGGGCGGCCCTGCCCGAAGGGCACGAACCGCACCTTCTGCCTGAAGCGGGGCACGAGGTGAAGCCGCGACTCGATGTGGTCGCGGAACTCCACGTAGGGCGGAGCGGGCCCCTCGAACAGCGTCGTCGAGGCGACGTGCATCTGCGTGCCGTCGCGCTCCAGGTGCAGGAACGAGGAATCCAGGCCTGTCAGGCGGTCGCTCACAGCCACTGATGGTCGCATACCAACTGTGAGCGAAGTCACACAAGTTCGCAAATAGCGCACCTACCCTGCTCGGCCGATTAGTCGCCAAACAACCCGCCGAATCGCGCTGACGGATATCGCGCGAGCGGGGGACCCACTGATTTTCCGGGGCGAATGGAGCGGTGTTCCGCTCCTAGCGGCATGTGCCAATTGTCGCGAGCCCGTCAGCTAACCCCGTAGGCGAACAGAGAGGCAAGGTGTATTGCTTTGCGTCGCTTCCGTTGGAAGCGGCGGCGGGCCGCGCTAGCGCTGCTGCCCGCCATGGGTTTGATGGTCATGGCAGGAATCGCGGGCGCTCAGGACTCGGTTCCGGCACTGCCGGGCAGTGGTCCCGAGGCGAGCGCCGCGAGCGCTCCCACGGCGGTGAGCCTGAAGGCTCAGCGCAACGTGATGGCGCACAGGGCCGTCACCCTCCGAGGTCGCGTGGCGCCGGGAGGCAGCCATCGTGTCGTGGTGCAGGTGGGGGGCCGCAAGCTCCGCACTCACAGTCACGGTGACGGTGCCTACAAGGTGCGCTGGCGCGCTCCGGGTTCCGGTGTCTACACCGCGCGTGCGCGGGTCGACGGCTCGACCGTCCGCTCGCACCGCCTGCGGGTGAACGTCTACCGGCCGGCCGAGGCCTCGTACTACGGCCCCGGCCTCTACGGAGGCGCTCTCGCCTGCGGTGGCACCCTGAGCCCGGGCAAGCTGGGCGTCGCCAACAAGACGCTCCCCTGCGGCGCCAGGGTCACGCTCCGCTACCACGGCAACACGGTCACCGTGCCGGTGATCGACCGTGGACCGTACGCGGGGAATCGCGAGTACGACCTCACCGCCGCGACCAAGGCGAAGCTCGGCTTCCCCTCCACGGGGACCGTGCTGACCACCCGCTAGGCGATCTGCGTTTTACAGCAAGTCCCCGGCCACGGCCCCGGCGCCGCCGTCAGACGGCGAGCTGGCCGGGCTGGTGGGTGACCTCTTCGCTCACCAGTCCGGCCACGCCCACCCCGACCAGGCGGACGGGCGTCTGCGGATCGAAGCGCTCGAGCAGCTCGAGAGCTGTGGCCGCGACCGTGTCCTGCTCGACGGTGTGGGCGGGGAGCGTGCGCGAGCGCGTGTAGGTCTTGAATGGACGCAGCCTGATCTTCAGGGTCACCGTCCGGCCGCGCCGGCCGTTCCCGGCGAGGCTCTCGCAGACCGAGCGGGCCAGCCGATCGACCGTGTCGCGCAGGACCTGGCGATCGGTGACGTCCTGCGGGAAGGTCGTCTCGCGGCTCTCGGACTTCCGCTTCACCTCCTCGTTCAAGCTGGTGCTGCCAATGCCACCGGCTCGATCGCGCAGGCCGACACCGTGCCCTGGCCCGAAGGTCGACTGGAGCAGCTGCAGGTCGGCCTCGGCGAGCTGACCCACAGTCTCGATCCCGATCGACCGGAGACGCTCATCGGTGCGAGGACCGACACCCGGCAACAACTTGGCCGGCTTCGCCCCGACGGTGTCGAGCCAATTGTCGTTGTCGAGAACGAAGAAGCCGTCCGGCTTGTCCAGGTCCGAGGCGATCTTCGCCATCAGCTTGTTGGGCGCGAGCCCGATCGAGCAGACAAGGCGGGTGGCATCGGTGATCCGCCGCTTGATCTCGTGGGCGCGCGACTGCGGGACCGGGGAGGAGGAGAGGTCGACGTAGGCCTCGTCGAGACCCACCACCTCGACCTGGTCCGAGAACGCCCTGCAGCGTCTCCATCACCTTGTTCGAGCCGCGGCGGTAGAGCTGCATGTCGACCGGCAGCACGATCAGGTCCGGGCAGCGACGTCGCGCCGTCACCATCGGAAGGGCGGAGTGGACGCCGTACTTGCGGGCCTCGTACGAGGCGGTGGTGACGACGCCGCGCGGCCCGTCGTAGGCGACCACCACCGGCTTCCCACGAAGGTCGGGATGCCGAAGCATCTCGATCGAGACATAGAAAGCATCCATGTCGACGTGGGCGATCACCTGCGACCGTCCGAGATTAGGCCCGAGCTCCGACGGAGGGCGCTATTTTCACTGGCTGTGACGAGCGCGGAGGCAAAGAACCTCGAGGCGATCTCCCGGGCGATCGACCAGCACAACTCGAGTTGCCCCTTCCCGGCCAGCGAGGTTCGCATGAATCCCTTCGAGGCCGAGCGCCTCGGCTGGGACGAGATCCGCGGCCTGCCGATCGTCGCCGACCCCGAGCTCGGTACCGGCTCGTTCCGGATCATCTGCTCCCGCGACCAGGAGGGCGAGGGCATCGAGGAAGCCGAGGCGCTCGGCATCCCGATCGAGGTCGCCGTCCCCGGGACGCCCGAGAAGCCGCCGGCGTAGCAGTACAACTCGGAACGTTCATCGAGGGGAGCGGGAGTGGGAAGAGCAGCGAGGTGCACGGCTCTCGGTGCTGGCCCTATCGGCCATTCTTGCCGCACTGCTGGTGCCGCTGGCCGTGGCGAAGAAGACGCCGTATTTCGGGCCCCTCCTCGGTCCTCCCACGCAGGAGGCGGGATCGAGCGTCTCGTTCAAGGTGGAGTCCAAGGGCAAGGGCAAGAAGCTCCGTCCGGTCGCGGTCCGCAAGTTCTCCTTCTACTTCCTGATCGTCAGCTGCCACGACTCGGAGGGCCCGAGTGACCTCTCGAGCACCGCCGCCAGCGGCTCACCGAGGCTGCCCCTGAAGAAGGGCGCGTTCGCCGATTCCCTCAGCGACGGCGGGATCACCTACGAGATTCAAGGTCGGGTCCCGCGAAAGGGCCCCGCCACGGGGACGATTCGCGTCAGCGGGAGCATGCCACTGCCTGACACCGGTCCCCTCGTCTGCGACTCCACGGCGAAGTGGACGGCTCAGATCGACAACGGTTAGCTGCTCAGCAGTATCCCGTGAAGACAGTCGGTGCTCCTATGCCCTGGAGGCCTGAGCCAGCCAGTCGCTGAAGCGGATCTTTCCGATGGTGGATCGCTTGGTCGGCAGCAGGCTGTCCTCTTCAGCAGGGCGCCGAAGTAGCGCGCCTCCGGGTCGGCACCGTGCCATCGCATCTGACCTCCGACTGGTCGTAGCGGCCCTCCGGGCGGCTACGCAGACTCCGCGGTGGCGTTCGCCGCGGTCACTATCCGCTCATACGTCTCCTCCGGGTGGGAGACCATCGCGCAGTGTCCGCTCGCGACCTCGATCGTGTCGGCGCCCATCCGCTGGGCGAACTGCCTCTCGGCATCGGGTGGAATCACCTCGTCGTTCTGGGCGACCAGATACCAGGAGGGCAGTGACTTCCAGGCGGGGGTGCCCATCACGTCTTCGAACGCTGACATGGTGAGCGGCTGCTGCACGGCGTACATGACCTTCGCCTTGACCGGGTCGATATCGGCGGCGAAGTGACCGAGGAAGTCATCCTCGGGGATCCAGCCGGCGCCGTCCGAGTCGACGTCGATATTCGCCACACCCGGGGGCGGAGGACCCTGCTGGAGCAGCCCGCCGATCGACTCACCCTCGTCGAGCCCGAAGCCCGCGATATAGACCAGGGCGACGACGTTCGGTGCGTCGGTGCCGAGGGAGGTGATCACCTGGCCTCCGTAGGAGTGGGCCGCGAGAACGGTCGGGCCGCTCTGGCGGTTGAGCACCAGGCGAACCCTCGCGACATCATCGGCGAGCGAGCTCTCTGGAAGTTGAGGAGCGGTGACCTTGTAGCCGTCTGCCTGCAGGCGCTCGATTACGTCGCTCCAGCAAGAGCCGTCGGCCCAGGCCCCGTGGACAAGGACGATGTTCGGTAATTCGGCCATGGGTCGAGTCCTTTCGTTGGGAAATCGACCCTACAGATCCGGTCCGGGCAGGCCTGTAACGACTTCGTGAACAGAAGCGCACCGATCACCGCCTTCCATGCAATGGGGCGGTTTGAGGGGCTTGACTAGTTGAGCGCCGACGCGAGTCGGCGGCGGTGCTCCCGCGCCAGCGGATGATCGGCGCCGAGCTCGGTGAAGATCGCGACCATCACCCGGCGGAGCAGGTCCTTTCGCTTGCTGTCCTGCTCGGACGACAGCGCGGTCTGGAGCTTCTCGAGCGCCGTCCTCGGGGTCGCCGCGGTCCCAGGCTGAGAAAGCCTCCTGAAGCTCGTCCGGGCTCGAGCCGTTCTCGCCGGCCGAGAGCTCCGCCCGGGCGGCGAGTCCGTCGGCGACGAAGTCGTGGGGGAAGGGGCGGAGGGTCTCGATCGCCTCGTCCGTCTCGCCGCGCTCGAGCAGAAGCCGCCCGAGCTTGATTGCCGCCGAGGCCTGGCGCGGGTCGATCTCCAGTGCCTTGCGCAGCGACTCCTCGTCATCGGCGTCGGCCAGCCGGTCGGCCTCCGAGGGGACGATCTCGTTGAGGAACGCCTCGATCCGCGCCGGCGGTATGGCGCCGATGAACTCGGCGACGACCTTGCCGTCCTTGAAGGCCTTGACGGCCGGGATGCTCGCGATCTGGAACTCCTGAGCGATATTGGGATTCCGGTCGGTGTCGAGCTTGGCCAGCTCGATCTCCCCGTTCCGCGCGCTGACCGCCTTCTCCAGCGCGGGGCCCAGGGTTCGGCACGGACCGCACCACTCGGCCCAGAAGTCGACGACCACGGGGACCTGCTTGGAGCGCTCGACGACCTTCTGCTGGAAGTCCTGTTCGGTTACGTCGCTGATCACTGACTTGAGGTTAGCTCCGCCGGGACGCGGGTCTCGGCGGCGGCCAGGTGGCGGCGGAGGAAGTGGAGCTGGTCGGCGATCGCCCGCTCGCGCCACTCGCCCACGTAGACGTCGAAGTGCGCGCACGGGTACTCACGCACCTCGACGCGGCCCTTCGCCCGCCAGGCGGCCGCGCGTGCCGCAGCCGGCGGCGCGATCGCGTCCCGGTCGGCGATCTGCACGAGGATCGGACAGCGCAGCTTGTCCATCTGGGTGATGGCGCGGTTGGTCCACTCGGCGAAGACGGCGCGACCGGTGACCTCGTTCCGCCAGGTGGGACCGGCGATCTCGCGCATCCCCGGCTCGGAGTCCTCTGTGGTCATCCCGGCCATCGCACCGGGCGGCCCCACGACTCCGATCATCAGGGGCTCCTGGTCGCGGACCATCCGCACCGCGTCCTGGATTCCGACCCAGGTGAGCTTGAGCTGATGGCCGAGCCCGGCGTAGCGGCCAATCGCCCGCAGCGTCGCGACGCCGTCCAGATCCGGCGACTGGCTGATCACGGCGGCCACCGCCGGGTCGGCTACGGCCGCGTAGACCACGTGACCGCCCGACCAAGAGGTTCCCCAGAGGACGATTCGCTCCGGATCCACACCGTCGAGGCCGCGCGCGATACTCGATGGCGGCTGTGTAGTCCTCGCGGTGGCGTGGCGGCCAGGCGAACTGGCGCGGCTCGCCGGTCGAATCGCCGAACCCCCGGTAGTCGAAGAGCACCACGTCGAGACCGGCCTCGGCGAACGCCTCAGCGAACGGGAGGAGGCCCGAGTCCCGGGTGCCGCCGAAGCCATGGGCCATCACGACGCACGGCCGCCCGCGCTCCCCGGCGAAGGCGTCGCCCTCGCCGGCGAGATGCCAGGCGCCGCAGGTCTCCCCATGGCTCGGGAAGGAGACGTCGGTCCGCTCAGGCAGCTGCGGCCTCCGCCGTCAGCACACGTCCCGCGAGCTTCGGCGCCATGCCGTTGTCGGCGCGCTCACGCCCCGCCGGGATCTCGCGGGTCCAGATGTCGTGCTCGTACGTGTACCACTCGATCTCCATCGTGTGCCGGGGGCGATCCGAGAAGTCCGCCGTGTGAATCGACTCGTCCCGGCGGATCGTCTCCTCCATCTCGGGGATGGAGGGAAGGGCGTAGTCGCCGCCGGCGTAGCGGGCGACCAGCTTCGACTGCAGCTCGACGAAGGGGAACAGCGTCGGAATCGCCTGTGCGAACCCGATCAGGGCGAGGTCGTCGATGCCGGGGGAGAAGATCCGCTTGTACAGCGGCAGCCGGTTGTCGGGCGCGGAGAGAAGGTCCGGATCGAAGAAGGGGAAGGTGATCCTGTAGCCGGTCGCGTAGATGATCACGTCGACCTCCTCCGTGGTGCCGTCCTCGAATCGGACCGAGTCGCCCTCCAGCTTCTGAACATTCGGCTTGGCGACCGCGTCCCCGGAGCCGAGCCTGAGGAGCAGCTCGCTGGAGACGGTCGGGTGGGCCTCCATGAACTTGTGGTTGGGGTGGGGGAGACCGAAGTCCTCCATCCGCCCGGAGGCGAGGCGGGGCAGGGGCCGCGCCATCAGCCGCTGCAGGCTCAGAGGCAGCCGCGGGTTGATCTTGACCAGCGTGTCGAGGGGGCGGCCGAGGAAGTACTTGGGCATCACCCAGGCGCCGCTGCGCGTGGAGAGAAACACCTTCTCGGCCATGCCCTTGCGGGAGAGCTCGGAGACGATGTCGACCGCGCTGTTCCCGATGCCGACGACGAGCACCCGCTTGCCGTAGAGGTCGAGCGGCTCGCTCGGCCCGATGTAGTGGTGAGAATGGAGCGTCTCCCCGTCGAAGCTCCCGGGGAAGTCGGGGAAGCGAGGATCCCAGTGGTGGCCGTTGCCGACGATCAGGAAGTCGAATTCCTGGGTCGAGCCGTCGCCCAGCGTGATCTTCCAGCCACCGCCCCCGTGCCGCTCGGCATGCTCGACCGGTGTCTCGAAGCGGATTCGATCGCGCAGCGAGAACGCGTCGGCATAGCGGTGCAGGTAGCCCAGGATCTGGGAGTGGTGCGGATAGTCCGGGTACTCGTCCGGCCCCATCGGCATGTCGCGGAAGGAGACGCCGTCGCGCGAGGTGTCGATGTGGAGCGACTGGTAGGCCGATGAGCGCCCGTTCGGGTTGCCGAAGTACCAGTTCCCGCCGATGTCGTCGCTCGCCTCGAAGCAGGTGTACGGGATTCCCCAGTCGGAGAGCGCCTTGCCCGCGGTGAGGCCGCTGATTCCGGCACCGATCACGCACGTGGTGGGCTTGGCGGACATCGGGACCGTGAGTCTAGGGAACTGGCTGGTCAGCCAATTCCCTCCGTGAAGGCCTCAGACGTCGCTCGAGACGTTGATGCCGAGGTTGTCGAGCAGATCCTGCGCCCAGCGGTTGAACGTGTCGAACCAGCCGGTCAGGATCGCGACGCCGAACGCGATCAGGATCACGCCGCCGATCGCCATGATCACCGGGTAGTGGCGCTTGACGACGGCGAAGGCGGTCGTCATGCGCGTGAAGGCAATCGAGGTGAGCAGGAAGGGGATCGCGAGGCCGGCTGAGTAGACGGCGAGCAGGAGGGCGCCGTGGGCGGCTGAGCCGGAGAGCGCTGCGGCGCTGAGGATGGCGGCCAGCGTGGGGCCGATGCAGGGCGTCCAGGCCAGCCCGAAGGCCGCCCCGGCAACGAGAGGACCGCCGGTCCCCGCCCGCGCGAGGAGGCCCTCGACGTGCCATTCCCGGTTGAACTGCGGGATGAAGAGCGCCGAGACGAAGAACACGCCCATCGTGATGATCAGCCACCCCGCGATCTTGTCGAGCAGGAGCTGGTGCTCCTGCAGGGTGCTGCCGATTCCCGTGGCGCCGAGGCCGAGCAGGATGAAGATCACCGAGAAGCTCGACACGAACAGCAGGCTGGGAACGATCACGCGACGCCAATCGGCCTGCTCGAGGTCGGCGGCGGCCACGCCTGTGACCGCGGAGAGGTAGCCCGGCACCAGGGGCAGCACGCAGGGAGAGAGGAAGGAGACGATGCCCGCCGCCAGGGCGGTGAGAATGCCGACTCCGGATGCGGGATCCGCGCTCATGTGAGGAATTCTGGCTGACCGTGCTTAATACGGAGAGGGTCTGCGGATCGGCCCGGATGATCGACGATACGTGCCTGCGTAGGGTTTGGCCTGCATCCGGATCCCCGGCCAACTGCACACCGTAAAAGGCGTCCAGCACGTTGGCCAACCCGGCGAGGCGGCCTTCATCCCCCTGGGGTCGCCTCGCCGGTCCTTTTTTCGGCCCTCCGCGCCGCCTAGGGCTCCGGTCCCGGGTCCTGTCCGAGAATCGTCCGCAGCCCGCGGGCGGCCTTCGGCGCGAGCTCCCGGGCGTTGTTGTTGAACATCACGTGGACCTGCTCGGCCTCGGAATCCAGGTCACGCGCCCTGCCGGCGATCTCCTCGAGCTCCTCCTTCGAGTAGTCGTAGTCGAAGCGCTCCGCGACGCTGCGGCCGTGGAGGTAGCCCTCCGTATTGCGCCCGTGGCAGCGCATGTACGCGAGCGCGTCGTCGGTCACGGCGTCGATCGGCGGGAAGATCGGGACGTGATCCCCCGGCGGCGTATCCACCGAGACGAAGACGGCGTCATGGGCGGAGAGCCAGTCGAGCACCTTCTCGAACCGCTTCGATGAGGCCCAGCTCCGGCGCCTGAACTCGACGGCGACGGGGACGGGGGAGAGGCCCTCGATCACCGGTGCCAGCTCGTCGAGCTCGTTCTCGCGCGGATCGAACGCTGGAGTCAGCTGGAGCAGATAGGCCCCGAGCTTGCCGGCGTCGGCCAGCGGCTTGAACGCCTCGGCGGTGCGCCGGACCATCTCGTCCTGCAGGGCCGGGATCGAGCAGCACCCGTCCGCGCTCGTTCGTCTCGACATCGTCCCGGAGATCCTTCGGGAGCTCCTTCAGCTGAGCGGCGTGGCGGGAGAGCAGGCGATGCAGCTTGACGTCGAACAGGAAGTCGGCCGGCGTGCCGCTCGCCCAGCCCTCGACGGTCGAGATGGCCGGGATCGCGTAGAAGCTCGAGTTGAGCTCGACCGCATCGAAGCGCTCGGCGTAGAAGCCGAGGCGCTCCTTCGCCGCGAGACCCTGCGGATACCAGTGCTCGACGAAGCCCGGATCCGACCAGCTCGAGGTGCCGACGACGATGGACACGATCTGACCCACGATCGTATTCGGCGTCCCTCGGGCCCGGTCGGCTTATCGCGCGCTGGCCAGTGGCACGAGCAGCGAGGTGGCCCCGCGATCCCAGCTCCCGAGAACGTGCTCGGCCCAGCGGGCGTCGAGGTCGAGCAGGGCGCGAACGCCGAACAGGATGTCGTCCGCGAGGTCGGGCTCGCTCAGCGCCAGACCCTGGGCCATGTCGTAGACGGCGATGTTCTCGTGGACCGAGTCCGCCTCGACGTGCTCGTCGAAGAAGTCGAGCGCGTCCTCGCCGAGTCCGAGCCGGCGCAGGCCCTTGGCGTAGCGGCCGTTCGGGATCGGCGAGGTCGTCTCGAAGGCGGCGAGGTGGCCGACGATCGCACCGCGCAGCCTGCGATGGAGGCCGAACAGCGACATCAGGTTCACCGTTGCCAGCGTCACGGCCGGGATCCGATCGAGGTAGGCGCCGTACGCCGGATCGAGGTCCAGCGCCCGCATCGCCTTCGCGAAGAGCGTCGCGTGCACGCGGTCCGGGCGCCCGCCGCCGTACTCGTCGGCCTGCACCTCGACCAGTGCGGCCTTCGCGGGACCGTCAAGCCGCGGGATCGCCCAGGAGTGCGGGTCCGCTTCCTTGAGCTGATAGGCCGAGCGGTGGATCAGGAATTCGCGGAACTGATCCAGCGAGGCGCTTCGCTCCATGTAGGTCGAGAGCTGCGGGCCGTCGTCCTCGTCGACCAGCCGCATGATCGTCTCGCCGATTCGCGTCGCATCGGCCTCCGGCCGCGGGACCTGCTCATGGAGACAAGCCTCGAAATCGGCCTCCAGTTCCGCCCGAAGGGCGATCAGCCCCGGTTGCCACTCCCACGCCTCGTCGACGTCGCGGAAGCCCCGGTAGTGGAGCTCGTACAGGGCGTACAGCGCGAGCTGCAGGTCCTCGCCGAGGCCCCGCCGGCGGCGCTCGGCCACTGGGCCAGGTCGCTTGGCGAGTCGCGCAGCGCCTCGACCAGAAATTCGCTCAGCGGACCGCGCGGGGAGGGGAGAGGAGGCGGCGTCATCTGCCCCTCTTTACCCGCTCGCGGTCGGGACCATTCCAAGCGACGCGGATGCTGGGGTTTCGCGTACCGGGGTGAGGGCAGACTTGGGCACGTGCCGACCGAGCTCACCCCGTATCCCGACGGTCCCTACCTGCTGCGAGGCGACTTCCGCCTGACCGATCCGGACGGTGGCGAGATCGACCCGCGACCGCAAGACGGTGGCGCTATGCCGCTGTGGAGCGTCTCGCCGCAAGCCCTTCTGCGACGGCACCCACAAGCTGATCGGGTTTCGCGCTCCCGGCGGAGAGGCCGTTCCGTCGGCGAGGCCCTGACGATCCGCGAACCGCCGGCGTAGACGCGCTCTTCGAGGAAGCGGCGCGCGGGATCACGCCGCCGCCGTACCGAATGCCGCCGCGGACGCAGGCGCTCGCGCAGGGCGAGCCAGGAGCAGATCACCTCGCTCGAGCACCCAGAGCGGCGCGAACAGCGAGGCCGCAGCGCGGGAAGAGCCTGTCGCCCGCCGGCGCGGCGTCGGCCGATCTCCGCGGCGGCGACCAGGATCGCGGCCGTGGCCACCGGGGCGCGCCACCTCCGTCGAATCACGGCTGTGCCGAGACCGGGCACGACCGCCAGCCAGGCGGCCATCCGGAGCGGGATCGCGAAGTCGTCGTAGGCTTGGCGGACCCGCTGCGAGAGAAAGTGCCTCGCGCTCGGCGGCCGGCGCGCGACGTAGAGGTCGAGGGGGCTGAGCACGGTGCCGCCCGCCGCGCGGACCGTCCTGATCAGCTCGAGGTTCTCGAAGATGACGTCGCCGTCGTAGCCACCGGCACCGAGCAGCGAGCTGCGCCGGACGGCGAGGGTGCCGGGGAAGTCGGCTCCCACGGAGCGGTTCAGCAGCGTCCGCGCCGTGTCCCAGAGCGCGTGCCACGGCACGGGGTCGAAGTAGTTCTGTGGCCGCACGCAGTCGGCGAGCTCGAGCATCTGGACGGCGCGGATCAGCGACCGCTCGCTCGTAGCGCACGTCGTCGTCGGCGATCACGACCGCCTCGTGGCTGCGCCTCCCGAACGCCCGTGAGCACGCCGCCCACCTTGCCCATCGGCGTCTCCAGCGCCGGGTCCGGGCGCAGGTGGCGCCGAGCGGCGCCCAGGCCTCGGCGTGACGCTCGAAGAGCGAGCTGCGGCGAGCCGTCGACGACGATCAGCTCCACCCAGATCGGGGAGGGCTCGCAGGTAGTCGGGTCAGCTCGTCGAAGCCCACGATCGTCGCTCCAGCGAATCGGGAGCACGTAGGTCGCCCTCATCTCCTCCGTCTGACCGTGCCCCGCTTCGGGTAAACAAGGTGGCATGAGCCGGCTCAGGCGGGTCGATTGCGCTTCACCCGGGATCACCCGCCGACGGCGGGGGAAGGGCTTCGAGTACCTCGACGAGAGCACCGGCGAGCGGATCGAGGACGAGGACGTCGTCCAGCGCATCAAGACCCTCGCCATCCCGCCCGCCTGGGAGGAGGTCTGGGTCTGCGCCGATCCCATGGGCCACATCCAGGCGACCGGTGTCGACGCCAGGGGGCGCAAGCAGTACCGCTACCACGACCGCTGGCGCGAGCGGCGCGACCGCCGGAAGTTCGAGGACATGCTCGACTTCGCGAGGGCGCTCCCCGAACTGCGCGACCAGGTGCAGCACGACCTCCGTAGGCGCAAGATCTCCCGCGAGCGAGTCCTCGCCTGCGCTGTGAGGCTGCTCGATCGCGGCTTCTTCCGGATCGGCTCCGAGGACTACGCCGAGGAGAACGAGACCTACGGGATCGCGACGATGCGGAAGCGCCACGTCACGGTCAAGGGCAACAAGGTCTTCTTCGACTACGAGGCCAAGGGGGGCAAGCGGCGCCTTCAGACGGTCGCCGACCCGACGGTCTCACGGCTGGTCAAAACGCTTGCAGGAGCGAAGGGGAGGGGGCCACGAGCTGCTCGCCTATCGCAACGGAAGCGAGTGGCGCGATCTCCGCTCGACCGAGATCAACGACTACATCAAGGAGGCGATCGGCGAGGAGCACAGCGCCAAGGACTTCCGCACCTGGAACGCGACGGTGCTCGCGGCGGTGGTGCTCGCCGGCTCGGCGCGTGAGCGCGACATGAGCACGAAGGGAGGCCGCAATCGAGCCAAGCGCGACGCCGTTAAGCAGGTGTCGCACTACCTCGGCAACACGCCGGCCGTCTGCCGCGCCTCCTATATCGACCCCCGGGTCTTCGACCGCTTCGACGGCGGTGTCACGGTCGGCGGCGTGCTTCGATCGGCTTCCCGAAGATCCCGCCGACTGGCCGGAGATTCAGAGGCCGATCGAGGAGGCCGTGCTCGATCTCATCGACCGGCGTGAGTCATCTGCCATCGAGAGGGTGCGCTAGATGGAATGCACGAGAAGACGCGTTATGTCTACTTGTCAGCGGAGCTCCTCGGTCAGCCCGATGATGATGCCGTCGGGGCCGCGGACGTAGCAGTACCGGTAGATGTCCTCGTACTGCGCCACCTCGCCCACGAGTTCGGCGCCGTGGGCGCGCAGGCGGTCGAGGACGTCGTCGACGGCGTCGACGACGAACGTGAGGCGAGGGATGCCCGGAGTGTTCACCGGCGCCCTCGGCGCAATGCTGGTGGCCACCGGCGTCTGGAACGTCGACAGCTCGACCCGGCCGTGGCCGTCCGGGGTCCGCACGACGGCGATGTCCGCTCGGACGCCGTCCAGCCCGACGAGCTGGTCCACCCATTCACCCTCGACTGTTGCCTCGCCCTCCAGCTCCAGGCCCAGTTCGACGAAGAACGCGACAGCAGCCGCGAGATCCTCGACCACCACGCCGGACGTGATCCATCCGGTGGACCGTCATGCGACGCATGTTTACCGATTATTGGGCGGGCGGATCTTACGATTGACCTATGGCCCTCAGGGATCGGGAGCTGGTCACGCCTGCGCCAACGCTGGCGAGCCTGCAGGAAATCTCGGGCCCGGCCGTCATCGCGATGCTGATGGCCGCCGCGATCGTCGTCGTCGACGCACTGGTCGGCGGGAATCTGGTCTTCATCGGCCTGCTGGCGATTCCACCGGTGGTCGCCGCGATGAGCGCGTCGCTCCCGGAGACCGCCGTCGTCGCTGTCTTCGCCCTGGTCCTCGGCTTTCTCTCGCCTCTCTGGGGCGGCATGGACGACGGGCAGCGCTGGGTGTCCGCCACGGTGATCGTCGCCGGCGCCGCCTGTGGGATCTGGGTAGCGAGCCTGAGGGCCCGGCTGAACCGCGAACAGGCCGCCTCGGAGCTGCTCGCCGAGGCCGGCGCCCTGATGGAGGACGCGCTCGACCAGAAGCAGCGCGCCCAGCACCTGGCCCGGCTCGCCGTCCCGACGCTCGGCGACGTCGCGATGGTCGACGTGGTCACCTCCGACGGGCTGATCGAGCGCATGGCGGCACAGAGCGGCGGCAGCCCGGTGGCCGAGATCATGGTCAACCTCCGCCAGAACGCGCCGATCGATCCTCACGGGCCCCATCCGGTCGCCGAGGTGATCCGGAGCGGCCGGGCGAAGTACCTCGATCAACTCAGCGACGAGGAGATCGAGCGGATCACGACGCGCGAGGACGAACGACAGATCCTCCGGAAGTACCGGTTCAAGTCCTGCGTCGTGCTGCCACTGGGCGCCCGTGGATCGGTCCTCGGCGCTCTGACCCTCTGGATCATGCGCCCTGCCAAGGCCTTCGACGAGACGGCCCGGAGAACGGCCAAGCGCCTCGCCGATCGCGCCGCTCTCGCGCTCCACAATGCGCGGCTGCACGAGCAGCAGAGGCACATCGCATCGGTCCTCCAGCACAGCCTGCTGCCGCGGTCGCTGCCGAAGATCGAGGGGTTCGAGACCTCATCCCGCTTCCTGGCCGCCGGCGAGGCCTACGAGGTCGGCGGCGACTTCTACGACGTCTTCCGCAGCGGGTCGGGCACCTGGTCCGCTGTGATCGGCGACGTCTGTGGCAAGGGCCCGGAGGCAGCCTCTCTCACGGCCCTCGCCCGCTACACGGTCCGGACCGCCTCCTCCCCGGACAGCCCGCCGAGTCAGGTGCTCCGCACCCTGCACGACTCGATCAGCTCGGAGCGCTCCGACTTCCGCTTCTGCACCGCCGCTCTGGCGCAGATCCAGACACCGTCGAACGGCAACGGCGACGCCCACCTGACCGTCGCGCTCGGCGGCCACCCTTTGCCGATCATCCTTCGCAACGACGGGAGCGTGCACCCGATCGGCAGGCCCGGGACCCTGCTCGGCGTCCTTCCCTCCCCCGTGCTGGCTGACGCCGACGCGACCCTCAGCGTCGGGGACTCGCTGATCCTCTACACGGACGGAGTCCTGGACGTCGGGGATCGCGCCGTACGGGCCGACCCGGACTGGCTCACCTGGCAGATCGCCGAGCTCGCGGGCAAGGACGCAGATGAGATCGCCGAGGCCCTCGCGGATGCCGCGGTCGAGCGACACGGCGGCAAGGCCCGCGACGACATCGCCATCCTCGTCCTGCACCGCAGCGGCGACTGAGCTTGGGTCGGAGGCCCGTTCACATTGGCTGCTCGGGGTGGGTCTATCCGCACTGGAGGGATCGCTTCTACCCCAAGGGAGTGCCCCAGCGCCGCTGGCTCGCCTACTACGCGGAGCATTTCGACACGGTCGAGATCAACAGCACCTTCTACCGGCTCGCCTCGCCGGCGGCGGTGGAGAGCTGGCTCGAGCAGAGCCCCGAGGGATTCGTCTTCGCGGTGAAGATGAGCCGCTACATGACGCACATCAAGCGCCTCACCATGCTCGAGCAGGGCACCAGGCGCTTCTACGAGCGCCTCGAGGGCCTCGCCGGCACCGACAAGTTCGGGCCCGTCCTCTGGCAGTTCCCCCCGAACTTCCACCGCGACGACGAGCGTCTGGCCGCCGCCCTGCCGAAGCTGCCGGCGGGCAGGCACGCCTTCGAGTTCCGGCACGAGAGCTGGTTCACCGACGAGGTCTACGCACTCCTGAGGGAGCACGGCGTGGCGCTGGTGATCGGAGACGAGTCGTCGCGGTGGGTGAAGACGCCACATGTCCGCACGGCCGACTGGACCTACATCCGCTTCCACCACGGCAGTCGCGGCCGCCACGGCAACTACTCCGAGTCGGAGATCGACAGCTGGGGCCGCCGCATCGCGCAGTGGCGCCGCGAGACCGAGGTCTATGCGTACTTCAACAACGACTGGGAGGGCTACGCGATCCGGAACGCCAAGCGGCTCAAGAAGGCGCTCGGGATCTGAGCGCTGCCGCTAGCGCCGGCGCCAGTTTCGGCCGAGCAGCTTGCCGAGGCGGCCCGGCCGGCCGGGACTGAACTGCGGGGGTGCCTTCTCCGGTGGCGGGAGCTGCGCGGCCGCGGCTGAGTCGATCGAGAGCCGCACCGCCCGCTCGGCCGTCCTCGCCACCTCCGGCGCGTCCACGAAGCGGAGCTCGCCATCGCTCATCTCGATCACGAAGCCGTCGAGGATGTGCTCGTTGAAGTTGTCCACGACCTCGTCGACCGTTCCCACCTGCTCGCCGTCCGACGCGTACACGGGCGTCCCGCGCTTCACAGCGGCGTAGTGGATCGGGTAGCCGTCGTCCTGGCTCACGCCCGCAAATATACGTTGAGGACCGATCCGGCGTTCAGGACAGACCGCGGCTACCCGGCCGGGACCCAGCCGCCATCCACGTGGATCACCTGACCGGTGATGTACCCGGCCCCGTCAGAGGCCAGGAACAGGACGGTCTCGGCGATCTCCTCCGGCTTGCCGAAACGCTTCAGCGGGTTCATGGCGATTGCCTCATCGATGTGCTCGGGCGAGACTCCCCACTCGGTCTCCCATTCGCCCGAGATCGGCCCGGGTGCGAGCGCGTTCACGCGAACCTCGGGGGCCAGGTCCCTGGCCAGCGTGGCGGTGAGGCCGCGGATCGCTCCCTTCGCGGTGGAGTAGGTGACGGGAACGAAGTTGATCGCGTTGTCGGGATTGATCCCGTTCCCGTAGGTGCTCGAGAAGTTGACGATGGCGCCGCCGCCATCCTCGAGCATCGTCGACCTCACCGCGTGACACATCCGCATCGTTCCGATCACATCGACCTGAAGCAGGGCGCTCGCCGCGGCTGTGTCCAGCTCGCTGAATCTCACCGTGTCCGCCTCGTCGAGGCGGCCGGCGGCATTGACGAGGACGTCCAAGCGGCCGTAGCGCTCCACGACGTCGGCGATGAACGCGTCCACCGAGTCCTGATCCGTGACGTCGAGAGGCCCGGCGTGAGCCTGCCCGCCCCCGCCCTCCAGCTCTGCGACTACCTCCTCAGCCGGGGAGCGAGACGAGCGATAGCCGATTGCGACCGAGGCGCCCTCCGAACCGAAGGCTCTGGCCACGGCTCCACCAAGCGTCCCTCCGCCCCCGGTGACCACCGCCACCCTTCCCTCGAAGCGCCGGCCATCATTCCATTGAGCACCCATCGTTCTCCCTCGGTCGGTGGACTCTGTGGTCAGGCGATTAGATCAGAGGCGAGCGCGAACGGACTGCCCTCGGAGTCACGGCAGATGGCCCAGCGCTCACCGGGGTGGATCACTGAACCGCCGAGGTCCTCGACGCGCTGAAGCGCGGCGGGAAGATCGGGCACCGTGAAATAGGCCAGCGAAGCGGTGTCACCCGGACCGGGTCCACGCTCGTGCACCCCAAGACGAAGCTCGGCACGGTTCGTCTCCCAGCCTGCCCCGGCCTCGCTGGCCCTTGGCGCAAGCTCGGCGCCGAGGACGCCACTCCAAAAGCGCCGGGCACGCTCGGGATCGTCGGCCGGAAACTCGATCAGTGGGGCAGGCACGCCTGTGAGTATCGGGGAAGACGCCTACTCGAGCCGCCCTCGCACCTGCGGCTCGTCGAGGAAATCGGCGATCACGCGGGAGAGGCGGCCGCCCTGCCAGGCGAGCGGGGACTTTCCCGGCTCTTCGCTCACCAGGCGTGCTGAGGGCAGCCGCTCGGCCCAAGCCTCGGCGATCGCGTACGGGTGCCCGGGATCGGCCTCGTCATAGCTGGCAACGACCAGGGCCGGCACGTCGAGCGTCTCCAGCTCGGCCAGCCCCTCGAAGGCAAGCGATCGCGGGACCTCGTGCAGCGCCTGGGCGAGCGCCTCGGGATGGCGGTGGCGCTCCATGCGCTCGCGCGTGATCCGCAGCGCGGTCTCGCGCCATTCCGGATTCACTCCGAGGTCCGCCTCGTAGGCCTCCATGAACCCCTCGACCCCGGCGCGCTCCAGGCCGTTGGCGAGTCGATCCCATGAGGCGAGCACCTCGTCCGGGGCGGGGATCCCGAGCGTCACCGGGCCCTCCAGAACGAGCGCCGCGATCTCGTCCGCGTGATCGAGCGCGTAGCCGGCCACGGTGTGACAGCCCATCGAGTGACCGCAGAGGACCGGACGCTCGCCGGGGCAACGATCGGCCAGCACCGCGCCCAGGTCGCGCATCAGCTGCGGGTACCCGTATCCCTCGCCATCCGGGGCGGGCGAGGACTCGCCGTGTCCCCGCGCGTCGTACGAGATCAGCCGATAGCCGCGTCGCGCCAGGGTGAGCGAGCCGTGCAGCACGTAGCGCCTGGTTGCGGTGATCCCGTGGAGGAGCACGATCGGCGGACCCTCCCCCACCTCCTCGCCCGCGAGGCGGACACCGTTCGACACGACCTCGAAGGTCCGAGGCTCGAGCTCATCGGTTCGCTCCGCCGCCATCAAGGCGCCGGAAGGGTACTCGCGGGGGCTGCGATCATCGCCCAATGCCCCCGACCGCCCAGTCCGGACCGGACCCCTCGCCGCCGCCGAAGCGGGTCCAGCTCATCGGCAGGACGATCAGCACGCTGGTCGCGAGAGCGCCCATCACCTGGCCGCTGTTCCGGGGCTGGAGCCACCGCTTCTGGCAGGAGGCTGCCCCGACCTGGGCGGACCGCGTCAACCGCTCCGGGCCCGACTATCTGAGCCCCCTGGCGGCCGGCCTGCTACAGGTACGCCCGGAGCCCGAGCGAGCACTGGACATCGGCACCGGGCTTGGCGACGGGGCACTGCTCGTCGCCCGCGAGTTCCCCCGCGCGCGGGTGCGCGGAGTGGACCTCTCCGAGGAGATGGTCCGCCGCGCCCAGGCCCGCATCGGGCTGGATCCGGAGGGGCGCGTGGCGTTCAAGGTCGCCGATGCCTCGAAGCTGCCGTTCGAGGACGAGTCCTTCGACCTCGTCACCCAGAACAACATGCCGCCCTTCTTCTCGGAGATCGCGCGCGTCCTGCGCCCGGGTGGATCCATCGTGATCGCCGCCAGCTGGGGAGCCAGCACACCCTTCTACACGCCCGACTCCGTCCTGCGCCGCGGCTTCGGCCGACACGGCATCGAGCCGGTCGAGAGTGGCGAGGCGGCCAAGGGCACCTACTTCGTCGCCCACCGGCCGGACGGCTCCCCCAAATAGATTCAGCGGATCGATTCCCAGCGCCCCCACCTCCTGCTGGTCAATCCGCACTCGGGCGGCGGGCGGGCGCTGAAGCTCCTGCCCGCGGTCCAGCGCGAGCTCGAGGCCCGCTCGATCCCGTATCGCGTCGTCCGCACCCAGAGCCTGGAACACGGGGTGAGCGAAGCCCGCCGGGCCGCCGAGTCAGGCGAGATCCCGGTGGTGATGAGCGGCGATGGCCTGGTCGGTCAGGTCGGCGGTGCGCTGGCCGAAACCGGCGCCTCGCTCGGGATCATTCCCGGCGGGCGCGGCAACGATCTGGCCCGCGTCCTCGGCATCCCTACCGACCCTGGCGGAGCTGTTGCCGTCCTTGCCGAGGGGAACGCCAAGGAGATCGACGTCGGCGAGGTGAACGGGCGCCGCTTTCTCTGCGTCGCGTCCTGCGGCTTCGACTCCGACGCCAATCGGATCGCGAATGAGGCCCGGCTGGTGAGGGGCAATCTCGTCTACGCCTACGCCGCCATTCGTGCCCTGATCGCCTGGCGGCCCGCCAAGTTCACGATCGTCCTCGACGAGCACGAGCCGATCGAGTACGAGGGCTACTCCGTCGCGGTCGGGAACAGCCGTGCCTTCGGAGGTGGCATGTTCGTCGCCCCGCATGCCGAGCTGGACGACGGCAAGCTCGACGTGATCACGGTCAGCGACGTCAGCAAGCTGCGCTACGCGAGGGGGCTGCCGAAGGCGTTCAAGGGCACACACCTCGCGAACGACGAGGTGACCGAGTACAGGGCCGCGACCGTCGAGATCCGCGCGGATCGCGACTTCGCCGTCTACGCGGACGGAGAGCACCTCACCGACCTGCCCGCGACCGTCACCGTCCTTCCGCGTGCTCTGCAGGTCATCGCGCCGCCCGGGAAGCTCGTCGACCCGCCGAGCTGAGGCGGGGCCTAACCTCGGCGCGAATGAGCGCGACGTTCACGGCGAAGCGCGGCCTGGCCCGCGCCGTGGGGGCGTTGAGCCGTCGCAGCGGGCGCGGCGGCGGGACGACCCTGCCCGGCCGCATCCTGGTCCGGATGGCGCCGGACGCGATCGACCGGCTCGCCGCTCAGCTCGACCGCGGCTCGATCGTGGTCAGCTCCACCAACGGCAAGACGACGACGGCCGGGATGATCTCGGGAATCCTCCGCGCCGACGGCCGCACTCCGGTCCACAACAGGGCGGGCTCGAACATGCACTGGGGCGTCGCCACCGCCCTGCTCGAGCAATCGGGCGACGAGGGGCTCTTCGAGATCGACGAGGCATGGCTGCCACGCGTGGCCCCGCACCTCCGCCCCCGCCTGCTCGTGCTCGGGAACCTCTTCCGGGACCAGCTCGACCGCTACGGCGAGCTGGAGCGCCTCGCGGACGAATGGGCCGAGCTGGTCGCGCGCCTCGAGGGCTCATGCGAGTTCGCGCTCAATGCCGATGACCCGCTGATCGCCGACCTCGGCCGCGATGCTGACCTGCGCCGACGCCCCGGAGTCACCTATTTCGGCATCGAGGACGAGAGCCAGGCGCTCCCCGAGCTGCAGCACGCCCACGATGCGAAGCACTGCCGCCGCTGCGGCGCCCCCTACGTCTACGACCGGGCGTTCGTGGGTCACCTCGGGCACTACACCTGCCCGAACTGCGATGCGGACCGGCCGACGCCAGACATCGCCGCCACGAAGATCGACCTCCACGGGATCTCGGGCTCGAGCGTCCACGTCACGACCCCGGAGGGCGACCTCGACCTCGAGCTCCCCCTGCCGGGCCTCTACAACGTCTACAACGCTCTCGCGGCGATCGCCGCGGGGCTTCGCTCAGGAGTGCCGCTGGACCGGGTCCGCCAGGGTCTCGAGTCGATGCGAGCGGTCTTCGGCCGCGTCGAGACCATCCAGGTCGCCGGCAAACCCGTCTCGATCCTGCTGATCAAGAACCCGGTCGGCGCGAATGAGGTGCTGCGGACCGTCAGCCTCGAATCCGAGAGCGGCGGCGTCGACCTCTGGCTCGCGCTCAACGACCGCATCGCCGACGGCCGGGACGTCTCCTGGATCTGGGACGCGGACTTCGAGCTGCTCGCCGACGGAGTCCGCCGGGTCGTCTGCGCCGGGACCCGTGCGCCGGAGATGGCGCTGCGTCTCAAGTACGCGGGCTGGCCGCAGGACGCGATCGAGGTGATCGAGCCGATCGAGCAATCGCTCGACGAGGCCGTCAGGGCCGCGCCCGAGCGACTCTTCGCCCTGCCCACCTACACCGCCCTGCTCGAGCTGCGGACGCTGCTCACGCACCGCGGGCTCGCACCGGACTACTGGCAATGAGCGCCCGGCGCGACACCCACCCCCCCGCGCTGGAGGAGGTGGCGATCTGGCAGCTGGTCGAATTCGGCTCCTACGAGGCCGACCTCCCCATCTGGCTCGAGCTGGCCGAGGCGGCGGACGGCCCGGTGCTCGAGCTCGGCGCGGGTGCGGGGCGAGTCAGCCTTCACCTCGCCGCCGCAGGCCTGAACGTGATCTCCCTGGACCGGGACCCGGTGCTCGCCTCCCAGCTCGAGGCATCCGCCACCGAGCGCGGACTGTCCCTCTCCCCCGTCGTTGCGGATCTCGGCTCCCCGGCCGACGTGCGACTGCCGCGCGAGCCGGCCCTCGCGATCGGGCCGCTTCACTTCATCCAGGAGCTCGACGATACGACCCGGCCCGCCCTCCTCGGCCGGCTCACCGAGCTGATGGCGCCCGGTGGGACCATCGCACTCACCCTGGTCGACGAGACCACCCTGCTGAGCGCGGGAGCCGCCTCGACGCAGATCCTGCCCGACATGCGGGAACTCGACGGCTGGGTCTACTCGAGCGAGCCGCTCTGGGTACAGGTCGGCGATGAGGCGCTCACCGTGCGCCGCCTGCGCGAGCGGGTCTCCCCGGACGGCCGGCTGGAGCGGACCGTCCACGACGACGTCCTCCAGCGGGTCAGCCCCGAGCGCCTGGAGCACGAGGCCGAGGAGCTGGGCCTGCGGCCCGCGGGCAGGCGCCAGATCAGCTCCGGCCCGAACGAGGCCGACTCCGCGGTCGTCCTGCTGGAGGTGCCGGCGTGAGTGGCCCGGGACTTCGCCTGCTCGCGCTCTACCCCGAGCAGATGAACATCTACGCGGACCGGGGCAACATCCTGTTCCTCCAGC
Organism: uncultured Solirubrobacterales bacterium; assembly: GCA_963777575.1. Classification (GTDB taxonomy): domain Bacteria; phylum Actinomycetota; class Thermoleophilia; order Solirubrobacterales; family 70-9; genus DASUPK01. The sequence goes on along the minus strand of CAVZRH010000005.1, from coordinate 191,007 downwards.
GCCGCTGCGAATGGCGCGCCATCCCCTTCGACTATGCCGCTGCGGGGCCGGGCGACGGGTTCGACCCCGCGGAGCATGACCTGATCTATATCGGCGGTGGTCAGGACCGCGATCAGGTGCTGGTGGCCGAGGACATGCTGAAGACCAAGCGGGATTCGATCGCCTCGGCGGTCGACGACGGGGCCGCGTTGCTCGCGGTCTGCGGCGGCTATCAGTTGCTCGGCCACCGCTACCAGCTGGACGATCGCTCGATCATCGGCCTGGGCATCGCCGACCTCGAGACCGTGCGCGAGACCGGCCCGCGCCTGATTGGCAACGTCTCGATCGAAGTCGACCTGGGTCAGGGGCCGAGGGTGCTGGCGGGCTTCGAGAACCACGGCGGGCGCACCCACCTCGGTCCCACGGCTCAACCCCTCGGCCGCGTCCTGCACGGCCATGGGAACAACGGCCGCGACGGCTACGAGGGCGTCAAGCGGGACAACATGATCGGCACCTACCTCCACGGTCCCCTACTGCCGAAGAACGCCTGGCTGGCCGACCGCCTGATCGCCCTCGCGATCGGCCGGCGGACGGGTTCCGAGCCGGAGCTCGAGCCGCTCGAGGACGAACTGGAGGCCGCGGCGCACGACTCAGCGCTGCACGCGGCCTCGAAGGGCTAGGATCAGCGCATGGTCATCGTGATCGTCATCGTCGTCCTGCTGCTCCTGGCGGGGCTGATCTACGTTCTTCTCCGCAACAGCCTGATTAGTCTCAACCAGCGCGTCGGAGAGTCCTGGAGCGGCATCGACGTGCAGCTCAAGCGCCGGCACGACCTGGTGCCGAACCTGGTCGAGACCGTCAAGGGCTACGCCACGCACGAGCAGGAGACCTTCGAGAAGGTGACCCAGGCGCGCGCCGCCGCCATGCAGGCGAGCGGCCCCGCCGAAGCAGGCCAGGCCGAGGGCCAGCTGACCGCCGCGCTCGGCGGCCTCCGGGTGGTTGCCGAGCAGTATCCGCAGCTGCGCGCCACTGAGAACTTCCAGCAGCTGCAGCGCCAGCTCTCTGAGCTCGAGGATGAGATCCAGGCGTCGCGCCGGATCTACAACTCGAACGTGCAGCAGTTCAACACCCGCATCCAGCAGTTCCCGGCCTCGATTCCGGCCAAGCAGATGGGCTACACGGAGAAGGAGTACTTCGCGATCGCCGAGGCAGGCGAACGCGAGGTCCCCGAGGTCTCCTTCTCACAGGGTCAAACCGCCGAGCAGGGTTAGCAACCCTTAGAACCCAGTCGACCCGAAGCCGCCTTTGCCACGGGTCGAGTCGTCGAGCGCCTCGGCGTTGAGCGGTGTGGCATGGACGACCGGAACCAGCAGCAGCTGCGCGATCCGGTCGCCGGGTGAGATCTGGAATTCGAGGGTCGGGTCCGTGTTGAGAAGCAGCACCCGCACCTCGCCCCTGTAGCCCGGATCGATCAAGCCGGGTGAGTTGACCAGGGTCACGCCGTGCTTGATCGCCATGCCCGAGCGCGGCAGCACCAGCCCCCCGACGCCCTCCGGAATCTGCACGGCGAGTCCGGTGCCGACGCTGACCCGGGCGCCCGGCGCCAGCCGGGCGGACTCGGCCGCGTGCAGGTCGAGGCCGGCGTCGTTGTCGTGTGCCCGCGTGGGCAGCGTCGCCTGCACGTCGAGCTTCACGAACCGCAGCTCGCCGGTGCGCTGACCCGCCAGTTCGTCCTCGGCGACGGCCACCGCCACGCCACCGTCTCCCGACTCAGCCTCCGGCGGGTAGGCCGTTACGGGATCGCGGCCCGCGCCCGTTGACCTCGAGGTCGGCGAACCGCTGGGCGAGGGCGGCAGGAATTCGCGCGCGAACGAGAACCCCGTCCGCGCGATCCTCGCGCTCGAGGTCACCAGCGATTTGGTGAAGCTCCGAAAGCCGATCACCAGCATCAAAGGGTATGAGCAGCTCCACTCGGATCAATGACCCCTTGACCGAATCGGCGATTCCGGCGCGCAGCTCGTCGAGCCCCTCCCCCGTCTCCGCCGAGACCAGGACGGCATCGGGATGGCGCAGCGAGAGCTCGCGGCGCTCCTCGTCGTCGAGCAGATCGACCTTGTTCATGACGAGGATCCGTGGGGAGGCGCCGGCCCCTATCTCCTCGAGGGTCGCATCCGCGGCCGCGATCGAGTCGACCCGCTGCGCCTCCGGCTCCGAGCCGTCGACGACGTGCAGGATCAGATCGGCGAGCACGGTTTCCTCGAGCGTCGCCTTGAAGGCCTCCACCAGCTGATGCGGGAGCTTGCGGATGAAGCCGACAGTGTCCGTCAGCAGGTAGCGCCGGCCCTCGTAGTTGAACGCCCGAGTGGTCGGATCCAGGGTGTGGAAGAGCCTCTCCCCCACGCCCACCCCGGCGCCCGTCAGTGCGTTGAGCAGCGTCGACTTGCCGGCGTTCGTGTACCCGGCCAGCGCGACGGAGGGCAGGGCGGCACGCTCGCGTTCGGCTCGCATCACCGCCCGGTTTCGCTCCACCCCGCGCAGCTCGCGCCGCAGGGCGGTGATCCGGTCGCGCGCCAGGCGGCGGTCGGTCTCGATCTGGGACTCGCCGGGTCCGCGGGTGCCGATTCCACCGTCAATCCGGCCAGCGCCCAGGCGCTCGAGGTGCGTCCACAGGCCCCTCATGCGCGCGAGGTTGTACTCGAGCTGCGCCAACTCGACCTGGAGCTTGCCCTCGGCGGTGTGGGCGTGGTCGGCGAAGATGTCGAGGATCACCGCGGTCCGGTCGATCACCGGGACTCCCAGCGCCTGCTCGAGGTTGCGCTCCTGTCGCGGGACCAGCTCGTCGTCGCAGGCGACCAGGTTGGCGTCCGCCGCCGCCATCTCGCGCTTCAGCTCAACCAGCTTGCCGCGGCCCAGATAGCGGTCGGGATCGGGCTGCGGGCGCGCCTGCGTGAGCTCCCCGGCGGTGGCAACCCCGGCCGTGCGCAGCAGTTCCTTCAGCTCGGCGAGCGGGTCGTCGCGGTGCTCCCCCTCCCGGACGATGCCAACCGCGAAGGCGCGCTGTCTGGCGCGAGGATTGACGACCCCTGCGGAGCCGTTCGCATGGCGGCTGTCTGCCAGGCGTCCGTTGCGGCTTCTCTGCACTCCCCTGATGGTAGGGGTAGCGCCGCAGGTCGCCCTGAGGCGTGTCAGGCGGCCGGCTGTGGAGCCACGCGCACTTCGCTCGCCTTCTGCGGCACCAGGGGCAGCAGCGCTGCCGCGCCGATCACGGCGACGAACGCGAGGCAGCGGGCGACCACGTCGAGCGCGTCCGAGCCCAGGGGATCGCCGAAGACGAGAACTCCGCCGGTGATGGCGGACAGGGTGGCGCTGGCGGAGAAGGCGACGATCACGGCCATGGGCTCACCGAGCTGCAGCCCCCGGGCGAGTGCCAGAAAGCCACCGATCCCGCCGACGATCGCCATCGCGGTCCAGGGACTGAGCACGCTGAGCGGCGAGGAGGGAACGGTCACCGCGAGGGCCTTGATCGCAACGTCGGAGACACCGATAGACGTCCCGGCGGCGACGGCGAGCAGGAGCCAGCCGCTGCTGACGAGGCGCCGGTGCGCGGAGGCGACCAATAGGGCGCCGGCGAGTGCGAGCGTCCCACCCTCGAAGGCGAGCATTGTCGAATGGGTGAAGGCACCATCCTCCTTCGCGTGCCCGGCGGTCAACGCCAGGAAGCCGAGCCCAACCGCGCACAGCCCGAGTCCGATCAGGTCCCGTGTACCGACAGCGACCCCGAACCAGCGGCGCGCCGGCACGGCCAGCAGGGCGAGCCCGCCGGCGATCACGGCCTGGACGAGCGAGAGGGGCGCCATCGAAAGAGCCACCACATGCAGTGCCCAGCCGAGGGCGGCGAGCGCGAACCCGATCACCCACCAGCGTGAGCGAAACAGTGCCGCCGTGCTGCGCAACGGGCTCCGCATCGCGACATCGGGCGCGGCAACGGCGCCGCGATGCTTGCAGAGCATCGCCACCCCCGTGAAGGCGGCACATCCAAGCGCCAGTAGTAGTCCGATTTCGTTCATTGAAAGGTCGGTCGGCCTTGCAGGCTCACGTCTTTAGCTGAGGACGCGGTAAAGGACATTTCGCCCCCCGGGCCCGTCTCGGGCACGCTACGGATTCCTCACCCGCTGCGCGCCAGTTGCCGCTTACCCGCTCAGGGACTCAGGTGAACCCGCAATCGCTGCACCGCCTCGGTGAGCAGCTCATCCGGCGTCGTCAGGGAGATCCGGAAGAAACCCTCGCCGCTCGGCCCGTACATCGAGCCGGGCGAGACCACGACCGCCGCCTCCTCGAGTACGAGCTCGGCGAACGAGGTCGAGGTGTGGCCATCGGGAACCGGTGCCCAGACATAGATCGTCCCCTTTGGGGATTCCACCTCGACGCCGATGTCTCGCAGGGCATCGACGACCAGATCGCGACGGCGCTGATAGATCCGGCACATCTCCTCGACGTCGGTCCGTGGGCCCCGGAGCGCCGCCGCGCCCGCCAGCTGGACCGCCTCGAAGAGTCCCGAGTCGATGTTCGTCTTGAGGCGCCAATAGGTCCTGATCGCCTCGGCGTTGCCGAGGATCGCGGCGCAGCGCCAGCCGGTCATGTTGTAGCCCTTGGAGAGCGAGAACACCTCGACCCCGACCTCCTTGGCGCCGGGAGTTTCCAGGAAGCTCGGTGCGACGTAGCCGTCGTAGGTGGTCTCGGAATAGGCGTTGTCATGGACGACGAGGATCTCGTGGCGCTCCGCGAGCTCGACGACGCGCTCGAAGAAGCCCTCGGGGACGATCGCGCCGGTCGGGTTGTTCGGGTAGTTGATGAAGAGAAGGCGCGCGGCGTCGAGCTTCTCGTCGGAGACCGCGTCCAGGTCCGGCGCGAACCCCAGATCCGCCCGGAGCGGCAGCAGATGGGCCTCCGCGCCGGCGAGCACGGGGCCGCTCGTGTAGACGGGGTAGCCGGGATCCGAGGCGAGCGCCACGTCGCCCGGATCCAGGAAGGCGAAGCAGAGGTTGTGGATGCACTCCTTCGCCCCGATCGCTGGGATCACCTCGCTGAGGGGATCGATCTCGACGCCGAAGCGCTGCAGGTAGAAGTCGGCGAACGCCTCGCGGAATTCACGACGGCCGCGGTTGCTCGGATAGCGCTGCGCCTCGGGGTCGCCGACCGCCTCCCGCATCGCCTCGACGATGTACCGGAAGGTCGGCGTGTCCGGATCGCCGATGCCGAGGCTGATCACGTCGATGCCCTCGTCGCGCTTCGCCTCGATCCTGCGCTCCAGCTCGGCGAACATGTACGGCGGGATCGCCTCCAGGCGCTGGGAGGGAGCGGCGAGCCCCTTCTTCTTGGTCGGTGCGGCCATGCGAATCCGGAAGGGTAGGTCAGCCGAGGTCCTCGAGCGCCCGCAGCAGCTCCGGCGAGAGCTCTCCGGTGAAGACCGGCTCGGCCCAGCCCGTCAGGCGCACGCCCAGGTCGTCCCCGATCTCGATCTCGAGCTCGCCTCCATCGAGCTCGACGGTGAGCTTCCCCGGCGCCCCGGCCAGGTGAGCCGCCACCGCCGCTCCCGTGGCGCCGGTCCCGGAGGCGAGCGTCTCCCCCACCCCGCGCTCGAAGATCCGGGCCCGGACGCGGCCGTCGTCGACCCGATAGAAGCTCACGTTGGTCCGGTTGGGGAAGAGCGGGCTGTTCTCGATCTCCGGGCCGATGACGTCGAGATCGAGCGACTCGAGCTCATCGCCCGCCTCGATCGCGCACTGCGGGTTGCCGATCGAGACGTGCTGGAACGCCCAGGACCTGCCGGCTGCCTCCACCTCTCCCCGCCCATCCTCCGCGCCTGACGGGTAGTCATCCGAGGCGGTGCTCGCCCTGCCCATCTCCAGGGTCGCCTCGCGATCGGAGCGGATCGTCGGCGTGATCGGCCCCGCCTTCGTCAGGATCGTGAACTCGTCGGCCTCGGTCCAGCCCGAGCGGCGCATGTAGAGCACCGCCTGTCGGGCGCCGTTACCGGAGAGCTCCGCCTCGGAACCGTCGGGGTTGAAGATCCGCAGCTCCGCCACGTAGGCGGGGTCCTCGACCGGCGCGAGCAGCAGGAGGCCGTCCGAGCCGACGCCGAAGTGCGGATCGCAGAGGCGCTTGATCCTCTCCGGGGTGGGTGCCCAGGGCAGGGCGGCGGCCTCAACGATCAGGTAGTCGTTGCCGAGGGCGGTCCACTTCTCGAACCTCACTGTTCCGCGCCTGTGGTCACGGACTCAGTATCACCCGTCCTCCTGATCGAGCAGTTCGACGACTTCGCTTGCCACTTCAGCGTCGTCCCGACCCGTGCGGTCGATCATCGTGACCCCCTCCATCCGCCGCATCCAGGTGAGCTGGCGGCGGGCGTACTGACGGTGCGCGCGCTTCATTGCGCGCGGATTGCCGTGCAGGAGGTCCTCGAAGCCGAGCGCCGCTCGCGCCGTCCGGGAAGCTCCCGCCGCCGCAGCGCGCCTGGCCTCGTCAGCAGCCTCCGAGGCCACCATCTCATCCACACGGGCATCGATCCGCTCTCCCAGCTCACCCCGCGCCATCGCCAGGCCGACGAGGACGGTCGGGTGACGCAACTCGGCCGTCCACAGCCGCTCGGAGCTCCGCGCCGGCTCGATCCCTGCACGCTTGAGCTCGGTCAGGCGGGCGACTCGCTTGCGGTCATTCGGATCGACTCCCGCCGCATACTCGGGGTCGAGCTCGGAATGAAGCGCCGCCGACCCCCGCTCGGTCAGCTCGCGCTCCACCTCCTCCCGGATCTCCGGGGAAACCGGCGGGCGCAGGTCCAGGTCCGCCAGCGCCGCCCTCAGATATAGGCCCGTGCCGCCGACCACGATCGGCCGCCTCCCCTCCGCGAGCAGCGAGTCGATCTCCGCGTGGGCGAGCTCGGCGTAGCGGCCGGCACTGAACTCCTCGGCGGGGTCGACGAAGGAGAGCAGCCGATGCTCGAGCTGATTCTGCTGTTCAGCGTCCGGCGCCGCGCTCAGGACCTCGAGGCCGCGGTAGACCTGAATCGAGTCGCAGTTGACGGCGACAGGGTCCTCCCCGCGCTGGCGCAGCCGATCGGCCACGGCAATCGCCACTCCGGTCTTCCCCACGGCCGTCGGGCCGAACAGCGCGAGGATCTTCAAGCGGCGCGGCTGAGCAACCGCTCCGACCCGCTCAGGGTCGTCGAGGTGGCTCCGCTGATCTCGACGTCGACCAGCTCACCGGGGGCGGCGGTCCCATCGAAGTTGACGGTCTTGTTGTGCCGGGTCCGTCCGCGCAGGCGGCTGGGATCCGTGCGGCTCGGGCCCTCCACCAGCACCTCCATCGTCCGGCCTATGAAGCGCTCCGCCCGCTGGTGGGCCCTCCGCTGCACGAGCTCGACCAGGCGTCCCATGCGCTCCCGCTTGACCGCGTGCGAGAGCTGGTCATCGAGGTCTGCCGCGTCGGTCCCGCGCCTGGGCGAGAAGATGAAGGTGAAGGCGCTGTCGTAGCCCACCTCGTCGACGACCTCGAGCGTCTCCTCGAAGTCGGCCTCGGTCTCACCGGGGAAGCCGACGATGATGTCGGTGGTGATGGCGCAGTCCGGAACGTGCTCGCGGATCAGCGCCACGCGGTCCATGTAGCGCTGGCGGTTGTAGGTGCGGCGCATGCGCTTGAGCACCGCGCTCGAACCCGACTGAAGAGGCAGATGGATGTGCTCGCAGAGCGAGGGCAGCTCCGCGTGGGCCCGGATCACCTCCTCGCGCATGTCCTTCGGGTGCGGGCTCGTGTAGCGGATTCGGTCGATCCCGCTGGTCGCGTCGACGCGCGCCAGGAGGTCCGCGAAGTCGATGCGTCGCTCCTTCGGCAGGTCGCGCCCGTAGCTGTTCACGTTCTGGCCGAGCAAGGTCAGCTCGCGCACCCCGTCCGCCGCGAGCCGCTCGACCTCCGCGAGCAGCTCGTCGGGATCGCGGCTCACCTCGCGGCCGCGCACCGAGGGGACGATGCAGTACGAGCAGACGCAGTTGCAGCCCTGGGAGATCTGCAGCCAGGCCTGGAACTCGCGCTCGCGCTTCATGGGCAGATGCCCGGAGACGTCCTCGAACTCGAAATAGCCCTGTGCGGTGAGCGAGTCGGAGGTCAGAAACTCGGCCAGCCGGTGGATCTGGCCGGGGCCGAAGGCGACGTCGACGAACGGAAAGCGGCGGAAGACCTCGTCCTTCACCGACTGTGCCCAGCAGCCGCCGACACCGACCACGCGGGCCGGATCCTCGGACTTGAGCCGCTTCGCCTCCCCCAGGTGAGCGATGAAGCGGTTGTCCGCGGACTCACGGATCGAGCAGGTGTTGAAGAGGATCAGATCCGCCCCTTCGCGATCCTCGGACTCGATATAGCCGAGCGAGTCGAGCATGCCCTTCATCCGCTCCGAGTCGTGCTCGTTCATCTGACACCCGAAGGTGGTGACGTGGTAGCGGCCCTGCATCGCGCTCAATTTAGCGGTGCCGTCGACCAACGGAAGGGCTCTAGGGGGTCGGGCCCCCCGTGACCGTCAGATCGCCCTGCATCCCGGCCTCGCGGTGGCCGGGAACGGTGCAGTAGAAGACGTACTTGCCCGCGGCGAGGTTGTTGAGCTGAACCGATTGCTTGCCGGCGGTGAAGGGTTGGACCTGGCCGAGGACGTTCCCGTTGGACGTGGCGACCGCGATGCTGTGCGGGACCGGCGACGGGTTGTCGTACGTGATCGTCACGTTGCCGGGCTTCGCGATCAGGCCGTTGGGCTGGTAGACGAGGCCACCGTCTGCAGGGGAGCTCACATCGAGTGTCTCAGCGGCCCCGCCGGCCTGAGTCGTCCCGGTCTGGGCGCCGGCGGCCGGCGCCTGCTGTGGCTCCTCCTTCGCCAGCTCCGCGTTCCGCTTGTCCTGTTCGTCCTTGGACTTGACGACGGCGAAGGCCATGGTCGTCACGACGATCGCGGCGAAGAGCGCGGTTCCACCGACCATCAGCGCGCGGCTGGTGGGAAACCGGTCGCTCACTCGGATGCCGAGAAAGGCCACTCCCAACGCGGCGATCACCAGGATGATCCCGACCACGAAGAAGAAATTGCCGTCCATCGGCGGGGATCCTACCTTCGGCGGCCGACCGCGGTCAGGTCCGGCGGCGGTGCGTCAGGCAGCCTCGCCGAGGCGCCGCTCCGCGGCCCGCACGGCGTCGTAGGCCAGCTCGAGCGGATAGCCGCGCCTGACCAACAGGCCCAGGGCGCGCTCACGCTCACGCTCGCCGGCGCAGCTCATGCCTCGATCCAGGAGCAGGGATGTCGCGCGCTCGAGCTGGGCCGACTCGTCATCTCCGCCCAGAGCCGACTCGATGTGCTCTCCGGCCACCCCTCGGCCCTGAAGAGCCTTGACTATCCGATCGGGCCCCCACCCCGCCAGCAGACGCTTGTCAGCCGCGTAGCGCTGGGCGAAGCCGGCATCGTCGATCGCGCCGGCCTCGGCCAGCAGAGCGATCACCTCGTCGATCTCGGGGTCCTCCACCCCACGCTCGGCGAGCCAACCACGCAGCTCGGACTCGGTGCGCTCCTTGTATCCCAGCGCCTTGAGCGCGAGCTCGTAGGCGTCCTCGGACACGCTTACTAGGCGGCCTTCTTCTCCGGCTTCTTCGTGGCCTTGACGGCCTCCGCCGCCTTGGCCGCGTCGGCTTCCTTCTCGGCCTCCGGGCGAGCCTCGGGCTCGGCAGCGTCGCCGATCCCGAGCTTCGCGTGGATCTTCTTCTCGAGCTCCGCCGCCAGCTCCGGGTTGTCGCGGAGGAACTCCTTGGTGTTGTTGCGGCCCTGGCCGAGCCGCGTCTCGCCGTAGGAGAAGAAGGAGCCCGACTTCTGGATCAGGTCGTGCTCCAGGGCCATGTCGATCACGGCACCTTCCTTGGAGATGCCGACGCCGTACTCGATGTCGAACTCGGCCTGGCGGAACGGAGGAGCCACCTTGTTCTTGACGACCTTGACCCGGACCCGGTTGCCGACCGCCTCGGTGCCCTCCTTGAGGGTCTCGATCCGGCGGATGTCGAGCCGCTGCGAGGAATAGAACTTCAGCGCCCGGCCGCCCGGCTGGGTCTCGGGAGAACCGAACATCACGCCGATCTTCTCCCGGATCTGGTTGGTGAACAGGCAGATCGTGTTGGCGCGGCTCAGGTTTCCGGCCAGCTTCCGCAGCGCCTGCGACATCAGGCGGGCCTGGAGACCGACGTGCTGGTCGCCCATCTGGCCCTCGAGCTCCACTCTCGGCGTCAGCGCGGCCACGGAGTCGACGGCGACGACGTCGACGGCACCGGAGCGCACCAGCACGTCGACGATCTCGAGAGCCTGCTCGCCGTAGTCCGGCTGGGAGATCATCAGCTCGTCCGTGTTGACGCCGATCTTCCGCGCGTAGACGGGATCGAGCGCGTGCTCGGTGTCGATGAAGGCGCAGACCCCTCCGCGCGCCTGGGCCTCGGCGATGATGTGGTAGATCAGGGTGGTCTTCCCGGAGGACTCCGGCCCGAAGATCTCGACGATGCGGCCGCGCGGCACCCCGCCCACTCCCAGCGCGATGTCGAGCGGCAGAGCGCCGGTGGAGACGGACTCCACCTTGAGCGCGCCCTGGTCGCCCAGCTTCATCAGGGCACCCGCCCCGAACTCCTTCTCGATCTGCGTCACGGCCGCCTGCAGCGCCTGGTCGCGCGCCTTCGCGTCCTTCTCGCCGGCCTCTCTCAAGTTGGGCTTCTGATCTGCCATCTCGGTCACCTCTCTGTCTCTTGGTCGCCGTGGGCGGTCGGAAGCTCCAACTCGGCCAGCGGTTCGTACTCGGCACCTGACCTGCGCAGGTGGGACTTGAAGAGCACCAGACGAGTCGGACGGAAGAACCGGAACATGTGTTCGGGCAGCGGATGAGGCGGGGTCCTGATCAGCGCCGGTTTCCGGCTCTTCGGCACCTCGGGCTTGACCCGGGCCATGGTCAGGTGCGGCCAGAACGGGCGCTTCTCGGGCTCGTAGAAGCCCCCCTCCACCAGCCGCTCCTCGACCTGCCTCTGCAGTGCCACCGTCTCCTCGGAGCTCGCCGCCAGCGCGATCAGCCGTGGGCGCTTGCCGGGCGGCACGCCGACGGGCTCCCTGGTGAGCTCCACGGCGGGGGCCTCGGCGTCGACGCCGAGGGCCGCCTTGGCGATCGCCTTCGCGTCCTTCTCGGCCTGGTAGCCGAGGAACACCAGGGTCATGTGCAGAGCCTCAGGCCGGACGACCCGAAGCGCCGGGTCCGACAGCGCCGTCCGCTGCCAGTCGACCAGCCCCGCCCGGACGTCGTGCGGCAGATCGAGGGCGACGAACAACCGAGCCCTGGGGCTCTTGAGCCGCTCCTTGGCCACGGAGAAAACCTAGATAACGCATCGGCCGCACTCGAAGCGCGAAGTGGGTGCGGCGCGGCCACCAGGCCCTAATGAGCCACGCGGCAACGCTCTCCCCCTCCGGCGGAGTCGGCGATTTCGCCTCGAGCGCGCCTTGAGGTCGATCTAGCTGGTCGAGTCGGCCCGGGCGTCTGCGGCCGCCTGCTTCCGCGCAGCCTTCTTGGCCTGCTTCTCGAGCCGACGCTCGCGGAGCTTGCGTTCACGGTTGAGCTTCGCCATCGTGGTTTTCCGCTTGCTGCCTGAGGCCATGTCTCCCTTTCCCTAAAGCGCCTGGACGTTCGCGGCCGCCGGGCCCTTGGCGCCTTCCTCGGCGTCGAAGCTCACCTTTGCGCCCTCGGCCAGCGACTTGAAGCCGTCGCCCTGGATCGCGCTGTGGTGCACGAACAGGTCCTTGCCGGCGTCATCCGGCGTGATGAATCCGAAGCCCTTCTCATCGTTGAACCACTTCACGGTTCCTGTGGCCATCTCGGTCCCTCCATGTGGGTGCACTGCGAACGCGGAGGGTGCCCGGAGGCAACGACTGCGAAAACGCGGGGCACTACGTTGATCGAGCGGGATGCTCGACCCGAGGAGCCAGTCTAGGCGCTCCTTCGGGCGAAAACCGACGGCCTCGGCGGAAGTGCCGATTTCCGTGCAATGCGCCGCTTCTGGTCCAAAGCGACTATTCGACTGCCGAGAGCCCGCTACTCGGATAGGCCCGCAGCTTCAACCGCACCCCGCGGATCGGCATAAGCGTCGAGCCGCGAGATGAGACCGTCGGTGATGGTCAGCACATTCCCGAGTCTTCGCCGAACGACGATTCCATCCCGACCCGCTCCCTCGAAGGTGAAGGCGGTCACGACCGTATCCCCCTCCGCGCGAATCTCGTCAACCTGAAGACTGAGCGAAGACCACGGCTCGCGCAGATCCTGCCAGTACTTTCGAGCGCCCTCGTGACCGTGATAAGCCTCATCCAGGCCAGGAAACGCCCCGGCGGAGTAATCGATCTTGATCTCGGGATCCATGAGACCGAGAACCGTCTCGAGATCACCTCGGTTCCAGCCGTCATACAGGGCTAGAGCAAGCTCCTGAGTCATTCGCTGCCCAGTATCGCGTGCGGAGATCCCGGATCAATCGCCGGTCGGTGAGGGCGAGATCTCTCCCCGGCCCGCAACCTGGATGTCCGCCGGCAGCGTGGCGCCCCAGCGGTCGGCCAGGACCTGGAGGCGCGTGCGCCAGGCGATGATCGCGGCGCGCTGCTCGTTCTGGAAGTCGGGGAGCTCGTCGAACTGCCGACCCGGGAGGGCGGCCGCCAGCGCGCTCAGGTAGGTGTCCTGGAGCACGAACGTGTGCGCGTAGGCATCGTGCGCCGCACGGAGCTCGGCCGGGACGCCCCCGACGGCGGCGATCTGGACCGCGTAGTCGGCAGCTCCGCGCTCGATCCGATCGATTCCACGCTGGGCCTGCTTCGCGGTCAGCTGTCCGTCGCGGTACCCCTCGAGGACCGGATCGGCCCGGTCCAACAGGTCGTTGATCCCGAGACGGATGGGCTGCACGTTCGCCACGTAGTCCTCCAGCGCCTGGCGCCGGTCCGCGGTTGTGGTGTCGGATCCGCAGCCTGTCGCGGTCAGCGCGAGTGCCGCGGCCAGGACTACCGCAGCCGTCCTCGCGGGAAGCCGCTCACGCACCACGCGCCCTCGCAACCATCCCCAGCACGTACCGGGCGACGACCCCGGGCCGGTTGACGTGAATCTGGTGGCCGCTGCCGAAGACGACCACCCGCTTGGTCTGTGGGTGCAGCTTGGCGAGGTAGATCTGGCTGCGCTTCCAGGTGCGGTTCACCAGTCCCCCGAACCGGTGCCAGAGACCCTGCGGGGTTCCGAAGCCGTAGCTGGCCGACAGCACGGTCACCGGCAGCGTCCGGGGAGAGCGGCGCCGCAGGCTCATCTCGGCGAAGCTGCGGTAGAAGTCGATCGCCTCGAGGTTCGCGTAGCGGCTGGCGTCCTCCCCGGGCGACTGCAGGTAGTAGGCGTTGTAGCGGGCGAACTGACGGGGCTTCATCAGGCCCTCCATCGCCTCGGAGATCGCGTCGACCAGCACGAGTCCGCTCACCTCCGCGGGGTAGAGGCTCGCGTACTGGCGGACGATCAGCCCGCCGGTCGAGGCGCCCACCATCACGTACGGGCCCGGGACGCCGGCGGCCGACAGCAGCGCGTGCAGGTCGGTCACGACCTCGCCGGTGCTCCGCGGCATCGGGACGGGGTCGCTGCGGCTGACGGTGGGAAAGTGAGCGAGCGTTCCGGGCCGGTCGTAGATGCAGGCGTGGGTGAACGGCGAGACCCGCGGGAGCACGCCGGTGCCGACTCCCTCCCTCGACCACCACCAGATGTCGCCGCGGCTGCGGAGCCCCGCCTCGAAGAGCACGGTCGGGGAGCCGCTGCCGTGGCATTCGAGATAGAGGTGGCGGCCGCCGGGTATCTCCACGGTCCCGGAGAATTCACCGTCGCTTGGTGACTGGGCCGAGGCCGCTGTCGGGCCGACTGCGAGCAGCGCCAGCGAGATCGCGGCGAGCGCGAGCGCCGGGACCCCCGTCCGCGCGCTCATCGCGGCGGCTCGCGTCCTTCCAGCAGGTAGCGGACCAGATGGAGCGCGACGACGACGGAGCGCTCCCGCACGTCGTTGCGGTCTCCAGGCAGAACGGGATCACGCGCGAGCATGCCTCCCTCGCGGGTCTTGGCGCAGAAGCAGACGTAGCCGACCGGCTTCTCCTCGCTGCCTCCGTCGGGACCCGCGATGCCGGTGATCGCGGCCCCCACATCGGCATCGAAGCGCTCGAGCGCGCCGTCGGCCATCGCCGCCGCGACCTCCGGGGAGACCGCGCCATGCTCCTCGATCAGCGCGGCGTCGACCCCCAGCAGCTTCACCTTCGCATCGTTCGAGTACGAGACGACACCGCCCGCGACCCACCTCGAGGAGCCCGGGCGCCGGGTGAGTCGCCCCGCGAGCAGGCCGCCGCTCTCGGACTCGGCCACGGCGATCGTGCGATCGCCCAGCAGGCGAAAGACGACCTCCTCGATGGACTCGCCGCTCTCGGTGTACGTGAACCGCCCGAGGCGCTCCTCCAGCCCGGCGCGCAGCCCCTCGGCCGCGTCTTCGGCACCGGGCCGGTGGCGAACGTCCGTGACCAGCTCGCCCCCTCGGAGGCAGGTGGTGACTTCGAGCTCGTCCAGAGCCACTCCGTCGTCCTCGATCTCACGCAGCGTCTTTGCGAGCTCCGACTCCGGGATGCCGAACATGCGGATCGACATCGTGCTGTAGGGCTCGGCACGCGCGAGGACCTCTTCGGCCGGCGCCGCCGCCAGCGCCCGCGGCCACATCTCCTGGAGCTCGCGGGGCGGGCCCGGGAGCACGATCACGACCTGGCCGTCAGCGGGCACGACGAGGCCGGGCGCGGTTCCCGCCGGATCGAGCGCCGTCGCCCCCTCCGGCACCATCGCCTGCTTGCGGTTGCCCTCGCGCACAGCCTCGGGGTCGAACCGGAGCCGCCGCGCGTAGCGGGCGATGATCCGGTTGATCTTCTCCTCCATCTCGGTGTCGAGGGCGAGCTCGCGGCCGGCGAAGCGCCCCACGACCTCGGCGGTCAGGTCATCCGCGGTCGGCCCCAGCCCTCCTGAGGTGACGATCAGGTCGAGACCCCGGTCGCGCATGTGCCCCAGCGCGCCCTCGAGGTCCTCCGGCCGGTCCCCGACCACGGTGATCTCCTCGACCTCGACGCCGAGCTCAGCCAGCCGCTCGGAGAGCCACGGACCGTTGCGGTCGGTGACGTAGCCGCTCAGCACCTCGGTGCCGGTGACGAGAATCCCCGCGCGAACGCTCATGTCCTCATTCTCGCGGACCGGGGCCGCGAGAGTTTCGAGCGATTCACCCCCTGTATTGGGGGTCAATCGCACAAATCCGGGTTCGTGCTACTCGGGGTCGCCGGGAGCAGCCACCGGTTGGGGCGCTTCCTCTTCCCCAGCCCGGTCTCCCCCGCCCAGCACCCGCGGCAGGTCCGCCAGCGAGACCAGCACCTGCCGGGGCTTCGAGCCCTCGTAGCCGGAGATGATGCCGCGCCGCTCGAGCATGTCGATCAGCCGGCCGGCTCGCGTGTAGCCGACGCGCAGGCGCCGCTGGATCATCGAGACCGAGGCGGTCCCGCTCTCGACCACGAGGTGCGCCGCCTGATCGAGCAGGTCGTCGGCGTCCGGATCGAAGTCGTCGTCGCCGCCCTCCTCGGATGCGG
This sequence comes from uncultured Solirubrobacterales bacterium, assembly GCA_963777575.1. Classification (GTDB taxonomy): domain Bacteria; phylum Actinomycetota; class Thermoleophilia; order Solirubrobacterales; family 70-9; genus DASUPK01. Next base: position 175,316 of record CAVZRH010000005.1, on the reverse strand, counting down.
GAAGCGCCGCCTCGAGCAGCTCCTCGGCGAAATCGGGTTCGCCCTGGTCGGACCACTTCTCGGTGATCTTGGCGATCTCGGCCTCCGTGATGAACGCGCCCTGGATCCGCTGCATCTTCGAGGTGCCGGCGGGCCGGAAGAGCATGTCGCCCTGGCCGAGCAGCGTCTCGGCGCCGCCCTGGTCGAGGATCACCCGGGAGTCGACCTGCGAGGAGACGGCGAACGCGATCCGCGAGGGGATGTTGACCTTGATCGTCCCGGTGATGATGTCGGTCGACGGCCGCTGCGTCGCGAGCAGCAGGTGGATCCCGACGGCCCTCGCCTTCTGGGCGAGGCGGATGATCGCGTCCTCGACCTCGGCCGGCGCGATCATCATCAGGTCCGCCAGCTCGTCGATGACGCAGAGGATGTACGGGAGCGGCGCGTCGCCCTCACGTTCGCGAACCCGGTTGAGCTCACCGAGGTTCCGCGAGCGAGCCTGCTCCATGATCTGGTAGCGGCTCTCCATCTCCGCGATCAGGTTGTTGAGGACGTTGGCGGCCAGCCGCGGCGAGGTCACGACCGGCGTCAGCAGGTGAGGAATCCGCTCGTAGTGGTTGAGCTCGACCCGCTTCGGGTCGACCAGCACCATCCGCACCTCGTTGGGCGAGGCGTGGAGCAGGATCGAGCTGAGGATCGCGTTGACGCTTCCCGACTTGCCCGAACCGGTGGTGCCGGCGATCAACGCGTGAGGCATCTTCTGCAGGTCGGTCCAGACAGCGCTGCCCGAGATGTCCTTGCCGAGCCAGGCGACCAGCGGGGATGCTCCCTGCGGCCGGCCGCCGTAGATGTCGCCGAGGCGAACGAGGCGCCGTCTCTGGTTGGGCACCTCCACGCCGACCGCCTGCTTGCCGGGAATCGGCGCGAGGATGCGGATGTCCGTCGAGGCGAGCGCATAGGCGAGGTCGTCCTTCAGCTGGGTGATCTTCGAGACCTTCGTGCCGGGGGCGAGCTTGAGCTCGTAGCGGCTCACGTGCGGCCCGGTGACCGTGCCGACGATCCGCGCATCCACTCCGAAGTGCCCAAGGGCCTCCAGCAGCGTGCGCGCGACGGCTTCGTGGTCCTTCTTGTCCGGCCCCTTGTCTGGCGCGCCGCGCTCGAGGACCCGCTCTGAGTCGGGCAGCTCGTAGTCGATCTCCTCCGACTCGGTGACACCGCCGCGCTTCTCCCCCATCGGAGTCAGGTCGACCGCGGGCTGCTCCGCCGACTCGGGCTCCTCCCGGGCGACATCCCCCTCCGGCTTCTCCGCCTTGGCAACGCTGATCACCTCCGCGTCCTCCTCGAGGTCCTCCAGTTCGCTCGTGTCGGGCTCCTCGGCGATGCGCACCGCGTCGTCGAAGTTGGCGACCTTCTCGGTCGCCTGCTCCTCCTGCCCTCCCACGAGCACCTGGTAGTCCTCTCCGCCGCCGTCGATCGGCTCTGGCGGGCCGAAGACCGGCTCCGTGGAGGCGGGTGAAGTGTCGATCAGGTCCGGGTCGGTGCCGACGCGGCTCTCCTTGACGGCCGTAGCGAAGCCGACGGTGCCGCGCTTCGCTCGCTCCGCCCCGCGGCGCACCGCCCGGACCATGTCCGAGACCGACCGGCCCGAGATCAGCAGCAGACCCGAGACGAGGAGCAGCACGGCGATGATCTGCGCGCCGAGGCGCTGGAAGAGGGTGGTCGTCGCCCAGTAGAGCGTCTCGCCGATGCCTCCGCCGTGGTGGGGGAAGAAGTCTGTGTCGAAGAGGTCCTTGCGGACCCCGTCGGGACCCAGGCCGGCGGTCTGCGCGGCGAGGGCGAGCAGCAGGCCACAGACGATCGCCACCACGCCGACCGCCACCGAGCGGGGCGAGGGCAGGAACGGGCGAAGGATGAGGGCGATGCCGGCGATTCCCAGCGCGACCGGGACGACGATCGCCCCCGCTCCCACCGCATACGAGAGCGCCGTCTCCGAGCCGTCCCCGACGGTGCCGCCGTTCCAGCCGAGATAGATGACGTAGCCGAGATAGACCGCCAGGCCGATACAGCAGATACCGGCGAGGTCGAGGCGGCGCTGCATCACCTCCGGCGAGGTACGGCCCTTGCCGCGCGCACGGCCGCGCGCGGCGGGCTTTCGCTTCCGTCCGCGCGCAGGCTGTTTTTTGCGCCGCGGCGGATCACGCCGCCCCGACGCCCCAAAAATCCGGTCTGCAAGCATCCGCCCAACCCATTCGACGCCTGGCCCAAGACCCCTGCGGGCACGCGTCGCCGCCTCAGCGCGGCCTAAAGGTTCGCTCAACGTCGCTTGTGGAGCGCGGTTTCGCCTCTACCCTTGAGGGCCGTGATGGAGCAGGCGACAGCCACGGCGCGCGTCCTCGTGGTCGAGGACGACGAGGCCATTGCCGACGTGCTGCGGCGCTCGCTGCGTGCCGAGGGGCACGAGGTGAGAAGCGCGGGCGACGGTGCCGAGGCGCTGACCGCCGCCGAGCAGTTCAGCCCCGATCTGATCGTGCTCGACCTCGGTCTCCCGCGGCTCGACGGCATGGAGGTCTGTCGCCGGATTCGCGCCGAGAGCGACGTCCCGATCCTGATGCTGACGGCGCGGACCGAGACCGACGACCGCGTCAAGGGCCTCGACCTGGGCGCCGACGACTACCTGCCGAAGCCCTTCGAGCGCGACGAGCTGCTCGCGCGGATCAGGGCGCTTCTGCGGAGGCGCCCGCCACGCGGCAGCGCCTCGATCGTGGTGGGCGACCTGCTCATCAACCCGGACACCCGCGAGGTCAAGCGCGGCAAGCGGGAGATCGAGCTGACCAATCGGGAGTTCGAGCTGCTCGAGTACCTGGCCCGGAACCAGAAGCTCGTCGTCTCCCGTGAGCGGCTGCTCGAGGACGTCTGGGGCTATGACCCGTTCGAGCAGACGAACACGATCGACGTCTTCATCTCCAACCTGCGGCGAAAGCTCGAATCCGGCGGCGAACCGCGCCTCCTGCACACCAAGCGGGGGGCCGGCTACGTGCTCAAGGCCGCGGCGTGAAGTGGGCCAACCCTAGGCGCCTCCCTCTCTTCGAGCGCATCCCCGTCCGGTGGCGGATCGCGTTCACCACAGCGGGCCTCACCCTCCTGATCCTGGTGTGCTTCGCGCTGGTGCTCGGCCACGTCGTCGGCAACCGGATCCGGAGAGACTTCCGGGAGGAGCTGCAGCGCCGCGGCCAGCTCGCTCGCGGCCGAGACGAACATCTCCACCTCCGCCTCCGGGCAACCCGTCGGTGGTGAGCCCGCGAATCCACGACTTCGCCGCCGCGGACAAGGCGGTCATCCGGATCTACGACGTCTACGGGCACGCGCTCGATCCGACCCGCGGCGTCATCTCCATGGGTGAGGCGCACACGGGCGTCCACGACATCGGGGGGCTCAGCGATCGCAACCGAGCCGATCACCGAGCCTCGGTCACCGGGAGCAGCAGCATCGTGGGCTACGTCCAGTACGGCCGCAGCTCGGAGGGCGTCGACGAGACCGTCGCCCGGCTCTGGTTCTTCCTCGGCGCCGGAGTGCTCGGCGGCACGCTGCTGGCGATGCTCGCCGGCCTCGCCGTCGCCGAACCGGGCGATGCGACCGATCAAGGCGCTCACCGGGCTCGCTCGCCAGATCACCAGCACCCGCGACCCGTCGAAGCGAATCCCGGCCCCGGCCACCGACGACGAGGTCGGCGAGCTGGCCCGGACGATGGACGGCATGCTCCAGGCCCTCGACGAGGCCCGCTCCGAGCGCGAGCAGGCTCTGGAGCGACAGCGCGAGTTCGTCGCCGATGCCTCCCACGAGCTGCGGACGCCGCTGACGAGCATTCAGGCGAACCTGGAGCTGCTACTCGCCCAGAACACCGCCTCAGAGGACGACCGCCACGCGGTCGAGTCGGCGCTCTCATCCACCAGGCGGATGTCGGGACTGGTCTCGGACCTCTTGCTGCTCGCCCGCGCCGATGCGGGCCGCCCGGTCGCACGCACCGAGGTCGACCTGGCCCAGATCGCGGCGGGCGCCCTGGAGGAGGTCCGGCCGCTCGCAGGCGAACGTCGGCTGGAGAGCCACCTGGAGGGTCCGCTGCCGATGCACGGCAGCCCCGACGAGCTCCACAGGCTGATCCGCAACCTGCTCGAGAACGCCGTCCGTCACACCCCCGAGAAGACGACCGTCGAGCTGACCGCTCGCCGGGACGGCGACCAGGCGCTGCTCGAGGTGCTCGACGACGGCCCGGGCATCCCCGCCGGAATCGAGGAGCAGGTCTTCGATCGCTTCGTCCGGGGGGAGGGCCCGGCCGACACCATCGGAGGGGGCGGCAGCGGGCTCGGTCTGGCGATCGTTCGCGCAGTCGCGCAGTCGCACGGCGGCTCCGTGGACGCCGGGAAGAGCGTCTACGGGGGCGCCCGATTCTCCGTCCGCCTCCCGCTCGAATCCGCCGACGCAGCTTTAGCAAACGTTCAAGATCGCGACCTAGATTCCGCAACTGGACGAGACACCTCGCCGGCGGTGCGAAACCCCACACACCACGGCGAGACCCGCTGAGGCCTTCGGGCCAAAGCGTCGCCCCCGGTGGTCGCCCCTCCCTCGACCACCGGGGGCTTTTCTTTGCCAAGGTGCCCGGCCTGTGAGCTCGCTCGAAGTCTTCACCCTCACGGACGGCGGCCAGAGCGCCGACGACGTCGCGCGCCGCTTGGCCGGCTTCCTGAAGCCGGCGAAGTCGACCCTCGAGCTGGCCCTCTATGACATCCGCCTGCCCGACCCCACCGGATCGATCGTGGCCGATCAGCTGCGGGAGGCGGAGGCGCGCGGCGTGACGACGAGGCTGCTCTACAACGTCGACTCGGGCAGGCCCTCCGAGCTCCACCCTCCTCCCCGGACCCGTCCCGAGATCCTGGCAGAGCTGCCGATCGAGGCCCGCCCGGTTCCCGGGATTCCCGACCTGATGCACCACAAGTACGCGGTCAGGGACGACGAGGCGGTCTGGACGGGATCAACGAACTGGACGATCGACTCCTGGACCCGCCAGGAGAACGTGATCGCGATCGTGTCGGATCCGGGGATCGCGTCCCGGTTCAAGCAGAACTTCGAGGAGCTCTGGTCCGACCGCGACGTCGGACGCAGCGGCAGGATCGACCCCGACCCCGTGGACGTGGACGGGGTGCCCGTGACGGCCTGGTTCACCCCTGGACACGGCGAGGACCTCTCGCAGCGGATCGCGACTGCGATCGGAGCGTCGCGGAGCCGGGTGCGGATCGCCTCGCCGGTGATCACCTCCGGGCCGATCCTGGGAACGCTCGCGGAGCTCGCCGACAAGGGCGGCCGGGACATCGCCGGCGTCGTCGATGGCCCGCAGACGGAGACGGTCTTCCAGCAGTGGCGCGAGAACGGACACAGCGCCTGGAAGATCCCCCTGCTCGCGGCGATGCTCTCCAAGCTCGCGTTCTCGGCCAAGCCCTCCACCCCCTGGACGCCGGAGCTGGCGGTTCACGACTTCATGCACGCCAAGGTCACCGTCGCGGACGACGTCGTCTTCCTGGGCTCGTTCAACCTCTCGCGCTCGGGCGAACAGAACGCCGAGTCGGTGCTCGAGATCCACGACCACGCCCTGGCCGACCGTCTGGCGCGGTTCGTCGACGAGGTCCGCGGGCGCTATCCGGCTGCGCAGATCCCCGAGAGCAGCCGCGACATGACGTCCTCCACGCCGTCGGCAAGCTCGGCCTGACCCAGGTCCTGCGGGGTGAGCATCCCCTCGGCGAGGGGATGCGAGCTGATCCAGTCGATCAGCCCCGACCAGAACTCCGAGCCCTCGAGGATGACCGGGTGATCGACGGCCTTGCCGGTCTGGATCAAGGTCAGGGCCTCGAAGAGCTCGTCGAAGGTGCCGAAGCCGCCCGGGAAGACGACGAAGGCCTCGGAGTAGCGCACGAACATCAGCTTCCGCGTGAAGAAGTAGTGGAACTCGATGCCGAGATCGACGTACGGATTGATCCCCTGCTCGTGCGGCAGCTCGATGTTGAGCCCGACGGAGAGCGCGTCGGCCTCCTGTGCGCCGCGGTTCGCGGCCTCCATCGCCCCGGGGCCCCCGCCGGTGATCACGGCGAACCCCGCCTCGCCGATCGCGCGTCCCGTCTCGCGCGCGCGCTCGTATTCCGGCGAATCGTCCGGAATTCGAGCCGAGCCGAAGACGCAGATGGCCGGGCCGATCTCCCCGAGCTCGTTGAAACCGAAGACCAGCTCCCTCTCGATTCGTTGCAGCCGCTCGGCCTCCGAGCGCTCCGAGAGGACGCTCGCGTTGTCGGCGTAGATGATCTCCTCATCCGCCGTGGCCGGGGCGCGGCCCGCGGGCGAGGGATCGGCCACGCCTAGACCTCGACGACGACCGGCAGGACCAGGGGACGACGGCGCAGCTTCTCGTAGACGAACTCCGCGATGTCGTCGTGCAGGTCCTCCTGGAGAAGGGAGACCTCCCGAACCTGATCATCGGCGGCCTCGTTCAGCGTCGCCTGGACGACGTCACGCAGCTCGTCTCGCAGACCGTCGGCCTCCTGGGCGAAGGGCACACCGCGGAAGATCACCTCGGGGTCTGCCACCTGCGAGCCATCGTCCGATGAGATCGTCGCCACGACGATGAAGACGCCGTCGTCGGAGAGCTTGCGGCGGTCGCGGAGCGCGAACTCGTCCGGCTCCCCCACCGAGACGCCGTCCACGAAGATCATGCTGGCGTGCACGTCCTCGCCGAAGCGGGCGCCCGACTCGTCGATCTCGAGCGCGAGGCCGTTCCGGCCGGTGAAGATGCGCTCCGGCTGGATCCCGACCGACTCGGCGAGGTCCGCGTGCAGGCGGAGCCGCTTGTGGTCGCCGTGGAAGGGGAAGACGTTGCGCGGCTTGGTCAGGTTGAGCATCAGCTTGAGCTCCTCCTGCCAGCCGTGACCGGAGGCGTGGATCGGCGCGTCAGCGGCCGTGACGACCTGTGCCCCGATCTGGAAGATCCGGTCGATCGTCTCGTTCACCGAGCGTTCGTTGCCCGGGATCGGTGTCGCGGAGAAGATCACCGTGTCGCCGGAGTGCAGCTCGACGTCGGGGTGGTCGCGATGAGCCATCCGGCGGAGCGCCGAGAGCGGCTCGCCCTGGCTGCCCGTCGAGATCACGACGACCTCATCGTCGGGGAAGTCCTGGACCTCCTTCGGAGAGATGAAGAGCCCGTCCGGCGCTTCCGCCATGCCCAGGTTGGAGGCGATGTTGAAGTTCTTCCGCATCGAGCGCCCGACCAGCGCGACCCGGCGGTCCAGCCGGGCGGCCGCGTCGATCGCCTGCTGGACGCGGTGGATGTTGGAGGCGAAGCAGGTGACGATGATGCGTCCCGGGCAGCGTGAGAAGACCTCGACCAGAGCCGGGCCCACACTCGACTCGGAAGGCGCAACCCCCGGGCGGTCGGCGTTGGTCGAGTCCCCGCAGAGGCAGAGCAGCCCCTCGCCGCCCGAGCTCGGCGAGTCGCGAGACGTCCGCGGGGATCCGGTCGACCGGTGTCTGGTCGAACTTGTAGTCGCCGGTGACGAGCACGGTGCCGAGCTCCGTGGTCAGCGCGACGGCGCGTGCATCGGGAATCGAGTGAGCCATATGGACGAGCTCGATGTCGAACGGCCCGGCCGTGACGTGCTCGCCGGCGGGAAGCTCGCGCAGAGGCACGTCGCGCAGCTTGTGCTCGTCGAGCTTGGAGCGAACCATCCCGATCGTGAGCAGACCGCCGTAGATCACGGGCGGCATGCCGATCTCCCGAAGGACGTAGGGAAGCGCACCCACGTGGTCCTCGTGGCCGTGCGTGAGCACGATCGCCTCGATGTCGTCGGCGCGCTCCCGAAGGCTCGAGAAATCCGGCAGCACCAGGTCGATGCCCAGCATGTCGGCCGTGGGGAACATCAGGCCGGTGTCGACGACCACGATCCGGCCCTCCGCCTCGACGACGGTCATGTTCTTGCCGATCTCCCCCAGCCCACCCAGCGGGAGGATCCGAACGCCGGAGCTGGGCAAAGCTAGGCGGCGCTCCCCGCCAGCAGGCCGTGGGCCTCCAGCGCGTGCCTGACCTCCGCCCTCTGCTCCTCGTCGGCCTCGACGATCGGCAATCGCGCCCGAGCGGAACAGATCCCGAGCAGCTCCAGGCCCGCCTTCACGGGGATCGGGTTGGTCTTGCCAAGGACTTCGTAGATCGGCCGCAGCGACTCGTCGATCTCGCGGGCCCGCTGCAGATCGCCGGCCTGCACGGCGTCATGTATCTCGCGCATCTCGGGCCCGACCAGCTGGGTCGCGACCAGGATGCCGCCCGGCTCCCCCATCTCCAGGGTGCGCAGGAACGTGCCGTCGTTGCCGGCCAGGACGCGCAGGCCGTCGATCGGCTGCAGCTCGTCGTCATTCGCCTGCTTCACCCCGACCACGTTCTCGATCTGAGCCAGCTCGGCGAGCAGGTCCGGCGGCATGTTCACAACCACCCGGGAGGGGATGTTGTAGAGGACCACGGGCACGCCGGCCGCCCTCGCGACCGCCTCGAAGTGGGCGATGATCCCGGCGCGGTTCGGCTTGTTGTAGTACGGCGTCACGGCGAGGACCGCGTCCGCGCCCGCGTCGGCCGCCGCCGCCGAGAGGTGCTCGGAATGACGCGTGTCGTTGGACCCGGTACCGCAGATCAGGAGGACGTCCGCACCGAGCTCGTCGCGCACCGACCGCAGGAGCGAGAGCTTCTCGTCATCGTCCAGCGTCGGCGATTCGCCCGTCGTGCCGGACAGCACCAGACCGTGTGACCCGTTCTCGATCAGGTGACGCGCCAACTGGCGAGCCGCGGCCTCGTCCACCGAGCCGTCCTCGGCGAACGGCGTCACCATCGCGGTGAGTACGCCTCGGATCTCCGCCATGGGCCTGAGAGTACCGGGACCGGCAGGCGTCAGCGGGTCACGGCTTCCCCGGCCGGTCAGAGGAGGTTCTCGAGGCCGACGACGAAGCGCTCGGGCAACTCCGGAACCTTCCGTATGGCCAGCAGCACGCCCGGCATGAAGCTCGTGCGGTCGGTCGAGTCGTGCCGGATCGAGAGCGTCTGCCCCTGGCCGCCGAAGACGACCTCCTGGTGGGCGACCAGACCCGGAAGGCGGATCGAGTGGATCGGCTCGTGCACGTTGCCACCGGCTTCCCCGATCAGCTTGGCGGTCCGCTTGGCGGTGCCCGACGGCGCGTCCTTCTTCTGATCGTGATGGAGCTCCACGATCTCCGCCTCGGGCATGTGCGGAGCGATCAGCTTCGACGCCTCCATCATCAGCACCGCGCCGATCGCAAAGTTCGGCGCAACGAAGCAGTTGGCCCCGCCATTCGCCCCCTCGACCCGCTCGCGAAGCTCATCGAGGTCGAATCCCGTGCTCCCCACCACGGCGTGGACGCCGGCGTCGATCGCCTCCATGACGTTCGCGGGTGACGCGTCCGGGGTCGTGAAGTCGACCATGACGTCGGCATTGGCGAGGAACTCGCCCACCGAGGTGCCGAGGGAGGGATCGGCCCGTCCGACGAGCTCGAGGTCGTCCGCGTCCTCGACCGCGTTCGACGTGGTCTCCCCCATGCGCCCCGCGGCGCCGGAGACCACGACTCTGATCGGATCGGGCATCGCCGGCGATCTTATGAGGGATCGATCGTCCGGAACCACTCTGCGAGTGCCTCCAGGCCCTGGCGCTGAGGCTCCCCTCCTCCCAGCCCGCCGAGGATCCTTCCCTCCCCGCGCATCAACATCAGCTTCAGCTTCTCGCCGCCGGTCGTGCGGATCTCCAGCTTGACGGCGGCGTGATCCAGGATCGCGGTGGAGATGTTGATCCAGCCGCCGCCCGCCGGACCGGCCTTCGCGGAGGCGATCTCCTCGGGCGCGATCGAGAGCGGCACGCCGTCGGCATCGCCTCGGCGGCTGAGCGACTGCACCAGCAGGCGCCGGTCGGTGACCCCGAGGACGACGGCCCCGCCCTTGAACATCCCCTTCTGCTGAGAGGCGATGCAGAGCCCGCAGAGCTCCTCGCCGCCCTCCAGCTGCGCTTCGAGGGGCGGCCTGTACTTCGAGTCGAGATCAGCCAATGGGAGCTACCCGTCGATTCGGCCGTCCAGGCCGGCGGCTGCCAGGGCCTCTGCCGGATCCCAGTATGTCTTCAGGTGAACGACCCTGCCGTCCCGGAAGGTCCAGTCGTAGGCGATGGAATCATCGAACCGCATGCCGGTGTGCTGCGCCACCGCGTGGATGCGATGGATCGAGACGAGGCGGTTCCTTCTCCGACATCCGGGGCGCAGTATCCCGACAAGCGCCCGCTACGGACTAGGCGGCCGCCAGGGCCTCGTTGACGGGCCCGAGGGCGGCGCGGAAGCGCTCCTCGTTGGGCGCGATCGCCGCGGCTGAGAGAGCCTCTGGGGCGTAGAGCTCGCGGGCCAGATCCGCGACCTGCTCACCGGTGACGGCGTCGACCTTCTCGAGCAGCTCGTCGAGGGTCAGCAGCGGCGTGTCGAAGAGCAGCGCCTTGCCGATCCGTCCCATCCTCGCCGCGGTGGACTCGGAAGAGAGAACCATGCGGCCCTTGACGTTCTCCTTGGCACGGGCCAGCTCGTCGTCGGTGATGCCCTCGGTGTGGATCGAAGCGAGCTCGCGACCGATGATCCCGCAGGCCTCCTCCACGTTGTCCTCCCGCGTACCGACGTAGAGGCCGATCAGCCCGCTATCGACGTACTGCTGGGTGTAGGAGCCGACGGCATATGCCAGACCGCGCTTCTCGCGGACCTCGCGAAAGAGGCGGGACGAGGTCGAGCCACCGAAGACGGCGTCGAGAATCGTGAGCGCGTAGCGCCGGTCGTCGGAGCGGTCGACCCCGGGAGCGCCGAAGGCGATGTGGAACTGCTCGGTGTCCTTCTGCTGGAAGGCGAACTGCGCCCCGTCGGGCTCGGGGGGTTCGACGCTGGCTTGGTCGCTGGACGCGGCCGGAGGCTCGACATGGCGCCTGGCGAGCTCGACGATCGCCTCGTGATCCAGGTTCCCCGCCGCGGCGACCACGATGTTCCCGCCCGTGTAGCGGGCCCGGTGGTAGGCCTCGATGTCGGGGACCGGGATCGAGCTGATCACCTCGGCCTCACCCAGAACACGCCGCCCGAGCGGATGGCCGCCGAAGACCGCCCTGTCGAGGACGTCGTGGACCTTGTCCTGCGGCTCGTCCTCGTACATCGCGATCTCCTCGAGCACGACGTCGCGCTCGGAGTCGATGTCCGGATAGGTCGGGCCGAGCAGCATCTCCGACAAGCAGGTCGAACGCCTCCTCCGTGTGGGTGTCGAGGAAGCGGGCGTAGAGGTTGGTCGACTCCTTGCCCGTCGCGGCGTTGATGGACGCGCCGAGGCCATCGAAGATCTCGGCGATCTCGATCGCCGAGTAGCGCTTCGTGCCCTTGAAGAGCAGGTGCTCGAGGAAATGGGAGACGCCGGCCTGCGCCGGCGTCTCGTCCCTCGAGCCCGTTCGAACCCACAAGCCGAGCGCGACGGAGCGCACCGAGGGAACGACCTCGGTGACGACCCGGATTCCCGAATCGAGCTCCGTCAGCTGGGCGTTATCGCTCGCCACGCGCGGCTCAGCGGCCCCGGCTGCTGTCGCGCTCGCGGCGACGACCGCCACCGCCACCGCCGTCACGCTGGGGCCGGCGCCCGTCGCCACCGCGACCGCCGCCGTCACGACGACGGCTCGGAGGCCCGGGGTCGCCGGTGCCGACGCCGGCGAGCTCCTCGGCCGACTTGCCCTCGACATCGGGGTCGCCGGTGAGCCGCAGGCCGATCCGGCCCCGCTCCTTGTCGACCTCGACGACGGTGACGTCGATCTCGTCGCCCTGGTTGAGGACCTCCTCGACCGTGCCGACTCGCTCGCCCGGCTTCACGTTCGAGATGTGAAGCAGGCCGTCGGTGCCCTTCGTCAGCTCGACGAAGGCTCCGAAGTTGGTGGTCTTCACCACCTTGGCGGACGGATACCGGTCGCCGATCTCGGCGTCCTTGGTCATGCCGGTGATCCGGTCCGCGAGGGCGTCGACCTGGTCGCCGGTGGGCGCGTAGAGGCGCACCGTGCCGTCGTCGTCGACGTCGATCTCGGCCTCGAACTCCTCCGAGAGACCGCGGATCGTCTCGCCGCCCTTGCCGATCAGGGCGCCGATCTTCTCCGGATCGATCTTGATCGAGGTGATCTTCGGCGCGAACTGTGAGAGCTCCTCGCGCGGGTGATCGATCGACTCGGCCATCTTGCCGAGGATGAACTGGCGACCCTTATGGGCCTGGTCCAGCGCATCCCTCAGGATCTCCAGCGTGACGCCGGTGATCTTGATGTCCATCTGTAGGGCGGTGATGCCCTCGGCGGTCCCGGCGACCTTGAAGTCCATGTCGCCCAGGTGGTCCTCGACGCCGGCGATATCGGTGAGGACGATGTAGTCGTCGCCCTCCTTGATCAGGCCCATCGCCACGCCGGCGACCGGTGCGGAGACCGGCACGCCCGCGGCCTGTAGTGCCATCGAAGAGGCGCAGACGGAGCCCATCGACGAGGACCCGTTCGACTCCAGGGTGTCGGAGACGACGCGGATCACGTACGGGAAATCCTCCTCGCTCGGGATCGTCGCCTCGAGCGCCCGCTCGGCGAGCGCCCCGTGGCCGATGTCACGGCGCTTCGGCCCGCGCATGAAGCCGGCCTCCCCCACCGAGAACGGCGGGAAGTTGTAGTGGTGCCAGAACCGCTTGGTCTCCTGGAGGCCGAGGTTGTCGACCTTCATGTCCATGCGGGTGGTTCCCAGCGCGACGCTGGAGAGGATCTGCGTCTCACCGCGGGTGAACAGCGCGGAGCCGTGCACGCGCGGAGCGACGTCGATCTCGGTCTCGATCGGCCGGATCTCGTCCTGGGCGCGACCGTCGGGACGCTTCTTGTCGACGGCGATGCGCTTGCGGATGGTGTCCTTCTCGAGCTTCGCGAAGGCAGCCTTCACCTCGGCGAGCCGCTCGCGGTCGGGCTGCTCGTCCTCGGTCGGGAGGCGCGTACTGCTCGAGCACCTCCTCCTCGACGGCGTCGATCGCGTCCTGGCGCTCCAGCTTGGCCTGCGACCTGTGTGGCCTCGTCCAGCTTGGCGCCGTGCGAGCTCTTGATCGACTCGAGCGTCGCCTCATCGACCTGCGGAGCCTCGACGACGATCTTCTCCTTGCCGGCCTTCTCCCGCAGCTCCGCCATCGTGCCGCAGAGCTTCTTGATCTCCGAGTGCGCGATGTCGAGCGCATCGAGGATCTCGGCCTCGGTGACGCCCTCGGCGCCGGCCTCGACCATCAGGATCGCCTCCTCGGTGCCCGAGACGATCAGATCCATCTCGAGCTCCTCCTGGGTCTCCTCCTCGGGGTTGACGACGAAGTCGCCGTCGAGCTTTCCGATCCGGACCGCGCCGACGTGCGCCGCGACCGGGATGTCGGAGATCGCCAGTGCGGCGGAGGCGCCGTTCATGGCCAGGATGTCGTAGGGGTGGACGTGGTCCACCGACATCGGCTGGGAGACCAACTGGGTCTCGCGGTGCCAGCCCTTCGGGAAGAGGGGACGCAGCGGACGATCGATCATGCGCGCGGTGAGGGTGGCCTTTTCGCCTGCCCTGGCCTCACGCCGGAAGAACGAGCCGGGGATCTTGCCCGCGGCGTAGTGCTTCTCCTCGACATCGACCGTCAGCGGGAGGAAGTCGACATCACGCTCGTTGCCCGCTGTTGCGGTGCAGAGCACCATGGTGTCGCCGGAGCGAACGACCACGGAGCCGCTCGCCTGTCGGGCGAGCTTTCCGGTCTCGAAGGAGATCTCCTCCCCGCCTACCTCAACCGAGACGCGGGTTACGTCAAACATGCTCATATGTGTGTTTCCCTTCGGCCGCCCGGTTGGCGGCCTTTCGCTTAAGAACTCTCGTTCTCTGTCCCGACGATGTTAGCGACCGTTAGCGCGTGAGCCCACGCAGGGCCTCGACCGGGTCACCGGCCAGCGGCACGCCGTCGACGAACGCCGTGGGAGTGCCGCCGACACCACCGCGGATGCCGCTGGCGAAGTCCCGCTCGACCCGTGCGCGGACCGCATCGGAGCGGCGGTCGGAGTTGAACCGCTCGAGATCGAGGCCGAACAGCTCCGCCCTCTCCCAGAGGTGCGGGTCGTCGACGCGCCCGCGATCGGCGTAGAGCGAGTCGCACATCTCCCAGAAGGCGCCCTGGAGGCCGGCCGCCTCGGCGGCGGCGTGCAGCCCCGGGGAGCGTGGGTGTTTCGAACCCATGGGAAAGTGCCGGAAGCAGAGCCGCAGCGGCAGCTCGCGCAGGCGCGCCCAGGAAACGGCGCAGTAGGGGCAGCCGAAATCGGCGTAGACGATGGTCTCGAGCCCCTCCCCCGTGACGTGATCGTCCGCGGCGATCGGCGGCACGGAGGCACTGGTCAGCTCACCCATTCGTGAGACTGACCCCCAGGACCGTGGCCACGTTCTCGCGATGGACCTCCTCGTAGGGGGTGAAGTAGTTGATCCAGCCTGCCTCGATTGCCTCCGCCATGAGCTCTCGCAGCGAGACCTCCCCCAGCTCCCGATTCTCCGGCAGCCGGCGAAGGATCTCGATGTACCGCTCGGTCGCCGAGATCAGGCTCGTGGAGTACCCCCCACCGGCGATCGCCTCGGGGTCGCCGTGGTTGGGCAGGATCCGCTCGGGCTCCAGCCGCCGGAGCTCGACGAGGCCCGCCAGGTGCGCATCGAACGCCTCAGGCTCATCGACGTAGGTGACCGTGTCCTCCATCGTGTCCCCGCAGAGGAGGATGCGCTGGTCGGCCAGCCAGACCACGGTTGCGTCGTCGCTGTGAATGTTCAGGTGGATCAGCTCCACCTCCATCTCGCCGACATCGAGCCGGAGTCGATCCGAGTAGGTGCGAGTGGGCAGGATCAGTGGATCGATCGGCGGCGGGCCCTCAAGCTCACCTCTCTCGATGGCGGTGGCCTTGCGCTTCAGCAACTCTGCCGTGCGGGCCGAGGAGATCACCTCGCTGTCGCGGAACACCTCGGTGCCGGCGACGTGATCGAGATGCCAGTGGCTGAGGACCACCGTGAAGCTCCGCACCCCTTCCTCCTCGAGGGCGGCTCGCACAAAACGCGCGTGCTCGATCGAGGTGTGCGTGTCATAGACGAGCGCCCGGTCGCCGGAGACCACCGCGTAGCTCGCGATCCCGAGAGCGAGCGCGCCCTCGTCCACCCAGTTCGGCCGCTCGGCGAATCGATAGCCCTCGATCCGGCCGTCGTAGAACGCGTACACCCCCTCGGCCGGGCGAAGCACGCGCGTGTGGTGCATCAGGTTGCGAGGGCGTCGAAGATCAGGTTGGCGCCGGGGATCTCGAGCGGGGTCGGCGAGGCGTGCGACCAGCGCACGATCCCGGCCTCGTCGACCAGGACCAGCGAGCGGTTGCCGTGATCGACCTGCTCGATCCAGGCGCCGTAGGCGCGCGAGACCTCCCCCTTGGGGTTGAAGTCGGCCAGCAGCGTCATCGTCAGGTTGCGGTGCTTGCGGAAGGCGTGATGGCAGAAAGTGGAGTCGACGCTGATTCCGACGAGGCTGGCGCCCTGGGCCTCGATCTCGCCCAGCACCTCCTGGTAGAGGCTGAGCTGGTCGGAGCAGACCGGGCTGAAGTCGAGGGGGTAGAAGACCAGCACGAGCCTCCGCCCGGCGAAGTCCGCGAGCGAAACCTGGTTGCCGTCGTGGTCCGGGAGCGAGAAGTCCGGCGCTTTCGAGCCCGCCTCGATCACCGCGGCTCCGCGGTCAGCGGCGGAGACCGAGCTCCGCGACCAGCGAGCGGTACCGCTCGAGGTCGTTGCGCTCCAGGTACCGGAGAAGGCGGCGGCGCTTGCCGACCATCTTCAGCAGGCCGCGACGGGAGTGGTGATCCTTCGTGTGCGTTCGCAGGTGCTCGGTGAGCTCGTTGATCCGCTCGGTGAGCATCGCGACCTGCACCTCGGCGGATCCGGTGTCTTCGCCCGACCGGCCGTACTTGCCGATCAGCTCCTGCTTTCTGTCCTTCGTCAGCGGCATCGGCGGAACAGGGTAGCGATTAGTCGCCGTGCCGCTCGTACTTGGCGGCGATCTCCCTGGCCTCCGCGACGTCGCGGTGCATCTGCGCGATCAGGTCCTCGACGCTCGGAAAACGCTTTTCGCCGCGCAGCCGGTTGACGAAGGCGACCCGCAGGTTCTGCCCGTAGAGATCGCCGTCGAAGTCGATCAGGAACGACTCGATCAGCAGCCCCCTGCCGGTGTCGAAGGTGGGCCGGATGCCGACGTTGACCGCGGCGGGGTGGCCGTTGGCGAAGGCGGCGTAGACGCCGTGTCCCGGGACCACCAGGTGGTCGTCGGGGACCAGGTTCGCCGTCGGGAAGCCGAGCTCGCGTCCGCGGCGATCGCCCTCGACCACCTTCCCCTCGACCATGAACGGCGCCCCCAGGCAGCGCATCGCCGCCTCGACCTCCCCCGCCGCGACCAGGCCGCGGACTCTGCTGGAGGAGACGGTCTCACCGTCCACCTCGACCAGGGGGACGATGCGGGTCTCGAACTCCTCGCGCTCGGCGAGCATCTCCGGCGTCCCCTTCGCCTTCGCGCCGAAGCGAAAGTTCTCGCCGACCGAGACCTTCCTGGCGCCGAGCTGCTCGACCAGGATCCGGGCGATGAACTCCTCGGCAGGGATCTTCATGAACTCCTTGTCGAAAGGGATCACGACGATCTCATCCACTCCGAGCCCGTCGATCACGTCCCGCTTCACGTCGAAGGGCATGATCAGCTTGGGCGCCGCGTCCGGGTTGATCACCGAGAGCGGATGGGGGTCGAAGGTGAGCACGGTGTCCGCCTCGTCGATCACGGCCTGATGGCCTTTGTGGACGCCGTCGAAGACGCCGATCGCGACGTGCCGGTCGCGCGGCGTGGCGTCGGGCAGCTTTGTCACTTGGATCGTCAAGTCAGGACCACCTCGGGTTGCAGATTCTTATCGCTATCGGCGGGCGCTGCGCGAGCCCGCCCAGCGCGCTGCGCGGCTCAGCTGGCAGCGGAAGGTCTCCACGAGCGCCACGGTCCAGGCGCTCGCCACGAGCTTCATGCGGCTCACCCCGCGGGCCTCCGGCCCGAGCCTGACCGTCTTTGACGCGATCGCGTCGAACACCGGTTGTGCCCGGTCGAGGGCGTCGCCGGGTCCGGACGCGAGCACGACGAGCCGGCCCTGCTTGGCCGTCTCCCTGGTGCCGAGGACGGGACAGTCCACGAACGTGATCCCGTGGTCCTCCGCGAGCCCGGCCACGCACTCCACGTCCGTGTCCATGCTGGTCTGGAGCCAGACGGCGCCGGTGAGCCTGCATCGCACTCCGCGCGTCGGCCAGCGTCCGAGCCGCTCACTCGGCGCGAGCACGCGCGCCTTGTCGAGGGGCTCGCGGTTCCACACGGGTACCCGAAAGCCCGCCTTCAGCAGGTTGCGCGCCATCGGCGCGCCCATAGTTCCGGTGCCGAGAACCGCGACCCGCTCAGCCATCGGCCGGTCACGGTATCGGCCGTAGCTAGCCGAGGACGACCTCAGGTCGGAGATTCTCTCCATCTGGAGCAAGAGCGTGCATTCCGCTCCACGATGCCATTTCGTGACCGTGCGCCAGACCGTGCGCCAGCCAGGCTCGGGACCGCCGCTTCTCGTCCAAAGCGACCTTTCGCCAAACTTCGGGCAGCACGGTCACGGGGCCGATCGTTGACCAGCGGGGGTCGCCACTCAGTCCCTGGCGGCGCTAGATTCTCGCCCCTGTCAGGGGCGAAGCACGACCGCTCCGCCGGCGCCGCCCTCGGTTGCGTGCCGCGAAGGCCGTCGAGCGGCTTCCTCGAGCGGGAACGTCGCCGCGATCGAGACCTCGAGCTTCTCCGGCCGCGAGCAGCTCGGCGAGCTCGCCGAGCGCGCGGCCGTCGGGCTGCACGATCACCGACGAGATCTCGATGCCCCGCTGCTCGTCCGGTGGGTCCTGGGTGATCGTCGCGAGGTGACCGCCGTCGCGCACGGTGCCGATCGCGTCGGCGGAGCCGTTGAGGCACGGCGTTCGCGACCGCGGTCACGCCCAAGCCGCCGCCAATGGCGAGCGCCTGCTCCGGCCAGTCGGGGTCGTGATAGTCGAGCACGTGGGCCGCTCCCAGCCGGCGCAGGCGCTCATGGCTGGCCGGTCCTGCGGTCGCGATCACCTCGGCGCCGCGGGCCGCGGCCAGTCCAACGAGCAGCGCGCCGGTCACCCCGCTCCCACCGTTGACGAGGACCAGGTCGTCAGGGCGCACCGCCAGGGCTCCGTCGATCACCTGCGTGGCGGTCAGGGCGCGGAACGGGGAACGCAGCAGCGGCCTCCCACGAGAGGGCGCCAGGCTTTCGCGCGAGCACCGTCGCCGAGGCGATCAGCAAGGGCGCCCAGGTTCCCTGATCGCGCAGCGGGAGGGGGTGGCTGAGCACCTCATCGCCCGGCTCCCACGTCCTCGACGGAATCTCCGATCGCCGTGATGGTCCCGGCGGCCTCGACGCCGAGCGCCATCGGCGGGGCGCGGCCGACGTCCCAGTCGCCCGTCCGGACGAACTCCTCCCAGTTGCCGACGCCCGCGGCCCGGATTTCGATCAGGACCTCGTCGTCCGCGAGGGGGCGCGGATCTGGGAGGTCGATCCGCCCGACAGCACCGCCGAACTCGCTGATACCGGCGGCCCGCATCAAAGAGGCGCTGTCTGAGCGTGGGCCGGCTCGGCGATGAAGGGCCGGCGGATGAAATCTTCGAGACTCTCCTCCGACATCGCCCGCCCAGTATCTCGCACGACACTGCTGCTTTCCATGCAAAGCGGCACTTTGGGACCCGGCTCTGCAGAACAACCGGTTGATCTAGCTAGACGAGGACGACCTCAGGTCGGAGATTCTCTCCATCTACGCGGGCGACTGCCACGAGACGCCCGTCATGAGTGAGCCGAACATGCACGGGCGGGATGTCGAACGGCTCGACCACGGGGCGTCCGTGGCTCACCGCGGTGGCCTCCTCGTCGTCGAGCAGGCGCTCCGGCAGGAAGCCCACCAGCTCCTCCACCGAGACCTCCTCACGGCCTTCTTCGGAGACACGCAGGTCGCCGATCGCGGTCCGGCGCAGAGACTCGCAGTAGGCGTCCTCCAGGGTCTCGATCAGCGTGCGGATGTAGGTGCCGGAGGAGCACTCGATCTCGAAGGTCGCGCGCTCGCCGTCCGACTCCAGCAGCTCGGCGCGGTGGACCGTGACGCGACGCGTCGGGGTCTCGACGGACTCTCCGCGATGCGCCTTGCGGTAGAGCCGCTCGCCGTCGACCCTGACGGCGGAGGTCATCGGCACCCGCTGCTCGATCTCGCCCGTCGGCAGCTCGAGGCTCTCCGGAACGCGGCCCGTCTCGGTCACCTCCCCGTCCGGGTCGCCGGTCGAGGAGCGCCAACCCAGCCTGGCGGTCGCGCGATAGGTCTTGGGGAGCTCGAGCAGATACCGCTGCAGCCGGGTGGCCCTGCCCAGCAGAACGATCAGAAGCCCCGTCGCGAACGGGTCGAGCGTGCCCGCGTGTCCCACCTTGCCACCGCGTTCCCGCCTGATCTCCGCGACCACGTCATGCGAGGTGACACCGGCCGGCTTGTCGACCAGCAGGCCCCCGGCGGGGGTCGGCTCGGCGCTCACTCGCCGCTCAGGCTGCGAGCTGGGACTCGATCTCGCCGATCAGGAACTCGATGACCTGCTCGTACTCGAGATCGGTGCCGAAGCCAGCAGCCCGGCGATGCCCGCCCCCGCCGTGCAGGCGCGCGATCGCGGAGACGTCCACCCGCCCGTCGGTCGAGCGCATGCTGACCTTGCGGGCAGCGCGGCCGCCGTCGGCCTGGTCACGGACCACCGCGGCGACGACCGCGCCGTCGATGGTCCTCAGGTGGTCGATGATCCCCTCAGTGAGTGGCTCGCTCGCCCCGGTGGCGGCGTAGTCCTCGGCGGAGATGTAGGTGACCGAGAGCCGGCCGTCGTCGAGCACGGTGATTCCCTCCAGCGCACGCGCCAGGAGCTTGAGCTTCTCGAGCGGGGCGTGCTCGTAGAGTCGCCGGTAGACCTCGTTGACCTGCACCCCGGCCTCGATCAGGCCGGCGGCCATCCGGTGCGAGCGCGCATCGGTGTTCTCGTACATGAACTTGCCCGTATCGGTTACCACCCCGACGTAGAGGGCGTTGGCGATCTCCGGCGTCAGCCGCACGTCGAGCAGTCCCGCCAGGTCGTAGACGATCTCCGCGGTGCACGAGGCCTCGACGTCGACGAGGTTGATGCTCCCGAAGCGGGTGTTGTCGTGGTGGTGATCGACGTTGATCACCATGTTCTCGCCGTTCTGCAGGAAGTCGACGGGCATGCGGTCGATGTTCCCGCAGTCGAGGAAGATCACGACGCGGTCGGCGATGTCGGCGGGTGGCTCGTGGAAGACCTCTTCGAGCGGCAGGAAGCGGTACTCGACCGGCAGTGGGAACTCCTTGGCCGTCAGGAACATCACCGAGTCCTTGCCGAGCGCCTCGAGGATGTTGTGCATCGCGAGGAGCGAGCCGAGGGCGTCCCCGTCCGGGTTCTCGTGGGTCGTCAGCAGGAAGCGGTCGCCGGCGCGGATCGCATCCGCGACCCGCTCGATGTCGCTGGTGAGGACCTCTGTCGATTCCGTCATTCGTCTCCGAGGAGACGCGAGATGCGATCGCCGCGCTCTGCGCTCTCGTCGTATTCGAAGGTCAAGGTCGGGGTTCGCTTCATACGCATCGAGCTCGCGATCTTGCCCTGAAGAAAACCGTGCGACGAGCGCAGGCCCGTGAGCGAGCGCTCTCGCTCCTCCTCGGTCCCGAGCACGCTGACGTAGACCCGCGCAGTGCGCAGGTCTGGAGAGGTGTCCACATCAGTCACGGTCACGAATCCGATTCTCGGGTCCTTGAGCTCCGTCGTGATCGCATCGCCGAGGATCTCCTTGATCGACTCGTTGACACGCCGCATCCGGGCTGTCGGCATCGACCGGCGACGATAACAGCCGGGGCTGAGAGGCACTCAAGCCATCCCAGAACACGTCCTAGCCGCGAATGTCGCGCAGGCTGAGCAGGTCGCGTTCGACCGTGCAGCCGTCCGGGCAGCGGCTCTCGACGAACCGCACCAGGCCGTCGGCTCGGTCCGAGACCTTGGCGTCCCCGACGAGGGCGCAGAGCAGCGTCGAGCGCTGCCACTTGTCGTGTCCATCGATCTCCGCGACCGAGGCGCCGAACCGCTTCCGGACCGAGTCCTTCAGAGACTTGACCAGCTTGCGCTTGCCCTTCAGGTCCTGAACGTCCCCGAAATGCAGGCGAATCTCGATCAGCTCGACGAACGGGTTCACGAAGAACCGGCCCTACTCCAGCGTCTTCTCGACCTGCCTGGTCTCGAAGAACTCGAGGACGTCGTCCTCCTTGATGTCGGCGAAGCCGTCGAGCACGATGCCGCACTCCTGGCCCTCGTCGACCTCGGCGACGTCGTCCTTGAAGCGCCGCAGCGAGCCGACCCTGCCGCTCCAGACGATGGTCCCGTCCCTCACGAGGCGCACGCTCGCGCCGCGGGTCACCTTGCCGTCGGTGACCAGGCAGCCGGCGATCGTCCCAACGCGTGAGGCCTTGAACGTCTGCTTGACCTCGGCCTGGCCGACGGTCTCCTCGACCTCCTCCGGCTCGAGCAGGCCCTCCATCGCGGCGCGCAGGTCCTCGGTCACCTTGTAGATCACGGTGTAGGTGCGGATGTCGATGCCCTCCTCCTCGGCCGCACGGCGGGCATCGGCGAGGGGCCGCACGTTGAAGCCGATGATCACCGCGTCGGATGCCGCCGCGAGCATCACGTCGGATTCGTTGATGCCACCGGTCTGGGCATGGATCACGTTGACCGGCACCTGCTCCTGCGGAAGCTTCGCGATCTCGTCCTCGAGCGCCTCGAGCGACCCCGAGACATCGGACTTGAGCACGATGTTGAGCTCGTTGAGCTGGCCGGCGCTGGCCCTCTGGAAGACCTCCTCGAGGGTGACCTTGCGAGCCTGGCGACGGGCCAGCTGCTCGGTCTTGAGCCTGGTCTCGCGCTCCTGCGCGAGCTGACGGGCCTTGCGCTCGTTGTCCACCACCTGGACGTGCTCGCCCGCCTCGGACACGCCGTCGAAGCCCAGGACCTCGACGGGTGTCCCCGGAGTGGCCTCGTCCACGCGCTCGCCCTTGTCGTCGAGCATCGCCCGGACCTTGCCCCAGACGGGGCCGGCAACGACCGCATCCCCCACATGGAGGGTGCCGCGCTGTACCAGCACGCCGGTGACCGGACCGCGGCCCGGGTCGAGCTCGGCCTCCACGACGGCCCCGGAGGCGGGGGCGTTGGGATTGGCGCCGAGCTCTTCGAGATCGGTGACCAGCAGGATCATCTCGAGCAGGTTGTCGACCCCGTCCTTGGTCTTCGCGGAGACGTCGGCGTAAACCGTGTCCCCTCCCCACTCCTCGGGATTGAGGTCCTGCTGTGCAAGTTCGGTTCGGACGCGATTTGGGTCGGCGCCCTCCTTGTCGATCTTGTTGACCGCGACCAGGATCGGCACGTCGGCCGCGCGGGCGTGGTCGATCGCCTCGACGGTCTGCGGCATGACGCCGTCGTCCGCGGCGACGACGATCACCGCGACGTCGGTCACGCTGGCGCCGCGGGCGCGCATCGCGGTGAACGCCTCATGGCCCGGTGTGTCGAGGAAGGTGAGCTTCTTGCCGTCGTGGTCCACCTGATACGCGCCGATGTGCTGGGTGATCCCACCCGCCTCGCCGGCCGCGACCTGCGTCTGGCGAATGGCATCGAGCAGTGAGGTCTTTCCGTGGTCGACGTGGCCCATCACCGTGACGACGGGCGGGCGCTCGGCGAGATCCTTCTCGTCGTCCTGCTCGACCTCCTCCGGTTCCTCGGCCTCTTCCTCGGCCGCGGTGACGATCTCGACCTTGCGATCGAATTGCTTGGCGATCGACTCGACCGACTCGTCGGTGAGCGTCTGGGTGAGGGTCGCCATCTGACCCTCCTTCATCAGAGCCTTGATCACCTCGGCGGCGGAGAGCCCCAGGGTCTCGGCGACCTCTCGGACGGTTGCCCCGGAGTTCACCTTGATCGGCGGCTGCTCCTCAGGCTGCTTCAGCTCCCTGTCGCTGGGCTCCTCGAGCAGGGGCCGGCGTCGGCGTCCGCCGCGGCGGCGCGGCGGTCTGGGAGGCGGCTGGGTCTTCGCGATGTGCTCTCGGCGGGCCGCCTGTGAGTCGATCACGACGCGGCGGCGGCGCTTGGGTGGGCCCTTCTTCGCCGGAGGCGCCTGGGCACCGTCAGAACCGTCCGGCTTGGCGGCCGCCTTCGGTGCACCGTCCGCCTGCGCCTTGGGCGACGAGGCAGCGGTCTTCGCGGCCGCGGCCTTGGGCTTCGCTGCGGCCTTCGGCTTGGTGGCGGTGGCTGTGGAGCCGCCGCCGGAGTTCTTCAGAGCCGCGAGGGCATCGGATTCCTCGACGCTCGACTGCGCGGCCTTCGCCTCGACGCCGGCAGCGTTGAGCTTGGCAAGGAGCTCCTTGCTGGTCAGGCCCTGGGCCTTGGCGATCTCGTGTACGCGCTTCTTCGCCACTACTCGCTCTTCTGCTCCTCACTTGATCCGGCGGCGGTGTTTGTGGTCGCCGTTTGTGCTGTTGCTTCCTCGGCTTCGGTCTCATCGGACGGGGATTCAGCACCGTCCTCGGAGGCCTCCACGGACTCGCCCTGCGCGTTCTCGTCGTCAGACTCGGGCTCGAGCGTCTGCTCCGGGCCCTCTGAGTCGTCACCCTCCTCGGGCACGGTCTCTTCCTCCTGCTCCGGCTCGGCCGCGGGAGCTTCCTCGGCCTTGGCCGGCTCTTCGGCCTCCTCGGCGGTCTCCTCGCCTTCAGCCTCTTCCGCTTCCGCCTCGGGCTCTTCAGCCTCGGGTTCGGCGTTCTCGTCGAACTGGCTCTCGGCCTTCTCGACGATCGGCTTCACCGCCGACTCGTCGGCGCCTGAGTTGGCCAGGGTGGCGACCTCCTCATCGCTCAGCGGTGTGAGCACCGCGACCTGGTTGGTGCTGAACCTGGCCAGGGCCTGGTGTGTCGGCAGCCCGCAGAATTGAGATCCCTGCAGTGCGGCGTTCGGGCAGCGGCGCCCGGTGGTCATGATCGCCATGCAGCGGCCGTCGGCGGCCTCCTCGCCCTCGTACTCGATGTCCTCCTCCTGCTGGGCGAACTCGGTCTCGGAGGTGATGTCCACCTTCCAGCCGGTCAGCCGAGCGGCGAGGCGGGCGTTCTGGCCGTCGCGCCCGATCGCCAGCGAGAGCTGGTCGTCGGGGACGATCACGGTCGCCTCCTTGGTCTCGTCGTCGACGAGAACCTCGCGGACGCGGGCCGGCGAGAGCGCCTTTGCGACGAACCGGGCGGGCTCGTCGTTGTAGGGGATGATGTCGATCTTCTCGCCGCGGAGCTCGGAGACGACCATGCGCACCCGCGAGCCGCGCGGCCCGACGCAGGCGCCGACCGGGTCGACGCCGTCGGCGTGTGAGACGACGGCGATCTTCGAGCGCCAGCCCGGCTCGCGGGCGACGCCGGTGATCTCCACCAGCTTGTCGGCGATCTCGGGGACCTCGAGCTCGAAGAGCTTCTTGATCAGCTCGGGGTTCCGCCGCGAGACCACGATGCTCGGCCCCTTGGTGTCGGCCGAGACGTCCGTGATCACGGCCTTGACGCGCATGCCGTGGTCGTAGCGCTCGTTGTAGACCTGCTCGGATCGAGGCAGCAGGGCCTCGACGCGCTCGCGGAGCTGGACAAGCGTGTAGCGGTTGTCGGACTGCTGGATGATCCCGGTGACCAGCTCGCCGACACGGTCCTTGTACTCCTCGAACATCATGCCGCGCTCGGCCTCGCGGATCCGCTGCAGGATCACCTGCTTAGCGGTCTGCGCGGCGATGCGGCCGAAGTCATCCGGCGTCACGTCCTGGGTTGAGATCTGATCCATGTAGGGCTCGAGCCGCTCGGGCTCGACCTCGGGCTCGGTGGCCTCACGGCGCTCGCCCGTCTCCGGGTCGACGGTGGGCCGGTTGATCTCGATCTCCGGAATCGGCTCGCCGGCGGCCTCCGCGGCCTCGGCAGCCTGGAGCTGGTCCTCGAACTGCTCGTCGAGCAGGCGCTTCTCGAGGTCCTCGGGGACGATCAGCTCATAGACGCGGAAGTCCGCGGTGCCGTGGTCGAGCTCGACCTTCGCGTACTTGGCCGCGCCGGGGGTCTTCTTGTAGGCAGAGAGGAGGGCGTCCTGCAGGGCGTCCATGAGCTTGTCCGCCGCGATCCCCTTCTCCTGCTCGAGCATCTTTACGGCGTCGACGATCTCCTGGGTCATGCGACCTCCTCCGGGACAAGATTTGAACGACGGACGCTCTGCAATGGAATGGTGACCGCGCCGTCTGGGGCCTCGACGCTGACTCGCTCGTCATCCGCGGCGGTCAGGGTGCCTGTGAAGCTGTGCCGCCCGGCGATCTCCTCGCTGGTCCTGACGCGAACCCGGTTGCCGAGGAAGCGGCGGAAGTGCTCGGGCTTGGTCAACGGGCGCTCCGGCCCGGGGGATGAGACCTCCAGCGACCAGTCCTCCAGCAGGTCCCGGAGCACGCCGGTGACGCGCTCGCAGAGCGCGATGTCGACACCGTCGGGACTGTCGATCACGAGGCGCAGACGCTCGGCGGCCGGCCGCTCGAGCACGAGCAGCTCGACGTCTGGCTCCTGATCTCGGAGCCGGGTTTCGATGCTTTTCTGGATTTGCTGGAGTTCTTTGTCCATTTGTGGGCCCAAAAAAAGGCGGGCGCTCGCCCACCTTTCGACACGCAGTTCGGTGCGAAAAAAGGTTCCTCGGCGAGTATAGCCCCGCCTCAGGCACGCGCAACAGACAGCGCAGGGGTCGCGCTAGCCGAGCTTCTTGAGCAGCTTGACCTTGACCTGCTGCGTGCTGGGCGGGTCCGCCGGATCGCTCGTCGGCGTGAAGGTGAGGCGAAGACGGAGCTTCGCCTTGCCGGTGGAGAAGAGCCGTTTCCGGGCCTTGCCCTTGGCCTTGACCGGGAGGAGCACCGTGCCCTCGCCGGCCACGCTCGCCTTCGCGGTGGCGCTCGCGGTCTGGGCCTTCACGCCCTTCCCCGAGAGGGCCAGGGTGCCCTTGCCGGGGACGGTGACCGCGAGGCTGGCGGTTCCCTTCTTCTTGTTTCGCTTGAGCTTGCTGAGGGTGAGCTTGTTCGACTCAGGCTGGAGCGTCAGGCGGAATTGCCCGACCGGGCCGCTGTCCTCGTCTGCCCATGGACTGACACCGTCGGGGTCGGTGAAGACCCGCTTGACGAAGAAGCCGTTCGCGTCCCCGGAATCGTTGCCGACGAGCTGCCAGTCGTCGCAGGTCTGGTCCGGGAGAAAGGCCGGGCCGGGGTTGGAGACTCTGACGATCAGGCCTCCACCCGAGAAGTCGAACGGAGCCTGAGCAACGAAGCCGAGCTCGTAGTTGCCCGGGACATCGTCACCGCGCGGGCTCGTCGGGGTCTCCGTGTTGTGGGCGATCGTCGTGAACGGTCCAGCGTTGACGTCGCCGCCGTTTGACGTGGTGGCCGCCAGGGCGATGTCGACCTGGATGTCATGGTCGTTCGCGACGCCGGAGTCGAACGCAAAGGTGTCGCCACGCTTCAGCTCGAATGCAGGGATGTTCTTGTAGACGAAGCCGAAGTAGGGGGTCCACTCATCCATGGGCTCAGTCGCCTCGCCGAACGGCCAGCAGTTGCTGACCTGGGGGTCGTCGGCGGCGACGGTGATCGTCTTCGGCGCGGCAGCGCCAGCGATGGCCGGGATCGCCAACGCCAGACCGGCGATCAGCGCCAGACCCCCAACGAGGTTTCGTCCCTGCCTCACGGACCCGAAGCTATCCGACCACCAGGACGCCATCAACCGCCGTGCGGCCTACACCTCGAGCATCACGGTGACCGGGCCGTCGTTGACGAGCGCCACTCCCATGCAGGCGCCGAAGACGCCCTTCTTCGCTCGCACCTGCTCGCAGAAGCGGTCATAGAGCGGCTCGGCCTGCTCTCCCGGAGCTGCCTGGATATAGCTCGGGCGGGTTCCCTTCTTCGTGTCCCCGTAGAGGGTGAACTGGCTGACGCAGAGGATCTCGCGATCCCCGAGCGGCTCGTTCATCCTGCCGTCGGCGTCGTCGAAGATCCGCAGGGCCCTGACCTTCTCCGCGAGACGATCGGCCTCCGCCTCGGTGTCGTCGCGCGAGACACCGAGCAGCACGAGCATTCCCGGGCCGATCTGCGCGACGCGATCGCCTTCGACGTCGACCGCCGCCTGGCTGACGCGCTGGACCAGGGCTCTCAAGGCTCTCGGGCTATCCGGTCGGCCACGAGCTCGAGCAGGCGCATGGCGATCGGAGGGACACGTCCCTCGCCGTCCACCTCCGGGTCGTAGGCGGTCAGGGAAAGGGCTCGAACAGGGCAGGTGTCCAACAGCGAGCGAACCTGTGAGTGGAGCTGCTCGGCCTTCAATCCGCCCGGGACGCTGTAGATGTTGACCCGAGCCTCGTCCGAGTCGAGGACGTCGAGGTCGACATGCAGGTAGAGACCGCTGGGCGCGGGGTCCATCTCGTTCACTGCGTCGGCGATGTCGCCATCGGAGTCGATGTTCTCCGGCGCCACCTGCAGCACGGCCGATGAATCGAGGCGTTGCCGCTCCAGGTCGTCGAAGTCGCGCGCCCCGGCCAGGACCACGGCGCTCTCGGGCACGCTTGCACCGCCCATCGACGGGCCGGACATCCCTCGCCAGGCCTCGCCCGTGAGCATGGCGAGCCCCATTCCGTCGAAATAGCCGTCGACGCTCGAGTCGGGGGTATTGAAGTCGCCATGGGCGTCGAACCAGACGACGCCGGGGGCCGGTTCATCCATGGCGGCCACCATCCCCAGTCCCGCGAAGCAGCTGCCGGAGAGGAGCACTGGGAACGCCCCTTCTGAGATCGCTTCACGGGCGCGGGCGGCCACCAGCCGAATCAGCTCGAAGCCGGCGCCGGCCTCGCTGGCGCCGCTCGCGTCCCTCCGGTGCTCCTGCAGCTCGATGATGTCCAGCCGAACGCCGGCGCCCCGGCTGCCGAGTGCCTCCTCGGCACCAGCCGCGAGCAGGCGCTCGGGGCCGCGACCTACCCCCAGCCGCGCCGCTCCGACCTCATAGGGAACGGCGAGGAGGCGGAACTCGGTCATCCGTCGCCGCTAGGTGCCCGCGGCGAGGCGCTCTCTGTAGATGCGGTAGTCGCGGCGGTCGGGGCGGAGGTTGGACGCCAGCGCCAGGTGATGCCGGGCACGCCTCGTCTCACCAGTCTTGGTCAGAGCCCGGCCGAGGCAGAAGTGCGCGTAGTCGTTGACGGGATGGGTCTCCACCACCGCCTCGAACTCGGTTGCGGCCTCGGCGTAGTGACGCGTCCGGAAGAGGGCCCTACCGAGTGCCTCACGAACCGAGCTCTTCTCGGGTGCCTGTCGAGCCGCTTCCTTGAGCGGCCCCGTCGCCTCCTCGAAGTCCCCGTCCTCGAGCAGCTCGATGCCTCGCCGGTAGAGCGAATAGAGCGACTCGTTCTCGCGGATCTGCTCGTTCTGGGCCATGGACCCAGTTTAGAAGCCGGGAGAGGGGCCGCTACTCGCTTGGCTCGGCGCTGGAGACGGATCCGGTCCGGAGCATCTCGATGCGGTCGAGGACGGCGTCCGCCACCGCCTCCTTGGAGGACATCGGAACGTGGCGCTCCCCCCCACGCTCGACGATCACGACCTCGTTCTCACCG
The DNA here is from genome assembly GCA_963777575.1 of uncultured Solirubrobacterales bacterium. Taxonomy (GTDB): domain Bacteria; phylum Actinomycetota; class Thermoleophilia; order Solirubrobacterales; family 70-9; genus DASUPK01. The sequence continues at coordinate 146,383 of CAVZRH010000005.1, read as the reverse complement.
CTCTCGAAGCCGATGTCCGAGCGGGAGACGTCGTTGAGGACGATCGCGTCGGCCCCCTTGCGCTCGAGTTTCTCCCGGGCCCTTCCCAAGCCGGCCTCCGTTTCGGCGGCGAAGCCGACAATGGTCTGACCCTCACGGCGGCGGGAGGCGAGCGCGGCGAGAATGTCCTCGGTCGCCTCGAGATCGAGCTCGAGGCCGCTTGCTCCCTCGCGGTGGATCTTCTCGCCGGCGGTGTGCCTGGGGCGGAAGTCGGCTGGGGCCGCCGCCATCACGAGCACGTCGGCGGAATCGAACTCGCGCCCGAGGGCGTCAGCGAGCTCGGCGGCGGTCTCGACATCGACCCTCCTCACACCTGATGGCGCCGGGAGGCTGACGTTCGCGGCGACCAGGGTCACCTCCGCTCCGCGCCGCGCGGCGCGCTCCGCGAGGGCCAGGCCCATCCGGCCCGAGGAGCGGTTGCCGATGAAGCGAACCGGGTCGATCGGCTCGCGGGTGCCGCCGGCGGAGACGAGCACCCGAAGTCCGTCCCAGGGTCCGCTGGGGCCGGGCGCAGCGGCCTCCAGCGCATCGAGCAGCGCGCGTGGCTCGGGCAGCCTGCCGACGCCCATGCTCGCCCCGGGAGGCGAGCGCACCCTCCTCCGGCTCGATCACGGTGATTCCCCGCTCACGCAGCGTCGCCAGGTTCGCCTGGGTGGCGGCGTCGCGGTACATCCGGTCGTTCATCGCCGGAGCGACAAGCCTGGGGGCGGTGCAGGCAAGGAAGGAGGTGGTGACCATCGAGTCCGCGATCCCGGCGGCGAGCTTGGCGATCGTGTTTGCCGACGCGGGAGCGACCAGATAGGCGTCCGCGTTGGCGACCACCTCGAGGTGGCCGATCGGGTCGTGCGCTGGGACGGGATCCCCGGGGAACGCGCCGCGGATTGGGTCGCGCTCGAACTCATCGATGAGTACCGGCGCGCCGACGATCCCCTCGAACGAGGCCTTGCCGACGAACCGCTGCGCCGTCGGCGTCATCAGCACGCGGACCGCGTGGCCCTCCTTGGTGGCGAGGCGGGCCAGCTCAAGCGACTTATAGGCGGCAATGCCGCCGCTCACCCCGAGCAGGATGCGGGCCACGAGCCCTCCTAGGGACTAGGACTTGTACTCGTACTTGAGCTTGCCCGCTGCCGTCTCTTCCAGGGAGATGGTGAGGTAGTTCCCACTGGGGACCTCGACCATCGGCGGCGTGTACTCGCCGTAGGCGCCCTCGGAGAGAGAGTGGTAGTAGGCGTTGATCTGACGGGCCCGCTTGGCCGCCACCAGAACGGCGGCGTAGTGGGTGTCCGTGTGCTCGAGGAGCTTGTCAACTCTGGGTTGGGTCAATGACATGAGGCGATCAGTGTAGAGACAGCTCGTCGCGGGCGAGCCCCTCCAGCTCGGCAGACGCTTTCTGCAGGTCGTCGTTCACCACGACGTGCGGGAACTCATCCCGCGCGTCGAGCTCGGTCTCGGCGGTGCGCAGCCGCTCCTCGATCGCCTCGGCGGAGTCGGTTCCCCGACCCTCCAGCCGCTCCCGAAGAACCTCCGGGCTGGGCGGTGCGATGAAGATCTGCACCGCCTCCGGCATCGCATCGCGCACCTGCCGTGCCCCCTGCACCTCGATCTCGAGAACCACCGAGCGGCCTTCCACCAGCCGACGCTCCACCTCCTGGCGCAAGGTGCCGTAGCGGTTGCCGCTGTAGGTGGCGTGCTCGAGGAAGTCGCCGGCCTTGACCCGGCTCTCGAACTCGGCCGAGGTCATGAAGTGGTAGTCGCGCCCGTCGACTTCGCCCGGCCTCGGCTCGCGCGTAGTCGCCGAGACGGAGAGCTCGAGCTCCGGGATCCGCTCGAGCAGGCGCTCGATCAGGGTTCCCTTCCCAACCCCGGACGGGCCAGTGATGACGAAGACCTTCCCCACGGCGAGGATCATGACCGCCGGGACGGCCGCGAAAAACCCCTGGAATGCTCCGCTACTTGCGCAGTTGCGCGACGAGTTCGGCGCGCTGGCGCTCGGAGAGGCCGCCGATCGTCTTCGACGGAGAGATCCTGCACTGGTTGAGGATCCGGTTGGTCTTGACCCGGCCGTACTTGGGGACCGCCATCAGCATGTCGATGACCTTCGCCGTCTGGACGTACTCCGGCGGGTCCATCAGCAGGGTCTGGATGTTGGCCTTGTTGGCCTTGAGGTCGCGCTTGAGCTGCGCGCGCTTCGAGCGGATGTCGTTCGCCCTGCGGAGAGCTTCCATCCGCTGGTCCAGTGATCTCTCGGGGGCGGCGTTGGAGGACTGGACCGGGGCCTGCACGGGGCGGCAGTATATCCGCGGCCACCCGGAGCGGAAACCCCTTTCGCCGGTTTGTGAAAAAAACCGCCGTCTAAGCGGAGACCCGTGCCAGATCTCCGGCCAGCTCCCCGGCGATCCGCGATCCGGCGGCCGGATCTCGAAAGCTCTCCGTGCCGACGGCAACGAGCGTCGCGCCCGCACGGATCATCTCGGCCGCCTCGTGGCCGCTCGAGATGCCGCCCATCGCGATCACCGGGACCGACAGGGCGGAGGAGACCGCAGCGACCTGGGCCAGCGCGACGGCACGGACGGCGGGACCGGAGAGGCCGCCGCTCTTTCCTCCAAGCCAGGGATCGCTGGAGCCGGGAGCGAGCGCCGCGGCCCGCAACGTGTTGATCAGCGAGACGGCGTCCGCCCCGCCCTCGACCGCCGCCTCCGCGATCGGGACCGGGTCCGCGACGTTCGGGGTTAGCTTCACGAGCAGGGGTTTTTCGGTCAGCGGCCGGACGCGCCGCAGCAGCGAACCGGCCTCCTCGGGGGACTCGCCGACGATCAGACCGGACTTCACGTTGGGGCAGGAGACGTTCAGCTCGAGGGCCGCGACCTCCTCCCGGCCGCCCACGCCCTCCACCAGACCCGCGAACTCGTCATGGCTCGTCCCCATCACGGAGACGACCAGCGGCACCGGCAGCTCTGCGAGCTCCGGCAGGTCCCGGGACAGGAAGCCGTCGAGGCCCTTGTTCGGAAGCCCGATCGAATTGATCAGCCCGGAGGGCGTCTCCCAGAGGCGCGGTGGCGGATTGCCGGCCCGCGGCTCCGGGGTGATCGTCTTCGAGACGAAGGCCGAGAACGGGAACTCCTCCAGCAGCCGATCGCCGAATGCCCGTCGAGCCGCGATTGCGTCGAACGTCCCAGAGCCGTTGATGACGGGATGGCGGAGGGTGAGACCACAGAATTCCGTTGAGAGATCCGGATCCGGGAGAACGGTGCCGTTGCCCTCCATCTAGTGGCCCGATCCCGGCACCAGCGCCGTCTCGATCTCGTCGCCGCGGACGACCGGGCCGTCAACGCAGAGACGGATGTAGCCGCCGGAGCCCACGGGGATGGCGCAGCCGAAGCAGGCCCCGAAGCCACAGGCCATGGGCGCCTCCATCGCCAGCTCGCAGGCGACGCCGCGCTCCGCGCACATCCCCCGGACCGCCTCGAGCATGGCCGGTGGGCCACAGGCGTAGATCGCCGCGCTGTGCGGCGTCGTCGCCTTCGAGCAGCACCGCGAGGAGGTCGGTGACGAAGCCGTGGTGGCCGGTGTGGCCGTCCTCGCTCGCCAGCCGGATCTCGGAGCAGTCGAAGAGGTCGAGGCCGCCGGAGTTCGCGCGATCCCTGAACCCGAGAAGCACCCGCGCGGGGATCCCGGCCGCGAGCAGCTGCCGGCGCCAGATCGCCAGCGGCGCCACGCCGATCCCGCCGCCGACCAGAATCGCTCCGGCCGCGCCCTCGGCCACATCCCCCGGCGCCGAGAACGGTCTCCCGAGCGGCCCGTGGATCCAGAGCCCCTCTCCCGGCTCGAGCGCGGCGAGCCTCGAGGTCCCGGGGCCGACCGCCTGCACCAGGAAGTCGAGCCGCACGGCGTCGCCCTCGCGCGCCGCGTCGGCGACCGAGAAGGCGCGTGCGAGGTAGGGGCGTCCACCGTCCCCTCCCCAGCCGGAGTCGGTGGCGAGCATGTAGAACTGGCCTGCGGCCGGCTCGGGCCCCGCGGGGTCGAGGGCGGAGAAGATCCGGTAGCCGCCGGCGGCGAGGTTCCGCGTCACCTCGCAGCGGCGGCGGCCGAAGGGGGCGGTCACCCTCTCGCCCAGCCGCGGCGCCGGCGTTGCGGTCACCTCTTCGATGGCTCGCGCTCCTGCGGTGGCTGGTGAAGCTCCTGCAGCGAGCGGACCGGCGCCACCTCCCGGGCGGAGGCGAAGATCGCGCGGGATGCCGCCGAGGCGCCGGTCATCGTCGTCACGCACGGGATGCCGTGCCGTACAGACTCGGTCCGGATCTCGTAGCCGTCGGTACGCGCCCCCGAGCCGGTGGGCGTATTGATGACGAGGTCGACCTCGCCGCTGCGGATGCAGTCGACGACGTTCGGAGAGCCCTCGCCGATCTTCTTGATCTTTCGGACCGGGACGCCCATCCGCGAGATCGCCTCGGCGGTACCCGAGGTGGCGATCACCTCGAAGCCGAGATCGTGGAAGCGCGTCGCGAGCTGCGTCGCGGCCGGCTTGTCCGAGTCGGTCACGCTGATGAAGATCGTTCCCTTCTCCGGTAGCGAGACGCCGGCCGCGGCCTGCGCCTTGCCGAAGGCGGTCGGGAAGTCCTCCGCGATGCCCATCACCTCGCCGGTGCTGCGCATCTCGGGGCCGAGGACGGTGTCCGCCCCGGCGAAGCGGGCGAAGGGCAGCACCGCCTCCTTGACGCTGACGTGGGTCGGGGCCTCGCTCGGCAGCTCCTGGTCTGCGAGCGACTCGCCGAGCATCAGGCGGCAGGCGATCTTCGCGAGCGGGGTCCCGATCGCCTTGCTGACGAAGGGCACGGTCCGTGAGGCACGCGGGTTGGCCTCGATTACGAAGAGGCCGCCCTCCGCGACCGCGTACTGCACGTTGATCAGCCCGATCACGCCGAGCTCCAGCGCGATCTTGCGGGTGGTCTCACGGATCTCCTCGAGCATCTCCTCACCGAGGCTCATCGGCGGGATCACGCAGGCCGAATCGCCGGAGTGAACTCCGGCCTCCTCGACGTGCTGCATCACACCGGCGATGTAGCAGTCCTCGCCGTCGGCGAGCGCGTCGACGTCGATCTCGATCGCGTTCTCCAGGAACCGGTCGAGCAGCAACGGGTGCTCCTGGTCGGCCTTGACGTGCTGCTCCAGGTAGGCGGCGAGCTGCTCGGCCGAGTAACAGATCTCCATCGCCCGGCCACCCAGGACGTAGGAGGGGCGGACGAGCAGAGGGAAGCCCACGTCCTCGGCGATCGCCACCGCCTCCTCGGCGGAGAGCGCGGTGCCGTAGGGCGGGTGCTTGATCTCGAGCCGCTTCAGCAGGGCACCGAAGCGTCCTCGGTCCTCCGCCAGGTCGATCGCGTCGACCGGGGTCCCGAACAGCGGCACGCCGGCGTCCTCGAGCGCCTTGGCGAGTCGGAGCGGTGTCTGCCCTCCGAACTGGACGATCACCCCCTCGGGGCGCTCGATCGCGCAGACGGCCAGCACGTCCTCGGCCGTGAGTGGCTCGAAGTAGAGGCGGTCGGAGGTGTCGTAATCGGTGGAGACCGTCTCCGGGTTGCAGTTGATCATCACCGCGTCGCGATCGAGCTCGCGCGCGGTCATCGCTGCGTGGACGCAGCAGTAGTCGAACTCGATCCCCTGGCCGATCCGGTTCGGGCCGGAGCCGAGGATGACGACAGACGGGCGATCCCCCCGTTCCACCTCGCCGGATCCATTCGACCCGCGCTCGTGCGCCGAGTAGAAGTAGGGCGTCCGCGCCTCGAACTCCGCCGCGCAGGTGTCGACCGAGCGGTAGGTGCGCTCGAGGCCGTCGGTTCCGTCTCCCTCCGTGGCGAGGGCGCGCAGCTCGCGCAGGAACCAGGGATCGATCATCGTCGCCTCCTGGATTCGCTCGAGCTCCACACCGCGCTCGAAGCCGGCCAGGATCAGGTCGAACCGGTCGGGCGAGGGAGTGGCGAGGCGCTCGAGCAGCTCGCCGGTCGAGTCGGGTATGTCGGGATCGGTGTCGAGCTCGCGGGAGCGCATCGCCTTGGCGAAGGACTCGCGGAACGTCCGCCCGATCGCCATGCACTCCCCCACCGACTTCATATGGGTGGAGAGGCGCCCTTCGGCACCGGGGAACTTCTCGAAGGCGAAGCGCGGGACCTTGGTGACGACGTAGTCGATGGTGGGCTCGAACGAGGCCGGCGTCGCCTGCGTGATGTCGTTCGGGATCTCCTCCAGCGCGTACCCGACCGCCAGCTTCGCGGCCATCTTCGCGATCGGGAAGCCGGTCGCCTTCGAGGCGAGGGCCGAGGAGCGCGACACGCGCGGATTCATCTCGATGATCGTCACCTCACCCGTCTCGGGGCTGACCGCAAACTGGATGTTGGACCCGCCGGTCTCGACTCCGACAGCCCGGATGACGCGGATCGCCTGGTCACGGAGCTCCTGATAGAGCGAGTCGGTCAGGGTCTGCGCCGGCGCGATCGTCACCGAGTCGCCGGTGTGCACTCCCATCGGGTCGACGTTCTCGATCGAGCAGATGATCACGACGTTGTCGTTGCGGTCACGCATCACCTCGAGCTCGAACTCGCCCCAGCCGAGCACGGACTCCTCGACCAGCACCTGGTTGATCGGGCTGGCGGCGAGCCCCTCGGAGACGACCTGTGCGAGCTCGGTCTGGGTGTTGCCGACGCCGCCGCCGTGTCCGCCAAGGGTGAAGGCCGGGCGGACGATGGCCGGCAGGCTGATGGTGCCGTTCGCGACGCCGGCCTCCGCCTCGGCGACCGACGTGACGATCTGCGACCACGGCACGCGGAGCCCGGCCTCCTCCATGGTGGTGCGGAACGCCTCCCGGTCCTCGGCCCGGTGGATCGCCTCGTAGTTCGCGCCGATCAGCTCGACGTCGAAGCGCTCCAGTGTCCCGTCGTCGTGAAGGGCCTTGGCGAGGTTGAGCGCGGTCTGCCCGCCGAGGGTGGGCAGCAGCGCGTCGGGCCGCTCCCGCTCGATCACCTTGGCGACCGGGCCCGGCAGCAGCGGCTCGATGTAGGTGCGGTCGGCGAACTCCGGGTCGGTCATGATCGTCGCCGGGTTCGAGTTGACCAGCACGACCTCGTAGCCCTCCTCCAGCAGCACCTTGCAGGCCTGGACGCCCGAGTAGTCGAACTCCGCCGCCTGCCCGATGACGATCGGCCCCGAGCCGATCAGCAGGATCTTCTTGATGTCGTCGCGCCTAGGCACGGGCGAGCTCCTGTGCGGCCTCGAGCGCCTCATCCAGGGAGTCCGTAGGCGGTCAAACGGCGCACCCGGCCGTCCTGGAACTCGTAGACGAGCGCCAAGTCCTGGCTGATCGGCATCGTCCTCCCGGGGATCGCCAGCTCATCCGCGGTGACAGCAGCCACGATCACCTCGTCTGTCACCGGGTGGTACTCGCGTCGTCTGCGTATTGAACCCCGCGCAGGGTCTCGTTCAGCTCGCGAAAGAAACTGCGGATGCCCTCGTGCCCGTGGTAGGTGCGACCCTCGACCTCTCTGGCCAGCAGCGGCGAGAACTCCGCCTCCGCAGCGAAGACCTCCGGCACGATCTCGAGGGCCGCATCGGCGCCGTCTCGCTGATAGGTGTCGTTCCAGCGGCGTAGCACTTCAAGGTTTGCCTCCCGAGCCGTCATGCCGCCAATTCCAGGAAGCGGTCGAAGAGGTAGCGGGCGTCGTGAGGGCCCGGGCCGGCCTCGGGGTGGTACTGCACCGTGCAGCCCGGGACGTCCTTCAGCACCAGGCCCTCGACGGTGCGGTCGTAGAGGTTCAGGTGGGAGAGCTCCGCCTCGCCGAAGTCGGTCTGCCACCGGACCGGCTCGTCGCCGTCGATCGTCCGGTCCCCGCCGGGGCCCAGCACCGCGAAGCCGTGATTCTGGGAGGTGATGTCGATCCGGCCGGTCTCGAGGTCCTTGACCGGATGGTTGGCACCGCGATGCCCGAAGGGGAGCTTGAAGGTCTCGAGGCCGACCGCGCGACAGAGGAGCTGGTGGCCGAGGCAGATTCCCACCACGGGCTTCTTGCCGACGACCCCGCGGACGTTCTCGACCACGTAGTCGAGGGCGCCGGGGTCGCCGGGGCCGTTGGCCAGGAAGACCAGGTCGGGGTCGCGATCGAGGACGTCCGCCGCGGAGGTGTCACAGGGCAGCAGCGTGACCCGGCAGCCCCGCTCCCGCAGCTGCCTGATGATGGAGAGCTTGATCCCGGTGTCGATGCCGACCACGTGGGGCCCCTCGCCGTCGAACTCGACCGGCTCGGGAGGGGTCACCGTCCGGGCGAAGTCAGCGCCGTCCATCGGCGCCTCGGCCTGGACGCGCTCATGCGCCTCCGGCTCCGACAGCTCGGCGGAGAAGATCCCGCCTCGCATCGCGCCTCGGTCGCGGATGTGGCGAACGAGCGCGCGGGTATCGATGCCACCGATCGCGGCGATCCCCTGGTCGCGCAGCCAGTCGAGCCAGCCGCCCTCGGCCGTGGCTGCGTCCTCGCCGTTCTTGCCCTCTCGCATGATCACGCCGCGGGCGTGGACGCGCTCGGACTCCATCGCCTCGGCGGAGACGCCGTAGTTGCCGATCAGGGGATAGGTGAAGGTGATGATCTGGCCCGCGTAGGAGGGATCGGTGACGGCCTCCTGGTAGCCGGTCATCGAGGTGTTGAAGACGACCTCGCCGGTGATCTCGCCATCCGACCCGTGCAGCTCCCCGTCGAAGCGGGTGCCGTCCTCGAGCAGGACGTAGCCGCTCACGCGACTCTCTCCTTCGCCTCGGACCCGGGATTCGGGGCGTAGTCGAGGATCAATCTCTGGACCTGCTTGAACTCGTCCGTGCCGGCGCGGCCAAGCAACTCGAACAGCGCCGTCTCGACGCTCGTCAGCGTCGCCCCGGCCCGTTCCATCTTCTGGAGGCCGACGCCCTTGTTCTCCTCGGTTCGCGACCCCACGGCATCCACTGCGACCTGGACGTCGACGCCCGAGGCGAGCAGATCGAGGGCGGTCTGGTTGACGCAGACGTGCGTCTCGATGCCGCAGACGAGAGCCTGGTCGCGGCCCTCGAGGTCGAAGCCCTCGGCCTCCGAGGCGGCGAAGACAACCTTCTCGAGCGGCTCGACGCCTTCAGGGAGATGCTCGGCGACCTCCGGAACCGTCTCCCCCAGCCCCTTCGGATACTGCTCGGTGATCACGACCGGGATCCCGATGGCCTCGGCGCCCTCGATCAGCGTCGCCGTCGCCTTCGCGATCCGCTCGAAGTCGGGGATCGCCTTGCGAAAGGCCTCCTGGACATCGACCACGATCAGGGTCGTGCGGTCGGCTTCGAGCCTGCCGCTCAAGATGCGACCCCCAGGGCGAACGAGCGCTGCCGGAAGGCGACCTGGCCGGCGGCGACCGTCATCAGGACGCGGCCCGTCAGCTGGCGGCCGCCGAAGCAGTTGTTGTAGGAGCGGCTCTCGTAACCCTCCTCCCCCACGATCCAGGTGACCTCGGGATCGATCAGGGCGACGTTCGCCGCGGCGCCGACCTCGAGGCGGGGAGCCTCGATGCCGAAGGGCTCGCCGCCGCAGGTCATCCGCTCGACAAGGGTCTCCAGCGGCAGGACTCCGGGCAGGACCAGGTCGGTGTAGAGGGCCGCGAAGGCGGTCTCCAGCCCGGTGACCCCCCAGGCCGCCTCCTCGAACGGGACCTCCTTCTCCTCGGCGGCGTGGGGCGCGTGGTCGGTGGCTATGCAGTCGATCGTCCCGTCGCGCAGGCCTTCGACCAGCGCCTGGCGGTCATCCTCGCTGCGCAGGGGCGGATTCATCTTGAAGCGGGCGTCGAGGCTGCGCACGGCCTCCTCGGTGAGCGTCAGGTGGTGCGGCGTCGCCTCGCAGGTGATCCGAACGCCGGCGGCCTTGGCCCGAGCGACCTCCTCGACCGAGACCCGCGCAGAGAGGTGCTGGACGTGGATCGGGGTGTCCTCGTAGAGGGCGAGCGAGCAGTCCCTGGCGATCATCGTCGACTCCGAGACCGAGGGCACGCCGGCCATCCCCAGCGCGGCCGAGACCTCCCCCTCGTGCATGACCCCTCCAGCGGAGAGGTCGGGGTCCTCCTCGTGGAGGGCGATCAGACCGTCCGCCAGGCGCTGGTACTGGAGTGCCCGGCGCAGGACGCGCGCGTTCGCGATCGGCACCCCGTCGTCCGAGAAGCCGATCGCGCCGGCATCGCGGAGCTCCGCCATCTCGGTGAGCTCGATCCCGGCCATCTCGCGCGTCACGTTCGCCATGAACCCGACAGGAATCGAGGCCTCGCGCTCCGCGCGCTCTCGCACCGAGCCGAGCACCGCGGCCGAGTCGATCGGAGGGGAGGTGTTGGCCATCGCGATCACGGCGCAGTAGCCGCCAGCCGCGGCCGAGCGAGTGCCCGTCTCGAGGTCCTCCTTGTGCTCCTGACCGGGGACGCGGAGATGGACGTGCGGATCGACGAAGGCGGGCAGGGCGAGCAGGCGGTCGCCGTCCACGGTCTCCGCGCCCTCGATCTCGGCCGCCTTGCCGGGCTCCGCCAGCTCGGCGATCTGGCCCTCGCGGACGACGAGATCGCGGGACGCGTCGAGGCCGGCGCGGGGGTCGAGGAGGCGGACGCCGCGAACGATCAGGTTCGCGGGCGGTCCGGGTCGCGAGATCAGCCTGGGCGCTTCGGGCGCTCCACCCGATCCGTTCGCCGAGACGTTCACGCCGGCTGCCCGATCGTCGGTGTGTCCGCGGGTGCGGGGCCGCGCTCCGGCCGGGAGCGGTCGCTGCCCGTGAGGAGCTCGTAGAGGATCGCCATCCGGACCACCAGTCCGCTCTCGACCTGGGCGGTGATCAGGGACTGCGGCGAGTCGATCACGTCGGGCGCGAGCTCGACTCCGCGGTTGACCGGCCCCGGATGCATCAGGAGCTGGCGTGGCCCCAGCCGGCGCGAGTCGATCTGGTATCGCGCGGCGTACTCGCGGAGCGAGGGGACGAAGCTCTCGCTCATTCGCTCCCGCTGCATCCGCAGCGCGTAGACGACATCCGCCCCGCTCAGCCCATCGAGGTCGTAGGAGACCTCGCAACCGAGCGACTCGATATCGCGCGGGATCAGAGTGGGCGGTCCGCAGAGGGTCACCTTCGCCCCCATCTTCTGGAAGGCGAGCAGACAGGACCGGGCGACCCGGCTGTGGAGGACGTCTCCCACGATCCAGATGTCGAGGCCCTCGAGCGAGTCGACGCGCTGGCGCAGGGTGAAGACGTCGAGCAGCGCCTGGGTCGGGTGCTCGTGCTTGCCGTCTCCCGCATTGATCACCGACGCCTCGGTCCACCCGGCCACCAGCCGGCCGCCCCCGCGTACGGGGAGCGGATCACGATCGCCGCCGGGTCGTAGGCGGAGAGCGTCGCGACCGTGTCCTTCAGGGACTCGCCCTTGTCGACCGATGACCCGGCGGACTTGACGCTGACCACGTCAGCGGAGAGCCGCTTCGCCGCGAGCTCGAAGGAGGAGAGCGTCCGGGTGCTGGCCTCGTAGAAGAGGTTGACGATGGTGCGGCCGCGCAGGGTCGGCACCTTCTTGATGTCGCGGCGGCCGACCTCGGCGAAGCTCTCGGCGCGCTCGAGGATGCGCTCCATCTCCTCCCGCGAGAGATCCTCCACTGCGAGCAGGTGCTTCATGACGTCCTCCTCCTGAACGTCGCTCCGCTGCCTGCGGCGCTCGCTCGCGGGCGTGATCGCGACCTCGTCGGTTCCGTCGGTCTCCTCGAGCCGCACATTCACCCGCTCTCCGGGCGCGGTCGGCAGGTTCTTGCCGACGTAGTCGGGGCGGATCGGAAGCTCGCGGTGGCCGCGATCGGCGAGGACGGCGAGCTGGACGCGGGCGGGTCGCCCGTAGTCGAAGAGGGCGTCGATCGCCGCGCGCACCGTGCGACCCGTGTAGAGCACGTCGTCGACCAGGACGATGGTGCGGCCGGAGAGGTCGAAGTCGAGATGCGAGTCGTGGACGACCGGCGCGTCGCGGGGCTCCCGGCGCTCGATGTCGTCGCGATAGAAGGAGATGTCGAGATCGCCGAGGGGCACGTCGGTGCCGGAGAGCTCGCCGACCAGGGCGTGCAGGCGGCGACAGATCACCGCTCCGCGCGTGTGGATGCCGACCAGCGCCAGCCGATCCGACTCCTCGTTCTTCTCGACGATCTCGTGGGCGATACGGACCAGCGTCCGCCGCAGATCGTCGTGATCGAGCACGACCTTCTCGTCGCTCACTGCTGCTCCTTCCCGGCCTCACAGGACCGTGGTTAAAGGGGCTTGCCGCGCCAGCGTAGCAGCGGGATGCGACGGTCTCGAACCGTGAAGCCGCAGGTTGCGGAGGTAAATCGAGCCGGGCGATCGGTCGCTCCGGCAGCCTGTCCCCTAGTCCGGAATCGGTGCCGGCTCGGCCCGTGGCTCGGGACGCTGCCTGGCGCCGTCCTGGATGAGCTGGGGTTCGCCACGCTCCGGGAACGGGATCTCGACCAGGTCGAAGTCGCGCGGGGCGACGGTGTCGGGGAAGGCCTCGCGGGCCTCGTCCAGCACCTTGGAGACGTTGTACCGCGAGGAGACGTGCACGATCGCGAGCATGCCGACCTCGGCGTCGACCGCCAGCTCAGCCGCACCGCGAGCGGTCGAGTGGCCTGTCTCCGCCGCCCGCGCCGACTCCTCGACCGCGAAGGTCCCGTCGTGGATGAGGAGCTGGGCAGCGTGGGCCGCGACCCGGGTCATCTCGCAGGGCGCGGTGTCCCCCGTGATCACGACCTTGCGACCGTGACGCGGCTCCCCCAGCACCTGATCGGGGCGCACATCCGAGCCGTCCACCGAGATCGTCTCCCCACGCTGCAGCCGGCCGAAGTCGCGCGCGTCGGTGATGCCCAGGCTGCGGGCGGCGTCGACGTCGAAGCGTCCCGGGCGCTCCGGCTCGACGTAGGCGTAGCCAAGGGCCTTCATCCGGTGATCGACGGCGAAGGCCCGCATCTCGAAGCCGTCGTGGGCGATCCCCTCCCCCGGCTCCAGCTCGACGAGCTCCACGTCGTAGCGAAGTCGGCCGAAGATCCGGCGGAGTGCCTCGTAGAGGCCGACCAGCCCAGCCGGGCCGATGATGCGCAGCGGCTTCTGCCGTTCCAGCAGGTCGTACGTCTTGAGCAGACCGGGTAGGCCGAGGTAGTGGTCGGCGTGGAAGTGGGTGAGGTAGATGTCGTCCACCTGGACGAGTCCGGTGGAGTTGATCATCTGGCGCTGGGCCCCCTCCCCCGCGTCGACGAGGATCCGGCTGCCGCCCGAGCGGATCAGCACGCAGGCAGTCGCCCTCCGCGCCGAGGGCACGGAGCCACCGGTGCCGAGAAAGACGACCGAGAGATCCATAGGCCGCCAAGCCTAGACTTGGCACCCCGCGCCCGTAGCTCAGCTGGATAGAGCGCTCCCCTCCGGAGGGAGAGGCCGCAGGTTCGAATCCTGCCGGGCGCGCTATTTGAAAGGAAGGCCGCTAGGCCGCGCGATCTCCGCGCTCAGACGATGCAGACGTTTCGCACGTGCAGCTCGACGCGGGTGAAGTGGTGGCGGCGCACCTGCGCGGGCTGGGTGTCTCCGGTCAGGCAGGGCGCGATGATCGCTGCCCCCTGGGCTGGGAGTGGACAGACCGTCTCCGGCGTCGGCTCGCAGGGCGGTGGGCCGGGTGGGGTCGCGCTTACCTCGTAGCTGCCCCGCTTCACGCGCATCCTGAAATGGCCGTCTGCCGTCGCCTGGTTGGCGACCACCGCCCCGTCGCTGGCGCGACGTACCGTCACGGTGACCGAGCTGGTGTAGAGAGGGGACGGTGGGGGTGGCTCGGCACAGGCACCGGGGCAGGTGCTGTTGAGGACGACTCCCTTGACGCCGGCGGGCTTGTGCTTGTGGTGATGGCGCGTGCCCGCAGCCGCGGTCGGTGCCGCCACCAGGGCGATCAATCCCAGGAGCGTGAGCGTTGTGCCGACCCTTCTCACGGGTTCTCGCCTACCCGGCGACCCGCGTCGCGAATCGGTCCGATCAGCCGCCGGCGACGGCGGGCAGGATCGTGACCTCGTCGCCGTCGGAGACGGGAGTGTCGAGCCCGTCCTGGAAGCGGATGTCCTCGCCCGAGACGTAGACGTTGACGAAGCGGCGCAGGTCCCCGTCCTGGGTGATCCGCTCGCGCAGGCCGTCGTGCTGGTCGAAGACAGCGTCGAGCGCCTCGCCGACGGTTGTTCCCTCGACCTCGAGCTCGCCCTCACCGCCAGTGGCGGCGCGGAGCTGCGCCGGGATCTTCACCGTGATGCTCATCGTCGGGCGGGGATCTTAGTCATCGCTGCCAGGCGGTGATCGGGCTAGGCGGAGACCTCAGCGGCCCGGAATTCCTGCTCGAACGCGTCGAGGGTCGGCTCGATCTCGTGCATGCGGAACGACTCGCGGGCGGCGTCGAGGGTCTTCAGTCCCTCGCCGGTGATGTAGGCGACGACCCGCTCGTCGGGGTCGATCTCGCCCGCCTCGGCGAGCTTGGTGAGGACGCCCACCGTCACACCGCCGGCCGTCTCCGTGAAGACGCCGGTCGTCTCGGCGAGCAGCCGGATGCCGTCGCGGATCTCGGCGTCGGTCACTGACTGGATGACGCCGCCGGTGCTGCGGGCCAGCTCGAGCGCGTACGGGCCGTCGGCCGGGTCCCCGATCGCAAGGCTCTTGGCGATGGTCTCGGGGGAGCGCTCGGGCTTGCAGACGTCCCAGCCCTCCGCGAAGGCGGTGGCGACCGGCGAGCAGCCCTCGGCCTGGGCGCCGCAGAAGGTCGGCAGCTCGCCCTCCACCAGTCCCAGCTCGATCCAGTCGCGCATGCCCTTGGCGACCTTGGTGAACATCGAGCCGGAGGCAATCGGAGCGACGACGCGATCCGGGAGGTTCCAGCCGAGCTGCTCGATCGTCTCGAACGCGAGCGTCTTCGAGCCCTCGGAGTAGTACGGGCGGAGGTTGACGTTGACGAACGCCCACGGGTGCGTCTGGCTGAGCTCGGTACAGAGCCGGTTGACGTCGTCATAGGTCCCCTGGACCCCGACCAGGTTGGTTCCGTAGATGCCGGTGGCGAGGAGCTTCTGCTCCTCCAGGTTCGATGGCACGAAGACATATGAGTCGAGGCCGGCGGCGGCAGCGTGGGCGGCGACCGCGTTCGCGAGGTTCCCGGTCGACGCGCATGCGACCGTCTCGAAGCCGAGCTCCTGGGCCTTGGCGATCGCGACGGCGACGACTCGGTCCTTGAACGAGTGGGTCGGATTGGCCGCGTCGTTCTTGATCCAGATCTCGCGCAGGCCGAGCCGCTCGAGCGAGCCGGTCCGCGCGGATCAGCGGGGTGAGCCCCGGCTCCAGGGGATCGCCGGGGCGGGTCTCGAAGGGCAGGAAGTCGGTGTAGCGCCAGATGCCACGCGACCCCGCCTGGATCTTCCGCCGTGCCTCGGCGGGATCGAGACCCGAGAAGTCGTAGGCGACCTCGAGCGGGCCGAAGCACTGCTCACAGACGAAGCGGGCCTCGAGCGGATAGCTCTCGCCGCACTCCTTGCATTTCAGGGATTCGACTGCCATTGGCTCCTCAAAACGTAAAAACCTCCGCCTGGGCTTCTGTGGGCGGAGGTTCCGTGAGGAGCGCTCTTCCCACATCTTCCAGGCTTTCCGACAACACCTGCTGGAGTTGGCACCTTCCTCGAACCGAAGTCCGAGGGGGTTGCCGGGGTTTCATCGGGCCAGTCCCTCCACCCCTCTTGATGTGGTTCGTATGTGACGGTGAAATATAGCAACGCCCAGATTCCGCATTCACATGCGCAATTCCGGGCACGCCCCTGCGCCCACGGGCGTCCTGTCGGGGTACAGTGGAATGACCATGGAACTGGAAGCGAACGCCCAAGGTCCGGAAGATGCCGAACCTCCCTCGCCCCAGACTGCGCAGGACCCGCGCCGGCGAGCTCGCGCCGCTTCCGCCTGAGCCACAGGCACCCAAGGTCGAGGAGATCGCGGCCGAGGGCCTTCGCTGGGTGAAGGTCGACCGGCCCGGCGCGCTCGAACAGGCCTGGCTGGAAGAGAACTTCGACTTCCACGCGCTCGACTACGAGGACGTCCTCTCCCGGAACCAGCGGCCGAAGATCGACGTCTACGACGACTACCTCTTCATCGTCCTGCAGTTCCCGATCTTCGACCCCGCAGCGGGACGGCTCAACGCCGGCGAGCTCGACATCTTCGTCGGGGCCGGGTTCCTGATCACGATTCCGAACCAGCCGCTCCAGCCGGTCGAGTACCTGTTCGAGCGCTGCCGCCAGAAGGAGGAGCTCCGGGACCAGCTCTTCAGCCGCGGCTCTGGCTACCTCCTCTACCGGATCGTCGACGACGGCTTCGACTACTGCTTCCCGATGCTCCGCAAGATCGGCAACAAGCTGGACGTGCTCGAGGAGGAGATCTTCGAGGGCCGCTCCGAGGAGGTCGTCCGCGACATCTCCAATGTCAAGCAGGAGATCATCAACTTCCGCAAGGTGATCCGCCCGCAGCGGCAGGTGCTGCGGGATCTCGAGAAGGTGAAGGAGCGCTACCTCTCCCCCGAGATGGACCTCGAGATCTACTTCGACGACGTCGTCGATGCTCACGAGCGGATCTGGGACATGCTCGAGAACTACAAGGAGGTCATCGAGGCGCTCGAGGACACGAACGAGTCGGTGCTCTCCCACCGCGTCAACGACATCCTCCGCGTCCTCACCTCGATCAGCGTCATCGTCCTCCCGCTCACACTTCTCGCCAGCATCTGGGGAATGAACGTGGGTGTCCCCGGGGAGCACGACATGACCGCGTTCTGGATCATCGCCGCATCGATGGTGGCCCTGCTCGTCGGGATGGTCGCCTATTTCCGGAAGCGTGGCTGGTTGTAGGGACGACGAGCCCGCCGGCCCCATGGAGGGAACGGCGGGCCCATCGGCAGCGTCCTGAGGTCCCCGCGAGCCCGATCCCGCCCCGGAGGGCGGCCAACTAGCATCACGCCGGTGGCCAGTCAGCGAATCTGGGCCCCGTGGCGGCTCGACTACGTGAAGGACGCGTCCAAGGACAAAGAGTCGGAATGCATCTTCTGCGCGGCGCTCGATGCCGGCGATGACGATGCGAACCTGGTCGTCCACCGTGGCGACCGCTGCTTCGTGATCCTCAACAAGTTCCCGTACACGAACGGGCACCTGATGGTGGCGCCCTACGAGCACGTCGCCGAGCTCCAGAGGCTCGACGAGGAGACGCTGGCCGAGCTCATGTCACTCGCGCAGCGCGGAATGAACGCGCTCGAGCAGAGCTACGCGCCGCATGGCTACAACGTCGGCTTCAACCAGGGCCGGGTGGCGGGCGCGGGTGTCGAGCACCACATCCACATGCACGTCGTCCCGCGTTGGGGCGGGGACACCAACTTCATGCCCGTGCTCGGCGACACCCGGGTGATGAACCAGGCGCTCCACGACAGCTACGAGACGGTGAAGGAGGCGTTCTGACATGGCGATCACCGCGCCACCCCCCGGGATCTTCAAGGCCTACGACATCCGCGGTGTCTATCGCGAGGAGCTCGACGGCGAGACCGCCCACCTGATCGGCCGCGCCTTCGCCCGGGTGCTCGCCGACATTCGCGGCAAGGAGCCCTCGAGCCTCCGTGTCGGGCTCGGCCATGACATGCGCCTGAGCTCGCCGGAGATGGCCGACGGGGTGCGCAAGGGCCTCGTCGAGGAGGGCGTCACCGTCATCGACGCCGGCCAGGTCGCAACCGAGATGAGCTACTACCTCGTCGGCTCGCGGGAGCTCGACGGCGGGGCGATGGTCACCGCCTCGCACAACCCCAAGAAGTACACGGGCGTGAAGCTGCTGCGGGAGGGAGCGCTGGCCCTATCCGGTGACGCCGGGATCCAGGAGGTCCGGGCGCAGATCGAGGCCGGCATGCCGGATCCCCCCGGCGGCGGCTCGGTCGAGCAGGTCGACATCTATCCCGACTTCCAGCAGCACATGCTCGCCGCGATCGACACCGACGCGATCGGGCCGCTGCGCATCCTGGCCGACGGCAGCGACGGCATGGCGGGGCCAATGGTCGGCCCCCTGCTCGAGCGACTCAACCTCGAAGTCACCACGAGCCGCTGGGAACCGAACGGCGACTTCCCCGAGGCCGGACCCAACCCGTTCCTCGAGGAGAACCGCCGCATGCTGGTCGAGCAGGTGAAGAAGCAGGGCGTCGACCTGGCGATCGCCTGGGACGGGGACGCGGATCGCTGCTTCTTCATCGACGACGGCGGGACCTTCTGCGACGGCGACTTCGTCTGCGCCCTGCTCGCGCGCGCCACGCTCGCCAAGGAGCCGGGCTCGACGATCCTCTACGACCCGCGCTCGAGCCGCGCGGTTCCCGACACCGTCGCGGCGGCGGGTGGGAAGTCCGACCTGAGCCGCGTCGGCCACGCCTTCTTCAAGATCCGGATGCGGGAGACCGGGGCGGCCTTCGGCGGCGAGGTCTCCGGCCACTACTACTTCCGTCATTTCTACTGCGCGGACTCCGGGCACGATGCCCGCCCTGCTCATGCTCGAGCTGGTCTCGCGCGAGGGCCGCTCGCTCTCCGAGCTCATGTCGGAGTTCCGCTCCAAGTACTTCATCTCCGGAGAGATCAACACGGAGGTGGCGGACCAGCAGGCGAAGATGCAGGAGATCGCCGATCGCTACTCCGACGGCGAGATCACGCATCTCGACGGCGTCTCGATCGACTACCCGGAGTGGCACTTCAACGTGCGTCCCTCCAACACCGAGCCGCTGCTGCGTCTCAACCTCGAGTCGCTCGTCTCCCGGGAGGACATGGAGGCCAAGCGCGACGAGGTGCTGGCGCTGATCCGGTCGTGAAGGCGGACGAGACTCCGCCCGAGGTCTGGGACCGGATCTCTGACGCGGGGATCAGGGTGATGCGGATCCCCACCCCGTTTCAGGTCGGGCGAGTCAACACCTATCTGCTCGAGGACGAGCCCCTCACCCTGATCGACTCCGGCCCGAACTCCGGCAAGGCGCTCGATGAGCTCGAGCGGCAGCTGGAGGCTCTCGGCCATGGGATCGAGGACCTCGAGCTCGTGATCATCACCCACCAGCACATCGACCATCTCGGTCTGGTCGACATCGTCGCCAAGCGCTCGGGCGCCGAGGTGGCGGCCCTGGATCTGCTGGCCCCGTTCGTCGAGAACTTCGGCGCCGACGCCGAGCGAGACGACGAGGAGGCCGCCGCCCTGATGCTCCGCCACGGCATCTCGGAGGAGGTCGTCCGGGCGCTGCGGCAGGTGACCGGCAGCTTCCGAGCCTGGGGCTCGAAGGCCCACGTCACCCGGCCGCTGCACGATGGAGACGTCGTCGAGCTCCGCGACCGCCTCCTCGAGGTCCAGCACCGGCCGGGGCACAGCCCGTCGGACACCCTGTTCTGGGATTCCGAGCGGCGGATCCTGATGGCCGCCGATCATCTGATCAAGCACATCTCCTCCAACCCGCTGATCTCCCGCCCACTCGAAGGATCAAGTGAGCGGACGCAGGCGCTGGTCCTCTACCTCGAATCCCTGAAGAAGACGCGCGAGCTGCCGGCCGAGATCGTCCTTTCCGGGCACGGCGAGCCGATCACCGATCACGTCGCCCTGATCGACGAGCGCTTCGCGATGCATCAGCGCCGCGCCGAGAAGCTCTACCGGCTGATCGCCGAGCAGCCCCGGACGGGACACGAGCTCGCCCAGGCTCTGTGGGGAGACGTCGCCGTGACCCAGGCCTTCCTGACCCTCTCAGAGGTGATCGGTCACGTCGACCTGCTGGTCAACGCAGGTCACGTGCGCGAAGTGGAAGATGGGGATGTGGTGCGCTACGAGGCAACTTCGGACACGTCCGCCGACCAGCTCGGAGACCTGATTCCCGGCGGTAACCCGGTGCTCAGCCGGGGTTAGGAGAAAAGCGTGGCCACGATCGCCCCTACCCAGAGAGAACCGGAGCCCGCCGCTCATGCGATGCCGCTCGAGCCCGACGCGGCGAAGAAGCGGATGCTGATCATCGTCAACCCGTACGCGACGACGGTCTCCGACCGGCTCAAGAACCTGGTCGTCTACGCGCTCCAGGCCCGGTACGAGGTCGAGGCGGTCGACACCGAGGCCGCCGAGCACGCGATCGAGATCGGGCGCGAGGCGCGCACCGGCGGGTACGACATCGTCGTGGCGTTCGGCGGCGACGGCACGCTGAACGAGGTCGCCAACGGGCTCGCGGGCACCGACGTCCCGATCTCCGTGCTGCCCGGCGGCTCCACGAACGTGGTCTGCCCGCACGCTCGGCATTCCCAACGACGTCGTCGATGCGACTGAGCACCTGATCGCGATCGCCGACGATTTTCGACCCCGCAGGATCGACCTCGGCCGCTGCAACGGCCGGCGCTTCGTCTTCGCCTGCGGCGTCGGCCTCGACGCCACGGTCGTCAAGCGGGTGGACGCCCACCCGAGGCTCAAGGCGCGCGCGAGGCAGTGGTACTACACCTGGGCCGCGATCTCGGCCTTCTACCGGCAGTACCTGCGCGACCCGGTGCGCTTCGAGCTGGAGGTCGACGGCGAGACGCTCGAGGGCGTCACAGCCATCGCCCAGAACTCGGACCCCTTCACGTACTTCGCCAACATCCCGATCCGGATCTGCGAGGACATCGGGCTGGACGACGGCACGATCTCGATGGCGCTGCTCCGGCGCGCCAAGCAGCGCGACATGCTCCCGATCGCCTCGCGCGTGCTGAGCAAGACCCTCCACGCCGCCAAGCACCGGCAGATCGACGAGTTCGACGACTGTCACCAGAGCCGTCGTGCGCTCAGTCTCGAAGGACGAGGACGGCCTGGCGCGGCCGTTCCCGGTGCAGGTCGACGGCGACTACATCGGTGAGTACACCGAGCTCGACTTCTCGGTGGAGCCGGCCGCGCTCACCGTCGTGGCGTAATCAGCGACAGCCAGGCTGCGGCTACTTGTGCTTCGCGCTGAAGTTGACCCGCGACTTGCCTGTGCCGCAGAGATCCTGGTCGGAGAAGTGGTAGATCGCGAAGCCCTCGACCTCGTTCGAGCTCATGAAGCGGCCGTGGATCTTGTCGATCTTGTTGCCGAAGAAGGTCTGGGCGAAGGTGAACGCGCGGTTCCGGCCGAGCTTCTTGGACACCGTCGTGCCCCCGAGGGTGAAGACCGGGGTCGAGACGCAGGACTGGAAGCCGACACTCGGCTCGGTGGTCAGGATGACCTTCCCCTTCTTCACCGTGAACTGGATCGTCCGGAAGGCGGAGTTCACCGCCTCCTGGGTGGTCTTGCCCTTGTACTTGCCGGTCTTCACCGCAACACCGGCATCGGCCACGCCCGGGCCCAGAACGACGAGACCCGCCAGCACGGCCGCGATGAGCAGCTTCCCTACCGCCTTGCGCGCCATACGCCAGCGACCCTACCGCTTCTAAGCTCCCCCGCCAATGGCTGCCGACCCGAATTGCCGCTTCTGCCAGATCGTCTCCGGCGAAGAGTCGGGTCACGTGGTCTTCGAGGACGAGCGCACGCTCGCCTTCCTCGACAACCGTCCCCTCTTCCCCGGCCACTCGCTGCTCGTGCCGCGCGATCACTACGAGACGCTCGGAGACCTGCCCGACGAGCTGGTTTCGCCGCTCTTCGAGAACGCCCGGCTGCTGTCCGTGGCGGTGCCGAAGGCGATGAAGAAGCCGGGGTCATTCGTCGCCATGAACAACGTGGTCAGCCAGAGCGTCCCGCACCTGCACGTCCACGTGGTCCCGCGCAAGCCGAAGGACGGACTGCGCGGCTTCTTCTGGCCGCGGACCAAGTACGACTCGGAGGATCAGATGCGTGAGGTCGCCGAGCGGGTGCGCCGCGCGGTCGACCGCGCTACTTGAGCTTCGCCTTGCCGGTGGCGGGGGAGCCGAACGGAATCTCGGCGGTGACCGTGACCTTGGCGGAGCTCTTCTTGCTCAGCTTGCTCTTGCCGGACTTGCTCAGCTTCACCTTCACGGTCTGAGGTCCGGCGGCCAGGGAGGCGGTCGTCTTGCCGAGCGTGGCCTTGCCGAGCTTCACGGTCACCGGGGTGTCAGCCACGGCCGTGCTCGCGTTGATCGTGGCCTGCACGCCCTTCTTGAGGACGTTGGCGACCTTCTTGCTGCGGACGGTCACGCTGGCGGATGGACGGGCCTGCGGGGTGCCGTTCGGATCGACGATCAGCGTCGCCTGCATGGTGGTGGGATGCACGGTGCAGAAGAACGAGTAGGTACCGGCGGGCAGGTACTGCGTGCCCTGGACGCCGGTGATCCCGGAATCGATGGTCGCGCTCCGGAAGAGAGCCTTTCCGTCGGGGCCCTTCTGATTTGCCGTGGCGTTGTGGGTGTTGCCGGTGGACTGGAACGGCACGATCTCGCCCTGGTCGGTGTGGTACGTGGGGGCCGTGAAGGTGTCGTCGATCTGGCCGACGATGGTCTGCGAAGCCGCGAAGGCGATGCCCCCGGCGAACAGCACGCCGGCGATCGCCAACCCTGCGACCAATCCCAGCCGCCTCAGCCTGTCCCTGGCCTTCAACACCACTGGGATTTATACGCGAGATTCGCCGGCGGGGATTGCCCGGCTCAGGCTGTGGGCGTGACCCGGTAGGCGTCGAACACGCCAGTCGACGTTCCGAAGCCGCGAGATGCACTGCTTGAGCTGCTCGGTGTCCCCCACCTCGAGCACGAAACGGTTCTTCACCATCGGATGCTTCGTGGTGCAACGCGCCTCGAGGATGTTGAGGCCCGCCTCGGCGAAGGTCCGCGAGAGATCCTCGAGCAGCCGGGTGCGGTCCCAGGCGTCGACCTGCAGCTCGACCCGGTACGAGGACTCGTTGTCGCCGTCCCAGTAGACCTCGGTGAACCGCTCCGGGGCCTTCTTGAGCGCGGCGACGTTGCGGCAGTCCTCCCGATGGACGGTGATGCCCCGCCCGAGCGAGACGTAGCCGACGATCTCGTCGCCGGGAACCGGACGGCAGCACTTGGCGAGGCGCACGACGACGTCCTCGATGCCCTTCACCTTGATCCCGAAGTCGGTCGCCTCTCGCGTGCGCCGGCGCGCGTCGTCGGTCCCCTTGATCAGCCCCTCGGCCGGCTCCTCCTCCACTGCCTCGCCCCGCTTCAGGCGCTGCATCACCTTGTTGGTGACGACCTTGGTGGAGATCTTGGACTGGCCGAGGGCGATGTAGAAGTCGTCCGCCTTGCGGAAGCCCATCTCGCGGATCACGTCGACCAGCAGCGGCGAGCCGGCGAGCTTCGGGTAGGGCAGGCCCTGCTTCTTGAACGCCTGGGCGAGCTGCTCGCGGCCCTGTGCTCGGCGTCCTCGCGGCCCTCGCGCGAGAACCAGGCGCGGATCTTGTTGCGCGCGCGGCTCGTGCGAACGAGCTTGAGCCAGTCGCGTGAGGGCCCGCGGCCCTGCTTGGCGGTGAGCACCTCGACGATGTCGCCGCTGCGCAGCTGGTAGTGGAGCGGCACGATCTTGCCGTTCACCTTCGAGCCGACGCAGCGGTGGCCCGACATCGGTGTGGATCGAGTAGGCGAAGTCGAGTGGCGTCGAGCCGGCGGCGAGGTTCTTCACCTCTCCCTTCGGGGTGAACACGAAGACCTCGTCCTCGAACAGGTCGACCTTGAGCGCCTCGAGGAACGCCTGCGGGCCCTGGTGCTCCTCGTTCTCGAGCAGCTGGCGCAGCCAGGTCATCTTCTCCTTGCCCGGCTCGGCCGATGAGGAGCCCTCCTTGTAGATCACGTGCGCTGCGATCCCGTACTCGGCCAGCTCGTGCATGTCCGGGGTGCGGATCTGGATCTCGAGCGGGCGGCCCTCGGGACCGATCACCGTTGTGTGGAGCGCCTGGTAGGCATTCGCCTTGGGCATCGCGACGAAGTCCTTGAAGCGGCCCGGCAGCGGCTTCCAGAGGGAGTGGACGATCCCGATCGCGCCGTAGCAGTCCTTCACGGAGCCGACGAGGACGCGCATCGCGGTCAGGTCGAAGATCTCGTTGAACTCCCGGCCCTTGCGGGTCATCTTCGTGTAGATCGAATAGAAGTGCTTGGCGCGGCCTGAGATCTCGGCCTCGATGCCGACCTTCCCCAGCTCCTTGGCGAGGAACGCCCCGGCCTCCTCGACGTAGCGCTCACGCTCGGCGCGCTGCTGGGCGACCAGCTCCTTGATCTCGTCGTACTTGCGCGGGTGGAGCGTGGCGAAGGCGAGGTCCTCGAGCTCCCACTTGATCGCGTGGATCCCGAGGCGGTGCGCCAGCGGGAGCGAAGATCTCGAGCGTCTCGCGCGCCTTCTCCTGCTGCTTCTGCTTGGGGAGCGCACCGATCGTGCGCATGTTGTGGAGGCGGTCGGCCAGCTTGATCAGGATCACCCTGACGTCGGTGGCCATCGCCACCATCATCTTGCGGTAGTTCTCGGCCTGACGTTCGTCGCGGCTCTTGAAGGTGATCCCGGTGAGCTTGGTGACGCCATCGACGAGCTGGGCGACCTCGTCCCCGAAGTCCTCGCGCACCTGCTCCAGGCTGGCGCTCGTGTCCTCGACGGTGTCGTGGAGCAGCGCCGCGCAGAGGGTGGCGGTGTCGAGCCGCATGCCGGCGCAGATGCGGGCGACACCGAGCGGATGGGTGATGAAGTCCTCGCCCGACTTGCGCTCCTGGCCGGCGTGGCTCTCGCAGGAGAAGGCGAAGGCGCGCTCGATCTCCTGGCGATCGATCGGCTCGGCGACGTCGGACTTGTGCTCCTCGATCACCGCGAACAGATCGCCCAGCAGGGCGCGCTGGTCGGGGGTGAGCTCGCGCGTGATGGCGTCCGCGCGGGGAGTGCGGCTCTTGTCGGGAGGCTCGCCTACCCGCGTATGCCCGCGGCGATCGCCGTCGCGCAGCTGGACGGCGTCCGGGACCGCCCCGTCCGTCGAGGTGCTCGCTACGTCGGTTGTGCCTTGCTTCGGAGGAATCTGATGGCCTCCTGGTGCCTGGCGACGCAGTCCGCGTAGGCCCGCGATCGCCCTAGATCGGTCCTCTCCGAGGATAAGACCCGCAGGACCGAACCGCCGTCAGTCGGGCGCCATTCGCACAGACCGAGCTCGCTGAGCACCCGCACACAGCGGGCCGCGAGCTCGGCCGTCCGGGAATAGGCCGACTCGCCGGCGAGCAGCGTGCGGAGCTCTGAGCCGGAGGCCTCTCCCCCGGTCGCGGTCAGGCCACGCCAGATCTCGCGGATCGCGGCTCGCAGATTCCATTCCCAGTCGATCAGGCGCTCGGCGAGATCCGCCTCGGCGGGTCCCCAGGCGAGGTGGATGTACGCGCCGGGGCCACGTCCGATGGCGGCGGGCGCCGCCGTCGCCCAGGCGAGGTCCTCGAGGGGCTCGCTCGGTGGGGGGTCGACCAGGACGACGTGACGGAAGGCGAGAGGCGCCCGGGGGCGGCGGGCGATCGAGGTCCAGTCGGCGAGCACGAGGCCGGCGACCGGCTCCTCGGAGAGGGCCTCGTCCAGGCCGGCCGAGCCGCAGCGGCAGCAGGCGATCCTCGGCAGCGCCGCGCCGAAGCGCCTTGGGTCCGCCGCCTCGGAGGCGAGCCTCGCGCGCCGCCCTGCGTCGGCGCAGATCGCGAGAACGGGCTCGCCGCTCGAGATCAGCTCGGCGAGCGAGGCCACCGCCGGTCCGCCACGGCGGTCGATCGCCTCGCGACGGCCGGTCTCGGCGGGCCTGACGTCGAGCAGCGCGCCCGGGCTGCCCTCGGCCACGCGGGAGAGCTCATGCTCGAAGCGCTCCCACCACTCATCGTCCGCGGCGGGGCAGTGATCGCTGCAGGTGGCGGGCTTCGCGTCCTGCCCGGCGGGGCTCGGCGAGCGGATAGAGCTCGCGCACCACCACCCGAGGCTGCTCGGCGCCGTTCCAGCGGTCGACCTCGAGCTCGATCGAAAGGTCGAGTGCCTGGTCCTCGCGGCGGGTGATCTCGCCGTTCATGCCGAAGGCGACGCCCGCGGCCCGGCCGGCACCGCTCTCGAGCTGGAAGCGGGAGTGCTTGCCCTGCTCGCCGAGCGGTCGGACCTCCCGCAGCCGGCCCGAGGGGACGAGCAGCCGCGGGCCCGGGTTTCCCATCCCGAAGGGGCCGAGTGTCTCGAGCTGGCGCGCCAGGTCCATCCCGATGCCCTCACGGCCGACGCCGACCAGCGCATCGAGGTGCTCCAGCCGGACCAGGTCGCCGGGGTCGATCTCGGACGCCGCCTGCGCGATGAACGCCTCGCGGAAGGCGTCGAGATCGGCCGCCTCCAGCTCGAGGCCGGCCGCGGCGCGGTGCCCGCCGTAGCGCACCAGATGCCGGTCGCAGGCCCCGAGGGCGGCGACGAGGTCGAAGCCCGGGATGCTGCGGGCCGAGCCCTTCGCCCGATCGCCGTCCACCGAGAGCAGGATGGTCGGCCGGTTGTGGCGCTCGACCATCCGCGAGGCGGCGATGCCCACAACGCCCGGATGCCATCCCTCCCCCGCGAGGACCAGGGCTGGAGCGTCGGCCAGCGAAGCCGGGAGGGCGGAGCGGGCCCGCTCGGCCTCCTCGACGACCTTCCGCTCCGTCCAGCGACGCTCGCCGTTGGCGCGGTCGAGCTCTTCTGCGATCTGGGCGGCGCGGTCTGCGTCCTCGGTGAGCATCAGCTCAACCCCGGCGTCCGCCCGGTAGAGGCGGCCCGCCGCGTTGATGCGGGGGGCGAGGCGGAAGCCGAGGGCTCCGGCGTCAACGGTCTCCGGGTCGACGGCAGCGGCTGCCATCAGCGCCCGGAGGCCCACCCGGGGGCTGTCGCGGAGAACACGGAGTCCCTCGCGGACCAGGCGGCGGTTCTCCCCGACCAACGGGACCATGTCGGCGACCGTGGCGAGGGCGACCAGGTCGAGATTCCGGTCGCAGGGATGGCGACGGCCGCCGACGGTCTCGACCGCTCCCTGTCCAGCTGAGTCGCAGAGGGCGATGGCGAGCTTGTGCGCGACGCCGGCGGCGCAGAGCCCCTCGAAGGGGTAGTCGGAGACGATCGGGTGGACGATCGGGCAGTCGGGCAGCTGCTCGCCCGGGAGGTGGTGGTCGGTGACGACGACCTCGATGCCGGCCGCCCGGGCGGCGGCGACCTCATCGACCGAGCCGATCCCGCAATCGACCGTGATGACGAGCCCGCTGCCCCGTTGGCGCAGCTTCTCCACGCTGGCCATCGTCAGGCCGTATCCGTCGGCGAGCCGGTCGGGGATCAGCCAGTCGCACTCGGCGCCGAGCGAGCGGAGCGTGGAGACGAGGATCGCGGTCGAGCTGACGCCGTCGACGTCGTAGTCGCCGTGGATCGTGATCCGCTCCCCGCGATGGGCTGCGGAGAGGATGTGCTCGCAGACCTCCTCGATGCCGGTGAACTCGGTGGGATCGTGGGACTCGCGGGCCTCGAGGAAGCGGCGGGCGGCATCGACGGTGCGGTAGCCGCGGCGGACCAGGGTGATGGCGACCGGCTCGGCGAGGGCCAGCTCGGAGGCCAGGCGGCGAACCTCCCCATAGTCATAGGGGTCAGCCTGGAAGGTTCGAGCCACCTCTGTCGAAGCCATCCAGCCAACCTAGGTTCGGCCCCAGACGGAATCGGAGCGCAGGACGCTGCTCACGCCGCTGCGTGGAGCAGCGTCCGGATGGCTTTCGCGACGTAGGCGCCATCGTCCGCGACCTGCCGCCAGGTGAAGCGGAGGACGTCGAAGCCGAGGAGCCTCAGGCGAGCGTCGCGGGCCCGGTCGTCTTCGAACGCGGATCGGGTGCCGTGCGATTCCCAGCCGTCGACCTCGACGATCAGACGCTCGGCTCGCCAGAAGAAGTCGACGACGAATCGATCGACTCGTGCATTGACCTCCGGGTGAGGGAGCCGGTGACGACGAACCAGGCCCAGAAACCTGCGCCTCGAGCTCGCTTCGGGTGTGGTCCGCAACGACGCGTGGCCGATCGGCAGCCGAAGGAACTCGGCCTGGCGGAGGGCCGCCGCGAAAACCGGTCTCGGGAAAGTGCGTCGGAGATCCTCGAGGGTGCGGGCGGGCTTGGTCACCGGGATGCCGTGCCGGAGCGTGGAGATCTCCCGGGTGAGAGCGTGCTTCGACCGATGCACACGAATTCCCGCGCTCGGTGCTTGCCCTCGCCGGGAACGGTGACGTGGACGATCGGCGCATCATCGGCGTCTCCGAGTGAGCTCGATCGGAAGCATTCGCCACAACTGCGCCGCGCTCCGGTGGCTCAAGACCGCGTCGGGCCCGCAGGCAAGAACCGCCCCCATCCATCTGCCCTGATTGCTCAGACCGGGATGACCAACGGCATAGACACCACGATGAATGCGGTGCAGGCGTGCCGGCGCGAGCACGGTCACTGATCGCGCTCGACGAGAGCCCCTGCGCTCTCAACTGCTGCACCGAGACAACGCCGTGCTGGCGCCCGGCGAGCCGGGCGATTGCGGCGTCCCGGCCCACGTTGGTGAGTTCTTCCGGCATATCCGGAACAAGTCACCAACACCCTCGATCTCGCCCCCCTTCATTGCGCCGGGTGTTCGGCCCGGCGGGCTGCTAGATGTGCTCGGCCTCGACGCCCGAGCGGATGCCGATCAGGTAGATGATCCCGAGGCCGACCAGGGCGCCCGGGACGGCGTAGAAGGCCGTCGCGAGATCGGTTTCGCCGATGCCCTCGCCGATGGCGATCTGGGCGATCGCGCCGCTCACCATCGCGCCGGCGGCCGAGCCGATGAACGCGCCGACGATGCCGCCCCAGAAGCGGTCCGGGACGAACACGGTGAAGTGCCAGATCGCGACGCCCATCGTGAACCAGACCAACGCGGCCATCTAGCGGTTCCTCCCGTGCTTCTTGCGCCGCTTCCCACGGCGGCCGCCGGACTGCTGCTCGCGGACGCGCCGCAGCGCCGCGGCGCTCGCCTCGCTGAGCTCCGGGCGCTCGCTCTGCTGGCTCTCCGCGCCGTCGCCGCCGTTTTCGCCAATCCCGTCCCCGGCCCCCGGCTGACCGTCCCCGCCGTCGGACCCGCCGTCACTCGGAGCGCCCACGGGTGCCGGCGGCTCAGCGGGCTCGGGTGCGGGTGGCGGCGGCACCGGGCCCGGCGGCTCGGGTATCACGCCGGGAACCTGGGAGCGCCCCGGAGGTCCGCCCACCGGTTCCGCGGTGCCGACCGGCCCGGCATCGCCGGACCCGGCAGCCACCGGCGTCTCGGCCTGGACGGGCTCCTCGGGCCCGCCCTCCGTCCGCGCGACCACGTTCTCCTCGGGGAATGCCGGAACCCGGCCCATCTGCTCCTCGATTCGCTCGCGGCGGCGGCGGTAGGCCGGCTCGCGCTCCTTCCAGTGGGTGAGCACGGGCGAGGCGATGAAGATCGAGGAGTACGTACCGGAGAGGAGCCCGATCATCATCGCGAAGGCGAAGTCCTGCAGGGTCGCGCCGCCGAAGATGAAGAGCACGGTCACCAGGAACACGCTCGACAGACCCGTGATCAGCGACCGGGTCAGAACCTCGCTCATCGAGCGGTTGACGATCTGGGAGAAGGTCGCGCGCGGCAACCGCGGCACGTTCTCGCGTATTCGGTCGAACACGATGACCGTGTCGTAGAGCGAGTAACCAAGGATGGTGAGGAACGCGGCGACGGTACCGCTGGTCACCTCCCTCCCCGTCAGGGAGTACACGCCACCCGTGATCAGGATGTCGTGGATCACGGCGATGATCACCGGCACCGCGTACTTCGGCTCGAACCGGAACGCGACGTAGCCACAGATCACCAGCAGGGAGAAGATGATCGCCTCGATCGCGCTCCTCGCCACCTGCTGGCCGAAGGTCGGGCCGACGGTCGTCGCGTTGAAGCCGTTGGGGACGATCCCGTACTTCGCCTGGAGCGCCGGCTGGACGCTCTGAACCGCCTCCGGGCTCGCCTTCGAGTCGATCTCGAAGACGTTCGTCCCGAGCTGCTTGTTCGTCGCCTTGGTGATCTCCGCGTCGTTGACCCCGGCGGCCTCCACCGTCGAGCGGACGTCGTCCACGGTTGCGGTCTTCTGCAGCCCGACCGTGATCCGGCTGCCGCCCTTGAAGTCGATGCCCAGGTTGAGCTGCTTGGTCGCGAAGGAGAGCGCGCCGATCAGCAGGATGCAGCCCGACAGGCGTGAAGAAGT
Organism: uncultured Solirubrobacterales bacterium; assembly: GCA_963777575.1. Lineage (GTDB taxonomy): Bacteria > Actinomycetota > Thermoleophilia > Solirubrobacterales > 70-9 > DASUPK01. The sequence continues at coordinate 116,091 of CAVZRH010000005.1, read as the reverse complement.
ACTTGCTCGCCCGGCTGAAGTCGAAGTGCCAGCGGACCCGCTGCTCCGTGTCGCGCGCCGAGCGCCGCCGGCGAGCGCATGAAGCGCGCCCGTCCGAACAGCCCCAGGAACGCCTGGGTGAAGACGACCGCGGTGAACAGCGAGGCGATCGTCCCGACGCCCAGGGTGAAGGCGAAGCCCTTCACGTTCGAGGTCGCCAGCGCGAAGAGGATGAACGCCGTGATCAGCGTGATCACGTTCGCGTCGATGATCGTCGCGATGCCGCGGCGGTAGCCGGCGGCGATCGCGCTCAGCATCGATTTGCCGCCCCTCGCCTCTTCCTTGATCCGCTCGAAGATGACGATGTTGGCGTCGGCCGCCACCCCGATAGTCAGGATCAACCCCGCGATCCCCGGCAGGGTCAGCGTGATCGGGATCAGCTTGATGAGAGCGAAGAAGATCAACCCGTAGATCGCCAGGCCGAGCACGGCGACGAGGCCGAGGAAGCGGTAGTAGGCGAGCAGGAAGAGGCAGACGAAGATCAGCCCGACGATCCCGGCCTTCAGTCCCTGGTCGAGCGCCTCCTGGCCGAGGGTGGCCGAGACCGTGGAGCTCGAGATCTGCGTCAGGTCGACGGGCAGCGCGCCGATCTGCAGGATCTGCGCGAGGTCCTGCGACTCCTGCTGGTTCAGCCCGTTGATCTCGGCGCCGTTCGAGCCGTCGATCCCGTCGGGGTTGTCGACGAAGTTGATGATCGGCCGCGACTTGATCTGCTGGTCGAGGACGATCGCGAAGTGGCCGGAGTACGCGTCGGCTGCCTGGGAGTTACCGGCGACGCCCGGGGGCGCGCTCTGCAGTCCGCGCTGGGCGATCGCCCGGGTGGTGTCGGCGAACTCCTGGCGACCCTTGTCGGTGAAGCTGAAGGTGACGTTCGGCTGGTCGAACTGGTCGAAGCTCGCCTTCGGGTCCTTGATGTCCGTCCCCGAGAGCGCGGGCCGGTCCCTGATCACGAACCACTCGGCGCCGGGGTCGTTCGGGTTGGTTGGCGCAGCCGCGCCGTTCACTCCCTCCTTCTCCACCACGATCGTGCCCTGCGGGATCGAGACCACCTGGCTGTTCGGAGGCTGCTTCTGGCCGGGCAGCTCGGAGAAGAGGTCTCTCTTGGTGTCGGTCGGGCCGGCGATCCAGGCGTGGGTCTGGGAGTCGAAGAGGTAGTAGCGGGGCCCGGCCGTCGTGCACTTGTTGTCGAAGCAGTTCGGCTGCTGCTGAGAGGCGAGCTGGACCGCGTCGTAGAGGCGGCTGAAGGACGACTCGCTGCGCGGCACGTTCGTCTTCGCCGGGTTGGGGATGATGTTCGGCTCCCAGTCGTAGAGCTGCAGCTGGGCGGTCTGCCCCACCTCCTCGCTCGCGTGCGCGGCGTTGCTCACGTTGGGGAGACCGACGCGGATGGAGTCGGAGCCGATCCGCGAGATCTCCGGCTCCGACACGCCGAAGGCGTCGGTGCGCTTGCGGATGATCTCGATCGCCCGGTCCATGTCCGCGCCGTCGATCGTCGGGTTCTGGGGCGTCGGCCGGGCCTGGAAGATCAGCTCGGTCCCGCCCTTGAGGTCGAGCCCGAGGGTCGTCTTCTTGGTCGCGACGACGATGCCCGAAGCGATGATCAGCAGGCCCACGAAGGCCAGGACGAAGAGGTTTCGGCGGCGATTACTCACGTAGTTGCTGGTGTCACGCTAGCGGGCTGGATTGCTGAAGCGTAAACGCGAAACCGGAGCGCGAAGAGCGGCCTATTCAGGCGTCAGCACCAGCAGTAGCCCACCGTCGTCGTCATAGGCCGGGAAGAGATCGGCCACCGCCTCGGTCGGCAGATCCCCCTCGGCATTGACGGCGACCCTCTTGCCGAGCGAGCGAACGCCCCACTCGAGCGTCGTCTCGATGGGATCGGTCTCGCCGTCGCCATCGGTGTCGGCGGCCTCGTCCCCGTCCCCCCTGTCGATCCACTCGAGCCCGAGCACCTCGCGTATCGGCCGGCCGATCACCTGCTCGTCCTTGAGGCCGGTGAGCTCGAACGCGCCCTTGCCCGCAGGTCGAGCACCCGACGCCTGCTGGTCGCAGGTGAAGAAGGCGGCGCCGGGGGCGGGCATGTAGTCGTCGAGCAGCTCGAAGAGAAAGCCGAAGCCGCACTTGGAGCAGCCCTTCGGGCGGGTGGAAAACCCGGCGGTGCGCTCCCCACTCAACTCTCGGTTCCCACAGTTCGGGCAGATGAAGTACGGCATTCCTGTTCCAAGGCTAGCCAACCGCAAACGCGAGCCAGCCCGTGATTCGTGCCTAGAACAGGCTGGCCATGCTGTCCGGGACCGGCAGGCCGAGGTGCTCGTACGCCCTCTCGGTCAGGACACGGCCGCGGGGCGTCCGCTTGATCAGGCCCTGCTGGAGCAGGTAGGGCTCGAAGACGTCCTCGATCGTGTCGGCCTCCTCGCCGATCGCGACGGCGAGCGTCGAGAGCCCGACCGGGCCCCCGGCGAACTTGGTCGCCATCAGCTCGAGCAGCTGGCGGTCGTGGCGGTCGAGGCCCGCGCGGTCGACCTCGAGCATCTCGAGCGCGTCCGAGGCGAGCTCGCGATCGACGCGGCCCCGGCCCTTGACCTCGGCGAAATCCCGGACTCGGCGCAGCAGCCGGTTCGCCACCCGGGGAGTCCCGCGCGAGCGGCTTGCGATCTCCTCCGCCCCGTTCTCGTCGACCTCGATGCCGAGGATCCCGGCGGAGCGCAGGACGATCTGACGAAGGTCCGCCGCGTCGTAGTGCTCGAGCCGGTGCGAGACGCCGAAGCGGTCGCGGAGAGGCGTGGTCAGCAGGCCGGTTCGCGTAGTCGCCCCGATCAGCGTGAACGGCGGCAGGTCCAGGGTCACGGTGCGGGCGCCCGCCCCCTGGCCGAGGACGACCGGCAGGCAGCGGTCCTCCATCGCGGGATAGAGGGTCTCCTCGACCGCCCGGCCGAGGCGGTGGATCTCGTCGATGAAGAAGACGCTCCCCGGCTCGAGGCCGGTGAGAAAGGCGGCGATGTCGGCCTTGCGCTCCAGCGCCGGCCCGGCGGTCTGCACCATCGGCACCTCGAGCTCGGCGGCGATGATGTGGGCGAGCGAGGTCTTGCCGAGCCCGGGCGGTCCCGCCAGCAGGACGTGGTCGAGCGCCTCGCCTCGCCGCCGCGCCGCCTCGATGAAGATGCCCGAGCTGCTCGGTGACCTGAACCTGGTTGACGAAGTCCGCGAGCTTCGGCGGGCGCAGCGAGCGGTCGAAGTCGTCGTCCGCGCCGACCGCGCGGGCGTCGTGAATGACGATCTCCTCCGTCGTCCTCGACGCCGGGGGTGCGGATCCCCTTGCCGGGCTCGATCTCCGTCACCGGACCTCGCTCACGCGGCCTTCGCCCCTGCGGCGCTGCGCAGCGCCGACTGGACGATCTCCTCGGGACTCTCGCCCTCCGCGGCGGCCAGCAGCTTCTCCGCCTCGGGCGGCGTGTAGCCGAGGTTGAGCAGGCCCTCGCGGGCGAGCGAGCGTGGGTCCTCCTCGCCTGCGGCGGCCGGCACCGAGTCGGCATCGCCCTCGATCTCCCCGGCCACCTTCTCGCGCAGCTCGACGATGATCCGCTCGGCCGTCCGCTTGCCGATTCCCGGGACGGCCTGAAAGCGCTTGGCGTCGCCGGCGGCGATCGCGCGGAGCAGCTCGCGGACCGGGCCCCCCGAGAGCACCGCCATCGCCACCTTCGGCCCGACCCCGCCGACCGAGATCAGGTAGAGGAAGAGGTCGCGCTCCTCCTCGCTCGAGAAGCCGTAGAGGCTGAGCGAGTCATCCCGCGCCACCAGGTGCGCGTGCAGCGACGTCCGCTTGCCCCGCGCGGGCACCGACTTCAGCGTCTCGGCCGAGACGGCCAGGCGGTAGCCGACGCCGCCGGCGTCGATCACGACGTGGTCGGGGCGGCGAACGAGGACCTCGCCGCTGACTGAGGCGATCATGGCCAGTGATTCTGGGCTTCTGACCGGATGCCTTTTGCAGACCGCGCCGGCAGCCGCTGGCGCGGCGCGCGCACGCGTCGCGGGCGCGCCGCCGGCCGCGCGTGCGGCCGAAGTGCTCCGCATACCGTGCCGCAGCGGCCCCCGCATGGCAGATCGCCACGGCGAAGGCGTCCGCGGCATGGTCCGGTGTCGGCGGCTCGGGGAGGCCCAGGAGGCTCGCCACCATCCGCTGGACCTGGCCCTTGTCGGCCGAGCCCGAGCCGCAGACCGCTTTCTTCACGGCCTGCGGCGTGTAGTCGAAGCAGGGGACGGCGTGGGTCGCCGCGGCCAACAGCGCGACCCCGCGCGCCTGCCCGACGCTCACCGCGGAGCTGACGTTCTTGCCGAAGAAGAGGTCCTCGAGGGCCATTGCCTTCGGCTCGTGCCAGCGGATCAACTCGCCGAGCGACTCGTGGAGCCTGCCCAGGCGCTGCTCGACGCGCTCGTCCTGCGTGGTCTCGATTACGCCCCCGTCGAGGGCCACCATGCGCTCACCGACGGTGCGGACCACACCGAACCCGGTGTTCGCGATACCCGGATCGATGCCGATGACGATCACGCCCCTTCATTCTCGAACGGGGGGCGGATGTCCTTTATGCAATCCGCTCAGGAGGCCGCGGCGGCCTTCTCGAGGATCTCCTCCGGCACATCGAAGTTGGCGTGCACGGAGTCGACGTCGTCCTGCTCCTCGAGCGCGTCCATCAGGCGGAGCAGCGCCGGCGCGTCGCTCTCCCCCACCTCGACCGTGCTCTTCGGCTCCATGGAGAGCTCGGCGGACTGGACCTCTACCCCGGCGTCCTCGAGAGCCGAGCGAACGACGGCGAGATCGGTGGCAGCGGTGGTGACCTTGATCAGGTCGCCGTCCTCGGTCACGTCCTCCGCGCCCGCGTCGATGGCCGGCATCAGGTCGTCCTCGCTGTAGCGGTCTCCGTCCACCAGGATCACGCCGCGATTCTCGAACTGCCAGGCGACCGAGCCCGGCTCGCCGAGGCTTCCGCCGTGCCGCTCGAAGGCATGCCGGATCTCCGCCCCGGTCCGGTTGCGGTTGTCGGTCAGCGCCTCGACCATGATCGCCGCGCCGCCCGGGCCGTAGCCCTCGTACGTGACGCTCTCGATCGCGGCCGCATCGGCGCCGGCCCCGGTCCCGCGGTCGATCGCCCGCTGGATGTTGTCCTTGGGCATCGAGGCGTCGCGGGCCCTCTGGACAGCGAGGCCGAGGGCCGGGTTGGCGTCCGTGTTGCCGCCGCCGTCCCGCGCGGCGACGGTGATCGCGCGAGCGAGCTTCGTGAAGAGCTTGCCGCGCTTCGCGTCGGCGGCGCCCTTCTTGTGCTTGATCGAGGACCACTTCGAGTGACCGGACATGGCCCTCGATTCTATGAGCCCGTCCGGGAACGAAACGGGGCGCCCGCAGGCGCCCCGTCCCCGCTCCCTGCCGAGCGAGCCTTATTTGTTCGGGTTGGTCGTCTTGATCTGCAGGTACCAACACGCGAGCGTTCCCGCCGGGTGCGCGTTGTCGTCGTCCTCGACCAGCAGCGACCAGGCCGCGTTGGTCGCCTTCTTGTCCCCGAGCCCGGTCAGCTGGTTGAGGCTCTCGATCGGGGCGAAGAAGCCCGCGAACGGAGCCTGCAGCCCGGGCGTGTCGATCCGGGTCGGCGTGTTGCTGTCGAACGTCGTGAACGTCCCAGCGCAGCTCGCCGGTCCGGCGCCGTAGTTGTTGCCGTCGCCGCCGACGTCGTGCGAGAGGTTGATCACGCCGCGCGGGCTCGCCAGGTAGACCTCGATGTCCTTGGCGAACGGATGCTGAATGCGCACGCCGACGTTGACGTGCTTGATCTTCCCTCGCGGGTTGAGACCCTTGACGTGGATGACCGAGCGCGCGAGCTGCGTCGCCTGGCCGGCCCCGTCGGGGATCGGGATCGCGAGGCCGCCGTTCGGAGCGCCGACCCCGACCTCATAGGTCTTGGTCACCGTCTTCTTCCTGGCCTGCGCCGCTGGAACTGCCACCAGCAACCCCACGAGCAGGGCGGCCGTCGCCATCAGCGCGACCCGACCCAGCTTGCCTGCGTTCATCGTTGTCCCTCCTGTATGCGGGCCCTTGGGACCCATCCGTGGAGGGCTCGTCTCCCCAGCCGAGCGCCTACCGGTTTGTTGCCCGTACACCCCGCGCCCTCATAAGGGTTGCGGCCCGACGACCGGCCCCGGGTCGCCGGCCGTCGTGTCAGATCTCGTTGTTCAGCTCGGCTTCTTCTTCTTGCCTTCAGGTGAGAGGCTCAGACCACGAACTGGCCGTCGCGCTGCAGCGCCTCGCCGTCGACCTCGATCTGCCCGCCCTTGCGCAGGTCGCAGATCATGTCCCAGTGGATCGCGGACTCGTTCGTGCCGCCGGTCTCGGGATATGAGCGGCCCACGGCGAGGTGGACGGTGCCGCCGATCTTCTCGTCGAGCAGGATCTCGCCGGTGCCGTCGGTGATCCCGTAGTTGGTCCCGATCCCGAGCTCGCCCAGACGGCGTGCGCCGTCATCGGTGTCGAGCATCTCGATCAGGAACTCCTCGCCCTTCTCGGCGCTCGCGTCGACGACCCTGCCGCCCTCGAAGCGGAAGCGGACGCCGGAGACCTCGCGGCCCGCGTAGCTCGCCGGCAGGTGGAAGCTGATCTCGCCCTCGGCCGAGTCCTCGACGGGACCGGTGAAGAACTCGCCGTCCGGCATGTTGTGCTTGCCGTCGGCGGCGATGAAGGTGCGGCCCTCGATGCCGAGGCGCAGGTCCGTCCCGTCGCCGGTGACATGGACCTCGGAGCGACCCTGGATCCAATCGGCGAGCCGCTTGGTCTCCTCGGACTGGCGGGTCCAGGCGCCGACCGGGTCGTCGTCGGTCGCCAGGCAGGCGCCGTAGTAGAAGTCCTCGTAGGCGCTCAGCGACATCCCCGCCTCGGAGGCGTAGGCGTGGGTCGGAAACAGGGTGAGCGCCCAGCGGTAGGTGCCCTCGGCGCTCCGCTCCATCGACCGCTTCATCAGGCGCTGGGTCGCGGCCTGCCGCTTCGCCTGGCGCTCGGGCGGGACCTGGGAGAGCGCGCGGGTGTTCTGGCTCGCCATCACCGCGATCCGGACGTCGGCGTTCTCCACCGCCCACTCCGCGATCGGCGAGATCCAGTCGAGCTGCGCGTCGGAAGCGTGCTCGAAGTAGGACGCCGACTGGCCCTCCAGCGCCATGTTCACGATCGGGTTGCCGCCGGCGCGAAGGACCTCGTCGTAGACCGCGTGGAGCAGCGGCTCCGCGGCGGACTCGCCCTCGATCGTGCAGACGTCGCCCTCCTGCACGCCCGTTGAGTAGCGGACGAGGATCTGGGCAAGCGCGGTTACTCGTGGGTCTCTCATCGAATGGGAAACCTAGCGATGCGCTCGACTCTCGGATCGCGACGAAGTGCACATCGCCATGAAGGCGGCGTGCAACCGGCTGTCGTCGGTGAGCTCTGCGTGGAAGGCGACGGCGAGCACGTTGTGGTCGCGCACCGCGACCGGATGGCCGCGGACCTCGGCCAGCACCTCGACGCCGGGTCCGGCGTCCTCCACCCAGGGGGCTCGGATGAAGACGGCGCGGAGGGGCTCCTCGCCGAGCCCCTCGATCACCAGGTCCTCCTCGAAGCTCTGAAGCTGGCGACCGAAGGCGTTCCGCCGGCAGAGGTAGTCCGCCACTCCGAGGTGGTCGCGGTCGCAGACGATCATCCCGGCACAGCTGCCGAGGATCGGCATCCCCGCGTCGTGCTGGGCACGGATCGCCTCGTCGAGACCCTCGCGCTCCATGCCCATCGAAATCGTGGTCGACTCGCCGCCGGGTATCACCAGGCCGTCGAGGCCCTCGAGCCCGGCGGGGACGCGAACCTCGCTCGCCTCCGCGCCGAGTGACTCCAGCATCCCGCGATGGGCCTCGAAGTCGCCCTGGATGGCGAGCACGCCGATCCGCAGGCGGTTCTCGGCCAACCTACGAGCCGCGACCCTGCAGCAGGCCGCCGTCGGCCGCCAGGGCCTCGATCTCCAGGCCCGGCATGGCGTCGCCGAGCTCCATGGAGGCCTGCGCGACGCGCTCGGGGTCGTTGAAGTGGGTCGTCGCCTCGACGATCGCCCGCGCGCGCCTCGGCGGGTCCTCGCTCTTGAAGATCCCGGAGCCCACGAAGTTGCCCTCGGCGCCGAGCTGCATCATCAGGGCGGCATCGGCCGGGGTGGCGATCCCGCCGGCGCAGAAGAGCGGCACCGGCAGCCAGCCACGCTCGGCGACGTCCTGGACGACGTCGAGCGGAGCCTGGTGCTCCTTTGCGGCCGAGGCGAGCTGCTCGCCCCGCAGCGAGGCCAGGCGCTTGATCCCGTCGGTGATCTCGCGCATATGGCGGACCGCCTCGACGATGTTCCCGGTGCCGGCCTCACCCTTCGAGCGGATCATCGCGGCGCCCTCGCCGATCCGGCGAAGCGCCTCGCCGAGGTTCGTCGCGCCGCAGACGAACGGCACCTCGAAGGCGAGCTTGTCGATGTGGTTGGACTCGTCGGCCGGGGTCAGCACCTCGGACTCGTCGATGTAGTCGACCTCGAGCGACTGGAGGACCTGGGCCTCGGCGAAGTGGCCGATGCGGGCCTTGGCCATCACCGGGATGGTCACGGCGTCCTGGATCTCCCTGATGACGGTCGGGTTGGACATCCGCGCGACGCCGCCCTGGGCCCGAATGTCGGCGGGCACCCGCTCGAGCGCCATCACCGCGCAGGCCCCGGACGTCCTCGGCGATCTTCGCCTGGTCGGCCGTCGTCACGTCCATGATCACCCCGCCCTTGAGCATCTCGGCGAGACCGGTCTTCACTCGGAATGTCGCGCGCTCAGCCACTGAGAACCCATAGTAGAAGGCGGCCACCGCGCGCCGGCTGCCGGGAAGGATGAATCGCGGTTGCCGTGTTTGACAGGTTGGAGGGTGGGCAACCTAGAGCTACGCGCCGCTTGGGTATGGGCGGTGCGGGCACCACGACAAGAAGCTTTGGCGTCACAGTTTGGGGTCCTCTCCCCCGGACCCCGAGATCAGCCGCAGGCCCGGATCGCCCCCCGGGCCTGTGGCCGTTGTAGGGACGTCCCCTACTTCAGCTTGAAGGCGCGGATGCGATCCCGGTGAGCGGCCTCGTCCCGGGAGTAGACCCCGTGGGCGAGAGCCTGGACGAGCCCCATCAGCGCCGCGTTCGAGCGGATGTAGGAGGGCCCGTTCGAGGAGTAGTAGAGCATCAGCTCCGAGTGCTCGGCCACGTCCGAGAGGGTCGCGTCGGTGATCGAAAGCGTCCGCGCGCGGCGGTGCCTGGCGAGCTTCAGTGCCCGCAGGACGAGCGGATGTGCCCTGCCGGCGGTCAGGACCACCAGCAGCGTGTCCTCGTCCATCCGGGAGAGCTTCTGGATGTTGTCCTGGCTCGGCGAGGCGACGATCTCGGCGCGCACGTCGAGCAGGCCGAGCAGGTGGCGGAGATAGCTGGCGAAGAAGGCCATCTGCTCCACCCCCACGATCAGGACGCGCCGTGAGGTCGCGAGCGCCGAGACCGAGGCCTCGATCTGCTCACGGGTCAGGCTGCGGGCCGTCTCCTCGATGTTCGAGTAGTCGGCGCCGAGCGATGCCTCGAACTCCGAGTGGTCGAAGTTGAAGAGGGCCGCCGCCCCGCTGCCGCCGTTGCCGTTGGGTGCCCCCTCGGCCACCTTGTGACGGTATTCCTCGATCGCCGCCTGCTGCAGCTCCGGGTAGCCGTCGAAACCGAGGGCCTGCGAGAAGCGGACAACCGTCGAGGACGAGGTGTTGGCCCGGCGGGCCAGCTCCTCGGCGGTCTGGAAGGCCGCCTCGTCGAGGTGGTCGACGATGTAGCGGGCGACGTCCTTCTGCGAGCGCGAGAAGTCGTCGAACCGCTCGGTGATGAAGTCGGAGAGGCTCTTGCGAGCCGGATGGGTCTTGGTCGCTGTCCGTGCCACGGCGGCACATTTCGCCCTCCGGCGGGGTTTCCCTTCCTGAGCGGTGGCGAATGCCTTCCGTCCGAATGTGGTTGGATCGCCCGATGGCGCTCGACCGAGAGCTGCACAAGCTGAACCGCAACATGATCGCCTTCGACCTGGTGCTGGGCAGCGGCGCCCTGCTCGCCCCCTCTCAGACCCTGCGCGTCCTCGGTCACGACGAGCCCTCCGACGACGCCCGCGAGCTCTTCCGTCGCTGCGGCGCGATCTGGCTCACCTTCTCCGCCGCTCACCTGGTCGCCTATCGCCGCGATCGCGCCAAGGACTGGTGGGCGCTCTCCTGGCTGCGCGGCACCGAGCTCGCCACCGACATCATCTGGTCCCGGTCGCCGGCGTTCTCGCGGCCCGGCGCGCGCGCCGGCCTCTGGTTCGCCGGTCTCAGCAACCTCGCGATGACCCTCGGCTTCCGCCACCTGGCCCAGCGCGGAGACTGAGGCCCTGACTCAGGCCGACGCCGGGCTGTTGCTGCAGACCCTCAGGCCGAGCGACTGAGCCAGCTTCTTTCGCTGCGGGGCGTCACGCGCGACCGCCGCCTGAGCCGCGCCGTAGGCGGCCGAGTCCTGGCTCTCGGCGGCGTCCTTCCCGTGCTTCATCTGGTCGATCACCCGATCGCGCGCCGCCAGGTAGCGGTCATACGCCGACTGCAGCTGCTCGGGCGGCTTCATGTCGCGGAGCTGGGAATTCGCGTCCTCGGTGACCTTGATCAGCTCGTCGGTCTGATCGGCCGCCAGGGACGCGTTCGGAGGCGGGTGGGCCTGGATGTGCCCGAAGCTGCTCCGCTCCTTGGCGCAGATCTCGTCGGCTCTCTGGACGAGCTCGGCCGCGCTGACCCGCTCCGAACCGCCTCCTCCACAGCCCGTGACCATCCCCACGGCGACGAGAAGGGCGATCGGAGCGATCGATCGGAGCCGCGGCATCGGCCCGGACTCTAGCCACGGCCGGAGCGCGTGCTTCAATTAGGGGGTACCGGAGAAAGGAGGTGGTCCTAACTTGAATTCCATGTTTGACGGGACGCCGGAGGTGCAGGGCCGCTAGGCCCGGGCGCTGAGGAGGCCCCCGACCGGGATCGGTCTCCTACATAGGGCCCAAGGGGCCGGTTGATGGCGACGCGGCCATCGAGCGGAATCCAACCCGGGCACCGGCGAGCAAGGGAGGTGGGAGCTGTCCCGCCCCACCATCAATCCCGCGCCCGTTTCAGTACCGCGTAGCAAGCGAAGGGCCGCCTCCTCGGAGGCGGCCCTTTCGCGTTTGGGATTCAGCTAGCCCCCGAGGTTCGAGACCCGCGTCCGAGCGGGGCGGCGTAAGCTGGCGAACGTGAACGGGTTCGTCTCACGCGGCTTCATGCGTCGCCGCCGGACTCCCGACGAGGTGGCGGACCGCCTCCCGCCCGGCCAGTACCTGGAGACCGGCTGGCCGGTTCTGACCGCCGGCCCCACACCGGACGTCCCCACCGACGAGTGGAGCTTCCGGATCGACGGCATGGTCGGAGAGACGAAGGAGTGGAGCTGGGACGAGTTCCACCAGCTGCCCTTCGAGACGATCACCAAGGACATCCACTGCGTCACCAAGTGGTCGAAGCTCGACGCCACCTTCGGAGGGGTCTCGGTGGACGTGCTCCTCGATCAGGTGGAGCCGCTCGACGCCTACGCGACGTTCTACTCGTACGGCGGCTACACCACGAATCTGCCGATCGAGGAGATCAGCGACGGAAAGGCCTGGGTGGTGACCGAGTACGACGGCGAGCCGCTGCCCCGCGAGCACGGCGGCCCGGCGCGGATGCTCGTCCCCCACCTCTACTTCTGGAAGAGCGCCAAGTGGGTGCACGGCATGACCGTGATGGACCACGACGAGCCGGGCTTCTGGGAGATGAACGGCTACAACAACCACGGCGATCCCTGGAAGGAGGAGCGCTATTGGGGCGACTGATGGAGTCGCCGCTGCCCCCCGTCGAGCAGCGCGTCCCGGGCCGCTGGCAGATCGGGACTGTCAGCGAGATCAAGGTCGAGACTCCGCGGGTCAAGTCCTTCCGGATCGAGCTGCCGATGTGGATGCCGCACCTGCCGGGTCAGCACTACGACGTCCGGCTGACCGACCCGGACGGCTACCACGCCGAGCGCTCCTACTCGATCGCCTCATCCCCGCTGGACGAGGGCGGGGTCGAGCTGACGATCGACAAGCTCGAGGACGGCGAGGTCTCGCCCTACTTCCATGACGTGGTGGTCGAGGGTGACCAGGTCGAGGTGCGCGGCCCCTTCACCTCCTACTTCGTCTGGCGCGGGGAGAAGCCCGTGCTCCTGGTCGGTGGCGGCTCCGGGGTGGTCCCACTGATGTGCATGCTGCGGCACCGCCGCAGGACGATGCCCGATCTGCCCATGCGACTCGTCTACTCCGTGCGACACGCCGACGACGTGATCTACAAAGACGAGACGGGGGACGAGACGTTGCTCACCTTCACTCGTGAGCCGCCGGAGGGCTGGAGCGGACACACCGGGCACATCGATGCAGAGCTGATCGCCGAGGCCGACATCAACGACGGCATCGCCTTCGTCTGCGGCTCGAACGGATTCGTCGAAACCGGTTCCCAGCTCGCGATGGATGCGGGTTTCGACCCCCAGCAGATCCGCACCGAGCGCTTCGGGCCCACCGGCTGAGGGGCGCCGGTACTCTCGCTTCATGGCCACCGAAGCCGCCGAATACACGGTCTCTGACGCACCCGGCCGGCAGCGGTTTGAAATCCGGGACGGTGACCGGGTGGCGGGCTTCACCGAGTATCGCCGCCGGGGCGATGTACTCGCCTTGATCCACACCGAGGTCGCGCCCGAGTACGAGGGGAAGGGAGTCGCAAGCCGACTGATCTCGGCCACGCTGGACATCGCCCGGGAGGATGGCGCCAAGGTGCTGCCCTTCTGCCCCTTCGTCCGTGGCTACATCGCAAAGCACCCAGACCGCTATCTCGACCTCGTCCCCGCCGACCTCCGCCCCGAATTCGAGCTCCCGGCTGCGGCCGACGTCTCCGATCGCTAGGCGGCCACAGCTCCGGCGGAGGCCACTGAGCCGTTCGAGCCTGAAAGGATGTTGACGTGGGATTCGACCAGTACCACGAGCCCGCGGCGGAACTTCCTGAGGAAGCGCGGACCTTCGCGAGAATGGCCGCAAACCTGATCGAGGAGGCGGAGGCCATCGACTGGTACGAACAACGCCTCGCCATCGAGCGCGACCCCACGGCCCGGGCGATCATGCGGGACGCCGAAGGTGAGGAGTTCAAGCACTTCTCCATGAACCTCGAGTTTCTCTTTCGCCGCCTCCCGCTGTGGCGCGAGATCGCGCAGGGGATCCTCTTCCAGGACGGCGACATCGTCGAGCACGGCGAGGAGTCGGAGGAGGAAGCGACCGAAGGGGAGGCCGCCAAGGGCGCCCCCGTCGCCGGCAGCGAATCGCTCGGCATCGGCAGCCTGCGAGGGGGCATCAGTTGAGTCACCTGCTCCGAGAGCACGCGCCGATCACGGAGGCAGGTTGGCGACTCCTCGATGAGGAGGCGCGCGAGCGGCTCACGGCTGCCCTAGCCGCCCGCAAGCTGGTCGACTTCTCCGGCCCCCATGGCTGGGATCACTCGGCGACCAACCTGGGCCGGGTCGAGGAGATCTCCGACGCACCGGGCGATGACATTGCGGCGACCCAGCGGCGGGTCCTCGGGCTGGTGGAGCTCAGGGCTCACTTCTCGATCAGCCGGGCGCAGCTGGACGACGCGGAGCGCGGCGCCGCCGATGTCGACCTGGACACCCTCGATGCCGCGGCTCGCAGGATCGCCGTCGCCGAGAACGCCGCCGTCTTTCACGGCCTGGGGTCCGCCGGGATGCGGGGAATCGCCGAGGCCTCGACCCACGACCAGATCAACCTCGGCGAGGACTGCGAGGTCTATCCCCGCCACGTCGCCAAGTCCGTGGACGCGCTGCGGAGCGCGGGGATCGACGGCCCGTACGGGCTGGCGCTGAGCCCCGAGGGGCACACCCACGTTCTCGAGACGGCCGAGCACGGCGGCTACCCGCTGATGCAGCACCTGCAGGAGATCCTCGGCGGGCCGATCCTTTGGGCGCCCGGAGTCGACGGCGGTGTCGTGGTGAGCATGCGGGGCGGCGATTTCCTGTTCGAGTCGGGACAGGATCTCTCGATCGGCTACGAGGCCTACGACGCCGACGCCGTCCAGCTCTACCTGGAGGAGAGCTTCAGCTTCCGGGTCGCCACCCCCGAGGCCGCCGTTCCACTGCCGGCCTGAGCCGGCTCAGCCGCCCAGCTCCGCGAGGCGTCTGTCGAGAAAGCGCCGCTCGACGTCGGAGTGGACCAGCTCGAGGGCACGGCCGTACTCGACACGCGCCTCCTCGACCAGGTCGAGACGCCGAAGGAGCTCGGCGCGGGTCGAATGCAGGTAGTGGTAGCCGTCGAGGTCGAGGCCGTCGACCAGCCGCAGCGCCCCCTCGAGGTCTCCCCCCTCGGCGATCGCCGCCGCGCGGTTGAGCTCCACCACAGGCGAGCCGGTCAACCGGCCGAGCTCGCCGTATAGGGCGGCTATCTGCGGCCAGTCCTGGGGGTCCTCGGTGTGGAGAGCTGCGATCGCGGCCTGGAGCACGTACGGGCCGTGGCCACCGAGGGCAACCGCCCGGTCCACTTCGGCCTTCGCCGCATCGATCCGGTCCGCATCCCACCGTGAGCGGTCCTGATCGCGGAGCAGGACCAGATCGCCGTCCACGAACCGCGCCTCCCGCCTGGCATCGTTCACCAGCATCAGCGCGAGCAGTCCGTGAGCCTCCGGCTCGTCCGGCATCAGCTCCGCCAGCGCCCGCCCCAGCCGGATCGCCTCGTCGGCCAGCTCGCCCCGTCCGCCGTAGCCCTCGTTGAAGATCAGATAGATCACGCCGAGGACCGCGGCGAGGCGGTCGGGCAGCTGGGGCGCCGCCGGGACGCGGAAGGGGATGCCGGCCTCCTCGATCTTGCGCTTCGCGCGCACGAGCCGCTTGGCCATCGTCTCGCGCGGCACCAGGAAGGCCCTGGCGATCTCGTCCGTGCTCAGTCCACCCAGCGTCCGCAGCGTGAGCGCGACCTGGGCCTCGAGGGCGAGCGCCGGGTGACAGCAGGTGAAGAGCAGCTCGAGGCGCTCGTCCGGGATGGTGTTGTCGTCGGGCATCTCGTCCTCGGTGGCCTCCGGAACCTCGAGCAACCTGGTCTTCTCGGCGAGGGTGCGGGTGCGGCGGATCCGGTCGATGGCCCGGTTGCGAGCCGTCGTCACCAGCCAGGCGCGCGGGTTGTCCGGCGTCCCTTCGCGGGGCCAGCGCTCGGCGGCGATCGCGAACGCCTCCTGAGCGGCCTCCTCGGCGAGGTCGAAGTCGCCGAGGTAGCCGATCAGGTTGGCGAGGACACGGCCCCACTCGTCGCGGAAGACCCGATCGAGGATCGCTACGACCCCTTCAGCGGCCGGATCTCGATGGCACCCCCCATGCGGGCAGCCGGGATCTTCGACGCGAGCTCGATCGCAGCGTCGAGGTCGTCCGCCTCGTAGAACAGGTACCCGCCGAGCGCCTCCTTCACGGCGACGAACGGGCCGTCGGTCGTCAGCGTCTTGTCGCTGTCGACCCTCACCGTCGTCGCCAGCTCAGGCGGCTCCATCCAGGCGCCCGGCGTCACCCCCGGCGTCGAGTTGACCGCCTGGTAGTCGGCTGGGATCCGCGTCCGCTCGTCCTCGGAGAGGTTGTCCCACTCGGGCGTCCCGGGTACCGGCGTCTCGCCTTGGTTGATCAGCAGCATGTACTTCATTCGGTTCCTCCTTCAGTGGTTGTTCGCCGCTGAGACGAACGGAGGACTGCGAAATGGACACCGGATTCAATGAATCGGCGGCGGATCGCCCTGGCCGCTGGCCGCGAGCACGGGGTCCCAGGCGCAGACCTCGCACGCGTGACTGTAGGCGGAGCCGGCGAAGTCGAGCGCCAGCGCGTGCGGGTCCTCCGACGAGCGGATGTCCTCCCAATCGAGGACGAACTCGCCAAGGTCGGGGTCCCAGCGCGCTGGCGTCGGGTTCGAGATCCGCCTGGGAGAAGTTGGGCGGCGCAGGGTGCGCAAATGCGAAGAACGCCGCCCCGCCGTGGTTGCTGTCGCCGGGCCACCAGCCGATCGAGATCTGCTCCGCGTCTCCCCCGTTTCGCATGATGAAGTCGTCCGCCGGCGGGTCCGCCGGCTTGCCGTTGAAGAGGTTGACCGCCATGTCGAACGTTCCCCACCAGGCATTCACCGGTGTCACGCGGCCCCGGAACGGAGCCCGGAACTCCGCGAGCACCAGGGCGGCCTGGGTCGCCGCCGTGAAGTAGGTCGTCACCCGGTCGGGGTCATAGGTCGCGTGCTCGCGATCCTCGTCCAGCGGCGAGGTCCATGGCACCTCCTGTGGCTTCGGGTTTATCTCGACCTCGCCGGCCAGGCGGCTCACGGCCTCCAGGACCTCGCGGGTCACCTCGGCCACTGGTCGGTTCGGCATCAGCGAAATGCGGATCTCGCGTCCATCGGTGTGCTCCACGAACGCCTCGTGGGCGCGGAGGTCCAGCCCGGCGACGATCGCGCCGGAACCGTTCGGCGCCGGGAGGACGTTGGTCTCCCACCCGCGGGGCGTGAGCCGGAGCGCAGCATGCTGCAGCTGCGGCTCGGGCGGTGCCAGCTCGACGGCCAGCTTGCCCAGGACCTGGGTGTGGGCGTGGAGCGTGTCGCAGGTGTCGGCCCAGGCCTCGTAGGAGAGCGCGGGCCAGGCGGACGACATGACTAGAACCTACTGGCCCGAAGGAGCCGGCTCGAACCGCCAATGCAGCTCGAGCCGGGAAGCGCTCTTGTCAAACGGCTAGTAGCCGGGGACCCCACCGCCCGTGGACGATGTCGACGACGACTTCGTCGTCACCGGGTTCCCATCGGTGCTCAACGCGAACCAGCTTCCGCCGAACTCGGTCAAACCCTGTCCGTTGGTCTCGCCGGGGCTCTGGTCGCCCGCGAACAGGTAGAGGGGGTGATTTCGCCTGCCGTACACAGACGCTACCCAACGTCATCACCGGGTGGCTGCCTGCCCCGGGGGTCAGTGAGCGCTGTGCTTCCCGGTGACCAGCTCGAGAGCATGCGGCAGCGCCGCCGCGATCGCGTCCCCGGCCTCGTCGATGCTCTTCGGGCTGCCCGGGAAGTTGACGATCAGAGTGCTGCCGCGGATGCCGGCAACGCCGCGGGAGAGCATCCAGTGGCGGGTGTGCGGGCGGGATGCCGCCCGCATCGCCTCCGGTATGCCGGGAGCCTCGCGCTCGATCACCGCGCGGGTGGCCTCCGGCGTCACGTCGCCGGGGCCGAAGCCGGTGCCCCCGGTGGTGAGAACCAGGTCGCACCCCTCGGCATCGCTCCAGTGGACCAGGCGGGCCGAGATCAGCTCGCGGTCGTCAGGGATCACCTCGCGGCCGACGATCTCCGCACCCAGTGAGGCGGCGAACCTGACGAGACCGTCGCCGCTCTCATCGCCTCCCTCGCCCGCGGCTCTCGAAGTCGAGATCGTCAGGATCGCGGCCCGCACCCTCAACCCCGGTCGGGATCGACATCGCCGGACGCTTCGCTGCGCCACTCGCCGCTTCGCCCGCCGGACTTCTCGAGCAGCGCGACGCGCTCGACGGTGACTCCGCGCTCGATTCCCTTGACCATGTCGTACACCGTCAGGGCGGCCACCGCGACGGCCGTCATCGCCTCCATCTCGACGCCCGTTTGACCGACCGTCCGGGCCTCTGAGGTCAAGACGACGCGACCCGCCGGCTCGTCGACCCGCACATCCACGCCGACATAGGTGAGCGCCAGGGGGTGCGCAAGGGGAATCAGCTCATCGGTGCGCTTCGCCGCCTGGATGCCGGCCAGCCGCGCAGTGCCGGCGACATCGCCCTTGCGCGAGTCTCCCCGCGCGACGGCCGCGGCGGTCTCGGGCGACATCCGCAGGACCGCCTGGGCGCGGGCCCGGCGCTCGGTCTGCTCCTTGTCCCCCACGTCGACCATCCGGGCGGCCCCCTCCTCGTCGAGATGCGGGAGATCGGTCAAGTCCCCGAGCCGCCCTCGCCCACGCGCGTGGGCGGTACCGCGCCATCCACCCAGTGGCGCTCCTCGCCGGTCCCGGTCACCTCTACCTCCCTCTTCCAGATCGGGGCCTCGGCCTTGATCCGATCGATCACCTCGCGGGCACCCGAGAAGGCCTCCTCGCGATGAGGAGCCGATACCGAGACGATCACGCTCGACTCGCCCAACGGGACGGGGCCGATCCGGTGCTCGGCGGCCGCCGCAGCCAGGCCGTGGCGTTCGAGACACTCGCGGAGGATCTCGGCGATTCTCTCCTCCGCCATCTCGCGGTACGCCTCGTAGTCCAGTCGCGGGATGTCACGCGTGGTGCCCTGGAAAGTGACGATCGCACCGGCCTCGGGGCGAGAAACGAAGCCCACGAGTGACTCGAGCGACAGCGGCCCCTCGGTGATCCGGGCGTCCACGCGTTCGTCATCGCCGCCGCTCACGGGGGGCACCAGCGCCAGCTCGTCGCCGGCCGAGAGCGTGGTGTCGGGATCCGCGTAGTCGCGGTTGACCGCCATCCGGACCGGCATCCGTCCCAGCAGCTCACCGAGCTCCGGCTTCAAGGAGAGCTGATCGATTGCCTCCGCGACCGTCGCGCCGTCCTCGAGCTCCACCTCGATCGATTCCCTGCCGGCGCGCTCGCGCAGGATCGCGAAGAGTCGCACCGTGACGGTCACGGAGCCGATCCTAGAGACGGCAGCAGCTCGAGCTCCACGAGCTCGCCGACTGCCGGCGGATCGGCGTCGGCGGGGACGATCGCGAGCGCTTCGGCCCCGAGCATCGAGGTCAGCACGTGCGAGTCCTGGTCGCCGGTCGGGCTCGCGTGCCAGCCGTCGTCCCGCAACTCGAGGCGGCAACGGACCGCGTGCGCCCGGCCAGGCGGCTTGGGCAGTTCCTGATCGAGGACGGCCCGGAGCCGATGGGCGACGTCCGGCGCGCCCGTCATCGCAGCGATGGCCGGCCGGACGAAGAGCAGGAAGGTGACCATCGCCGAGACGGGGTTTCCGGGCAGTCCGAAGACGAGCGTCCCGGTCGGACCGATCCCGAACCATGTCGGCTTGCCGGGCTTCAGGGCGACCCGCCAGAACACCTCGTCCACCCCGAGAGACTCGAGCGCCCCCTTGACGTGGTCGTGTTGGCCGACCGAGACCCCGCCGCAGATCACGGCGATCTCGGCGCCCAGCATGCGCTCGATCGCCGCCCGGGTCGATTCCGGTTCGTCCTTGACGGCCTCGATCCCCACGACTTCCGCCCCCGCGCTCAGCGCGAGCGCCGGGATCGTGTAGGCGTTGGAGTCGCGCACGCCGCCGGGCCGCTGACGGCTCCTCCGGCTCCAGCAGTTCGTCACCCGTCGTCAGGACTGCGAGGCGCGGGCGGCGGGCGCATGGGACCCGCGCCACGCCGACGGACGCGAGCACGCCGACCTCCGCCGCTCCCAGCCGGGTCCTCTCCCTGAGGACGACGGCATTCGGCTCGATGTCGTCGCCGGCATGACGGAGGGCGTTCCCCGGTGCGACCTCCGCCTCGATCTCGACGCTCCCGTTGCCCGGGCTCGTGTCCTCGACCCGGACGACCGCATCGGCTCCCTCCGGGATCACGGCACCGGTCGAGATTCCGATCGCCTCTCCCTCGCCGAGCGCCGACTCCGCCGGGTGCCCGGCACGGCTCTCGCCGACGACCCGCAGCGTCGCCGGCGACTCGGGGCTTGCGCCGCTGGTGTCCGCAGCCCGCACCGCGAAGCCGTCCATCGCCGAGTTGTCGAAGGCCGGGACCGGATCGGCACTCGCAACGTCGGTTGTCAGGAGCCGACCGAGCGCCTCTCGGAGCGGCACCGATTCCTCTCCGAGCGGCTTGACTCGCTCGAGCACGAGGCGGCGGGCGTCCTCCAGCTCGATCGGTTTGTCGGCGGTGGCGGGCGTTGCAGCTCCTCAGTCCACAGCCAGCATCACGTCGCTCGCCTTGATGACGGCCGTCACGTCCTTTCCGGCCTCGATCCCGAGCTCACGCACCGCCTCGACCGTGACGGAGGCGACGATCCTCATCCCGTTCACCTCGAGCTCGACGTTGGCGATCGCCTCACCCTGGGTGACGCTCTTCACCTGCCCTGGAAGCTTGTTTCGCGCACTGATCTGCAAGGTCTCCTCCTTCTATCGGGGGCGTCAGCAACTCGGATCGAGCCTAGATCATCGCGCCAGGCGCCCTCCTGGGACGTATGGAGCACAGTTGCGTAGGCAGAACGGGTCCGCTGCCATACTGACCGCGATGACCGATCTGAGCATGGGCGAGGCCGCGCGGTCGATCGGCGTGAGCGTCGACACGCTGCGCCGTTGGGACGCTGCGGGGAAGCTCCGCACCACGCGAGACTCGCGCAACCGCCGCCAGGTGCCGGCGAGCGAGGTGGACCGGCTGCGACATGCACCCCGCCGCCACCGAACGGACGACTCATTCTCGGCGCGAAACAGGTTCCCCGGGACGATCACCTCCGTGGAGGTCTCGGGGGTCATGGCTCTGGTCGAGATCCAGGCCGGTCCCCACCTGATCACCGCTGCGATCACCCGGGACTCGGTCGAGGAGCTGGGGCTCGTGGAGGGCACTCGGGCCACGGCCACGGTGAAGGCGACCTCGGTGATGATCGACCGAGAGGGCTGAGACTCCCTGCCTATGTAGTGCATATGTAATGATCGCGCGCGGATGCGCGCAGTCGAACGCAGAACCCAGCCGTCGCCTCGCCGTGCTCGCCGTTGCAGCCGCCTGCCTGGCGGCGATGGCGGGCTGCGGGGGCGGCAGCGACGACTCGGATCAGCTGGTCGTCTCGGCCGCGGCGTCTCTCGATACGGCCTTCAACGACTACGTGGACGCCGCCGGCATCGACGCCAAGATGTCGTTCGCGGGATCCGACGAGCTCGCCGCCCAGATCCGCCAGGGGGTCAAGCCGGACGTCTACGCGGCGGCGAATACGACCCTGCCCGACGAGCTCCACAAGGAGGGCCTCGTCGGGCGAGCCCACGGTGTTCGCGACCAACACGCTGGTGCTGGCGGTCCCGCAGGACTCGCAGATCAATTCCCTCGACGACCTGACCAAACCGGACACCTCGATCGTGATGGGCGATCCGTCGGTTCCCGTCGGCTCCTATACGCGCGAGGTGCTCGACAAGCTGCCGGCGGACCAGCGCAAGGCGATCTACGACAACGTGCGCTCCGAGGAACCCGATGTGAGCAGCATCTCGGGCAAGCTCACCCAGGGAGCGGCCGACGCGGGCTTCGTCTACATCACTGACGTGACCGCCACGAACGGTCAGCTGAAGGCGATCCAACTGCCGGCGGACCTGCAGCCGAATGTCGCCTACGGCGCGGCGGTTGTCACCGGAGCGAAGAATCCGGATGGAGCCCGCAAGTTCATCGACGGGCTGCTCAACGGTGATGGGGCCACGGCGCTCAGGGAGGCCGGCTTCAAGCCTCCGCCGGGCTGATGCGCCGGGCGGCATTTGCCGTTGGGCTGTTCCTCGCCCTGTTCCTGGTGCTCGCCTTCCTGACGCTCCCGATCGTCGCGATCTTCGTTCACACCTCCCCGAGGGATCTGATCAGCAGCCTCGGGGAGCCGGACGCCCGGGATGCTCTCTGGCTCAGCCTGAAGACGTCCCTCGCCGCGCTGGCGATCATCGTGATCGTGGGAACGCCGGCCGCCTATCTGCTCGCCACGCGGGAGTTCCGCGGGCGCTCCGTGGTGGTGACGTTGATCGAGCTCCCCCTAGTGCTCCCGCCGGCCGTCGCCGGCATCGCGCTGCTCGCAGCCTTCGGTCCCGAGGGGTTGTTCGGCAGCGCGCTGGACGACGCGGGAATCCAGCTGGTGCTGGAGACGGCGGGGGTGATCGTCGCGCTCACCTTCGTCGCGGCTCCCTTTTACCTGCGCCAGGCGCAGGAGGCCTTCGCCGCCGTTGATCCCAACCTGATGGACGCCGCCCGCACGTTGGGGGCAACCGAGGCGCGCGCCTTCATCCGGGTCGCCGTGCCGTCCGCGGGCCAGGGCATCGCGTCGGGGATCGCGCTGGCCTGGGGGCGGGCCCTGGGCGAGTTCGGAGCGACGCTGATGTTCGCCGGATCGTTCCAGGGGATCACCCAGACGGTGCCGCTCGCGATCTTCGCCCGCTTCAGTGCTGACTTCACCGCCGCCCTGGCGCTCTCCGGCGTCCTCGTCATCGTCTCCGCCGCCCTGCTGCTCTCGGTCAAGGCGTTGGGGCGGTCGCCGATTCTCGGCGGTGGCGCGCCATGAGCGGCCTCGATGTCAGCGCGCGCGTTCGCCTTCGCGACTTCGAGCTCGACGTTGAGCTCGAGGTCGACGGGAACGGCTGCGCGGCGATCGTCGGGCCCTCCGGCGCCGGCAAGTCGACCGTGCTCCGCATCATCGCCGGGCTGCGACGCCCCAATCCCGGACGGGTCGCGATGAGAGAGGAGGTCTGGCTCGACTCGGGCCGCGGGATCGATCTCCGGCCTGAGGAGCGCGCCTGCGGGTTCATGTTCCAGGACTACGCCCTGTTCCCGCATCTGAGCGCCTGGAAGAACGTCGCCTTCGGAATGCCCGGTCCGCGCCAGAATCGCCGAAAGCGTGCCGTGGAGCAGCTCCAGCGCTTCGGTGTCGAGGGGCTTGCCGACGCCCGCCCCACCTCCCTCTCCGGCGGCGAGCGCCAGCGGGTGGCGCTGGCGCGATCGCTGGCGCGCGACCCGAGCGTCCTGCTCCTCGACGAACCCCTGACCGCCCTCGACACCCGCACTCGTGCGCATGCCGGCCGCGAGCTGGTCCACGCGCTGAGAGGAACACCTGCGCTCGCGATCGTCGTCACACACGACTTCTCGGAGGCGGCCATGCTGGCCGACGAGATCTTCGTCATGGACGCGGGACGCATTGTGCAGCGCGGCACGCCCGCGGAGCTGTCGGCGCGACCCGCGAGCGCCTTCGTCGCCGACTTCGCGGGCTCGGTGGTTCTCAACGGTACGGCGCAGCCGGGCGCCGAAGGGCTGACACAGGTCGAGCTGGATGGAGGAGGCGTGCTGCAGAGCACCGACCCGATCCGTGGGCCGGTCGCGGCCCTCGTCTTTCCCTGGGAGATCAGCCTCGAGCCGAGTGGCGCCGAGCACGAGACCTCGGCCCATAACCGCCTCGCGGTCGAGGTCATATCGGTGACCGAGATCGGCAACCGCGCCCGGGTCGGACTGTCCTCGCCGCAACCGCTGGTGGCGGAGGTGACCGTCGAATCGATCCGCTCGCTGGCCTTGCGTCCCGGCGTCCGAGTCACCGCCACCTGGAAGGCGACCGCGACCCGGCTCGTCGCCCGCTAACCGCCGATCTGGCTCATCGACCGCGGCGGCCGGCGGAAGCCCGGCTCGTTGATGCGGTGCTTGAGCTCCTTGCGCCAGACCGCGTCGCGGATCAGTTCCTCGAGCTCGTCGTCGCTCGCCCCCGAGCGCAGCGGATCGCGGAGGTCGGTCTCATCGATGGAGAACAGGCAGGTGCGCAGCTTGCCGTCCGAGGTGATCCGGATGCGGTTGCAGTCGGCGCAGAATGGCTCCGACACCGGGTTCACGAACCCGATCTCCCCCGCCCCGTCCGCGAAGCGATAGACGCGGGCGGTCGAGTGAGGCTCGCGCGGTAGCGGCTCGAGCTCGTACGCGGTCTCCGCGATCTCCCTGATCTCCGACCCGGTCAGCACGGCGTCCGGACTCCCACTCCCCGTCGGCGTCCAGCGGCATGAACTCGATGAACCGCACCTGGTAGTCCGTCGAGCGGGCCAGCTCGCAGAAGCGGAGGACCTCGTTCTCGGTGAAGTCGCGCATCGCGACCGCGTTGACCTTGATCGGCCTCACCCCCGGGAACATGGCGACGGCCTCCAGGCCGCGCATCACCTGGGCCAGAGCGTCTCGGCGGGTGATCTTGAAGAAGGCGTCGCGCGCCAACGAGTCCACCGACACGTTGAACCGGTCGACGCCCGCCCGGACCAGCGCCTCCGCGTCGCGCTCGAGCAGGTAGCCGTTCGTGGTGACCGAGATCTCCCGGAGATCCTCGACGCCGCGAAGCATCGCGACCAGCTTCGGAAACTCCCGGCGGACCAGCGGCTCGCCCCCCGTAAGTCTCAGATCGCAGACGCCCATCGAGGCGAGGAGCGCGACCAGCCGCTGGCTCTCCTCGAAGGTCAGGATCTCCGAGCGGTCGAGCCAGGGAAGGCCGTCGGCCGGCATGCAGTACTGGCAGCGGAAGTTGCACCGGTCCACCACCGAGAGACGCAGGTCGCCGATCAGCCGGCCGTGACCGTCGCGAAGGGGCTCCCGCCGCGTCATCCCTGGCGGCTCCCGCGTCCGGCGTCCTTCTCTCGGGAGGAGCGCCAACGGAGCCGGCGCCGAAGCCACTCGGTCGCCAGGCGCACGCCGATGGCCCCGACGGCGAGCACGCCAGGCAGCGTCTCCTCGACCGGGACACCGGCAACGTGTCCGAGCAGTGGCGTGAAGGAAGAGAGCACCGCGGTCACCTCGCCGGCGCCGGCTCAGGGTCCGCGACCGCGTCGTGGATTCTGCCCTTCACGGTCTTCAGCCGCCCGCCCTCGCGTCCCCGGCGCACGGCCGTGATCTCGCCCATGATCGAGATCGCGGTCTCCGCCGCCGTCAGGGCGCCGATATCGAGCCCGATCGGAGCCGCCAGGCGCCCGAGCTCCTCATCGGTCAGGCCCTCGGCGAGCAGGCGCTCGCGACGCTTCTCCTGGGCCCGCCGGCTGCCCATGGCCCCGATGTACTGGGCCTCTGAGCGGAGGGCGATCTTGAGCACGGCGTCGTCGAGCTTGGGGTCGTGGGTGAGCACCGCGATCGAGGTGGCCCGGTCGATGCCGCCGAGCTCGTCCAGCGCCTTGTCCGGCCATGCCGCGATCACGCGCTCGGCCTCCGGGAAGCGGTCGGCGGTCGCGAAGCGCTTGCGCGGATCGACCACGAACGCGCGCCAGCCGGCCAGCTTCGCCGCAGCGGCGAGCTGGGCGGCGAAGTCCACCGCGCCGAAGATGATCAACCGGGGTGGCGGCGCGACCACATCGACGAAAAGGGTCTGCCCAGCGTGCTCGTAGAGCTCGCTGCGCTCGGACCAGATCGCGGCCGCCGCCCTCTCCATGGCAGCCTCGTCCAGCTCGGGGTCCCCGAGGGACCCTTCGCGCGTCCCATCCTCCATCAGCAGCAGCTTCGCGCCGACGTCTGCGCCCTCCAGAAGGGTGGTCAGGGCTCCACGCCCACCCTGCAGACCCAGCTCCCTGAAGCGGCCGTCCAGGCCGCCGTCGTCGTAGGTCTCCACCCAGATCGAGATCTCACCGCCGCAGGGCAGCCCGACGTCCCAGGCGTCTTCGTCGGCGATCCCGTACTCGAGGAGCTGCGGGGCGTCGCCCTTCAGGATGCCTTCGGCCACCTGGACGACCTGTCCCTCCACGCATCCTCCGGAGACCGCGCCCGCCATCCTGCCGGCCTCATTGATCGCCATCTTCGTTCCCGGCGGCTGCGGCGCGGACTTCTTCGTGTCCACGACCGTCGCCAGCGCAACCGGATCGCCGGCGCCGACCCAATCCCCGACGACCTCCATGACTTGCTTCATCGGTGTCTCTCCTCAGGCATCCGTGCCCACCAGCCGATCGAGTCCCTCCTCCGTCACCTGCTCCTGATCGTCACGGTACTTGAGCACCGAGCCCAGGGTCCGTTCGGCGGCCGAAGCATCGAGGTGGTCCACCCCGAGCAGCTCGAGGGCTGCAACCCAGTCGATCGTCTCCGCGATCCCGGGCGGCTTCTGGACGTCGCTCGAGCGCAGGCGTCGAACCGCCTCCGCCGCCTCGGTTGCGAGATCCTCGGCCGTCCCCGGCACGCGGCGCCGGACGATCTCGACCTCGCGCGCCGGGCTCGGGTAGTCGATCCAGTGGTACAAGCAGCGGCGCTTGAGCGCGTCGTGCAGGTCGCGCGTGCGATTCGAGGTCAGGATCACGGCCGGCGGGTGCGTAGCCCGGATCGTGCCGATCTCCGGGATCGTGACGCTCGACTCCGCGAGCATCTCGAAGAGGAACGCTTCGAAGTCGTCGTCGGCCCGGTCGAGCTCGTCCACGAGCAGGACGGCGGGCAGTGGCCCGGGGTGCTCGATCGCCTTCAGCAGGGGGCGCGGCGTCAGGAACTCTCTGCCGAACAGCTCCTCCTCGGCGAATTCGCCCCCGCTCGCCTCAGACGAGCGGATCCGAAGCAGCTGGCGCGGGTAGTTCCACTCGTACAGCGCCTCCGACGAGTCGATGCCCTCGTAGCACTGCAGCCGGATCAGCTCGGTGCCGAGCGCGGCCGCCAGGGCCTTGGCCGCCTCGGTCTTGCCTACCCCGGCCTCGCCCTCCAGCAGCAGCGGCTGGGGCAGTCGCAGCGACAGGAACAGCGCCGTGGCAAGGCCGTCGTCGGCCAGGTAGTCCACGGCGTCGAGCTGCCGCTTGATCGACTCGATGTCGGGTACCGCGGCGCTCACGGGGCTCTCGGCGCCGGCGCGGACTGCTTCGCTCATGCGGAACTCACTGAGTCCGCCAGGACCGCCTCGTAGTCCGCCCGCGTGTCGACGTCGCGCGGGATCGGGCCGGGGACCCTCGCCTGAACCACCTCGCCGGACCGCTGCTCCATCAGCTTCCAGACCGCCTTGTCGCCGTGCAGGTCCCGCAGGTCCCCGAACAGCGCCTCGCCGAAGGCGAGGGGATGACCGCGCCCATCGTCGTAGAGACACGCGGCCAGCGCGGTGTCCTCGTCGCACGCCGCGATCAGGGCACGGACGGTGGCCGGGGTCACGCCGGGCTGATCACCCAGCATCAGGACCATCAGCTCCGAGCGCGGATCGATCGCGCTCAGCCCCGCGGCGATCGACGAGGAGCAACCCTCGCCGAAGTCCGGGTTCTCAACCACGTCGACGCCCGACAGATCGACCTTGCGCCGAACCTCTCCCGAGCTGCCTCCGAGCGCCACGATCAACTGATCGAACGCGCTGGCCCGCGCGGTCTCCAGAGCGTGATCGAGGAGCGTGCCGGAGCCGTACGGCAGCAGCTGCTTCGGCTCGCCGAGCCGCCGCGAGCCTCCCGCGGCGAGCACGAGACCGGTGACGAACGGCTCAGTGCGCCGCGCCATCCGGAACGCCCTGGGCGCTGAAGGTGTCTCGGCAGCCCTCGGAGCAGAAGTAGTGGACCTCGCCATCCCGCTCGAGCTGAATGCTCGCCTCGCTGACGGCGACCTCCATGCCACAGATCGGGTCGGTGGCGGTCTCGGTGGAGAGGCTGACCGGCGCCGGCGCGGCTTGGGCGGGCTCGGGAGGCTCGGCCGGTGTCGCCTCGATCGCTGTGGCCTGCGGTCTCGGCACCCGGCCGGCCTGGCCCTCGGGCCTCAGCGCGACGATCTCCGCGAGGATCGCGAGTGCGATCTCCTCCGGGGTCTCGGCGCCGATCTCGAGTCCCGCCGGCGTGTGCAGCCGGTCACGCTCCTCCTCGGAGACGTCGAGGGATTCGCGCACGGCACGGCCGCGAACCTCGCTTGCAACCAGCGCCACGTACGGGACTCCCGCCCGAAGCGCCTCGGTGAGCACCCGCTCCTCGTCATGCCCGTGTGAAGCGACGACCACCGCGGCATCGTCCGGCGCAGGACGCGCCACGTCCGCCTCGCCGGACTCGACGGCATAACCCACACGACCGGCCAGGTCCGCGAGCGCGATTGCGATCGGCGCCGAGCCGACGACCCGCATCGTCGGCGCCGGCAGGTTCGGCTCGAGGAAGACCTCGAGCGCGCCTCCGCTGAGGCAGGGGTTCTTGACCGTCACGGAGCCTTCCTCGGCCTCGGGATGGCCCTCCGCAGCACCGGGCAGGATGCGAAGCAGTACGGGCTCGCCGCTTTCCATCGCGCGTAGCGAGTACAGGCGCACCGACGCCTCCGCGCAGGTGCCCCCGACGAAGCCCTCGATCGTGCCGTCTGGGCGCACGATCGCCGAGTCTCCGGCCCGGACGCTTGTCGGGCTCTGGGCCCGCACCACCGTCGCCGCTACGAAAGGGGCCTGCATATTCCTCGGAGCAAGGGTACTCGGGGGTCCCTCCGGGCCTGGGCCTATCCGGCCGCCTGCACGGCCCCGACCCGGTAGGTGGTCTGGGCGTCCAGCGAGCCCTCGAGTCCTTCCGGAAGCTCGAATCCCCCGAAGGTGTGGAGTGCCACCTCCTGGATCCTGACCCCCTCCGAATCGCCCCCCTGAGCCGCCCAATGGCCGTTGTCGAAGATGAGGGAGTCGGGTGACGCGTCCAGCATCGAGCCGGCCACGATCTGGGCCTTGTCACGGAGCTTCCGGGCGGTGATCGCCACGTTCTCGCCGACGGCGTCGCTCGGTTCGCTGTTGAAGGTGTTTCCCTCCCCGAAGCGGTCCGTGTCCTCGTGCACGACCTTGACGTCCTCGGGAGGAATGCCGAGCTCGCCCGCGGCGATCCCGGCAAGCGTCGCCTCCTCGCCCTGCGACGCCTCGCTCAGGCTGAGGACGGCCTTGCCGGTGGGATGCATTCGCAGAAACACCGCTCGGTAGGTGGCGCCATCAGGCATCTCCGCTCCTTTGATCGGGTTTGGTCAACTCGTCGTCCTTCCGCGCTTGGGCCCGTAGCCGCTGGGCATGGGCACCGGCCGCTGCGCCTCGGTCCGCTCGGCGCTGGGCCACGACGGCTCGGGATCCGCGGAGGTCTCGGGCGGGCCCGCCCGGACCGTGTGCCGGGAGGAGTCATCGGCCGCGATCGCCTCGGCGACCTCGTACATGGCCTCGAGCGAGTGCCCGCTCACCATCGCGTCGCAGTGGGGCAGCGCGGCGGCCATTCCGCCCGTACCGGGCGAGAAGCCGGCGGCACCGGCACGTGGGTTGACCCAGACGATTCGGTGGGCCATCAGCCGAAGCCGCTCCATCTCCCTCCCCACCAGGGCGGGGTCCGCGCGCTCCCAGCCGTCCGAGAGGATCACCACGACCGCGCCTCTCGCCATGCCCCGGCGCCCGTACCGGTTGTTGAACTCCCGCAGCGCCTCGCCGATGCGTGTGCCGCTCGACCAGTCCGGCGCCGCGGCCACGGCCCGCTGGATGGCGGCCTCGGGATTGCGCCCTCCCAGCGCGCGCGTGAGCCGGGTGAGCCGGGTCGCGAAGACGAACGCCTCGGCCGGGGCGCCGCTGGCGACCGCCGAAGTGAGCAGGTGGAGGTACGCCCGGGCGTAGGACTCCATCGACCCCGAGATATCGCAGAGCAGGACGAGCCGCCGCGGGCGTGTCCGTCGGGTGCGGCGGGCGAGAGTCATCGGGTCGCCACCGGTGCGCAGGCTCCCCCGCAGCGTGCCTCGCAGATCGAGATGCTCTCCGCGCCTGGCACGGCGCCTCCGCCTCGAGCGGCGCCGCGGGGCGGCGAGCTCCAGCGCCGCCATCATGCGACGGATCCGCTCGAGCTCATGGGGCTCGAGGGCCTCGAAGCTCTTCTTCCGCAGCCGCTCCGCCTCGCTCGCGGCGGCCAGCGGGACCTCGATCTCCCGCTCCGCCTCCTCTTCGGAGGAAGGCGAGGCAGTCCCGCGCATCCCTTCCGGGGACCCCTCCACTTCCTCGCCGGCCACCGAGCGGGCCTCAGGAAGGGGCGGGCGGTCGCTGGCCCGCAGGCTGCTCAGCGACGGCGAGTATGGGTCGCCCCGTTCCTCATCCGGCTCCAGGGCGGGGTCGAACACCGCGGCGAAAACTCGATCGAAGGTCGGGAGCTGGGTCTGCGAGGAGACGAAGACCGAGCGAGCCGTCCAGTAGAGCTCCGATCGCCTGACGGGCCCGACGAGCGCCACCGCCTGGGCGAAGCGCGAGGCCCGTTCAGGCGTGGTGGGCACCCCGGCAGCGCGCAGCCGCTGTGCCAGCGCCGTGGCCAGGGCGGGAAGGTCGATCGCGCCGAGCTCAGGCACGGCCGCTCACTGCGGCGGCTCGGCCCTGCCCTGCATCGCCGCCCAGACGCGGGCCGGGTTCAGCGGCATGTCGATGTGCGCAACCCCGTGGCTCTGATACAGCGCGTCGCAAACCGCGTTGACGATCGCGGGTGGCGAGCCGTTGGTGGCGGACTCTCCGACCCCCTTGGCCCCGATGGGGTGGTGCGGCGACGGGGTGACGGTGGCGCCCAGCTCCCAGTTCGGGCATTCGAGGGCGGTCGGGATCAGGTAGTCCATCATCGACCCGTTCAGGCAGTTGCCCTGCTCGTCGAAGCTGATCAGCTCCATGAGGGCGATGCCGACGCCCTCGGCGAGCCCGCCCATGATCTGGCCGTCCACGATCATCGGATTGATCCGGGTGCCGCAATCGTCGACGGCGATGAACCGCCTGATCTTCACCTCGGCGGTGTCGGGATCCACGTCGACGACGCAGATGTAGGCGCCACAGGGGTAGGTGAGGTTCGGTGGGTCGTAGACGGACTGACCGTCCAGGCCACCCTCGACCCCATCCGGCAGCGGCGCCTCGCCGTAAGCAGCCTCGGCGATCGCGTCGATCGTGGCGCCCTTCTCGGGGTCGCCCTTGACCGACCAGCGGCCCTTCTCCCAGACGAGGTCCTCAGGCGAAGTCTCGAGCATCCCGGCCGCGATCAGCCGCGCCTTGTCCCGCACCCGTCGCGCGGCCACCGCGGCCGCTGCGCCGGAAACAGGTGTGGAACGGCTGCCGTAGGTCCCGAGGCCGAACGGGGTGCGGTCGGTGTCGCCGTGGCGCACCTCGATGTCGTCCGGGGAGATGCCGAGCTCCTCGGCCACGATCTGGGCGAAGGTCGTCTCGTGGCCCTGTCCCTGGGTCTGCGCGCTGATGCTGATCGTTGCCTTGCCGGTGCCGTGGACGCGCAGGTCGCAGCCGTCAGCCATGCCCTGGCCGAGGATGTCCATGTGCTTCTTCGGGCCGGCGCCGACCACCTCGGTGAAGAAGCAGACCCCGATGCCCATCAGCTCGCCACGCTCGCGCTTCTCGGCCTGCTCCCTGCGCAGGTCGTCGTAGCCGGCGATCCTCATCGCCTCGCGCATCGTCTTCTCGTAGTCGCCGGAGTCGTAGGTCCAGCCGGTCTTGTTCTCGTAGGGGAACTGGTCGGGCTGGATGAAGCTCTTCATCCGCAGCTCGGTGGGGTCGACGTCCATCTCGAGCGCGAGCTCGCCGACGAGGCGCTCGATCAGGAAGATCGCCTCGGTCACCCGGAACGAGCAGCGGTACGCCACGCCGCCGGGCGCCTTGTTCGTGTAGACGGCCTTGACGCTGCAGTGCGCCGCCTCGAGGTCGTAGGAGCCGGCGAACACGTGGAAGAACCCCGCGGGGAACTTCGAGGGCTGCGCGGTGCTGTCGAAGGCGCCGTGGTCGGCGATCACGTCTACCTCCGCGCCCGTGATCTTCCCGTCCTTGGCGCAGATCCGGCCGCTCATGATGTAGTCGCGCGCGAAGCCGGTGGACATCAGGTTCTCGGAGCGGTCCTCGACCCACTTGACGGGCTTGCCGGTGACGATCGAGCCGACGATCGCGCAGACGTAGCCCGGATAGACGGGCACCTTGTTCCCGAACCCGCCCCCGATGTCGTTGGTCATGATTCGGATCATCTGCTCGGGCAGGCCGGCGACCTGCGCGTACACGGTCCGGTGCAGGTTCGGGGCCTGGTTGCCGTTGTAGATGTCGAGCTGACCCGTCTCCGGGTTCATGTCGGCGATCATCCCGCAGGTCTCGAGCGGCGCCGGATGGCAGCGCGGATAGATCATGTCCCGCTCGAGGACCACGTCCGCCTCGGCGAAGACGCGCTCGCACTCCTCGGCGTCGCCGGCCTCCCAGAGGGGCGTAGCCAGGTTGTCGGTCTTGTCCTGCTTGTCGTCCCGGATCACCGGCGCGTCCGGGTCGAGCGCCTTGCGTGCGTTGACGACAGCGGGCAGCGGGTCGTACTCGACGTCGATCAGGGGCAGCGCGTCACGCGCCGAATAGCGGTCCTCGGCGATCACGAACGCGACCTCCTGGCCCTGGAACCGGACCTTGTCGCCGGCCAGGACGGCCTGCGAGTCGTAGGAGAGCGTCGGCATCCAGGCGAGGCCGAGCGTCTCGAGGTCCTTGGCGGTGATCACCCGGTGCACCTTCGGGTGCGCGAGCGCGCGGGAGGTGTCGATCGAGACGATCCGGGCGTGCGCGTACGGGCTGCGCAGCACGGCGCCGTGGAGCATCCCGGGAAGGACGATGTCGTCGAGATACTTCCCCTGCCCCCTGATGAAGCGCGCGTCCTCCTTGCGCTTCATGTTGCCGTAGCCGATCGGCGTTTCCTTTGCAGCGACGGTCGCCATGTTCATCTCCTCGCTTCCACGGACTCGTGCTCTGCGGCCCAGCGCACGGCTCTGACGATGTTGGCATAGCCGGTGCAGCGGCAGATCGCGCCCGAGATCGCGGTCCGGATCTCGGCCTCGGACGGGTCCGGGTTCTCGTCCAGCAGCGCCCTGGCGGTCATGATCATCCCGGGCGTGCAGAAACCGCACTGGAGTCCATGCTCCTCGTGGAAGCCCTGTTGGACCGGGTCGAGCCGGCCATCGACCTCCATGGACTCGATCGTGCGGATCTCGTGCCCGTCGCAGCTCGCCGCCAGCGTGGTGCAGGACTTGACCGGCTGCCCGTCGAGGTGCACCACGCAGGCTCCGCAGTTGGAGGTGTCGCAGCCCCAGTGGGTTCCCGTCAGGCCGAGCGTGTCCCGCAGGAAGTGCACGAGGAGCAGGGCGGGCTCGATTTGCTGGGTGACCCGCTCGCCGTTGACCGTGACCGTGATCTCCATTCAGCCCTCCTGGTTCGATGAACGCTCGGCGGCTCGGCTCAGAGCGCGCGTGGTCAGCACGTCGGCGAGGTGTCGCTTGTAGTCGACGGGGCCTCGGCCGTCGGCGATCGGCGAGCAGTCCTCCGCAGCCAGTTCTCCGGCCTCAGCGAAGAGATCATCCGAGGGCTCCTTGCCCCGAAGCAGGTCCTCCGAGCGTGTCGCGTGGATCGTCGTGGGCCCGGCGGCACTCAGCGCCACGCCCGCGTCGGCGATCCTCCCGCCCTCCAGCCAGAGGGCGGCGGAGACCGCGACGATCGCCCAGTCACCCGCCCTGCGCTCGACCTTCTCGTGGGCGCTCGTTCCACCCGGCCTCAGGGGCAGACGGATCTCGGTGAGGATCTGGCCGTCCTGGATCGCCGTCATGAACGGTCCGACGTGGAAATCCTCCATGGAGACGACCCGCTCGCCGCCCGAGCCGGCGATCACGACATTCGCCTTCAGCGCCGAGCAGACGGCGGAGAGGTCCTCGGCCGCGTCCGCCTGCGCAAGCGAGCCGCCGATCGTGCCGCGGTTGCGGACCGGGGGATCGGCGATCACCCGCTCGGCGTCGATGAACACCGGGAAGTTACGGGCGAGCAGGTCGGACTCGAGCAGCTCGCGGTGGCGGGTCATCGCCCCGATCCGGATCTCCCCGTCAGCCTCCCTGATGTAGGAGAGCTCGTCGAGCTCGTTGATGTCGATCAGGCGCTCGGGGTTGGCGAGGCGCAGCTTCATCATCGGCAGCAGGCTGTGCCCGCCGGCCAGAAGGCGCGTCTCGGGTCCGTATTTCTCCAGCAGCTCGATCGCGTTCTGGACGCTGGTCGCCCGCTCGTACTCGATCGGCCCGGGTGTCTGCACCTAGTCTCCTGCGGACTCCGTGCCGATCACCGGCGACCTCGGCCTGTGCGGCGCTCCTCCCGGCTCATCGGTGACGGGGCCGCTCGGGTTCTTGTAGATCGACCGCGCCGCCGCGCTCGAGTAGCTCGGGTCCCTGATGGCCTCACCGGACATCGCCCCCACTCCGAGTGGGCTCTCCCGCCCGAGGCGCAGCAGCTGCACGGCGCCCCTGGTGTAGACCTCGTCGATGTTCTTCACCTCGCCGCTCCGGCCCTGGCGCGCGAGAACCGCAGCGCCCGCGCCGGGGTAGACCGACTCGATCAGCCCCGCCGCGTCGTCCTGGCCCGCCTTCTTGTCGAGCAGCCCCTCGAGCAGGTCCGTTCCCGCGGAAAGATCCTTGTTGATCTGATCGACCACCCCGTTCACCGGCTCGGTCTTGGCGAGGATCTCTCCCACAGACCCGATCACCGCGTCGAGCCCGGCGGTGATCTTCCGAAGCTCCAGGATCACAGAGACGAGGTAGACGACCAGCGCCAGGATCACCAGCACAACCGCGATCAGCGTGACTACGGCGGCGGGCTCCATCTCAGGCGTCCTCGAGGATCGTGTCGAGCGAGCCGCCGTAGTTCGCGACCACGCGTGACCGTCGCGCTCACCTGCTCCTGGGTCGTGCCGAGCAGCTCCACCGCGTCGAGGTCCTTCGAAGCCGCCTCGGCGACAGGCCGCAGCCCCTCGACCGCCCGCGTGGTGTCCTTTGCCGCGTTCAGCACGCCGCGCAGCAGGACCACCACGACCGGCACGATCACGAGGAGCAGCACCGCGTTTCCGATCCACCAGAGCGTCATCGCTTCTCCGCGTGCTCGGCGATGATCGCGGCCTTCTTCGCGACGGACGGCATCAGCCCGATGATGCCGTCGAACTGCGCGTTGATCGCCTCGACCGCGGGCCGGAGCGGGCGCAGATGCTCCTCCTCGACCATGTTCAGGGCCCCGCCCAGATCGGTGAGGTCGCTCGCGATCGAGGACAGCCGGCGGCGGATCTCGATCAGCGCCAGTGCCAGCACGACCACGAGCACGACGGCCTCGGCGACGCTCAGCACGATCAGCAGCGAGGTGCTCATTCCGGCTCCCCGTAGCCCTGCGAGAGCGCGTTCATGTAGCCGTCCTGCACCACGCCCTCCGCGGCGATCTGCTCGAGGACGGGCGCGGTGGCCTCGAGCTGCGGGATGTTCGAGGTGTTCTCGGCCACCTTCCCGGCGGAGCCGAGCAGGTTCGTGACCCCCGCCTGGATCCGCCCGAGCAGGCCGAGCAGCGTGACCAGCATCCCGGCCACCACCAGGGCCACGACCAGGCCCACCGCGAGCGTCACGTACCAGAGGGTGCGCTCGGAGCTGGCCAGGCCGACCACGACGTCCATCAGTGCCCGACCGCCGTCTTCCTCAGAGCCCGCGCGGAGTGGAGGATCCTGACGCCGGAGTCGTTGACGTTGGCGACGCCGCTCAGGCCGTCGGTCTGTGAGCGGAGTGTCTCGACCGCCTCGCTGGCGGTCTCTGCCTGTCCGGCGATCCGGTTGGCGAGGATCAGAATGGTGCCCACGATGATCACCGCCACGACCACGACGATGGCACCGAGTCCCAGGCCGATGTACCAGGACGTGGTGTCAGCACCGATCAGCATTCCGTTGCCTCGACGCCTGCCGTACCGCCCATGTCAGCGACAGTATTACAACCGGACTCAAGCCTTCAAGAGCTCGGGATCGCTCAGAGCTTTGCCAGGTTCTCCGCGAACTCCTTGATCATCCCTTCGGTCACCGCGACGATCACGCTCTCGCCCATCTGAGCGGCCTTGCCCGTGACGTCTATCTGCGAGTGAAGCGCGACCTCGGTCGCGTCGCCTGAGCCGGTCAGCTGCATCGAGACCTTCGCGTCCGCGTTGCCCTGCCCTCCCGCCTCCTTAGCGCGCGCGTTCATCACCGCGCGGTGCTCGGAGTCGTCCTGCTCCACTATCTCCGCCGGTCCCGAGTAGCTCATGTTCATGGCGCCGAGCTTGATCTTTACCTCCGCCTTCACGGCCTGGTCGCCCGTCTTCTCGATCACCCTCGCCCCGGGAACGCATGGCACGACCCGCTCGAGGTCGACCATCGTGCTCCACACCTCGTCGAGAGGCTTCTGGACCGTGAACGAATTGTCGAACTCCATCGCTTCTTCCTCCTTTCCTCGCAGATAGCGTGTGCCCATGCCGATCATGCCAGGGACGCGCGAGCTGGGGCCCGAAAACGCCAGCCTGCGGGTCGAGACGAAGCGGGGCGGCGCCGCGGCGAAGGCCGGGCACGACCTCGTGATCGAGGTCCGCTCCTGGCACGCGACGCTCGTCATCGGCGATGACCCCGGTGAGAGCGGTCTGCAGCTCACCGCCGAGACCGGGTCGATGGAGGTGGTCGAGGGGACCGGCGGGATCATGGACCTGACCGACGCGGACAGGGTCGAGATCAAGAAGACACTCGAGGAAGAGGTGCTGACACCCGGGCAGGTCGAGTTCCGATCGACCCGGGTGGCACCCACCGGGGACGGTCAGCGCCTCGAGGTCGCCGGCGAGCTCGAGCTGAACGGCCAGACACATCAGCTCGCCTTCGAGCTCGAGGCGAAAAGCGACGGGGCCGTGACCGGGACCGCCACGGTGAAGCAGTCTGAGTGGAAGATCAAGCCCTACTCCGGTCTCTTCGGCACCCTCAAGGTCCGTGATGAGGTGCGGGTCATCGCGAGCGTTCCGCCGCCCCAGGCCGGCTAGCCCCAGGAGTCCTCGATCATCGGGCGGAAGCTCGTCGTCAGGATCCGCATGCGCCTCGGGCGCGTGACCGTGAAGAGGACTACGTCGGCGACCTCGTCGGCGGTGAGCATGCCCTCGAGCTCGGGGTCGCCCTCCGTGCGCCCGGTCCCGATCGCGAAGTTGGTGTTGACGCCGCCCGGACAGATGCAGGTGGCGCGCACTCCCTGTTCGCGGAGCTCGTGGTCGAGCGAGCGCGTGAACCCAAGCTGGCCGAACTTCGACGCGTTGTAGACGGACTCGCCCGGAAAGCCCCGGAGACCGGCGACGCTCGCCATTGAGATGAAGTCCCCCTCGCCGGAGTCGATCAGATGGGGCAGCGTGGCGGCCGCCGTGTAGAGCGTGCCCTTCAGGTTGATGTCGATCATCGCCTCGACCTGTTCCGCGGGGATCTCGAGAAACGGCCCATAGGAGCCGACACCCGCGTTCGCGATCACCACGTCGAGGCGGCCGTAGCGCTCGACCACCGCTTCGGTCGCGTCCGCGACCGCGGCGCGATCGCGGACGTCGCAGGTCAGCCCGAACCCGCGCTCGAGACCCAGATCGTCCCCATGCCGCGAGAGCAGACCGACCGACGCTCCGGCCTCGTGCAACTTGCGGGCCACCGCAGCGCCGATGCCGCCGCTGGCGCCCGTGACCAACGCAACCTTTCCGTCCAGTTCCATGCGGTCCTCCTCTGTTCGATCGAGATGCGCGTGGGCGTAGCATCCACCCCATGAGCGACGAGAGCATCGCAGCGCAGATCGACCGGCTCGTCAGCGAGGAGAAGGAGTTGCGCGGACGGGAGCAGCAGGACCGCGAAGACGATCAGACCCTGGAGGCCGACCGGGACCGGTTGCGCGCCGTGGAGGTCGAGTTGGATCGCTGCTGGGACCTGTTGCGCCAGCGCCGGGCCAAGGAGGAGTTCGGCCAGGACCCGGACGACGCCGAGGCCCGAAGCTCCGGCACCGTCGAGAACTACGAGCAGTAACCGGGCCTACCCGCCGAGAGGAGAGGGCGGGATGCGCGTCTCGCCCGTCACCTCGGGGAGCAGCATCGGGAGGTCGTCGATGTAGCACCAGGACCAGTCCTCGCCCGGCTCGAGCGAGCGGATCAGCGGGTGATCGCTCTCTCGCGCGTGGGCCGTGGCGTGGCGATTTGGCGAGTCGTCGCAGCAGCCGACCTTGCCGCAGCTCAGGCAAATCCGGAGATGGAGCCATGGGTCGCCGGCTTTCAGGCATTCCTCGCAGCCCTCCACGGACTCGGGAAGTTCGGTGATCTGAACCTGATCGAGATGGGTGCAGGTGGGCATTCGTCTCCACTCAGCCTAGTCGCCGAGGGCAGCCGGGACGACCTGGGCGAGCTGGCGCCAGTGCCCGACGAGGCGCTCGCCGTTGACGAAGAACGTTGGCGTGCCGTGCACGCCCGCCCTGCTGCCGCCGGCGATGTCCTCCGCGACGGGCTCTCGAAAGCGGTGCTCGTCGAGAGCCGCCTCCACCGCCCCGCGATCGAGATCAAGGCGTCGTCCCACCGAGAGCAGGTCCTCCCGTGAGATTCGCTCGCGACCGGCCAGCAACATGTTGTGCGCCTCCCAGAACTTGCCGTCGGCCGCCGCCATCTCAGAGAGCTCGGCGGCCAGATCAGCTCCCGGATGCATCTCCGGATCGGGGAAGTGGCGCCAGACGAGCCTCAGCGCGTCGAAGCGCTCGAGCAGCGACTCGAGCGGGCGTTGGGCGGCGAAGCAGTACGGGCAGCCGAAGTCGCCGTACTCGACCAGGGTCACGGCCGGCTGCTCGGCCCCGAGCACGTGGTCGCGCTCGTCTACCGGCGGCAGCTCATTCGCGGTCGCTCGGCTCACCCCGAAGATCCTCCTCCTCGATCTGTTCGCGGGAGCGGGCATCCTCGTCCTCCACCGCACGAGCCCCCGCGACCACCTGGTCGACCTGTCCGCCGGGGATGACCACAGCACCGGAGCTGTCGGCGAAGACGTAGTCGCCTGGCCTCACCCCGACCCGCGAGACGACCACCGGGACATTGGCCAGGAACGGTGTCACCTCTCCCCCGCCCCAGCGCGTGGCCTGACCGGAGCAGTAGGCGGCGAAGTCGTAGCCGGCCAGCTCGTCGAAGTCGCGCAGCCGGCCGTCGGTGAGCACCCCTGCGCACCGGTCGTCCTGCAGGCGGGAGAGCTTGGTGCCACCGCCCATCGAGGTCTCCGTATAGCCGTTGCTGGCCAGCACGAGGACCTTCCCCTCCGGCTCGTCGCCGATCGCCTCGTGGAAGAGGTTGGCCAGGTTGTATCGATCCGGGTCCAGCGCGGCCGAGCAGGTCGGGAAGTAGGAGACCGTCACCGCCGGGCCGAACAGCACGCGGCCGGGCGTCGGGCTGATCAGGTCGAGGATGTGACACCGATGCCGGTGCAGCCGACCCATCGAGTCGACCAGGTCAGCGGTCTTGAGTCCTTCCACCGATGGCACGAGTCCACCATATGAGGTCATACGCCAGCGACCTCCTGCCAGGTCTTGCCGCTGCGGACGCTGGCCGGCAGCTCCGCCACCACATCCGAGCCGGGCCGAGCCTCCGCGTCGCTCGCCTTGACCAGAATCCAGCGGCGCTCGCCCGTCCTCGTGAGGCCGAAGCGGCCCTTCAGCTTCTGACCGTGCAGCACGAACGAGAGATGGTCGGGCTCCCGGGTCAGGATCTCGACCGTCCCCTCGTCCCAGACGATCACCGCTCCACTACCGCGGCGCTGTCCTTCGTGGACGCCCTCGAACTCGCCCGCCGACAGGGTGTGGTCCTCGACTGGAACAGCCAGCCGCCGCACGGCGGGATCGAGGGATGGCCCCTTCGGGACGGCCCAGGAGCGGAGGACGCGACCAACCTGCAGGCGCAGATCGAAGTGCAGGCTGGTCGCGTCGTGGAGCTGGACTACGAAGCGCTGCTTCGGGCGCTCAGGCGTGGGTGACAAGCGGGATTTCCCGAGGTGGCTCAGCCGACGCGCTCGGGCTCAGCCGGGCGGCTCGCGGTCCTGATCACCGCACTACTCCTCGCCCTCCTCACCGCTGAGGAGAGGGTCTCGATGTCGTAGGCACCCTGGTGGCGTCGGCCGTTGATGAAGAAGGTTGGTGTGCCCGCTACGCCGCTCGCGTCGGCGCTGGCGACGTCCTCGGCGACGCGGTCCGCGTAGCGCCGGCGCCGTAGCTCCTCCCAGAAGCGCTCGACATCGAGATTGAGCTCGCGCGCGTACCGGGTCAGGTCGTCGTCGGTCAGCGCGTCCTGGTGCTGGAGCAGCAGGTCGTTCATCTCCCAGAACGCCCCTTGAGCGGCGGCCGCCTCCGCTGCCTCCGCCGCCATCTGTGCGTTCGGATGGACATCGTTGAGCGGCAGGTGTCGCCAGACGTACCGAACGTCGTCGCCGAAGGAGTCCAGCAGCTCTCGGACGATCGGCTCTGCGCGCCCGCAGTAGGGGCACTCGTAGTCGCCGTACTCGACGAGTGTCACGGGTGCCTCATTGGAGCCGCGGATGTGGTCGCGATCCGGATCGACGTCCTCGGAGAGGTCGAGGAGATCCTCGACCGTCTCGGCGATCTGCCGGGCTCTCACCTCGGCCGGCAGTCTGCGGATGACCCTGAATACAGCCCAGGCGAGCAGCGACGAAGTGATTGCGGCCGCCAGGACGCCGAGCTTCGCCTCCTCGAGCCGTTGCCCCTGGCCCTCGAACGCGAGACTCGAGATCAGAACCGAGACGGTGAACCCGATGCCCGCGACGGTCCCGCCACCGGCGATCACCGGCCAGCTCAGGGCGCGGCGGAGGCCGGTAAGCCACGGACGCGAGGCGAGCCAGGAAGCCCCGAGGACGCCGAGTGGCTTGCCCACCACGTACCCGAAGAAGATGCCCAGCGTGATCGGCGAGGTGACGGCGTTGCCGAGCAGTTCGCTGTCGATGTGGACTCCGGCGTTCGCGAGTGCGAACACCGGCACGATCAAGTAGCTCGTCCACGGGTGCAGCGCGTACTGGAGGCGCTCATTGGCGGAGATCGCCGACGAGACGCTCCGTTGCGCCGATCTGGCGAGCTCGGGGGTGGGCTGCTCACGGAATGACCGCGCCAGGGCCGTGACGCGCTCGAGCTCCTCGCGCGGCGGGCGGTAGGCGCTCGTCACCAGCCCGATCGCGAGACCCGCGACGACGGGGTCGATGCCCGACTCATACAGCGCCACCCAGAGCGCAACACCCAGCACAACCGCTGCTTGGCGACGCCAGCTCTCCCGCACGTATCGCAGCGCCACCAGCAGGAGAAAGAAACCGACCGCCAGAGCGAGCGGAAGGAACGAG
This sequence comes from uncultured Solirubrobacterales bacterium, assembly GCA_963777575.1. Lineage (GTDB taxonomy): Bacteria > Actinomycetota > Thermoleophilia > Solirubrobacterales > 70-9 > DASUPK01. The sequence continues at coordinate 75,130 of CAVZRH010000005.1, read as the reverse complement.
AGCTTGTCCGAGTAGACCAGCGCGATCACCAACAGCGCGATCAGGTCGTCGACCACCGCGAGCGTTAGCAGGCGGAGTCGGAGGCGAGTGCCGGACGGGGCGACCAGACCCAGGACTCCGAGGGCCAGTGCGGTATCGGTCGACATCGCCGCCCCCCAGCCGTGTGCCCCATCGCCACCCGCATTGAAAATCAGGAAGATCGCGATCGGTAGCGACATCCCGCCGATTGCCGCGGCCACGGGGATTGCGAGCCGCTGACGCTCGCGCAGCTCGCCGGTGTCGAGCTCACGCTTGGCCTCGAGCCCCACCACCAGGAAGAAGAACGTCATCAGACCCTCGTTGACCCAATGGCGGAGATCCAGGGAGATCCCGTCGCTCCCGAGGGTGATCGAGAGCTTGGTCGTCCAGAACGACTCGTAGGAGTCCGACCAGGGCGAGTTGGCCCACACAAGGGCAGCGGCGGCCGCAGCCAGCAGGACGACGGCGCCCCCGGTCTCCTGACTCAGGAAGTCGCGAACAGGGGCGGCCAGGTTGCGCGCCCAGGCCGTGCGTCCCGTGAACGCGTCACGTGCCGCGCGGCGCCGGTCAGGGACGCTTGGCTGCGACTCCTCCGCCGGACTCATGGCTCAACTGTGTCACGGCCCGCTCAGAGCCCGAGGTTGCAGAACAGCTCGAAGCGGCCTGGATCGTGCTGCTGCACCAACGGGGAGGCGTTCCGGACGGTGACCCGTGCACCCGTGTTCCGGGGGGCTACGGCCTGGCGGGCCTTCATCCCGGTGGTGGGGACGAGGCTCATGTAGTCGCGCAGCGCCCTGCCGCCGCGGACCTGTGGCCCCGCGATCGCCACGGTCTGGACGCGCTTGTGCCGCACCAGGTAGACGGTCCTGATCCTCGCCTTCTTGCGCTTCTTGGCGGCGCTGGCCTTCTTGCCCTTGCCGGCGACCCAGATTCCGCCGCCGGCCCTCTTTGCGTGCCCCCGCAGCTTGGCTAGCTTCGTGCCGGGGCGGATCCCGCCGGCGCGATGCCCGCGAGCGTCGCTGGCGATCAGGGCGACCGTGCCCTCTGGCGTCAGCACGGCGGCGGCCCCCCGGTCCCCGCTGTCCTTGACGCAGTAGGTCCAGGCACGGGTTCGCCGGAGCGGCTGGCCCGCGCTCTGGAGCAGCGGCCGCGTGGTCATGCCGAGGCGGATCGGGCCGAGGCCGCCGCGGCGCAGGCGAGCGCGCCGGCTGAGGCAGGTGGTGGAGGGAACCCCGACCGATCGCTCCCACATCTGCAGGTACGCCTCGGGTCCGTTCAGGAGGTCATCGACTATCTGTGGACCGCCGAGCTTGCGGACCTCGTCGGTCCAGTCCGCATACAGCCCGTAGTGGGCGACGCCCTCGTTCGCGTAGTCGAAGACGCGCTGGCCGGTGCGCTGCCGCTCGACCGTGACGGCTCCGTCGAGTGACTTGAACGGGTAGGTGACTCGGGCCGGTGAACCGAGGGGAACCGGCGCGCCCTGGGTGGCGAGCCCGCCCAGGTCGGCTCCCCAGCCCCAGCCGAAGTAGTAGGGCGAGCTCGCCGGCCGCTGGTTTCGCCAGTCCTGCACGAAGCCGGACGCCGTGCCGGCGTTCGGGAACGCCATTCCGCCGAGCGCCCAGATCCGGGGCCAGTTGCGGGGATCCATCCACCCGTGGGGCGAGATCACCCCGGAGTAGTGGCGCTGCTCGGCGAGCCGGATGGTCGCGTCGACCCCTCGCTGGCTCATGTGGTCGGGGTTGACGATCATCCCGTGGTCCATCATCTGCTCGACGGTGTGGGCGCCGAGGGAGGTGAGGCCGCGGGTGTTGCAGTGCGGTGCCGGCGGATAGGCGGGCAGCGTCCCGCCCGGGATACCGAGGGTCGTGAGCAGCGTTGCGAGGAATCCGGTCGGCGCCCCGGTGAAGATCTCGTTGTCGTGCTCCGGCCCCTTGCAGGTCTCGGCGCTGAAGAACGAGCCGGAGCTGATCTCGTTGCCCCCGTTGATCAGAAGGCCAGTCGGTCCGCTGTCGAACCGGACCCCCGTTAGAGGGTTGTCGAACTTGTTGAGCAGCAGCGAGGAGCGAACGCCGCGGTCGTAGAGGTCCTGAAGCTGGGCGTCGATCTGCGCCTGGCTGCAGCTCGAGTTGCTCTCCAGCCCTCGACAGCCGAAGGGCTCGGAGACCTCCATCTCGAGGACCACGGCCATCTTGCCCTCGTTGATCACGCGTCGTGCCTCGAACGGGTCGGTGACGACCTGGAAGAACCCCTTCCCCGGCCCCCCGGCCTGAGCGTCGACGTAGTTCTGGAGCTGGTAGATGTCGTCGATCTCCTGCCGAGCGGTGGCCATCTCGTCGCAGTTGGTCTTCCGGTTCGTCTGCAGCTCGCAGAGGACGCGGTTCTCGTTCACGGGCATGACGATCAGCCGCTCGCCCGCCATCCAGACCCGCTGCACCCAGCGCCAGTAGACCCCGTCGTAGGTCAGGTTGGTCCGCGCCCAGGAGGTGAGCTTGGGCCAGCCCGCGGTGTCGTGAGGGGACACCGGATTGCCGTAGTTGAGGAAGTTCTGCATGGGAGCCGTGGCGCCGGCCGGGCCCTCGATGCTGGAGCAGTCGGGCAGCGCCGCCGGGATGCCATAGGGGTGCCATGGCCGCCCACAGTGGAAGTTGCCGCCGAGGTACTCGAAGTTCATCCAGTGCATGTGCCCGTCGAGCAGGCCCCTGACCTCGCCGTAGGAGGTGTCGCCGTGGCTGGGGGTGCCGCTGACGTCCAGTTCCGCGTCCGGGAAGACGGAGCAGCCCGAAGCGGGTGCGAAGGCGAAGCGCGTGGCATCCCCCGCACCGCTCTTCGGCACAAGGACGAGCTGGCCGCCGGAGATCGCAAGCACCTTGCTCGGCGCCGACTTGGGCGAGAGGGTGAAGCCCCCCGCCGGCGCATCCTCGACGACCCAGTCGGCGGCCGGGCTCGGCTGTGACGCCGGGCCGACGCTGTTGCCGGCCCCCGCCGCCAGGAAGTTCCCGGCCTGCCGGTAGAGCAGGTAGCTGCCCAGGTCCGTCGCCTGGAAGCGAAGTGTGGTTCCGCCGGCTGCCGGGGCGCCGGAGCTCACCGGGGCGAGCGTGTAGCAGCCGCCGGCGAACGAGTAGCGAGCGTCCGTCTGGGCGCTCGCCGTTTGCGGCGCACTGGCGACGACCAACAGCGCGATCACCGCGATCGCGATCGCGGAAGCCCCTCGCCTCCCGGCACCCGGCCGGCCGCCCAACCCACCCCACACAGCCATGGCGGTGACCTTACTCAGCGCCGTGGCGGCTCGCGCCGGTTCCTATGTTGCGCCGTTTCGGTGCGCCCGATACGGTCGTATGGGCAAGGAAATGGCAGTCGAAGCAAGGGAGAGAGTGGCATGCGTAACCGCAAGTATCTGATCGGCGCCCTGGTGGGCGTGATCGGGGCACTGGCCTTCTCGGGGGTCGCCTCCGCGGCACCGACCGGCCAGACGCTGCAGACGACGCTTTCACCGATAAAGCAGGACAAGAAGGTCTTCGGTGGCGTCTCTCTGCACAACATCATCGGCACCACGATCGACAACCCGGCGACCACGCAGTCGCCGAAGACGACCGTGTTCACGATCGATCCGAACGTGAAGTTCGTCAGCGGCAACATCCCGGTCTGTCCGCTGAGCGCGATTCAGGGCAAGTTCACCGCCCAGGCGCAGGCCGCCTGCCCGCAGAGCATCACCGGGCAGGGCATCGTTGAGGTCAACAACGGAGCGATCAAGGGCAACGTCACGTTCTTCAGCGGCGGCCCGACCACGATCTACGTGCAGACCGACATCGGCCCCGGAGCCACGTCCCTGACGATCATCGGGACGATCACCGGCAAGATCCTGACGTTCTCGAACATCCCGAACACGCCGGGCCTCGTCCTGACGAAGTTCGACACCACGTTCAACAAGCGCAAGACGGGCAAGAAGTCGTTCTATGTCATGGCCCGTTGCAAGAAGGGGAAGTGGAAGACCAGCGAGACGACCACGTTCTACAGCGGCGAGCAGTTCACCGCGTCGTCTTCAGGTAAGTGCAAGGCGAAGAAGTCCAAGAAGAAGAAGTAGCTTCAGGAACTCCTTTTCCGTGACGAGGGGCGGCCGCGAGGCCGCCCCTTTGTCATTCCCCTAGGACTGCGCGCGAGCCGCTCGCTCCTGCCACTGCCGCTCGATCTGCCGCATCATGGCGGGATAGACGATCCGGTGGCGGAAGGGCCTGATGGCGGTCATGTAGGCATTGCCGAGCAGACCATTGGGCTTCACCAGCACTGCCATCTGGCCGCGATAGCCGCCGCTCTCGTGCGGGACCCAGCCCAGGTGCATGACCCCCTGGACGGTCCGATTGGCGACCTCCGCAGCGAACTCGTCCTCGAGCAGGTAGAGCGGCTTGAATGGAAGCGAGTCGAAAGTAGGGCCGGGAGAGTCGCGGAGATCTGCCGGCAACCGGTCGCGGAGCGTCGGCACGCGGGAACCGACGCCGGCCTCCTCGTCATCCAGGCCGAGCAGCTCCCCCACCTTCCAGCGGATCGTCCAGAGCGCCCGGGCGGCTCCGGAGGGCGTCTGCGCCGGGTCGCCCGCAGTGAACCCCTCCACCAGCAGCGGGAAGTCCTCACGATCCCCCCGCGTCGGCAAGGCCCAGACGTCCTCGAGCCGGAAGTCGCCGGTGAACTCGTGGATGCGCCAGGACCGGGAGGTGTGGGCCGAATCCGGCAGCTTGATGGCCGATCCCGCCACGCTTGGCTCAGGCGACATCGCGGAAGCCCCAGAGCGTCCGCCGCTCGGCCAGCGACAGCGGGCGCCAATCTTCGTCCTCGGGCTCCCACACGTACACGTTCGCGTCCACGACGCTGCCGACGCCGCGCAGTGCGTCGAGGGCCCCGGAGATTCCGACGTCCTCGGCCAGCACCTGCCGGCTGAGGACGCTCACGACCTTGAAACGCCGGGGCGCGGGCGGCCCCTCGGGCTCAGGGGCGCGCTCCTGCTCGGCCGGCTCGCCTCGCGCGACCACCCGGACCCGCTCACGCTGGCCCTTCAGGCGCTTTCGCTCCTCGAGCCTCTCGAGCGGGATCATCTCGGCGCCGGTGCCCTTGGTCTCCGTGTCGAGGACCCACGTTGTCCGCTTCTTGCTCATGTAGTTCAGCTTAGGACGCGGTCCGGGGTTTCCATGTGACAGGCGGCGATGGGCCGGGGAGAACTCGAACCTCCGACCTACGGATCATGAGGTCGTGCGCCACCAACAACAGGTGACGACAACCGACGACGGCTACGCACTACGGACGCCTTCGTGAGCGCGTGGCGACCGGGTGCATCCGCCGGTGCCGCTTGATCGCCTGCGTGCCGGCAGCCTGTTCAGCTTCGGGTGCGACCTCTTCGTCCGGCGGCAACTCAAGCCGCCAGCCCGCCTCGGGCGGGTCGGCCAGGACGAGCACGCCGCGCGCGTGGGCGGGAAGCTCGTAGCGGCCGTTCGTGAGAGTCGCGTCAGTCGTGTTCATTTCGCTCTGCACAAGGGTCGGCCAGCGAGCGCTGAAACGCATCGGCGACTTCGCCAGTCGTGGTCGCCGGTCCAACCGAAAGGCGGCGCGACACAGTCAGGAATACGGAGCGGCCGCCGGTGTTGGCCGACGGCCGCTCCTGCAGTGGACGCGCCGCTGGATGGACGGGCGTGGTCCGATCCAAGCCCCTGGTACCGAGGGTGCCAGGGTCGCTGAATCCGAACCTGTTGGTCAGAACGCGATCAGCGAGAACGACTTGCCGTCTACGAAGGCGGCGTCGCTGTTGTTCCAGACCTTGACCACAAATCCGTCGGCGGTTGCCGTCACGGCGGTGACCGCGTTGTCGCCGGCGCTGGTGATGACCGCATTGGTGGCGTCATTGGCAGCAAAGGTGACCAGGTACCGCCCGACGTCCGTCCTCTTGATCTGCACCGCGTCCTGAGCGTTGCTGGCGCAGTCGAAGCCGGGAACGACAGCGCTCCCCGCGTCCGGTGGGATGACATCGGTGTCAACGACGAGTGATGCCTTGAGCCAGCCGGTCTGACAGCCCCCAGGGGCGACCCCGCCGAGCTTCGCCGCGTTCGCAGCGTTGGTCGCGTTCGCCGCGTTGGTCGCATTGGTCGCGTTGGTCGCGGACGGGGCGACCGCGTCCGGCGCCAGCTTTGGCGTTGTTACGGCGCCATCGGCGATCTTGTCGGTGGTGACGGCGGCGTTCTTGATGTTCTTCGTCTTGACGCTGCTCTGCTTGATCTTCACTGCCGCGTAGCCGAATCCGCCCATCGCTGCGAACAGGGCGACGAATGCGACGACCAGCGCCGGGGTGGGCCGGAGAGCACTCCAGCGACGGGAACTGCGGTTCCTGCTTCTCATCTCGGGCTCCTTTGTTGAATTGGCGCGCCCGCTCACCGGGGCGGTGGGGGGACACGCCGATCAGGATCAACTCGAGGGCGCCGGAAGGCATCAGTGAAGTCGCCAGTCGTGATCGCCGGTTTGCTCCGCAACGCACGCCCCGGCCTCACGGGCGGGGCCGGCGCGTCAGGCGGATTCCGGCTGCGGTATTCCCATGCGCACCAGCTCGGTGCGGGACGTCACGCCGAGCTTGCTGAAGACCTTTCGCAGGTGGTAGTCGATCGTGCGCGGGCTGAGGAACAGCTGCTCAGCGATCTGACGATTGGTCATCCCGTCGGCCACGAGCCCAGCGATCTGGAGCTCCTGAGGGGTGAGCTCGTCGAGAGTCGAGGGGTCACGCCGCCTGGCAGTCTCGCCGGTGGCGCGCAGCTCTCCCTCGGCGCGCTCCGCCCATGGTGGAACGCCAACCTGGCGGAAGAGCTCGGCCGCCCGGCGCAGATGCTGGCGTGCCTCACGCCGCTGGCGCTCGCGCCGCAACCATTCGCCGTAGAGCAGCTCCGTCCGCGCCTGCAGGAAGGGGGAAATCGGCGCCTCTGGCGCAAGCGCCGTCTCGAAGTGTTCCTGCACATCTCCCTCCCCCATCAGCGCCCGGGACCGGGCGAACACCGACCGGCGCGCCGGGGAGGACGAGTGCTGCGCCCACCGCGTATAGCGCTCGATGCGATCGCCTGCCTCGTCAAGCCGGCCGGAGCGGGCCGCCGCCTCGATCAGGTCCGGGACCGACCACAGCCCGATCAGCGCGCTCGACTCGCGGCGCTCAACCGTGCTCAGGCCGAGCAGGCGGTCGGTCGCCTCGTCCGGCTTTCCCAAGGTCAACTCGAGCAATCCGAGGGCGAATTCGGCGATACCGATGATCATGTTCCCGCCCCCGCTGGCGGCGAGTTCGATGGCCTCGCGAGCGTGGTTGCGCGTTTCCTCCTCGTCTCCTCGTAGCGCGTCGAGCAGCGCAATGTTCGTCAGGTTCCAGCTCACGCCGGACCGGTGTCCGAAGTCGCTCGCGAGGCTGATCCCCTCCTCCGCGCCAGAGCGAGCAAGGTTGAAGCGGCCCACGGCGAGAAAGGCCGTCGCCTGCGCCCAGAGCGCCAGCGGAAGGATGCTGAGCAGCCCCCGCTGCCGCGCGATCGTGACGGCGCGGGTCGAGTACGGCAGGCCGTCCCCAAACACGCCCCCCATACTGCCCATGGTCGCCACGAGGGAGGCCCAGATCAGTGCCGGCGGATCCTCGAGCTGGTCAGCACGGCTGATCGCCTCCCGCAAGAGCAGGTCGGCGCGTTCGTATTCGCCCGCGAGCTCAGCCCCCATGCCACTCAGTGCGGCGACCCGGAAGCGGTCGATCTCGCCGTGCGGCTCGATCGCGGCGGCCCGTGCCCCCAGGGCCGCGCCATGCGCGTAGTCCCCCGCATAGTTATCGGCCTCCATCGCCTCGGTCAGCGCGTCGAGCGTGAGCGATCCGTCCTCGCTGGTATCGGCGGCCTCGACCAGGATCGCGACTGCACCGCGCAGGTCCCCGGTTCTCGCTTCGATCACGCCCCGCAGGTAGAGGAGCTCCGCGCGGACCCGGCCAGTCGCAAGCGGGAGGGCGCGCGCGATCAGCTCGTGGGCCCGCTCCGGCTGGCCGGCGGCCCAGGCGGCCTCGGCGGCGGCCGCGAATCTGCGGATTCTTCGGCCGTCGTCATTCGACAGCTCGGCCGCCCGCGCGAACGCGGTGGCGGCGGAGGCGTGCCCGCCGCGCGCCTCATACCGACGCCCCGATGCCTCGAGCGGACCCGCGACCTCTTCGTCGGCACTGAGACTCGCCAGTGCCTGATGCCAGACCCGGCGGTCGGCGTGCTGGTCGCCGGAGAGCGCCGCCGCCAGCGCACCGTGTGCGGCTCTGCGCTCGCCGTGCGTGGAGGACTCGAGCAGCGCGGAACGCACGAGCGGATGGCGAAACTCGAGCGAGCCGTCGGCGACGCGAAGCAGGCCCTCCCGCTCGGCGGCGTCGAGCGCATCCTCGGCCAGGCCGGCCTCGCTCGAAGCCCCCATCACTGCGGCGACCTCCTCCCGGTCATCCAGCGCCGCGATCAATAGAGCCGTCTGCGTGTCGGCGGGCAGCCGCTCGATCCGCTGCGCGAAGGCCTGACGCAACCCGGAGGTCAGGGGCGTCGTCTCGGGCAGAGCCGAGTGACCCTGCAGCTGGGGAGCGGATAGACCGACCGGCAGCTCCAGCAGAGCCAGCGGGTTTCCGGCCGCCTGGGCAAGCAACCAGTTTCGGACCGGCTCGGTCGCGGCTGGTGCGCTCGACTCCAGGAGTCGAGCGGCTTCCTCGGGCGTGAGGCTCTCGAGCGCCAGCTCCGGCAGGCCCGGCGCCCCGAACTCTCGGCCCGCTCCCTCCCGGACCGAAAAGATCATCGCCACCGGCTCGGCCGCGAGCCTGCGCGCGCTGAATACGAGCGCCTCGGCCGAAGCGACATCCAGGAACTGGACGTCATCGATCAGGCAGAGAAGCGGCTGGTCTTCCGCAGCCGCAGCCAGCAGGCTGAGGGCCGCGGCGGAGACCAGCAGGCGATCCGAGGGGCGCGACGGTGCAAGCCCGAGAGCACCCGAGAGCGCCTCCGCCTGCGCCTCGGGCAGGTCAGCCATCCTGTTCACGATCGGGCGCAGGAGCCCCTCCAGACCTGCGAACCCAAGGTCTGACTCGGCCTCCACGCCCGCGACGCGCAACACCGTTCGACCGCCGCTTCGCTCCGCGGCATACTCGAGGAGAGCGGTCTTGCCCATCCCGGCCTCACCGCGGATCACCAGGGAGCTGCTCGCCCCCTGCGCCGAAGCCTCCAACAGGCGATCGATAGCGGCGCATTCGCGCTCACGGCCAACCAGCGCGCCGGACCCGAGGTCCAGCTCGGGCGTCGCCATGCGTTGATCGTAAGGGCCGGGGACGCGAAAAGACAGGCGATTCCGACTGGCGATGTCGCCGGTGCGTCCGGGCACCGCCTGGGCGATCGTAGTCGTCCTCGACCCGACCCCCATTTCACTCACTGACGACATGACCGAGCCAACGAGACGCTTTGAGGAGATCCTTGAGATCGCCGAGATCCTCGACGATGCGGCCGATCGGCTGGCGACGGTGCTCGAGCGGTCCGGTGCGCACTGGCTGCGCCCGCCGGAGGCGTTGCGCGAAATGGCCCGCTACGAGCTGGACCTCGCCGCCGCCGACGTGGCCGCCTACACCTTCGGCACAGAGATTCGAGGTGGCTGGAGATGAGACGCAAGCCAACCGTGCTTTTCGACGCCTGGCGGGGCTGCCGACCGATAGCAGGCGGTTCGAATGGGCCGGGGAGGACTCGAACCTCCGACCGACGGATTATGAGCCGGGTGTGACGGAGCGAATGGAAGTTCAGCCGCTTCAGCCCGGCCCGGTCGAGGGCGGCGTAGTAGCGGCGGCGTAGCTTCGAGTCATCGATCACCCCGCCGGTCGTGGAGATGAAGACGCGATCGTCCGGGTCGGTGAAGTGCTCCCGGCGGCTCAGTCCATCGAAGGATCGAGCAGCCTGGTCGATCAGCGGCACCGACCGGACCCGGCCCGACTTCGGGGTGCCCTCGTTCCCGTAGGTGAAGCTGCGCCGAACATGGACGATCCGCTTGGAGAAGTCGATGTCCCCCCAGCGGAGCGCTCTCAACTCCCCCAGACGCAATCCGGTGAATGCCGCCACTGTGAAGATCGCGGCGTCCTGTTCGGACTCGGCCTTGGAGCCGAGCAACCGGATCTCGGAGGGGGTGAACACCAGGAAGTCCCCCGACCGCGCTGGGGCTGGCGGTCCACCCCATCCACCGGATTGGACGACAAGCCATACACCCGCATCGCCCGTTTTTTTCTTTTTTATTTTTTCTTATATTTTTTTGTTTTTTCTTTGTTCTTATTGGTTTCTATCTTTCTTTCTTTCTTTTCTCTCATATTACCTTATATATCTTTTTATTCTTACTATAACTATAACTTCTTCTATTTATTTTTATATTTTAAATACTATTTATTTTTATATTTTATTTTAAAAAATATAAAACACAAACAAACATCCGTAGTGCATAAAACCTCGTACTATTTCCTTCTCTCTTCAATCACCACCCCAAACTCCACAACACGCGCACCTCAATACTCTCCAAATCCTTATACTCCCAACCCTGCTCCAACATCCTCCAACTCTCGTTCCACACACCGCTCCGCTTTCTCATGTATCCTTTGCATTAAAGCAGTACTCCTCCGATATATACTAGTATGCGATGCGCTCAAAAATCCCTCTCACCTCCCATCTGTTCATCAACATCTACGCGCACCTGCTCCTCTTATCCAATTCCAGCAACTCAACAGCCTGAGCATACGCTCTTCTCTGTTATCTCGTGCTCCGCGCTCTCTTCTGCTCCCTGGCGCTCACTATCAATCCAAGTACACATCATCCTCACAGCTCCCACACTCCCCTCTGCGCAGCTTGCGCACAGCGCATGTATACCTCATAAGTTCATCAGCTTTTTAGCTTTCTCTCTCTCGCGTGCGTACTTCCTTCATTCTTTCTTCTTCTTCCATTTCCTGCCGCTAGCCCTACTTACTGATCAGCTCCTCGCCCTCGAAGCCGCCGGCTGTCGAGCAGCTGCTTTGACGAGAAGCGCAATTCCAAGAACAACGAGATGCTGATGCGCAACTGCGTGCCTTGCGCGCACCGCCGTACTCGTTTGTGCCACCGCTGTGCCTAGCCGGCCATTGCCGCCTGCTCCCAGCTTTGCCGCAGCGTGTCGATTCCCTCCTTGTACTCGAGCAGCGACGCACCTCCCAGGTGACCAATCCAAACAGCGTAATCCCATCAAGTCAGCGCATCGCGATGGAATACGCATGCGAAAGCCTCATCCCGTACGAGTCTGAAGTGCATCGCGGTTTTCGTCGCCATCGAGGAAGCCTCGACTGCATCCACTCTGGCGCCGATCTGTTATAGCGCGGACAAAGCAGACCCTCTGTGGAAGCGATTTCGAGGATTGAACTAGCCTAGTCAATCAAACTTTGAATAGCTCAGAAGCTTTATCGCAACCAAGTATCGATCATCAGATTCTCTCTTCTCACTCTCCAGGTGCGTGTTCGTCTTCGCCGCCAACTCGGAAGCCGCGCCGCCATTCCACTTCAAGGACACGAACTCCGAGTTCGTTCCGCACTTCACAACCTGCGATGGCCAGGACATATCGCTCTTCACCACCGGGACACGTTCTGCACGACCTTCTTCGACGCCAACGGGGACGTGGCGCGGACGATCGTGCACAACCGTTTCCTCGACCATTTCACGAACACCGTCACCGGAGAGACGCTCCTCAACCGGGGCACGTTCCAGGAGACCTTCATCCTCGTAGACGGCACGGACGAGTTCACGGATACGGTGATCGCCACGTCTTCCTCGCCACGCAGCCTGGCCATGGAATCGTCATCCATGACTCGGCAGAGTCGTCTTCGGTCCCAACGAGGAAGAGATCTTTTTCGCGGCGGCCACCACGCAGAACTCGTCGACCACCAGTTCGAAGCGTTGCTCTGCTCCGCCCTGACCTGAGACGGCCCATCCAGGCGCCGAGGCGATTCGCTGCTGCTTTACCCCGAACAGGCCCTCGAAGCCGCCGGCTGTCGGAGTAGGCGATGTTGTAGAAGAGAGCTAGCGGCTGAACGCGTCCCGCTCGGTCTGCGCCGGGATACCTTCGCCCATCGCTTCTCGGCCTCAGTCGCCTCGAACCGCTCCGAACCGCCGATGCTCTGGAAAGCCTGCTCGATCACCACAGGCTCGTATGCGAGTTGAGGCCCGTAGACCTCAGCGATTCGATCGAGGATTGGGCCCATCTCTGCGATCGCCTCCGGGTTGTCGATCCCAGGATTCGCCGCCTTTAGTTGGCCGACCCATCTGTCGTATGTGGCGTTAGCCTCCGCGACCTCATTGACCGCCGAACCATCCTCGAGTGCATCCCACATCCCTTCGGCTTGGCGCCGCTGGATCTCTTCCTCGGTCGGCTCTCGGCCCGTGAGGGAGTCCAGAACGTCATAGGGCCAAGCTGCGCCTTCCTCTTCCGCTGCCGGCGTCTGCGCTTCGCCTGCTCCGCTTCCTCTGGCTCCGCTGCGCTTCTGCCCGCGCATCCAATCACTCATTCCATTGCTCACGCTTCTTCACAGCTTTGTGCTGTTGCGTAAGCACATCATCAAACTCCATGCTGAGCGCGCTCACTTCTCACCAACCGCTCCATCCCTCCAGCTGCTCCCAATTTAGCTCACATCTACCATACATATCACTCAATCTGTCTTCTTCCTAACTATTCTTTACAGCTATAATCACAATATCTCAGTCTCATTATTTACTTAAGTTTACATTTTCCATCATCATCATTTATGTAGCCCGAAGCGCCTTTTCACCGCGTGGTCCGACCAACTCGACGTCCCCGAGGCCGTCGCAGTTCCAAGTCCCGAACGAGACCAAGCCCTGGCCCGCGGTAGTCCCGCCGCCGAAGCTGGAGCGGCCACGGCAGCGATGAGTCCGGCAGCGACCGCCATCGACGCTGCTGCGATGCGAATCCTTCTCATGAGGGTCTCCTTCTCCTAACCCCAACTCCCCTTCTGTGCCCAACCTATCCGAGGGGAGGGTGCCAGCGCAAGAACGCTATCGGGGCCATTGGTGGGGATTTTGGTGGGATTTTGCTGGGAGCGGCGGGCGAAGTTCGTGCTACCGCGGATCGGTTGGTGGGAGTCACAAGGTTGTGGAGTCCTCCTTTTTCCGCGAAGGGCTGGGAGGGGGTCCAGGGGCCGGCGAGTTTGCGGCGCGAGGTTTTGGCTCTGCCCCTTCGCCTCGCCTTGCCTCGAGCTAGGCATGGGTCCTGCCTGGGATGAGGGGCCGGGTGGGAGCCTGCCTCGGCTGCCGATGCATGCCTGGTCGCGGCCTCGTTGGGGCCGCCTGGTCGCTCGCTGCCCACTCAGGCGATATGGGATGGCTTGCCGTTTGGCTTGCTGATGCGGAATCTCGGGGGTGCTGAGCAGCGGACTGAGGGGCAGGAAGGCTATGCCTAGTTCATGCCGAAGACAGGCGTGCGCGTGTGCTTGCGAGGGATGATGTTCGCGCCCTTCCGTTCGCTCGCGACGAGTCGGTGTCGGGTGGTCGCAAGACAAAGGCGTGTTCGCTCTCGGCTGGCTAGCTACAAGGCAGAGCGCGCGGCGGAGGGATCCGCTTCTCTGGGCGTGTCTGGTTCAGCGGAAACCCTCAGCGAGTGATTGAAGCGTTGGATGTCTGCTTTGGGATGTGGGGCCTTTGTCACGGGTTCGGAGAGTCCAGCCGCCGTGGTTTCGTGGGCGCTGTTCATTGCATTGCGCAGCGCGTTATGCAATCGCCTTAGAGACCGCCGCTTTCACGCTGCGATAACGATCGTGACCGCGGCCACTCACCTTCCGCCAGTCGCCCTTCGGCGGCGCCAACACCGGAAAGCGGTAGGGACTGAGGATCAGGGTGAAGAAGAGGAAGCCGATGATCAAGGAGGGGATGTAAGCGAGCAGGGTTGGGATCAGCCACGCAGCGATCGGGCCAATTGCGCTCTCGAGTTCCGAACGCCATGGATCGGACAGGTAGACCGCCAGCGCAACCCACGCGATGGTGAGTGAAAAGGCGGCAGCGAACAGCCAGGTCGGCCGGGGGCCGTAGGCAGGACGTGGACGCTTTGCCAGGCCTCCAAGCCGGGCCGGCTCGGCCATGGTTCCCACGGTTTCTAGTATCGGCAGCCTTCTGGGCGTTCTTGAGTCCTGCTTTGGACGAAAAGCAGCGGTTTGCGAAACACACCTCCAAGCGTTGAAGGGCCACGATTTCGGGCACTCGACTGCTGTGGCGTTCTAGGGTCGAGTGTCTCTCGGCACGGGTCTTTCGGCTAATGGGCAGCAAGCCTTCTGGCTGCCTGAATCGGGCTTAATCGAGCGTGATCCAGCCAAATCGAACCAGCGGCGGAAGGTCAGACCATGCACGGATCCCGCATTGCAATGCGGGACGCGCTCTTTGCGACTCCTCGAGAGGAGACGCTTATGAGTCCGCTGCTCTGACCACCTGAGCTACCGGCCCTGGGGCGTGATTATGGCTTGGCCATGCGATAGCCGAGATTCTTGACGTCGACGTGAACGAGCTGGCCGGGGCGGGGGGGGCGTGGGGGCCGGCAACTCTCGGCTTCAAGACACCGAGACAGTCCCTCGAAGTCTGCGCCGACCCGGTCAGACGGGGATGTCAGAGAGCCGGAATTCCGGCTCCTCTCCGAACTCGAAGATGACCCGCCTGCGGAAGACGGCGTAGCGGCGCTGCGCCTCGCTGCGGCGACCCTGCTCGAGATAGGTCCGGATCAGAGTCTGGTGGACATCCGAGTCGAGCGGCTGCAGGCTCGCGTGGCGCTCGAGGTTCCTCGTGGCCGCCGCGAGCTCACGACTGGCGAGATGGTGCTGGACGAGCGCGTCCAGGGCATGGCAGGCGAGGTTTCGCATCGTGTCCCGCTCCTCAAAGGCCCACTCGGCGAAGGGCTCCTCCGCAAAGAGGTCCCCCCTGTAGAGATCCATAGCCCGATCGAGGTAGGAAATGACCTGCGAGCGCCCTGCGGGGGTCTCGGCAGAGGTCTCGAGTCCAGCTGAGACCAGCCCCTCGAACTCGTCGAGGTCAACGTAGACCTGGCGGTCAAGACAGTAGGTGCCGTTGACCGAGTGAATGAACCCGGAGTTCGATCTCGGTACCCGATGCGGATCAAGTATGTCGCGCAGGACGTGAACGAAGTAACGTGCCGTTTTCTCCCCTGAGGCTCCGGCGCTTGGCCAAAGCGCCTCGACGAGCTCGTACACATGGGCCGGCCGGCCACGCTGGCAGATCAGGTACTTGAGCAACTGGCCGGGGCGGTGCAGAAGCCAGTCCCCCTCGATCGTCGTCTCCCTGGTCTCGACGATGGTGGTGCCCAGGGCGCGGATACGGAGCTGCGGCTCTCCCATCCAATGGGGCTCGGTGCGTCGCCGCCGGTCTCCGAGCCTGGCGGGGCGCAGGTGCATCACCAGCCGCGAGCTTCCCGGGCTCGCGCGCGCCGCGGTGATCCAGATCGCGCTCGTCGCTCGCCCGGGCGGAATGTCGACGCGCACCTCGGGCAGTGGAGTTTCGGAGTCGGCGGCGAGACTCGCTATGCAATTGGTTGCCAACGGCTGGCTCTGGTTACAGCCGAACAGCGAGCAGCAGGTCGCGTTTTCGGGCCAGTTGCCGTGGCTGGCGGCGACGATCTCCCGTGCCGTCTCGTTCACCTCGAGGACGACTCCGTTGAGGTCGGTGACGATGATCCCGAAGCGCAAGATGTCACCAACCTCGCCGGCCGTCCATGAGGTCTCGTACGGCGGTGTTGACTCCCCGGAGGAAATAGGTGGAGTCTTCGAGGTAGAAGCCAACGGAACACCCCCTGTTCGGATCCTTATTTACAACCCTATTACGACCTCGGCACTGTCAACTCGTATTTTTGTCCAGACGGTAGCGACGCCGCGCTCCCCTCCGGTCACCTGCCTACAGGTCGCCCGACGACCGCTCAGCGTCGTTCGTCAGCAAATCTTGCGCTGCGGAGATCGCGGCTTTCTCCGAGTCCCGGGGCGGAATCCCATGCCAGCTCCTCGTTGAGCGTGGTGACGGCCTCTGATCGTGAGCGAACCCCCAGCCTTGCGAACAGCGCCGAGAGATGGCTCTTGGCGGTGTTCTCGGAGACCGACAGCCTGCGAGCGATCTGGGCGTTCGTGAGACCAAGGGCCAGAAGATTGAGGATCTGCGCCTGCCGACGCGGCAGATCCCCCAAGACGCCGCGGGGTCGCCTCGCCGGCTGGACAACAACCTGCCCGCACCGTGCGGCATCGATCGTCGGGATGAGTGATGCTTCGAGGTTCGCCTCGTCGACCGTCCCGTCGACACCTGCCGCGAGGAGTCTGGCGACGTCGGTGGGGTCGCTGTGGGGAATGATTACGACGACGCAGATGGGACCATGGCGACGGCGCAGGGCAGTCAGCGTCCTGCGAGGAGGAATCGCCAGCGCGGCCAGTTGTGCGACAAGGACCTCGGTCGCCCCGACCTCCAGATCCGCGATGGATCTCGCCTGTGTTACCCCCGAGTACCCGGATGTCACGCAGGACGGCGCCGATTCGCATGCCAAGCAGCTCATCCCCGCTCACGGCTGCCACCCTCGTGGGATTCACCGGCTTGCCCCCTCCACGGCTGAGCTGTGAACGCCGGGCCGTGACGGCACGTTCGCCGCGGTCCTCTCCCTTTGCACGATTGGCAAGTCGAGGATGCCGTGTCCGAAGCCCTCGTCGGGCTCAACAACGACGGCCGCGGCCTCCCTTCGCGTTCGCACACCGAGCTTCGCCAACGCCGCTGAGACGTGGCTCTTGACCGTACTCGTCTCGAGGCCCACGGCAGTCGCAATCCCGGCGTTGCCGACCCCGATCGCCATCAGACCCAACACCTGCCGCTCACGGTAGGAGAGTCTCGGCTTGACAGCATGTCGGTGAAATCGCCTCGGCACTGCGAGCTGTCCCGCGCGTACGGCGCCCACAGTGGGCACCAGCGCCTCTCCCAACCGGTCCTCGAACACGACCCCTCGAGCTCCCGCCCGGACGGCCATCGCCACGTCGGCCCCGGTCTCCGGCACGATCGCTACGACACTCGCGAGGGCACTGAGGCGGTGGATTTCCCGAGCTCGTGCCTCACGGCTGCCCGCGTGCGAGATCACTGCGACACGTCCCGACTGGTCGGCTTCCGCGCCCCGCCGCGTTCGAAGTCCCGCGCTCGAGAGGAGACGAACAGCGCGCCGTAAACACACCTCGTCGAAGATGACCAGATCAACGTACGTGTCGTGGGCGCCACGTGCATCTCCATCACTCGACGAAAAGCTGGCCATTGCGCCTCAGCTCGCTCTGGCGACCGACGTCATCACAACGGGCGCCAGGTCTCGCTCGGCCAGGCTGCGCCTCAGCGCGCAGCGACCGCGATGGTGAAGGGCGTGTACTGAGCTCTCGGTCTTGCCCAGCAGCGTGGCGATCTCCCCTGGAGACAGCCCGAAGACATGCCGTAGAACCAGCACAGAACGCTGCTCGCGATGCAACAGTGCCACCGCTTCCCGGAAGCTTGACGGCCGAAGCCAATCGGGTTCGCCTCCCTCGACCGGTCCCCGGCCCACCTCTTCGCATGGAATGGGACGGCGGCGGCGAAGGTCATCAATTGCGACGTTTCTTGCCACGCACAGCAGCCAGGCAAGGAACGGCACGTCTCCTCGTTCGTACCGGTCGAGGGTTGTCATGAGCTTGATGAACACCTCTTGGGTCAGATCCTCGGCCTGGTGCTCATCGCCGATCATGTGGCGCAGGAAGCCATATACCTTCGGCCGGCATATGCCGTAGATATCGCTGAGGGCCCCCGGATCTCCGCGCTTCGCGCGGATGATCGCGCGCTCGATCAGCTCGGCGTCGTCATCGACAATGGACCGCATAGCGTCGGGCCCCCTGGGGTTGCAGCAGAAGCATTCCGCCCAACCTAATTCGCCGCAGTTTGCGGATTGTTCGTAAGGGCGTTAGTCAGGAATTTGCCCAAGTTTTCGCTCACCCGAATTCCATCCCTTCGGCGAAAGTTCTGTCGGTCCGAGCAAGTTCTCGCTCCCTTCGCTCGTGGAACAGAGGCCGGACGCCGGGCGATGCCATTTCCGTGAGAAGGGGAGAGGTCATGAAGCCGATCACCGAAGCGCCGAGCGCTGCTCCGGCACCTGCAATCACGGTGGGTCGACATGGGCTCAGTCCACTCCCCGTCGAGCTGTCGATCATCGTGCCGACCCGGAACGAGTTCGGCAACGTCCGACCGCTTGTCGAGCTCATTCACTCCGCCCTGGCTGACCTGCCTGCGGAGGTTGTCTTCGTCGACGACAGCGACGACCGCACGCCCGAGGCGATCATGGACCTTGGCGATCGGGAGAATCTCGATATCCGCCTCATTCACCGTGAGCCTGCCCGGCGAGGCGGTGGTCTCAGCGGGGCTGTGGTGGCGGGGATTCGTGCGGCAAGGTCCCCCTGGATCTGCGTCATGGATGCCGACCTTCAGCATCCTCCCGCGACGATCAGTCGCATGCTTGTCAAGGCGCGGGCTGAAGAGAGCGATCTGGTCATCGCAAGCCGGTTCTGCCATGAGGGGAGCCCCGGAGCGTTCGGCCGGGCCCGCTTGTGGCTGTCCCGAGCTTCCGCAACGGTCACCCAAATAGCCTTCCCGCGTCGGCTGCAGGCCGTTTCGGACCCGATGAGCGGCTTCTTCCTCGTTCGCCGCGCCGCCCTCGACCTCGATGTTCTGCAGCCCCGCGGTTTCAAGATTCTCCTTGAGATCGTCGTCAGGACCCCCGGGCTCCGGATTTCGGAGGTCCCCTTCACCTTCGGCGAGCGGCACGCGGGCGCGACGAAGGCCTCGTTCCGAGAGGGTCTGCGCTTTCTCGCGCACCTATGGCACCTCCGCATGGGCCAGTTGGCGACACGACTGGGCCGATTCGGCGTCGTTGGCGCTACCGGGCTGGCTGTGAACACAGCGCTACTCGCGCTGCTCGTTGAGCCTGGGGGGTTGAACTATGTGCTGGCCGCAATCCTGGCGTCCCAAGGCTCGACGCTTTGGAACTTCACGTTGACGGAGACGTGGGTATTCCCGCGACCTCCCGCCGTGGGGACGGCGACCCGTCGCATGGCCATGTTCTTCGTGCATGAACAACGTGGCGAACCTGGTGCGGATACCCATGCTCGTGGCACTTACGTCGGGGCTGGGGATCAACTACCTGATCTCCAATGTGGTCACCCTGGTGGCGGTCTTCGTCGGCCGGTTCGCGATCTCGGACAGCTGGATTTGGGCTGGAGCAGGCGATCCAGGGCAGGCGCGGACAACCTGGAACTACGACATCCATGGGATCGTCTCGGTCTGTTCGGATGGCCGACTTCCCGAGCTTGAGCGCTTTCGAATCTCGGAGGAGTTCGACGACCCCACGATCCGGGTGCGCCTCGGCGAGGTGCGCGAGCTCGAAGGGGAGGATGCGGCCGATCGGATTCTCTACACGGAGGCACGCTCGTGGGGGTTTGGGATGTGCCTGCATGTCGGGGAGCGGAGCGAGATCGTTGCCAGCAGATGGCTGGAGCGCTCCCCGCACGTCCTGTACACGAACGTCGTCGAGCCGGTCCTCCGCTGGACCTTCGTGCGAAAGGGTTATGCGTTGGTGCATGCCGCCTGCCTGTCCGCCAACGGCCAGGCCTTCCTGCTCACGGCGAGGACGGACACCGGCAAGACGACGACGATCCTGAAGATCCTGGACGCCCACCCCTACACGTTCCTCTCCGACGATCTGACCCTCGTCTCTCCCGACGGCCGGGTCTTGACCTACCCGAAGCCGCTGACGATCAGTCGACACACACTGGGCGCGGTCAAGACCCCGCTACTTCGCCGACGGGAGAGGCTGGGGCTGATCATCCAGAGCCGCATACATTCGCGGTCCGGACGGGTCTTCGCGCTTCTGCTTGCAAGGACGCGAATACCCGCCGCGACGCTGAATGCGATCGTCCAGTGGATCGTTCCGCCGCCGAAGTACCACGTCGACCGTCTCGTCCCAGGTGTGACGATCGCACCCGAAGCCCAGCTCGCCGGTATGGCCGTGATCCAGCGCGGCGGGAAAGGCGATGACCGCCTGGAACCCGACGAGGCGCTCGAAACGCTGATGGGCAATTGCGAGGACGCCTACGGTTTCCCGCCCTACCCCGCGATCGAGGAGTTCCTCCACAGCGGCAATGGTCGCAAGCTCAAGGTCGAGGAGCGCGAGATCGTCTCCAATGCGCTGTTGGGAGTTTCCGCCATCCTGATGCGGAGCGAGACCATGGATTGGTCCGAGCGCCTGCCGGCCCTGCTGCCCGACGCCATGCACGGCAACGGCAAACCGCGCAGGTTCGCTCCGTCGGGTGCCGGCGCACTGGGGCCTGGCCGAGTCGGCGTTTGAACAGATTGGGCCCGGCTCGACCTCAAGCGGCGCCTGAGGGCGGAGGACTCCGCGGGTGCGCTGGAAAGTGACCGGGAGGGGCGCTCCCCGAACCTTGGAGGCCCAAGCCCCAGACGCCGTCGCGGGTCCGCCCACGGTTTCAGCGCCCCCTCGGCCAGCAAGACTTCCGGCCGCGCGGGGCCGTCGTTCCTCGTCTGAACTCGGGCCGCGATCCAAAGCAAGCTGGACCAAAGGCCGCTGGCTCTGGGTGCTGCTCGGGGGGATCCTCGCGGTCGCGGCCGGCGTTCGCATCTGGCAGATCGCGGCGCTTGGCTACAACAGCGACGAGGCGGTCTACAGCGGTCAGGCGGCCACGATTGCCCACGTCAACGGGTCGGACGCGTTCTTCCCTGCGTTTCGGGCCCACCCGTTACTGATCCAGACGCTTCTCTCGATCGGCTACCGGCTTGGCGGCGGTGAGGTGTTCGGGCGCGTTGCCATGGCCCTCGTCGGGGTCGCGACCGTCTTCGCCGTCTACCGGCTGGGGGACTTGCTGTACGGACGGCGAGCCGGTCTAGCGGCGGCGCTGCTTCTCGCGCTCATGCCTTACCACGTGGTGGTGACCAGGCAGGTCCTGCTCGACGGTCCGATGACCTTCTTCGCCACGGTCACCCTCTACCTGCTCGCCCTCTTCGCCACCACCCGGCGTGTGTCGTGGCTCTACGCCGCGTCTGCTGCGATGGGCCTGACCTTCTTGAGCAAAGAGACCGCAATCGTGATGCTCGGGTCGATATACGCTTTCCTGGCGCTCACGCCGCAGATAAGGGTCCAGCCGCGGCACCTCGCGGCCTCCTTCGGCGTGTTCGTCCTATTGGCCGCCACCCTGCCGATCTCTTTGGCGATCGCCGGGCAGACGCACACCGGTGGAGACTTCCTGGCCTGGCAGATCTCCAGGCGCCCGAATCACGATTTGCTCTTCTATCCGGCGGTCGTCACGCCGGCGATCGGGCTGCTGGTCGTTTTCGCGGCTGTCGCCGGCTGCCTGTGCCTTCGGCGCCGCGCCACCTGGCGGGAGACCTTGCTGCTGTCGTGGATCGCCGTGCCGGTTCTCTTCTTCGAGCTCTGGGCCGTGAAGGGCTACCAGTACCTGCTGCCGGTGGCGCCGGCCGTGGCCCTCCTCGCGGCGCGGGCCCTGACCTCCGACCAGCTGTGGCGGGCGGCGGCATCCAGGGTCCATCAACTCGGGCTTCCAGCACGCTTCGGGCGCGCCCTCGCTGATCGACGCACCCAGACAGCTGCCCTTGCCGTCGTGGCGATCAGCCTGCTGATCCCGACCTTGCAGAGGATCCAGCCCGCGGAGTCACAAACGGTCCTGGCCGGTTCCGGGGGCATTCCGGGCGGGCGTGAGGCAGGGCAATGGATCGAGCGAAACACCCCGCAAGGAGCCCGGATGATGACTATCGGGCCATCGATGGCGAACATCCTCGAGTACTACGGGCGCCGCAGGGCGAATGGCCTCGCTGTCAGTCCAAATCCGCTCAACCGGAACCCGGTGTATGAGCCGCTGTCAAATCCCGACCGGTTGATCCGTGACAATCAGCTCCAGTACGCGGTGTGGGATGCGTTCTCCGCAGAGCGCTCCAGCTTCTTCGCCGCCAAGCTTCTCGGCTACGTCGATCGGTTCCACGGGCGGGTCATCCACACCGAGACGGTGGCTGCGACGACGCCTTCGGGGCGCCAGACCCGCAAGCCGATAATCACGATCTACAGCGTCCGCCCGTGAGACGAGCGCCATTCATCCTTGCCGCGCTCCTGACGATCACGGCTCCCCTGGTTGCGGCAGCTGACGCAGCAGGTCGGCAGCGCGATCAAACCACGACCCCGATCCAGCACGTCGTCGTGCTCATGCAGGAGCACCACTCCTTCGACAGCTACTTCGGCACCTATCCGGGGGCCGATGGCATTCCGGCCGGAACCTGCATGCCGGTTGACCCAGGGCGGCCGGACCTAGGGTGCATCAAGCCGCACCGGATCGCTAATGGACCTGTCGAGGACCATCCGGTGAGCGCGGCGACCGCGGCCGGTCAGCTCGATGGGGGTCGAATGGATGGCTTCCTGAGCGCGATCCAAGCTCAGAGCGGACGGCTGGATCCGAATGTCATGGGTCAGTACAGCGGCAGGGACGACCTGGCGTACTACTGGAACGTCGCCGATCACTATGTGCTCTTCGACCGTTTCTTTGCCTCGTCAAGGGGCGGCAGCGTCAGCAACCGCATGTATTGGGTCGCCGGCCGGCCCGGCATCCGCGATCCGTCGCAGGAGCTGATCCCCGAAGGTGGGTTCGATCTGCCCACCATCTTCGATCGCCTCGAAGCCAAGGGGATCTCCTGGAAGTTCTATGTGCAGCGCTACAACCCGAACATCAACTTCCGCACCCGCACCACCGCTAATCGGGGGTCGCAGAACGTGGGCGGGTCGTTCCTCAACGTGCCCCACGACAGCGGATCCCAGACGGCTCGGGTGCCGCTGCTCGATATGCCCCGCTACGTCGATGATCCTCGCCTCGCTCGAAGGATCGTGCCGATTCAGCAGTACTACAAGGACCTGGCCACCGGGAACCTCCCCGCCGTCTCCTACATTGCTTCCTCCGGCTCCAGCGAACGGGCTCCGGGGAGCATTGGCTCCGGCCAAGCACTGGTCCGCAATCTGATCACCTCCCTTGCGACTAGCACTGCGTGGTCGACGTCGGCGTTCATGTGGACCTATGACGACTGGGGCGGTTCGTACGACCACGTTCTCCCGCCCGCCGATCGACAGGTTCGGCTACGGCTTTCGCGTCCCCGCGCTTCTGGTCAGCCCGTACGCGAAACCCGGAACAGTCGAGCACAGCACGCTCGACTTCACGTCGATACTCAAGTTCGTCGAGACCAACTGGCAGCTGCGGCCGCTCGCGCGCCGCGATCGCACCGCTGGCAGCATCGCGGGCGCTTTCGACTTCTCCGCTCCGGCGCGCTCGCCGATCCTGCTGGGCAAAAGCAGGAGTGCCGGTTCGCCCAATTCCCGGACGGCCGTTGCCTACTTCGCGTACGGCCTCAGTCTTGCGGTCTTCATCTTGATCTTGGTGCTAAGCGTCCGCACCGCACGCCGCTCGGCCAGCCGCCAGACGATTGACGAGGTCCGCTCCAGATGAAGCTGACGTCCCGGCTTTCGGCAGCAGCGCTGACGATTGCGGTCTCGCTGGCAATGGGTGCCGATCAGTCCGCTCTCGCTCAGCACTCGGGGAGGCAGCAAACCGCGGCTGTTCAAACGGTCCACGCGTTGGCGGGCAGCGGGATCAGCTCCGGTCTCACTCCGGCGTTTGCCACCTATCGCCAGGTTAGGTTCCGCTTCGTTGACCCGCGCGGCAAGCTGGTCGATCCCAAACGCATCGCGTCCGTGACGCTGAGGTCGGGGACCGGGGCCAAGCGGCGCGTGACGGGACGTGATCCGTTCTGGCTGCTAGCCGAGCGCACCGTTCCGCTCGAAGGCGGGCTTTCGCGGAAGAGCGTCGAGTGGAGTGTCCAGTCGGTGATCGTGGACGGCTCCAACGTCGTCAACCGAGGGCAGCAGCGATTCGTTCCAGGGGAGCAGCCAGATGTCTCGATCTCGGTCCTTTTCTTCCAGGCCACGTTCTCGGTCCGCGACACGCTGTTCGGGTTCCCCCTCGGCTCCGCCATCCGATTGCGGTTCCCCGACGGACGGGTGAAGCGCTACCCGCTCGCGAACGGGGCATCGCTTCAGCTGCCGGCGCTGGCACGAGGCCAGTACGAGGTGACCGTCGACGCCGGCGGCCTCTCGTTCACGCAACCCGTATCCCTCTCACGCGATCAGAGGGTTGCCCTGAGAGTGACCAGTTACCTCGATGTCGCCCTGCTGGGGGGCGCTCTCGGCGCGATCCTCCTCGGTCTGCTCCTCGTTCGCCGGCCTCGGCTTCGGGCGGCGATTCGCGATCGGCTACAGCACCTCCGTGAACAACTGAGGCGGGCGGGCCAGGGAGGGGCAACTGGCCTTCTGCTCTTTCGGACCGCGTGGGTAGCAGCGATCCTGGTTTCGGTGCTGGCATTCCTGGTCGGAATGTTTTCCGGCGCCGATGGCGGCGATCCTTCGCAGAAAGCGCCCAAGGTCGCGTTCGCTCCGCCAGCCGCTCCGGTATTCGCGGGGGAAGCCCAAAACAAGGCTCAGAAGACCAAGACTCCAGGGCCGCAGGACGATCGCAACCAGCGGGCCCGGGAGCAAGCCCCTGGCGCCGGCCAATACACCTCCGGCGTGCCGCGCGGGTCGGCGGCTCAACCGGGGGATGCCGGCGGCGGGGCGCCCGTGGTCACACCCGGGCCGAGACCCCCGCAGGCATCCCAGCCGAAACCCCCGCCGGCATCCCAGCCGAAACCCCCGCCGGCATCACCCCCAGTCTCGGCAAGCCCCCCGGCACCGGTCGAGACGCCTGTCACAGTCGCCAACAACAACACCGGACCGCCCTAGGCGGGCGTCCGTCAGGCCGATGGTGCTCAGGGTCCGAGCGTCAGCTTGACGGGCGTCCCTGGCGGGACCTCCGTGCCGGCAGGCGGCTTCTGCCTGGTCACCCTCTTGCCGCCCTTCTTCTTGACCTTGCCCTTGGTGCAACCGGCAGCGAGCAGCTTCTTTTTCGCCTTCTTCACGGGCTTGCCCTTGACCGGGGGGACGATGCAATTGGAGACGACGGTTGCGTTGAAGCCGAGCTCTCGATTGCGGCGGGTACTCGCGGTTCTCGGCGCGCTGTTGTCGGTCAGGGGCGGAACATAGAGATCGATGGCCGCGCCTGGGGTGGCGCCACTGTTTCCGAGAGTGGAGCTGGCGGAATCGGAGGCCAGGCCGATGCTGTCGCCCGCCCTGATGGGCAGGCTGGCGGTGAAGGTGACGATCCCCGGTCCGAGCGTTTCGCCATGTGTCGACCCCGTGCTGACGAACCCGCCGCCAGATGGGTGAAGGACCTGAAGCGTCCAGCCACCGATGCGTCAATGACCTTCCAGCTCGTGATCTGCCCGTTGAAGGGCGCAACCAGCGTGGCGCCGGGAAGCGCGGTCTGCTGAACTGTCGCCGAGATCGCGATCGGGCTGCTCGGGAGCGCGTTGGTCAGCGGGCTGCCGAGTGTGACAGTCGCGGCCTGTGCGGCGGAAGCGCCGAGGAGCGAGAGGGCCCCGGCGACCCCTACGGCGGCGACTTTCAGCCTGATCGACAAGGGAAGCACCAAGGCGCCTACCGCTTCATCAGCTTTACCTTCATCGACTGGGTGTTCACGCCTCCGCCGGTCGGGGTGTAGGTGATCTCCGGCCTCACCTTCACCTTGCCGGTCGAGTTCAGCTTCCGCTTCTTCTTCCCCTTCGCCTTGATCAGCAGCTGCACCCTGCCCGGTGCGCGTACCTGCTTGCTGGTGACGGCGGCGTTGGCGACCTTGACGCCCTTGCCCGACCCGGTCAGCTCGCCAGGGTTCGGAACGTTGACGGTGATCGTGGCGGTGCCCGTTCTTCTTGTTGCGGGTGATCGCGCCGAGGGTGAAGGTCGAGGTGGGGTTGATCTCGGCGTTGAGCGCGATCTCGTAGGGGTTCGTGCGCAACGGTGCGCGCCCTGGCCCACCGTCGGCGAGGCCTGGCTGCCACTCGTTACGGACGGCGGCGCCGCCCGTCACGAAGAATTCCGCGTCGGGCTCGAAGAAATCGGGGTCGCAGCAGTCGAGTCCAATGTAGTCGCCGATCCGGATCGGAAGCTGCACGCCGTAGGAGGTCGTTGCATGGATCGGGGGTGTTACGGATGGCGAGGTGCCCGCTCCGGTGAACAGCCCGCCGCCCAGCGGCCTGATGATCCGGAAGTTGGTGACTCGCGTAGAGCCCCCGACACGGATCCGCCACCGCACGACCGTCCCGGTGACGGGCGAGGAAAGCCCTCCAGGAGCTCGGCGGTCGGAGGCAAGCGAAACGTTGCTGAACGTCGGGCGTGGGCTGTAGTTCGCTGCGCTGTTCGGCTGCCGCGCCAGGTTGCTCCCGATCGTCACAGTCGCCACCGCCGGCGAGACGCTCCCGCCGAGCAACAGGGCCGCGAGTAAGACGGCGGGAGCAAACCGCCAAAGGAGGCGCCGTCTCCGTCCAGCCAGTGGAGCCGTCCTCGCGAACCCTTGATACAACTCGCGTCGCTCCTCTTCGTCCTGTGGCCGGCAGCGTATATCGGGTCGGGTCGGCTGCGCAAGGGTACGCCTGTCGCGCTCTGGCGCAGACGTGTTTTAGGAGCAGGCGCGAGGTATTCTCGGGGTGAGCGTTGACCCCCATTGACACATCCGGTTCATCGGATGGCGGGGCGCCCTCGGAATCTGGGTTCGTGGCTCCCCGACGCGTGGAGCTGCTCGGGGGGTTCCGTGTCGAACGAATCGGCGTCGCGCGGCCGGTCGTATGGCAGCGGCGTACTGCGAGGACGCTGACGAGGCTGCTGTGGCGACACACCCGCGCCACTCACTCCAGGCCGGATGGCCGGTGAGAACGGGGGACAGTGACGACGCCGAGATGTTGGGCATCGCGCTTGATCGGAAGCCTGATGCTCGCGGCGATGCTGCTTGCCATTGAGCCCGGGTTGACTGCACCTGCGGCCGGCAGCGCGGTGGCATCGCCTCGGCAGACGGACCAACCCCCCGTCTTCGCCTACTACTACATCTGGTTCGATCCCAGCTCCTGGAATCGGGCGAAGTCCGACTATCCGTTGCTTGGACGCTACTCGAGCGACGACACCTCAGTGATGCGGCGTCAGATCCGGCTCGCCAAGGAGGCCGGCATCGATGGCTTCATTGTGAGCTGGAAGCACACGCCGACCCTGGACGAGCGACTGGCGAAGCTGATCCGCGTCGCTCGGGCGGAGCGCTTCAAGCTATTGGTCATCTATCAGGGGCTCGACTTCGAGCGTCGTCCGCTGCCGGTCGGCAAGATCGCCACCGACCTCGACCTTTTCAGCAGACGCTTCGCCGCCAGCCCGGTGTTCGACGCCTTCGGGAAGCCCGTGGTGATCTGGTCGGGAAGCTGGGAATTCTCTCGCGCTGAGATGTCCTCGGTGATCCGCCATCGCCGTGATCTGCAGATTCTGGCCAGCGAGCACACGACGGGCGGCTACCGGCGCCTTGCAAGCCTCGTGGACGGGAACGCCTATTACTGGTCCTCCGTCAACCCCGACACCTTCCCCGGTTATCCGCAGAAGCTGCGGGAGATGGGCGCGGCGGTTCATCGACACAGCGGCCTGTGGATCGCCCCTGCCGCCCCGGGGTTTGACGCTCGCCTGATCGGCGGCCACACCGTGGTGCCGCGGGCGGATGGAGAAACGCTGCGCCGCGAGTATGAGGCGGCGGTGTCCTCATCTCCCGACGCGGTCGGATTGATCAGCTGGAACGAGTTCAGTGAGAACAGCGCAATCGAGCCGAGCCGCCAATACGGCGCACAGGCGTTGCGGACCCTGGCCGATCTCCGCGACACGAAACCCCCGACGATCGGGGATTTCGATTCCAGCGCACCGGCTGGAACCGGGACGAATGTATTGCGGGGTCTGGCGACTGTCGCGGGATTCCTGGTCC
This sequence comes from uncultured Solirubrobacterales bacterium, assembly GCA_963777575.1. Taxonomy (GTDB): domain Bacteria; phylum Actinomycetota; class Thermoleophilia; order Solirubrobacterales; family 70-9; genus DASUPK01. The sequence goes on along the minus strand of CAVZRH010000005.1, from coordinate 47,073 downwards.
TGACGGTGGGGGGTTTCCTGGTGGTCGCGCGACGGCGACGCCGGGGTCGGGGATAGCGGCGGAGATTGGCGGGGTGGTTCGCGTCAGCTCGAGTCAGCCGGCGATCGCAAGGTGAGATCAGCGGCCGCGAAAGCTTTGGTCGCCGGCCGACCGTAGTCAAGGGCGGCCGCCTCGAGCAGCCGGAGGTCGACAAGGTCGATCTCCAGACGGCTGGACAGCTCGCGGACAGCTCGATGCTGCCGCCGACTCCAGTGCTCATAGGTCCCCAGCGCCTCGACTCGAACCCGCGCCACTCGCGTGCCTCTGGCGTCCTGGACAACGCGACCGAAACAGGCGACCAATCCCGTCACGCCTTGGTGGTCGACAGTGGGGAAGTCGAGGTCAGGTCGGCCCGCCACGAAGATTCCGCAGCCACATGCAGGGTGGGGAGCGTCGTGCGGGGCCTGATGCGCTGGAGTCGAGGAACGGAATGGGGTCGGCAGGTCGCGATAGCAGTCGGCGATGTGGACCGCCTCGCTCCAACTCACCGGGAGGAATCGAGAGCGAAGCTCGGGAGCGCCGGTTTCGTCGTAGTCGATGCGCCAGGAGCGGAACCCGATGAGAGGCCCAGGAGGTTCGGGTCCGTCCCCGATGCCGTAGTCGCCCGGCCCCTCGGACACTTCAGTCGACCGCGCCGCCGCGGCTGCGCGTGTCTCCTGGAGGGCTGATCGTCGGGAGTTGTCAGTGGATTCGGACATACGGAGGCAGTAAAGGGTAGGGCAGGGCCCCGAGGGTTAACCGGTTGAGAAATTCCTCGGGAAATGCACCGGGTTCGCATCGAGTCGGCGCTCGAGGTTGCCGCAAGTTCTGGGGCTCGGCGACCGTGATACGGGTGAGGGTGCACTTCGTGAAACGTGAGGCATTCCGCGTCCTCTCGGGGGCGGCTTTGGCTATTTGCCTGATCGCCGTGCCGCCGGCCACGGCGGCGAAGGCGGCCACACTGCCGACCGCGTACGCTCCTCAGCTGACCCGCTACCCGTACCTGACCGACGTAGCCGGCGGGGGCGCCACGATCAACTGGGCCACCGATCGGTCAAGCGCGTCGGCCTACGTGACCTGGGGAGCGGCGGGCGTGGAGAGCTGCACGGCGCACAGCAAATCCGCAAGCAGGACCCAGATCACGGTTGGCTCGACGCCCGAGTACCAGTGGAAGGCGCGCCTTGCCCTGGCGCCGGATACGACTTACTGCTACCGGGTTTATCTGGGGGCCACGGGATCCGGTCTCAACCTGCTCGGCTCGAATCCCTCGCCGCAGTTCGCCACCGAGCTTCCCGCCGGTTCGACGACTCCGTTCAAGTTCGCCGTGCTCGGCGACTGGGGCTCCGTCACCGCCAGCCGGCAACCCCGACCAGGCGAACCTGATCGGCCGGCTTGCCTCGAGCGGGGCGCGGTTCGCGCTCTCGACCGGCGATATCGCCTATCCGGGCGGGAGCCAGACGAACTACGGCGATCTCTACCAGACCGGAGCCAACGTCAGCGCGGTGTTCGGTCCAGCGTTCTGGACTGCGGCAGGCGCCTCGATGCCGCTCTTCCCCGTTCTTGGAAACCACGGCTTGAACGCGACCTTCCCGCTGATCTGGCCGGGTGCCTCGGCGGCCGCCGGCTCCGCTGGACGCTTCCAGATCGACAACTACTGCTGCCTGAACGGGACGGCCTCGGCGAATTACCCGAGCGTCTGGTACGCGTTCGACGCGGGGCCCGCGCGGTTCTACATGCTGGACGCCGCCTGGGCGAACTCCAACCTCGGCACGGGCAGCCTCTATCAGAACGACTTCGACTACCACTGGACCCCCGCCAGCCCGGAGTACCAGTGGCTCGAGCACGACCTCGCCACCCATCCGGCGCAGGTCAAGTTCGCGACCTTCCACTTCCCGCTCTACTCGGCCAACGCGACCGAGACCTCGGACGCCTTCCTTCACGGTCCGAGCAGTCTGGAAGGTCTGCTCAGCCGCTACGGGGTCGACATCGCCTTCAACGGTCACGCCCACATCTACGAGCGCAACAACGCGAATGGCCCCGGCGGCCTGATCAGCTACGTGACCGGGGGCGGCGGCGCACCCCTGGAGCCGGTCAGCAAGTGCAGCGGCCTCCCCGGCATCGTCGCCTACGCGATCGGCTGGTCGAATTCCTCGGCCACGGGCAGCGCCTGTGGCAGCGCGTCTCGGCCCGTTTCGTCGAGTCAGGTCTTCCACTTCCTGCTGGTCAGCGTCGATGGGAACACGGTCACCGTCACCCCGACGGACTCGCTGGGGCGCACCTTCGACAGCCAGACCTACGTATTTCCATCCGACATTCCGCCGCCCGACACCACACCTCCGACCCCGCCGGCGAGTCTCGCTGCCACGGCTGTCAACTCGGGTCGCGTCGACCTGTCCTGGTCACAGGCGACCGACAACGTGGGCGTCACCGGATACCAGATCTACCGAGACGGAGCGCTGCTGACCACCACGCCTGCGTCAGCAACCTCCTATTCGGATACGTCCGCCGTGGGAGGCACGACCTACCAGTACACGGTTCGCGCGGTCGACGCGGCCGGGAACGCGTCGAATCCCAGCCCCGCCGCCTCCGTGACGACCCCCGGCAACGGCTCCGTCGCGGCGTCGTTCGTTCGGGACGCGACCGGCACCGTCGACAGCGGAACGAGTTTCGATGCGCCGCTCACCTCGACCGCGGGGGACACGCTGGTCGCCACGATCGCCGTGCAGGCCGGGGCAACCAACTCGGTGAAGTCCGTTACAGATTCGGCCGGCAACACCTGGAACAAGGGGCCCATCGGCTTCCTGTCGGGTTCCAACACCCGGGTGGAGATCTGGTTCAGCTCCGCCGCGGCGCCGGTGACCCGCGTCACCGTCACGCTGTCGGCTCTTGACGCCGCGGCTGCCGACATCTCCGAGTTCACCGGCATCGCCAGCGTCCTCCCGCTTGAAGCCTCGGCCGGCCAGGGAAATGCCTCCTCAACCATCGCGCCAACGCCGTCGATCCTTACCTCGCCGGCCGACGTGATCGTCGGCGCGATCAACTACCCGTCGTCCACTGCCTCGACGCTCGCATCCCCTTCCTTCACCGGGCTGACCGATTTCGCGGCCTTGGGGGTGCACGGAAGAGCGGCCTACCTGATCGCCCCGCTAGGGGGCAGCTACTCCGCGACCTGGAGCCTGGCCGGAGCGTCAACCAGCGGGGGAGCGATCGCCGCATTCCGGACGGGTCCGTAGACCGGCGGGTCTCCTTCGGAGTGAAGTCGCAGTCGCGCACGGCGATCGCGCCGGCCCCGGCGGCCAGTGTATGGGCGCCATCCGCCGGGATAGATTCGGGACATGGACGAGCGAGAGGAGCTCGACGAGGCCGAGCAGCCGGTCGATCAGACGTTCACCTGGCCGCTGCTCGGCGCGCTCTACGGCTCGCTGGTGATCGTGGCGTCGTGGTGGCTCTGCTCGCGTCGGACGCGGGACGCAGCTTCGAGGACGAGGTCGATGCGCCGGCTCGGACGCTGGTGGCGGCGCCGGTGGTGGTGTTCGCCGGCGGTGGTGTTCCTCGCGAGCATGGTGGCGCTGATCGTGCCGGGATACCGGCGGCGGTCGCTGCGCGTGGCGGAGATCGCCGCCTGGCTGATCCCGGCCTGGCTGGTGATGTCCGCGATGGGGATCGGCGCGGTGGCGTTCGCCCTGCACCACGCCGACTGAAGGTCAGCGCCGCAAGGCCTGCAGGGAGTCCCTGACCGAAGAGGGCTCCCTCACTCCCTCCGCGGCCGCCTGTGCGCCCTCGGTGAACGCGCTGGTCGCGGACACGACCGCCGCTGCGTTCGTCGGGTTGATGCGGCCGGAGTCCACACACCCGGCGAGGAACTCCTCGATCAGCTTGGCGAGGTCGGCGAGGCGCTCCTGGCCGACCACCAGGGCGGCGCCCTTGAGCCCGTGAGCCTCGACGCGAAGCTCCTCGATCCGGGCCGAGTCCTGATCGCCCGATGCGGCGAGCTCCTCGACGCCGGCGATGATCGTCGGACAGCGGCGCTCGGCCTCGGTGGCCAGCATTGTGAGGAGTTCCGGATCCCCGATCAGGGTGAACCTACTGCCTGAGCGCCCGCCGCGGAACCAGGGCGAGGATCAGGCGACCTTCTGGACCGCCGCCTCGAGCTCCTGGACGCTGAACGGCCCCTGGAGCACGCTGCTCACCTTGCCTGAACGGTCGATGACGAACAGCCACGGCTCGGTCTGCAGGCCGTAGGCCGTCATCTGCGGGCGAGGACCGTCGTTGATCTGATTGTTGTTGTAGACCTCTTGATGGATGAAGGCGACGCGGTCGCCGAACTCCTGCTTCACCTGCTCGGCCGCGTCGGTGACCGGGCCGCAGACGCGGCTCTGGCAGAGGGCGGGGGTCGCGAAGAGCAGGACGACGGGCTTCTTGCCGAGCACGTTCGCGAGGTCGTCGTTGTGCATGTCGTCGGGCGGGACCCGGGTGTCGATCTGGGAGATGTCCGAGACCTGGCCGACCGTCGGGGTGTGGACGACCGGGGCCGGCTGGCCGACCCGCGGGGCCGGGTACTGGCCGACCGGGTGTGGCGTCGGCAGCAGGCTGTACTGGTAGGAGTCGCCGGTCTTGATCAGGGCGCCGAACGCCCAGGGACCGGTCTTGTCCAGCGGGACGTCGCTGACGTAGGCGACCTGGGCGGCGCTCGGGATCGTCCGCGGTCGTCTTGGCGCGGAAGGCGGGCTTGGTGGTGAGGTCCTCGATCCGGGCCGGGAAGGGGCCGATCGCGGGTCCCTGCGCGTCCCTGCCCGGCGCGGCGTAGATCGCGACCTGCGCGTCGGTGATCTGGTCGCGGCCGGCGGTGAAGACGCCGAAGGGGAAGCGGTTCGTGCCGACGTAGAACATCGCGGCCGCCGGCGCGACGACGGGGCCCTGCTGGCCCTTCGAGGCCGAGAGCAGGACCTGCTCGAGGCTCTGGCCGTGCGGGGCGGGGAAGTCGGTGGCCGGCAGCGCGGGCTTGCTGCGGCTGCCCGTCCCGTTGTCCGAGCCGCCGCAGCCGGCGACGAGCGCGACGGCGGCGAGTGCCGCCGCTGCGGCGATGGTCTTCCTGGACACGGGCGGCATCGTAGAGGTGGCCCCGATAGGGTGCCGCCCGCGATTAGCGAGTGGCCGCTGCGAAGCGAGACCCGTATGCGAGGAGGAGACGTGGCGGAGAAGGCGGCCCTGATCACTGGCGGTTCGAGCGGAATCGGGCTTGCGATCGCCCGCGCGCTCGGAGAGGACGGATACGGCCTGACGGTGTCCGCCCGGCGCCCGGAGAAGCTGGAGGCGGCCGCCGAGGATCTGCGCTCGGCGGGGCTCGAGGTGCAGAGCGTGCCGGCGAACATGGCCGATGAGGAGAACCTCAAGGCGCTGGTCGAGTCGCACCGGGAGAAGTACGGGCGGCTCGACGTGCTGATCAACAACGCGGGCGTCGGCATCGGCGAGGCGATGGACGCGCTGACGACCAAGTACGTCGACATGCAGCTGGGGGTGAACCTGCGCGCGCTGATCCTGATGACGCGCGAGTGCCTGCCGATGCTGCGCGAGGCCGGTGCCGAGCACGGCAAGGCGCTGCTCGTGAACACGGCCTCGATCTCCGGCAAGGCCGGGCAGCCGTGGCTGTCGGTGTACTCCGCGACCAAGGCGGCGGTGATCGGCTTCTCGCAGGCGACGCAGAAGGAGCACGCAGGTCAGGGGATCCAGGTGACCGCGCTTCGCGCCGGCGTTCGTCGACACGCCGATGACCGAGTTCGTCAAGGGGCAGGTGGCGGCCGAGGCGATGATCCGGCCCGAGGACATCGCGGAGAGCGTGCGCTTCCTGCTGCGGACCTCGCCCGAACTGCCTGGTCCCCGAGATCGTCTTCCTGCGGCCCGGGGACACGATGGATACGCCGGAGCTGGGCTAGCTCTCCAGCTCGAGGCTCGGCGCCGGCCGCCAGATCCGGGCGCCGCGGCGCAGGCCGATGCGGGCGCCGATCCACCAGGCGAGCTGGCGGAGGAAGTCGAACCAGGCGTCCTCGATCCACTCGCGGCGGCCGCGACGGCGGATGCCGATCCAGAGCACGATGGCGAGCCCCTGGAGCGGGCGGGCGAGGTCCTGGATCCGGGGCGGCGCGACCGGGTGGCCGCCCATCGCCTCGAACTTGGCGCCGACCAGGCCGGCGCCGTAGGCCCAGCCGAGCTGCTGGCGGAAGAACCCGCGCTGGGTGGAGCGGTGGCGGTGGCGGGCGGTGGCCCGCTCGGCGTAGGCCAGGCGGAGGCCGCTGCGCTCCTGGAAGCGGAGGCCGAGCTCGACGTCCTGGGCGCGGGTCATGTGGGGGTCGAAGGGGCCGATTCGGTCCAGGACCTCGCGGCGGTACGCCGCGTTCGCGGTGATCGGGTAGGCGGGATTCGAGGTGAAGGCGAAGCGCTGCCAGTTGCCGAGCATGCGGGCCGCCTGTCGCTCGGCCGCGGTGGTCGGTGGCGCGTGCTGGAGGTCGCCGCCGACGCTGCCGACCTCGGGGTCCTCGAAGGGGCGGACGAGCTCGGTGAGCCACTGCGGCTCGACCAGGCAGTCGGCGTCGACGAAGGCGAGGATCTCGCCGTTGCTCTCGGCGATGCCGCGGTTGCGGGCGTTGGAGACGCCGCGCCTTTCCTCGCGCAGGTAGGTGACGGGACGGGATCGGATCTGATCCGCGGTGCCGTCGCTGGAGCCGTTGTCGATGACGAGGATCTCGCGGCGGTCCGCCGGATAGTCCGTGGCGAGGATCGAGTCGAGGCAGGCCGCGATGGTGGACTCGCCGTCGCGGACGGGGACGATCACGGAGACGAATGGCTGGCTCGAGGGCGCCCGGTTCACGGGCGCACGGTAGCCGGGCGCGTCAGGCGTCGGCGCGCTGGGTCTCGGCGTCAGCCCGCTCGAGCTCGGCAGCCCAGGCCTCGGCTGAGTCCTCCGCCGGCGAGTGCTCGCCGTAGGCGGTGGTGAGCACGTCCTCGACGGACACGTCGGAGCCCTCGCGGGCGTCGGCCTCGGCGAGGCGGCGGCGGGTCGCCTGGACCTCGCGGACCTCCTCCGCGAGGGGGCGGTCCGGACTGGATCTCGGTGCCGAGCTCGATGCCGTCGCGGATCAGCGACATCTCGAGGTAGCCCTCGAGGGTGCGGACCTCGCGGCGGGAGGCGCGGCGGGGCCTGCGCTTCTTGGCGCCGGTGTACGCGTCCCAGGCGCGGGCGAAGGTGCCGAAGTTGGTGCGGCCGCCGTTGCGGTGGGCGGCGAGCATCGGGCAGACGCCGCCGCGCTTGTCCACGTAGGCGCCGACGATCACGCGGTTGGAGCGGATGCCGCGGAGCATGGCCGCCTTGGTCCGGGCCGGCATGGCGTAGACGGCGTTGCGGAGCCGCTGGGCGTTGTTGCGGCGCTTTGCCATGAACAGTCGCGTAAGGGATACCGCGTACCCCGTAGGGTCAGCGCAATGGGCCGTTCAGAGGGACAGCTGCGGCTGCTCGTCGCCGCGTTCGGCGATCCGGGGCACGCGTTCCCGGCGATCGCGCTCGCGCGAGAGCTGGGGCGGCGGGGCCACGAGGTGCTGGTCGAGACCTGGGAGAGGTGGCGGGAGGCGGTCGAGGGCGAGGGGCTGGCCTTCACCGGCGCGCAGGAGTACACGGTGTATCCGCCGCCCGGGCCGGACACGCCCGACGGGCAGACGGCCGCGGCCGCCGCGAGGGCGCTGGCCCGGTTGATGGAGGAGTTCGAGCCGGATCTGGTGGTGAGCGACATCCTGACGCTGGCGCCGACGCTCGCCGCGGAGGTGGCCGGGGTGCCGCACGCGACGCTGATCCCGCATGTCTATCCGGTGCAGCAGCCGGGGATGCCGATGTACTCGCTCGGACTGCGGCCGCCGCGGACGGCGCTGGGACGGCTCGCGTGGCGGGCGACGGACCCGCTGCTGGCGATGGGGCTGCGACGGGGGCGGGACGAGCTCAACGAGACCAGGGCCCGGCTGGGGCTGGGGCCGATCGAGCGATTCCACGGCGGGATCAGCGAGCTGCTGGCGATCGTGGGGACGTTCCCCCAGCTCGAGTACCCGCGGGAGTGGCCGGCGCACGTGCACGTGACCGGGCCGCTCTTCTTCGAGCTGCCCGGCGAGGAGATCGAGCTGCCCGAGGGCGACGGCCCGCTGGTGCTGATCGCGCCGAGCACCTCCCAGGACCCGGAGTGCGAGCTGCTGCGGGTGGCGCTCGAGGGGCTGGCGGATGAGCCGGTGCGGGTGCTGGCGACGACCAACCGGCACCGGCCGGAGCGGCCGATCGAGGTGCCGGGCAATGCGGTGCTGGTCGATTGGATGCTCTACTCGCAGGCGATGCCGGCGGCGGACGTGGTGATCTGCCACGGCGGGCACGGGACGGTGGCGAGGTCGCTGGCCGCCGGGACGCCGTTGCTGGTCTGTCCCTCCGTCGGTGACATGGGCGAGAACGCGGCGCGAGTGGCGTGGTCCGGCGCTGGGCTGTCGGTGCCGCGGCGGCTGCTCTCGCCGCGATCGATTCGGCTGGCGACGAGGCGGCTGCTGGGCGAGGAGCGATTCGCGGCGCGGGCGCGGGAGATCGCCGCCTGGTCGGAGGCCCACGACGGCGCGGCGGCCGCGGCGGACCTGGTCGAGGAGGCCGCCCGAAACGCGACGAGCCGGCTCTCGCCGGCTCGCGTCAAGTCGTCCTGATCAGCTCCGGGGGAGGGACTCGAACCCTCAACCTCTCGGTTAACAGCCGAGCGCTCTACCAATTGAGCTACCCCGGATTAATTCGGCGTGTAATCCAGCGACCTAGGACACTCGCCGCTAGCCCAGCTTAGCGACAGACGGATTCGCCGGTGACTGCAGAATTCCCGCTTCGACCTCCGCGTGGCAGTTCGCGCACAGCAGGACGCACTTCGCTGCCTCATCACGCAGAGATTCGTACGAACGGGTCATGCCTCGAGCGGCTCAATCCGAACAACTTCGTCTCGCGGTCCACATGATGAAACTCGAAGGGCCGATCGGGACGGTCGTAGCCGCAGATGGCGCAGGCACCGCCGAATTCCCGCACGAGTCGCGTTCGGACATTCCGCCTGCGCCGCGTCACGGCTTCTGATGCGGCATCTGCAGGCATCGGTAGTACTCGCCACGCAGTGCGAAGTCGGTCGGGCCGTGTTGTCGGCACGTGGACTTGATCCGATTCCTGGAATCGCCGTCCTTCCCATGAAGTCGCCGAACGCCGCGGTCGCCTCAGGCGCGATGCCGTACTTCTTCAGCCAGTACCGCACGGTGGTCGGACTGCCGATCCGAGCTGCACGGCCAGCTGCTCGAACGGTTAGACCCGAGCTCACCAGTTGGCCGGAGGCTCCGCCTCATCGAGGGCGCCGCGGGGGCCGTACCGAGGGCAGCCTCGATTTATTTGTGTTATCCCTCATAGCAGGGATCTTCCGGATTGCGCCGGACGAATCTCGCCGAAAATACCTGCAAATCCGATGCGATTTGTGCGCGGAACGGCACGGAAGTGTGCCGGTGGCGTGAATCCTCAGATTGCGGGTCAGTCGAGGTCCTTCACGAACCGCAGCGAGGTGTCCTCGAAGCCCATTCGCCGGTAGAACGCGGCCGCTCCCTCCCGGTCCTTGCGGGTCGTCAGATCGATCTTGTCGCAGCCCTCCGTCCGCGCCCGCTCCTCGAGCCGCTCGACCAGCGCCCTCCCCACGCCGCTGCCGCGAACGCTCTCCTCGACCGCCATCGCCGTGATCCGCGCGATCGGGTCGTCGCGCTCCAGGATCGACATCACGTGCACCGCTCCCAGGCCGACCACCCGCTCACCGTCCACCGCTACGTAGACCCAGCTCCTCGGCTCGGCCGCCGTTCGCTCGACCCGGCCCGCCACAGCCTTCTCCTCGCTCGGATAACCGAGCTGCCCGACGAGAGCGGCGATCGCTGCCAGGTCCCCGGGCTCGGCCTCCCGAACCCGCAGGTTCAAGGCCCGACGACTCCCGCGTGCGCGATCCGGTCCGTCAGCTCCGCCCGCTCCTGCGACAGGCGCGTGCTCACCTCGTAGTCGCCCGCCTGCTGCGCGGCCGAGATCCCGTCCTCCAGCCGCTGCTGCTCCAGCAGGTCGAAGTTGAGCTGCATCGCCTGCTCGGTCGCCGGCTCGATCTCCGCCCTCATCACCAACTCCGTGATCAACGACGTGAGAGCCGCGTCATCCCTCGGCAACCCGGTCATCGGATCGTCCAGGTGCTCGCGCAGCCACCGCAGCGCCGGTTGCCCGGTCTGCGAGAGATGCTCCTCGCTCAACTCGCTCGATGAACCTCCGCCCCGTCTTGGGTTCCGCGAGGCACATGGCCAGCAGCGCCCTCTCCCTCGTCTCCCGCGGCGTCAATGTCGCCGCCACCGGCCGCGGCGCCTTCCCGTTGCCTTCCCGGCCGTCGTCCGACCTCTGCGGAGCCGGCTCGTCCCGGGCCGAGCGCACCCGCGCCAGCACCAGGCTCGCGTCGGTGTCCAGCCGGTCCGCCACCTTCCGCACCAGCTCGTCGAACCCGAGCGCCGTCTCCCCCATCGCCTTCAGCACCGGCCCCACCTCGTCGAGCACTCGCTCCCGCCCGGCGAGGCTGTTCAGCTCGCCCCGCCCGAGCGCAACGTCGACCCGGAAGGTCGGCAGGTCGATCGCCCCATCCACCAGTCCCATGAACCGGTCGGCCGAGCCGTCCTGCAGCATGTCCGCCGGGTCCTCCCCCTCCGGCATCGCCGCGACCCGCAGCTCCAGCCCACGGCCACCGGCCACCTTCTGCGCACGGATCATCGCGTCCGCCCCGGCCCGGTCGGCGTCCAGTGCGAGCACCACCAGATCGGTCAGCCCCGCCAGCATCGAGATCTGCTCCGGCGTGATCGCCGTCCCCATGATCGCCACGGCCTCCTCCACGCCGGACTGATGCAGAGCCAGCACGTCGGTGTAGCCCTCGACCACGATCGCGCGCCGCGCCTTCGCGATCGGGCCCCGCGCGCGGTCGATCCCGTAGAGCGTGTGGCTCTTCCGGTACAGCTCGCCCTCGGGCGAGTTCAGGTACTTCGGCTGCGCGTCCGGGCTCAGCGCCCGAGCCCCGAACCCGAGCACCCGCCCGCGCTGGTCGCGGATCGGGAACGTGATCCGGTTCCGGAAGCGGTCGTAGTGGCCGCCCTGCCGCCCCTTCTGCGCCAGCCCCGCGGCCAGCAGCTCATCCACCTTGAACCCAGCCCGCTGACTCCCGGTCAGCACCTGGTCCCACGGGCTCGGCGCCATCCCCACGCTGAACCGCCGCAGCACCTCCTCCCCCAGCCCCCGCTCGGCCAGGTACTTCCGCGCCCTCTCCGCCTTCGGGGACTCCCACAGATACCGCTCGTAGAACTTCGCCGTCCGCTCCAGCAGCTCCCAGAGCCGCGCCCGCCGCCGCCTCTTCTCCTCCGCCTGCGGGTCCTCGCTCTCCCGCTCGAGCTCCACGCCGTACCGCTCCGCCAGCGACTCGACCGCCTCGGGAAAGGCCAGACCCTCCTTCTCCTCCACGAACCGGAACACGTCCCCGCTGGCCTCGCAGCCGAAGCAGTAGTAGAGCTTGTCCCGCGGGTTGACCTTGAACGAGGGCGTCCGCTCGTCATGGAACGGGCAGTTCCCCCAGTAGTCCTGGCCGCGCTGCTGCAGATCGGTGTACACCGAGACGATCTCGACGATGTCGGCGGCGTCCTTGACCCGATCCTTGCTGTCGGTGGTGAACCTGGCCATCGACCCAATCTATTTGGCGCCGACCAGCCGCTCGTACGTGGCGAGACAGAAACGGTCGGTCATTCCGGCCAGATAGTCGGTCACCCGCTGCACCGGCCCGGCCGCCGGGGTCGGTCGCCGGCACCTCGTCCAGGTGCTCCAGGTAGTGCCCGAACAGCGTCCGCAGCGCCACCCTGGCCCGCTCCTGCTCGGCCCGGGCCTCCTGCCCCAGGTACACCCGCTGGAACATGAACTTCCGCAGCCGCAGCATCGCCCCACCGACCTCCTCGCTCTGCGCGATGTCCCCCTCGGCCCTGGAGCGCTCCACCATGTCGAGCACCAGCAGATCGATCCGCGCGGCCCCCGTCTCGCCGAGCAGCTCGATCTCCTCGGCCGGCAGGTCCTCGTCCGAGATGATCCCGGCGCGCACCGCATCGTCGATGTCGTGGTTGATGTACGCCACCCGGTCGACGATCCGCACCACCCGCCCCTCGAGCGTCGACGGCTTCCCCGATCCCGTGTGGTTGAGGATCCCGTCCCGCACCTGCTCGGTCAGGTTGAGCCCCCTGCCGTCGCGCGCCAGCACCTCCACCACCCGGAGCGAGTGCTCGTTGTGCCGGAAGCGCATCCCGTGCTCCCGCAGCTCCTCGTCGAGCACCTCCTCTCCGATGTGACCGAAGGGGGGATGCCCGAGGTCATGACCCAGCCCGATCGCCTCGGTCAGGTCCTCGTTCAGACCGAGCGCCCTGGCGACGGTCCGCGAGATGAAGCAGGCCTCCAGCGTGTGGGTGAGCCGGGTCCGGTAGTGGTCCCCCTCGGGCGCCACGAACACCTGCGTCTTGTGCTTCAGCCGGCGGAACGCCTTCGAGTGCACGATCCGGTCCCGGTCGCGCTGGAAGGGCGTCCTCACCGGGCTGTCCGGCTCCGGCTCGCGTCGCTGCGCCGGGTACGAGAGCGTCGCGAGCTCCCAGAGGTACTCCGCCTCCATCGAGCGGATCCGGTCCTCGAACGTCTGGGTGCGAATCTCCATCAACCCGATGTTCTCACCCCGGACGGCGCGGCTCCCGTGTACGCGACTCCCCGTATCGGATTAGGCTCCGATCCATGACCGAGACGGCACTGATCACCGGCGCGTCCGCGGGCATCGGCGAGGAATTCGCCAGACAGCTCGCCGGTCGCGGCTACGACCTGATCCTGGTCGCCCGCCGCAGGGACCGTCTCGAGCACCTGGCCGAGCAGCTGCCGACCACCGCCCACGTGGTCGACTGCGACCTCGTCTCCGATGCCGCCTCGCTCCCGGGGAAGGTGGAGGAACTCGGCGTGGACGTGGACCTGCTGGTGAACAACGCCGGCTTCGGCCTCCGCGGCCGCTTCCTCGAGCTCGACCCCGAGCGCGAGGCCGAGATGGTTCGCGTCAATTGCGAGGCCGTCGTCACCCTCACCCACGCGTTCCTCCCCAAGATGGTCGAGCGCGCGCGCGGCGGCGTGATCACCGTCGCCTCCACCGCCGGCATGCAGCCCCTCCCCTACGAAGCCGTCTACGGCGCCAGCAAGGCGTTCGCGATCTCCTTCATGGAGGCGCTCTGGATGGAGCTCCAGGGCACTGGGGTCAAGATGCTCGTGGTCAACCCCGGTCCGGTGAAGACCGAATGGCAGTCGGTCGCCGGCTACGACGACAGCACCCCGATACCGCCGGGCATGATCACCGCCGAGCAGTGCGTCTCGGACGCACTCCAGGCCTACGACCGCAACAAGCGCTCGACGATCACCGGCCGCTTCTTCCCCTGGTTCATGCGCGCCAGCAAGGCGCCGAAGGGTGTCAAGCTCCGCGTCGCCGAGCGCATGTACCGCCCCCGCAGCTAGCTAGGCCGCGGCGCGCAGGTGCACGTGCGCGTGGTGCTCGAGCGTCTCGGTGATCGCCCGATCCGCCTGGGCGGCCACGCCACGGCCCGCGGCCGGCGCCTCCGCCAGCGGCCGGGCCAGCGCATCGACCATGAACCGGTGCGCCTCCTCCGTCAGGGGAAAGCCTCCCCCCTCGCAGCTCGCGCAGACCACGCCCCCGGCCGCGCCGGAGAAGGCCGCGATGTGCTCGGCCTCCCCGCAGGTGGCACAGCTCGACAGCTCCGGTGAGAATCCGGCGGCCAGCGCCAGCTTGAGCCGGAAGGCGAGCGCCGCGCCCGGCGCGCTGGCCCCCTCGGCATCGACGTCCAACAGCCCGAGGTAGTTGCAGAGCAGGTTGTAGGCGGCCTCGTTCGGCTCCCCCGAGTCGAGCAGTCGCAGTACCGCGTCGCAGGCCCTCCCCGCCGCTCCCAGCGCCGGCCCGGACGACCGCAGCCTCCCGTGGCCGTTGACCGTCGAGGCGCCGGTCACGGTGAGCAGATCGCCCCGCCCCTCGTAGAGCACGAGGTCGAGCCGGAAGAACGGCTCGAGCCGCCCCCCGAACCGCGACTTCGGCCGGCGCGATCCCTTCGCGATCGCCCCGATCCGTCCCCGCGTCGAGGAGTAGAGATGCACGACGCGGTCGGCCTCGCCGTAGCGGATGCTGCGCAGCACGACGGCCTCCGTCTTCACGCTTCCGGGCATGGCCCACAAACGTTGCCGCAGACCCCGGACGGCTGATCAGCTCTCCGCTCAGCGGACCTGGCGCACCGCGTCCCGGATCGCCGCCGCGGTCACCGTCGCGGCCGCCGCGCCGATCTGAAAGGGCGCGAACGGATCCGGTTCCTCCCGCCCTGACGCGAGGCAGAAGACGACGTCGCCGTCCACCGGCGTGAACACCGGGTCGACCGCCCGCCCCAGCCCGGCGGTGGCGGCGCGCGCCACCATCGAGCAGCCCCGCTTGTCCAGCGTCGCGTCCGTGCAGACGCACACCGGCGTCGAGTTTCCCTCGGGAACGCGAAACTGCGGCGGCTCCTCCATCGCCGCGATCAACTCCGCGCCGCGCACGACCTCGCCCTCCTCCCCCCGCGGACCGGCGAGCACCGAGCCGTCCTCGTCGATCACGTCCCCGGCCGCGTTCACCGCCGCGAGCGCCGAAACCGTGTGGCCGGTCCCCGTGATCGAGCGCCGCGTAGCCCATGCCGCCCGGCTGGGCGCGATCGCGACCGAGGATCTTCCCGACCGTCGCGCCCGTGCCCGCCCCGACGGCACCCCGCTCCGGCACCCCCGGCGCGGCCGCCTCGCACGCCGCATAGCCGGCGTCCGGCCCCGGCCGGGCCTCAGGGCCTGAGCCCGAGGGCAGGTCGTAGATCACCGCCGCGGGCACCAGCGGCACCCGCCCGTACGGGGTGAAGTAGCCGCGCTCGTGCTCCTCCAGCCAGCGAACCACCCCGTCCGCGGCGGCCAACCCGAACGCGCTGCCGCCCGTGATCAGGACCGCGTTCGCCTCCTGGGCGTTCGCCAGCGGCCGCAGGACGTCCGTCTCGCGAGTTCCCGGGCCGCCGCCGTGCACGCAGACGCCGCCCCGGGTCTCGGGCGGAGGCAGTACGACCGTGCAACCTGTTCCGCCCTCATGATCGGACCAGTGGCCGACCGCGAAGCCGTCCGGCAGCGGCGGCGGCTCGCTCACCTCGCCCTCGTCCTGCCGGCGGCCTTCCGCCTCCGCGGTCGTCTCCGCAGCCGCTCCTGGCAGTTGGGGCAGTAGTAGGTCGACCGGCCGCCCACCACGATCCGCTGGATCACCGGCGGCGGCGATGGACGGTGCTCCTCGGGCGGTCGCAGGCACGGCTCGCCCTCCCGGGTGTGGACCAGGAACTCCTCCTGCATCGAGCCCCGCTCGCCCCGCGTGTCGAGGTAGTCGTCGATGCTCGCGCCGCCGTGGTCGAGGCCCGCCTCGAGCGCCCCGACGATCCCCTCCACCAGCCGCTCCGCGTGCTCGATCTTCATCGACCCCGCCGGGGATAGTGGATGGAGCCGGGCGCGCCAGAGCGCCTCGTCGGCGTAGATGTTCCCGATCCCGGCGACGCGCGACTGAGTGAGCAGAAAGGACTTGAGTGGCGCCGTGCGCCCGGCCGCCAGCTCCAGCAGCCGCTCGGGGGTGAGCTCGCCGGAGAGGGGCTCCACGCCGAGCCGGGAGGCGAAGAAGTCATCCAGCTGATCGCCGGCGTCGAGCAGGACGGCCTGCCCGAACCGGCGCACGTCGGTGAACAGCAGAACCCTGCCGTCGTCGAGCTCGAACCGCGCCCGCACATGACTCGGCTCTGGCTTCGATTCGTAGAGAGGCGGGCCGCCGAGCGGCTCGCTCTTCATCAGGTCAGCCGTCTCCCCATGGCCCGGGTCCCGCAGCAGCAGGTTCCCGGTCATCCGCAGATGCAGCGCCAGGGTCCGGCCGCCCTCGAGCCCGAGCAGCAGGTACTTGCCGCGCCGCGCGACCGCAGTCACCTCCCGGCCCTCCACGGCCCGCTCGACCACCTCCGGCGGCTCGGGCCGCGTCAGCCGCTCGTCGAGTATCTCGGCAGCCACGATCCGCTTCCCGGCGAGTTCCGGCTCGAGCTGACGACGGACCGTCTCGACCTCCGGTAGCTCGGGCATCGCGCCCGATGCTAGTGAGACGAACCTAGTGGGAAAGGTGCGCCCTCGGGTGAGCCTTGAAGTAGGCCTCCTTGAGCTCCTCGCCCGAGAGATGCGTGTAGAGCTGCGTGGTCGAGAGGTCGGCGTGTCCGAGCATCTCCTGCACCGAGCGCAGGTCGCACCCGCCGGTCAGCAGATGCGTGGCGAACGAGTGCCGCAGCGTGTGGGGGCTCATCCGGTCGCCCAGGCCGGCGGACTCGGCGTGGCGCAGCACGATCTTGTAGAGGCCCTGACGGGTCAGCGGCCCGCCGCGGAAGTTGAGGAAGAGCTGTCGCTCCTCCGGCGAGTGCACGAGCTTCGGCCGCCCGGATCGCAGATACACGCTGACCGCCGCGATCGCCTTGCCGCCGACCGGAACGAGCCGCTCCTTCGAGCCCTTCCCCATCGCGCGAACGATCCCGTGCTCGAGATCGACATCGGATACCTCCAGCGAGATCGTCTCCGAGGCCCGCAGGCCGGACGCGTACATCAGCTCGAGCAGCGCCCTGTCCCGCACGGCCGTGGGCTCGTCGCCGCGCGGCTGGGCCAGCAGCGTCTGCACCTCCGCGTAGCTCAGGACCTCGGGCAGCTTGCGGCCGCGCCTCGGCGTCTCCAGGCGGGCCGCCGGGTCGTCGTCGATCGCCTCCTCGCGGCGCAGATGCCGGTAGAAGGAGCGCAGGCAGGCCGCCTTGCGGTGGACCGTCGCCGTCGAGGCCGGCGCGCGGCCGTCGCCATCGCCCTGCGCCCGGTCCGCGAGGAAGTCGGAGAGATCGCCCGGCGTGGCGCCGGTCGCATCCCTTCCCCGCTCGGCCAGGAAGCGTCCGAACTGGAGCAGGTCGGTGCGATAGGCGGCGAGCGTGTTCCGCGAGAGGCCGCGCTCGAACTCGAGATGAGCGAGGAAGTCGAGCACCAGCGCCTCGTAGCGCTCGGAGGGCTTCGTGCTCCGCCGCGTCACGCGGCGGCGCAATTGTGGCCATGCAGAAGTACTTCCCCGGCCACCCCTGGGTACCTCCCCGACGGTCTAGATCAGCTCCCTGAGCATCGTCAGGCCGATGATGGATTCGGCGTCCTCGCAACGCTCGATCGCCTCGTCGAGGTCGGTCGAGCGGGAACTCCACGATCTCGATCCTCTCGTCGGTGAACCTGCGTTCCGGAGTGTCGTAGAGCTCGGTCGCCAGAAATAGCCAGACCCGCTCGTTGGTGAACCCAGGGCTCGTGTAGAAGGACTTCAACTCCCGCCAGTCGCCGGCGGACTTGCCAATCTCCTCGCCGAGCTCCCGCTGAGCACACTGGAGCGGCGTCTCGCCCTCGACGTCGAGCTTGCCGGCGGGCAGCTCGAGCAGCGCCGGCTCCTCGACCGCCTCCCGCGGCTGCTCGACCATGTAGAGGACGGTTCCGTCGTGCGGGATTATGCAGACGGCCCCGGGGTGGACGACGACCTCCCGGCGTCGCCCGGCTCCCGTCCTCGTACTGGAAGGTCTCCTTGCGCACCGAGAAGATCTCGCCGCGATAGACGAGCTTGCTGCCCTCCTTCTTGAGCCGCTCGTCGCCGCGATTCTTGTCGTTCACGCCGCCTCCCCGACCAGTGCCGCGGCGGCCAGTCCGTCGCCCGGCGCCGAGCGCGGCCGCGAAGAAGAGCGGGTCCTCGTCGATCGACCGTCCCATGTGGCTCGCGGATAGACCGCTCGCCGCGTACTCGTCGAGCCGCGCCTCCCGCGGCCAGATCTCGTGCCGGTTCCGCAGGCCTCGCGCAGCTGCTCCACCGCATCGTCATCGCCGGCCGGCACCGGCACGCGCACGGCCCCGAGCAGCAGCCCCAGAACGGTCTCGGTGTGATGGCTCAGTCCCCGGTGGCGCTCCCGAGCGTCGGCGCTCGACATCCGTGGCGCGATCAGGGTCTCGAATCCCAGCGCGAGAGCCGAGTGCGCCGTCTCGAGCGCGGCCATCCCACCGTGCCCCAGCGCGCTTGCCGGAGCCGACGATCCCCGGCCCGGGTCCTGCGATCGCGGCGTCCCACCCGAGCGGTCCCGCGGCAGCCGCGAGTGCACCGGTGACGCTGATCGCCTCGCGCTGGCCTCCGTACGCCGGCCCGGCGGTGACGTGATCGCAGAGCAGCCCGCGGCGGCGGAGCTCCGCCACGTCCTCCGACAGCGCCCCCGGCAGGGCGCCGCCCGCCGTCTGGATGTATCCGACCCGCATCCCACTCGCAACGCGTCCCGCCGCCCACGCCGCCGGTGCGAGCTGTCCGTGGAGCGAGAGAACCAGGACGGGAATCGGTCGCCCAGCCCCTTCCGCCGGCAGGGACTCCACCGGATCCACCGGGTGCTGAAGCGAGGAGTAGTTGAGCTTCATCGCGGCGGCTTCGCCCGCGCCGGGACGCATCGAGCCCGCGGGTCAGGTTGACGTGCACGAGGTCGAACCCGCCCGAGCCGAGCCCGAGGTCCCGCGCCTCGACGTTCACGATCACCTCGTCCCCCTCCCTCATCTCGCCGACCAGCGAGCGGTCGGCCCAGGCCGGCCTGTCCTCATCCCCCACCCGCACCAGCAGCGGGTCGGTGCCGCTGACCACTCCCCTACGCAGCTTCAGCATCTCCGGCCAGCCCGATCGCCGCTTCGCACACCCGCAGCATCTCAACGATCGCGTCCTCGGTGACCGCCTCATCCGGCGTGTGGTTGGCCTCGCGTGCCGTTGGCGAGCAGCACGGCGTCGTACCCCGCGGCCACCAGCGCATTCGCGTCGCTGCCGCCGCCCGTGGCGACCAGCTGCGGCTCGTGGCCGCTGCGCCGCAGCGCCTCCGAAGCGAGCCCCACAGCCTCCGACCTGGGGTCGAGGCGGTAGCCGCGGAACATCTCGCTCACCTGCGCGTCCACGTCGCACCCCTGCTGACTCGCCCCCCAGGTGCAGGCGTCGACCATCTCCCCGATCGTCGCGGCGGCGCGCTCCCCGTCCACGCTCCGTGCCTCGCCCAGGATGCGGCAGTGACCGGCGACGACGTTGGATGCGGTCCCGCCCTCGATCATGCCGATGTTGGCGGTGGTCTCCTCGTCGAGGCGGCCCAGCTTCATCTCGGCGATCGCGACGGCGGCCGCCGCGATCGCGCTGTGGCCGTCCTCGGGGTTGATCCCGGCATGCGCCTCGTGGCCGCTGAACTCCGCGATCAGCCGCTTGTAGGTGGGTGCCGCCACGATCACCTCGCCGATGGGGGTGGCGTGATCGAGCACGAAGCCGAACGGCGACCGCAGCGACGAGATGTCGAGCTCCTTCGCCCCGCGCAGCCCGTCCTCCTCGGCGACCGTGAAGATCAGCTCGAGCCCAACCGCAGCGGGCTCGGCGACATGGCGCGCCGCCAGCTCCATCAGCACCGTCACGGCGGCCTTGTTGTCGGCGCCGAGAATCGTGTCGCCGGCGCTCCGGAAGGTCCCGTCGGCCCGCGCCACCCGGATCGGGCCGTCGTGCGGAACCGTGTCCAGGTGGGCGAAGAAGGAAAGCCAGCGCTCCCCGCGGCCCGGGATGCGCGCGATCAGGTTCCCTGCACCGGCTCGCGCGGGAGTGGCCGAGGCATCCTCTGCCACGTCGACCTCGAACCCCCGGAGCTCGTCGAGAACGGCGTCCGCCACCTCCCGCTCCTCGCCCGTCGGGCTCGCGATCTCGCAGAGGCGAGCGAAGCGATCGAGCATTGGCTGGTCGGCCGGCGCGCCCACGGCGCGCAGGCTACGCGAGGCGGGGGGTTGACTCCTCTCGCGAGCTGGAAATAATCCACGGCTGCATGGAGTCAGCGACCCTCCGCCGAGTTCCCCAGCTCTCGAACGCGATCCAGCTCGGGCTGATCTTCGGCCTCCTGCTGCTCGCCGCCGTCGCCTGGGCGATGACCGGTGACCGGATGGGCGGCATGGACGCCGGCCCCGGCACGGACCTCGGCGGGCTCGGCTTCTGGGTCACGGCCTGGGTGGTGATGATGGCCGCGATGATGTTCCCCTCGATCGCGCCGATGGTGCTCATGTACGCGCGCATCGAGGAGGGGAAGCGCGAGAGAGACCAGCGAGTCCAGGCAGGAACGACCGCGCTCTTCGTCGCCGGCTACCTGGTGACCTGGGCCGTGGCCGGCCTGGTCGGCTACGCGCTCATCGAGGGTGTCCGAGCGCTCGACATCGGTTTCCTGGCCTGGGACAGCGGCGGGCCCTATGTCGCCGGAGCGGTGATCGTCGCTGCGGGGATCTATCAGCTCACCCCGATGAAGGACGCCTGCCTGCGGCGCTGCCGCAGCCCGATGGGCTTCCTGCTCACGTCCTGGCGCCCGGGCAGGACCGGCGCGCTCCAGATGGGCATGGAGCACGGCGGCTGGTGCGTGGGCTGCTGCTGGGGGCTGATGGCGGCGCTCTTCGCCCTCGGCGTGATGAGCATCGGCTGGATGGTGATGATCGCCGCCCTGATCGCGATCGAAAAGCTCCTGCCCTGGAAGGCGGTCGCCAACCGAAGCATCGCCCTGCTGCTCGTCGTCCTCGGGCTCGGTGTGGCGTTCTTCGCCGACGACGTCCCGGGCCTCACCCTGCCCGACTCACCCGAGGCCCAGGCGGCGATGGACTCCATGGGAATGGGCGGCGGATCGATGAACGACTCCCAGATGCAGGACCAGGGGAAGCCGATGCAGGACCAGGCGAAGCCGATGCCCGACCAGGGCAACGGGATGCAGGACCAGATGCCCGGCAAGGACAAGTCGATGCCGCCCAGGGCGGCTCGATGGGAATGCCCTAGCACCGCATGGCTGAGAGCCAGGCCAGGGAGGAGCAGCGCAAGACGGTGCGCCGCGAATTCGCCAGGCAGGCGTCGAACTTCGAGGCCTCCGACTCGCTCTTCCGCGATACCGGGATCCTCGACTGGATCGCAGCGCACGTCGAGGTGGCGCCGGAGGCGCGGATCCTCGACGTCGCGGGGGGAACGGGGCAACTCGGCCGATACCTGGCCCGCGACGGGGCGATGGCCGTGATCGTCGATCTCACCGACGCGATGCTCGCGGCCGGACTCCGCTCGGTCCAGGAACAGGACCGAGACGACGTCGTCTTCGTCCGCGGCGACGCGACCGACCTTCCCTTCCCCGACGATCAGTTCGACGTCGTGGTGAGCCGGTTTGCCCTCCATCACATGGACGACCCCGCGAGCGCGATCGGCGAGATGGCCCGCGTCTGCCGTCCCCGTGGATCCGTGACGCTGATCGACATGGTCGCGGGCGGCGCTCGCCACGACGAGCTCGAGCGACTGCGCGACCCGAGCCACACTCGCGCGCTCCCCGAGGAGGAGCTACCGCGGCATGTTCGCCGCCGCGCGCCGCGAGGCCGAGTGCGATGCGGGATGGGAGCAGACGATGCCGGTCGAGCACTGGCTCGAGCAGGCAAAAACGCCCGAGGCGGCCAGGGATCGGATTCGCACCGCCTTCGAGGAGGAGGCGGACGGCGGGGCCGCGACAGGACTGCGAGCGTCGCGCACGGACGACGGTCTCACGATCACCCAGCGCTGGCTGCTGCTCGGCGGCTGACCTATCCGCCGCGCGCTGTAGAAGAGCGGAATCGCACGCCGACCCGCCCATTCTGAGCAGCACGCGAGCACCCGTCCCTCCGGAGCTCCTTCCAGCGCCTCGGAAGGGCGCCTGGAGATCATCATCGCCGTGGCGCTCGGCCTGGCGGCGATTGTCATTGCCGGGTCCGTCTACCTGAACGAGCACCAGGAGCACAAGGCCACGGTCGATTTCCACCAGGCAACCCACCAGTTGCTCGCGGCCACCGCCGCGGGGCTGAGGTCACCGCAGGGGCGGGCGCTCGAGGCGAGCTCCGCGCACCAGGTCGAGGAGGCGGAGGACCATCAGGAGAAGGCGGCGAACTACACGCTGGCCGAGGTCATCCTGGCGACCTCGCTGTTCCTCTTCGGCGTCGCGGGAATCAGCACTCGCTGGCGCATCAAGATCGGCGCCCTCTCGGTCGCGACCGGCGTCTTCCTGGTCGCGATCGTCGTCCTGGCGACCGTCTAGCTCACGCCCGAAGAGCCTATGAGGAGCGGGCTGGAACCGAGCTAGGAGCGGCGGACGCCGACGTCCTCGGACGCCTCGGCGGCGGCCTCTGCCTCGGCCGCGGGCTCGGCTGCCGCCGGCCGTTCCGCTGCGCGCCTGGCCGCTGCGCCGACGAATTCGCGGAAGAGCGGCTCGGGCCGGGTCGGCCGGGAGTTGAACTCCGGGTGGAACTGGGAGGCGACGAAGAACGGATGGTCCGGCAGCTCGATGATCTCGACGAGCCGGTCGTCGGGCGAGGTGCCGCTCGCCACCAGGCCCTCGTCCTCGAGCCTCCGGCGGAGCATGTTGTTGACCTCATAGCGGTGGCGGTGGCGCTTGTAGATCACGGCCTCGCCGAAGATCTCCCGCGCCTGGGTGTCCTCGTGGAGCTTCACCGGATCGGCGCCGAGCCGCATCGTGCCACCGAGGTCCGAGACCTCCTTCTGCTCGGGCAGCAGGTCGACCACGGGGTAGGGAGTCTCGGGGTCGAACTCGGCGGAGTTGGCGCCGTCCATCCCACAGACGTGGCGTGCGAACTCGACGACGGCGATCTGCATCCCGAGACAGATGCCGAGATAGGGGATGCCCCTCTCCCGCGCGATCCGCGCGGCCTCGACCTTGCCCTCGATCCCGCGCTCTCCGAACCCGCCGGGGATGAGGATCCCGTCGACGTCGTCGAGCTCGGTCTCCTCGATGTCCTCGGCCGAGACGAGCACCGTCTCGACCTCCACCCCGTGCGCCCAGCCACCGTGGGTGAGAGCCTCGATCACGGACTTGTAGGCGTCCTCGAGCTGGACGTACTTGCCGACCAGCGCGATCTTCACCTTGCGCTCGCGGGAGGCGTCGGCGCGCTTGATCAGCTCCTCCCACTCGGTCAGGTCCGGGGTGGGCGCCTCCATTCCGAAGTGGTCGAGGATCTGGTCGTCCATCCCCTCGGCCCTTAGGACGAGCGGCACCTTGTAGACGTTGTCGACATCGCGGGCCGAGATCACGGCCTCCTCCGGAAGGCTGGCGAAGAGGGCGATCTTGCGTCGGATCTCGCGATCGAGCCCCTCC
The DNA here is from genome assembly GCA_963777575.1 of uncultured Solirubrobacterales bacterium. Classification (GTDB taxonomy): domain Bacteria; phylum Actinomycetota; class Thermoleophilia; order Solirubrobacterales; family 70-9; genus DASUPK01. Next base: position 23,661 of record CAVZRH010000005.1, on the reverse strand, counting down.
TCGGAGCGGCAGAGCAGCGCGTGCGGCTGAATCCCGATCCGGCGGAGCTCGTTGACCGAGTGCTGCGTCGGCTTGGTCTTCATCTCCCCGGCGTGGCCGACGTAGGGCACCAGCGTGAGGTGGACGAACATGCAGCGCTTCGGGCCGAGGTCGGTGTAGAGCTGGCGGATAGCCTCGAGAAACGGCAGTGACTCGATGTCGCCGACGGTCCCGCCGATCTCGGTGATCACGAAGTCGACGGCCTGGGACTCGGCGACGATCAGGACCCGGTTCTTGATCTCGTCGGTGATGTGCGGGATCACCTGGACGGTCGCGCCGAGATAGTCGCCGCGGCGCTCGCGCCGGATGACCGAGTTGTAGACGCCGCCGGCCGTGAAGTTGGATGCACGCGACGCGTTCTCGTCGGTGAAGCGCTCGTAGTGGCCGAGGTCGAGGTCGGTCTCGGCACCGTCCTCCGTGACGAACACCTCGCCGTGCTGGAACGGGCTCATCGTCCCCGGGTCGACGTTGATGTAGGGATCGAGCTTCTGGAGCTGGACGCGGAATCCGCGCGAGACGAGAAGACGACCGAGTGAGGCGGAGGCGATGCCCTTGCCGAGGGACGAGACGACACCGCCTGTCACGAAGAGAAATCGGGTGTCGTCGGGCTTCGGTTGGCTCAATTGACTCTGCCGAGCGAGTCTAGTCGCTCGAGAAGCGGAACCCGCTCGATTGCGGCGGAGATCGACCGGAATTCCCCATACAGCGAGATCGCGATCAGTCCGGCGAGTGCCATCCCGAGTCCCGAGCGGCGAGAGCGTCGTCACCAGGAGGACGCCGATCATCCCGCCGATCAGGCTGGCGCCGGTGTCGCCGAGCATCGCCCGCTCGCTGAGGGTGAGCCAGGCGCAGATCGCGACCACGGGGAGCAGCGCGGCGATCGGCTCGAGGGGCGACAGCTCCCGACGACGCGAGGCAGACGGCCGCGGCAACGAGCGCGAGAGCCTTCTCGGGTCGTCCCGGCCGCGTGTCCAGCAGGTTTCCGAGGTGTGCCGCGAGGGCGAGGACGAGCAGATCGGCAATCAACTCAGCGCCGCTCGCGTCGGTCCCGGCGACGGCGTAGGCGGCAAGGGCGACCGTGCCCACGGCCTTGATCGCGCCGGTCGAGAGCTCCCCGCGGCTGACGGCCAGCCCATGCCCGCGCCAGCCGCGGGCTGAGCCCCCGGCCAGATCGTCGAGCAGGCCGAGGTATCCGACGCCGCAGAGGAACACCAGCCACCGGTTGAGGCCCGCCGTCAAGCGCGAAGACGCCGGCCGCAAGCAGCAGCACCCCGATCGGGAAGAGCACCCGGCGGCCGCGGTAGTTCGCCCGCCGCATCAGCGCGGCGGATACAGGTGGCTGACGCCCTTCGCATCGACCAGCGTCTCGCCGATCCGCAGCCGCGTCAGGAATGTCGAGGACATCCCTCCCCTGCGCCGCTCGAGGAACTCGACGAGGTTGAAGTGCGCCCCGACGCTGACGATCAGCGCGGCGCCCTTCTCGTAGGCGAGCAGCATCGCCACGTCCTGGCTTGTTCCGGCCGAGGGGACGACCGTGTGCGGCAGCGCGAGGTGGCGAAGCCGCTCGGCGCCCGGAGCCCGGCCGTCGGGATAGGCGTGAACGATCAGCTCGGCTCCACTGCGGAGGGCGGGCTCGCCCGCGGAGTCCATGTCGCCGAGGACGACGTCCGGTCGCAGGCCCTCGCGGATGATCGCGTCGGCGCCCCCGTCGACCCCGACCAGGACCGGGTTCACGTCCTCGATGTAGGCCCGCAGCGCCCGTAGGTCGCGCTCGTGGTCGGTGCCGCGAACCACGATCAGGACGTGCCGGTCGCGAAAGCGTGTGCGGGTCTCCGGCAGATCGATCGCGCCGGAGAGCAGGCCGGACTCCTCGCGGAGGTGGGCCATCGTGTTCTCGGTGAAGTCGTGCAGGGCGCGGTCGATCCGCGCCCGCTGGGCATCCAGATCCTGCGCGAGCTGCTCGGCCCGCAGCGCCCGGCCCTCCGCGACCGTCTCCCCCTCGGAGGAGATCCGGCCTCCGTCGATCTCGAGCCGGTCGCCGTCCGAGATCAGCTCGAAGAGCTCCGGGCCGGCATCGATCAGCCGGACTCCCGCGCGGACCAGTGCGAGCGGCCCGATGTTCGGGTAGGAGCCATCGGAGGACGGCGAGGCGTTGAGGGTGGCGCGAACGCCGCTCGCGATCAGGTCCTCGGCCGCGATCCGGTCGAGGTTGCGGTGGTCGATCACGGCGACGTCGCCGGGCCCGAGCCGCTTGACCAGCTCCTTGGTGCGCCGGCCCAGCCGCGCGGTGCCGCGGATCGCTGTGGCGGTGGCGATCGCCATCGGCGGGAGCCTAGTTCCAGGCGGGGTCCTAGGCGGCCTTGAGCAGCTCGCGCGCGTGGCGGTCGGCTGCCTCGTCGCCGTCCCCGCCGCCCAGCATGCGCACGATCTCCGCGACGAGCTCGTCTCCGTCGACGCGCTCGACGGTCGCGGTTGCCGGTCCGCGACCGACGCTCTTCTCGATGCGGAAGTGAGCCTGGGCCATCGAGGCCACCTGGGGCAGGTGGGTGATGCAGAGGACCTGCCGCTCCTCGCCGAGCGCGCGCAGCCGCTCCCCGACGGTTTTCGCGGTGTTGCCGCCGACGCCCGCGTCGATCTCGTCGAAGACGTAGGTCGCCGCGCCGCCGGGAGCACCCTGCCCGGCCAGCGCGAGCATCAGCCGCGAGAGCTCACCGCCCGACGCCGTATCGCGGAGTGGCGACATCGGCATCCCGGGATTGGTCGCGACGCGGAAGGTGACCCGCTCCTGTCCCAGCGTTCCGAAGCCCCCGGGCTGCGGCTCCAGCGAGACCTCGAGCTTCGCGCCGCTCATCCCCAGCTGATCGAGCTCCTTCGCCACCCGCTTCTCCAGTCTCCGCGCGGCCTTGGCGCGCACCTCGCTCAGCCCACCCGCGAGATCGGTGCGAGTCCGCATGGCCTTCGTGAGCTCGGCCTCGAGCCGCTCGGTCGTCTCCCCCGCGCCCTCGATCGCGTCGATCTCGGCGCGGCAGTGCTCGGCGTGAGCGAGCACCGACTCGATCGTGCCGCCGTGCTTCCGCTTCAGCCGGTCGACCATGTCGAGTCGCTCCTCGACCTGCTCGAGCCGGCCCGGCTCGGCCTCGATGCCCTCGGCGTAGCCGCGCAGCTCGCCCGCCAGCTCCTGCAGCTCGACGCGCAGCCCCGTGGCGCGCTCGGCGAGCTGGTCGAGTGCCGGGTCGACACCCTCCCTCGCGGCGAGTGCCGCCTCGGCCGATCCCATCGCCTCGGCGGCTCCCCCTGCTTCACCGTCGCCCGCGACGGCGGCGAGCGCCTCGGCGGCTGCCCCGCGCAGGCCCTCCGCATGTCGAAGCCTCTCCCGCTCGGCGGCGAGCTCGGCCTCCTCCTCGGCGTCGGGCTGCGCCGCCACGATCTCGTCGAGCTCGTAGCGCAGCAGGTCGAGGTCGCGGACCCGCGCCCCCTCACGATCGTGGATCCGCTCCAGCTCGCGCTCGAGGCGCAGCACCTCGGCGTGGGCGTCCCGGTAGGCGCGCCGCCGCTCGAGGTGCCGCTCCCCCGCGAAGCCGTCCAGCGTCTCGAGCTGGGCGCTCGCCAGCGTCAGCTTGCGGTGCTCGTGCTGGCCGTAGAAGGCGAGCAGGCGCGAGCCCAGAACCTGAAGATCCGGCGCGGACGCGGCACGGCCGGCCAGGAAGGCGCTCGTCCTTCCACCTGCGGAGACGCGCCGGCCCACCACCAGCTCCGAGCTCTCCTCCGGCAGCCGCTCGGCGATCTCGGCCAGCTCGGGATCGTCGAGCAGGCCCTCGGGCACCTCGAAGACCCCCTCGACGTAGGCCTCGCTCGCCCCGGGGCGGACGATCCCGTCTCGCGCCCTGCCGCCCATCAGCAGGTCGAAGGAGTGCGCCAGGATCGTCTTGCCGGCGCCGGTCTCCCCGGTGATCGCGTTCAGGCCCGGGCCGAGGCGCAACTCGGCGCGCTCGATCAGAAGCAGGTTCTCGATCCGGAGCTCCAGCAGCATCGGCTCCCCGTTCTAACGAGGAGGCCCGACGGATTAAGCGGCTGCCGGCTCCTGCGCCTCCGCTGCCTCCGCCTCCGGCGGGGAACCATGCGGGACGAAGTCGCTCTGGCGCACGAGCGCCAGGACGGCGAGCGCGCCGCTGAACAGGATCAGCGCCCCGATCAGGAGGATGTCGTTGAAGGCGTCGGTGAACGCGATGCCCGCCGCATGGAAGGCCTGGTCGTGGAACTGGGGCGGCGCCTGGCTCGCCGCCTGGGTGCCGCTGGCGGCGACCCCATCCGCGAACCCGCTCGGCGCCTGGGGCAGCAGCGTGTGGAGCGAGTCGGTGATCTTGCTCTGGAACACCGCGCCGAGGGCCGCGATCCCGGTCGCGACGCCGGCGATACGCATCGTGTTGTTGATCCCCGAGGCCATGCCCGACCGCGCAGCCGGCACGACGCCGAGCGCGGTCGAGGCGATCGACGGATTGGAAAGCCCGATGCCGAAACCGGAGACGATGAACCCGGCGAGCAGCGTCGTCCACTCCGAGTCCGGCTTCGCCCCGCGCATCAGCAGCAACCCGACGCCGACCAGCGCCAGCCCGATCGTCAGCGGCACCCGCGCCGGGACCTTCGCGACCAGGTTGCGGGTGGCGAGCGGCACGATGAACGCGAACAGCGTCAGCGGCAGGAAGCGGACGCCGGCCTCGAGCGGCGTCATCCCGATCACGCTCTGCATGTAGATCGTGATGTAGAGGAACATCGCGAACATTCCGGCCCCGATCGCGAAGGTGCCGTAGGAGACGCCCGAGAACGCGGGCTTGCGGAACAGGTTGAGGTCGAACATCGCATTGTCCTGGCGCCACTCGACGAAGACGAACGCGGCGAGCAGGAGGACCGCCGCAGCGAAGCGACCCGACGATGATCCCGCTGGACCAGCCCTCGGCGTTGCCGCGAAGCAGTCCGTAGATCAGCGCGAAGAGCCCGACGGAGAAGGTGATCAGCCCCGCGTAGTCGAGGCGCTTGGCGTCCGGGTCGCGCGACTCGCCCGCCTGCGTCTGGGCGAGGATCACGGTGCCGATCCCGATCGGGACGTTGACGTAGAAGATCCATTCCCAGCCGAACCCGTCGGTGAGCGCACCGCCGACCAGCGGTCCGACCGCGACGGCGCCGCCGATCGTCGCTCCCCAGGCGGCGATCGCGGTTCCGCGCTCCGGGCCCTGGAACTCCTGGGCGATCAGCGCCAGCGAGGTCGCGAACATCGCCGCGCCCCCGATTCCCTGGAGCCCACGCGCGAGGTGCAGGAAGGTGGCGTTCGTCGCCAGCCCGCAGAGCAGCGATGCGAGGGTGAAGAGGCCGACCCCGATCACGAACAGCCGGCGGCGGCCGAAGCGGTCGGCGAGCGCCCCCATCGTCAGGGTGAAGGCGGAGAGGGTCAGCGTGTACGCGTCGACGACCCACTGCAGCCCGGTGAGGTCGGTGTGGAGCTCCTTCTGGATGTCGGGCAGCGCGACGTTGACGACGGTGATGTCGAGCAGCAACATGAACGTCGCCAGGCAGACCGCGAGCAGGCTCCACCACTTCCGCTCCATGCCGGGAGACTAGCTAGGCGAGCTTGCCGAACTTCTCGCGGATGCGGTGGTAGAAGTTCGATCCCGGCAGCTGCGCCAGCTTGCTGACCGACTCCTCGAAGCGCATCTCGAGCTCCGCGCCCGGCTCGAGCTCCCCGGCGGGCGCGCCGTCCAGGGAGATCTCGACCGGCTCGCGGCCGGCGGCGTTTCGCACCAGGAGCGCGTCGTCGGGCGCAACTACCAGCGCGCGGGCGGCGAGCGTATGTGGCGCGATGAAGCTGACCACGAACCCCTTCACTCCCCAGGCCAGGATCGGGCCGTTGTTGGCCAGGTTGTAGCCAGTGGAGCCCGCCGGGGTCGCCGCCACCAACCCGTCGCAGCGGACGCTGCCCACCTCCTCGTCACCGATCGTGTACGAGAGCTCGGCGACCCGCCCGTGCGCCTGTCGCTGGAAGCTGACGTCGTTGAGCGCCACCGGATGGTCGAGCGGCAGGTCCACCTTCAGGGCCGGCATGTCCATCACCTCGTAGTCGCCGCTGAACGCCCGCTCGAGCCCATCCGCGAGCTGGTCGCGCTCGACGGCCGCGAGGAAGCCGACGGTGCCGAAGTTGATGCCGAAGACCGGGACTCCCGTGTGGGCGAAGTGCCGCATCGCGTAGAGGATGCTGCCGTCGCCGCCGAGCACCAGGCAGACGTCCGGCCGCTCCCCGTCCGCGACGCGCTCGATGTGGGTGGCAGCGTCGAGGTGCTTCTGGTGCTCGTCCGGGGTGGAGATCAGCTGCACGCCGGCCGCCCGCGCCATCTCGGAGGCGGTGGCCACCGCCTCCGTGGAGCGCTCTCGGTGTGCGGGAGTGATCAGCATCGCGCGCTTCACGGTCACGGCTCGACCTCCTTGAGTGCGGCGTCGAGATCGATCGCCTTCCCGCTGCGCGCGGCCCAGACGAAGGTCTCGCGGTTTCCCTTCGGCCCCGGCAGCCCGGACGAGGCCAGTCCACGAACGACCAGCCCCTCCTTCTGGGCGGCCTCGGCGACCTTGCGGATCGCATCGCGGCGGTCGGCGGCATCCCGCACGACGCCCCCCTTCCCCACCTTCTCCTTGCCGAGCTCGAACTGCGGCTTGACCAGCCCGAGCAGATCGAACTCCTCCGCCGCGGTGGCCACGATCGAGGGCATCGAGCATCGCCAGCGAGATGAAGGAGACGTCCACCGTGATCACCTCGGGCCGAAAGGGAAGGTGGGAATCGCCGAGGTAGCGGGCGTTGAGGCGCTCCATGACGAGGACCCGGGAGTCCTGGCGCAGCCGCCAGTCGAGCTGGCCGTAGCCGACGTCGACCGCGAGCACCAGCCGCGCCCCCCGCTGCAGCAGGCAGTCGGTGAAGCCCCCGGTCGATGCGCCGACGTCCAGAGCCAGGCGATCCTCGACCTCCACGGGCAGCTCGTTGAGGGCGTTGTCGAGCTTGATCCCGCCACGCGAGACGAACTCCTCGCCCTCCTCGACGACCAGCTCGGCGTCCTCGGGCACCAGCTCGCTCGGCTTCTCGACCGTGGAGCCGCTCTTTGCCAAGCGCACCCGCCCGGCCCGGACGGTCGCCGCTGCCGCCGTCCGCGACGGCGCGAGGCCGCGCTCGGCCAGCAGGGTGTCGGCGCGGCGGCGGGGCACGAGGCGAACCGTACAAAGGCCGGCTCCACCCGAGCGGGAGCCCGTTGGCAGCAGGCACTGTGACCCCGCTCACACACGAATCGCACATACGTTCGTACGCTGTCTCTCGTGATGACTCTCTCCCGAGCGATATCGATCAACGCACACGCCGCACTCGAGGTGCTGGCCGCGCCGCTGCTCATCGTGGCCCCCTTCGCGCTGGGTTTCGACTACCTGGCGGGCGCCCTGAGCATTCTCCTCGGCGTCCTGCTGATCGGCCTCGCGACCTCCGTCTACGGCGACACAGCACGGGGGAACGTGCCGCTGAGTGCCCATGCGGGACTCGACTACACGCTGGCCGCAGCGACGATCGCGGCCGGAGTGATTGCGGGGATCGCCGGCGACTACATCGCAACCAGTCTTTCTGGTCGGGTTCGGCTTCGCGCACATGGCGCTGACCGCCTCAACGCGGTTCAGTCGTCCGCTCGGAGCCTGATACCGGCCTACCTCCCACAGACAAACAGCAGCACACATATCTCTCCTCCCTGTAGTACCCCAGAAACGGCCCTCTTCGGAGGGCCGTTTCTGTTTGTGGGGTTTGCAGGAGTTTCGCCTGAAACGAGAGCGGCCCCCGAGTGCTCCGAGGGCCGCCGTTCGCCAGTGTGTTCGCCAGTCAGACACTCACGCTGCATCCTCGGAGGTCTCGATGGCGAGCTCAGCAGCGTCCAGTAGGTAGGCGTCCATCCGCTCACGGACCTCGTCGTGGCTGCCGGGGAGCAGGTGCCCGTAGAACTCGATGAACCTTGGTGAGTGGCGCGGGGTCCATCGGGGACCAGAGGAGGTCAAGCGGGCCTGGCGGATCTTCACCGACGCCTGGGAGAGCGTGAGCATGGAGGTGAGCGAGTTCATCGACGTCGGGGAGGACGTCGTCGTAACGCGCCAGAAGGTGAGTTTCATTGGCCGAGATGGGATCGAGCTTCCTGGCCCGGTTCGTTCGGGCTGGGTATGGCGGATCCGTGACGGAAAGTTGGTGTACGTCGCCACCTATAACGACCTCGACGAAGCCCTCGAAGCCGCTGGGCTGTCGGAGTAGGCGATGTCGGAGGAGAACGTCGAGCGGCTTCAGATCGCTATCGGGGCGTTCAACCGGCGGGAGGGGAGGACCTTCGACCGCCTCCTGGCCGCGGATGCTGAAATCGTGCCGGTCCGGGCCGTCCTCGAAGGCACGATCTATCGAGGCCACGACGCGGGATCGCAGTACTGCGCGGCCGTCGACGAGACTTGGGAATCCCTCCGATGGGAGGTCGATGAGATCCGCGAAGTCGGAGATGTGGCTGTCGCCGTAGGACAGATCCGCGGCAAGGGTCGAGAGACCGGCGCTGCAATTGACACCGGCGGCGGCTGGGTGGCTCAGTTTGACGATGGCCTGATCACCCATTTCCGCACCTACACCAACCGCGAGGAAGCCCTCCAAGCCGCCGGTCTGCCGGAGTAGCTGCTTTGGACGAGAAGCGGCTACCCGGATTCCCTTCGATTGCGTGATTCGGCTCCGCGCTGCCGCCGAGCCCAAGGGTCGGCGGCAGTCGCGGGCGCCGCGCTGCTAGGTGAGGCCGTCGCCATCGCTGGGGCCGCCGTTGTTGTCGGCGTCGTGGTCGCCGCCGTTGTGCTGGGGGATGCCGTGGTGGTGGTGATGATGGTGGTGTCCGGCGATCGCGACAGGCACCGCGGCCGCGCCAACGATCCCCAGCACGGCGAGAGCAGCGGCGATCCGAGCCTTCGTCTGCTTGAGCATTGTGTCTCCTTTCCTTGGTCGGGTTCGTTTCAGGTGAGAAAGCTGGAGATGGCGCGTTCGATCGCGAGGCCCTGCCCGGGCCAGTCCTCGGGCGGCGCCGCTCCAACTATCACCGTCGACGCGCTCGCCCCGGCGACGATGCAGGCGATTTCGCGATATCCGTGCCCGGTCGAAGACGTGTAGGTGTCGATCACGCAAGAGCCACGGCCGTTCCGAAACTGCAGGTTGGCCGCGGAGGCGACCACCGCTACGTCGACGTCACCCTCATCGCGGTTGTGGGCGGGACGGAAGCTTCCCCAGTTCGCGAGCGTCTCCGCCCCCTGACGCGGCGTCGCATTCAGGTAGCCCCGGATCTCCCCGCTCGCCGAGCGCACCGCCGCGGTCGCGGTCCCCGGGTCTGAGCGGATCGCCCGCCAACCGGCCGGATAAGCGAGCTGTGCTGAGCCGTCGGGAAGCCGGCGCTCTCGCCAGGCGCGCCGCGGCGGCGAGGGGCGAAGCCAGCCAAAGGCCTGAGCCTTCCCGGATGGAGACGACGAGGCGGAACCGGGGGGCGACGAGTCGGAACCCGGGGGCGACGAGGCGGAACCGCAGGCGGCGAGGGCCGCCGCGCCCACGACGGACAGCACGGCGGCGATCAACAGTGGCAGATGTCTAGATGTTGCCGTCGCCATCGCTGGGGCCGCCGTTGTTGTCGGCGTCCTGGTCGCCGCCGTTGTTCTGCGGGATGCCGGTTGACGAGCTCGAGGCGGCGGGGGCATCGGATGCGGCGTGGCGACCGTCGGTGTCGCCGTCCGCTTTGTCGTGCGAGACCGCGGCAGCCGGGCTCGGCGCGGCCGCGGGCGAGCTTGCGCTGGATCCTGCGCCGCAACCTGCGGTTGCGATTGCGGCCGCGGCCAGCAGCGCCACGAATGGGGCGGCGAGGCCCGATCTGCGCCTCGACCGTTTCGATCTGCTCGTGCGCTCTGTGATCCTTTCGGGCATGCGCATGTCGATTCCTTTCCTTGTCCTTGCTTTTCTCTCGCCCGCACCGGATACGCCGATCGCGCAGGCTGGGGTTGGGATGTGTGACCAATGTCCGGCGATCTGGGCCCGAATGCATCGGTGACTTCGCGAGCCGGAGACGCCGGTCCGCACCTGGCACCTGCTCGCGTGTCGGCTTTCAGCCACAGCCCCGCCTAGCGTTTGACGAGCCGGAGCTTCGTCGACCGGATGCCGGGGCGCCCGCCGTCGGGGGTATAGGTAACCGTAGGCCTGACCGTGAGTTTCCCGGTCCGATTCAATCGCCTCCGCTTCGCACCCATCGCTGCGATCAGCAACTGCACCGGCGCTTGGGCACGCGCGGCGTTGACGCGAACAGCCCTGGCGACCTTCACGCCATTGCCGGAAAGACCCAGCTCGCCCGGGCCGGGAACGGTCACCGGCAGCTGTGCGGTGCCCCTCCGCTGGTTTAGCTTCGGCTTGCCGAGGGTGAACACGTTCGAGGGAGGCATGGGCGAGGCGGCTGACGGAGGCACGTCGACCGCGACTCCACACGGCCCGGTTGCGCCGCCGATGAAGCTCTGGTCGGCGCCCGTGCCGTCGAGGTTGGAGCGGCCGATCGTCCCGTCTCCGCTGTCTCCCCAGTAGAGGTGCGCGCCGTCGACCGCCACCCCGCAAGGGTTGGGCCCGGCGATGATGAAGTTCTGGTTCACCCCGGTCCCGTCGATGTTGGCGGTCCCGATCGTGGTGCCCTTGACGTTGGCCCAGTAGATGGACCCAGCGGCACGGGGGGCGAAGGCCAGGGCGAGAAGGAGGACCGCGGCGAGCAACAGAGGCACACGTGAGCGCGCACCAATCATGAGGTTGAGGTGCCGCTGATCGGAGTTCCCTGGGCAGAGACCAGACGCCAGTTCCCGCCGTCGGCCTGGAAGACGTGGGTGTAGCGGCTGGCGAGCTCAGTGGCGGATCCGGCTCCGCCGCAAAAGGAAATCGCGGTACGGCCGACGACGATGCCGGTTCCGGGGCCGGTCAGGCGGGTCACCGAGTCCTCTGGAAACGTCTTGATCTCGTGGAAGATCACGGCGCCGCCGGCGATGGCCAGGAGGAACGCACCGCGGCAGTGCACGGAGCCGCTCGCGACGTCGACGATCAGGAAGTTCTCGGTGAGTTGCGACTCGAGGGCCAGGATGTCGCCGGCCAGCAGCGCCTGGAAAAAGTCCGAGTCGGCGCGCTGCAACGCCTCGATGTGCCGCTGGATCGTCGAGCGCTCGGGCTTTCTCATCTCCGGCTCTCGCGGATGTTTGTGCCGAAGGTCAGGGATGCGACATCGACAACGGCGAGCTCCAGCTCGTAGCGGGCCATCTCGCGGAGGGTCTTCGGCGGGTGCAACTTGTCCGCGCCGGACCGCTCGAGAACCGTCGCGAGATTGTCCGCGGCCGCATCGAGGATCTCGGCGATCTCCAGGATTTCCTCTGCGCGTCGCATCACTCAGTCCTGGCGATCGATCAGGACTGAAGCCGCTGTGTGCCGGTTGCACTCGGCCGCGGTCGGTTCGCTGGCGGGCGGTTGGAGCCGCCAGCCGGCCTCGGGCGGATCGGCGAGGACGAGCACGCCTCGGGCGGCGCGGGGAAGCTCGTATCGTCCGTTGGTGAATGTCGCATCTGGTGCATCTGTTCGCATGGCCCTCAGGATCCGCCCGAGAGCGACCCAACGCATCAGTGACTTCGCCAGTCGAGATCGCCGGTCAACGCCGGCGTTAGGCCGTCACGGTCCTCGGACCGCTCCAGCACGTCCTTTACTGCCTCAGACGGGCTCCCGCTCAGGCACGCCCATCTGCACCAGCTCCGTCCGCGAGGCCACGCCAAGCTTGCTGAAGACCTTGCGCAGGTGATAGTCGATCGTCCGCGGGCTCAGATAGAGCTGCTCGGCGACCTGGCGATTGGTCATCCCGGAGGCGACCAGCCCGGCAATCTGGAGTTCCTGCGGTGTGAGCTCGTCAAGCGTCGAGGGGTCGCGCTTCCTCGCGGTCTCCCCGGTCGCGCGAAGCTCCGCGTCGGCGCGCTCCTCCCATCGCGGTGCGCCGACCTGCCGGAAGAGATCGGCCGCCCGGCGCAGGTGCGGCCGTGCCTCACGCCGCGCACGATTGCGCCGCAGCCGCTCGCCAAAGAGCAGCTCGGTGCGGGCCTGCTCGAATGGCGAGAGGTCCGTGCCGGCCTGCACCGATGCCTCGAATTGCCCGCGCCATTCTCCTTCGCTCACAACCGCGCGGCAGCGCGCCAGCAGGGACAGGCGCGCCGGGCTTGGCGACTCCTGCACCCAGTCCCCATAGCGCTCGAACCGATCGACGATCTCCTCGAGCCGCCCGGAGCGTGCCGCGGCCTCGATCAGGTCCGGGATCGACCACAGGCCGGTGAGCGGATTCGAGTCCGCTCGCTCGCTGTCGCTGACGATCAGCAGGCGGTCGGTCGCTTCGCTCGGTCTGCCCAACGTCAGCTCAAGCAAGCCGAGCGCCCACATTGCGAACTCGCCGATCAGCACGGCGCCACCGTCCGCGGCGTGCTTCATGGCCTCGTCGGCGTGGTCGCGCCCCGACGCCTCGTCTCCCCGCATCGCGTCGAGCAGGGCGAGGATGGCCAGGTTCCGGCCGACGCCCCAACGGTGTCCGAAGTCGCTGGCGAGCGTGATCCCGTCTTCCGCCGCGGCGTAGGCGAGCTTGAAGCGACCATGGTCGGCCAGGGCGGCCGCCTGGTGCCCCAGCGCGACTGGCAGGACGCTGAGCAGCGCCCGTTCCCGCGCAATCGCGACCGCACGCGCGGCGTGGGGCAGGCCGTCTCTGGGCATGTTTCCAATCGTTGCCGCGCGTGCCGCCCAGATCAGCGCGTAGGGATCCTGGAGCTCGACCGCCCGCTGGCTTGCCTCCAGCAGAAGCGGCGCGGCTTGTTGGTTGTCGCCGGCCAGCTCGGCTGCGATCCCGGTGAGGGCGGCGACTCTGAACCGATCGGTCTCGCTACGCGGTTCGATCCGGCCGGCGCTTGCGGCGAGGTTGGCAGCCTGGGCGGAGTCCCCGGCATACATGGCGGCCTCGCATGCTTCGGTCAACAGCTCAAGAGTGAGCGACCCGTCCTCGCTGGCTTCCGCCGCCTCGACGAGAATGGGGACGGCACTGCGAGCGTCACCGGTTCCCGCCTCGATAACACCCTGCAGATACAGAAGCCTCGCCCGCACCTCGCCGGTCGCAAGCGGTAGCGCCCGAGCGATCGTCTCTCGAGCACGCTCGGGCAGCCCGGCGGCCCACGCCGCCTCAGCGGCGGCGGCGAGACGGCCGATTCGGTGGGCGTCATCGGCACTCAATTCGGCCGAGCGAAGGAACGCCGTGGCAGCCGAGGCGTGCCCGCCGCGCGCCTGATACCGACGCGCTGATGCCTCCAGCGCGCCGGCGACCTCCTCGTCCGCCGTCAGCGTCGCCAGCGCCTGGTGCCACACGCGACGGTCGGCGTCGGCGCTGCCATTCAGCGCCGAAGCCAGCGCCAGGTGTGCGCTTCGCCGCTGGCTGTGCGTCGACGACTCGAGCAGCGCGGAACGCACCAGCGGGTGGCGAAACGCGATTCCACCGTCGACCACGCTGAGGAGACCAGCCTGCTCGGCCTGGTCGAGCGCATTCGCAGGTAAACCCGCCTCGCCTGCAGCGCGAACTACCGTGGCCACCTCGTCGGCGTCGTCGAGGGCTGCGATCAACAACGCGCTGCGTGTCTCGGTTGGCAATTGGTCTATACGCCCCAGGAAGGCGGAGCGTAGGCGCGCGCTCAGGGGCGTAGCTTCGGGTAGGGCGGCGCGGCCCAGTAGCTGTGAGGCGGACAACCCGTTCGGCAGTTCCAGCAGCGCAAGTGGGTTTCCGGCCGCTTCGGCAAGCACCCACTCGCGGACAGGATCAGCCGCCGCAGGGGCACTCAACTTAAGGAGCTGGACCGCGGCTTCCGTGCCAACGCCCTCGACCATCAGCTCGGGCAGGTCCGGGGCATTGAAACCTCGGCCAGCGCCTTCCCGGACCGCGAACAGCAGCGACACCGGCTCGGCCCCGAGTCTGCGCGCGCTGAAAACGAGGACCTCGACCGACTCCACGTCCAGGAACTGCGCGTCGTCGATCAGACAGAGGAGCGGACCCTCATCCGCGGCGGCGGCGAGCATGCTGAGCGTCGCCGCCGACACGATGAGGCGATCGGCTCCATGGGAAGGAGCAAGCCCGAGCGCCGCCGAGAGCGCGGCCGCCTGCGTCCCGGGCAGCTCCCCGAGCTTGTCCACGACTGGCCGTAGCAGCCCGTAGAGACCTCCGAAGCCGAGATCCGATTCCCCCTCAACCCCCGCCGTTCGAAGCACCAGCCCTACAGCGCCGCGTTCGGCTGCATAGCCGAGCAGGGCCGTCTTGCCGATTCCCGCCTCGCCGCGCAAAACGAGGGAGCTGCTCACTCCGCCCGCCGAAGCCTCCAGTAGGCGGTCGATCGCGGCGCACTCCTGCTCGCGGCCGACCAGCGCACCGGGGCCGGGTGTCGCCATCGACCCATCGTAAGGCCGAACGGCGGTGTGCACGGACTGGCGATGGCGACTGGCGAAGTCACCGATGCGTTCGAACGCCCCTGCCAGGACGCTGGCAAGCCCCACCCCCCAAACGAAAGTGAAGGACATGACACCCCCCGATATCAACAACGATTCACGGCCCAGGCGGTTCCGACTGCCTGCAGCCGTCGCGGCGCTCGCGCTTGCAGGCGCCGTCGCCGCTGCGCCGGCATATGCGGGCACCAGCAGCAAGGTCAACGGCGTCCGCGCCGCAGTCAAGCACGGCACGCTCAACGTCACCGGCAGCGATGGCGGCCAGCAGGTTGCCCTTCGCCTGAATGGTGCTGGAAATCAGATCCAGGTCGATGCCGGCAACGACGGCTCGGCCGACTTCTCCTTCGCGGCCAGCGACGTGGGCGCGATCAAGGTGAGGCTGGGCGACGGCAACGATCTCGCCCGCATCGACGACTCGAATGGCTCGTTCACGGGCGGCTCGAGGCCCACCACGATCGCCGGTGGCGACGGCAACGACACGCTGCTGGGCGCGCAGAACCCGCCCGCCGGGCCGGCCGACAACCAGGTCGAGACCTACAAGGGCGGCGACGGCAACGACCTGATCGACGGCGGTCGCGGCAACGACATCGCCTATCTCGGAGCCGGGAACGACACGTTCCGATGGGATCCGGGCGAAGGGTCAGACACGATCGAGGGCCAGGACGGCACAGACACCCTGCTGTTCAACGGCGCCCCCGGGACCGACAATGTCACGTTGTCGCCCCAGGCCAACGACCCAGGAAGACTCGATTTCTTCCGCGTCCAGGCCAACGTTCACATGGACACCAACGACGTCGAGAACGTCGACTTCAACGCCCTCGCCGGCGCTGACACCGTCCTCGTCAAGGACCTGACGGGCACCGACGTGACCCAAACCAATCTGGATCTCGGCGGCACCGACGGCGCACTCGACACGGTCGACGTCAACGGCACCGACGGTGTCGACAACATCAACATCCAGGGCAACGGCTCTGGCGCCGACGTGACCGGACTGGCCACCGCCGTCTCGGTCAAGAACGCGGAAACCACCGACCACCTCAACGTCCACACCGAAGGTGGCGTGGACAACGTGGTGCAGAACGTCGGCGGACTGATTCAGCTGCTCGTCGACTGAGCAGTCCAGACCAACTCGGAGCTCGAGGGCCCCGGCCACGGCCGGGGCCCGCCACTCCGAGACGCCACCGTGGATCCGCTGCAGTTCGGCACCAGCACGCGGTAGGCAATCCAGCGATGCGATCCGCGGAGTTCAGTCTCGGCCCCTGGCGGTCAATCACAGCGCCCCCGTCATTCCACTTGGAAGCAATCCCTTTCCATGCAATGCGCAATAGCCGCTTTGGACGAGAAGCAGCTATCCGCTGTTGCATGGAAAGCAGCGGTTTGAATGCGCGCTCCTGCACTTCGCGCAAGGGAGGCACAAGCACCTGGCTGGTAGATGTCCCCCCGGTGCAGTCTTTAGCCGTCATCGTGCTCGGCTACCTTCATCGAGATGACCTACGACGAGGCAATGGACGCGGTGGGGGCATTGGAAGGGATCCCCGTTGCCATTGACGTGATCATCAATAAGCCAGCGCCACTGCCCCCGGGCAGCGGCACGGCTGCTGAACGCGGTCCCCTGATCGCCGCCTCGCTATGGATCCACCGTCGTCGCCCGGGGTAGGCGGGCGGGCGTCGGAAAGGTCTGGGAGAGGCCAGCCCTGATTCGCACGGCGGAGTAGGACGAGCGCGTGTTTACAGGCCTGGGCCTCGCCCCGCTGGTCCTGATCTTCGCGACCGCGGCCGCCGCGGTCTGGGTCGCCGGAGTCCAGCTTTCAAGCTCGACCGATTCCCTTGACTTCCGGCTCGGTCTCGGCGAGGCACTCGGAGGAGCGGTGCTCCTCGCGGTAGCCACCAATCTGCCGGAGACCGCGATTGTCTGCTCGGCGGCGCTCGCGCACAACCTCGGGATCGCGATCGGCAACATCCTCGGTGGGATCGCGATCCAGACCGTCGTCCTCGTCGCGCTTGACGTGGCGATGGGTCCAGAGTCCGCGCTCACCACGCGGGCGGCGTCGCTCGTGCTGGTTCTCGAGAGCTTGCTCGTCGTCACCGTGCTGGCGATCTCAGTGATGGGCGCGCAGCTGCCAAGCTCGCAGGGACGCTTGGAGCCGGCGGCCATCCTGATCGCGCTTACCTGGCTGGTCGGCGTCTGGGTCATCAGCAACGCTCGCCAAGGTCTGCCGTGGCATGACACTTCCGGCAATGCACCGGGCGCTCAGGAGAAGCCGCGGGGCCACTCCAAAGCGGTGATGGCGGAGAAGCTGAGCCTGGCCCGCGCCGCCGTGGTCTTTGCGCTGGCTGGAATAGTGACCCTCGGCGCGGGCGTTGTGCTGGAGAGGAGTGGTGAAGGGATCGCCACCCACATCGGCCTCTCCGGAGTCGTCTTCGGGGCGACGATCCTCGCCGGCGCGACGGCGCTGCCGGAGGTCTCGACGGGGATCAAGGCCGTGAGGCTGGGCGACTACCAGCTCGCGGTATCCGACATCTTCGGTGGCAATGCGTTTCTCCCAGTGCTTTTCCTGGTGGCAACCCTCCTCTCCGGTTCCGCGGTCCTGCCCCAGGCCCAACCGATCGATGTCTACCTGACGGCGCTTGCAATCGTGCTTACCGTCGTCTACGCGTGGGGCCTGATCACGCGCCCCCAACGCCAGGTATTGCGGATGGGCGTCGCATCACTGCTGGTGCTCGTGCTCTACATCGCCGGCATCGCGGGGCTGATTGCAGTGGCAAACCAATGACTCGAGCACCTTGCTCCCGCGCGCGTCGACGGGGAACAAAACGGGACCGCCGCTTTGCATGGAAAGCAGTACTCCGCCGAGAGATACTGCGCGGGCGATGTCGGAGGAGAACGTGGAGGTCGTGCGGCGCCGAAGCCCGCAAACTTTTGATTGGCCGATGGACCTTCGGGGTGCGAGAATCCATCTTGAGGGGGAACCAACGCTTGGAGGTACGCATGCGCAAGATCGGACTGGCAATTGCAGGGACTCTCACTGCCACCGTGCTGGCGGCAGGACTCTCGACGGCCGTCGCCGGAGCTGCAGCGACGACGTGCACAGGCACGTTGGCCTCGGGCGACTACAAGAAGCTGGTCGTGCCTGCAGGCGCGACCTGCGACGGGACCGAGGCAACCATCGACGTCCGTGGCGGCGTCCGCGTCGGTGAGGGCGCGACCTTCATCCTCGGCGGCCATGAGAGCACGGGTGGCGGCACGATCCGGGGTGGGGTTCGCGCTGACGCCCCCGCCTCCCTGCAGTTGCACTCCGCGCACGTTTACGGCGGTCTGAGGATGGTCGGCGGCAATGGATTCTTCTCGGCCGTCGAGGACAACACCATCCACGGCGGCGCGACGATCGACGGCTACTCCGGGTTCTGGTTCGGCTTCATCGGCAACACCGTCCACGGCAGCGTGAACCTCAACAACAACCAGTTGACCGAGCTAGATGACGCGAACGAGTTCGTCACCAACACGATCCACGGCAATCTCGTCTGCCACAACAACACGCCTCCTCCACAGGTGGGCGATTCTGAGGGTCTGCCAAACGTGGTGTCGGGGCAGAAGGTCGATCAGTGCGCGAGCTTGTGACCTTCGACGGGTAGCCCGCCACAGAGACCCCTCGAAGCCGCCGGGCTGTCGGAGTAGCTGCTTTGGACGAGGAGCGGCTATCTCGCTTTGGGCTATCCGCTTTGCATGGAAAGGAGCGGTTTCCGGTCTGCTCCCGCTCCTCGCGCAAAGGAGTAGTCGAGCCATAGGGCGACGGATAGCCTGCGCCAGTGGCCGATCGGGTGCTCCATGACCTGCGCACTGTCATCGACGCCACCGCAGCCATATTCCACGGCCGCGCGTCGCCGATCAAGAAGCGCGAGCTGGAAGGCGGGTCAGAGCGCGGGGTTGACTGTCGGCGTTTGCGGTGTAGGGTCGTCCTTGGAGCGGTTGCTGTGTCTCGCTGACGAGCCGAACTAGACCCGCCGTGCCGCTCGGTCCCCGCTCCAGTCGAACCAAAGAGGACGTCCCCGTTGGCAATCGCCGACGGGACGCGGACTCGCAAGGAGCAGCTTCACACGTGCGATCACTCGATCGCAATGAGAGTGCAACCGGCAGTTTTCTGGCTGCCGGGACAATCGGCTGCTCCGACTCCCTAAAGGAGGGACCCACATGGCTGTCAAGGCCGAAACAGCGGACGCCACAGCGATCCGTCCGTTCACGATCGACACCCCCGAGGCGGATCTCGATGACCTGCGTGCGCGCATCGCGGCCACGCGCTGGCCCGAAAAGGAGACCGTCGAAGATCAGTCGCAGGGCCCGCGGCTGGCGACGATGCAGGCGCTCGCGCGCTACTGGGCGGAAGAGTACGACTGGCGCGAGTGCGAGGAGAAGCTGAAGGCCCTACCGCACTTCATCACCGAGATCGATGGGCTGGATATTCATTTCATTCACGTTCGTTCGGACGATGACGATGCGTTGCCGCTCCTCGTTTGCCACGGATGGCCCGGATCGATCATCGAGCAGCTGAAGATCATCGATCCACTGACCAATCCGACGGCACATGGCGCGAGCGCAGTCGACGCGTTTCATCTGGTGATCCCGTCGATGCCGGGCTACGGGTTCTCAGGCAAGCCGGCCGAGACCGGCTGGGACGTCCCGCGCATCGCACGTGCCTGGGCGGAGCTGATGAAGCGCCTGGGATACGACCGCTACGTCGCCTCGGGCGGCGATTGGGGCGGGCAAATCGTTGATGCGATGGGTGCGCAGGCGCCTCCGGGGTTGGCCGGCATTCACACCAACTTCCCTGGTGCTGTTCGACCCGACGTCTCAGCGGCGGTCCAGTCCGGCGACCCCTCCGGTCTCGATGACGAGGAAACCCGCATCTACGAGCAGCTGACGTTGTTTTTCGCGACGGACGCGGGCTATGCAATCGAGAGCGCGACCCACCCGCAGGCGTTGTACGGAATTGCGGATTCACCCATCGGCCTGGCCGCCTGGATGCTCGACCACGACGCGACCAGCATGGCGCTGATCTCTCGCGTCTTTGTCGACGGTGCCCAGGAAGGCCTGACCCGAGACGACGTGCTCGACAACATCACCCACTACTGGTTGACGAACACGGGGGTCTCTTCGGCACGCCTCTATTGGGAAAACAGGGTCGGCTTCTTCGACCCGAAGGCCTGGCCGACCGCCGACGACCGGGCGATCGTGGACATCCCGGTGTCCGTGAGCGTCTTCCCCGACGAGATCTACAGGGCGCCGCGGAGTTGGGCGGAGGAGGCCTATCCCAAGCTCATCCATTACAACAAGCTCGACAAGGGCGGGCACTTTGCGGCCTGGGAGCAGCCGGAACTCTTTTCAGAGGAGGTCCGCGCGGGGTTCCGGAAGCTCCGCTAGCCACAGAGAGGGGCGGCGTGCACAGGTGCGCGCCGCTCCCCTGCATCTTCCGTGAACCCGCTCACTCAGGCGCGGGCCGATGATCGTCAGAAAGCGCTGCTTTGGACGAGAAGCAGCTATCCGCTTTGCATGGAAAGCAGCACTCCGCCGCGAGATACTGCGCGGGCGATGTCGGAGGAGAACGTGGCGGTAGTGCAAGCCTTCGTTGACACCTGGAACGCCGGCGACATGGATGCGGTTCGCGAGCTGCTCGCCCCCGATGTGATCCTGATGCCAGTGAAGCACTGGCCGGAGCCAGGCCCCTACATGGGTCGCGAGGCGGCCATGGGCTTCTACGAGCGAGTCCGCGAAGCCTTCGACGCCGACACCGTAGAGCTGACCGGCGGCTTCAGTCACGCCGCCGATCGGGTTGTCTTCAGGTGGATCTGGCACGCCCAGGGGCAAGGACCCGAGTCGAATATGGAACTGACGACCATCTTCACCGTTCGTAGCGGCAAGGTCAGCGAGGCCGAGTACTTCTGGGATCACGACGAAGCCCTCGCAGCCACCGGGCTGTCGGAGTAGGCGATGTCTGAGCAGAACGTTGAGCTCGCTCGCGCTGCCCTTGCCGCACTGAATCGAAAGGACTTCGATGCGGCGTTTCGCGACGCATCCCCGGATGCAGAGATCGACCTGTCTCGGGCCGTCGGACTCGACCAGGGTGTCTACTCCCTCGATCAGTTCCGCCGCGTCACGGAGGAGTTCACTAAGAGCTGGGAGTCGGTCCGATACGGGGTGGACGACTACATCGACGCCGGCGAGCACGTCGTGACGCCATTTACGAACCTCCTACGCGGCCGTGACGGGATCGAGGTCCAAGCCCAAGGCACCTGGCTCTGGACAATCCGGGCCGGCGTAATTGTGCGGATTTGCCTCTATCAGGAGCGGCAAGAGGCACTCGACGCCGCTGGACTGAACAAGTAGCCAGCAGCTTCGGCTTTGGCCTCGAAGCCGCTGGGCTGTCGGAGTAGTGCTTTGGACGAGAAGCGGCGCTTCCTTACGCATCGCTTCAAGCGGCGGCACTAGCCTCGCATCATGCAGATCACTCGCGCCTTGTCAGCCCCGCTTCGCGCCGTGGGCAGACTCGTGACCGGGCTTGCCAGACGTCTGACCAAACGCGGCTAGCTGACTCGCAGTCCGGGCGTGGGCTAATAGCCGCTTTGGACGAAAAGCACTAGCTGGCCAGTGCCGCGCCGGCTGGAATCACCGGAGGGCGGCCAGAGCGAACAGTCTCGATGATCTCCCGCTATCGATGCCCTGCAGGTACGCCTCGGAGATTCGAAGACCTGCCCGCCAAAGCACGATGATCAGTCCGCGCAGGCGGCGGCCGTGTAGATCGGTTCCCGCCTGCCTCATCACAGCAACGATTTCCTCGACCCGCGGCGGATCAGCTGGATAGCGGCGTCCCTTGTTCCCGGGTCGCCGTCGCGCGATGACCTGGTTTGACTTGTCGGCCACGTGATCTCTGAACTCGAGCATGCTTCCTCCGTGATCGGGTACGGAGGGGATGCTTTTCGTCCAAAGCACTACTCCGACAGCCCGGCGGCTTCGAGGGCCTCAGCCTCACCTCAGTAAGGGGTAAGGAGAGAAGCGACTGCCTTTCACAGCCGCTTCACTCCGAATCCTGGACCGCTACTCAGCCCTTACCGGTGCAACCGGCCTCGGAGGGCGGGAACGTAGCGGCCTCGGAAGCTCCCGGCCCGGTCGGGTCGGCGATGGCTTCATGGGCAACCGACTTCCCGAGTCCGCAGCTGCCCGTCGCGGGGTTCCCTCCCTTGGCGGCCGATGCGGGAATGGCAGTGAGGAGCACTAGGGCCACGGCGATAACGAAAACGGTCGAACAGAGGCGTTTCATCTGTACGGACCTCCCTTTTGCGAGCATGGCATGTTCAGATCGACCCTATATCCGCGTGAACTGGGGAGTCAACGCGAGGACGTCCATATCTCCTACTCCGACAGCCCGGCGGCTTCGAGGGCGTGGGCACGTTCACGAAACATCTCGGCCTTGACGATTTCGGCCCCGCGAAAAGTCGACACCTGCCACCAGCGACCCTCTAGCGAGTGGGCGGTTCCAGGAATATGGCCCCGCTGAGTCATCCCGAGGAGAACTTTGTCGCCGAGATCGAGGATTTCGGTGGCTGCGATCGTCATCCCTTCGAAGGAAGCCACCCATTCGCGCAGCCAGCGCCTCGCCTCCTCTCCGCGATAAGTGCGACGGGATCACCTCCGAGACCTTTTCAACGCTTAGAACAGCCCCCAGCGGGGAAAAACCGACATCTGATCCGAGAAGTCTTCGACGAACTGAGAAAAGGCGCAACTGGCAGAATGAGAAGGAAGCTGGCGCTCGCGGTTCTCACGTGCGCGGTCTGGGGACTGTGTCTGATTACCCCATCACTCTCGCTTGCCGCCACTGCAACGATTGAACGTCATGCCCTCTGTATGCCAGATCACAAGGGTATGCCCCATCAGGTGGGGAAACATTGGGCGTGGTGGCAGATTAAGCAGCAGAGCTGGAAGCCCACGGACCTTCCCTGCAAGAAGGATTGGGCAAAGGGCTTCATGGTGATCGGCCCCTGGGGACCGATCGCTGTCCACAAACACAGGACATTCGGCAACCTCCCCGACCCGAGCGCCGGTGTGCCATGAGAGTCGGAGACAAAAGGCCGGGTGCCGCCGTCAAGGGTTTGAGAGCCCGAACGCTGCTTGGAGGAAAGCCGCTATTCCCGCTTATCGGGGGGTCCTGATCCGCTCAGGTCGTTGAGCCAGAGGAAGGCGAGCACGCGGCGCCGGCGGCCCGGCCGCGCCCTCCGGGTGTTCGGCTGTCCGGCAGGCTTAGCGTCGGCTGGCTTCGGTCGGGGCGGGGTTTGACCGCCGCTTTTCGTCCAAAGCGGCGCTGTTCGTACCTACGCCTCGACGTAGAAAACGATGGTGTCGCTCTTGACCCCGTCCGTCTTCTCGGCTTCGGAAGCCTCGGGGGTCTGAACGCGGCCATCATTGCGTCGAGGTCCGGAACGTCCATCGTCAGCGCGACCTGCTGTGGGTTCTGTGGGTTGGTGTACGTCTTGATGTCGGTGATCCCGAGCGCCCCGAAAAATTCTCGCGGGTGGCCTTGCCAGTGGTGAGCCAGCGCTCGGTGTCCTCGACCTCGTGATGAATGACGATCTTCGGCATGTTGATCTCCAATTGGTGGCGCGCCCCTTGGTGATTTGGCGCGATCGATCGGAACCTATCCAATCTGCTCCGCAGGGAGGTCGTCAACCGCTGCTTTTCATGCAAAGCGGATAGCCGCTTCTCGTCTAAAGCAGTGGTTGCGGGGCGCAGATTCGCTGCTGAGCGCGCGCGTTGCTTCCGCGGATTGGCCCTTTGGATACCTCGGTAGAGGAAGGCGTGTCTTTCTTAAGCAAGCTCTGGACACGTGGGAGAGCGATCCCCTGGGCTGTGGCATGGGAAGTCGGGAGGTCCCTCTGGTTCAACGCGCGTGACCGCGTGAACGAGAACCTCACTGAGAAGGAGCGCCGCGATTTCGCAAGCATCGTTCGGGAGCGCCGAGGCCGTCCTTGGAACCTAGACAGCG
>CAVZRH010000004.1:0-68896 GCA_963777575.1 uncultured Solirubrobacterales bacterium | reverse complement strand
ACGCCTCCCAGGTGCGGGCGCGAGCCGCCTCACGGGCCTGGCGACCAAGCCTGGCGCGCCACGCCGGAGAGTCGGCGAGCTGGAGGACCGCCGCCGAGAGCATCCCCGCGTCGGGTTCGCAAAGCGCCCGGTCTCGCCGTCGACCACGATCGAGGAGGGGCCGCCCTCGTCGACGGCGACCGCCGGCAGTCCGCTCGCTCCGCCCTCGAGGAGCACCTGGCCGAAGGTGTCGGTGCGACTGCAGAAAAGGAAGATGTCGGCTGCCCCGCCTCTTGGCGAGCCCATAGACCTCCTCGGGCGGCATTCCGCATTCCGGCAACCCGACCGCCCGCTGGACCCCCAGCTTCGAAACCTCTGACGCGTTCGAGTGGCAATGCAGATCTACCCGGCTGGCAGATAGTGGGCTCATCTGACCCCCGTTCCGTTCTCTTTGTCGGAGTCTGGTTGTGAATGCCGCGCGGCCGCACGCTCGCGGTCGAGCCGCGCCCGCTCGGCCTGAGCCTCCGCCTGGCGGGCCGCCCGCTCGGCGGCCTCCGCGCGCTCGCCGGCGCGCTCGGCGGCCTTCGCCGTCCGGCGGGCCTCGCGTGCCCTGATCAGGTGGCCGTCGACCGCGCGCTCCAGCCGCACCCAGGTCCCGGTCTGCTCCTGGCGCTTCCAGAAGTCCGTGAAGCGGTCCTCGAGCAGCTCGCGGCGGGCCTCGAGGTAGACCGCCAGGACGTCGAGCCCGCGGTAGGCGGTCCGGTGGGGCGCCCTGCGCCGCCAACCTGGGGTCGAGGTCGGGTGCCCGCCCCGCCTTCGCCCTGACCGCGGCGGCGTCGCGCCGCTGCAGCCGCTTGGCGTGATCGCGCACGCGTGGCAGCATCACGTCGCAGTCGTGGATCTCGCCGAGGATGTCCTGCAGATCACGGGCGCGGCGGCGCGCGGTGTCGGCCGGCTTGCCGAAGACGAAGCCGGTCAGCTCGAGCACGTAGCGCAGCCGCTTCGCGGCGATCCGCATGTCGTGCTGCGCCTTCGTCTTGCCGTCGAGCGCCCGGGGTGCGAAGGCCAGCATCTCGTCGAGCCTCACCTGCACGATCCGGGCCGCGTTCTCGCCCAGTGAGCGCTCGGGGTCGAGCTTCTTGACCGGACGGGCCTTCATGCGGCTGGCCTCCGCGCGCCGTCGACGAGCTCGTCCAGGCTCTCCCGCAGCGCCGTCAGGTGCGGCCGCTCGACCAGCGGCGCGAGCCCGCGGTTCGCCTCCTCCTGCTCGCTCCTTGAGCTGCTCGATCAGCGAGGCAGATCCCGCGGCGGTCGGGCGCCGGCATCTGGTCGTTGAAGTCGCCGAGGGTCGCGATCGCCACGTCGCGGTCGCGGCGCTCGCCCGAGGGCGTCCGCGAGCCGCTTCACCTCTCCGAGCGCCTCGCCGTAGGCCGCTCGGCCGGGAAGCAGGGCTCGAAGATCTCGAGCGCCGCCCGCAGCCGGCGGGTGGCCACCCGCATGTCGTGGACCCGCTCGATGTCGCCGGTGTCGAGGACTCCCTGGGCGTGCTCGGTGAGCTCGGCGGCGCGGACTGCGACGATCCTCGCGGCGACCTCCGCGTAGGACTGCTCGGCGCTCAGGTCGGGGATCGGCTTGGCCTTGGCCATGGAACCCCCGACACGCTATCGGGGGCTGAGCCCATGGCCAACTCACTCCGATGAGTTTCAACCTCCCCTAGGGTCATAGGTAGACCATGGAAGGCCGCATGAACGGGCAGAGCACGCTCTGGCGATCGAGGCGACCGGGCTGCGAGAAGTCCTTCGGCGATACGCGCGCGGTCTGCGGCGTCGACCTCGCGGTTCGCCGCGGGCAGCGTCTACGGGATGCTCGGTCCGAACGGCGCCGGCAAGACCACCACGATCCGGATGCTGGCGACGCTGCTGCGTCCCGACGAGGGCGAGGCGCGCGTCCTCGGTCACGACGTCGTCCGCGAGGCGGACGAGGTGCGCCGGGTCGTCAGCCTCACCGGCCAGCTCGCCTCCGTGGACGAGGACCTGACCGGGCGCGAGAACCTGATCCTGATCGCCAGGCTGCTCGGCTACGGACGCGGCGAGGCCAAGGACGCGCGCCGACGACCTGCTCGAGGCGTTCGGCCTCGCGGACGCCTCCGGCCGGCTGGTCAAGAACTACTCGGGCGGGATGCGCAGGCGGCTCGACATCGCCGCGAGCCTGGTCGTCACCCCGGAGCTGATGTTCCTGGACGAGCCGACAACCGGCCTCGACCCGCGCTCGCGCAATCAGGTCTGGGCCATCATCCGCGCACTGGCCGGCGCCGGCACCACAGTCCTGCTCTGCACCCAGTACCTCGACGAGGCCGACCAGCTCGCCGACGGAATCGCGGTGATCGACCAGGGCAAGGTGATCGCCGAGGGCACCCCGGCCCAGCTCAAGGCGTCGGTCGGCTCCGGGGCCCTCCGCATCCGGCTGCTCGATCCCGAGCAGCGGCCGCTCGCCGAGCCGGTCGTCGCCCGCTCCCTCGCCTGCGAGGTGCACTTCGAGGCGGATCCGGCAGCGCTGTCGGCGCCGTGCGGCAACGCGGACCAAGCGGCCGAGGTGGTCGGCGAGCTCTCGCGCCAGGGGATCGCGGTCGCGAACTTCTCCCTCGGCCAGCCCAGCCTGGACGAGGTCTTCCTGGCCCTGACCGGGCACACGGCCGAGGACCAACACCGAAGGCGAGACGAGGCTCAGGAGGAACAGGCGGCATGAGCACCCCGGAGACACGGACACCGCGGACCCAGCGCTGGAGGAACCGGATCTCCGCAAGGCGCTCGCCACCTCGCACCCGCCGCGCGCCAGCGCACTCTCGGCGACACTCAGCTTCGGCTGGCGGGGGATGCTGAAGGTGAAGCACGTCCCGGAGCAGCTGATCGACGTGACGATCACCCCGGTCATGTTCACCCTGCTCTTCATCTACCTGTTCGGCGGCGCGATAGCGGGGTCGACCAGCGCCTACCGCGACTTCATCCTCCCCGGCGTCCTCGTCATAGCGGTTCTCTTCACCACCGTCTACTCGGGGGTCGCGATCAACACCGATCTCACCAAGGGCGTCCTCGACCGCTTCCGCTCGCTGCCGATCTGGCCCTCCGCCCCGCTCCTCGGAGCCCTGCTCGGTGACACCGTCCGTTACCTGGTCGCAGCGACGGTGATCATCGTCCTCGGCCTGATCCTGGGCTTCCGCCCGGACGCGGCGTCCCCGGCGTGCTCGCCTCGGTCGGTCTCGTCGTGCTCTTCTCGTTCGGCGTCTCCTGGGTGTTCACCAGCCTGGGCCTCGTGATGCGATCGCCCAAACGCGACGATGAACGCCGGCTTCATGGCCATCTTCCCGCTCACCTTCCTGAGCAACGTCTACGTCGACCCGGACACCCTGCCGTCGGGTCTGGAGGCGTTCGTCAACGCGAACCCGATCTCACATCTGGTCAGCGCCTGCCGCGGCCTGATGGACTGGATCGACTGACGCCGAGAACGTGATCGTCGTCCTTGGGACCACGGCCCTGCTCACGGCGATCTTCCTGCCGCTGACGACCTACCTCTACCGCCGCGCGTAGCTAAGCCGCGAGCTTCTCCTCGCGAGCCGTCCTGCTTGCCGTTCAGCAGGGTGAGGATGATCCCCTCGCGCAGGCCGCCCTTGCCGATCTGCAGCGGCTGCCCGAGCATCTGGGAGAACCTCTCCAGCAGGAGGACCCCGGCCGGCAGCAGCTTCACCCGTCGCGAGTCGAGCTCGAAGCGCTTGGCGACCTCGTAGATCTCGTCGCTCGAGAGAACGCGCACCGCGCGCTCGAGCGTCTCGTATTCGAGCACCGCGCCCACCAGCGTCCGCAGCGAGGTCGCGCTGCCGCCCACCGCGACCGCCTGGTCGGGAGGCTCCAGCTCCGTCGTCCTCGAAGAAGTCCGAGATGTGGTCGCGGAGCTCGCGGATCTCGGCCGCGGATGGCGGATCGGAGTCCAGGTGGTCCTCGGTGAGCGAGCCCGAGCCGATCTTGAAGGACTTCACCTCGCTGACGCCGTCGGGCACCGTGCCATAGATCACCTCGGAAGAGCCGCCTCCGACGTCGACGACTGCGACCGTGCCATCTACCGGGTGGCCGAGTGACTTGGTCGCGCCGATGAACGCGAAGCGCCCCTCCTCCTTCTCGTCGAGCACGTCCACCTCGACGTCGGCGATCTCCTCGATCTCCTGGACGACCTTGTCGCGGTTCTTCGCCTCGCGAATCGCGGCTGTCGCCACCGTCTTCACGGTCTCGGCTCCCATCTCCTGCGCGAGCCGCACCTGCGTCTTCACCACGTCGGCGACCTCGGCGATCTTTTCGGCGGTGATCTTGCCGTTCTTCGAAGCGCCCTTGCCGATCCGCGTGTAGGCACGCTGCTCCATCACCTTGCGGAGCTGTCCTTCCTCCGGCTCGGCGACGAGCAGCCGGGTGGTGTTGGAGCCGATGTCGATCGCCCCGCAGAGCATCGCCCCGGATTCTCTCAGGGGAACCGGATCACGCCCGGGAGCGAGGTACTCTCGGGTCGATCGAAGCACGGACCCCATCGCTGCCCGTAGCGCCCGTGCCTCGGGCGTCACTCGTCCGGCGCGCCAGATTTCTGGCGCGGCTGGGGCTCGCCTGGCACATCATCGAGGCTGCTATCGCGATCGGCGCTGGGATCGCAGCGTCCTCGATCGCGCTGATCGGCTTCGGCGCCGACTCGGTGGTTGAGTCGGTCGCGGGGGTCGTTGTGCTTTGGAGGCTGGGTGAGCGCCGTGCTCAGTCGGAGCAAGCTGAACGCAGAGCCCAGCGTCTGATCGGCCTTACCTTCTGGGTGATCGCCGCCGCCGTCGGCTTCGAGGCGGTTCGTTCCTTGATCGACGGACATGAGCCCTCGGTCAGCTACATCGGTATGGGATTGGCGGCCGTCACACTCGCCACCATGCCCCCTCTCGCCGCAGCCAAGTCGAGCGTCGCACACAAGCTGGGCTCAGCCGCCACTCGCAGCGAGGGGCGCCAGAACCTCCTCTGTGCCTATCTATCGGCGGCGCTGCTGGTCGGACTTGGAGCCAACGCCATCTTCGGCTGGTGGTGGGCTGACGCGGTGACCGCGCTCGTCATCGCGGCGGTCGCGATCAACGAAGGGCGCGTGGCCTGGCGCGGCGACGGTTGCGCCGGCGACTGCTGCTAGCTGGCGTCGAGAGGCGAACCAATCAGAGCGAGGCGGCGGTTGAGTGCGCCGAGCGCGAACTCGGCGAGGGCTCCCTCCTCAACGCCGAGGACGTCCCAGGCGCCCTCGCTCGGCGGTGAGATCGACTCGGCGACCGCGGGTAGCAGCTCCTTGATCTGATCCCGGATCACGTCGGCCATCGCCGGGTCCTTGGCGACCGCTTCCCGCAGGAACCAGGTCCCGTAGGCGATGTGGCGCTGCTCGTCCGAGGCGATGAGGCCGTAGCCCTCCGTAAAGCCCGGCAGCAGTTCGCGCTCGCGCAGGTAGTCGAGGATGAAGTGGGAGGCGGTCAGCCCGAGCGTCCCCTCGATCACCATGTGGTAGATCGTCACGAAGCGGACCTTCGCCTCGCGATCGCCTGGATCGAGCCGCAACCGGTCGTGGGCCTGGACCAGTGCCTCGTCGAAGACCCGCTCGAACGGCGTCCCCGAGCACCTCCCGGGCCCGGGCGACGTGCGCGGCGATCGCGGCCGGGTCGGCGATCACCTCGTTCTGGAAGCGGGCGTAGAACTGCATGTGGCGCACCTCGTCGACCAGTTGCGTCGAGAGGTAGCTGCCCTCCTCCTCGTCATCCTGCGCCAGGACCAGCCCGCAGAACTGCGTCGAGATCCGCTCCTCGGCCACCATCAGCGAGCTGAGAGCGAAGTAGAGAAGGTTGCGCTCGCCCTCCTCGAGCCCTGCCCAGTCGGCCGGGTCGCGGCTCAGGTCGACGTCCTGGGACGTCCAGTGGGCCCGCTCCCAGTCCAGATAGAGCTGCTCGGGGTCCTTGAGGGCGAGCGTGTCGGCGGAGCTCATGCCGGGACTCTCGCCCGGATGATCGCCGCTGCCGGCCTGGTCGTGGACGCGGTGCGTCTCGCGGATCTCGACCTCCTCGAAGCCCGCGCCCTCGAGCTCGCGCCGGAACTCCTCCTCGGTGAGCGCACCGGCGATGCAGCCGGTCCACTGCGCCATGTCCAGCTCGCGTCGCCTCGTCCATTCCCGGGTCGGCGACGATGTCGCGTGACCGCGAAGCGTCCGCCGGGCCGCAGCACCCGGGCCGCCTCGCGGAAGACGGCGGGCTTGTCGCCGGAGAGGTTGATCACGCAGTTGGAGATGATCACGTCGACCGAGTCGTCCGGGAGCGGCACCTCCTCGATCGTCCCCTTGAGGAACTCGACGTTCTCGACCCCGGCCTCGCGCTGGTTGTGCCGAGCCAGCTCGAGCATCTCGTCGGTCATGTCGACGCCGTAGGCCTTGCCCGTCGGGCCGACCCGGCGGGCGGAGAGCAGGACGTCGATCCCGCCGCCCGAGCCGAGGTCGAGGACGGTCTCGCCCTCGTGGAGCTCGGCCACCGCGGTCGGGTTGCCGCAGCCGAGCGAGGCGAGCTTGGCGGCGTCGGGGAGCGAGTCCTGGTCGCCGATCTCGTAGAGCGCCGGCGCCGAACGTCTCGCCGCCGCACGCGTCCGGGATGTCCGTGCCGCAGCCGCAGGACGGAAGTCGAAGCTCGCGCAGCCTCGGTGGCTGACGGGCCGCAACAGGCGACACGGCCCTCACCGACCGAGCTCGCCGCGGCCGCGTAGCGCTCGCGCACCGCCTCGCGAATCTCGTCCTTGTCGGTCAGCTCAGCCATCCGCTCAGCTCCTCCAGTGCCTCGGGGTTGACGTAGTAGTAGGCCCACAGGCCCTGCCGCTCCGAACCGACGATGCCCGCCTCGCGCAGCACCTTGAGGTGGTGCGAGACGGTCGGCTGGGAGAGATCGAAGAGTGGGACCAGCTCGCAGACGCAGACCTTGCCGGCGTGCTTGCGGAGGACGTCGACGAGCTGCATCCGGATCGGATCGCCGAGAGCCTTGGCGACCGTCGCCCATCCGCTCCGCCTGTTCGCGCTCGATGTCCGGATAGACGACGGGCTCGCAGCAAGGCTCGCCGACGGGACGCTTCTGCTTCGGAGCCAGCTCCAGATCGACCGCCATCGATATACGTATATCGATTGAATAGATGATTGTCAACCTTTAGGATTGAGCCGTGAGCTGAGACGTGCCCGAGGTCCTCTTCGTCTGCGTCCACAACGCCGGACGTAGCCAGATGGCCGCCGGCCTGCTCGAGCGCGAGCCCAGGCGGCGCGTGCCCGCGTGATCTCGGCGGGCTGCGACCCGGCCGATCGAGCTCAATCCGGCGGTCGTCGAGGCGATGAATGAGTCGGCGTCGACATCTCCGCCGAGCGGCCGAAGAAGCTCGAGGACGGGATGGTTCGCGCGGCCGATGTCGTGATCACGATGGGGTGCGGTGATGCCTGCCCGATCTACCCCGGCAAGCGCTACGAGGACTGGGACCTAGAGGATCCGGCCGGAAAGGACCTCGAGACGGTGCGTCGGATCCGCGACGAGATCCGAGTTCGAGTCGAGGGTTCGATCGCTGACGACGTCACCGATTCGGAGACGAGCGACGGCAAGGAACCAATCCGAGGTGAGCGGCGCTGTCGCCGTGATCACGGACATCCACGGGAATCTGCCGGCCCTGAAGGCGGCGCTGGCGCGAATCGACGAGCTCGGAATCGAACAGGTCTACTGCGGTGGCGACCTGGTCGGCTACGGCCCCTGGCCGAACGAGGTCTGCGACCTGATCCAGGGATCGCGGGATCCCGACGATCTACGGCAACTACGACTACGCGATCGCTCGCGACGACGAGGACTGCATGTGCGCCTACCCGAACCAGCACGATCGCGACCTCGGCCAGCTCTCGGTCGACTGGACGCTCGAGCACACCAGCCGGGCCTCGAAGGACTTCATGCGGGAGCTTCCGTTCGACCTTCGCTTCGAGCTCGGCGGCAAGCGGATCCGGCTCGTCCACGGCTCGCCTCGCAAGGTGAACGAGTACCTCTTCGAGGACAAGCCTGCCAGGACTTTCGAGCGGATCGCGCGCGGCTCGGACTGCGACGTGACTCGTCTTCGGCCACACCCACCAGCCGTGGATCCACGAACTACGGCGGCGTCGCTGTTCGTCAACTGCGGATCAGTCGGCAAGCCGAAGGACGGCGACCCGCGCGGGCGGCCTCGCGATCTTCGACGGCACTGGCGGGCAGGTCGAAGCCCGTATCGAGCGATTCGAGTACGACGCCGAGTACGCGTCGAGCCAGGTCGCCGCCGCCGGCCTACCGAGTGAGTACGCCGAGAAGCTTCTGGTCGCGGCCTGAGACGGCGGCGGATGACCTCTCCCCTCCCCCGCCGTCTCCTGGCCGAGTTCCTGGGGTCCGCGTTTCCTGGCCGCGGTCGTGATCGGATCGGGGATCGCGGCCGCGAATCTCTCCCCCGGCGACACCGGCCTGCAGCTCTTCGAGAACGCCGCGGCGACCGCAGCGGGACTGTTCGCGATCATCCTGATGTTCGGCCCCGTCTCGGGAGGCCACTTCAACCCCGTCGTCTCGCTGGTCGACGCGGGCTTCGGCGGAGCTACGCCCGGCGCCAGGCGCTCGCCTACATACCTGCCCAGGTCGGTGGCTGCGTCGCCGGAGCGGTGCTCGCGAACGCGATGTTCTCGCTCGACGCGATCACGCATCTCGGAGAAGCACCGCGCCTCGGAGGCGCACCTGCTCGCGGAGGTGGTCGCGACCCTCGGCCTGGTGCTGGTGATCTTCTCGCTGGCTCGCAGCCGCCGCAGCGAGGTCGATCCCCGGGGCGGTCGGCGCCTACATCGGCGCCGCCTACTTCTTCACCAGCTCGACCAGCTTCGCGAACCCGGCGATCACGGTCGGCCGGATGTTCTCCGACACCTTCGCGGGAATCGCCCCGGCCTCCGCACCGGCGTTCGTCGGCGCCCAGCTGGTCGGCGGGGCGCTCGCCTACGTGCTGGTGCGCGTCCTCTACCCGGACATCACGCCAGAAGAGGCCGCGGAGGTCATGCTTCCCCGCGAGCAGCAGGAGAGTCCGGCGACCTAGGGAGAGGGGAGCGGCGCCTGCCCCGGGTGCGAGGCGTCCTCGAACTCGCGGAAGAGGCCCGTGACCACGAAGGCGACCTGCTCGCCGATGTCGACGGCGTTGTCGCCGATCCGCTCGAGCGCCCTCGCGACCAGCATCATCGTCAGCGCCCACTCCCGCGTGTCCGCGTCCTCCCCGACCTGCACCGCGATCTGGAAGCACTCCTTGTTGAGGTCGTCGATCAGGTCGTCCTGGCGAACGAGATCCCGGGCGAGCGCCGACGTCGCGCCCCTCGAAGGCCTGCTTGGCCTGGGAGAGCATGAAGCGGGCCTGCTTGCCCATCCGCAGGATCCTGTCGACCATCTCCGAGCGCTGGGGAGCGTCGTAACCGGTCAGCGGAATGACCTTCGAGATGTTCACGCACTGATCGCCCATTCGCTCGATCGAGTGCATCACGTGCAGGAGCGCCGAGATCAGCCGCAGGTCGGTCGCCACCGGGGCCTGGGTGGCGAGCAGGGTGAGGATCTCCTGGTGAACCTCCAGGTAGCGGCCATCGATCCGGTCGTCGTCCGCGATCACCAGCTCGGCGAGCTCCGCGTCCTGGTGCTCGACCGCCTCCAGCGTCCGGTCCAGCGAGACCGTGACGAGCTCGAGGCCGTCGAGCGCACGGTCCTCGAGGTTGGCGAGCTCCTCCTGGTAGTGAAGTCTGACCTCGGCCATCGGCTCAGCCGAACCTTCCGCTGACGTAGTCCTCGGTCTCCTTCTTGCCGGGATTGGTGAACATCATCTCGGTCGGTCCCATCTCGACCAGACGTCCCGGCTCGCCGCTCGCCTCGAGGTTGAAGAAAGCGGTCACGTCGCTGGCGCGCGCCGCCTGCTGCATGTTGTGCGTGACGATCACGATCGTGTAGCGGCGTCTTCAGCTCCTCGATCAGGTCCTCGATCGCCAGGGTGGCGATCGGGTCGAGCGCCGAGCAGGGCTCGTCCATCAGCAGGACCTCCGGTTCGACCGCGATCGCCCGGGCGATGCAGAGACGCTGTTGCTGTCCGCCGGAGAGGCTCGATCCGCGTCGGTCGAGGCGATCCTTGACCTCGTCCCAGAGGTGGGCGCTGCGGAGGGAACGCTCCACGATCCCGTCGAGCTCGGCCTTCTTGATTCCCCGGCGATTCAGGCTCAGGCCTGCGGCGACGTTCTCGTAGACCGACATCGTCGGGAACGGGTTGGGGGCCTGGAACACCATGCCGACCAGCCGCCGGACCTCCACAGGGTCCACCCCCGCGCCGTAGATGTCGTGGCCGTCGAGCTCGACCTCCCCCTCGACACGAGCTCCCGGCGTGAGCTCGTGCATGCGGTTGAGAGAGCGCAGCATGGTCGTCTTGCCGCAGCCGGAGGAGCCGATCAGCGCGGTGACCTGGTTCGGCTCGATCGTCATCGAGACGTCGGCGACGGCTTGAAAGTCTCCGTAGTAGAGGTCAACTCCCATGACGCTGAAGCGCTTGGCCTGGCGCTCCACCTCCGAGCCGTCGGTCCGCTTGGCCTTCCCGACCCGTGTTGTCACCGGGGGCGTCAAATCGCCTTCCCCAGGGCGAGTCCTGTGTGGCGCGGCTGTCTCGGGCATGGTCCTCCTGTCACTGGTCTGGTCTGGGCTCAACTGGCTAGCGAAGGTCGGTTCCGTAGCGGCGGTAGATCCAGCGGGCGATCAGGCTGAGGGCCATGACGAGGACGATCAGCGTCAGCGCCGCGGCCCACGCCTTGTCGTAGGAGGCCTGCACCTGCACACCCGGGTCCTTGTATTCGCTGTAGGCGTAGACGGCGAGGTTCTGCATCCGCCCGTTGAACGGGTCGGAGTTGACCGAATCGATCACCCCGGTTGTGACCAGCAGGGGCGCGGTCTCGCCGATCACGCGCGCGACCGCCAGCATCACGCCGGTCACGAGGCCGGCGAGCGCCGTCGGCAGCACGATCCGCAGGCACGACCTTCCACTTCGGGGTTCCGAGCGCGTAAGCGGCCTCGCGCAGATGGTCCGGGACGATCTTCAGGATCTCCTCCGCCGAGCGGATCACGATCGGGATCATCAGGACGGCGAGCGCGACCGAGCCGATCACGCCGAGGCGGATGCCCGGCCCAAGGACGAGGGCGAAGAGCGCGTACGCGAAGAGGCCGGCCACGATCGAGGGGATCCCCGTCATCACGTCGACGAAGAAGGTCAGCGCCTTGCGCAGCCGGCCGGTCCCGTACTCGTTCAGGTAGACGGCGGCCATGATCCCGATCGGGACGGAGATCAGAGTGGCGACGCCGGTGATGACGAGCGTCCCGACGATCGCGTGCTCGGCCCCCCCGCCAGCGCCGATCACGCCGCGGGACGACTCCGAGAAGAAGGATCCGTCGAAACGCGCCGCGCCTTTCTTCACCACCTCATAGAGGAGCGAGATCAACGGTGCGACGGCGATTCCGAAGCCCGCGGTGATGCCGAGCGTCACCAGGCGGTCCTTGGCCTCCCGCCGGCCCTCGGTCAGCCTCGACCAGATGTAGCCCGTCGGGATGGCGAGTACGAAGGTGAGGATGAAGAGCAGGACGATGGTGAATCCGCCCGTGGCGAGCAGCGCAGCGAGGGCGATCAGGGCGGAGCCGGCGACCACCGCCCGCAGGAACCAGGGCGGCAGCGTGCCGCCGCCGAGCGCAGGTCCACCGAGCGCCGCAACGCTCTCCGCCGGATCGAAAGCCGCCGCGGGGTTCTCCCTCGGTGCATCAGCCATGACTCACTCCTTCTCCGAGCGGGCGATCACCAGGCGGGCGATCATGTTCACGACCAGGGTGATCCCGAAGAGGACGAGACCGGAGGCGATCAGGGCGTTGACATCGATCCCGGACGCCTCCGGGAACTTGAGCGCGATGTTCGCCGCAATCGGGGTCGGGTTGGACTGGCTGACCAGGTCGAAGGTGACGATCCCGGAGACGGAGAGGATGATCGTCACCGCCATCGTCTCCCCAAGGGCCCGGCCGAGGCCGAGCATCGATCCGCTGATCACCGCGGACTTGCCAAAGGGAAAGACGACCATCCGGATCATCTCCCAGCGCGTCGCGCCCAGCGCGAGGGCGGCCTCCTCGAGCCTGCGCGGCGTCTGCGCGAAGACCTCGCGGGCGATCGCCGAGATGATCGGCAGGATCATCACTGCCAGCACCAGGCCGGCGGTGAGCATGGTTCTGCCGGTCACCGATGCCGGCCCGTCGAAGAAGGGGATCCAGCCGAGCTTGGCGACCAGCCAGTCGAGGATCGGGACCATCGCGGGCCCGAGCACGAAGATCCCCCAGAGCCCGTAAACGATGCTCGGGATCGCCGCGAGCAGGTCGACGGTGTAGGCCAGCGTGTTGGCGATCCGGCGCGGTGCGATGTGACTGATGAAGAGGGCCACTGCGACCGCGAGCGGCACCGCAATGATCACGGCGACGGTGGCCGCGAGCACCGTGCCGAAGGCGAGCGGCGCGATGTAGTCGACGAGGCTCTTGCCCTCCGGGAGGGACGCGGAACTCGCGGTCACCGCGGGAGCCGACTTGATGATCAGGAACAGCGCGACGCCTCCCAGGATCGCGAGCACGGTCACCGCCGCGATCACGGCGGCGTTGGAGAAGATCCGGTCTCCTGGGCGCCGCCTGCCTCCGCTCGCCGACGCGAGAATCTGGCCGGCCTGCGTCGTGGTTTCGGCGTGAGCTTCCATCTCGTCAGAGAACGAGGGAGGGCCCCGCGCCGGCGCGCAGGACCCTCCCGTCCGTCAACCCTTGCTCTCGACTTGCTGAGAGCATCGTCCGATCAGCCGCCGATCGCGTTGACAGCGGTCTCGTCCTCCTTGGTGATGCCAGGCGGCAGCGGAGACGACCCGGCGTTCTGCGCCGCGGCCTGCTGCCCGTCGGAGCTGATCACGTAGTTGAAGTACGTCTTGACCAGGTCCGTCGTATCGGCCGAGTCGTACTTCGTGCAGCCCATCAGGTACGAGACCAGGAGCACTGGATAGCTGCTCGCGTCGGTCGGGGTCCGCTGAACCTTGTAGGCGAACACGTTCGTGCCCTGGCTGAGCTCCGGATCCTTCTGGGACTGGTCGAAATCGTTCGACGCTCCCTGGGCACTCGGGGCCACGTAGGTGTTGCCGACCTTGACCTTCGCCACGCCCAGATCCTGGGCCTGGCTCTCGTCGGCGTAGCCGATCGTGCCCTCGCCGGCCTTGACGGCCTGGACCATCCCGGAGGTCTGGGCGCCTGACTCGCCGCTCTTCAGCGGCCAGGTGCTGTCCGGCTCGTCGGTCCACACGTTCCCGGCCGCTTCATGGAGGTAGTCCGTGAAGTTGGCCGTGGTGCCCGACTCATCCGAGCGGTGGACCGGCGTGATGTCCGTGTCCGGCAGATCCGCGCCCGGATTGTCCGCCGCGATGGCGGGATCGTTCCACTTGGTGATCTCGCCCTTGAAGATCTTCGCGGTCGTCTCCGGGGCAAGCTGCAGGCTGTCGACGCCCGGGAGGTTGTAGATGATCGCAATCGCCGAGAGGTAGTTCGGGATCTGGATCAGGTCGCCACCACCGCTCTGGCAGCGCTGGGTCGCCTTGGGCAGCTCGTCGGAGTCGAACGGCGAGTCGCTACCGGCGAAAGCAGTGCTGCCGCCGGCGATGAACTGATCGCGTCCGCCACCCGAGCCGATCGGGTCGTACGAGATCGTCGCGTCCGAGTTCTGGTCCTCGAACTTGGCGATCCACGCCTCTTGAGCGGCCTGCTGCGCGCTCGAGCCGGCGCCCGCGATGGTGCCCGAGGCACCTGATGCGCTGGCACTGTCGTCGCTGCCGCCGCAGGCGGCGACGCCGGCGGCGAGTACTGCTGAGGCGGCGAGTGCTGGCCACAGCTTCCTTGACATTGGGTCGTTCTCCTTTGTCGTTGTCGAGGCGGGCGCTGGGCCAACTCGCCCTGCTCCCTTCGGTGGCCCGCAGCCTGTCAGCGGCTTGACCCGATCTTGTTACGGGTGTGTGGCCCGGTTGTAAAAAGGGTGTGAACGGGCTGTGAGCGGGTGCTCAGCCGTCCGGCGAGAACCGATAGCCCAGGCCGGTGTGCGTGTAGATGAAGCGGCGACCCGGCAGCGCCCGCTCGAGCTTCGCCCGCAGCCTGCCGACATAGACGTCCACCGAGCGGTCGCTCTTCCGGTAGTCCCGGCCCCAGACCGCGCGATAGAGCTCGTCCCGGGTCATTACCCGCTCGGCGTGGTGGGCGAGCTCCGTCAGCACCTCGAGCTCACGCACCGTCAGGATGAGCGGGCGGCCGTCGACCAGGACGACATGTTCCGCCGGCCGGATCTCGAGGCGACCCGCGTAGACGGGCGATTGGTCGAGACCGTTCAACCCGGTGACCGACGCGGATCCACCGTTCTCGCCTTCCATATGCGAAGAGCTTCGCCCCCGCCTCGCCGCAACTCGTTACGGTCGAGTGAAGATCTCGTGAAGCCGAGGTGAACGCGGGACCGTGGGACCCGCGGGCGGCGTCAGTTCCGCTCGGCCGTTACTTCGTCGTCGCGCGCAGCGGCCACTTCCTCGGCCCGTTCGCCTGGAAGCTCGATCGGAGCGGGCGTCGCGAGCGGCTCCTCCGCCCCGTCGACACGCTGTGGGTCGAAGCGATAGCCGATGCCGAAGTGCGTGTGGATGTAGTTCCAGCTGGGTGAGTGGCTCTGGAGCTTCTGCCGGAGCTTCCGGACGAAGACGTCGACCGAGCGGTCGCCGTGGGCCATCGAGTAGCCCCAGACCTTCTGGTAGATCTCCTCGCGCTCGATCACCTGGCCTGGAACCTCGGCGAGCAGCTGGAGCAGCTCAAACTCGCGGCGGGTGAGGCCGAGGCCCTGCCCGCCGACGAACGCCTGGAACTGGTCGGCGCGGATCTCGAGCTCGGCGTGGAGAACGGGCCAGACGTCGAGACGAACTTCGGAGCGCTTGCGGCGTCGGACGACGGCCTCGATCCTCGCCATCACCTCCTCGGGATGGCAGGGCTTGGCGATCCAGTCGTCGGCGCCGAGGCGCAGGCCACGGACCCGCTGGCGCACGGTCGACTGGTCGCTGCAGACCAGGACGCCGAGGCCCGGCATCGTTGCGCAGACCTTCTCGAGGAACTCCCAGCCATCGGGACCGAGAGCCGAGATGTCGACGAGCAGGGCGTTCACCTTCATCGACACCAGGTCGTCCACCGGCACGCTGCCGGGTAGCACCCGATGCTTCCAGCCCGCCCCCTCGAGGCGCTTGTCGAGGACGGTGAGAAATGCGCTGTCGGTGTCGATCACCGCCAGCCGGATTGATCGCGCTTGTTCAGTCATCTGGCCCTCCCCTGGGACCGGTCCCGCTCCGGGACATTTCCGCATCTCGTCGCGCCGAATCATACGGAGCGGCGCGGCCGGGGGATCCCGCCCAGCGCACCTTCACGGGTTTTTCACAGGCAAATGCCGCAGAAACGGGCGCCTTGCCGTATCCGGATGTTCACACCCGCGGGCGCGCCGGAGGGGAGACTGCCACTCAGTCACGAGATTCCTCTCTCGTCCTGCGCGCGCGACCCCTCCCTGCCCCGGGTCGCGCGCTTTTTTTTGCTCCGACGCTGATGCGTGGAGGTCCTCTCCAACCGCTGTAATCAGGGGGATGGCCCACAACCATTCCCACGCTTTCGCGGAAACCGACGCGCGGCGCCTGGCCGCCGCCTTCGTGCTGATCGTCGCCTTCATGGTCGCCGAGCTCGCCGCAGGCATCGTCGGCTCCTCGCTGGCCCTGGTCTCCGACGCCGGCCACATGCTCACCGACGCCGTCGCGCTCGGGCTGGCGCTGGCCGCGCTGCGCCTTGCGGAGCGGCCGCCCGCGGGCAGCTTCACCTACGGCCTGAGGCGGGCCGAGATCCTCTCGGCGCAGGTCAACGGGATCACGCTGCTGCTGCTCGGCGTCCTGATCGTCTTCGAGGGAATCCGGCGGCTGATCGATCCGCCGGACGTGGAGGGGGCATTGGTCGTGGTGGTGGCCGTGGTCGGGAATCGGCGTGAACCTGGTCGCGGCGCGGTTGCTCGCCGGGGCACGAGCGGCGCAGCCTCAACATCGAGGGCGCCTTCCTGCACATCGTCACCGACCTCTTCGCCTTCATCGCGACGGCGATCGCCGGCGCCCTGATCCTGATCTGGGGGCTCGACCGGGCCGACGGGATCGCCTCGCTGCTGATCGCGGCGCTGATGCTCTGGGCCGCCTATGGCCTGCTGCGAGAGACCGGCCGCGTCTTCATGGAGGCGGCGCCTCCCGGGCTCGACCCGCAGGCGATCGGCGAGGCGCTGGTCAGCGAGGCGGGCGTGGTCGAGGTCCACGACCTCCACGTCTGGGAGG
Organism: uncultured Solirubrobacterales bacterium; assembly: GCA_963777575.1. Taxonomy (GTDB): domain Bacteria; phylum Actinomycetota; class Thermoleophilia; order Solirubrobacterales; family 70-9; genus DASUPK01. Next base: position 52,414 of record CAVZRH010000004.1, on the reverse strand, counting down.
TGACCACCGGGATGCCCGCGATCTCGGCGCACATGATCGTCAGGCGCGACGCCGACTGCCACGAGGCCCGCTGGCGGGCGGCCCGCCTGCTCGCCGACCGTTTCGGGGTGGAGCACTCGACCCTCCAGGTCGAGCACGAGCCGGAGCGACGAGCTGCTGCAGATCGAGCGACTAGCCGAAGGTCGCGGACCTGACGCCCGTGGCGATCAGCAGCAGGACGAAGGCGCCGGCGAAGTAGCGGTAGAGCACGAAGGGCCGGTAGCTGTGCGTGCGCACGAGGCGGAGCAGCCAGGCGATCGCGAGGTAGCCGGAGATGGCCGAGGCGATCGTGCCGACGACGATCGGGCCGGCGACGTCGTCGGGCAGCCCGTCGTGGATCGCCTTGTAGGCGCTGTAGACGGTCGCGCCGGCGACGGCCGGGATCAGCAGCAGGAACGAGACGCGCGCGGCCGAGTCCCGGTCGAAGCCGAGGTAGCGCGCGGCGGTGATCGTGATCCCGGAGCGCGAGGTGCCCGGCGCCAGCGCGAGGACCTGGGCGAGGCCGACGTAGAGGCCGTCCCGGACGCGTCAGGCGGTCGACGTCCCGCGACTCCGGCAGCCGGTCGGCCCAGCCGAGGAGCGCGCCGAAGACGATCAGCTGGATGCCGATCATCCAGGGCTCGCCGAGGTGGTCCTCGATGAAGCCCGAGCCGAGGCCGCCGGCGATCACGGCGGGGACGGTGCCGACCGCGATCGCCCAGGCGACGCGCTCGTCGACGGTCTCGATCGCGCGCCTGCGAGCGGCCCGGAAGAAGGCCAGCGAGATAGGTGACCACCTCGTGGCGGAAGTACGAGATCGCGGCGACCAGGGTTCCGGCGTGGAGCGCGACGTCGAAGGTCTTGTTGAACTCCTCGTGGTCCTCCAGGAACGTGTAGTCCTGAAGCCACGGGACGAGGATCAGGTGCCCGGAGGAGGAGATCGGCAGGAACTCGGTGAGGCCCTGGACGATCCCCAGACAGGAGGGCCTCCAGTTCGGACATCGGCGCGGCATCCTAGGTCACGCCTTGGACGACGCGGCACCGGTCAGTCGGTCGAGCGCTCTCCGCGGCCGTCCCTCGGGCGCTGGCCCCCGGTCTGAAACCAGGCGAAGACGAAGCAGGCGAGCGCCGACGATCGCCGCGGCCAGCCCGTGCTTGAAGTGAACGTGCGTGGAGCCGGCCTCATGCCCCGGGAAGAAGGACGGCAGCGAGCCGGCGTCGTCGATCCAGTAGATCGCGGCGATCACCAGAAAGATGACCCCGAGGGCGACGGCGGGAACGATCAGTTGCGGTCGCTTCTGCATTCCGACCTCCTCAGCTGAGCGGCGAAGGCGATCGAGAGGACGGCGCCGACGGCGCAGCAGTAGATGGCGAACGGTGTCAGGCGGTTGGTTTCGAAGAAGCGCAGGAGGAAGCGGACCGAGAAGTAGGCGGTGACCGCTGCGCAGAGGGCGCCGACCAGGGCCTGGCCGCGAACGTGGTCGCCCTGCGAGCCGAGCAGGTCGGGCAGCTTCAGCAGGCCGGCGGCGCCGATGATCGGCGTGGCGAGCAGGAAGGCGAAGCGGGCCGCCTCCTCGTTGGAGAGGCCGGCGAGCAGCCCCCCTCCCATGCTCGCGCCGGAGCGCGAGAGCCCCGGGATCGAGGGCGAGCGCCTGCGCGGTCCCGATCCCGAGCGCTTCGCGAAAGCCGAGGCTGCGGGCGATACCTCGTCGGCATCGATGCCGGCCTCGGAGCGGACGGGTGCCCGGCGCCGGAGCGCCTCCGCGCCGAAGAGCATCAGGCCGTTGATGAAGAGGAAGATCGCCGCGGTCTGTGTCGACGCGAACAGACGTGCGCAGCGGATGCTCCAGCAGCAGGCCGAGCAGCCCAGCCGGGATCGTGCCGACCACCAGCAGCCAGCCGAGCTTCGCGTAGCTGTCGTCGGGGTCGATGTAGCGGTCGCGGAGCGAGCGGCCGAGGCCTCTGACGATGCGGCCCCAGTCCTTGAGGAAGAAGAGCAGGAGGACGAGGGCGGTCGCGCAGTGGGTGGCGACCAGGAAGCTCAGGAAGTAGTCGTCGTTCTGGTGGATGTCCCAGCCGAAGACGCGCGGGAGCACCACGCTGTGCCCGAGGCTGGAGATCGGGAAGAGCTCGGTGACTCCCTGAAGCAGCCCGAGGACGATGGCCTGGAAATACGAGATTGGATCCATGCCGGAATCCCCGGCCGGGGCGCCGGGGAGCGGGCATGCTGGCCGCCGAACCGTAAGAGCGCCTAAGTGCGGCGATAGGCGCTGCTCGGTTCGTTAGATTCCCCGGGGATGCGTTTCGGGAAGTCTCATTCGCCGGCTGCTAGTGGGGTTCGTCGCGGTGGTCGGCCCGCTCGTCATCGCGCCCGCCGCGATGGCGGCTGACGGGGTCGGCGTCTACGGGCGCACCGACGACAAGGTGATCACCTACTTCATGTTCGGCGTGATCGCGTTCTTCGCGATCCTGGTGACCGTCCTCTCGCTGATCCAGATACGCCTCGAGAACCGCAAAGAGAGGCGCACGCAAGACCTCGAGCGCCTCGGAAGCCGCTAGGGCCCCGGCTGCATGGGGCTCGCGGGGGACGATCGCGTCGCCGATCTACGAATGCACCGCCGGCCGGTGCAGGCGCAGCGCTTCGGCGGAGGTGACGGCGGACGTGGTCCCGTTCCGGCCCCGCGACCTCGATCGCGCAACGGCTCGAACGCGAGCGGGCGCGAGCGCGAGCGAGCCGAGCGAGCGAAGCGGGAGCGGATCGAGCGGGAGCGGGCTGAGCGCGATCGTGCGCTTCAGGAGCGCCTCGAGCAGCGACGCCGGGCGCGGCTGGAGAGGCTTCGGCGAGAGCGCGAGCAGCGGGACCGCCACGACCGCTACGTCTGGTCGCGGCGGAAGCGGCGGCAGACGCCGACGGCCGAGCGCGGGCGCAGGGTGCGGCCGGAGGCAACCCGTGCGCGGATCGATCCGAGCGTCAAGGGGCCCGTCCGCAGGCGGGCCCGCGCGGCGGAGAACCGCAGGCGAGCGTCGACCCGGCGGCGCGGCCTCTTCTGGCCGACCGCCAAGGCGGGGCTGGCCGTGACCGTCGTGCTGGGACTGAGCGCGGGCCTGGGCTCGGTGCTCGGGCTGCCGGTGCCGGGCCTCGACTCGGGGGCGGGACGCCAGTCCCTGGCGAGCAGCGCCTCGATCTTCGGCATCGACTGCGGGCACTCCCCCGGGTCTGGCGCCGGGCTACGTCTTCCCCCTGATCGGGCCGCACGACTTCGGCGACTCCATCGCCCGCTTCGGTGCCTCCCGCTATGGCCACGTCCACGAGGGCCAGGACATCTTCGGCAAGGTCGGGCACGCCCGAGGTCGCGGTCCACGACGGCGTCGTCGTCGATCGCGGCAAGAACGGCGAGCCGCTACTCCGGCGGCCGCGGCAACTACGTCGACGATCTACGACCCCGCCGACAACCACAGCTTCGTCTACATGCACATGCTGCACCCGCCGGTCGTGCTGCTCGGCAGACCACGTGCACGCCGGGCAGCTGCTCGGGCGACTCGGCTGCACGGGCTCCTGCGACGGCCCCCATCTCCACTTCGAGGTGCGGATCGGCAAGGCGACACTGCGGCGCCGACACCAAGCCGATCGACCCCCTCTCCTACCTGCGTCGCTGGCCGCAGACCACCCCGGGCTGAGCGGCAAATAGGATCGCCGCATGCCCGAGGTCGGCTACGAGCGGCGCGGCGCGGCGGCGGTGATCACCATCGACCGGCCCGAGCGGCGCAACGCGGTCGATCCGAATACCGCCGACCAGCTGCTCGAGGCGTATCGGCGGTTCGAGGACGACGACGAAGCGAGGGTCATGATCCTCACCGGCGCCGGCGATGAGGCCTTCTGCGCCGGCGCCGACCTCAAGTCCGTGGCGGCGGCGATGAACGACGAGGGGATCGCCAAGGAGTGGCTGAAGCCACGGCCCGCGGGGCCGCTCGGGTTCAGCCGCCTGACGCCTTCGAAGCCGACGATCGCGGCGATCTCCGGCTGGGCGCTCGCGGGCGGGCTCGAGCTGGCGCTCTGGTGCGACCTGCGGGTCGGGACCGAGACCGCGAAGCTCGGCTTCCCCGAGCGGCGCTGGGGCGTCCCGCTGATCGACGGCGGCACGCAGCGCCTGCCGCGCATCGTCGGCATGGGCCGCGGCCTGGACATGATCCTGACCGGCCGGATCGTCGAGGCCGACGAGGCGCTCGGGATGGGACTGCTGACCGAGGTCGTCCCGCCCGGCAAGCACCTGGAGCGGTCGCTGGAGATGGCCGAGGGCCTGGCCTCCTTCCCCCAGGAGACGATGCTCGCCGACCGCCGCTCCGCCCTCGAGGGATTCGGCCTCTCGCTCGATGAGGGCCTCGCCCGCGAGGCCGAGATCGGCGGCGCCGTCACCGGCGTCGGCGTCAAGGGCGCAGCCCGCTTCGCCGCCGGCGAGGGCCGGGGCGGCAAGGGCGCCGGCGTCTAGGGACGAAAAGCGGCAATGAAGGTGACGGTCCCTGACCGTCCGGGCGGGGTTCGTTCGATTACCCGGCTATCCGCCGGGCGATCCGACAAAACGCAGTCGGCAACGCTCCGCGACCTGCCGCAAGGTCGTGATGACCTCGCCAGGCTCGAACCTGATCTGCGCATGGGTGAAGCGAAGGGCGGCCAGGCCGGCAGCAACGTGCGCCTGGTCGCGAATGCGGTCTCTTGACTGCTGGGTTGCCGTCCGGTGGTAGCGGAGGCCATCCGTCTCTACGACCAACCCGAGCTCGGGCCAGAAGAAGTCGACGCGAAACCCGTTGACCTGCTGCTGGGTCAAGGGCGGTGGCAGACCACCGCGCTCGACCAGCCGCATGAACCGCCGCTCGAGGTCCGAGTCGGTGAGCGTGAAGGTCCGCCGATCGAGAACCTTGCGTAGGGCGGGCACGCCATCGACGCCACGGTGATCATCAACGGCTGAGCGCAGCGTCTCGGGATCGATCAGGCCAAGCCTGTCCGCCTCATTCACGGCCGCCTCGAGATGTGGCTCGGCTCAACCGAGTTCCGAGGTCGATCAGCGTCCGCGCCGGAGAGGTAGCGGGGATGCCATCGCGTCGGGTCCGGTCGACCTTTGGCAGCCCGCTCCGTCTGTGAACCCGGAGCCTTACCAGGGAGTGGGTCGCTGACCCGGGCACCGAAAGATGAATCTCCTTCGGTGGACTGTTCTCCGCCGCTAGGGCCCCGTTCCTTGTCCGTATTCCCCACAACGCCGCGGCACTTTCATGACTGAGCAGCGCACCGGCTCCACAGGCGAGCACCGCGGCCATCCACCATCCCCGCGATGTGAGCTGCGGCCTTCCGACCGCATAGACGCCGCGCCAGGTCCGATGAAGCCGACCACGCCAGATCCTTGAGTCGATCTGGCCGGAGCTCAGGCCGGCGGCCAGCAGCTGACGTCGGCTGATCACCCCGTGCTGGCGCGCCGCAAGAGTCCAGATGCCGGCAGTGTTTTGTCGACTTTCCCGGGTCATATCCGGAAAAGCCGACGAAATACGTGTTCGCCCCCTCCGGCTACAGCCGGAAGCCCGGCAGCAGGCGCTTCTCCGTCTCGCCCGGGACCTGGGCGATCACTTCGACGTGGCCCTCGAGCGGGGTGCCGCGGAGCTTGGTGGCGAGCAGGTCGTCGACCTGGAAGATGCCCGCGGAGTTGTTCATCTCGATCTCGATGCGGACCGCGCGCTCCTCCCCGGCCTCGATCCGGACCTCGTCGATCGCCGCGGCGGAGAGGGCGTGGATCCCGTACTGGCCGCCCTCGACCGGGAGGCGCGAGCGGCCCTCCGCCATGTCGAGCGCGTCCGCGACCCGGACCACCCCGGCCTCGACCGTGTAGGGCTCGCCGCGGCGGCGGTGGCCGATGATCGCGTGCAGGATCTCAGCGATGACGACCGTGCGCTCCGGCTCCTTGTAGACGTCGGCGAGCAGCGACTGGAGCCGGTCCTGGACCATGAAGAGGCTGTAGGCCTCGTGGTCGGCGCGGTGGATCGACATGCCGACGTCGTGCAGCAGCGCGCCGCCGGCCACGACGACCTCGGCGTCGCGCTCCTTCATCCCGTGGTCGGTGACCATCGCCGGCTCGATGCCGCCCTTGACCAGCAGCCGCAGCAGCCGCAGCGAGATGTTGAGGACCACCTGCACGTGCACCCAGGAGTGGTCGGACATCCCGAGGCGCTCGGAGTTGATCTGGGCCATGTACCACCACGCCCGCACGCGCTCGTCGGCGTTGACGGCGTCGAGGAAGCGCTCCAGCTTGCGGTTGCCCCGCGTCGGCGCGTGCACCTGCGCCTTGGCGACCGCCTCCGCAATCGAATCGGCGCGAACGTCTGGCCCCTTTGCTTCCATTCCGCCGGATCCTTGCAGGGGGCTCATTTGGGGTTTGAGTGACAGGACGTCATCTGTCGCATTTCGACCTATTTGCGGGATTTCCGACCGCCGCCCGGGTTACCGTGGGCGTGCTTCGGCTTAAGGAACTCGGATGACAGTCTGTTCGAACACAGGCATATCCGTTCCTGAGTGCTCGTGTAGGGCCTGCCTCGAGGCCCAGATCGAGCGCCACATGCCGTCGTTGCTCGGCGCGGCCGCCGATCGAGCAGCCGACGGTCGAGATCTCGGCCGCCTCCGGCCTTGCCCGGCTGCGCTTCGGCCGCCGGCTTGCGGCGGCTGCGCCGAGCGGCCTGACTTCGGGCCACCCGGCGCTTCAGCCTCGGTCGGAGCCTGCACCGCCGACGCCCCGAGCACCCCCGCGCTCGCCACCACGACCAGCGCGATCCCGATCACGTCGACGGCTGCGAGGCCCTGCCCGAGCGCGATCAGCCCGATCAGCGCAGCCACGGCGGGCTCCATGCTCATCAGCACCCCGAAGGTGCCGACGGCGATCCGCCGCAGCGCCTCGAGCTCGAGCGAGTAGGGGATCACCGAGCTCAGCACGCCCGTCGCGGCGCCGACCGCGGCCGCGCCGGGGTCGAGCAGGTCGCCGCCGGCGGCGGCGGTCCCGGGCACGACCATCAGGAGCGCCGCGACCCCCATCGCCAGCGCCAGCCCGCGGCCGCCCGGGAACACCCGGCCCACCCGAGCGCTGAGCAGGATGTAGGCCGCCCAGAAGGCGCCGGCGAGCAACGCGAAGCCGATGCCGGCCGCGCTCGCCGACCCCGAGGGGCGCGTCAGCAGCAGCACCCCGGCCGCCGCGCAGGCGACCCAGACCAGGTCGAGCGGGCGCCTCGACCCGAGCAGGCCGACCAGCAGCGGCCCGACGAACTCGAAGGTCACCGCGATCCCGAGATCGATCCGGTCGAGTGCCTCGTAGAAGCAGAAGTTCATCCCGGCGAGCGTCACTCCGAAAGCGATCGCGAGCATGAGTCCCTCGCGGCCGGCCTCCATCGGACCGGGCCGCCAGATCGCCAGCAGCAGAACCGCCGCGAACAGCAACCGGTAGAGCACGGCCCCCGCCGGCCCGACCTGGTCGAACAGCGTCGTCGCGATCGCCGAGCCGCACTGGACCGAGACGATCGCGCCGATCACCAGGACCGGAGCGGCAACGGGGCCGCCGCCCGACTGAGCCACCGACTCGATACGGGTTGCGCCTCGCTTCGCTGCGGCGCACCCTCGCGTCAATCGCCCATCACCTTGATCACGAGCCGCTTCGAGCGGCGGCCGTCGAACTCGCAGTAGAAGACCGCCTGCCAGGGCCCGAGGTCGAGACGTCCCTCGGTGATCGGCAGCACCACCTGGTGGTGGACCAGCAGGTTCTTCAGGTGCGCGTCGCCGTTGTCCTCGCCGCCGCGGTGGTGGCGGTAGTCGCCGGGTCGGGCAGCAGCTCGCGGGCGACCTCGTTCGCCGGCTCCTTCCAGCTCGGCGGCGCCACCTTGTCGAGCCACTCGAGCGTGTCCTCCTGCAGCCCCGGCTCGTCGTCGTTGACCCAGACGGCCGCCGTGATGTGCATCGCCGAGACCAGCACCATCCCCTCCGCGACCCCGGAGGTGTCGACCGCGCCCTGCACGTTCTCGGTGATGCGGACGAACTCGCGCCGCTCATCCGTGTTGAAGGTCATGTACTCGGTGTGCGACTTCAACAGTCCTCCTTCGTCGCGTTCGTAGATGATGCCGGCCGATGGCCGGCCTGCTCTCCCTCGAGCGGCGCGAGGAAGTCGCGGTGGTCACGCTGCAGCGGCCCGAGAAGCGGAACGCTCTCTCGATCGACCTGCGCGTCGAGCTGGCCGACGCCTTCGGCGCGCTCGGCGAGGACCCCGAGGTCGGGGCGATCGTGCTGACCGGTGCGCCACCCGCCTTCTGCGCCGGGATGGACACGAGCGAGTTCGGCGGCGACCGCGCGCACAGGGAGCGCCTGGTGGAGACGAGCATCGGCAGCTTCCGGGCGGTCGGCGGCTGCCCCAAGCCGGTGGTCGCCGCGGTCAACGGCCCCGCCCTCGCCGGTGGCTTCGCGCTGGCGCTGCTCTGCGACCTGCGGCTCGCCGCCGAGGACGCGAGCTTCGGCTTCCCCGAGCTGCCGCGCGGGATCCCGCCGAGCTACGCCGCGGCTCGCGCCGCCCTGCCCGCGCCCGTCGCCGCCGAGCTCACCCTCACGGGCAGGCTGCTCGACGCCGCCGGCGCCTCCGCATGGGGATCGTGGGCGCCGTCCACCCGGCCGACGAGCTGATGGCGCGCGCGCTCGAGCTGGCCGGCCGGATCGCCTCGGCGCCGCGCGAGGCGACCACTCAGACGAAGCGGCGGATCCTGCTCGACCGTGACCGCACCATCGGCCACCTCTTCGACGAGGAGGAGCGCCTGCTGCGGGAGGCGCTGCTCGGCGACGACCCGGACGAGGCCGCCTAGCCTCCGGCCGACCCTCCGCGGCCGTCAGACTTGACCCGGTGGAGCGGCTCCGCCTGATCCGCCACTCCCTTCCCGACCAGCCCGAGCTCAGCACGGCGATCTCGCGGACGATCCTGCGCCGGGTGGCCGCCGGCGAGCTGCCCCCGACGATCCGCATCCACCGCCCCGGCAACGAGGTCGCCTTCGGCCGCCAGGACATCGCCAGTCCCGGCTACGAGGCGGCGGCCGAGGCGGCGCGCGCGGCCGGGTTCGCGGCGGTCGAGCGGCTGGCGGGCGGCCGCGCGGCCGTCTTCCACGAGGGCACGATCGCGATCGCCCGCGCCTACCGCGACCCCCAGCCGCCGAAGCGCACCTACGCCCGCTTCGAGGAGATGGCCGAGCTGATCGCCGACGCCCTGCGCGGCCTCGGCGTCGACGCCAGGGTCGGCGAGGTCCCCGGCGAGTACTGCCCCGGCGCCTACAGCGTCAACGCGCGCGGCGCCGACCAAGCTCGCCGGCATCGGCCAGCGAATGATCCGTGGCGGCGCCCACATGGGCGGCGTGGTGGTGGCCTCGGGCGGCGCGAGGTCGCCCGCGTGCTCGAGCCCGTCTACCGGGCGCTCGAGCTGGACTGGGACCCGGCGACCTCGGGCAGCGTCGCCGAGGAGCTCGGCCGCGAGGTCGACGTCGACGAGATCGAGGAGGCGGTGATCGCCGAGCTGGCCAAGCGGCTACGAGCTGGTCGACGGCGAGCTGGACGAGGAGACGGTGGAACGCGCGGCGCGCAGTTTGGAGGAGGTGAAAGCGGGGGGATAAGGGGGTCATGGAAGAGAGCCAAGCCACGGCAGGGACGCCGGGGGCGGGCGACACCATCAGGACCCGGATCCCGGCCCGGATGGACCGCCTCCCGTGGTCGCGCTGGCACTGGCTCGTCCTCATCGGGCTGGGGACCGTCTGGATCCTCGACGGCCTCGAGGTCACGATCGTCGGCGCGATCGGAGCCCGCCTGCAGGAGCCCGGCACCCTTGGGCTCTCGGCGTCGCAGCTCGGCCAGGCGGGTACCGCCTACGTGCTCGGCGCCTGCTGCGGAGCGCTCTTCTTCGGCTACCTGACCGACCGGCTGGGCCGCAAGCGGCTCTTCATCGTCACCCTGCTCGTCTACCTGCTGGCCACGGTCGGGACGGCGTTCGCCGGCAGCTTCGCGTGGTTCGTGGTCTTCCGCTTCTTCACCGGATTCGGAATCGGCGGCGAGTACGCGGCGATCAACTCAGCGATCGACGAGCTGATTCCGGCCCGGGTGCGCGGCTGGGTCGATCTGGCGGTCAACGGGAGCTTCTGGCTCGGCGCGGCCTTCGGAGCGGCATTGACGGGGGTGCTGCTCGATACCTCGATCTTCAGCACGGACCTCGGCTGGCGCCTGGGCTTCGCACTCGGTGCCCTGCTCGCCGTCGGCATCATGCTGGTCCGGCGCTACGTGCCCGAGAGCCCGCGCTGGCTGATGGTCCACGGGCGACCGGAGGAGGCCGAGAAGCTGGTCTCCGAGATCGAGGAGACGGTCAAGGAGGAGACCGGGCGGCGAGATCTTGCCGAGCCGGACCTCGAGCTCGAGATCCACCCGAGGGAGAGCACCGGATTCATCGAAATCGGCCGGACGCTCTTCAAGAAGTACCCGCGTCGCTTCATCCTCGGCTTCGCCCTGATGGGCACCCAGGCGTTCCTCTACAACGCCGTGCTCTTCAACTTCTCCGGTCTGCTCACCGGCTTCTTCGGCGTGGGCGACAGCGTCGCCGGCCTCTACCTGGTCCCGTTCGGCATCGCGAACTTCCTCGGCGCCCTGCTGCTGGGCCGGCTCTTCGACACGTTCGGCCGCGGGAGATGATCACCGCCACCTACGTCGCTCGGCGGGATCGGGATGCTGGTCAACGGCTACCTCATAGCCCAGACCGGCGCCTCCGTCTGGGTCTTCGTGGCCGTCCTCTGCGGCACCTTCTTCTTCGCCTCCGCCGCGGCTTCCGCCGCCTATCTGACTGTCAGCGAGATCTTCCCGCTGGAGACAAGGGCGATGGCGATCGCGCTCTTCTACGCGATCGCAACGGGAATCGGCGGCGCGATCGGGCCGCTCTACTACGGCAAGGTCGTCGACGGAGGGAACCCCGATGCCGTGTTCGTGGCCTTCGCGATCACGGCGGCCCTGATGTGCATAGCCGCTCTGGTCGAGTGGTTCCTGGGCGTGCGCGCCGAGCAGAAGCACCTGGAGGAGGTCGCGGAGCCGCTTTCGGCAGAGGTCGTGGAGAGCACGTGAGCGGGCGGTTCTCACGACGCCGTCCGCCGGATCCGAAGGCCCGGCCTCGGGCACAGCGCTCCTCCTGGGCCCCCTTCTCCGTCTCCTCCGCGCGCGAAGAGGACCGCGACATCGAGCGCGAGGTCAGCGAGCTCGTCGCGGCCCTGCGCGAGCACGGCCCGATGAACCGCAGGGAGCTCCGCCGCGCGGTCGAGTCTCGCTTCTGGGGGCCAGGCCGCTTCGGCGAACGCGCTCTGGCTCGCCCGGCGCCGCGGGCATGGTGAGGCGGGAGGGCAACCGCCTCGCGGCGGCGGACAGCGGCTAGCCCTCTAGCTTCGAAGCGGCGTCTCGCGCAGCCTCTGACGCAGCTCCTCGACGGAGGTGAAGACCTCCCTCGCGCCGGCCTCACGCAGCTCCTGCTCCGAGAATCCGCCGGTCCGAACGGCGAGCGTCTCGACTCCGGCCCGGTGCGCCGCCTCGACGTCCCAGACCGTGTCCCCGATCAGCAGCGCGTCCTCGGGGCGCCCTCCGACCTTCTCGAGCGCCGCGTGCACCAGGTCGGGCTCGGGCTTGGTCTGCTCGACGTCATCGGAGGTCGTCCAGGCGTCGACGATCTCCCTTGCGTCGAGCAGCTCGAGGTAGTGCTCGACCTCCCACTCCTTCGCCGAGCTCGCGAGCACGACGGCGTTGCCCGCGTCCCTCAGGTCCTCGATCAGCTGCCGCGAGCCCTCCATCGGCTGAACCTCGCCGATCAGCTCCCGGTAGAGCTCGGACTCCGCATCGCGGATGCTGTCGCCGAGCCGCTCCTCGACGTCGTCGCCGGCGAGTGCGCCGACCAGCTGGTCGCCGCCCATGCCGATGTGGCGGTGGATCCGCCAGACCTGCAGTGTCAGGAAGTGGCGTCGGAACGCCCTGAACCAGGCGATCGCGTGGTGATAGTTCGTGTCGACGAGCGTTCCGTCGACGTCGAGGATGGCGACTCGAGCCATGCGGATCGCTTACCCGTGGGCGCGAATTATCCACCTGCGGCGGACCGCCGACCGATCGAGCGGGCGCGCTTTATACCCGCGAAAGCGCAGCCCAACCCAGGGTTTCGGCCTCACCCCCCGGGGTACCGAAGGCGGCATGGAACTATCGCTACTGCTCATCGTGATCGGGATCGTCCTCGCTGTGTTCGTGAACTACGCGCTCGGCATCCTCTGCATCCTGATCGGTCTCGTCCTGCTGATCTTGCCGCGACTGCGGGCCGGCCGGGTCTGACTCGGCGCTTCCGTCTGACGGAAATAGGATGCTCCCGCCCCTGAACGCGGCGGAACGCATCCCGACCGGCAAAGGCGCAGCGTGCCTGAGGGAGTCACACCCGACATCTCGGTAACGGCACCGGGGAGATTGGCCTGGATCTTCGGGTCGTCGCGCAGCGGCAGCACCTGGCTGTTGCGGATGCTCTCGGAGCTCGAGCGCGTGATCCCGATCGACGACCCGCACATCGGCCACCACCTCGGTGTCTGGCGGCCGATCCCGCTGGCCTGGGCTACGGCCAAGGACCCGCCCAAGCTCGGCACCCTCGCCGACTTCAAGCGCAAGAAGCGCGACTACCTCTTCTCCGACCGCTACCGCGACACCTGGATGCCGCAGCTGCGGCAGCTGATCAGCGCCCGCTTCGAGGCGCAGGCGGCGCAGGACATCGCCGAGGCGGGCGGCATCGATGAGCCAGTCGTCGTCGTCAAGGAACCCGGTTCCCACGCCGCCGACACGATCATGGACCTCTTCCCCGACTCGTCGTTGATCTTCCTCCTGCGGGACGGCCGCGACGTCGTCGACTCCTGGCTCGATGCGTACAAGGACGGCAGCTGGGCGACCGACGAGGGTGCCTATCCCCTCGACGACACCGGTCGCCCGGCCCTGATCCGCTGGCAGTCGAGTGTCTGGCTGCACCGCACTCGAGTCGTGCAGGAGACCTACGCGCGGACCGACCCCGAGCGGCGCGTGCTGATCCGCTACGAGGAGATGCGGGCCGATCCGGTCGCCGCGCTCGAGCGGATCTGCTCGACGCTCGGGATCGAGGCGAGCCGCGAGGCAGCTCGAAGAGATCGCGGGAACCCACTCCTTCTCGAGCGTGCCGAAGTCCGACAAGGGCGCCGGCCGGGAGATCCGCCGGGCCGAGCCGGGCGGCTGGGCCACCCACATGACCCGCGAGGAGATCACCCAGATGCACGAGATCCTCGGCCCGAAGCTCGACGAGCTCGGCTACCTGCGCCCCGGCGACATCCCGGGGAAGCGGCGCGCCGCCTAGGCCGCGCCGCGGACACTCTCCCCCGCCCCGGCCCATGGCAGACTGCCGCCCGTGAAGCTGCTCGCGTTCAGCGACCTGCATCGCGACCTCGACCAGGCGGCCGACCTCGTCGAGCGCTCCTCCGAGGCCGACGCGGTGATCGCCGCCGGCGACTTCGCCTCGATGCACGAGGGCCTAGAGGAGACGATCGACGCGCTGCGCCCGATCTCGGTCCCGACGATCCTCGTGCCGGGCAACAACGAGACCGAGGATGCGCTGCGGGCGGCCTGCGAGGGCTGGGAGGCCGCGACGGTGCTCCACGGGCAGGGCACCGAGATCGACGGCACGCAGTTCTTCGGCCTCGGCGCCGGGATCCCGGTCACGCCGTGGGACTGGAGCTTCGACCTCGACGAGGAGCAGGCGGCCGAGCGGCTCGCCGGCTGCCCCGAGGGCGCCGTGCTCGTCGTTCACTCCCCGCCGAAGGGACACTGCGACACCTCGAGCTCGGGCGACCATCTGGGCAGCGTGGCGATCCTCGAGGCGATCGAGGCCAAGCGTCCGCCCCTCGCCGTCTGCGGCCACATCCACGAGGCCTGGGGCGCCGAGGACGAGATCGGTCCCACGAAGGTGATCAACCTGGGGCCGAGCGGCAGGCTGATCGACGTATGACGGGCATAGAGTTGCAGTCGTGAACGACTGGAACGACCCACCCCGCAGTCGCGACGAGTGGCGCGTCGAGGTCGCCCTCGACCGCGACGAGCACGCCGACACCCTCTCGGGGTCCCTGCATGACCTGGAGCTCGACGACGAGGCGCGCAAGCTGCTCGGCGGCAGCGTGATCGTCACCCGCGACGGCGCCTTCGTCTTCATCTACGCCTGGCACGAGGACTCGGCCCGCGAGGCCGAGCGCGTCGTCAAGCACATCATGGAAGACGAGAAGCTGGTCGGCCAGGTGCGCCTGATGCGCTGGCATCCGCTGGCCGAGGAGTGGAAGGACGCCGAGGAGCCGCTCCCCGACGACGAGGCCGCCCGCGCCCAGGAGGTGCTGGAGAACGAGGCGGAGGGGGTGCGCGAGTCCGGCTACGGCGAGTACCCATGGGAGGTCGTAATCGACCTCCCCCACATCCGGCACACTCACGACTTCGCCAACCAGCTGCGGCTCGAGGGCCTGCCGGTGAAGCGCCGCTTCCGCTATCTGCTGGTCGGCGCGACCAGCGAGGACGACGCGGTCGAGCTCGGCAAGCGGCTCGAGGGCGAGGTACCCGAGGGCAGCCACGTCGGCGTCCGGGGCAACCCGGACGACATGCCCCTCCCCGCCTTCGTCAACCTCGCGGCCTACAAGCCCGGCTTCCTGCGCGACCTCGGCCTCTAGAGAGGGCGCCCGTGCAGGAGAACCTCGCGCCGCGACGGACGTACGACCGCGACGGCGTCGAGTTCGGGCGAACGGTGGCCTTCACGGACGGGCTGTTCGCAATCGCGATGACCCTGCTGGTCGTGAGCCTCGCCGTGCCGACGCTGAGCGACTCGAGCAGCGTCAGCGAGCTCGCCGACAAGCTCAACGACGACAGCGCCACCTTCATCAGCTTCGCCATCAGCTTCGCGGTGATCGGCCGCTACTGGCTGGCGCACCACGCCTACTTCTCGGCGCTCGCCCGGATCGACCGCCGGATCATCGCCCTCAACCTCGTCTACCTGGCGTTCATCGCCTTTCTCCCCTTCCCCACGGCATTGCTCGGCCAGTACTTCGAGAACCCGCTCTCGATCGTGATCTACGCGATCAACGTCGCGATCGTGAGCGGCATGGAGGTCGTGCTCTTCAGCTACGCGCAGAATCACGATCTGCTGGAGCGCAAGCTCCCCCGCGAGATCTACCGCTACGGCACGGCGATGTCCCTCGCTCCCGTCGTCTTCTTCCTGCTCTCGATCCCGGTCGCCTTCGTCTCGACGACGCTGGCCGCCTGCATGTGGTTCCTCGGCATCCCCTTAGCGGCCATTGCCCAGCGTTGGAAGCCGGAGGGCGCGGACGAGATGCTGCTCGGTTAGTCGACGGAGACGCGGTTCCGGCCGGCGGCCTTGGCGGCGTAGAGCAGGGTGTCGGCGCGCGCGGTGAGCCGCTCGGCGCTCTCCTCGCCGTCCCACTGACAGACACCGGCCGAGCAGGTCTGATCCTCGGGCAACGCCTCGCGGAGTCGCTCGAGCATCTGCTGTGAGTGCTCGAGGTTCGTCCCGGGGAGCGCCAGGGCGAACTCCTCTCCCCCATAGCGGGCGAGGATGTCGCCGGTGCGCAGACTCTGGCTCCAGGTGCCGGAGATCTGCTTGAGGAAGCGGTCCCCGACCTGGTGGCCGTAGGCGTCGTTGTAATCCTTGAACCGGTCCAGGTCGAGGATCGCCACGCAGAGCGCAGCGCCGCTGCGGTCGGCGCGGGCGATCTCGCGGTTGAGTTCCTCGTCCCAGGCCCGGCGGTTGAGCAGTCCGGTGAGGTCGTCTGTACGGGCCGCGATCTCGAGACGGCCGAGGAGCTCACCGCGGTCGATCGCGATCGCTGCCTCCAGGGCCAGCAGTCGGAGGGCGCGCTGCGTCTCGGGGCTCATTCGCTGGAGCCGGTCGCGCCAGTAGACGGCCAGGACGCCGACGGCGGCGCCCTCGTCCTTCAGCACCGGCTCCCAGAGCGCCGCGCCCGCCTCGAACGCCGGTCCGAGTTCCTTCGCCGAGTGGCCCTCGCGGAGCGTCTCGAACCGGTCCTCGGCCGAGGTGAAGACCTGGATCGCGCCCGAGGCCGGCGTCACGAAGGGCAGGTGCGCGCCTTCGACGTTCGCGCCCGCCGTGGCGTCGGCCTGCAGGGCGTCGCCCGAGATCGTCGGCCGCCAGAGCACCGCCGCGGAGGCCCCCGCGGTCTCCACCGCCGCCGAGCAGATCGCTCGCCCGACCGCTCGGGAGTCGCTCTGGGTGGCGAGCTGCCGCGCGACCTCGCTGACCGCCTCGAGGTTGGAGGCTCGCCTCGCCGCGGCGCTGCTCTCGCGCCGCAGCCGGGCCGCGAGCGCGTCGACCAGCAGGCCGGCGACCAGAATGCTCCCCACCGTCACCAGCCAGCGAGGAACCGGCGTCGGCCCCGAGACCTCGGTCAGCACCCAGGCGTAGGCCCCGCCGACTACGCCGACCTGGACCGCCCCCCAGCGCGGGCCGAAGAAGAAGAACGCGTAGACGGAGATCCAGAGGTACCAGAAGGTGTAGTAGCCGCTCGGGTCGTTCCCGTAGTAGACGGCGCGCGTGACGATGACCGTCCCGGCGACGACGCAGAGCTGGAGAGCCCAGACCGGCAGGCGCTCCCGGAGGAGAAGCACCGCGAGCCCGAAGACGTAGGAGATCCCGATGTTGCTCCACAGCGCCGAGGAGTCGTACTCGCTCGGGTGCGGCAGGATCAGCGAGAGGGCGCCGATGGTGCCGCCGGCCAGGAAGAGCGAGCCCAGGACCGCCGCCATGACCGCCGGCTGGTCGAAGGACCTGTTCACCCCACGTATCGGAGAAGCATCCCTGCCCATGTCCGCAGTTAGCATCGGCCAATCGGGAGGTACCGGCAACGGTACTTTCCCCGTCAATTCCAGGGGAAAACTCGGTACCCCACTGCGTGGGCACTGGCGCGACTATCGTCAGCGGCGTGAGCGAGAACGGCTCGATCGATCCCGGCACCTCGATGGGTCCCGTGCGCCTGACGGTCGGCGATCTGGACCGCGTCCGCGACTTCTACCGCGACGCGATCGGGCTCACCGAGATCGAGCCGTCGAACGGCACCGTCCGCATGGGCAGCGGCGATCCATCGGGGCCGGCCGTCGTCGAGCTCGTCGGCGACCCGGAGGCCCCGCCGCGCCCCCGCGGGACGAGCGGGCTCTTCCACCTGGCGATCCTCGTCCCGACCCGCGCCGACCTCGCCCGCGCCCTGCAACGAGTCGCCGAGGCCGGCTGGCGGCTCAGCGGCGCCTCCGACCACCTGGTCAGCGAGGCCCTCTATCTGAGCGACCCGGAGGGCAACGGAATCGAGCTCTACCGCGACCGGCCACGCGACGAGTGGCCGTTCCGCGACGGCGTCCTCCAGATGGACACGCTGCCCCTCGACCTCGACGGCGTGCTCGGCGAGCTCCGCCGCGAGGACGGCAACGCCCCGATGCCCCAGGGCACCCGGATCGGCCACGTCCACCTCAACGTCGGTGACCTGACCGCGGCCGAGGCCTTCTACTCCGGCGCGCTCGGCTTCGACGTCATGGTGCGCGGCTACCCGGGCGCCCTGTTCGTCTCGGCGGGCGGCTACCACCACCACCTCGGCCTCAACACCTGGGCGGGCGAGGGCGCCCCTCGCCCGCCGGCCGGCAGCCGCGGGCTGCGCGAGTTCGAGATCGTGTTGCCGAGCGCTGCGGCGCTCGCCACCGAGGAGGACCGCCTGCGGGAGACCGGCGTCGAGGTTGCCCGCGACGGCGATCGGGTGCTCGTCACCGATCCGTCGGGCAATCGGGTCGCGCTGGCCGCCGCCTAGCTGCCTGGGGGTCCCGCGGTCGTCTGACCGACCTCGATGAGGTGGCCGTCCGGGTCGCGCATGTAGCAGCGGATCTCCGTCTCGTGCTGCTTCGGCTCGGTGAGGAACTCCGCACCCTTCCCGCTCCAATCCTCGTAGCAGCGCTGGATGTCCGCCACGCGGATGTTGAGGAAGGCACTGACCCGGTTGAGATCGCTGGGGGTGTCCAGCACGACCTCGGGCTTGTCGTCCGTCGGACCACCACCGACGTTGATGATCACCCAGCTGTTGGCGAGCTGGACGATCGTCGGCTGGCCCTCCATCACGATCTCGCCGCCGAGCACTTCGGAGTAGAAGGCGGCTGAGCGCGGCACATCCCCGCTGACGACGAAGTGGGTGAGCGCAATCCCCTCGCTCGGTGCCGGGAACTCGGCCATCTCGGTGACTCTACGCCTCCCCGACCGGGTGTCGAAACCAGTTTGCGGATTTTTGTACGCCCGGACAATGCCCACCCCAGGCGTGGCGCTCTAATCTGGCCGCGTCGTGTGATCAACCTCGGCGCCGCTGCGCGCCGAACCCGCTTAGGAGGCTGCCCCAAAGATGATCAATACCCGCGCGCAGAACGTTATCTCCGCCACCTGGAGCCCCAATGGCGAGGCCCTGGGAACCGTCGACCTGACCAAGGCCGACAACAACCCCTTCGGGACCGATGTCTTCTCCCCCGAGGTGCAGAAGGAGCTGCTGCCCGCCGACGTCTACGAGAAGCTCCAGGCGACGCTCGAGCACGGCGAGGCCCTCGACTTCACGCTCGCCGACGCGGTGGCCGAGGCGATGAAGGAGTGGGCGCTGGCGCGCGGCGCGACCCACTTCACCCACGTCTTCCAGCCGCTCACCGGGCTGACGGCCGAAAAGCACGATTCCTTCTTCGAGCCGAATCGCGAGGGCAAGTGGCTCGCCAAGTTCTCCGGCAAGGAGCTGATCCAGGGCGAGCCCGACGCCTCCTCCTTCCCCACCGGCGGCATCCGCGACACCTTCGAGGCCCGCGGCTACACCGCCTGGGACCCGACCAGCCCGGCCTTCATCCTCGAGAACCCGAACGGCGCGCTGCTCTGCATCCCGACGGCGTTCGTCTCCTGGACCGGGCGAGGCGCTCGACGCCAAGACCCCGCTGCTGCGCTCGATGGACGCTCTCTCCAAGTCGGCGATCCGGGCGCTCAACCTGCTCGGCGCCGACGAGGCGAAGCGGGTCTTCACCACCGTCGGGCCCGAGCAGGAGTACTTCCTGATCGACGAGAACTACTTCTACGCCCGCCCGGACCTGGTGATCACCGGCCGGACCATGTTCGGCGCCAAGCCGGCCAAGGGCCACGAGCTCGACGACCACTACTTCGGCGCGATCCCGGAGCGTGTTCTCGCCTGCATCATGGACTTCGAGAACGAGCTCGCGAAGCTCGGCGTGCCGATCAAGACCCGACACAACGAGGTCGCGCCGGCACAGCACGAGATCGCCCCGGTGTTCGAGAACTCGAACGTCGGCTCCGACCACCAGCAGCTGACCATGCAGGTCATGCAGCGGGTCGCGCGCAAGTACGGCCTGGTCTGCCTGCTGCACGAGAAGCCCTTCGCCGGCGTCAACGGCTCGGGCAAGCACAACAACTGGTCGATGGGCACCGACACCGGCAGCAACCTGCTCGAGCCGGGCGACACCCCCGCGGACAACATCAACTTCCTGTTCTTCTGCGCGGCCGTGATCCAGGCCGTCAACAAGCATCAGGGCCTGCTGCGGGCATCCGTGGCCGGCATCGGCCAGGACCACCGCCTCGGCGCCAACGAGGCGCCGCCGGCGATCATCTCGATCTTCCTCGGCGCCGAGCTGACGAAGGTCTTCGAGGCGATCTCCTCGGGATCCGGCGACCCGCACACCCCGGGCTCCTTCCTCGAGCTCGGCTCAGAGGTCCTGCCCCCGCTGCCGATGCACGGCGGCGACCGCAACCGGACCTCGCCGTTCGCCTTCACCGGCAACAAGTTCGAGTTCCGCGCCCTCGGGTCGAGCCAGTCGCTCGCCTTCCCGAACACGGTGCTGAACACGATCGTCGCCGAGGCGATCGACGATCTCTCCGACAAGCTCGAGGCCAAGGGCACCGACGACCTGGCGCCCGCGGTCACCGAGGTGGTCAAGGAGGCCTACGAGCAGAACAAGCAGATCGTCTTCGACGGCGACAACTACGACGAGGCCTGGCACAAGGAGGCCGAGGAGCGCGGTCTGAAGAACCTGAAGACCACGCCCGACGCCCTGCCCGAGGTGCTCGCCGAGCCGAGCGTCTCGATGATGAGCAAGTACGGGGTGCTGAACGAGCGCGAGCTCGAGTCCCGCTACGAGGTCTGGCTCGAGCAATACATCATCCGCGCCAACATCGAGGCCGAGACCGCGGACTCGATCGCCCGGACGATGATCGTGCCGGCCGCCCTGCGCCACCTGGCACTCGGCGACGATTCCGGGATCGGGGCGGTCACCGAGGAGGCGACTCCGCTCGTCGACGAGCTGATCGCGGCGATCAAGGAGCTCGACGAGGCGAACCAGTACCCGGAGGGCGTCGAGGGCATGGACCTCGCGATCCACGCGCGCGACAAGCAGATCGCCGCGATGGAGCGCGTCCGCGACGCGGCGGACAGGCTGGAGAAGATCGTCCCCGACGACCTCTGGCCGCTGCCGAAGTACGCGGAGATGCTCTTCATCCGCTAGGCGGGGTCGAGGCCGGCGGCCGCGCGCGCTCTCTGCAAGTCCGTGTAGACCTCGGTGCGCGTCGCCGTGTCGTCCTCGAAGGTGACGATCTGGACGTAAGTCGTGCGACCGACTGCTGACTCGTCCCCCTTCCTGAGCTGCGTCGGACCGAGCATGCGCGCCACCGCCCGGCGAACCGCAGGTACTCCTCGTGACCACGGAGGACCCCGGTCTCACCCGGAATGTCGGCGCTCGACAGATCCCATTCGTGGTCCTTGCTGAGCTCGGCCGTCACTCCCGTGAGCTCGCCTCGATTCCAGGCGTCCAACCCGCGCTCGAAGACCTCGATCTTGTCCTTTTCACTCACCGGCGAACACCGTAGGGGTCATAGCCTTCGCGGTGTTGAGTGGCGAGACGCGCATCGAACTCCGGCCGGCCGAGCTCGGCGACCACGGCTGGGTGCTCGAGCGCCACGCCTACCTCTTCGAAGACGAGGGGGGCTGGGGCCGGCCGTTCATCGCGATGATCGCGCGGCTGATCGCCGACTATCTCCAAGACCCGGACCCCGAACTGGAGGCCGCCTGGGTGGCCGACCTCGACGGGAAGCGAGTCGGCTCCGTCTACTGCGTGCGGCGCTCCGACGAGGTCGCGCAGCTCCGCCTTCTCTTCGTCGATGCCGAGGCGCGCGGTCACCGGGTCGGCTCGAAGCTCGTCGACCGCTGCATCGAGTTCGCCCGCGAGCGTGGCTACCAGCGGATGATGCTCTCGACCGTCAGTCCCCTGGAGAGCGCGAGGCGGATCTATGACGCCGCCGGGTTCACGCAGACGAAGGAGGAGCCTGACCCCGCGTTTCCGGCGGGTACGTTCACACAGGAGATGTGGCTCGACCTCTAGCCCGTTCCACGTGAATTCGGGCGCTATTTGCGCAGATTGGCCCCTGCAATACCAAGTTTTATCAACGGCCGTCCGTCCAAAAGCGTCCAAACGGCTAATAGTCAGTACCGCGTCCTCCCGATAACTAGGGTGCATGGAGGCAAGCCGCGATCGCCTGATGGCGATCATCAAGACGCAGAGCGAGATCGCCGCCTCGGATCTCGACACCGACCAGGTGATGCACCTGGTGGCCAAGCGCGCGCAGGAGATCACCGGCGCCACCTCCGCCGTGATCGAGCTGCCGGAGGGCGACGAGATGGTCTACGCCGTGACCTCCGGGGAGGCCACCCCGTACCTCGGCATCCGCATGGACCGGCGCAGCACGCTCTCGGGACTCGCCCTGGACCGGGACCAGGTCCTCTACTGCGAGGACACCGAGATCGACCCGCGCGTCGACCGCCGAGCCTCGAGGAGGGTGAACCTGCGCTCGATGATCTGCGTCCCGCTCAAGCACCACGGGCAGAGCGTCGGCGTGCTCAAGGTCTACTCGCCAGAGCCCCGCCACTTCGGGCCCGCCGACGTCGAGACGCTCAACCTGCTGAGCGACGCGATCTCGGCCCATCTCGCACACGCCTCCCTCTTCGAGGTCGCGGCGAAGGAGGGCAGGACGGACGCCCTCACCGGTCTCTTCAACCGTCGGGCCTACGAGGAGCGCCGGGTGGTCGAGGCCGCGCGGAGCGCCCGCTACGGCCACCCACTCGCGCTCTGCCTCTTCGACCTGGACGGCTTCAAGGCCGTCAACGACCGCTACGGGCACCCCGCCGGCGACGAGGTGCTCCAGGGCGTCGCCGAGGTGATCGACTCCTCGCGGCTCACCGACGACGCCTTCCGGATCGGCGGCGACGAGTTCGCGGTGCTGATGCCCGAGACGAAGCTCGACGGCGGGAAGATCGCCGCCAAGCGGCTGGCCGAAGCACTCGCCGAGGCGCGGCTCGGGGACGGAACCGTCACCGCCTCCTACGGCGTGGCGTCCACCGTCGGGGACGCACTCAGCCTCCACGACGCCGCCGACCGCGCGCTGCTGGCGGCGAAGCGGAAGCTCCGGGCCCCCGCGGCATAGCCCGCGCCGCATAAGCTCCCCGCATCGACTTCCAGGTCCGCAAAGACGACCTCCAGCAGACCCGCTTCGTCGACGACGAGACGCCGGAGCTCGAGCCGGGCGAGGTCCTGCTCGGCGTCGACCTCTTCGGGCTCACCACGAACAACATCACCTACCTGGTGATGGGCGACGCGATGAACTACTGGAAGTTCTTCCCCGCCGAGGAACCCTGGGGGCACATGCCGGTCTGGGGCTTCGCGGACGTGATCGCGAGCGAGGCCGAGGGCGTCCCGGAGGGAACGCGGGTCTACGGCTACTTCCCGTCGGCCAGCCACCTCGTCGTCAGTCCCGACCGAGCGAGCGAGACCGACTTCGTCGACGCGACCCCGCACCGGCAGGACCTCCCGGCCGCCTACAACCGCTACCTCCGCACCGACGGCAACGAGATGTACGAGGAGGAGAACGAGGACTACGAGATCCTGCTCTGGCCCCTCTACTTCACCTCCTTCCTGATCGACGACTTCCTCGACGACGAGGGGATGTTCGGCGCCGGGACGGCGATCCTCTCGAGCGCCTCCAGCCGCACCTCCTCGGCGCTCGCCTACCTGCTCCACCAGCGCGACGGGATCGAGGTGGTCGGTCTCACGTCACCGCGGAACGTCGAGTTCACCGAGTCGCTGGGCGTCTACGACAAGGTCGTTCCCTACGAGGAGATCGACTCGCTCGACCGCCAGCCCGCCGTCTACGTCGACATGTCGGGGGACGCCAAGGTCCGGAGCGCCGTCCACGGCCACTTCGGCGACGAGCTGCGGCACTCCGCCGCGGTCGGGATCACCCACCGCGAGGACCTCGGCGGCGGCTCGGAGCTCGCCGGCCCGAGGCCGGTCTTCTTCTTCGCCCCCGACCGCCTGAAGAAGCGCAACGAGGACTGGGGGGCGGAGGGCGTCAATCGGAGGCTCGCCGACTCCTGGCGTGCCTACGTCGACTGGGCCCGCGGCTGGCTCCGGGTGGAGCACGGCTCCGGTCCCGAGGACATCGAGCGCATCTACCGCGAGATGCTCGACGGCAAGTCCGACCCCGCGGTCGGGCACGTGCTGTCCCCGGGCGACTGACGCGGCCTAGACCTCGAGCCGCGACTCCTCGAGGTCGAGCTCGCGCTCGACGCGGCGCATCACCTCCGAGCTGATCCGCCGCTCGTTCCGCAGCCGCACCAGCTGCGGTTCGCTGGGCCGCGTAGATCTCGTGCATCAGCCGCTGGTAGGCGAGCGAGCGGTCCTCGATGCCGTCGGCGTCGGGACCATCGAGCTTTCCCGCCCGGGCCTTGAAGCGGCGCTGGCGGAAGTTGTAGAGAGCGCGGACGCGTTCGATGGTGTCGTCCTGGGTCCAGTCCTCCTCCTCGAGCTCGTCCACCCGGTCGAGCGCCGCCCGGGCGATCACCAGGCGCGCCTTGAGCTCCTCGTTCTCCTCGTCGACGCCGTCCTCGATCAATCCCAGTCGACGGATCAGCCATGGGAGCGTCAGCCCCTGGCCCACGACGGTCACCAGGATCAGGGAGAAGGTGATGAACTGGATCAGGTCGCGTCCGGGGAACGGCTCGCCGGCATTGGTCTGGAGCGGAAGCGCCAGCGCGGCCGCCAGGGAGACCGCTCCTCTCATGCCCGACCAGGACCCGGCGATTCTCAGCTGCCAGGTGCCGCGCCGCGCGACCTGCGACGGTCTGCGATCGAGCGTGCGGATGACGACCGTCATCACGTTCGTCCAGATGAACCGCATCGCGATCACCACCGCGCAGATCAGAGCGGCGTAGCCCACCACCTGGCCGGCCGACTCGCCGCTCAGCCCGTCGACGATGGCGGGCAGCTGCAGGCCGATCAGGATGAAGAGCGTGGCATTGAGCAGGAAGGTGAGAATCGACCACATCGCGAAGCCCTGCATCCGGCTCTCGGGCGACGCGATCTCGGGGGCACGGAAACCGAGCAGGAGCCCGCAGGTCACCACGGCGAGAACGCCCGAGACCCCGAGCTGGTCCGCCGGCACGAAGGCGCCATAGGCGCTGAACAGCGAGATCGTCAGCTCGGTGTTGACATCGTTGACCCGCTTGCGGATCTCGGCGATCACCCAGCCGACCACGAGGCCGATCGCCACGCCGCCAGCGGCGTCACCGAGGAACTCCAGGCCGGTGTGCGACGCCGAGACGCCCTCCCCGATCGCTGCGGCGACGGCCACCTTGTAGGTGACGAGCGCGGCGGCGTCGTTGATCAGGCTCTCGCCCTCGAGGATGTTGACCAGCCGCCGCGGTGCGCCGACCCGCCGCATGATCGCGGTCGCGGCCGCTGGGTCGGTCGGGGAGACGATCGCACCCAGCGCGAAGGACACCGCCCAGGGCAGATCGATCACCTCGTGGGCGACCACTCCGACGACCGCCGCCGTC
This sequence comes from uncultured Solirubrobacterales bacterium, assembly GCA_963777575.1. GTDB lineage: Bacteria > Actinomycetota > Thermoleophilia > Solirubrobacterales > 70-9 > DASUPK01. The sequence goes on along the minus strand of CAVZRH010000004.1, from coordinate 27,367 downwards.
GCGAGCGTCAACCCGATCGAGTTGAGGGCGATGACGCGCGTGTCGTCCCGCAGAGCGCGGAGGTCGTAGAAGAAGGCGGACGAGTAGAGCAGCGGCGGCAGGAAGACCAGCAGGACGAGGTCGGGATCGAGCCGGATGTCGGGCATCCCCGGAATCAGCCCGATCGCCAGACCGCCGATCACCAGCGGGATCGGGTACGGCACCTTCAGCCAGTTGGCGATCGAGTTGAGCACCGCGGCCGAGATGAACAGCGCCGCGAGGAAGATCTGGAGATCGTTCACGCCTCAATTCTGGGCGATCCGCGCGTCCAATGCCCCGGAAAGGCCGCCGACGGCCGGCGGTAGCTTCACGGCGGATGCGGCGCATCCGCCTCAGCCTGATCCTCGCGGCGATCGGCCTGCTCGCCATCGGGGTCGCCGTCGGCCAGGTGATTGCGAAGTCCGGCGGCTCGACCGTCACCCGGACCGCCCTCGCGCAGAGCACGAAGGTGCGTGGTGTCTCGGGGCGCACGCTCGGTCTCTCGCGGGTGACGATCCCGGTCGGTGGCAGGATCGCCCTCCACCACCATCAGGGCACGCAGGTCTCTTACATCCAGGCCGGCGTGCTCACCTACACGGTCAAGTCCGGCGGCGTGACGGTCATGAGCGGCCCGGCGGACAACCCGAGTGTTGTGCGCAAGATCAACGCGGGGCAGACCGGGGCGATTCGTGCCGGCCAGTGGATCGTCGAGCAGCCCTCGACCATCCACCGGGCGGCCAACAAGGGCGAGACGAAGATCGTGATCTACCTGGCGACGCTGCTGAAGAAGGGCGCGCCGCCCTCGACGCCCAACGCCGGCGGCTAGATCCGGCCTACCGCCTCAATCGCCTCCTTGCCGTCGGCGCCCGTCAGCTCGCGGTAGCGCTTGGCCGCCTCCATCTTGTTTCCGGAACGTGCGAGCTCGAGCACGTCCGGGGGGAGCTCGGCGAATGGCTCGTCGTAGGAGACGCCTGCTTGATCGGAGAGCGTCTTGAGTTGGCCCTCGATCGCCGCCAGGCGCTCGCTGATGGCGTTGAACTTGAGCTCGAGTTGCTGCTGGCTGTAGGTCCCGCCCATGGATTCCTTTCTCTGAGTCGAGGGGCTGCTAGGAGGCGCTGATCTTCGCATCGCCGTGCTGCTCGCGCAGGAGGCGGCGGAGAATCTTGCCGGAGGCCGACTTCGGGACCTCGTCGACGAACTCGATGCGGCGCAGCTTCTTGTACGGGGCGACGCGTTCTGCGACGTATTCGAGAAGCTCGTCGGCGTCGACCTCGCCCTCGGTCACGACACAGCCCATCGGCGCCTCCTCCCCCTCCTCCGTGTGCATCCCGATCACCCCGGCGTCCTTCACCTTCGGGTGCGAGACCAGCACCGCCTCGAGCTCGGCCGGCGGCACCTGGTAGCCCTTGTACTTGATCAGCTCCTTGAGCCGGTCGACGATGAAGAAGAAGCCGTTCTCGTCGACCCGGCCGATGTCGCCGGTGCGCAGCCAGCCGTTGGCGGCGAGCGTCTCCGAGGTCGCCGCCGGATTGTTCAGATAGCCCTTCATCACCTGAGGGCCGCGAATCCAGATCTCGCCCTCCTCCCCTTCCTCAACGTCCGTGGCCGTGTCGGGATCCACCAGCCGGGCCTCCGTGTTCGGGACCAGCGCCCCCACGCTGCCGGGCGGCGTCTCCTCCGCCCGAGCGAGCCGGCTCTTGTGGCTCACGGGGCTGAGCTCAGTCATCCCGTAGCCCTGGCGGATCGGAGCCCCGATTCGCTCCTCGGCGCGGCGCGCGAGGTCGGCGTCCAGGGGTGCGGCGCCCGAGATCACCAGCTTGAGCTTGGAGAAGTCGCGGCCCTCGACCTGCGGCGCCGTGGCGATCGCGAGGATCACCGGCGGCGCGACATGCAGCCAGGTCGCCCCGTGGCCCTCGACGATGTCCAGCAGCTGCTCGAGATCGAAGCGCGGCATGTTGACGATCGTCGCGCCCTTGGCCAGACCCAGGTTGAGCACCACCGTCTGGCCGTAGATGTGGAAGTACGGCAGTAGCCCGACCAGGACGTCGTCCTCCGCGATCGGCATCGAGCTCCAGGCCTGCTCGATGTTCGCCACCAGGTTGCGATGGGTGAGCATCACCCCCTTCATCATTCCCGTGGTCCCGCTCGAGTAGGGCAGGACGGCGAGGTCTTCGGGATCCACCTCGACCTCCTCCGGCTCCGTGCCGAGCACCGCCTCGCCGACCAGGCTCTCGGCGTCGTCGATCACGAGCCCGGCGCCGGAGTCCTGGACCTGCCGCGCGACCTCCTTCTCCATGAGTAGCGGGTTCATCGGCGTGACGATCGCCCCTGCACGGAGGATCGCGTGGTAGGCGATCCCCCACTCGGCGCTGTTCGGCCCAACCAGTCCGACGACCGACCCCTTGACGATCCCCCTCGACTGAAGCAGCGCCGCGACGGCGTCGATCTTTGCGGCCAGATCCCCGTAGGTGGTGACCTGGCCGCTGGCCCCGTCGATGAACGCCGGATGGTCGCCGCGCGCCGCCGCCCCGCCGATCACGTACTCGGTCAGCGTGACGTCCGGGATCTCGATGTCGGGTTCCGGGCTGCGGTAGATCACGATCTCTCCTCTCCCGGGCCGAAAGTTAGCTCTCCAGCCCTGCACAACCCAGGCTACTCGCGCCGCCCGAGGGCCAGCGCGGCGATCCCGCCGAACATCGCCATCAGCGCCAGCACCGCCCGGATCCCGTACGCGGCGATCCCCCCGAGCCAGACCGGGTGGCGGACCAGCCGGAAGAGGATCCCGGCGGTCGCCTCCTTCGCCTCGGGCGCGTCCATCACGACCCGCTGCTGCAGCACGGTCCCGAGCGCGAACACCGCCGCGGAGCCCAACGCGAGGATCACGGCCATGGCCGGACCCTATGGACCGGATCGGCTACCGGCGCCCGACTGGCTGAACCGGCTCCTTCGCGGGCTCCTCGAAATTCTCGATCACCCGGCTCCCGCGCCCGCGGGTGAAGAAGCTGAAGGACCAGCGGATCAGCACGACCAGCCGGTTCTGGAAGCCGATCAGGTAGAAGATGTGAATCAGGAGCCAGAGCAGCCAGGCGGGGAAGCCGCTCACCCTGACTCCCTTGATGTCGGCCACGGCGCGGGCGCGGCCGATGGTCGCGACGTTTCCCTTGTCGCGGTAGCGGAAGGGCTTCGGCTCCTCGCCGCGCAGGCGCGTCTTCACCACCTTGGCCGCGTAGCGCCCCTGCTGCATGGCGACCGGCGCGACCCCGAGCAGCTGCTGCGGCTGGCCGTCCTCGCCGAGCACGCGGACCATGTCGCCGAGCGCGAACACCTCCGGATGGCCCGGCAGGGTGAGGTCGGGACGCACCGAGACGCGGCCGGCCCGATCGACGTCGGCTTCCGTCGCCTCTCCCAGCTCGCGGGCGAGCGAGGACGCGGTCACGCCGGCCGCCCAGATCACCGTGCGGGAGGGGACGCGCTCCTCCCGGTGTTCCGAGTCCTCGATCGTGACGCCGTGGTCGTCGATGTCGACCACGGTGTGGCCGAGCAGTGGGGTGACGCCGAGGTGCTCGAGCGAGCGCGCCGCCTTGTCCGAGAGCTTCGGCGGAAAGCTGGTGAGCAGCCGATCGACCGTCTCCACGAGCAGGATCCGGCCCGAAGTGGGATCGACCGTGCGGAATTCCCGCCGCAGCGTATCCCGGGCGAGCTCCCCGATCTGGCCGGCCATCTCGACCCCGGTCGGCCCGCCGCCGACCACGACGAAGGTGAGCCAGGCGCGGCGCTTCTCCTCATCGGTCTCGAGCTCGGCGGCCTCGAAGGCGCTCAGGATCTGCGCCCGCACCGTCAGGGCGCTCTCCAGCGACTTGACCTCTCGGGCGATCTCCTGCCACTCGTCGTGACCGAAGTACGCGTAGTGCGAGCCGCCGGCGACGATCAGGGTGTCGTACGGGATCATCAGCGGCCCGCCGTCACCGGCGCCGGGCTGCGAGGCGGACGGATCGATCGTCCAGGTCGAACTCGCTCACCTCTCCCATCAGCACGCGCACGTTCCGATACCGCCTGAAGATCCAGCGCAGCGGGAAGCAAATCTCTGTCGCGGAGAGCGCGCCGGTCGCCACCTGGTAGCTCAGCGGCTGGAAGAGATGGAAGTTCCGCTTGTCGATCAGGGTCACGTCGACGTCGGCGCGGCGCAGGTGATGCACGGCCTGCAGGCCGCCGAAGCCGCCGCCGATCACGACCACGCGATGTGGCCGGTCCTCGCTCACGAGTCGGTGTGGATCGCGTGGGCCACGCCCGGACTATGCCACCGGATTGGCTGCGAGGACCTCCGCGAGCCGCTGCAGCGATCTGGCGTTGGCCCGGCGGACGACCGCACGCGTCAGGGGAGCGCCGAGCCGCTCCCTCAACGGCGCCTCGAGCCAGGCGAGTTCGAAGCTGATCCGGGTCCCGCCGCCGGGGAGCTCCTCGAGCACGTAGGTCCCGCGGGTACGCCGCTTTCCCTTCGCGCTGACTGATTCCTCGCTCGTCGTCCGGGGCGGCTCGGCATCCGTGACCTTCATGTCGAGCCAGTCGTCCGGCCCCGGGCTCTTCACGCGCATCCGTGCCTTGGCACCGACCCCGCTGGCCGGGCCGAAGACCTGCCAGTCGAGCAGGAAGTGGTCGGTGAACTGCTCGTGATTGCCGAGGACGTCGAGGAAGTCGTAGACCTCCTGACGCGACTGCGGAACTTCGACCGAGACCCTGACCGGCTTCATCCAGCTATCTCTCTGCGCGCGACGGTTCAGACCGGTCTCGTCGGATACGCGCCGAGCCGCTCTCGCACCTGCCTCACCAGGAGGACGTTCGTGCCGCAGGCACGTGCGATGCGCGTGTCGCACCAGTCGGGGCTGCGGCTCAGCTCGAACTCGATCCGCCCCTCGGCATCCGCCCGCAGACGCTCAGCGGGGGGGTCCAGATCGGAAACGGCCGCGGCTCTCGCCTCACCCGCCAGCTTGCGCCGGCAGCCGAGGCAGTAGTAGATGTCGTTCAGTTCCTCCCAGTTGGGCGGCAACCCGGACGGAATCGCCCACTCCATCCATGAAGCTGGCGGTCATCCCACATCGGGCACAGGTCCACTCGGATCCGGTCAATGTTCGCCCCACTTCCGGCCCTCTCCGATGAATCGCCCGAGGCGGAGGGTCGGCCGTCGAGCGATGCGCCGGTCGCGTCCTACCCGGCAGATCCGCTTTCCAATCAGGCTGAGGAAAACTCGCACTCGCCATGTGGGCAAGTACTGATGTGCCGAGGGAAAGCGAGCCATACGGTTGCGCCGATGGCTTGGGGTGGTCGTTTCAGATTTCCGATTGCGGCGAGCGTCGCCTTCGCCTGCGCATGCCTCGTCGCCGCGCTCACCGGCACAGGCGGCGAGCGAATCCGCCCACGCGGCGACTTCGAAGGCGAAGCGCAGCAAGGCCTGCAAGAAGAAGCACAAGAAGGGCACCCCCTGTAAGAAGCCCGCCGGCCGCCGCGCCTCATTGCCGGCCGTCCCGCGCACGGTGACGCTGACCTGGGATTCCACTGCCGACATCGACCTTCAGGTCTACGACATGAACGGGCGCCACTCCGGTCTCGCGGGCGGGACCATCGTCAACGGGATCCCCGGCGCCACGCACTCGAGCAATGACACCGATGGATTCGGTCCGGAGACATTCGACGACCCGTCCGGCCGCAAGGTCGGATACCTGGTCTGTTACGTCTCGGGTCCCTACGCCAACGTCACCTTGACCGACTCCGGCTCCGGAGGCGGTCGCTACACCGCCGGGCTCGGGCCGACTGACCCCGGCCAGGCCTACAGCAGGTCCGTGGGCTGGGGCTACCTGCCGGTCGGCGCTCACTGCTGAGCGAACCGGGCTCGGCACGCCGCTTCGCAATCATGGAGGGGTGACCCCCGCCCTCCAGCTGCGCCGGCTCACCAAGCGCTACGACGACGGCACCCTCGCTCTCGACGCCCTCGACCTGGAGGTGCCGGCCGGCAGCTTCTTCGGCCTGCTCGGCCCGAACGGCGCCGGCAAGACCACGCTGATCTCGGCGGTCTGCAACCTGCTCCGGCTGACGGACGGGGAGATCTCCGTCTTCGGCGAGCCGGGCGACTCGATGGAGGCGCGGCGGATGATCGGGATCGCCGAGCAGGAGCCCAACCTGGACCGCTTCCTGACCGTCTTCGAGACGCTCGTCTATCACGGCGGCTACTACGGGATGAGCAGCGCCGCCTCTGCCGAGCGCGCGGAGGAGATGATCGACGTCTTCGACCTGCGCGCCAAGCGCGACGTCCGCGCGCCCAAGCTCTCCGGCGGAATGCGCCGCCGCCTGCTCCTCGCCCGGGCGCTGCTGCACGAGCCGCGCCTGGTGATCCTCGACGAGCCGACCGCCGGCGTCGACCTCGAGCTCCGCCACGAGCTCTGGCGCTACATCCGCCGCCTGCACGAACGCGGCACGACGATTCTGCTCACCACCCACTACCTCGAGGAGGCCGAGGCTCTCTGCGAGGAGATCGCTCTGATCGGCGGCGGACGGATCATCGCCCGCGATACCGCGGCTGGGCTCAAGGAGACCTTCGACGCCGCCACCCTCGAGGACGTCTACATGAAGACGGTCGCCTCAGCTCGGGCCGGCGTCGATCGCGTCGCGCACGTCGGCGAGCCGGGGCTGGAGTGAGTCGAAGTCGGTGAGGATCCAGGTCGCGCCCGCGGCCTCCCATGGAGCGATGTCGTCGCCGGGGGGGATATCCACGACGAGATCGAAGGGGTCGTCATTTCCAGCGCGCAGGTCGCGAACCTCGTTCGCGAGCTCCTCGAGCGCGTCCGGTCGCCCGGCGAGATCGATCACGAAGAGGCCATCCCAGCGGACTGCTCGCCTCACGGGTCGCCGGTTCGGCCAGCGAGCCGCCACCCAGATGGGGATGCGCGGCTCCTGGACGGGAGGGGGCTCGAACTCACCGGCCCAGTAGGCGGTCAGCCTCGCAAGCCCTTCGTCGAGCAACTGCGCCCGCTTGCGTGCGTCGACCTCCTCCCCGAACGGCTCCAGCTCCACGTTCTCCGCGCCGCCGAGCCCGACTCCGAACGTCAGGCGCCCGCCGCTGAGGCGGTCCAGCGTGACCGTCTCCCGGGCCACCTTCTGCACGCGCCGCCGCGGAAGCGGAGTGACCAGCGGCCCGAGCCGCAGCTTCTCCGTCTGGCTGGCGATCGCCGCCAACGCAACCCACGGGTCGGCGAGAGCGCGAACGGGCGCTCGATACGCGATGTGGTCCCAGAGGAAGAATCCGTCCCAGCCCCGCTCCTCCGCGGCCTGCGCGAGCTCCACCAGGGTTCTCGGATCGAACAGCTCGTCGAACGGCGGGAGGAAGATCCCACGCTTCGCGCTCACCGGGTCACCCTATCCACACGCCTGAGCAAACCATGCGGCTCCCTCACCTCTCGTGGTTGGCGCGCTGAGCGCGCTCGGCAGTGACCACGGACACGGCAAGGGACACGGCGGGCAGCTGATCAGCGAGTCGCTCGCGCCCTCGATGCCGCCACCGACCGACCCGTCGTTCCACGGCGTCGGCCCCGGTGGCGCTCCGTGGGTCCTGAAGGAGGGCAGCGTGCAGCTCCAGGGCCACAGGCTGGACCTGCGAGTGAGGGGTCTCGTGATCCCGGTCGCCCCGGGAAACGGCACGCCGGGGCCGGTGAACACGATCAGCGCCTCGCTCTACTGCGGCGCCGACACGGACACGATGGCCGCTGAGACGACCGGGCAGGTACCGATCGATCGCAGGGGTGACGCCCGGATCAGGGACAACTCGTTCGACGTCCCCTCGACCTGCCTGTCACCGGTGATCCTCGTTCACCCGAACGGGGGCCTCGCCGCGTACATCGCAGTCGACGGCTGGCGGATGTAGATCCGAGCGGCCAGGGGCGGCCGCGAGCTCGCAGGATCGTGGCCGCCCCTACCTGCTCTTCCTCTTGATGAACCACTCCGTGAACTCGCGGCAGCGCCCCTCGGAGTCGAAGCGCATCACGAAGCAGTTGTCGTAGACCCGGGCGACCGGGCCGTCCGCGGAATCCTTGTAGGAGCTGGACCCGGTCGCGACCGCCACGTCCCCGTCGACCGCGATGCAGCGGTACTCGGCTTCATAGGTGCCCGGATCGTCCCGTGTGCCGGCCTCCGGGTGGTCGCCCTCGGCTCTGAATGCCTTGACCACCTCGTCGCGACCCTCGATCGGGTCGTCGTAGGGGTGGTAGCGGTAGGCGATGTCCTCGCTGAAGAGGGCGGCGATCTGCTCGGGGTCGTAGGTGTTCCAGGCCTCGACGTAGTCGGCGAGCCAGCGGTCGACGTCCTCGCGGGTCACAATCCGATCCTATGTCCGAGCGCAACGTGGAGGTCGTCAAGTCGCTGCTGGAGCCGTTCCAGGCGATCAACACCGCCGAGGTCGACTGGGGCGTGGATGCGGTCCGCGAGGCTCTCGCGGCCAAGTGCTCGCCCGATGTCGAGATCAGGACCCTCGACTCAGGAGTCGGCACCGGCATCGACCCGGTCTACGAGGGTTTGGATGGCGTGGCCCGCTATCTCGAGGCCTGGTTGGACCCCTTCAGCGAGTTCCACTCGACCTGGATCGATTTCATCGATTCGGATGACTTCGTCCTGGTTCCCAACAGCCACTGGGGGCTCGGCAAAGGCAGCGGCGCCAGGACCGAACTCGAGATGGTCTACGCCTGTGAGGTCAAGGACGGGCTGATCACCCGGATCCTGCAATACGACACGCTCGACGACGCGGAACGCGCGATCGCCTCCGGCGCGTAGCGGAAACAAATGCAATCGCTCGACTCGGTTCGCGACTACCTGAGCACACCCCTCTGCGTCGTGGTCTCGACGCTGCGTGCCGACGGCTCGCCTCATCAGACGGTCCTGCACTACTGGCTCGAGGACAACAGCATCCTCATCAACGGCACTGTCGGCCGGGTCTGGACGAAGAACCTCCACCGCGATCCCAAGGTCTCGATGCTCGTTCACGATCCTCGCGAGACGGAGCACTGGGTGGGCATCAGGGGCCAGGCCGCGAAGTCGTACGAGGGCCCTGAGGCTGTGGAGGACGCGATGGATCTCGCGCGTCGCTATGGCGACCCTTCCGAGGGATACGCGAAGCTCGAGCGGGTCACGTTCGCGATCGAGCCGGAGCGGGTCTTCGAGTACGGCGCGGCACCTGCTCCCGGCTAGTGTGAATGTGGTGAGCGACCACGCCCAACCCAACCCCTGGCAGGGGTTTCTCTGGCTCTCCCGCCGCGAGTGCCACCGCGTCCTGCGCCTCTGGACTCAGACCACGCTTGCGCCGGTGGTCTCCTCCCTGCTCTTCATCGTCGTCTTCGGACTCTCCCTGGGCGGCCGGATCAAGCAGGTGCAGGGCTTCGACTACGACGAGTTCATCGTCCCCGGCCTGGTCGCGATGGCGATGGCGCAGGCCGCCTACTCGAACAACGCCTCGACGATCTTCCAGGGCCGCAACGACCGCTTCATCGACGACGTCCTCGCCGCTCCGATGCACCACTGGCAGGTCAACGTCGGCTACCTGATCGGCGGCGCCTTCCGCGCCCTGATCATCGGCGTCGGCCTCGCCGCCCTCGCGATCCCGATCACCGGCGCGCCGGTCAACCAGCCGGCCTTCCTCCTCATCGCCGTCCTCCTCCTGGTCGTCGGCTTCGGCGCCCTCGGCACGATCGTCGGCATCTACGCCGAGACCTTCGACCACACGAGCTTCATCAACAACATCGTCATCCTCCCCCTCACCTTCCTCGGCGGCGTCTTCTACTCCGTCTCCCGCCTGGGCGCCCCCTGGGAGCAGCTCTCCCACGTGAACCCCCTCTTCTACGTCGTGGAGACGGTCCGCTACGGCTTCCTGGGCGTCTCAGACGTCAGCCCCTGGATCGCCTTCGCGGTGGTCGCGGCGATGTGCCTGGCGCTGCTGGCCTGGAGTCAGTACCTCTTCACGAGCGGACGGAAGTTGAAGCCGTAGCAGTGTGCGTCTAGAGGATCCCTGGGCAGCCGGGGCCACTCCCTAACCTCAGGGCATGAGGGAGATCCTCGTTCCTCCGCTGCGGGCCACGGCCGTCGCCGCCTTCATCGCTGGGTGCCTGCTGCTGTTCCTCAACCCGCCGTCGTTCGCGCACCTCGGTGGGCTGATGACGATCGTGGTCGGGGCGATCGCGATCGTGCTGATCACCGCCTGGGCGACGACGATGGCGATCGGCAGGGAGATGCCCGAGCCCGAGTTCCGGAAGCTCGTCGATCGGAGTGAGGCGCTCGCCGCGATGCCGGCTCCCGACTATCCGCCGAGCGAGTTCGATCTGCTGGTGATCGAGGCGATCGACGACCTGCCGCCGGAGTTCCAGGCGCTGCTGGAGGACACGCCGGTGGTGATCTCGAACCTCGGGCACGAGCACCGCGCCTACGGGATGTACATGGGCGGCACGGTCGCGCGCGACATCTATCCCGACCGGATCGTGATCTACCAGGACACCCTGGAGCGCGACTTCGGGCACGACCCGGACCTGCTCCGGGCGCAGGTCGAGCGAACGGTCAAGCACGAGCTGGCGCACCACCTGGGCTGGGGCGAGTCCGGCGTGCGCGGGCTCGGGCTCTGAGCCCAGCTGGCTAAGGCGCCGACGCCGTCCAGCTCAAGGCGCCGCTGTCGCAGGTGAGGTAGTCACCGTGGTTGGATCCGTCGTTGTAGTGGTTCTCCACTACTCCGTTCAGGGCAAGGGCGGAATGTTTTGGTTCCGATGGAGGACGTTGCCGGGGTCGTAGCGGGATTTGAGCGCCTGGAGGCGCGCGAAGTTGTCCGGACCGTAGGCCGCGCGGACGCGGTCGATGGGCTCGTCCGCCTGCATGTAGTTGGCGTAGCCGCCGCTGACCGACCAGGGCTCGATCGCCGCGGCGGTATCGCGCGCCCAGGCGATGTGCTCGTCGTCGTGGGCGGGGTCGGTCCAGCTCGCCATCACGCTGACGTTGAAGGCCGCGTCGCGGTAGCCGAGGGCGGCGGTCTCGGGATCGACGTCCTTGGGTCCGCCGCGCAGCGACTCGATCAGGATCGCGCCGGGCGGGCGGCCGAGGGCGGACATGCTGTCGACCAGAACGTCGATCAGCTCGTCGGGCATCTCGCGGACGAAATGGCCCTTCCAGTAGTTGCGATCGACGCCGTAGCCGGGGTCGAAGATGCGCTGCTGGTCGAGGAAGCCCTGCTCGCGCACGCCGTCATTGACGAGCCCCGGCGCCGCGCGCAGCGCGGCGATCTCCTCGGTTTCGCCGTTCGTCGAGCAGGGGGCTACGTCCAGGGTCGGGGTCAGGTCCTCGTTCGTCGAGATCTGGCACTGGATGCTGATCTCGTTGCCGGCTTGGGCATCGACGTCGCGGAAGACGCGGAGCGCGTCGCGGACGGCGTCGCCCTCGTAGTCGAGCTAGTCCGCCGACGACGCGCTCGAGCCGGTGGAGCCGGAGCTCCACCCGCGTGACGACACCGAAGTTGCCGCCACCGCCGCGCAGGCCCCAGAGCAGCTCGGGGTTCTCCCCCTTGCTCGCGCGAATGACCTCGCCCGCCGGCGTCACCAGCTCGGCGGCGATCAGGTTGTCGCAGGTGAGGCCGTGCTGGGCCGTGAGATGGCCGATTCCGCCGCCGAGGGTGAGTCCGGTGACCCCGGTCGATCCGACCACACCGCCGGGAGTGACCAGGCCGTGGGCCTGGGTTGCGGCGTCGAAGTCGAGCCAGGTCGCGCCGCCCTCGGAGACCGCGACACCGTTCTCCTGATCGACCTCGACGTTCCTCATTCGCGACAGATCGATCACCAGGCCGTCGTCGACCGCGCAGTGGCCGGCGGGGTTGTGGCCGCCGCCGCGAACAGCAATCTCCAGGTCGTTCGCCTGCGCGAAGGCCAGCGCGTTCGCCACGTCCTTCGCATCCAGACAGCGAGCGATCCCCGTTGGCCGCCGGTCGACCAACAGGTTGAAGCAGAGCCGCGCCCGCTCGTATTCGCGGTCGGCGGGTTCGAGAACATCGCCGGTCAGTTCGCTTCTGAGCTCTTCGAGATCCACAGTCATTGGTCCAACCTACGTTTCATAGACGGTCTGTTTCGGCGAAACTCATCGAAATGGCTGCCGATGAGGCCAAGCCGACGGACAGGTTCCGCATTCTCTGCGTCGACGGCGGTGGCATCCGGGGACTGATTCCGGCCCTGGTGATCGCCGAGCTCGAGCGCAGACTCCAGAGGGAGGCCGGTGAGGGCGCTCGCGCCTCGGACTACTTCCACATGTTCGCCGGGACCTCGACCGGCGGGCTGGTCGCCCTCAGCCTGACGGCTCCGGACCCGGACCACCCGAATCGGCCCGCGGTGAGCGCCGACGAGCTGGCCGGCTTCTACACCGAGGACGGCCCGGCGATCTTCCGTCGCAGCCTGTTCCAGAAGGTCCGCACGCTCTGGGGCTGGCTGGGGCCGAAGTACACGCTCGGGCCGCTCGAGGAGGCGATCGAGCGTCGGCTGGGCACCACCCACATCCAGCACGCGCTTCGGGAGCTGATCGTCACCTCCTACGACATGACCAACCGCGATCCGTACTTCTTCAAGCGCTGGCGAGCCAGGGAGCTGCCGGAGAGCGACCGCAACCGGCCGATCACCGACGCCGGGCTGGCCACCTCGGCCGCGCCCACCTATTTCCCCTCGCACGAGATCGACGGGCGTGCATTGGTCGATGGGGGCGTCTTCGCCGCGAACCCGGTCATCGTTGCGATCGTCGAGGCCCTGAAGCGCTTCGGTGACGACCCCCACCACCTCGACCAGGACGACCTGCTGGTGGTCTCGATCGGCACCGGGCTGCATGAGGACGGCTATCCACAGGAGCAGGTCCGGCGCTGGGGCAGGCTGGGCTGGGTGCTGCCCAAGCGCGGTGAGCCACCGGTACTCGGCGCGACCCTGGGCGGAGCAGCGGACGGCGCCGACCACTGGGCCCACACCCTCCTCAACCACCCCGACGACCCGCACGTCTCGGCCGCCGAGGTCGGGCACGGGCCGCGGTACTTCCGCCTGCAGGTCCCGCTCAGCAAATCGGTTCCGCTCGACGACGCGAGCCCCCAGACGCTGAACGAGACGCTGCCCGCCCTCGCCGACGAGCTGATCCGGACCCACGAGGCCGAGCTCTCGGAGATCGTGGAGCGGCTGCTCGCCTTCGAGCCCTTGCCGCCCGATCCGGCGCCGCCGGCCTGAGGTCGACGGCCGGAATTCATCGTCCTCCCGCTGAGCGGCGCCGCGCTACTCCGGCTTGTGGCAGACGACCTCGATGTTGTTGCCGTCGGGGTCGCGGACGAAGGCGCCGTAGTAGGTCGGGTGGTAGTCCTCGCGGAGTCCCGGCTCCCCGTTGTCGGTGCCGCCGGCCTCCAGCGCCGCGGCGTGGAAGGCGTCGACCGTCGCCCGGTCGGGCGCGGCGAGCGCGACGTGCACGTTCTCCGTGGTGGGCTCCCGCACTCCCGAGATCCAGAAATCGGGCTTCCCCTCGCGGCCGAACCCGCCGTGGCCCTCCACCGGCTCCATCAGCAGCGAGTAGCCGAGCGGCTCGAGCGCCTTGGCGTAGAAGTCGCGGCTGCGGTCGTAGTCGGAGACGTTCACGCCGACGTGATCGATCACGGCCGCAGCCTATGTGAGATGGTCGGCGCGTGGGAAATGACCGAGGGGTTGCGCGAGGAACGACTGGTCTTCGGCGAGGTGAACGTCGTGATCCGGGTGAGCGCCGAGGACTCCGGCGGCGCCATGACGGTGATCGAGGAGGTGCCGCCGATGGTCGACACCCCCTCCACGTCCACAGCCGCGAGGACGAGCTCTTCTACATCGTCGAGGGCGAACACATCGTCACGGTCGGGCACGAGGAGCACAGGCTCGGGCCCGGTGATGCGCTCTTCGCTCCGCGGGGCGTCCCCCACGCCCAGCGGCGGGTCGAGCCGGGCGTCGGCCGCGAGCTGATCGTCTTCATCCCTGGTGGGATCGAGCAGTTCTTCCGCGATCTCGCCGAGGCCGAGCGCGACGGCACCCTCGGCCCCGACGCCTACGCGGCGGCGTCGGAGCGAGCCGGCATCACCTGGCTCTGATCCATCTCCGCCGGCTCAGCCGTCGGCCGGCGGGATGTTGTGGTTGAGGCGGAAGAGGTTGTCCGGGTCGTAGCGGCGCTTCAGCTCGCGCAGCCGCTCCCAGGCTCCGTTCGGGTAGGCCGCACGGATCGTCTCCTCGTCCTCCTCGCCCATGAAGGCGACGTAGCCCCCCGCCCCGTCCTTGCCGAGTGACTCGGCGAGCCCGTTCGTCCAGGCGGCATGGGCCTGCTCCTCCGCCGGGTCGACGTACATCGACACGACGTTGACGAACAGCGAGCGGTCGCGGTGGCCGAAGGCCGTGGCGTCATTGGGAGTCCGGGCCATCGCCCCTCCGAGCACCCGCAGCTGGACGGCCTTCATCGGCGCCGTCGACTGCGGCAGCTGCTCGAGGATCGCCTCCGCCGGCTCCGAGCGAGTCGGCGAAGAAGTTCGTCCCGGTCATGAAGGCGGCCTCCTGCTCGGGGCCCTCGTAGAGCTCCGGGTAGCGCATCGGCCGCACCATGTCGACGAACGGCTCGGCGAGCGCGCGGAACGGGAGCGATCACGGAATCCCCCTGGTCGACCGGTCCGGTGTAGGCGAAGAGCCCCATGATCACCGGCTTGCCGTGGGCCTCCTCGGGCACGAACGGCATCGGCGGCGCAAGCGCCACGTTGGCGATGGTCGAGAGCTCCTCCGGCGCCGCATCGGCCGCCTCGAGGAAGCCGTTGATCGTCTCGGGCGTCCCCGGCAGGATCATCATGCCGCCGACGATCTCGGCGATCTCGTGCAGCCGGAACCGGAAGCGGGTGGCGATGCCGAAATTCGACTCGCCGCCGCGGATCGCCCAGAAGAGGTCCGGCTCCGAGTCCTCGCTCACCTCGACGACCTGGCCATCGGCGGTGACCACCTCGGCCGCGAGCAGGTCGTCGATCGTCAGCCCGTTCTTGCGGACCAGGAAGCCGATCCCGCCGGCGAGGGTGATCCCGCCGATCCCGACCGAGCCGGTGTCGCCGAAGCCGGTGACGCGCCCCCGTTCCGCGGTCGCCTTCGTGTACTGGGCCGGCCGTCGCGCCGGTCTCGACCCAGGCGCTCTCGCCATCGGGGTCGATCTCGACCGCGTTCATGCCGGAGAGGTCGATGACGAGGCCGCCCTCGGATGGTCCCGTAGTCCGGCGCGGCTGTGGCCGCCGCTGCGCACGGCGAGGTCGAGCCCGGTCTCCCGCGCCGCAGTCACGACCCGCGCGACGTCCGCGGCGCCCGCGACCCGCGCGACCGCCAGCGGTCGCCGGTCGATTCCCTTGAAGAAGACGTGGCGCGCCTCGTCGTAGGCGGAATCGTTCGGGGTGATCAGCTCGCCGTCGAGCTGGGAGCGAAGTTCATCGGTCGGGATGTCTGTGGACTTGCTGCGGTGATGGCGACATTGGTGACTCCCTTCTGCGTTGAACGTGACTTTTCGACGAACCAGGACGATTTCCGGCCCCGAAATGTGACCGTTTCCCGTCTCCAGAAGACGTTCGCCAGCCCCGAAACTCATCGCCCGGGGTCGAGGCCCGGGCCTGTATTCAACCATCTGGTTTAATACGACGCCATGACCGCCGCGCAGCTCGACCGCACCTTCGCCGCCCTCGCCGATCCGACCCGCAGGGCGATCCTCGCAGCGGCTCGCCTCGGGCGACGCGACCGTGAGCGAGCTCGCCGAGCCACTTCCCGGTCTCGATCCAGGCCGTCTCCAAGCACCTCAAGGTGCTCGAGGGCGCCGGCCTGGTCACCCGCGGCCGCACCGCGCAGCTTCGCCCCTCCCACCTCGAGGGCGGCCCGCTGAAGCAGATCGCCGACTGGGTCGATGGCTACCGGAGCTTTCTGGGAGGGTGGCTTCGAGCGGATGGAAGCGGCTGAGAGCGCTCAGGGAGACCGCCCATGGCTGAGACACCGGGCGGCAACGGCAGCTCGGACATCGATGATCACTGGACCTTCGAGGCGCCCCGCGAGGAGGTCTGGCGCGAGTGGACCGAGCCGGAGCGCTTCGCCGACTGGTACGGCGGCGACTACGGCCGAGGTCCCGCTGGAGACCGTCTCATGGACGTGCGCCCCGGCGGCCGCTGGAGCCTCGGTGATGCGCGGTCCGGCGGGCGCGATCCACTGGGACGGCGAGTACCTCGAGGTCGAGGAGCCCGAGCGGCTCGTCTTCACCGTCACCGACGAGCCGGACCAGGACGTGTACGCGGTCTGCACCGTCGTCCTCACCGACATCGCGGGCGACGGACGGACCGAGATGCTCTTCACCCAGATCGGCGGCCACATGCCGCCCGAGCAGCTCGAGCCCGCCAAGCAGGGCTGGTCCGGCTTCTTCGAGCGCATCGCCGAGCGCCTCGCAGCCGATTAGTTCTCGCGCGCCTCGGCGGTCTTGACCACTGACTTCGAACGAACAGGAGGAAGACAGATGGGGAAAGTTGTCGTGACCGAATTCATCAGCCTCGACGGCGTGATCGAGGATCCGGGCGGATCCGAGGACTACGAGTACGGCGGCTGGAGCTTCGAGTACGACCGCGGCCAGGACGGCGACCAGTTCAAGCTCGACGAGCTGATGGCATCCGACGCGCTGCTGCTCGGCCGGGTGACCTACGAGGGCTTCGCGGCGGCGTGGCCGGAGCGCAGAGGACGAGGCGGGCTTCGCCGAGAAGTTCAACACGCATGCCCAAGTACGTCGTCTCGACCACTCTCACCGATCCCGAGTGGCAGAACTCGCACGTGATCTCCGAGAACGTCCCCGAGGAGGTCGAGAAGCTCAAGGATCAGTACGAGGGCGACATCCAGGTCGCGGGCAGCGCGACCCTGGTGCAGACGCTGATCGAGAACGACCTGGTCGACCAGTGGAACCTGATGGTCTTCCCGACGATCCTCGGCTCCGGCAAGCGGCTCTTCGACGGCGGCTTCCCGCGGCGGAAGCTGAAGCTGGTCGAGGACCGCGGCGTCGGTTCCGACGGCATCCGGGTGCAGATCTACGAGCGCGCCGAGTAGCCCCTCAGGGAATCAGCACGATCTTGCCCCTCGCCCGGCCGTCCTCGAGGCGCGCATGCGCCTCCGCGGCCTCGGCGAGGGGAAAGGTCTCGTCGATCGTGACCGTGAGCTTGCCCTCGTCGACCAGGGCGGCGAGCGATTCGAGCGCGCAGTAGTCGGGCTCGACCTGGATGCCCTCGGCTCGCTTCGACTGCTGCTCGGCGGCGGCGGCCACCTCCTCGGTCACCCCGCCGGGCAGGACGATCGAGCAGGCCTCCCTCGCGGAGCACCTCGCAGCGAGCGGAGCCCGTAGTCGCTCCCCGCCGACCACGTCGAGCACGACGTCGAGATCGGAGACGACCTCCTCGAAGGGCGTCGTCGTGTAGTCGATCGGCTCGTCGACGCCGAGCTCCCGCAGGTAGTCGTGCTTGTCCGCGCGCGCGGTGCCGATCACGTAGGCGCCTCGCGCCTTGGCGATCTGCACGGCGAGGTGGCCGACCCCGCCGGCGGCGGCGTGGACCAGGACGCGGTCGCCCTCCCCCACCTTCGGCCAGGTCCACCAACGACTGCCAGGCGGTGAGCCCGGCGAGCGGCAGCCCGGCCGCCTGCTCGTCGGTGAGCCCGTCCGGGGTCCGCGCCAGCTGGCGCGCCGGCGAGGTGACGTACTCCGCGTAGCCCCGCGCGAGGCGCGGGAACCAGGGCATGCCGAAGACCCGATCCCCGACGGCGAAGCGCTGCACGCCGGTCGGCCATCTCCTCGACCACCCCGGCGATGTCCCAGCCGAGGATGAAGGGCGGCTCCCCCACCGCCTCCGGGTTGCCGCCGTAGCGCCGGGTCTTCCAGTCGACCGGGTTGATGCCGGCGGCGGTGACCCGGACCAGCACCTCGGTCTGGACCGGCTCCGGGCCGCTCGACCTCCTGGCAGCTCGAGGACCTCGGGGCCGCCGAGCTCGCGAGCGACGACGGCCTTCAGAGGCTCACCTCGACGCGGTGATCGTGGTCGTCCAGCACATAGATGGCCTCGGCGGTCGCCTGGTAGAGGCGGTGGCGGGCCGGCGGGCTGACGTCCTCCGACGGTCAGATCTCGCCCGCCCCGTGGCTCACCGAGCGCTTGGAGAAGATCTCGATCCCCTCGGCGGTCTCGTGAGCGGGCAGCTCGCGCGCGACACCGAGCACGTAGACGCCCTCTGCCCGTGCCGACCGGCTTGCGGTGGAGTCGAAGATCGCGATCCCGACCTCGCGCCGCTCCCGCAGATTCTCCGAGTGCGGTCGCGTCGGGCTGGGAGATCCAGAAGAAGTCCCGGTAGCCGGAGGGCGCGTAGTAGACCGGCGAGGCCCACGGCTGTCCCGACGAGTCGGCGGTGGCGACGACCATGTAGAGGCTCTTGTCGATGATCTCCCGGGCGATCGCGTGGTCCCGGTCGTCGTTCATTCGGGGATTATCGGGTACTAGCGAGGAATGAGGCGAGATGATCGATCAACCGACAGCAGAGCAGGCGCTCAAGGAGATGGAGGTGCTGGTCGGGGAGTGGACCCAGACAGGCGACCCCGCCAGGCGGCGAGCCCTGGCCGGGCGAGGCGCGGGTGACCTTCGAGTGGCTCGAGGGCAGCGACAACCGGCTGCTGGTCGAGCGCTCGACGGTCGAGATGCCCGAGGCGCCGGACGGCGTCTGCGTGATGGGCTGCGACGCCGCCAACGGCACCTACTACCAGCTCTACACGCGACGACCGGAACGTCTGCCGCGTCTACGAGATGAGCATCGGCGACGGCGAGTGGAAGCTCTGGCGCGAGGGCGAGCCCTTCAACCAGCGCTTCACGGCCAAGATCTCCGACGACGGCAACACGATCGACGGCCGCTGGGAGATCGACGAGGGCGACGGCTGGAAGACCGACTTCGACCTGGTCTACACCAGGGTCAGGTAGTCGCCGTCCGCCAGGTCCGTCCGATCCGGCGAAGCATCCTCGGATAGACGATCAGGTGCCGGAACGGCCGGATCGCGGTCAGATAGCCGCTGCCGAGCAGCCCGTTCGGCTTCACCAGCACGGCCATCTGGCCGCGGTATGCGCCGCTCCCGTCGGGTACCCAGCCGAGATGGAGCACGCCGTGCACGGTCCGGTTGGCGATCTCAGCGGCCCACTCGTCGTCGAGCAGGAGAGCGGTCTGAAGGGGAGCGCGTCGAACGACGGCCCGGAGGGGCCGTCGCGCAGATCCGCCGGCATCCGGTCGCGGAGCGTCGGCACTCTGGAGCCGACGCCGTCGTCCGGGCCGTCCCAGCCGAGCAGCTCTCCGACCTTCCAGCGGAGCGCGAAGAGGATGCGCACGAGACCGGAGTCGTCATGCGAGGGGTCACCCGAGGCGAACCCCTCCACCAGCAGACCAAAGTCATCGGGACCCCCCGGCGTCGGCAGCGCCCAGACGTCCTCGAGCGCGGAAATCCGGGGCGATCTCGTGGATCCGCCAGGGCCGGGAGGTGTGGGCGCTGTCGGGAAGCCGGATGTCCATCCGCATCGTACCCGTAACATACATACATGCATGTACGTACGTTGACGCAGGCGGACCGAAGTGCACGCACTCGGAGCGCCCTCCTGGAAGCGGCCGCGCGGGGCCTCTCCCGCTACGGCTACGGCCACCTTCGCCTCGAAGAGGTGGCGCGAGAGGCGGGCTATACGCGCGGGGCGCTCTACCACCAGTTCAAGGACAAGACTTACCTCGCTCTGGCGGTGATCGACTGGGTGAACGAGAACTGGACGCGCGAGGTCGGTGAGGCGGCCAGGCAGGAGGCCGATCCCGTCGGCGAACTGCTGGCACTGGCCCGCGGCCACGCCGTCTTCTGCCGGCGTGACGTCGCCGGCGTCGTGATGTCGTTGCGGGTCGAGTTCAGCGGCCATGACCATCCGGTTGGCCGAAAGATCGAGCGAATCATGGAGACGGCGATCAAGCGGGTCGCCCGCCTGGTCAGCGCCGGGCGCAGAGAAGGGTCGATCCCGCCCGGCCCGCCCGCCCGGACGACTGCGCTGGCTTTCATGGGCGCCCTCGAGGGGGCGGTGATCGCGGTCGCCGGGCAGGCACCGCACGACGAGGAGCTCGCCGTGCGGGCCGTAGCGGGAGTGCTGGGCCTGCGGCCCTAATCCGTCACTGGCAGCGGGACGATCGTGCTGGCGGGCTCGACCGGCTCGCGCTCGATCTCGCCGCTCGCGGACCAGCCAGAGGGCGAGCGCCGCGCCGGCGAAGCAGAGCAGCGCGCCGAGCGTGAGCACGTCGTTGACTCCGGCCAGGAATCCCTCGCGCGCGGCGTGCTCGAGCTGCCGTGCTGAGCCTGCGGCGGCACCGCCGCCACGGCCTGGTGGAGGCTGCCCGACGAGGCGGCCTCGACCAGCTGGCGCGGGTGATCGCCGCTCGCCGCCGGGCGTCCCCGCCGTCAGCTCGCTCACCTTGGCGGCGCCCTGGCCGACGAAGACCGCGCCCCAGACGGCGACGCCGACCGCGACACCGACCTGGCGGAACGTGTCGTTGATGCCGGCGGCCATGCCGCTCCGCTCCTTGGGGACCACGCTGAGCGCGACGTCCGCGATCACCGGGTTGAGGAGGCCGACGCCAGCGCCGAGGACCAGGAACCCGCCGAGCAGGGTCGTCCACTCCGAGTCGGCGTTGATCCCGGACATCAGCAGCAGGCCGAGTCCCGACACGGCCAGGCTCGCACTCATCATCACCCGGGCCGGGCGCGCGGGACAGGAGGAGCGCCTGCCACCGGCGCGAGCGAAGAAGGCTGCCAGCGTGAGCGGCAGGTAGCGCAATCCCGCCTCCAGCGGCGAGTAGCCGAGGTAGTTCTGCAGGTAGAGCCTCGAGGTAGAGGAACAGCGCGAAGGCGGACGCCGAGACGGCGAATGCCGCCAGCTGCACGCCGGTGAACGAGGGCCGCTTGAAGAGCCCGAGCGGGAGCATCGGCTCGCGCACGCGGCTCTCGATCGCGACGAAGGCGGCCGAGCAGGGCGGCCGAGCCAGCGAACAGCGAGACGATCAGGGTGCTAGCCCCAGCCCTCGTCGTTACCGCGGACCAGCGCCAGCACCAGCATGAAGAGGGCGGCACTGAAAGTCGCGACTCCAGCCCAGTCGACGCGGGTCGCATTCGGGTCGCGGCTCTCGCGCAGCCTTGCGTAGGTGACGCGATCGCGGCGAGGCCGATCGGGACGTTCAGGTAGAAGATCGACTGCCAGCCGAGTCCGTCGGTGAGAGCACCGCCGACGAGCGGGCCGATCGCCACGGCGACGCCGATCGTGGCGCCGTAGATGCCCATCGCCGTGCGCGCGCTCGCGGCCGGCGGGGAACTCCTGCGCCGAGCAGCGCCAGGGAGACGGCGAACATCACGGCGCCGCCGATGCCCTGAAGCGCCCGGGCGACGTTCAGGAAGGTCGGATCGGGCGCAGCGCGCAGAGCAGCGAGGCTGCGGAGAAGATCCCGAGCCCCCAGGCGAACAATCGGCGCCGACCGAACCGGTCGGCGAGCGAGCCGGCCGTCAGCACCAGTGCGGCGAGCGTGAGGGCGTAGGCGTCCACCACCCACTGCAGGTCGCTGAAGCTGGCGCCGAGGTCGTCGCGAATCGACGGCAGCGCTACGTTGACGACCGTGATGTCGAGCAGGAGCATGAACGTCGCCACCGAGACGGCGATCAGGGTCCACCATTTGCGAGCCATGTCTTCCTCCTTCGGCCGTCACATCGGCCGCGTTTGGTTCGTCACCCATGAGACGGATCAGAACGAAAGGACGTGACCGGCTGTGACCGACGACACACTTCTCGCCCAGGAGTTCGAGCAGCACCGGCCCCACCTGGAGGCCGTGGCCTACCGGATGCTGGGCACGACCGGCGAGGCCGACGACGCCGTCCAGGAGGCGTGGCTGCGCCTGAGCCGCACCGACTCCGATCAGGTGGAGAACCTGCGGGCCTGGCTGACGACGGTCGTCGGCCGCGTCGCGCTCGACATGCTGCGGGCGCGAAAGGCGAGGCGCGAGCAGCCCGACGACCACCTCGAGCCGATCGTCAGCGAATCGACCGAGGAGAACCCGGCCGAGGAGGCCGAGCTGGCCGACTCCGTCGGGCTCGCGATGCTCGTCGTGCTGGAGAACCTCTCCCCCGCCGAGCGCGTCGCTTTCGTCCTGCACGACATGTTCGGCGTTCCCTTCGTCGAGATCGGCGAGATCACCGGCCGCGAGCCCGACGCCGCCCGTCAGCTGGCCAGCCGCGCTCGGCGGCGGGTACGCGGCTCAACTCCGCCCACCGACGCCGACGTCGCCGAGCAGCGGCGGGTCATCGACGCCTTCCTGGCGGCGGCGCGCGCGGGCGACTTCGAGGCCCTGATGAACGTGCTCGACCCGGACATTGTCCTCCGCGTCCACACCGGGGAGGGCGATCCGCGCGCGGAGGTGCTCGCGGCTACCGGCCCCGAGAAGGTCGTGGAGCGGATCGTCACGCAGGGCCGGGAATTCCTTCCCCTCGTGCGCCCAGCAATGGTCAACGGCGCGCCGGGGACGGTTGCGGAGCGCGACGGCAAGATTCTCGGTGCAACGGCGTACACCGTCAGGAACGGCCGGATCGTGACGATGGACCTCGTCATCGATCCCGAGCGGTTCCAGAGGTCGGACGACTAGGTCGGGGACTCGGCGGAGCCGGGTGCAATCCCCGCGGCGAGATCCGCCGTATCCAGACCAAGGCCGTCAGTCCCGCCCTTCGATCCCTCACCCGGCGGGACTGGCGGCCGTCTCGTCCTAGCCGCGCCGGGTGGAAGCCACCAGAGTGGACCCCGGGATCTCCAGGCCGTCGTCGGACTCGTACTCCGACAGCAGCTCATGCGCCTTAAAGCGAATCGCTTCGACCGCCTCCGGCGGCTGCGCCGCGAGGAGCTTGGCCACGGGACCGGCGAGCGCGGAGGTGCGATCCCACCACTCGTCGAACGAGGCGCCGCGCCATGGGACCTCGACCTCATGGATCCGGATCACATCGAGGCCCCCGCCGGCGAGCGCCGAGTGGAATCGGTCGTGGTCACCGAGCGAGAGAGGACCGGGCATTCCCGGCGGCGGGAATGTGCCACCCAGCTGCGCGCCCAGCGCCTCGAGCATGGCGGTGAGCCACGGGTTCTGCTCAGGCGATGCCCACACGGAGATCGCGGCCCGACCGCCTGGACGCAGCACTCGCCGGATCTCGGCCGCCGCTGTCGCCGGCTCGGGCACCAGCATGATCCCTTCGCGACAGAGGACGACATCGAACGACTCGTCCGGCTGCTCGATCCTCTCCAGGTCCAGGACGGCCACGGTCGCGTTCGCCAGCCCTCGCTCGTTCGCCTGAGCCGCTGCGATGTCCGTCATCTGCGGGGCCACATCGGAGAGAACCACCTCGCTCTCCGGGTACCGCTCGGCCACCGTGAGCCCGAGGCCACCTGGCCCGCAGGCGAGCTCGAGCACCCGGTCCCCGTTGGATATCGCCGCGGCATCGATCAGGGACGCGGTCAGGTCCGTCCCTCGCTGTTCGACGAATTCCGCATTGCGAGCCCAGCCGGGAGCCACTGCATCCCACATCGAGTGCAGGCCCGACCTCAGTCCGTCCAGATTGGGCGCCGTCTGTGTCTGCTGTCCGCTCTCCACGATCAAATCTCCTTGTCGGTCGAGTGCAATTGAGTACTCGATACGAGTAATGAATTCATCGCTAGACTAGCGAACTATGGCGAAGGCTGCAGCGACCTCCGAGAAGAAACGCCGCTACCACTCCCCGCGCCGCAGGGAGCAGGCGGAGGCGACGCGCAACGAGATCCTGGATGCCGCCGAGCGGCTCTTCATCCGGGACGGCTACGTCGCAACCTCGATGGCGGCGATCGCGAAGGAGGCCGGCGTGGCGCTGAAGACGGTCTATGTCTCCTTCGAGACGAAGAGCGGGCTTCTCCGTGCGCTCTGGCATCGCAACCTGCGTGGCGGGCGTGAGGACGTCCCCGTCGGCGACCAGGCGTGGTTCCGCGAGGTGCTCGACGAGCCCGATCCGGCGAAGGCGCTGCGGCTCAACGCCCGCAACTCCCGCGTCGTGAAGCAGCGCATCGCACCGCTCGGCCATGTGATTCTCAATGCGGCGGCGGCCGACCCGGAGATCAAGGCGCTATCGGAGCGGATCTGGTCGCAGTTCTACGACAACCAGCGCGACGTCGTGAAGTCCATCGCCGGGCGCAAGGGACTGAGGCGAGGTCTGGGCGTCGACCGGGCCGCCGACATCCTCTGGACGCTCAACCATCCGCACGTCTACGTGCTGCTACTCGAGTCGCGCGACTGGACGCCGGAGCAGTACGAGCGCTGGCTGGGCGACATCACCTGCAGTCAGCTGCTCCCGGACTGACACAAAGCTACTACTCCGTAGGTAACTTATGGAGTTGCGATGGCGCTGAAGAAGATTGGTCTCCTCACGGCCTCGGCAATCTGCTCCATCAATTTGTGGACCGGGGCGCCACTGCTCGCGATCTGGATCGGATCCAAGGTCCAGGGCAGCCTCAACAACCTGAGCATGATCGCCGTCTTCTCGGTGGTCGTCGTGCTCGCGGGAACGGTCTTCGGGCTCGCCCTCCTGCTCACCTGGCTCAACGTCAAGTACGACGACCTCACCGGGAGGCCGGTGGTCGCCCGCCAGACCTCGCCCTGGCTCCGCAGCATGCGCGATGAGCGTGGCGACGATACCCAGCGCAAGTACGGGATCGGGGGGATCGAGCGCGTCGTGGTCATCTGTGCCGTGGCGGGCGTCCTCGCCTTTGAGGCCTGGTTCTTCTTCTTCGCGGGCTCCTCGCTGCCGAACGGGTAGCGACGTCTACTTGCTGTAGCTGAGGAGGTCCTCCCGCTCGGCTTCGCCGGATACCGAGACCGCGACCACGGGCCCGACGCCTCTGGCATAGAGCTTGTACTCGGAGACCGTGGGCTCGATCGGGCTGGTGTCATCGGTCAGGATCGCGCCGGTGAAGTGACCGGCCGGGGCCTCCACCTGTTGGTCGAGGGCGAGGACCTTGGTGCGATCCTCGGCGTGGCCCTTGTAGTACTCCTCGCGATAGGTCAGACCGACGGTCGGATGGGCTGGCATCGCGATCCCGGCGTCCGCGCCGTTGCGCCCGGCCTCGAAGGAACCGCTGACGTCGCGCTTGCCGTTTTCGATCGACGCGGTGTCCTCGCCGAAGTACCAAACGTTTCCGTCCTTGTCCTGCGCGTACCAGTCGTCTGTGATCTCCGTGGGCTTCCGATGGTCGTAGACGATGTCCCGGACCACGCGGGCCGTGACGCCGTCGGCGATCTGCTTGGTCTGGTTCGTGACCGTGATCGTCTCCTGCAGGGATTCACCATCAGGGTTGGTGACGTGAACCTGCCAGCGTCTTCCGACCGGCATCGGCCAGTACGGGTTGTCGATCTGGGTCGAAAAGTCCGCCGGGTTCAAATTCGAGGGCTCTGATGACTGGGGGAGGGTGTCGGTGGCGGATCCGGCCGTCGAGGACTTGTCAGAGCCGCCGCAGGCGATGAGCAGCGCGGGGAGCAGCGCGGCCGTGACCGCGACTGCTCCCACGCGCGCTCGTGCTCCGGAGCTCATCGGCTACTGACCGGTGTCGCCACCGCTCTCGTTGTCGCCTTCGACAACGACCAGCTGGTAGTTCTGATCGAGGCGGACGTCGACGGTATTGCCGTCGGGCTTCGTGACCTCGACCTCCCAGGTGGCGCCGTTCTCCGAATCGCGCTCGACGGAGTTCGCGTGACCACCGTGAGTGATCTTCAGCGCGGCAGCCGTTGCCTGGTCCGCCTGCGGGCCGGTGGCCCCGCCTTCGCCGTCGTTGCTCGTCGCGATCGCCGTGCCGGCGCCGGCCGCCGCGAGGGCGACAACGGAACCTCCGACGATCAAAACCTTGCGTGATAGGTGCATCGGTCCTTCTCCTTTCCCTCCCAGGTTGACTGTTCCGCCGAGTTTGTACCCGGCACCGATGAATCGAGTGTGAAAGCCACGCCCTACGCGGGCTGCGCGGGAACGACGATCCAGACGTCCGCCCCCTCGCCCTCGCGATTGGTGGCGTGGGCGCTGCCCCTGTGCGCGCGGGCGATCGCCTCGACGATTGCGAGGCCGAGCCCGGTGCCCTGGGAGCCACGTGAGCCGTCACCCTGGCTGAAGCGCTCGAAGGCCCGCCCGATGAAATCCGGGGCGAACCCGGGACCGCGGTCCTCGACGTGGATCGCAACCCCCCCGCCCGACTCACGGGCGCGTACGGTGATCTCCCCGCCACCGTGCTCGACCGCGTTCTCCACCAGGTTGGTGAGCGCCTGTTCGAGCCGCAGCCGATCGCCCTCGACGGTCAGACCGTTCGCGGGCTGGATCACCAGAGAGCGCCCGGCGTCGGACATGCGCGCCGAGAAGCGCTCGCGCACATCCCCGAGCAGCTCCCCGACGCCAACGCGGCGCAGGTCGAGGGCGAGCTTGCCCTCCTCGGAGCGCGCCAGGACAAGCAGATCCTCCGCAAGCTGAATCAGGCGGTCGACCTCCACGATCGCTGAGGCCATCGCGGCCCGCATCTCCTCCGGCGTCTTCGCGTAGCGGAGGGCCAGCTCGAGCTCGGTCTTGTGCATCGCCAGCGGCGTGCGGAGCTCATGACTGGCGTCGTCGACGAACGCTCGCTCGCGCTCGATGGCGGTCTCGAGCCGGCCCAACATCCCGTTGAGCGTCTCCCCCAGCCTCCGGATCTCATCGTCGGCCTCAGGCAGCGGCAGCCGCTGCTCCGGCTTCGGCCGCAGAGATGGCGGCCGCCCGACGGCGCATCGTCTCGACCGGCTGGAGCGCGCGGCCGGAGACCGCGTAGCCCGCCACCGAGGCGAGCAGGAGGGCAACGGGTATGCCGATCAGAAGAAGCGTTCTCAGGTTGGCGAGCGACTCATTCCTGTCGTCGAGGGAAGCGGCCGTGACGACGACGAAGGTCTCGCCGTGAGGCCCCCGCGCGGGCCGCGCCAAGAGCCGCGCCTCTCCTGAGATGCTGCGGACATGGGGCCGCGTGGCGATGAACGATGTCCGCGCGGCCTGCGCCGCCTCGGCGGAGGTGAGCTGTGGGGCGGACCCGAGCTGTGGAGTGGTCGCGTATACGCCTCCATCAGAAGTGAGCACCTGGGCGAAGCTCTCCTCACGCCCGAGCAGCTTTGCGTTCCGTGCGAGGTCGCCGCCGGCCACCAGCGAAGCGATGTCGTCGCCGTGGGAG
>CAVZRH010000003.1:0-64921 GCA_963777575.1 uncultured Solirubrobacterales bacterium | reverse complement strand
GCCGCGGCCGAGCGCCTCGCGGAGGGCGTCCGGAGGTACCGGCCCGCCGCCGATCAGGATCGCGCGCGGAGCCGAGAGGTCGGCGTCCGCCTCCAGCAGGCGGATCAGCTGGGTCGGGACCAGGGAGAGCACGGAGATGTCCCCGGAAATGAGAGTGCTCGCCACCTGCTCGGTGTCAAAGCCGTCGAGCAGCACGGCGGTGGTGCCGTAGATGACCGACCGCAGGATGATCGAGAGGCCGGCCACGTGGCTGAGCGGCAGGCAGCAGAGCCAGCGATCGGAGGGATCGACGCCGAGGTTGAAGGCCGACCCCACGGCGCTGAAGAGGAAGTTTCCGTAGGTGAGCCCGACCGGGCGTGGGTCGCCCGAGGTGCCGCTGGTCAGGATCCGGCACTGGACGTCCTCCATGTCGTGCTCGCCGAGCAGCGGCATGTCGGCCTCGGTCTGAGTCAGCTCGGCGGCATCGTTGAGGTCGACGGCCGGTCGCTCCGCCGCGAGCACCGCGGCGCGCTCCGAGTCGGTGAGTCGCGGGCTGAGCGGCAGCGCGACCGCGCCGAGCTTCATCAGCGCGTGCAGCAGCACGACCTCCTCGCGGCGCGGATGCATGGTGAGCGCCGCCACCGCGTCTCTCCTCACCCCGAAGGCAGCCAGGCGGCGAGCGACCCAGGTCGCCTCGGCCTCCAGCTCCGCGTAGGTGACGCTGGAGGCTTCCGTGACCAGCGCGGTCCGCTCGGGGCAACTATGGGCGCGCTGCGCGAGCCAGTTGTCGAGCTTCACGTCCGGAAGCCTACGAATTCGAAGCTCTGGCTATGGTTGCCGCCGTGCCGAGACGCCACAAGGACGCACCCCCCGAGGATCAGCTCTACGCGCCGATCGAGTGGCGCGCCGAGGGCGACTACGAGGATGTGATCTACGAACGGGGCGAGTCGATCGCCAAGATCACGATCAACCGGCCCGAGGTCCACAACGCCTTCCGGCCCCCCACACTCGCCGAGCTGCGCGACGCCTTCACGCGTGCCCGCGACGACACCGAGGTGGCGGCGATCATCTTCACCGGTGCGGGCGACGAGGCCTTCTGCTCCGGTGGGGATCAGCGAATCCGCGGCGACGACGGCTACATCGGAGACGACGAGGTGGCCAAGCAGGGCGTCGGGCGGCTGGATGTGGGCGACCTCCACGTCCAGATCAGACGGCTGCCCAAGCCCGTCGTGGCGATGGTCGCCGGGTACGCCGTCGGCGGCGGACACATCCTTCACCTGGTCTGCGACCTGACGATCGCCGGCGACAACGCCGTCTTCGGCCAGACGGGTCCGCGCGTCGGGAGCTTCGATGGCGGGTTCGGAGCGTCGCTGCTCGAGCGGAACGTCGGCGTCAAGAAGGCCAAGGAGATCTGGTTCCTCTCCCGCCTCTACGAGGCTCAGGAGGCTCTCGACATGGGGCTGGTGAACACCGTCGTCCCGCTCGGCGAGCTCGAGCGCGAGACCGTCGCCTGGTGCCGCGAGATGGCCGCCCTCTCCCCCCTCTCCCTGCGCCTGCTCAAGTCGAGCTTCAACGCCACCGAGGACGGGCTGAGCGGAATCCAGCAGCTCTCCCACGACGCGACGCTCCTCTTCTACATGACCGAGGAGGGCCAGGAAGGCCGCAACGCCTACCAGCAGGGACGAAGACCGGACTTCTCCAAGTACCCGAAGAGGCCCTGAGTTGAGGATCTGGCTGATGGCGGCGCGTCCGCGGACGCTGCCGGCGGCGATCGCTCCCGTGCTGGTCGGGACGGCGGCGGCAATCGAGAACGCGGGTGAGCTGCCGCGAGTCGGGGCGTTCATCGCGGCGCTGATCGGCTCGATCTTCATCCAGATCGGCACCAACCTCGCCAACGACTACTCGGACGCCAAGCGCGGCGCCGACACCGTCGACCGCCTCGGCCCGGTCCGGGTGACCGCCGCCGGACTGGTCGCGCCGCGCAGCGTGCTGATCGCGACCTGGCTCGCCTTCGGGATCGCGGTGGCGGCAGGGATCTATCTCGCCACGGTGGCCGGCTGGGTGATCATCGCCGTCGGCGTCGCCTCGATCGCCGCCGGCGTCCTCTACACCGGCGGCCCTCGGCCCTACGGCTACGCCGGCCTCGGCGAGCTGTTCGTCTTCCTCTTCTTCGGCCTGGTCGCCGTGAACGGCTCCTACTACGTGCAGCTCGAGCGGCTCGACTGGCTGCCCTTCGGGCTCTCAGTCGCCGTCGGCTGTCTGGCCACGGCGATCCTGGTCGTCAACAACGTCCGGGACATCGAGACCGACCGCCGTGCGAGCAAGCGCACGCTCGCCGTGCGCCTCGGGCGGCAACGAGCCAGGAGCCTCTACGTCGGGCTCCTGGTCGCTTCCTATGCGGCGCTGCTCGGGACCGTGACCAGCCGCGGCGGCCCCTGGTGGGCGCTGCTGGGCCTCCTCTCGGTACCGCTCACCATGCGCCCCGCGCGCATCGTCATGACTCGGACGGACGGGCCCGCGCTCAACGGCGCCCTGGCTGGGACCGGCGCCCTGCTGGGTGTCTTCAGCCTGCTCGTCTCGATCGGTCTCCTGATCGCCGCTTAGACCGGGTCCGTAGCATCGGCCCGTGCGGCTGGAGGAGATCGAGGTCATCCGCTACTCGCTGCCGTTTCGGGAGCCCTACATCACGGCGCGCGGGGAGCTCCACGAGCGCAATCTGATCCTGGTCCGGATCCGCGGCGAGGGGCTCGAGGGATGGGGTGAGACCGCGGCACTCTCGCTGCGTGGCGGCGTCGGCATCGATCAGATCGCCACCGAGATCGGTGACCGCTGCTGGCCCGGGCTGCTGGACGGCGAGGTGGAGCCGAGGCGGATCTGGTCGGCGATCGCCCGCTGCCGCAACCGCGGGGCCTCGCCGCAGGCGGTGGCCGCGGTCGACATCGCTCTGCACGATCTGATCGGGCGGGCGCTGGGCGAGCCGGTCTGGCGGCTCCTGGGCGCGAGTGAGATGGCCCCGGTGAGGTGCAACGCCACGCTGCCGGCCGCGAACCCCTCGGCCACGCGGGCGATGCTCGAGGGATGGCAGTCCGAGGGCTTTCGCACCTACAAGCTCAAGGTGGGGCTGGCGGGTGATGTGACCCAGGTCGCCACCGTCCGGCAGGCGCTCGGCGACGAGGTCGCTATCCGGATCGACGCGAATGGCGCCTGGAGCGTGGACGACGCCGCCGATCGCCTCGAGGCGCTTGCGCGCCACCAGATCGAGCTGGCGGAGCAGCCGGTCGGCACCTTCGAGCAGATGGTGGAACTGCGGCGGCGGGTGGAGGTCCGGGTCGCCGCAGACGAGAGCCTGGTCTCCCCCTTCGACGCACGGCGCGCGCGAGAGCTCGGCGCCTGCGACGTGGCGGCTGTCAAGGTCGCCAAGGTGGGCGGGCTCGGCTCCGCCCTCGAGATCGCGGAGACGATGCCGTCGTACCTGTCGAGCTCACTGGAGGGACCCGTGGGAATCACGGCCGCGGCTCACGCCGTGCAGGCTCTGCGTGCTCGCGGCGGCGACGCCGGGGTCGCGCATGGCCTCGCCACCGAGCGGCTCTTCTCTACGACGGTGGGGCGCGGTGCGGCTGCGGAGGGTGATGAGCTCCGTCTCGACGAGCGCCCGGGCCTCGGCGTCGAGATAGACGAAGACGCCCTTGCGTCCCGCCGGCTCGACTGATCTAGCGTTCGCCGCGGTGGACTCGACCAACCGCAACACCGCCCTCGCCTCCGCCCTGACGGAGGAGCTGGCCCGCAGCGGCGTTCGCCGGGCGGTGATCTCGCCCGGCTCGCGGTCGACTCCGCTCGCCGTCGCCCTCTGGCGGCAGCCGGAGATCGAGGTGGCGGTGATCCTGGACGAGCGCAGCGCGGGTTTCTTCGCCCTGGGCACGGCGCTCGCCACAGGCGTCCCCGCCGCCGTGCTCTGCACCTCGGGATCGGCCGCGTCGAACCTCCACCCCGCCGTCGTCGAGGCCGACGAGGCGGGCGTGCCGCTGATCGTGCTCACCGCCGACCGCCCTCCGGAGCTCCGCGACATCGGTGCGGGCCAGACGATCGACCAACTCAAGCTCTACGGCGACGCGGTGCGCTGGTTCTCCGAGGTCGGAACCCACGAAGCCGACGACGACGGCCTGTTGCACTTCCGCTCGGTCGCCTGCCGGGCCTATGCCTCGGCCATCGGCGACCCACGTCCCGGACCGGTGCATCTTGAACGTTCCCTGGCGCGAGCCGCTGGCTCCGGTGCGGGTCGAAGGCCAGGTGACCGCCGGCGACCCGCTCGCGCTCGAGGGCCGGGGGGATGCGCCGCTTCACGCCGTCACGGGGGCCGTTCCTCGTGCTGAGGAAGCGGAGCTCGATCGGCTCGCGGAGCGGATCGAGTCCTCCGCCCGCGGCCTGATCGTGGCGGGCCGACAGAGCGACACTGCGCTCGCCGGCCCCGTCGCCGAGCTGGCGACCGCCGCGGGCTTTCCGATCCTGGCCGAGCCCACCTCGCAGCTGCGGCGGGGCCCTCACGACCGCTCCCTGCTCGTCACCGCCTACGACGCGATCGCGCGAGACCGCCCGTCGAGCCTCGAGCCCGGGTTGGTGATTCGCTTCGGCGACCTCCCCACCAGCAAGCCGCTGCGCCAGTGGCTCACGGCGATTGACGACCTCGATCAGATCGTCATCGACCCGGCGGGCGAGTGGCGCGAGCCGACCCGCCGCGCCGCCACGCTCCTGCGCGCGGATCCTGGGGTAACCGCGCGTGCCCTCAGCGAGCGCCTCTCACGTCTTCGCCCGGGCGCCGCCACCGTCGCGGGCTCGCCCTTCGCCGAGGCCTGGCTGGACGCCGAGCGGGCCGTTCGGGAGGCGGTCGACGGCCGAATCGATTCCCTGGGCGAACTCAGCGAGCCGGGAGTCTGGGCATCGCTCGGACGGATGCTGAGGGACGGGGACTCCGTCTTCGCAGCCTCGAGCATGCCCGTGCGAGACCTCGAGGCCTTCCTACGTCCCGGCCCGGAGGGCGTTCGATTCGCCTCGAACCGGGGCGCGAATGGAATCGATGGGCTCGTCTCCACCTCAGCCGGCCTCGCGGCCGGCAGGGGCAGCCGGACCTGGGCGGTTCTCGGCGACCTCGCCCTCTTCCACGACATCGGCGGCCTGGCGGCGCTCCGGCACGCTCCCGAGCTGCGCCTGATCGTGATCGACAACTCGGGCGGAGGCATCTTCCACTTCCTGCCGCAGGCGGAGGCGATGCCGGAGAACGAGTTCGAGGCCCTGCTCGGCACCCCGAGCGGCCTGCGGCCGGAGGACGCCGCGGCACTCTTCGGCCTCGGCGTGGCCACTCCCGGGAGTCCAAAAGAGCTCGAGGAGGCACTCGCCGAGGACGCGCGGATGATCGTGGTCCGCACGGACCGGACGCGCAACCTGGAGCTCCACCGGGAGCTCTCCGAGGCCGCGGCCGAGGCGGTCGCAGGCACAGCCCGGGCGTAGACTCGGGCACGTGGCCGACTACTTCCTGGTGGAGCGCGCGAAGGGCCCCGCCTGGGACCACTCCCGGCCACGGCGGGAGCAGCAGGGCTGGGGCGAGCACGCAGCCTTCATGGATCGACTCGCCGGGGAGGGGTTCATCGTCCTCGGGGGCCCGATCGGCGAGGGTGATGGCGAGAACGCCCTGCTGGTGGTCGAGGCAAAGGACGAGGCCGAGGTCCGCGCTCGCCTCGCCGACGACCCCTGGCCGGAGGAGCTGCACGCGACCGAGAGCATCCGGCCCTGGACGGTGCTGCTGCGAGCCGAGACCCCCGGAGAAGCCGCCTCAGCCGGCTAGCAGCGGCAGCAGCGCCTCGAACTTGAGCTCGGATTCCTGAAGCTCCGCAGCGGGATCGGAGTCCGCGACGATCCCGCAGCCGGCGAAGAGATGTGCCTCACGGTCCCGGACGAGCGCGGAGCGCAGGCCGACGCAGAACTCGCCGTCCTCCGCGGCGTCCATCCAGCCGACCGGGCCCGTGTACCAGCCGCGGTCGATTCCCTCGAGCTCCTGAATCAGCTCCAGGGCCGGGGCCCGGGGCTCCCCACCGATCGCCGGGGTGGGATGCAGGAACCCCGCGAGCGCGACCGCGCTGTGCGACTCGGCGAGCTGGGCGCGGATCGGGGTGGCGAGGTGCTGGAGGTTGCCGATCTTCACCACGAACGGCTGGGCCTCGGCATGGACCCAGACCGCGTGAGGGCGAAGCGTCCGCTCGATCCTCCTGACAACGATTCCGTGCTCGTCGCGGACCTTAGGGCTGCGCAGCATCGCCTCGCCGAGGTGATCGTCGACCGCCGGGTCCGCGCTGCGGGACGTCGTTCCGGCGAGCGCGACGGTCGCGGCCACGGGCCCCGAGCGCCGCACCAGAAGCTCGGGGCTCGCGCCCAGGAACGCCGCCTGGCCGGTGCCGAAGCAGAAGCAGAAGCATGAGGGGAAGAGATCGCGCAGCGCGCCGATGAGGGCGGCCGGATCGTGGGCCGCCGGTGCCTCCACGGTCAGCTCTCGGGCGAGCACCACCTTCTCGATCGAGGTCGAGCGGATGCGCTCAACGGCCGCGGCGACGATGCGCTCGTAGCGGTGCGGCGGATACCGGCCGATGATCCGAGTGGCCCCGCTCGGATGCGGATCGGCCGGAGTCAGAACCGCGGCGCGCAGCGAGCCCAGCCGTCCGGACGCGCGCCTCATCAGGTCGTCCGGGTCCACCCCCGGCTCGAGAAAGATCGATGCGGTGAGGAACGCGCCCTCGGGCCCGCGCGCGATGGAGATCTCCGGCAGGACTCCCAGCGCGGGAGGAAGCGAAGACCAGAGAGGGTCCGATCCGCCGCGGGGGGAGAAGGCGAAGCCGGTGGCCCAGACCGGACCGGCGCCCGCGGGCAGCTCGTCGGGTTCCTCCGCCAGCCGATCGTGGGTTGCACGAGCGCAGCGCTCGGCGAGGTCCGCTGAAGCGATCCTCTCCCCGGCTGACGACCTGGGTCGCCGACCCAATTCCGGCTAGCGCGAAGCCGCGATCCGGCTGCTCCCAGCAGAACCAGCGGTCGGCGGCGAGCCTCGAGCCCGCTGCGATCGCAACCGGGTCGACGTCGGGGTCGATCTCGACCGTCGCCGAGACGAGGCGTGTCGGCCGCGTCTCGATCGGCCCGTGCGAGGGCGTCCTCCAGGCCGGTCAGCAGCGTCTCGGTGGATTCCGCCGCGATCGCCATCCGGGGGACGGCTCAGGCGTCCGGCTTGGCGCGGGCGATCGCGACCTCGCCCGTGCGCACCATCTCGATCAGGCCGTGCGGGCGGATCATTCGCTCGAAGGCCTCGATCTTGTCGGCGCTGCCGGTGACCTCGATGGTCAGCGAGCGCCGGGAGACGTCGACGATCTTCGCGCGGAAGATCTCGGCGAATTGCATGATCTCGGCGCGGCTCTCGATCGGGGCGGAGACCTTGAAGAGGGCCATCTCGCGGGCGATCGTCTCGCCCGGCTCCATGTCCCGGATCTTGATCACGTTGACCAGCTTGTGGAGCTGCTTGGTCACCTGATCGATCGGGTGCACCGCGCCGTCCACGGTCAGCGTGATCCGCGAGACCTCCGGGTCCTCGGTCGGGCCCACGGCGAGCGTGTCGATGTTGAAGCCGCGACGGCTGAAGAGGCCGGCGACCCGGGCCAGGACGCCGGGGCGGTTCTCGACCAGGATCGAGAGGACGTGCTTGCGGCCGGTGAGCGCGCCCGCGGCGGCGTCCAGGTCCTCGAGCTTGATCAGATCGGGTGTGCCGGCTTCCATGCTCAGTTTCTCCTGATGGTCATCCCACCATGTCCCGCGCGGCGGCTCCCGCCGGGATCATCGGGTAGCAGTTCTCCTCCTTGGTGACGCGGACGTCGAGGAGCACAGGACCGTCGGTGGCGAGCGCCTCGCGCATCGCCGTCTCGACCTCGTTCTTGTCGTCGACCATCATGCCCTTCATGCCGAAGGCCTCGGCCAGCTTCGGCCAGTCGGGACTCGGACCCATCTCCACGGACGAGTAGCGCCCGTCCCAGAAGAGCTCCTGCCACTGCCGGACCATGCCGAAGTAGCCGTTGTTCATCAGGAAGACCTTGATCGGGATCTCGTGCCGCACGGCGGTGGCGAACTCCTGGCAGGTCATGATCAGGCTGCCGTCGCCGGCCAGGCAGACGACCGTCTCGTCGGGGCACGCGACCTTGGCGCCGATCGCCGACGGCAGGCCGAAGCCCATCGTCCCGAGGCCACCGGAGTTGATCCAACGGCGCGGCTTCGCGAAGTCGTAGTACTGCGCGCACCACATCTGGTGCTGGCCGACGTCGGAGGTGATGATCGCGTCGCCGTCCGTCGCCGCGTACATCGCCTGGATCATCCGCTGCGGCTTGATCTCGGAGTCGGAGGAGTCCTCATATCCGAGCGGGTACTCCTGCTGCCACCCGCGGACCTGCTCCCACCAGGCGTCGAGGCGCCCGCGGTCGGCCTTGGTGGCGCGGTACTCCTTGGTCAGCTTGGGCAGGACCTCCTTGGCGTCTCCCACGATCGGGATGTGCGCCGGGACGTTCTTGGAGATCTCGGCCGGGTCGATGTCGATGTGGACGAACTTGGCCCGCGGCGCGAACTCGGAGAGCTTGCCGGTGATCCGGTCGTCGAAGCGGGCGCCGATCGCGATGATCAGATCGGCGTTGTCCATCGCGTAGTTGGCGGTGCGCGTGCCGTGCATGCCGAGCATCCCGAGCCACTGCTCGTGCGGCGCCGGGAAGGCGCCGAGGCCCATCACGGTGCTGGTGACGGGGAAGTTGTCTGACAGGCAGAGCTCGCGCAGCTCCTCGGACGCGTTGGCGTTGATCACGCCTCCGCCGACGTACATCACCGGCCGCTGGGCGTTGGCCAGCGCCTTGGCGGCGATCCGGATCTGCTTGATGTTCCCCTCGGTCGAGGGCTTGTAGCCCGGCAGGTTGGGGCTCTCCGTCATCGGCTCGTAGTCGATGTCGGCCCGCGAGAGGTCCTGCGGGATGTCGACGAGCACCGGCCCGGGCCGCCCGGTCGAGGCGATGTGGAAGGCCGCGTGGACGTATTCCGGGATCTTGCGCGGGTCCTGCACCATCAGGCTGTGCTTGACGACCGGCATCGTGATGCCGTTCACGTCAGCCTCCTGGAAGCCGTCGGTGCCGATCAACTCCGTGCGGACCTGTCCGGTGACGAACACGGTCGGGACGGAGTCCATGATCGCGTCGGCGATCGGGGTGACCAGGTTGGTGGCGCCGGGACCCGAGGTCGCGAAGGCCACGCCGACTCGCCCTGAAGCCTTGGCGTACCCCTCGGCCATGTGGCCCGCCCCCTGCTCGTGACGGGCCTGGATGTGGGTGATCTCGGCGTCGTGGACGGCGTCGTAGATCGGCAGGTTGGCCCCGCCGGGGATGCCGAAGATGTGTTGCGTCCCCTCGGCCTTGAGGGCCTCCATCAGAGCGTCAGCGGCTCGCATGGGCCGATGGTAGCCAAGCGCCCTCGGCGGGCGTGAATCAGTGGGTGCCGGCCGGCTCCTGCGAGGGCTTCCACTGGGTCTGCGGATCGATCGCCGACTCGATCACCCGGTCCCGGTAACGCTCGATCGTGGTCAGCATCGAGCGGACCAGCTCATCGCCCAGATTGCTCGGCTCCAGGCCCAGATCCAGCAGCTTGGTGTGGACCGGGTTGTAGTAGTGCTCCTCGAGCTCGACCCGGGGGTTCTCCAGGTGATCGATCTCGACCTCGAGCCCGACCTCTGCGCCTGAGCGCCGGACGAGCTCCGCGAGCTCGCTGACCGAGAAGGACTCGGTGAACTGGTTGAAGACGCGGTACTCGCCGGCCTCGGCCGGGTTGTTGACGGCCAGCTCGACGCACTCGAGCGTGTCCCGGATGTTGAGGAACCCGCGTGTCTGCCCGCCCTTGCCGTAGACGGTGAGCGGGTGGCCGACGACCGCCTGGACGCAGAAGCGGTTGAGGACCGTCCCGAACCACTCGTCGTAGTCGAAGCGGGTGCAGAGGCGGTCGTCCCGGGCGGTCTCGTCGGTTTCGATGCCGTAGACGACGCCCTGGTTCAGGTCGGTCGAGCGGAGTCCCCAGACCCGGCAGGCGAAGTGAATGTTGTTGGAGTCGTGGACCTTCGAGAGGTGGTAGAGCGAGCCGGGCAGCTTCGGGAAGGGCAGGGTGTCCTTGCGCCCCTTGTGCTCGATCTCGATGAACCCCTCCTCGATGTCGATGTTCGGGGTCCCGTACTCCCCCATCGTCCCCAGCTTCACGAGGTGGCAGTCGGGGGCGTGGTCGCGGAGGAAGAAGAGCAGGTTGAGCGTGCCGATCACGTTCGTGTACTGGGTCTCCACCGCCTGCTCGCGGCTCGCCATCGAATAGGGAGCGGATGGCTGCTCGCCGTAGTGGATCACCACCTCGGGCCTGGTCTCGATCACCACCCGCTCGAGGAACTCCGGGTCCTCGATCCCGCCGATGTAGGAGGCGATCTGATTGCCCGACAGCTCCTTCCACGCATCGATGCGCTCCTCCAGCGAGAGGATCGGCGTGAGCGAATCGGTGCCGTGCTTCTGATGCCAGGCGCGGCGCGAGAAGTTGTCGACGACGGAGACCTCGTGCCCGCCGCCGGAGAAGCGCATCGCAGTCGGCCAGCCGAGATAGCCGTCGCCCCCGAGAATGAGGACGCGCATGAACGCGGCAGGGTAACGCCCGGGCAGGCGACCCGTCGTTCCCTATTCTGGCGCCGCCTTGACTGTCCCGATCATCGCCTCCGTCTTCCCCGAAGAGCTCACGGCGTTGCGCGCCGGGGGGCTGGTTTTTGCGGTCCTGCTGATCGCCTTCGCGGTCTGGCGCCGGCGCTCCCTCTCCAACGCGGCAGTCCTGCTCGCCATCCTCGGCGGG
Source organism: uncultured Solirubrobacterales bacterium (assembly GCA_963777575.1). GTDB lineage: Bacteria > Actinomycetota > Thermoleophilia > Solirubrobacterales > 70-9 > DASUPK01. The sequence goes on along the minus strand of CAVZRH010000003.1, from coordinate 54,016 downwards.
ATCGGGCTCGCGATCGTCTCGGGGACCGAGCTGCTCGACGCCCTGCTCTCCGCCTTCTCCTTCGAGCGCGGCAACGGCGGGCGAATTCTCGGTCTCGCGGTGTTCGCCATCGCGATCCTCTTCCTGCTCGTCCTGCGGGCGCTGACGGAATCGGCGCGGATGAACCAGCAGCTCTCCGCCCTGCTCGAGGGCCTCGCCTGGGAGGAGTTCCGCGAGGCGAAGCTGCCTGAGCGCTTCCGCGACAAGATCGCCGTGGTGATCCCGGCCTTCAACGAGGCGGAGAGCGTCGGCGACGTGGTCCGAAGCATTCCGCCGGAGGTCTGCGGGGAGCCGACGGTGGTCCTGGTGGTGGACGACGGCTCGCGGGACGACACCAGCGAGGAGGCCGCCAAGGCGGGAGCGGTGGTCGCCCGGCACGTGATCAACCGCGGCGGCGGGGCGGCCTTGCGCACCGGCTACCGGCTGATGGCCGAATCCGGCGCCCTCGTGGTGGTCACGCTGGATGCCGATGGCCAGCACCTGCCGAGCGAGATGGAGCGCCTGGTGAAGCCCGTGCTCGACGACGAGGTGGACGTTGCGCACGGCTCGCGGGTGCTGGGGGATGCCGATCCCAATTCGCGCTCGCGCGAATTCGGAATCGTCTTCTTCAACAACCTGGTCTCGTTCATCACCCGGACCAAGGTGTCGGACTGCTCCAACGGCTACCGAGCTGTCCGCACCACGGTCCTCCCGCAGCTCGTGCTCCGCCAGGAGCAGTTCCACACTTCGGAGTTCCTGATCGAAGCGATCAAGCGCGGCGTTCCCGCCAAGGAGGTGCCGGTGACCGTCGCCAAACGGGTCCACGGCCACTCGAAGAAGCCGGCGGTGATGCGCTACGGACTGGGCTTTGCGAACGCGATCGTTCGCACCTGGCTGCGCTAGCCACCAGCGGTTCAGGACCGCCCTGAATCCACCGATAGACCAAGGGTGGAGTGGATCGCACCCTTCTCCATCGTTTGCGCCGTTGCTGCTGTATCCGGGTACCTGATCAATCGTTGGGTTGTCGCTCTGGCGCCGGCCGTCGTCGGGATCCCGGTGGCCTGGGTCCTCGTGGGCACCTGTGAAGTGGGCCCACAGTCCTTCGCAACCGACTGCGACGCACACGCGATTGCTCTCGCCTTCTGGACATTCTTGGGGGCGGCGGTCAGCCTGGCGATGCTCCTGGCGGTCGGAGTTCGACGCTGGCGCTATCGATGCGCGGGTCCGGGGCGAACCTCCGAGGGGTCCGGCAGGTAGAGGTCCGTCCCGCAGCGCGGACAGACCTGGACGTGCAGCTTGAGTGTCTTCCGGCACGTGGGGCACTGCCGCTCAGGCTCCTCGTGCTCCGAGCGGTAGAGGATCACGACGATCAGTCCGAAGAACGGAAGCACGGTCCCGATCAGGAACCAGATGAAGAACGAGCTGCCCTTGGCCCGCCCGACGATCCCGGTGGCGAGGCCAAATGCCAGGGCGATGATCAGGTAGGGCGCGCCGGCCATCGAACTCAGGGTAGGGGGACGGTCCAGCCGGGGATTCCACGCCTAAAGTCGCCTCGCCGCAGTGCCGAATGCCCCTCCAAGGGCGCAAGGAGGGGCCCGGAGATGGCGATCGCCCAGGCCAGCAGGAAGCGCAAGCGCAAGAAAAAGAAGAAGAAGCACCACGCGCCGGTGGCGACGCCGCCGGCGTCGACCCCAAGCACCCCAGCATCACCACCGCCGGCGGATCCACCCCGCTACATGCACGTCACCGGCTGGGACGACGGCCCGGGCGACGGGCTCGTGCGGCCCGTCTACGAGTGGGTCGGCAGTCCCCCGACCGACACGCCTCCCCCACGGCCGCTGCCCAGGCCGCAGGACCCGCAGGCGCCCAAGGCTGCGCAAGCGTTCGGGGTCTACTCGGGCCCCTTCGGCCGGGTCCAGGCAAAGCGGCTCCTCGATTCGAATCTCTTCTGGCACCCCTCGGCGACCTCGCTGCGGACCTTGCACGGAACGACAGGGCTCGTCGCGTTCTCGTTTCCCACTCTCGATCCGGGCGGTGACCAGCGCCAGACCGTGAACCTCGCGCACGGGACCTGGACGCTCTACTGCAGCCTCCTGGACCACAAGGCCCAGGGCATGCAGGCAACCCTGAAAGTGGACTAGAGCCTTTCTTTGATCAGGGTGGTGACGGCGCCGCCATCGGCACGGCCCTTCGTCTCCTTCATCACGGCGCCGACGAGCCGGCCGATCGCCTTCTCGTTGCCCTGCCGCACCTGCTCCGCCGCCTCGGGCTCTGCCTCGATCGCCCGGTCCACGATTCCCGCCAGCTCTGACGTGTCGGAGATCTGGGAGAGGCCCTCGCGCTCGACGATCTCGGCAGGGTCTCCCCCTCCCTCGACCAGTTTCGCCAGTACCTGCTTGCCGGCCCCGTGGGAGATCGCCTTCGCCTCCACGAGACCCGCGAGGGCCGCCACCGCCTCCGGCGTCGCCTTGGAGGCGAGCGGGTCGTGCTCGGCGTCCGCCTGGCGGAGCGTGGCCACCAGCTCGCCGGTGACCCAGTTGGCGATCGAAGTGGCCGGGGCGCCGTCCGCGGCGGCGACCGCGCGCTCGAAGTACTCGCCGTACTCGGGCTCAAAGGCCAGCATGGTGGCGGCCTCCTCCGAGAGCCCGACCTCGGTCAGGTAGCGCTCGCGCCGGTGCGCCGGAAGCTCGGGCAGGGAATCGCGCGCCTCCTTCAGCATCTCCTCGGTCGGGACCACCGGCACGAGATCAGGCTCCGGGAAGTAGCGGTAGTCGTGCGCGTACTCCTTCGAGCGCAGCGGGGTGAGCGAGCCGTCCTCCGGATGGAAGTGGAAGGTCTCCTGGGCAACCTCCCCCCCGCTCTCCAGCAGCTCTCGCTGCCTCGCGATCTCCGCGTCGATCCCGCGCTCGAGGAAACGGAAGCTGTTCATGTTCTTGAGCTCGGTCTTCGTGCCCAGCTCGTCGGAGCCGGCCGGGCGGATGGAGATGTTCCCGTCCACCCGGAGGGAACCCTCCTCCATGTTCACGTCGGACACGTCGAGCTGGCGGATCGTCGTCCGCAGCAGCTGAGCCCACTCGCGAGCCTCCGCCGCCGAGCGGATGTCCGGCTCGGTGACGATCTCGACCAGGGGCGTGCCGCCGCGGTTGAAGTCCACCAGGGAGGCGCCGGAGCCGTGGATGCGACCCGACTCCCCGACGTGGTTGAGCTTGGCCGCGTCCTCCTCGAGGTGCGCGCGATGGATGCGGACGTCGCCGAGCCTCCCGTTGACGGCAATCGGTTCGTCGTACTGGCTGATCTGGTACCCCTTGGGGAGGTCGGGATAGAAGTAGTTCTTGCGGGCGAAGATCGAGCGAGGCAGGGGTTCGCACTCCAGGGCCGCCGCGATCATCAGCGCGTAGCGGATCGCCTGCTCGTTGATCGTCGGCAGGGCCCCCGGATGGCCCAGGCAGACCGGGCAGGTGTGGACGTTGGGCTCGTCCCCGAAGGAGGGCGAGCAGCCGCAGAACATCTTCGTCCGGGTGGAGAGCTGGACGTGGATCTCGAGCCCGATCACGGCCTCGTATTCGCTCACAGCCCCCAGCTCCTCACCGTCGCCTCATCGGCGCCGAAGTAGTGGCCGATCTCGTGGAGCACCGTGTCCTTGACGCTCTCCGGGCTCGTGTGGTGCTCGCGGTAGATGATGATCCGCTGGAGGCCGCCACGCGGATCGAACAGCCCGAGCAGCCGCCCGCTCGGATGGCGGTCCTCCACGAGCACCGCGACGTTGGTCAGCCTCGAAGAGATCTCCGGGGGAAGGGAGTCGAGCGCGTCCTGGACGGCGTCGCGGAACTCCTCGTCGGTCATCGCGGGCGCGCCCCTTCATGTGCCGGCTCCGTTCCCATTTCGCCCGAAGCCGATCGCCTGCTCGAGCGCGTGGGCGGCATCGAGCATCGCGGAGTCGCTGAAGGCCGGTCCGGCGATCTGGAAACCCACTGGCAAACGGGTCGCGCTTTCGCGCGCCCTCGCATCATCCACCCCACCGCCCTCGGGCTGGGCGAGGCCCGCCGGAATCGAGATCGCGGGAATGCCGGCCAGCGGCATCGGGACCGTGCAGTAGTCGGAGAGGTACATCGCGAGCGGGTCGTCGGTGCGCTCGCCGAGCTTGAACGCGACGGTCGGCGAGGTCGGGGTGACGACGAAGTCGAAGCGCTCGAACGCCCTCGAGAAGTCCTCGGCGATCTTCGTGCGGACCCTCTGCGCGCGGCCGTAGTAGGCCTCGTAGTAGCCGGAGGAGAGCGCATAGGTGCCGAGCATGATCCGGCGCTTCACCTCAGGCCCGAAGCCCTGGGCGCGGGTCTCCTCGTACATCTCGGTCAGGTCATCGGCCTCGACCCGCAGCCCGTAGCGAACGCCGTCGAAGCGCGCGAGGTTCGCCGAGGCCTCCGCCGGGGCGAGCACGTAGTAGGCGGAGATCCCGTGGGGCGCGTGCGGCAGCTCGGTCTCGGAGACCTCCCCTCCCAGCTCCTCGATCAACGCCACCGTTCGCTCGAAGACATCGCGCACACCGGACTCGATCCCCTCCGCCTCGCTCGCGAGCTCCCTGGGGACGCCGAAGCTGAGGCCCTTCAGATCCTCGCGGCCCGGCAGATCGATGCCGCCCTCGATGCCGACCGACGTCGAATCGCACGGATCGCGCCCCTCCATCGCCTGCAGCAGCAGCGCGGCGTCGGTCACGTTCCGCGTCAGAGGGCCGCACTGGTCGAGAGAGGAGGCGAAGGCGATCATTCCGTAGCGCGAGACCGCGCCGTAGGTCGGCTTCATGCCGACGATCCCGCAGAGCGCGGCGGGCTGACGGATCGAGCCGCCGGTGTCGGTGCCGATGCCGCAGGGCGCGAGCCGCCCGGCGACCGCCGCGGCGCTGCCGCCGGAGGAGCCGCCCGGGACGCGGCCGGGGTCCCACGGGTTGAGAGCGGGGCCGTAGCCGGAGTTCTCGTTGGAGGAGCCCATCGCGAACTCGTCCATGTTCGTCTTGCCGAGCACCCGCGCCCCGGCCCGGCGGAGACCGCGGACGGCGGTCGCGGTGTACGGCGGGCGGTAGCCCTCGAGAATCCGCGAGCCGGCCGTCGTCGGGATTCCCTCCGTGCAGAAGATGTCCTTGACCGCCACCGGGATCCCGGCCAGGGGGCGGTCGGGATCGATCTCGTCCTGAGAGGCACGCGCCCCCTCGAGATCGGCCTGGGCCGTGTCATCGGCGGTCCAGAGGAGCGCGTTCAAGGGGTCGCCGGCTGCCGCCTCGCGGTACGCGTCGAAGTACTCGTCCGCGGACAGCTCGCCGGAGCGGACCTGCTCGGCCGCCTCCGCGACCGTGAGCTCGATCAGCTCTTCGCTCATCTACGCCTGGGGCGAGGGGACGCGGAAGGCGCCGGAGGCCGGATCCGGGGCGCGCTCCAGCATCTCTTCGCGCGACCAGCTGGGCCGGGGCTCATCGGGCCGGAGGACGTTCTCCAGGGCGATCACGTGCGAGGTCGGCTCGACCCCCTCGAGGTCGAGCTCGGAGATCCGGTCGACGTGCTCGAGGATGCCGGAGAGCTCGCCGGCCATCCGCTCGAGCTCCTCCTCGGTCAGCTTGAGACGCGCCAGCCGCGCGACGTGGAGCACCTGCTCGCGGTCGATCATGGGCGGATCATAGGTGCCGACTGTCCTGGCCAGCCAGCCAGTTAGGATGCCGCCGCGTGAGCGCGACACTGGGAGCGCGAAGCTAGAGGTGCTGAGCGGGGAGAAAGCCGAGCGCTTCGTCGTCCTCAACCTGCGGTTGATGGCGATCGGATTCGCCATCACGGGCTTCTTCTTCATCGCCTGGCCCGATGGGACGCTCGCTCGCCTCACCGAGCTGGGCGGCCATCTCGGCTTCGACACCCCGGCGCCCAAGACCGACGAGCGCCTCTGGCTCTCGCTCGGCTTCGCCTACATGGTGGTGATCACGTTCCTCGCCTGGATCGCGTCGACGGATGTCGTCCGCTACCGGCCGATGATCCTGGCGCTCGCCGCCGGCAAGGCGGCCTCGTCGATCACCTCTCTGATCTTCTTCATCGAGGACGACGTCTTCGTCTATCTGCTGAACGGGATCGTCGACGGCTCACTCGTCTTCGTCTCCCTGCTGCTCTGGTCTCTGGCGGGGAGAGTCGGCTCCCCGGAAGTACCTCCCTGAAGGCGCCCGCCGGGGCTGCGAGCCGCCGAGCTTCGCACTCTGCGAGCGATCGCGGAGGCGCTCGCCCCTGGTGAGGACGGGCTGCCCGCGGCCGAGAGGGAGGTCCCGGTCGCCGAGCCGCTCGCCCGCTTCCTTTCGCGCCTGCCGGCCCGGACGGTGCAGGTCGTCCGCATCGCTCTGCGCGTCTTCGAATGGCTGCCGTTCCCCTGGCGCTTCAGCAGGCTGACGCTCGAGGCCCGCTCCGAGTACATGTCGAAGATGGAGAGCTCGCGCTTCGCCGTCTATCGCGACCTCCTCCTGCTGGCCAAGCTGCTGGCGATGATCGGCTGGGCGCGGGATGAGCGCGTACGCGCTGCGATCGGCTTCGAATACAGCTGCGCCGTGGCGGAAGGCGCACCGGAGCCGGAGCACACCGACCTCGGCGATCTCGAGCCGCGGGGGGAGGGCGAGGAGTGCGACGTTGCGATCGTGGGGTCGGGCGCCGGCGGCGCCGCGGCCGCCGCCACGCTGGCCGAGGCGGGACTGGACGTGCTGGTGCTCGAGTCCGGGCCGTACGTCGATCGAGACGGCTACCCGAGCGATCCGCTCGAGGCGATGCCGCTCTTCTACCGCGACGGCGGCATGACGATCGCGACGGGAAAACCCGCGATCCCGGTCCCCGTTGGACGCACTGTCGGGGGCACCACCGTGATCAACTCCGGCACCTGCTTCCGCGCCCCGCGCGAGGTCCTCGAGGAGTGGCGCGATCGGGAGGGCGTCGACTGGGCGACCGACCTGGATCCCGTCTACAAGGAGGCTGAGGAGGTGCTGGCGGTCACCCCGTTGGATATCGAGACCCTCGGCCGCAACGGGCAGCTCTGTGCCGAGGGCGCGCGGGCGCTGGGCGCGAGCGGCGGGCCGATCAGCCGCAACGCCGGCCGCTGCGTGCAGTGCAGCTCCTGCCCGCTCGGCTGCCGGATCGACGCGAAGCGGGCCGCGCACGTCTCCTACCTGCCCCGGGCGGTCGCCGCCGGCGCGCGGGTCCGGGCCGGCGTCCAGGTCCAGCGCGTGCTGACCGAGGACGGGAGGGCCATCGGCCTGGCCTGTCGGGCTGGACTGCCGACGACGGGCGCAGAGGAGATGCGGCGCAACGGGCGTCCGGCACCCGGGCGCGACTGGCAGGTCCGGGCCAAGGCGGTGATCAGCGCGGGTGGTGCGTTCGGCACGCCGGAACTGCTCCTCCGCTCGGGCATCCGCCATCCGGCGCTCGGGCGGCATCTGCACGTCCACCCCGCCGCCTGGATCGGCGCGCGCTACGAGGAGGAGGTCCGCGGCTGGGAGGGAGTCATGCAGAGCTACTACGTCGACCAGTGGCAGCCCGAGGGGATCCTGCTCGAGGCGACCTTCACGCCGCTCTCCTTCGGTGCCCAGTGGCTTCCGGGCGCGGGTCCGGCCTTCACCGATCGTGTCGCCAACTTCGACCACATCGCCTCGATCGGCGTCCACCTCCACGACCACTCCGAGGGACGGGTCGGGTTTGACCTCGAACGGCTCCCTGCGGCTCTCGTATCGCCTCTCTGACGAGGAGGCACGCCGAATCCAGTTCGGGATCGCGAGAGCCGCGGAGATTCACTTCGCGGCCGGCGCAACCGAGGTCTACCCGAACGTCGGGCCGGTCTCGGTGATCAAGCGGGGCGAGCTCGAAGGGTTCGAGGCCCTCCGCCTCCGCCCGGCCGACCTGCGGCTCGAGGCCTTCCACCCGATGAGCACCGCGCGCATGGGCGCCGACGCCGACACGAGCGTCGTCGACCCGAGCGGCGCCGTGCGCGGGGTCGAGCGCCTCTACATCGCCGACGCGAGCCTGCTGCCGACCTCGGTGGGAGTGAACCCGATGATGACCGTCATCGCCTGCGCGACGCACGTCGCGCGGGACGTCGGCGAATCGCTAAGCGGCTGAGGGCGTCCGAAGCGGCCTGGCCTCCTGCATGCCCAGGTAGCCGCCGAGCGTGACCCCGGCCGCCGCGATCAGGCCCAGCCACGCGCCCACCTCGCGATCGACTTCCCCGCTACCCGGGGGACTGATCAGCCGGTAGGCGATCAGCAGCAGCGCCAGGGCACCGAACCCGAGGGTGATCGAGGAACCCGCCACCGGATAGCTGACCGAGATCCGGCCGAACGCCACGATTCCCACCGAGAGCCCGGCAATCGCTGCAGCCGCCATCACCAGGTCGACGACGCTGAACGCCTGCCAGGCGGTGGCGTCCTGGCCGCCGGCTGAGTACCAGGGCAGAAAGCTGACGACGAGCAGGCCGAGGCCCGAAAGCGCCCCGACCAGCTCGCCCAGCCGAAACCTGTTCAGTAGCGCTCTCCCCCGACGTCCTCCTGCATGGACAGGTAGCCCCCGACCGCGATCGCGGCGCACGCGATCAGACCGAGGAAGAGGCCGATCTTCCGGCCCAGATCACCCGGCGTGTCGAAGACCTGGTAGAGGATCAGCAGGGTCCCGACCCCGGCGAGCAGCGCCGTTGCCATCGATGCCATCGGCGCGTCTCCGCCATCGCCCATCAGGGACAGGGCGGCCGGCACGAGCGCCACGAGGATCACGATCAGCAGGTAGATGTCGAGCGGGTTCTCGGCTTCCCAGAGGTTGAAGTTCTGGGAGCCGCCGATCGTGGTCCCGCCGACGGTCACGGCGCCTGAGATGTCGAACCAGGGCAGGAAGCTGATGATGAACAGGGCGATCGCGCCAATCGCGGCGACGAGTTGCCCCTGAGACAAGCGGTTCGCGTCCAATTTTCCTCCTCGGTCTACGTCTGACGGGTCGCGCTGCGCCCTCGCAAGGGAGCGAGCCTATATCTCACCGGCGACCTCTTCCTGCATCGCACGGAAACCACCAACCGCGATCACGACCGCCGCGCCGAGCCCGATGAACGCTCCGATCTTGCGATCGGCTCCGTCAGGGAAATCGACGGTCAGGAAGGCGATCACAAGGATCACCGCGACCACCCCCAGCAGCAGGGTGGCGGCGGACATGAAGGAGAACTCCTCCGCGCTGTCGGTGATGGCCAGCAGGGCGGGCAGCAGGGCAACGACTCCGGTGATCAGAAGGTAGATGTCGAGGGTCGAGCCCTTCCAGATGTTCTCCGAGGTGCTCGTGTCGACACCTCCCGGAAGGCCGGACGGGAGCGAGGGTCCGCTGACGCCGACCCAGGGCAGGAACATCGCGACCAGCAGAGCGATCCCGCCGACCGCCGCGATCATCTGCCCCTGCGACAACCTTCCCATTCGACGTCCTCCTCCATTGAGTGTCTGACAGCGGGGGCGGACCCTACTTCGTCAGCCGGTGGGGGCGCTCGCAACCGAGCGTGCACGCGCCGCCTGCACCGTGTTGGAGAGCAGCATCGCGATCGTCATCGGCCCGACCCCACCGGGCACCGGCGTGATCGCTCCGGCGACCTCGCGGGCTGCCTCGAAGTCGACGTCCCCGACCAGTCCGTCATCGGTGCGGTTGGTGCCGACATCGATCACAGTCGCGCCGGGGCGGATCATCTCGCCGGTGACGAGCCTGGGCTGGCCGGCCGCCGCGACCAGGATCTCGGCGCGGCGACAGACCTCCCCGAGATCGCGCGTGCGGCTGTGGCAGACGGTGACCGTCGCGTTCGCGCCGAGCAGCAATGAGAAGAGGGGCCGCCCGACAAGGTTCGAGCGGCCGACGATCACGGCCTCCTTTCCGGCCGGGTCCACCCCCGCCGAGGAGATCAGCTCCATCACCCCCTGAGGCGTGGCGGGCACCAGGCCGGGCTCCCCGCGCGCGAGCAGCCCGGCGCTCGTCGGGGTGAGCCCGTCGACGTCCTTGCGCGGGATCGAGAGCGGCGATCACCGGACCCTGGTCGAGATGCTCCGGTAGCGGGCAGCTGGACGAGGATCCCGTCGACCTCGTCGTTCTCGTTCAGCTCGTTGACCAGATCGAGCAGGTCCTCCTGGGAGATGGAGCCATCCGGCTTGTGGTCGAAGTTGCGGATCCCGGCCTCCTCGGCGGCCTCGTGCTTGCGCCGCACGTAGATCGCGGAGGCCGCGTCGTCTCCAACGAGCACGGTGGCCAGCCCCGGCGGTCGCCCGATCTCACCCACGAGCTCGCTCCACCTCGCCGCGGACGCGCTCGCGCACCGAGGCGGCGACCGCCTTGCCGTCGATCACCGTCGCTGTCACTGGCTCGCCTTCCTTAGGGGTGCGTAGTCCGCCATCAGCTTGCGCTCCGTTCCGTCGCTTGCGAAGCGCACGACTATCACCCCGCCCGGCTCGACCGCGGTCACGACCCCTTCGCCGAAGCTGGCGTGGACGATGTCGTCGCCGGTTGCGAAGGACAGCGACGGGTCGGCCCTCGGTGCCGGCGCCCCGTTGCCGCCGCGCGACCAGCCGGTGAGCGCCTGCTCCTGCGTGCCCTCGCGCTCGACCAGCTCATCCGGGAGCTCGGAGAGAAACCGCGACGGGAAGCCGGTCTCGCGGCCGGCGAACATCCGGCGGCTGCGGGCGTGGGTCATCCAGAGGCGCTTCCGCGCCCGGGTGATGCCGACGTAGGCGAGACGCCGCTCCTCCTCCTCGTTGCCCTCCTCGAGCGAGCGCGAGTGAGGAAACACGCCCTCCTCGCAGCCGATGATGAAGACCGCGTCGTACTCGAGGCCCTTGGCGTTGTGGAGGGTCATCAGCGTGACCTTCGACTCGTCGCGCTTCAGGTCGTCCTGGTCGGTGTAGAGCGAGATCGCCTGCAGGAACTCCTCGAGGGGCTCGAGCTCGGAGGGCCCCTCGACCTCGCGGTTGGCGTCGAACTCGCCCGCGACCCCGACCAGCTCCTCGAGGTTCTCGATCCGGCCCTCGGCCTCGATCGTGCGCTCGGCCCGCAGCGCGTCGAGATAACCCGAGCGCTCGAGCAGGGCCTTCAGCAGGTCGGCGACCGGACCGCCCTCGAACTCTGCGCGGAGCTCCTCGATCAGCTCGGTGAAGCGTGAGATCGACTTGATTGCGGCGGCTCCGAGCCCCGGGATGGCCTCCGGCTCGAGCGCGACCTCCCAGATCGTCCGGCCGGTCGTGTTGGCGTGGTTGCGGACCCGGCCCTGGCTCGTGTCGCCGATCCCACGGCGGGGAGAGTTGACGACGCGGGAGAAGCTCACCTCGTCGGCCGGGTTGACCATCAGCTGCAGGTAGGCGATCGCGTCCTTGATCTCGGCGCGCTCGTAGAACTTCGTTCCGCCGATCACCTGGTAGGGCAGCTCGTAGCGGACCAGGATGTCCTCCAGCACCCGGCTGTGGGCGTTGGTCCGGTAGAAGACCGCGATCTCGTCGCGGCTCATCCCGTGCTGGTCGAGCAGCTCCTCGATCTCGCCGGCGACGAAGCGGGCCTCGGCGTGCTCGTCCTCGAGCTCGACGACGTGGATCTTCTCGCCCTCGCCGAGGTCGGACCAGAGGTGCTTGCCGAGCCGGCCGGTGTTGTGGGAGATGACCGCGTTGGCGGCCTCGAGGATCGTCTCGGTCGAGCGGTAGTTCTGCTCGAGCTTGACGACGTGGGCGTCCTGGAAGTCGGTCGTGAACTCGAGGATGTTGCGGACCTCGGCCCCGCGGAAGCCGTAGATCGACTGGTCCTCATCGCCGACGACGGTCAGGTTCCCGTCCTCCCCGGCGAGCAGCTGCAGCAGCCGGTACTGGGCGTGGTTCGTGTCCTGGTACTCGTCGACCAGGATCCAGCGGAAGCGCTCGCGGTAGCGGCGGCGGACGTCCTCGAAGAGCTCGAGCACGTTGACGGTCCGCATCAGCAGGTCGTCGAAGTCCATCGAGTTGGCCTCGAGCATCCGGCGCTCGTAGAGGCGGTAGGCCTGCCCGACCATGTCCTCGAACGGGCCGCCGCGCCTGCTCCTGGTAGGTCTCGCGCGTCGATCAGCTGGTTCTTCGCGTCGGAGATCCGGGCGCGGACCGCGCGCGGCGGGTAGCGCTTGGTGTCCACCTCGAGCTCCTCGAGGCAGCGCTTCAGCATCCGCAGCGAGTCCGCCTCGTCGTAGATCGTGAAGCGCGACGTGTAGCCGAGCCGCTCGGCCTCAATCCGCAGCAGGCGGGCGCAGGCGGCGTGGAAGGTCATCACCCACATCCGGCGGGAGACCCCGCCGACCAGCGAGGAGACGCGCTCGCGCATCTCGTCCGCGGCCTTGTTGGTGAAGGTGATCGCGAGGATCTGGTTCGGATGCGCGAGACCGGTCGCCAGCAGCCAGGCGATCCGGTGGGTGAGGGCGCGGGTCTTTCCCGAGCCCGCGCCGGCCAGGATCAGCAGCGGTCCCTCGCCGAAGGTGACCGCCTCGCGCTGCGGGCCCGTTGAGATCGGCGAGCAGGCGCTCGATCTGGTCAGCGCCCGCCTCGATCGGCGCGCCGCGCGTCTCCTCGGCGCGTCCTCGGCTGCCCCCTCGGGGGCGACCTTCAGTTCCTCTCTGGGCTGGGCCACGAGCCAAGGATAGGCTCGCGCCCAGCGGCTACCCGCCCGCTGAGCTCGGTCCCTGCTTCGGCCTCAGCTCGGTGACGTCCGCCTCGCGAGCCTCCTCGCCGGTGAGCCGCGCGAGCCGCGCCTCCACCTCGGAGATCCGGGTCGAGAGCTCCTTCATCGCCTCCGCGATCGGATCCGGCAGGTGGATCCAGTCCGTGTCCGGCCCCTCGACCTTCCTGCCCTCGACCCGGACCGGATGGCCGGGATTTCCGACGACGGTGGTGTGGTCGGGAACGTCCTCGATCACGACGGTGTTGGCGCCGACCTTCGCGTTCTCGGCCGACCGTGACCGGGCCGAGCAGCTTGGCGCCGGACCCGACCGTGACGTCGTCCTCGAGCGTCGGATGGCGCTTACCGCGGGCGAAGCCGGTGCCTCCGAGCGTCACGCCCTGGTAGAGCGTGACGCGGTCACCGATCTCCGCCGTCTCGCCGATCACCACGCCCGAGCCGTGGTCGATGAAGAAGTCCGAGCCGATCCGCGCCGCCGGGTGGATCTCGATCCCGGTCACGGCCCGGGTCGTGTAGGCGATCGTCGCGAGGCACCAGCGGAACGTCCGCCTCCCAGAGCGCGTGCGCCACCCGGTGGGCCAGCAGCGCCTGGACCCCCGCCCAGCCGGTGAGGATCTCGAGCGTGCCGATCCCGCGAGCGGCGGGATCGCGCTCGCGCGCGGAGGCGACGTCCGAGGACACCTCCCGCAGCACCTGCCTGAGCGTTCCTAGGCCAAGCACGCGACGAAGCTTAGGGAGCGAGCTCGCGTCAGGACGGGGCGAAAAACGGCAGCGACATGTAGCGCTCGCCGGAGTCCGGCACGATCACGACGATCCGCTTGCCGGCCATCTCCTCGCGGGCCGCGAGGTCCAGGGCGGCGCGGACCGCGGCCCCGGCGGAGATCCCGATCAGCAGCCCCTCGCGCTGGGCGGCGGCCCGGGCGGTGTCGAGCGCGTCCTCGTCGCTGACGCCGACGATCTCGTCGATCACCTCGCGGTCGAGGACATCGGGCACGAACCCGGCGCCGATCCCCTGGATCTTGTGCGGGCCTGGTCGAGCGCCGGAGAGCACCGCGGAGGACGCCGGCTCGACGGCGACCACCTGGATCCCGGGCCGGCGCTCCTTCAGCACCTGGCCGACGCCGGTGATCGTCCCGCCGGTGCCCACCCCGGCGACGAAGGCGTCGACCTGCCCGTCGAGATCGCGCCAGATCTCCTCGGCGGTCGTGCGGCGGTGGATCTCCGGGTTGGCGGGGTTCGAGAACTGCTGCGGGATGAAGCCGCCGTGCTCGGCGGCCAGCCGGTTGGCGAGCTCGACCGCCTCGTTCATCCCGCCGAGCGAAGGCGTCTCGTGGACCTCCGCGCCGAAGGTGCGGAGCAGCGCCGTCCGCTCCCGGCTCATGCCCTCCGGCAGCGTGAGGATCAGCCGGTAGTCACGCGCGGCGGCCACCAGAGCCAGGGCGATGCCGGTGTTGCCGCTGGTCGGCTCGACGATCACCGAGCGCCCCGGTTCGATCAACCCGTCCCGCTCGGCGGCGTCGATCATCGCCACCCCGATCCGGTCCTTGACCGACCCGCCGGGATTGAAGAACTCGAGCTTCGCGACCACCTCGCCGGGCAGCTCGGCGCCCAGGCGTGGCAGCGCGACGAGCGGCGTGTTGCCCACCAGCGCGGAGCTCTCCGCGCCCACGCGCAGGGTCGTGGCGGTCCCGTTGGTCGCAGCCATCGGAACAAACTAGCGGAATCGGGTCAGGTTTCGGGGGTATCCGGCGCGCCAGCGCGGCGGGGTTCGGACGGGCCGGACTCGGGTAGGGCCGGGAGGCGAACGGGACGTTCGCTACTCACCTACGGAAAGGAGGGCACCTTGTCCATCATCACCATCCTGATCATCATCATTCTCGTGCTGCTCGTGCTGTACCTGCTGAGGCGGGTCTTCTAGGGAGCGCCTGCACCCCGTACCCAATCGACGTCCAGCGACGCTCTTGGAGGAGGGCGAAGGAACGCCTGGATGGAAGGTGCAGCAAGGCATGGGACTACAGAACTGGTGGCCGATCCCGACCCGGAGGCGGCGGCGTGAGCGCCGTCCTCGACGGCCCCTGCCTTCGTCTCGGGCAACCCCGCGGCCGCGTCCTCCGAGCTTGGCATCACGCCACCGAAACGGGCACGGGCGACCCTGACGAGATACGAGCTATCCCTCGAGTGAGAACTTGACGATCTGCTGCTGCTTGGTGCAGGTGTAAGGGGTCAGGTTGCCGCCGGGTGCGGTCACACACGAGAAGCCCTTCGGCGTCGAGTCCCCTCTCCTTCGCGCGTTGGCCGTCTGCCGGGCCAGCTTGCACTTCGCGTGGCTGGCTTTGAGGCGGAAGATTCCCTGGTTCTCCAGCTTCTGTGTGGTGCAGCTGTGGAACGTCCCGGCCGCGGCCGGCTTGCCACCGAGGCAGAGAATGAACAGGAAGGCTGCGGTGACCAGGGCGAGCGCCGCCAACGCGAAGCCATCTGCCGGAAGAGCCTGTCCGGCTGAACGTGAGCGAGGCAATCGGACCTCCTCTCGTCGTTGTCGCGCCAACGATATTCCTCCGGCTGCGCCCCTTCAACTCCGTCAGGTCAGAACGGGATAGGGTCGCCCGGACACCGATGGGGGACGCACAGGAGGATTCATGGCGACTGATGAAAACGTGGCGATCATGCAGCGCGCTTACGACGCATTCAACGCAGCGGATATCGACACACTGACCGAGCTCTTCGACGAGAACGTCGTCTGGCACTTGCCGGGGAAAAGCTCGATGGCCAAGGACTACCAGGGCCGCGACGCGACGCTCGCCTACTTCGGCCAGATTGGGCAGGAGTCAGGTGGCACCTTCCAGGCTGAGTTGCAGCAATTGTTCGCAGGCGATGACGGGCGCGTGGTCGGCCTCCAGCGCAGCACCGGGGAGCGAGACGGCAAGCGCCTGGATGTCGGCAATTGCATCGTCTTCGAGCTCAAGGACGGCAAGGTCGTCGACGGCCGCGAGCACTTCAACGACCTCTACGCCTGGGACGAGTTCTGGTCGTAAGCGGCATGTAACACCCGAACCGGCATTGTCGAGCAGGCGACCGGCCCATAAGTCCAGCTCATGCCGCCTTACATGGGACGTAAATCCGGCCGGTACCTTCGCTGGAGGGCGCTCAAGGGGGGCGAATTGCAAAGGGAGAAGGAACTCGTGGACATGATTCGTAGGATCGGCTTGCCGACCCTGCTCGCGAGCCTTGCCGTCCTTGAGGGCTACCGAATCAATCTAAGCGCCAGCCTCGAACCCGATGCGGACCACGACGGCTACGGCGACGAGACTCAGGATTGCCCGACCAATGCCGCGACGGTTGGTCTACGGGCCGCTGAGAGAAAAAGGGAAAGGAAGGAGACGCAATGCGACATATCGACGGCTCGAAGGCAAGCTCGCCCGATATGAGGGTCACGCCAGCGGATATCAAGTTAAAGCGCGAAGGGGACGCGGTGACTGTCGCCGTCGCCGGAGAGATCGATCTCTCGACGGCTGACCGTCTTGATACCACGATTCGCAACGCCGAAAAAACCGAGATCGGACGGATAGTCGTGGACCTATCGTCGCTCTCCTTCATTGACTCCACCGCCCTCGCTGTTCTCCTGGACGCCATCAAGCGAAATAGAAGGCAGGCCGGCAATCGACTCAGCTTCGTCCCCTCGAGACATGAGGCGGTCACGAGACTGGAAACTGAATCCGCTCGCAGAGCCAAAAACGGACCCTGTTTCTAAATGTGGTACATCCCGGTGCCGGCTCCCTCGGCCTCGCGGCGGGCGATGTCCGCGATCGTCGTTGAGCGGAAGGTGGCGCGCAGGGCCTCCACCCCCTCCTCCCAGATGCCGCCGGCCTCCTTGCCCTCCTGGCCGACGACGCCGTCGAGAGCCTGGACCACCTCGAGGACGTTGATCTGGTCAGCAGGCCGGGCGAGCGTGTAGCCGCCCTTCGCGCCGCGGTGGCTGACCAGGATGCCGGCGCGTCGCAGGGTCGAGAAGAGCTGCTCGAGGAACTGCACGGGGATGCCACGGCGCTCGGCGACCTGGCCGATCGGCATCGGGCTGTCGCCGGCCCGCGCCAGCTCGGCCAGCGCGACCACCGCGTAACGTGACTTCGAGGTGACAGAGATCACGACAACTCTTTTACCGGGCCGGGGCGACCAAGGTGTTACGGGTTGCTCCTCGGCTACGCCTCGGAGCACCCTCGCATGAGCCGACGCAACCGTGCCCTGCTGCGAGCGATCGCGCCGCTGCTGCTGATGGGCGTGATCTTCTACTTCTCGGCGCAGACCTCCTCCGGCGATCACCCGTGGTGGGACGTGATCGTCCGCAAGCTCGGTCATGTCACGGGCTACGCGCTGCTCACCGCCCTGTGGTGGTGGGCGCTTCGTGGCGTGACCGCCAGGCCGCTGCTGATCGCGGTCTGCATCGCCTTCGCCTACGCCTGCACGGACGAGTTCCACCAGACCTTCGTCAGCGGCAGGACCGGGACGCCCGTTGATGTCGCCGTCGACTCGATCGGCATGGCGATCGCGGCGCTGCTGATCCGAACGCGCCGGCCCTCCCGCGGTGATCGCGGACAAGTCGACGCAGGAGGAGGAACTCTTAGATCCAGCCCTGCTCGGTCGCCATGAGCACCGCCTGAGCCCTGTCCAGCGCGCCGAGCTTGCCGTACACGTTGTGCAGGTGGCTGCGGACGGTGCTCGCGGATAGATCCAGCTCCGCGGCGATCTGCTTGTAGACCTTGCCCTCGGCGAGACGCCGGAGGACGTCGAGCTCGCGCGAGGAGAGCGGGCACGGCCCGGTCGCGCGCCGGCGTGCGCCCTTGCCCTGGGGAAGTTCGTAGAGGACCATGCGGACGGCCTGCTCGTCGAGGCCGCAGTTTTCGGCGGACTCGATCAGATCCTGTGTGGTGACCGGGCAGTCCTCGAGGTGAGCCGCCACCATGTCGGCGAAGCGGAGCACCGCCCCCATGCCCTCGGCCTGAGGGGTGTGGTGGCGCTCGATCGCCTCGGCGATCCGTGCATGCACGCCCCATCGCCGGGTGAGCACACCGCCGACGAGAGAGTGGTCGATGCCGAGCTCGCGGCGCTCCCGATCCATCCGCTCGTCCGGGGGGGCGCTACGGCGGTCGAAGCGCTCCGCGTAGCCGGGGTGGAGACGGGCCAGTACGGGCCTGCCGATGTCGTGCAGGATGGCCGCGAGGGCGATCTCGTCGCGGTCACCGATGCCGCTCAGCTCGGCGACCCGGTCCGCGGCCCGCTGCACGTCCAGGGCGTGGAGGCGGAACCGGTCGGGCGCGAGTGCGAGGCGGCCGTCGCCGTTGAAGATGTCGTAGGCCGGTGCCGAGCGCAGGATCGCCTCGACGGCACCGGGGCCGAGCCGCTCGATCCCGTCAGCGACGCTGCGGATGCGGCTCCCGCCCTGCAACTGTCCGGCTGCGCGGACGATCGCGCAGGTGAGGCCGACGTCCGACTCGACCACGCCGGCGACCTCGTGCGGCGGGGCCCCGCGGTTTACCTGCTCGAGCGCCTGATCGCGGCCCTCCTGGAGAGCCGGCTGGCGCTCGGCCTCGTCGAAGGCGGCCGCGAGGACACGCCCACGGCCCTCACCTCGGGTGCCATTCTGGGTGCCACGCGTTGTCGTCGCAGCCGTTGCCATGGGGGTCTAATCGGCACGGCCTGGCCGATTGTTTAGCCCATGCGTTGACCTGAGAGCCGCTGTACGGCCCGCTCGATCCGCTCCAGAGAGCGATCCTTTCCTAGTACCGCGAGCGATTCGAAGATGCCTGGTGATACCGACGTTCCCGTGATCGCAACCCGGATCGGCTGATAGAGCTTTCCCGGCTTCACGTCGTGCTCGGCGAGGATCCGCCCCAGCCTCGCTCTCGAGCTCCTCCGGCTCGAAGGTATCCGTCCCGCGCAGAGCCTCGAGCGCCTCGGTGAGCAGCGGCAGCGCGCCGTCCTTCATCACCTTCTTCCAGGCCCTCTCGTCGGTCTCCGGCTCCTCGAAGAGAAATCCGATCAGCGGCCAGACCTCCTCGAGCGTCTGGGCCTTCTCCTGGGCGATCGCGCAGGCGCCACGCAGTTTCTCATCGGGCTCCCGGCCGACATGGCGTGCGACGGCCTCCGTGTACTCGTCGAGGTCCATCTCTCGCATGAAGCGGCCGTTCAGCCAGCGCAGCTTCTGCTCGTCGAAGATCGCGCTCGAACGGCCCACGTCGGCGATGTCGAAGCGCTCGATCAGCTCCTCGGTGCTGAGGATCGTCGTGTCGTCCTGCGTGCCCCAGCCGAGCAGAGCGAGGTAGTTGCGCACGGCGGCGGGCACGTAGCCGGCGTCGCGCAGCTCCTGCACGCTCGCCGCGCCGTGGCGCTTGGAGAGCTTCTTCCCGTCCGGGCCGTGCAGCAGCGGCAGGTGCGCATAGCGGGGCGGCTCGACCCCGAGCGCCTCCATCACGAGCAGCTGCTTGGGCGTGTTGGAGAGGTGGTCGTCGCCCCGGATCACGTGGGTTATCCCCATGTCGGCGTCGTCGACCGCGACGGCGAAGTTGTAGAGAACCGAGCCATCGCCACGAGCGATCACGAAGTCGTCCTGGGCCTGATTGGGGAAGCGCACCTCCCCCCGGATCTCGTCGGCGACAACGGTGTCGCCCTGATCCGGTACCCGGAGACGCACGGCCGCGTTGGGTTCGTCCGAGGCCTCGCCGCGATAGCCGCGGTTGCCGTGCTCCTTCTTCCACGCCGCGACGTCATCGCCGGTGGCCGGGTCGCGGTACGCCGCTCCCGACTCGAGCAGACGCTCGAGCGCCTCATGGTGGCGATCGGCACGCTCGTACTGGCTGATCGGCCCCTCGTCCCAGTCGAGCTCGAGCCACCGCAGGGCGTCGAGGATCTGCTCGACGTTCTCGGGCGTCGAGCGCTCACGGTCGGTGTCCTCGATCCGCAGGATCAGCTCCCCCCCGCCCCCGCGCGAAGAGCCAGTTGTACAGTGCCGTCCTTGCTCCCCCGATGTGCAGGGCGCCCGTCGGCGACGGGGCGAAGCGGACGCGGACCTGTGCTGATGGATCTGAGCTCACCATGCTGATCGGCGCCCATGTTTCCACAGGGGGTGGTCTCCCCAAGGCCATCGAGCGTGCCGAGGATCTCCGCTGCGAATCGATCCAGATCTTCAACCAGAGCCCCCGGATGTGGAGGCCGACCCGCTACTCCGACGATGACTTCGCCGCATTCCGGGAGGCGATCGCCGCTTCCAAGGTCGAGGTCGTCGCGATCCATGCGATCTACCTGATCAACCCGGCGACGAAGGACCGGGAGATGCGCAAGAAGTCACTCGATTCCCTGACCCACGCGCTGCGGGTCGGGGACGGCATCGGGGCCATGGGAGTAGTCGTCCATCCGGGGGCCCTGAAGGACGACACCCGCACGAACGCCCGGAAGCGCGCGGTGAAGCTGATCAAGGAGGCCCTGGCCGAGACGGAGCGCTGTCCGATCCTCTACGAGAACACGGCCGGGTCTCCTCAGCTCCTCGGTCGTGACTTCGACGAGACCGCCGAGTTGATCGAGAAGACCGGCGGCCCCAAGAGGCTCGGGCTCTGCATCGACTCCTGCCACCTGCACGCGACTGGCTACGACGTCCGCACCCCAGAGGGGATGAAGGACCTGGTCGACGAGATCGACTCGAAGATCGGCCTCAAGCAGCTCAAGCTCCTGCACGTGAACGACTCGCGCGACGCGCGCGGCTCGAACCGTGACCGCCACGCTCCGATCCCCAACGGCGAGATCGGCCGCAGTGGCATGCGGGCCTTCCTCGGTGAGCCGCGCCTGCAGGGACTTCCGGCCGTGCTGGAGGGCCCCGGAGTCGACGGCAAGGCACCTGTTCGCAAAGACATTCAGATCGTCAGGCGCCTGCACCGCGAGGCGGTCGGGAAGCGCGGCTGATGCTCCTCAACCGCCGGACCCTGGACGGAATCGAGGCAGGTGAGATCGATCTCGCCTTCCGGCGCTGGAAGCGGCCGACCGTCAGGGCCGGCGGCACCCTCCGCACCCGGGCGGGAGTGCTCGGCATCGACGCCGTCGAGCCGATCGGCGAGCGGCGGATCGATTCGGAGCAGGCCCGTCGCGCCGGGTTCTCCAGCCGAGGAGAGCTGCTCGAGAGCCTGCGGCCCGAGGGCCGCCTCTATCGCATCCGGTTACACCGCATTGGCGACGACCCCCGTGTCGGGCTCCGCAAGCGCCGCGCAATCACGCGTCCCGAGCGCGCCGACCTCGACGCTCGGCTCGCTCGCATGGACAGCGCTCGCGGCGAGCCATGGACGCACCGGGTCCTGGAGCTGATCCGCGATCGTCCGGAGACGCTCGCCGCAGACCTCGCGGCGTCGCTGGGGATGACGAAGGCGCCATTCAAGCGGGACGTTCGCAAGCTGAAGGAACTCGGACTGACGGAGAGCCTCCCGGTGGGCTACCGGCTCTCGTCCCGCGGCAGGACCTACCTGGGCGGCTAGGGTTGACCGGTGAGCCCCACAGCGGCAATCGCGGTGGGCGCCGCCATCGGTCTCGTCGTCGGCGTTCTCGTCAGCGTGATCACCGATCTCCCCCTGGCACCCGAGGTCGGGCTTCTCCTCGGCGGTCTGGCCGGGTGGCTCTCTCGCCGCGGGTCCTAGGGCTCCCAGGTGTAGAGGTAGTAGAGCGCGTAGGGGTTGCGCCCGATCTCCCGCGCGTAGCGCGTCACCGCCTGCACGTAGAGGCCCGAGGGGTTGTAGGCGCGAAGCGCCGGCCCGTAGCGCTGCGGCGCTCCGTTGGCCCGCAGCAGGCGTGCGGCGGCGAGGATCGCGTCGTGGGGATCGCGAATGTTCCCGCCGTGGCCGTAGATCTGCCAGGTCGAGGGGATGAACTGCATCGGCCCCTGGGCGCCGGCCACGCTGTTGTTGACCACCCGGCCGAACTTGGTCTCGACCAAATGGATCGCCGCCAGGTAGTTCGCGCCGATCCCGAGGCGGCGCTCCGCCTCGCCGTAGAACCCGACGAGATCGGAAAGCGGCGGGCGCTGGCCCAGCTTCAGCTTCTTGTGCTTGGAGCCGGCCGAGAGCCGTAGAAGCGCGCGCCTGGCGGCGTAGAGGCGGGCGATCTCGCCGCGCAGCGACCCCGACAGCAGGGGGATCACGCGTGCGGCCAGGCTCGGGTGATCCCCGAGGAGCGCGATCTGATCCTGGAGCTCGGCCGACCGGTCCACCACATCCGCTGGAGCGGGACTCGACGGCGGGTCACCCGTGGCACGCCAGGCATCGATCGCTTCCCGCATGGATACGTCGTTCTGCTCGATCTGGTCCGCGACCTGTTGCGGCGGCGCGGCTGACGCCCCGCCGCAACCAACGAGCGCCGTGACCGCGATGACGGTCGCGGCTAGGGCCGATGCCCTGACCACGGTGCGGAGCATGCGGCTCAGGTGAGGCTGTTGCGGAGGTCGAACGCGCGGATCGAATCCGGGTGCTCGTCGGGCGCGTCGAAGAAGCGGCGGTTGGCGCACTCGTATGCGGGGCCGTCGCCCTCGTAGGCCCGCTCCACCGAGAACTGACAGTGCGGCAGCGGGTCGCCCGTCATCTTGATCCCGCCGAAGCCCTCGCGGGTCCGCTCGGCCAGCAGGAACATGTCGAAGTCGATCTCGGCGCCGAACACCTTGTTCATGCAGCCCATGAAGCGGCCGCCGGTGCGGGCGTCCTCGTAGGTGTAGAGGAACTTGCACCCCATCTCGATGCAGCCGGCCGGGTTGACGAGCTTGTCGCAGAACGAGCTGCACTGGCGACACTCGCCAGCCGTGCTGCGCTGCTGTTGGATCCGCCCTGACATCAGGCGTTCAGTCTAGGACGCGTCGGCGGACGGATGGGAATGTCGAGAGGGCTCCGCCCCTTGTGCAAGAGGGGGTCGATCTGCTAGCGCGCGGCCGACCTTGCGGCGAGATAGTCGGAGATCTCCTCGGCCGGGAGAGGCGGCGAGAAGTGGAAGCCCTGGCCGTTGAGGCAGCCGAGTTCCCCGAGCACCGCGGTCTGCCGCTTGGATTCGATCCCCTCCGCGATCACGTCGATCTCGAGGCTGTGGGCCAGGTCGATGATGGCCCGTGCGATTCGCGCCTGTGCATCCGAGCTGTCGACGCCGTCGACGAACGGCTTGGCGATCTTCAGCCAGTCGAAGGGGAAGCGCTTCAGGTACTGCAGCGAGGAGTACCCGGTGCCGAAGTCGTCGACCGCAAGTTGCACCCCGAGCTTCTTCAGCGCGTCGAGCCGCTCGGTGTTGCTCGAGCTGACCTCCATCAGGACGCTCTCGGTGACCTCCAGGGTGAGCCGGCGGGGCTCCAGCCCGGTGGCCTCGAGAATCTCTGCGACCTCCCGCACGAGGCTCGCCTGCCGAAGCTGCGCGCCGGAGATGTTGACGTTCAGGCCGAGCTCGCCGTAGGCGTCCTCCCACTCGACCACCCGGCGGCAGGCCTCCCAGAGCACCCAGCGGCCAAGCGCGTGAATCTGCCCGCTCTCCTCGGCGATCGGAATGAAGTTGTCCGGCATGATCAGGCCCTCGGAGGGATGCATCCAGCGGATCAGGGCCTCCACCCCGACCACGCTCGCCGTCTCCATCTCGACAACGGGCTGAAAGTGGAGGACGAACTCCTCCCGGTCGGCGGCTCGCTTCAGGTCCAGCTCGAGCTCGAGTCGCTGCGCGAGCGCCTCGTGCATGTGGCGCTGGAAGATCTCGTAGCGGCCCTTCCCCTGGCCCTTGGCCTCGTACATCGCCAGGTCGGCGTTGCGGAGCAGGTCCTCGGGCTTCTCCAGCCCGACCGCGATCCCGATGCTGCCGGTGATGAAAACCTCGCGGCCCTCGACCTCGATCACCCGCTCGATCGCGTCGAGGGCGAGGCGCGCGATCCGGGCGATCTCGATCGGCTGACGGACGTCCTCGACGAGGATCGCGAACTCATCGCCGCCGAACCGGGCGACGGTGTCCGTCGCTCCCACCACCGCGGCGAGCCTCTGCCCGACGATGATCAGCAGCTGGTCCCCGGCGGCGTGCCCGAGGCTGTCGTTGACCGTCTTGAAGCCGTCCAGGTCGGCGAACAGCACGCCCACCGAGTCGCCCGCCGTCTCGGCGCGGGTGCGCGCCTGCGCGAGGCGGTCGACGAAGAGGGCGCGGTTCGCGAGGCCGGTGAGCGGGTCGTGGAAGGCCTGGTGGGCGGTCTCCTCGGCGGCCTTCGCGTCGTTCAGCGCCAGGCCGGCGTGCTCGGCAAACGCGAGGACGGCGTCACGCTCGATCTCGCTGTATCTGCGACCCGGACGGCGCGTACCGAGGGAGAGCGCGCCGACGAGCTCTCCGCGCTGGTAGACGGGCGCCGAGATCACCGCCCGGAGCCCGTCGACGACGACGTCCGGCATCCGGCGGGGATCCGCGCCGTAGTCCTCGACGACGATCGGCCGCTTCTCCGTCACGGCGTGCCCGGCGACGCCGATCTCCACCGGTGTGCGCCGAAACCGGTCGAGCAGCTCCGGCGGGTAGCCGACGGATGCCACCACCTCGAGCACCGACGGGTCATCCGGATCGATCAGGCTGAGGTCCACCAGCTCGTCCCCGAGCAGCTCGCTCGCACCCGTGACGATCGCGTCCAGGACATCCTCGATGTCGGCGCGGCTGGCGATCGAGCGCTGCAGCAGCGTGAGCCGCTCGAGCAGGGTCTGGCGCTCGCGAAGCTCACCGATCAACCGGATGCTTCGCAGTGCCAGAGCGAGGATGCGTCCCATCCCCCGAAGGAGATCCAGCTCCTCCTTGCTGAAGTCCTCGCCCCTCGTCCGCGCGACGAGCAGCGTGCCCTCTTCGCCGACCAGCGAGCACATCCCGGTGCAGAGGCCGAGATCGCCGAGCGAGCGCTGGAATCGCAGATCGCCGGACGCCTCGACCAGGTCGGCGACGGGCTCCTCACCCGGCGGAAAGCCGACCGAGGCGGCGACCGTTCCCTCACGGATCAGGGCGGCGATCTCGGTGCCGATGGCCGCCGCGGCGCGTTCGACGCAGCCCTGCAGGGCGTCCTGCTCGTCGGTGAAGGAGGAGACGACGGAGAGAAACTCGGCCAGCTGCCGGGTCGTCCAGCTCTCGGCCTGGAAGCTCTCCGGCCCGTTACCCGTACGCGTTGGCTGACTGCCTCTCCCCATGAGACCCGTCATCGACGGGCAGCCCTGATTCTAGGCCGCGCGGGCGGCCCCGCCGAGCAGTGCGTCGATCTCGGCGTCGAGGGCAGCCGAGCGGCGAACGCGGTACTCGCGCCCGAACTGCAGCTCGCGGACTCCCTGTCGCGTGTTCATCACCAGCAGGACCTCGGAGTCCCCCGGGAAGTGCCCGAGGATCGTCTTCAGCTCCTCGATCACCGAGGCCCCGAAGGCGGAGGCGTCGAGGTGCAGCCGCAGCGGGCCACTGTCCCTCTCCCTCGCCGACCGCGCCTTGGCGACCTCATCCTCGCTCGGCTCGAAGAGCTCGACCTCCTGCGCCACCAGCTTGGTGTCGCCGCGGCCCTTGTGGTCGAGCCTCCCCCGCACGATCACGATGGCGTCGGCGGCGAGGAACTCGTGTGAGGCCTCATAGGCCTTCCCCATGACGAGCATCTCGACCTGTCCCTCGACGTCGTCGAGGGTCGCGAACGACATCAGCGAGCCGTTCTTCGACTTGTGCCGCTTGAACTCGGTGATGATCCCCCCGACCGTCACCCAGGCACCGTCCTGCTTCTCGGCGAGGCTCGAGAGCGAGCAGTCCACCCGCGCGCGAAGCGCCTCCTTCACCTCGGCGAGGGGATGCGAGGAGAGGAAGGTGCCGAGCGTCTCCTTCTCGAGGCGAAGCAGATCGTTCTGGTCGAACTCCTCTGCCCGGATTGGCGCGTGGTGCTGCCGCGAGGGTCCGGACTCCTCCGCCCCGCCCCCCAGGTCGAAGATCGACGACTGTCCAAGGCGGGAGTCCTCCTGAGCCTTCTGGCCGAAGGCGATGGCGGCCGGCAGTGCCTCCAGCAGACCCTTCCGTGAGGCGTCGGTGGAGTCGAATGCTCCGCATTTGACCAGGCACTCGACCGCTCGCTTGTTCACGGCCCGGCTGTCCACCCGCTCGCAGAAGTCCCACAACGAGGGGAAGTTCCCGTCCTTCGAACGTGCATCGAGGATCGCCTGCACCGCGATGTGGCCGACGTTCTTCACCGCGTCGAGCCCGAAGCGGATGCAGTTGCCGGAGACGACGAAGCCGTGGTCCGAGGTGTTGACGTCGGGGGGCAGCACCTCGATCCCCATCTCGGCGCAGCGGTTGACGAAGAACGGGACCTTGTCCTTGGTCGACATCACCGTCGAGATCAGCGCCGCCATGTACTCGGCCGGATAGTTCGCTCGCAGCCAGGCGGTGCGGTAGGAGATCAGCGCGTAGCAGGCCGCATGGGAGCGATTGAAGGAGTAGTCCGCTGCGGCCTCCATCAGCGACCAGAGGTCCTTGGCCACGTTGCGGTCGGTGTTCGAGGCCGCCATTCCCTCGAGGAACTTCTCCTTCATGGTCGCCATCAGATCGCGCTTCTTCTTGCCGACCGCCTTGCGGAGGTCGTCCGCCTCGGCGGGGCTGAAGCCGGCCATCTGCTTGGCGATCTCCATCAGCTGCTCCTGGTAGATCACGCAGCCGTAGGTGGTCTCGCTGATCGGGCGCAGACGGGGATCCGGATAGCGGATGGCCTCTGGATCACGCTTGCCGCGCGCGTAGTCGGGGATGTAGCGCATTGCTCCGGGGCGGTAGAGGGCGTTGAGCGCCACCAGGTCCTGGAACTCGGTCGGCTTCACGGTCTTGAGCGCGTCCTGCATTCCCTCGGACTCGAACTGGAAGACGCCGATCGACTCTCCCCTGCGGAGCATCTCGTAGGTCTTGGAATCGTCGAGCTGGATGTCCTTGATGTCGAGCTTCTCGCCGCGGGACCGCTCGATGATCGCCACGGCGTCCTCGATCACGTCCAGGTTCCGCAGGCCGAGGAAGTCCATCTTCAGCAGGCCGATCTCCTCGATCGGGCCCATCGAGTACTGGGTCACCGTCTTGTAGGCGCGCTCCGTCTTCCCGTTCGCGGCGCCATTGCCGTTCCCGTTCCCGGCGCCATTCCCCGCACCGCGGTCCTCGGCGAGCTGCAGCGGCACGATCTCCTGCAGCGGCCGGTCGGCAATCACCACTGCCGCGGCGTGGATCGAGTTGTTGCGGACGATCCCCTCGAGGCCCTGGGCGGTGTCGAGGATCTTCTGAGCGTCCGGGTCGGAGTCGTAGGTGCGCTTCAGCTCCTCACCGGGCTTCAGGCACTCCTCGAAGCTCGGGCTCCGGCCGAAGATCGGCTCGGGAATCTGCTTGGCCAGCCGGTCGCCGGTCGCGTAGTCGTAGCTGAGGACCCGCGCCGCATCGCGGATCG
This sequence comes from uncultured Solirubrobacterales bacterium, assembly GCA_963777575.1. Lineage (GTDB taxonomy): Bacteria > Actinomycetota > Thermoleophilia > Solirubrobacterales > 70-9 > DASUPK01. The sequence continues at coordinate 26,851 of CAVZRH010000003.1, read as the reverse complement.
CGGCTCGCGGCGCCATCTTGCCGAAGGTGATGATCTGGGCCACGCATTCGCGGCCGTACTTGTCGGCGACGTAGCGGATCACCCGCTCACGGCCGCGCACCGAGAAGTCGATGTCGATGTCGGGCATGGACTTGCGGCCGGGGTTGAGGAAGCGCTCGAAGAGCAGGCCGTTGGCGAGGGGGTCGAGGTCGGTGATCTCCAGCGCGTAGGCGACGATCGAGCCGGCAGCAGACCCGCGGCCGGGACCCACAGCGATCCCCTCCTCCTTGGCGTAGCGGACGAAGTCCCAGACGATCAGGAAGTAGGACTCGAAGCCCATCTCCGAGATCACCCCGAGCTCGAAGTCGAGACGCTCCCGCGCCTCGGCCGGGATCGGGTCTCCGTAGCGGCGGCGCAGCCCCTCGGTCGCGAGATCTCGGAGCATCTTGCCCGGCTCGGTGCCCTCGGGCGTCGGGAAGCGCGGCAGCAGCAGCTGGCCGAGCTTGATCTCCACCTGGCAGCGCTCGGCGATCTCGAGCGTGGTGGCGACCGCCTCCGGCATGTCCGAGAAGGACTCGGCCATCTCGTCGGAGCTCTTCAAATAGAACTCGTTGGTGTCGAAGCGAAGCTTCGGCTGCTCGATCGTCGACTTCGTCTGGACGCAGAGCAGCGCCGCGTGCGAGTCGTAGTCCTCGCGGCGCAGGTAGTGCACGTCGGCGGTCGCGACCAGTGGCCTGCCGAGCTCCTTCGCCGTGCGGACGATTCCCTCGTTCGCCTTCTCCTGCTCCGGGACTCCGTTGCGCTGCACCTCGAAGTAGACCTGCTCGGCGCCGAAGGCCTGGATCAGGTCATCGACATGCGCGCGGGCGTCCGCCGGACGGTCCTCCACCAGGCGGCGGCAGAAGCGCGATTGCAGGCACCCGGTGAGGGCGAAGACCCCCTCCGAGTGAGCGGAGAGGAGCTCCATGTCGACGTTGGCCTTACCGCGGGAGAAGCCCTCGAGGAAGCCGGCGGAGCTGAGCCTGACGAGGTTGCGAAAGCCGGCGTCGCTCGAGGCCAGCAGGGTGAGATGGTTCCGCTCGTAGCGCGGCTGGGTCGGCGTCAGGTTGCGGTCGTCGACGAGGTACGCCTCGAGGCCGATGATCGGCTTCACCCCCGCCGCGACGCACGCCTTGTAGTGCTCGATCGAGCCGTTCATCACGCCGTGATCGGTGAGACCGAGGGCGGGCATCTCGAGCTCCGCGGCGCGTGCGGCCAGTGCGTCGATCTTGCACGCGCCGTCGAGCAACGAGTACTCGCTGTGGACGTGCAGGTGGACCGCTCCAGCGCTCACCTTTTGATCTTGTACTCAGCCCCGGACAGACGCACCAACGGGTGCCACAGCCGAGGAGAAAGTTCACGCTAGGCCCGGACGAATTCCTTTCCGTGGCGACTTACCCACCTATGGGGGTGGGCAACTCGCCGAGCGGACAGACATCACCCACTCCTACTGCGGTCCGGGGTCCTCAGCTGGCCGATCGCGCTGACGACGTGCTCGCAAACGGTCCCTCAGGCCTCCGCCTTCGGACTTCTGCTCGATGTAGTTGTCCGCGAGCGAAGCCAGCAATGCCACGAACACCCCGAGTCCGGTGAGGATGTAGATGATCGTGAAGATCTGCGTCCCGGATGGAGTCTCCATAGCCGACCGTCGCATGAGTCACACCGGAGAGCCGATGATGGTCCGGCTGACGATCGGCTGCTGCGGCACGGGGTCGCGAAGGACGGCGAGGGCGAGTCCGACGAGCGAAATGCGAGGGCAACGGAAAGCACCGGTGCGGTTCTTCGCCGCGTGGGTGCGCTCTCCTGGCACGCGCACCCTAAGCGTGGGAAGGGAACATCACCAGGACGTGGGCCTGCCCTCCTTGAACAGCCAGACCCGGAAGAAATGGTCCAGGTTCCGCCCGCTCTTCCGCTCGGCGAGCGCGATGAAGTCGGAGGTGGTGACGTTGCCGTACTTGTTCTGTGCGTACCAGGCGCGCAGCAGCCGGAAGAAGGTCGCGTCACCGATCTTCACCCGCAGCGCCTGCAGGGTCATCGCCCCCCGGTCGTAGACCGGCGTGTGGAAGAGCTGGCTCGGATCCTGGAGAGCGTCCGGCGCCGGGAACCAGAGGTCCTCGAAAGATGGATCGTCCTCAGGGATCGCGTAGAGCTCGTCGAACCTGTCCTGCGCGGGTGGGCCTCCGTGCATCTCGTCGTAGATCCACTCCGACCAGGTCGCGAAGCCCTCGTTCAGCCACATGTCCGGCCACTTGGCGAGGCTCACCGCGTCGCCGAACCACTGGTGCGCGAGCTCGTGGACGACGGTCGACGCTGAGGGGATCCGGTCGTAGTTCGGCCGCGTCTGCGACTCGAGGGCGTAGCCGACGTCGGGCGCCCAGTCGACGATGCCGCCGCTGCTGCTGAACGGGTACGGGCCGTAGAGCTTCGAGAAGAAGGAGACGATCTCCGGCTCCGGATCGAGCCGCTGGAAGGCGAGCGTCGGGTTCGGCGGATCGGCGTTCCGTCGCCGCGTGTTCGGATCGACGGCGTCGTAGAAGGTCAGGCCGTTGACGGTGCGGGTCTGGGTCAGGAACTCGCCGTTGGTGGCGGTAGCGAGATACGACGACATCGGACTGCCCTCCGCCCAGTGCCAGGTCGTCTTGCCGCCGGCGGTGACCGGATCTCCCACGAGCTCACCGTTGGCGATGACCTCCTTGCCGGCGGGCACGCTGATCGTGAAGTCGTAGGTCGCCTTGTCGCGCAGAGCGTCGTTCACAGGGAACCAGCCCGGCGAGCCCTGCGGCTCGTTGACGACGAAGGCCCCGTCATCGGTCGGAACCCAGCCCTCGATCGACTCGTCCGGATCCGTGATCGGCTCAGGCTGGCCCGAGTAGACCACCCTCACCTCAAAGCGCTTGCCGCGCTTGAGCTTCGGTCTCGGGTTGATCGTCAGCTCCTGCCCGTCATGTTGAGCGAAGGTCGCGGAGTCGCCGTTGACCTTGACGCTCGACACCGTGTAGAGGTCGCGCAGATCGAGGTTGAAGCTGCGGAGGTTCTGGGTCGTGGTCGCCTCGATCACGGCCTTGCCGCTGAGCACGTTGCCCGGCTGGTCGTAGTCGATCGTCAGCGAGTAGTGGCGCACGTCATAGCCGCCGTTCCCCGCCTGCGGGAAGAACGGATCGCCGGAGCCGGCTGACCCCGCGACGTACTTCTCCGCCGACGCCGACGGAGCAACCACGACCAGACTCGTCGCGGCGATTGCGACAGCAAACCCCAGCTTCCCTCTGAACACAGTGACCCTCCTCATCCGTGACTCGTCGCCTGTGTCTCCCGCCAGGTCAGACTACCTAAAATCTTGAGAAGTCACCGGGCTCGAAGTTGGGCAAGGATTAGGGAAGTGATCTGGCTGCTGAGGCATGGAGACGCGGAGCACAGCGAGGGCAAGCCCGACGCCGAGCGCGACCTGACCGAAAAGGGCGAGCGGCAGTCGCGCGCCGCCGGCCGGGCCCTGAAGGAGCTCGGCGTCAAGCTCGACGTCTGCCTGACCAGTCCCAAGGTGCGGGCGCGCGCGCACCGCCGAGCTCGCGTGCGAGGCGCTCGGGCACGCCCGTCGAGGAGGACGACCGCTCGCCGGCGGCGATTTCGACCCACTCGAGCTGGCCGCCGGCCGGGGCGAGGTGATGCTGGTCGGCCACGAGCCGGACTTCTCGTCGGCCGTCGCGCTGGTCACGGGCTCCCGGGTGAAGATGAAGAAGGGCGGCATCGCCGCGATCGACGACCACCTCCTCCACGTGCTGATGCGCCCGAAGGACCTGGGCGGGATAGCCGGCGACCGGTGAGCGACTTCGACGTCGGTACCGGCTAGGCGCAGGCCCAGGCGCTCGGGCCGGAGTCTCGCCAGATCTCAGCGGCGATGCGGTCCTGCTCTTCCTTGGGTGCGTCCTGCGGGGCGCCCTCGCCGCCGTACGCGCGCCAGGTCGAGGGGAGGATCTGGTAGGCGCCGCCGGCTCCGCTGGACGGGTTGAGGGCGTGGTAGTTGCCCCCCGATTCGCACATGACGATGTAGGTCGGGATCGAGTACGGCCCGCCCAGGAAGGCGGGGGTCCCGGAGCCCGAGGCCGCCTGCTGTTCCTCGAGCTGCTGCTCGAGTTGTGCGACCTGGCCCTTGGCGTTCGAGAGGGACGCCTCCGTCTGGGCGCGTGCGGCGGTTACCGCTGCGGCGGCCTGGTTCGCGGCCTGCTGGCTGGCTTCCAGACTGGCGCGGGCGGCGCTCAGCTGTTGGGCCTCAGCGTCCGCCTGCTGCTTCAGGCCGGCCACCTGGTGGACGTGCGCGGCAACCTGATCGCGCAGCGAGGCCACCTGCTCGGCGACGCGCCTGTCGGCGTCGTGCAGCGCGTCGAGATATGAGGAGCGCGTCGCGAGGTCGTCGTAGCCGTTCGAGTTGAGGAGGACCGTGAGCTCGTCGGGTGTGTCGCTCTCGTAGATCGAGACCAGCCGCTCCTCGAGCTGCTTGACCGACGCGGCGTACTCGGCGCGAAGCCGGTCGAGCTTGGTCTCCGCTGCCCTCAGCTCAGCCGCGAGCTCGCGGGAGCGCGTCTCGGCCTCCTCCACCTGTGCGGCCACCACCATCGCCTGGGCGCCGGCCCGGTGAGCCTCTTCGGTCAGGGAGACGATTCGTGCCGTCTGTGCGCTGACGCGATCCGAGAGCGTGCCGGCATTCGATTGGGCCGAATCGATCTGGTCCTTGAGGGAGGGATCGGCCGCAGCGAAGCTCACTCCCAGCGCGACGAGAAGCCCGGCGGCGAGGCCGAGCGCCAGGATGGCGCGGCGCCGCTCCGCGGCACGACTGAATCGCTCATGTCGGGAACTGCCTCGGAATGTGTGCGCTGCGCTCATCTCCTTCGACGCCTGCGGGGTTAGCTGCCGGGCTCACGCTGAAAGGACTGCGTTACGCCGGAGCTGCATCGCCGGCGATTCGCCCCGGGCGGCCTATGTGGTGGCCGCCTTTGGGTCCCCCGCTCCCTGGTAGTCAGGGATTCGGCTTCTATCGAGCCCGGAACCGTAGCGAACGGTCTCATAGGCGCCGCGGGGCGGTCGCGCCGAAAATCGCCCCGCGGAGGTCCTGCAAGGAATCGTGCAGTGGCGCCGAGCCCTAGGCGGCCGCGCGCAGGTGCGTTCCCTCGCGATACTCGCGGCAGACCTCGCGCAGAACGCCGAGCATCTCGCTCGGCCGCCGGCGGGCGCGCCTCGGTCTCACGGGTCACCGCCCAGACCCGGCGCACGGGCTTTCGTCCCCTCACGGGCCTCAGCTCGACGTTCGGATGCCCGCCCGCGAGCTCGGGCAGGATCGAGACGCCGAGCCCGCCCGCCACGAAGCCCTTGATCACCTCGTAGTCCTCGCTCTGGAAGGCGATCTTCGGCTCGAAGCCGGCATCGCGGCAGAGGTTGATCACCTGGAAGCGGCAGGAGCTCGGCATCGCCCCGCAGAGCCAGTCCTCATCGGCGAGATCCTCGATCCGCACGGACTTGGCCGCGGCGAGCGGATGCCCGGGCGGCAGGGCCACTCGCATCGGCTCCTCGTAGATCAGCTCGGCCTCGACGTCGCGGGAGAAGTCGAGCGGGAAGGCCGGATAGTCGAAGAGCACGGCCAGGTCGGAGTCCCCTCGTTTGAGCGCGGGGAAGGTGTCCTCCGGGTCCGCCTCGGTGAACTCGAGCTCGACGTTCGGGAAGCGCTGGCGGAAGATGGAGAGTGCGCGGGTCATCAGGGTGGCGCTCGCCGTCGAGAAGCTCGACAGCCGGAGCCGCCCGCCCTCCAGTCCGGCGATCTGGGCCAGCTCGCGCTCGGCCTCCTCCAGCCGGCACATCACCGCGTCCCCATGCTCCATCAGGGCCTCGCCGGCAGAGGTCAGCTTCGGGCCGTCGCTCGTGCGCTCGAGCAGCGGGATGCCGACCTCACGCTCGAGAACCGCGATCTGCTGGCTCACCGCGGACTGTGAGAGGTGAAGCGAGTCGGCGGCCGCCGAAAACGATCCCCGCGCGATCACCTCACGTAGAACTCTGAGCCTTCTCACATCGAGCATAAGCACAACTTATCAGTCCGAGAAGGAATCCATGTTGCGCTGATACCTCACGCAGGGCACCATGGAGGACGTTCCTTCAATGAACCCGTCAAGACAGGAGCACGCGATGGCAGACCAGACGACGATCGAGATCAGGATGCTGGGCCTGGAGGACGGCGCGGCCCTCGCGCACCTCGCCCAGCTCGACACAGCCGACACCCCGGCCGCCCCCCTCCTCGGCGGGATCGTCGAAGGACGCCTGGTCGCGGCCCATTCCCTGGCGACCGGACGGTCGATCGCGGATCCCTTCAGGCACACGGCCGAGGTCCGCTCCCTGCTCGCGGAGAGGGCGGGTCAGCTGCGCGACGGACGCGGCCGCGGGCTGCTCAGCCGGCTTCGGGGCCAGCTCGCCGTGCGACCCAGCCCGGCATCCGAGGCGCTCCGATGAGTGGCGGCGCAATGCACGCGGGAACGATCGGGATCAGGACCCGGCCGGCGACCAGGCAGCGGTCCGGCTGGCTAACCAGCTTCCGGGCTCGCCTGCGCGACCGCCGCCGCGACCGCGCCGCTCGCGCGCACAGCCTCCGGATGAGCGGGGGCGACATGCGGTCAATCCCTGGCTCGGAGCACACCCACCTGCTCCGACACCGCGGCTTCTAGACGGTCGCTTCCTCGTTCTCACTCCGGGTGGCGAGGTAGGCAGCGATGCCGAGCGCGGTCAGCGCCACGCCCGCTCCGGCGGCGATCCGGATCTCCCGCCCATACCGCAGCCTGAGTGCTCCCACCACGATCCTCCCAATCAGCTTGTAGATCACTTCTCGTTCTCCTCTCGGATTCTGTGGGCCAGCCTGCTCTGCATGGTGAAGAGCTCGATGAACCCCGGGCTGGCGTGCTGTGAGAACTCTCCCCCGGATTCCCCGAAAGATGCAAGCGAGCGGTCGTACAGCGCGTACGGCGAGCTCCGCCGGGTCGGCGTCACCGAGCCTCGGTAGAGCTTCAGCGCCACCTCGCCGGTGACGACCTCGTTCACCGAGTCCATGTAGGCGTCGAGGTCGTGCCGCAGGGGCTCGAGCCAGAGCCCCGCGTAGCAGAGGTACGCCCACTGGCTCTCCAGTGCGGCCTTGAAGTTGTTCTGGTGGATCGTGCAGACGAGCTTCTCCAGCTCGCGGTGGGCGGCGAGCACGATCGCGGCGGCCGGCACCTCGTAGATGTCGCGCACCTTGAGCCCGACCACCCGGTCCTCGATGTGATCGACGATGCCCACCCCGTGGCGCTCACCGATCTCCGCCGCGCGCTCGAGCAGCTCGACCAACCCCAGCCGCTCGCCGTCGAGCGAGACCGGCCGGCCCCGCTCGAACCCGACGCTGACGACCTGCGGCTCGTCCGGGGCGTCCTCCGGCCGGGTGACGAGCTGAAAGACGTCGTCCGGGGCCGCCTCGTCGAGGTCCTCGATCGTTCTGCCCTCCGAGGAGCGGCCCCAGAGGTTGTCGTCGATCGAGTACGGGGACACCTCGGTGCCGCCCTTCACCGGGATGCCGTTCTCCCGCGCGTACTCGATCTCCTCCTCGCGACCCATCTGCCACTCGCGGACCGGCGCGAGGATCCCCAGGTCCGGGTCGAGCGTCGCGATGGTCGCCTCGAGCCGGACCTGGTCGTTCCCCTTGCCGGTGCAGCCGTGGGCGATCGTGTCGCAGCTGTGCTGACGGGCGGCCTCCACCGCCAGCTTGCCGATCAGGGGGCGCCCGAGCGCGGTGAAGAGCGGGTAGCCGCCGCCATAGAGCGCGTTCGCCTTGATCGCACGCAGCACGTACTCGTCGACGAACTCCTCGCGGGCGTCGACCAGCACCGTTTCGACGGCCCCGAGCTGCTTAGCCTTGCCCGTGACCACGTCCCAGTCCTCGCCCGGCTGGCCGAGGTTCACGGTCAGGGTGACGATCTCGGCGCCGTAGCGCTCCTGGATCCACTTCAGCATCACGCTGGTGTCGAGCCCGCCCGAATAGAGCAGCAGCACGCGGCCGACCTGCGCGGGGTCGGCCTGGTACGAAGCTATCCGGGGTGCCTCTTCGGCCATGAAGGCGGGAAGTGTGGCGGGTTCGCTCGCGCGGCGCTGCGAGAATCCGAGCGGTGCAGCGGGCAGTGAGGATCGTCTCGATGATGCTGATCACGGCGGGGATCGTCGTCCTCGCCGACGCCGGCCTGACCCTGGTCTGGCAGGAACCGCTCTCTGCGGCCTACGGCTCGCTCGAGCAGGGCAAGGCGGAGAACCAGCTCAACGATCTCGAGGCGCAGTATCCGAGTCCCGCGGATCTGGCGGCAATCGCCGGCGTCAGCGGCACCGCGGCGAAGGCGCGGATCCTCGCCGACCGCTTCGAGCCCCATCTGCAGGAGGGCCACGCGATCGGCCGGATCAAGATCGACCGCATCGGTCTCGACATGGTCGTGGTGCAGGGCACCGACACCTCCTCGCTGCAGAAGGGGCCCGGTCACTACAGGAACACCTCGCTGCCGGGCCAGCCCGGCACGGTCGCGATCGCCGGCCACCGGACCACCTACCTGGCTCCCTTCCGCCACATCGACCAGATCGAGAACGGCGACGAGATCCGGATCGAGATGCCCTACGCCGCCTTCACCTACACCGTCCAGAGACACGAGATCGTCGACCCGGGCGACGTCGGGATCCTGAAGCCGGTCGGCTACGACGAACTGGTCATGACGGCCTGCCATCCCCCCTACAGCGCCTCCCACCGGTACGCGCTCTTCTCGAAGCTTTCACGGGTCGACCTCTTCGCGACCAGCGGCGAGGGCCGCTGGACAGTGCCCTAGCCAATCCGAAAGGCTCGACCGCGATGTCACCACAACTCGAGATTCCTGCCGCAGACACTCGGCTCCACGCCGTCGACGATCCGGGCGGCACGCCTGCCCTGCTGTTCCTCAGCGGCGGCTTCGGCACCGTGCAGAACTGGAGCCGCGTCATCCGCCGTCTCGACGGGAAGTACCGCACGGTGCGATTCGACGCTCGGGCGCGCGGAAGGTCGGGCAGATCCGCCGACTACTCCGTACAGGCGGCTGTCGACGACATCGGACGGGTCATCGACGCGACCGGTATCGAGCGCCCGGTCCTCGTCGGGTGGTCTCAGGGCGCCACGATCGCGGTGCGATACGCGGCTCAGCACCCCGAGCGCGTGGGCGGACTGGTGCTGATCGACGGTGCCTACCCGATCACCATGTTCGACGAGGCCGGAAAGGAGAAGGTCCGCACCCAGTTCCGCCGGTTGGGGTGGCTCATGCGCATCCTGGCGGCGTTCGGCCGCTCGGCCCGGATGTCTCCCGCCGAGTCCGCGGACGTCGTGATCGAGATGGACGCCGTCAACGGCGAACTGGGACCCGACTTCGCGGCGCTCGAATGCCCGACCGTGTTCGTGGTTGGCACCGGAGCCCACTCGGGCGCCACCGAGGACGAGATGCGCACGGTCCGCGCTGCTGCGGCCGACGCCGTGGAGGCCAACAAGCGCGTGTCCGTATTCGCGACGACGCCCCACAAGCACACGCAGATCCTCAGCAAGGCCCCCGAGACCGTGGTCGCCGCGATCGAGGACGTCATCCACGAGTCTTCCTGACGTAGCAGGGGTCGCCCAGACGCCTGCGGACTGAAATCATGGCGATCTCCTGAGCACGGCCACCGTCGAAAGCGAGAAACCGTATGGCCGCCGATGAGAAGCCAGTTTTGATCGCCTACGACGGTTCAGACCATGCGAAGCAAGCGATCGGCAGCAGGGCCGCTGGCGAATCCGAGTTGCGACGCAAGCCAGGGCCAGGAAGACGAGTCGTCGTGGCGCGCCATACTGCCGCGGCCGCAGAGGCTGGTGCCGGGATCATCGTTCTCGGATCGCACGGGCGAGGCGCTGTCGGCTCAGCGCTCCTGGGAAGCGTCGCGACCTCGGTCGCACACCATGCCGATCTCCCCGTGATGATCTGCCGGCCCGCCGACGGCAACTAGAAATCGCGCGAGCGCTACGCGGGGATACTGAACGAGCGATGTCGCAGGAGAACGTGGAGATTGTGCGGAACGGCTTCGAGCACTATCGGACCACAGGTGAATTCGCCGACGACATCGTCACGGAGGACTTCGTCTGGGACATGTCGAACTTCCACGGCTGGCCGGAGCAGCAGGTGTACGCAGGCGCAGAGGGCGCTCGAGCGTTTCTCGAGGAATGGTCGGATGCGTGGGAGAACTGGGAACTCGAGATAGAAGCCCTCCATGACGCCGGCGACAGAGTCGTTGCTCTCATGCACCAGCGTGGCCGGTCGAAAGAGGCCGGGATGCCTGTTGAGATGTCCTTCGCCCAGGTCTGGACGCTCCGTGATGGCAAGGAGGTCCGAATGGACATGTACTCCGATTCAGACGAGGCCTTCGAAGCCGTCGGGCTGGAAAACCGCCCTCAGAAGTAACCGCCGCGTCTTTGGCGCGAGATACTGCGAAGGCGATGTCCCAAGAGAACATCGAGCTCGTCCGAAGGGGGTATGAGCACTTCGCTCAAACGGGCGAACCCGACACCTCCTTCTACTCGCCTGATCTCGAATGGCACAGCGCGGCCGAGGACCCCTATGCGGAACCCTTTCGCGGTCTGGAGGGGGTGAGGAGGCTGATCCGGGAGGTTCGTGAGTCGCTAGACGACTTTCGCACCGAGCCGTTCGAGTACCTGGACGGCGGTGATTGTGTGGTGGCGGGGCTGGTTCACCGCGGTCGGGGAAAGGGGAGCGGTGCCGAGGTCGAGATGCGTGAATGGAACGTCTTTCTGTTCCAGGGAGACAAGGTCGTGTCTGTTCACGAGTACGGGGACCGGGAAGACGCCCTTCGAGCTGCCGGGCTGAGGGACCGCTAGAGACCGCCCGAGCCGCCGCCGGGTGTCGTGGTCCCGCCTGGTACGCCGCTGCCGCCGTTCGGTGTGGTCGTGGTGGACGACGTCGTTGTGGGCGAGCTTGTCGTGGTCGGCTCGGTGAGGGTCTCGGTCGCCGGGCCGGTGGTCGTCCCGGGGCTCCCGGAGTCGCCCGAATCGTCTGCAGCGACGATGATCAGCGCCACTCCGAGCCCGATCACGAGCGCGACCAGGATTCCGATGGTCCAACGGGTCCGCGTGTTCACCAGCGCGACTCTAGTCAGTGGTCCGGAGGGCCCGGACGCTCAGTCCAAGGTCCGGCGGAGGATCTCGAGCGCCTCGTCGACCTCGGCTTCGCCGATCACGAGCGGCGGCAGGAACCGGAGGGTGTCCGCGCCGATCGGATTCGCAATCAGGCCTTCCTCCAGAAGGCGCTCCGCCGTCTCCCGGGCGTCCGGACCCTCGAGACGTGCGCCGACCATCAGGCCGCGTCCCCGCACCTCCTCGATCGCATCGATCTCGTCGAGCCCCTCGCAGAACCTCGCGCCGAGATCGCGGACGCTCCGCAGGAGCTCGGGGTCGTCGATCACGTCGAAGGCGGCGATGGCGGCGGCCGCGATCAGAGGCCCCCCGGCGAAGGTCGAGCCGTGGTCGCCCACGCTCCAGCACGTCCGCCTGAGGAGCGGCGACGCAGGCGCCGACCGGCAGTCCGCCGCCGAGCGCCTTCGCGCTCGTCATCACGTCTGGGCGGACCGGGAGCTGCTCGTATGCCCAGAGCGACCCCGTGCGGCCCATCCCGGTCTGGATCTCGTCGAAGACCAGCAGCGCCCCGGCCGTGTCGCAGGCCTCCCGCGCCGCGACGATCACCTCGTCCGGGATCACGTTGACTCCCGTCTCGCCCTGGATCGGCTCGAGCATCACGGCCGCCGTGCTCTCGCCGACGGCGCCCTCCAGCGCGTCGGGATCGTCGCGTGGGACGGCCCGGAATCCCGGCAGGTACGGAGAGAAGCTGTCGTTGGTCGCGAGGCCGGGCGTCGCGGAGAGGGAGCCCATCGTCCGCCCGTGGAACGCCCCCTCGAGGACGACGATCTCCGGCGCCGCTATCCCTCGGCCATGCGCGTGCTTTCGGACCAGCTTGATCGCGCATTCGTTCGCCTCGGTCCCCGAGTTGCAGAGAAACGCCCTGCCATCCAGGCTCGATGCCGCCAGCCGCTGCGCCAGCAGCACGCCGCCCTCCGTCAGGTAGAGGTTCGAGGTGTGCGTGAGCGTGCCGACCTGCTCGCGCACCGCCTCCACCACGGCGGGGTGGCAGTGGCCCACCGAGCAGACCGAGATCCCGGCCAGGAAGTCGAGGTATTCCTTGCCGTCGGAATCCCAGAGCCGTGCGCCCTCCCCTCGCACGAACTCGACGGGCATCCGCGCGTAGGTCTGCATGACCCAGCGGGCCTCGAGCTCCTGCAGCTCAGCGAGCTTCATGCGGTGATCTTGGTGCCGATGCCGGCGTCGGTGAAGAGCTCGAGCAGCAGCGTGTGCGGGCGGCGGCCATCGACGATGTGGGCCGCCTCCACCCCGCCCGCGATCGCCTCGACGCAGGCCCCGAGCTTCGGTCGCATCCCGCCCTCGATGCCTGCGAGCTCGGCGCGAACCTCATCGGCGGTCGCGGTGGAGATGCGCGAGTCCGGGTCCTCGGGATTCCGCAGCCAGCCGTCGACGTCGGTGAGGAAGATCGCCTTGTGGGCGGGCATCGCGGCGGCGACCTTGCCCGCCGCCTCGTCCGCGTTGACGTTGTAGGAGGCGCCGTCGCGGTCGGTCGCCACCGAGGCGATCACCGGCACGTAGTCCTCGGCGATGTGGTCGATCACGTCGACGTTCACCTTCTCGATCTCGCCGACGAAGCCCACGTCCTTGGTGTTCGCGACCGGCCGGACCTCGAAGAGAGAGCCGTCCTCGCCACCGAGGCCGACCGCGGGCTGGCCGTGCCGGTTGAGCCGCACGAGGATGTCCGAGTTGATCTTGCCGAGCAGCACCATCTTCGCGACCTCGACCGTCTCCGCATCGGAGACCCGCAGACCCTCGACGAACTTCACCTCCATCCCCATCCGCTCCATGTAGTGGGTGATCTCCGGCCCGCCGCCGTGGACGATCACCGGGTTCATCCCCACGTACTTGAGGAGCACCACGTCCCGGGCGAAGGCCTCCCGCAGCTCCTCGTCGCGCATCGCGGCGCCGCCGTACTTGATCACGATCGTCCGCCCGTGGAACTCCCGGATATAGGGCAGGGCCTCGAGGAGCGTCTCGACGGAGGAGGTCATGTCGTGTATTCGGCGTTGATCCGGATGTAGTCGTGGGTGAGGTCGCTGAAGTAGACGTGGGCCCGAGCGTCACCGCGGCCGAGGCGGATCGACAGCTCGGCCTCGGGCGCCTCCGACGCCAGCTCGGCGGCCCGGATCCGGTCGGGACCGAGCTCGTCGAGCTCCTCGCCCGCCAGAGCCATGCCGGCGGCCTGGGCGATCCGGCCCCAGTTGGAGTCCCGGCCGAAGAGCGCGGTCTTGACGAGAGGGGAGTTGGCGATCGCGCGAGCGACGCGCTCTGCCTCGGCCTCATCGGCCGCGGCGGTGACCTCCACCCTTCCGACCCTGGTCGCGCCCTCCCCATCGGCGACGATCTCCAGGGCGAGCTGCAGCAGCACAGCGTCGAGCAGCCCGTCGGGAAGCGCCGCGCCGGCGGTGCCGGTCGCCTGGAGCAGCACCGTGTCATTGGTGCTCATCTGGCCGTCGACCGTGATCCGCTCCATCGAGCCCGCCAGCGCCGAGCGCAGGGCCGCGTCGGGGTCGTCGACAACGGCGTCGGTCTGGACGAAGCAGAGCATCGTGGCGAAGCCCGGCTCGATCATGCCGGCGCCCTTTGCCTGGGCGGAGACGGTGACCCCGCCGTCGCGGACCGTGCACTGCTTCGGCCCCTTGTCGGTGGTCATGATCGCCTGCGCGAAGTCGTCCCCGCCGCGGGGTGAGAGGCCCTCGACCGCCTCGAGCACGCCCGTCGTCACTGCCTCGATGTCGAGCGGGACCCCGATCGTGCCGGTCTCCGCGACCGCCACCGTCCGCGGCTCCACGTTGAGCCCCTCGGCGGCCGCGTCCCTCATCGCCAGGGCGTCGCGGTAGCCCTGCTCGCCCGTGGCGGCGTTGGCGTTCCCGGAGTTGACCGCCACTGCGCGGATCGCACCGGCTTCGCAGTCATCCCGGCAGACCCGAACGGGAGCGGCGGCCGCCGCGTTCCGGGTCAGCGCCAGCGCCGAGCGCACCTCGGGCTCATCGCAGGCCAGCACACCGACGTCGGTCGCGCCACCGTCCTTCAGTCCGCAGGCGATGCCCCCCGCACGAAAGCCGGGCGCGAGCTGGGCGGAATCGAGCTCCTGCGCGGCGGCGGGCGCGGTGACCCAGCGGGAGGAGAAGAAGGTCCTGATCGCCGGGCTCACGAGATCCCCTCTCCCTCCGGCAGCCCGAGCATCAGGTTGAGGTTCTGGATCGCCTGCGAGGCGGCGCCCTTCCAGAGGTTGTCGATCGAGGCGAAGACCATGACCATGCCCGACGCCTCGTTCTGGGCGAGGTGTATCCGGCACAGGTTCGTCTCCCGCACGCCGCTGACCCCGGGGGGCTCGGCGCTCACCTCGACGAACGGCTCGTCTCCGTAGCGCTCCTCGTAGAGGCCGAGCAGCCGCACTGTATCCACGGGCTCCGAGGTCCGGACGTAGCAGCTCACCAGCTCCCCCTGGTCGTACGGCATCAGGTGTGGGACGAAGGTGACGGCGGCGGCCGCGGAGCCATTGCTCCCAGCCAGCTCGCCGAGCTCCTGCGAGATCTCGGGCGTGTGGCGATGGGCCGTGACCTTGTACGGCCGCGTGTCATCGGTCTCCTTGACCACCTCCATCTCCTCGGCGGCCGCCTTGCCGGCACCCGAGACACCGGACTTGGCGTCGATCACAACGTCCCCGATCAGGCCCTCGAGCGGCGAGCGGGGCAAGCGCGAGCAGGCTCGCGGTCGGGTAGCAGCCGGGGTTGGCGACCAGGTCCGCGCCGGCGATCGCCTCCCGGTGCAGCTCGGTCAACCCGTAGACGGCCTCGGCCAACAGCTCGGGCGCGCCGTGCTCGCCGTACCACTGGGCGTAGGTATCGAGATCGTGCAGGCGGAAGTCGGCCGAAAGATCGACGACCTTGGTGTCCTGCTCGCGCAGCGCCGCGACCACCGGGGCGGCGGCGCCGTGCGGGTAGGCGACGATTGCGGCGTCGACGTCGCTGCCGTCCTCGCCGACGGGCTCCTCCAGCACCAGGTCGACCCCGTACTGGGGATAGAGCTCGTTGAGTCGCCTGCCGGCGTCCGTCCGGGCAGTGACCCGAGCGAGCTCGAGGCTCGGGTGCCTCCGGACCAGCTCGGCCGCGAGCGCCCCGGCGTACCCCGAGGCCCCGGCCACCAGGACCCTAGTCACGGAGCGAGCCCCCGATCCTCTGGACGGCCGCCTCGATAGCTCTGCGGCGTTCGGCGACCTCCTCGTCGGTGAGTGTCCGGTCGGCGGCCCGGAAGGTGAGCCGCAGCGCAAGGCTCTTGCGCCCCTCGCCGAGCTGCTCCCCCCGGTAGAGGTCGAAGACCTCGGCAGAGCGGAGCAGCTCGCCACCTCCCTCGAGCACGGCTGAGCGAACCTCGGCCGCCGGGACCGCCTCGTCGACCACCACCGCGACGTCCTGGAGGACCGCGGGGAAGGAGATCACGTCCTCGTAGGCCTCCTCGCCGAGCGCCGAGGCCGCCACGAGAGGCGCGAGGTCCACCTCGAAGCCGGCGGCGGACTCGAGATCCCATGCGCGGCAGACCAGCGGGTGGATCTCGCCGAGCCACCCGATCTCCTCGCCCTCGACGAGCACCTGACCGGAGCGTCCGGGATGAAGGAACGGCTGCTCCCCGGGAACGACCTCGAGCGATGCGCCCAGCTCCGTCGTCATTCCCTCGAGCACGCTCTTGAGGGCATAGAAGTCGGAGGCGACCGGTTGCCCGCGCCAGCCGCCGGGACGCATCTCGCCCACCGCGAGGGCACCGATCCGCCAAGGCTCGTAGGCGGGCGCCGGCCGGTCGCCGACGAACTTGCCGGCCAGGACGCCGTCGTGCGGCGAGGATCCCTCGCTCAGGTAGGCCCGGCCAGACTCGAAGAGCGCGACCCGCTCGGCGCCGTGGGCGAGGTTGTAGCGCGCGTCGTCCAGCAGGGAGCCCAGGAGTGCCGTGCGCTCGACCGAGTGCTCGGCAGACAGCGGATTCGAGACGAGGATCGGCTCGCTGCGTGCGTCGCCCTCGGGAATCCGGAGTCGGCCGGGCATCCCCGGATCGGTGAGGCTGAGGTTGACGACGCCGTCGAAGCCGAGGTCGCGCATCGCGTCCTCGGCTCGGCGGCGCAGGCGCTGCTCGCGGCTCAGGCGGCCAGCCTGGCCGCTCGTCGCCGGCAGCGTCCCGGGCAGGTGGGCCGCGTAGCCGTGGATCCGGCCGACCTCCTCGATCAGGTCGACCTCGCGGGTCACGTCGTAGTGGCGGTGGAACGGGACCGTCGCCTTCAGCGTCTTTCCCTTGCCGGAGACCTCGAAGTCGAGGCGCTTCAGGTACTCGGAGCAGAGCTCGGGCTCGATCGGCATCCCCAGGAGGGCTTCGACCCGCTCAGTCCGCAGCTCGAGCCGGTGCGGCTCCGGGATGCTCGCCGCCTCGTCGATCGTCCCGGGGACGAGCCTGGCCCCGCAGAGCTCCACCAGCAGGCGCGAGGCGATTCTCTGTGCCCTGATCGCCAGCTCGGGATGGAGCTGCTTCTCGAAGCGGTTCGAAGCGTCGGAGCGGAGACCGAGCTTGCGCGAGGTGCGCAGGATGTTGACCCCGTCCCAGGTCGCGACCTCGAGCAGCACGCGGGTGGTCGTGCCGGAGACCTCCGAGACCTGACCACCCATGATCCCGGCGATGCCCGATGGTCCATTGCGGTCGCAGACCAGCACCATGTCCTCGTCGAGGACGCGCTCCACCCCGTCCAGCGTCGTCATCCGCTCGCCGCGCTCCGCGGTCCTGATGATGAGGGCTCCGTCGGGGAGCTTGTCGAGGTCGTAGCCGTGCAGCGGCTGTGCGGTCATCAGCATCACGTAGTTGGTGATGTCGACCACGTTGTTGATCGGGCGCATGCCGGCGCCGATCAGCCGCGCCTTGAGCCAGAGCGGAGACGGCCCGATCTGGACGTCCGTGAACACCCGGGCCGTGAAGCGCGGGCAGAGCTCCGGCACCTCAACGGTGACCGAGGCGTAGTCCGTGACCTTGCCCTCGCCGGTCGCCTCGGCGTCATCGTCCCATGGGGCCTGCGCCAGCTCAGAAGCCGTGACCGCGTGGAGCTCGCGTGCCACCCCGTAGACACCGAAGCAGTCGACCCGGTTCGAGGTCGGCTCGAGCTCGATCACGGGGTCCGAAACCGGAATCACCTCCGAGAGCGGCGTTCCGGGCGCGACTCCGTCTTCGGTCAGAACGGCGATTCCGTCCGCGTCGTCGCCGATCTCGAGCTCGGCCTCCGAGAGGATCATCCCGTCGGACTCGACTCCCCGCAGCTTCGCCTTTCCCAGCTTGGTCCCGTCGGGCATCACGGCGCCCGGCAGCGCGACCGGAACCGTCTGGCCGGCGGCGACGTTCGGCGCGCCGCAGACGATCGTCCGGCCACCCTCCCCCGCGTCGACCTCGCAGACGCTGAGCTTGTCGGCGTCGGGGTGCTTTTCGACCGACACCACCCTGCCCACCACGAAGGCATCGGCCGATGGCGCGCCAACGTGGGTGATTCGCGAGACCTCGATCGAGTGCATGGCGAGCTCGTCCGCGATCTCCTCGACCGAGAGGTCGGGGTCGCAGTAGGACCGCAGCCAGCTCTCCGGGACCCTCATCGGAACTGCTCCAGCACGCGGACGTCGTTCTCGAAGAACTTGCGCAGGTCGGGGACGCCGTACTTCAGCATCGCGATCCGCTCGACCCCCATCCCGAAGGCGAAGCCCTGGACGCGCTCGGGGTCGTAGCCGTTCTCGGCGACGAAGCCGAAGACGTTCGGGTCGACCATCCCCGCACCGAGGATCTCGATCCAGCCCACCCCCTTGCAGACGGGGTCGCGTGAGCCGTCCGGCAGCCGCCCGCTGCCGCCACACGCGAAGCAGGAGACGTCGACCTCGACGCTCGGCTCGGTGAAGGGAAAGAACCCCGGCCGGAAGCGGGTCTCCCTCTCGGGACCGAAGATCGCCCGTGCGAGCTCGTCGAGTGTCCCCTTGAGGTCAGAGAGGGTGATGCCCTCCCCGACGGCGAGGCCCTCGACCTGATGGAAGATCGGGCTGTGGGTGGCGTCGAAGGGGTCGGAGCGGTAGCAGCGGCCCGGCACCACGATGAAGATCGGCGGCGGCTGGGCCTCCATCGCGCGGACCTGCATCGGGGACGTGTGCGTGCGCAGGACGACGTCCTCGGGGCCCGGCGGCAGCTGATCGCCGTTCGAGGGGATCCGCAGATCCGAGCGCAGGGTTCCCGGGTCGACGTAGAACGTGTCCTGCGCCATCCGCGCGGGATGGCCGGGCGGATGATTGAGCGCGGTGAAGTTGTAGTAGTCCAGCTCGACCTCGGGTCCCTCCACCACCCGGTAGCCGAGGCCGACGAAGATGTCCTCGATCTCGCGCTGGGTTCGGATCAGCGGGTTCTGTGCCCCGACCGGAATGGGCGGAGCCCCGGGCAGCGTGACGTCGATCGCACCCTCCGCCAGCTTGGTGCCCAGCTCGCTGGCGTCGAGCTCGGCGGACCTCGACTCGAGCAGTCCCTCCAGCTCGCGGCGTGCCTCGTTGCCGGCCTTGCCCACCGGACCGCGCTCCTCCTTGGGGAGGTCGGAGATGCCGCGCAGGATCTGGGTGAGCTCGGCCTTCCGGCCCAGGAAGCGGACGCGGAGCTCCTCCAGCTCGTCGGTGGTGGAGGCCGACCCGATCGCATCGGTCGCCTCCTTCCTGATCTCTTCTATCCGCTCAGCCACGATTGGCCTCGGACGCTATCCGCTGCAGCGAGATCGCCGCCGCTGCCGCGACGTTGAGCGACTCCGCTCCCTCGCGCAGCGGGATCGTCACCTGCACCTGGCACTGCTCCACGATGGCGTTGGGCAGCCCCTGACGCTCGGCCCCCAGGCAGATCGTCCCCATCCCGTGGAGCGCATCGAGGGACTCGCCGCCGCGGGCGACCAGCGCCGCCCGCGGCATCGGAGTCGCGTCGATTCCCCCGCGAAGGAGCCGCTCGCCGAACACGGCACCCATGCTCGCCCGCACCGCGTGGGGCCCGAAGGGATCCGCGCAGTCGGGGCCGAGAACCACCGACCCGCCGACGAGCGCGTGCGCCGTGCGAATCACGGTGCCGACGTTGCCCGGGTCGGAGACGCCGTGCAGGTAGACGCAGGGCGCCTCTGCGTCGTCGGCCCAGGCCTCCCGCCAGACGCCGATCGCGCGGGTGCCCGACGCGAGCGTCGAGACGCGGTCGAGCAGCGCCGGCTCCACCTCCGTGCCACCGAGCCCCTCGCCCGCCGCCGTGAGCAGCTCGACTGGCTCCATCCCGGCCTCGCGTGCAGCCGTCAGCAGATCCTCCCCCTCGCCGACGAACAGCCCCTCGCGCTCGCGGCTTCGCCGCCTGCCGAGGCGGCGGATCAGCTTCAGCTTCTCGTTGTGGGGGCTCGTGATCGTCATAAAAAAAGGCGGCTCCGCTTCTGCGGACCGCCCGGGGAGTCTGGCTCTCGCTGCCGTGATCTAGGTGGCGGCAGCCTCCCGGGCGAGCTCGACAAATCGGCGGAAGCCATCGGGGTCGTTGACGGCGATGTCGGCGAGCATCTTCCGGTTCACGTCGACCTCGGCCTTCTGCAGGCCGTGGATCAGGTCCGAGTAGCTCATTCCCTCCTGGCGCGCGGCGGCGTTGATCCGCGTGATCCAGAGCCGGCGGAAGTCACGCTTGCGGGTGCGCCGGTCGCGGTACGCGTAGGCGTCCGAGCGCATCACCTGCTCGTTGGCGAGCCGGTAGCTCGAGTGCTTGCGGCCGTAGTAGCCCTTGGCGCGGTCGAGGACCTTCTTCTTGCGCCGCTTCCGTGCGACGGCGTTGGTGGCGCGCGGCATCAGCGACCACCCCCAGCGAGCAGCGTGTTCACGCGCTCGTGATCCGCCTTCGAGATCTTCGATGGGCGCTTGAACCGCCGCTTCCGGGCGGGCGACTTCTTCTCGAGGATGTGGCTCGAGTAAGCGCGCCTGCCGCGGAGCTTGCCCTTGGCGGTCTTGCGGAACCGCTTCTTGGAGCCGGAATGGGTCTTCATCTTCGGCATCGGAGCCGACTATTGAAGCAGACGGGTAACGGGCAGACCGCCCCATTGGTTGAGCCCGTCGGTGGCGCAGTCCCTGTGCTCCGGGTCCGCATCGAGGTCGGTGATTTCGAGGGTGCCCTGGGACCGCAGGCGCCTGGGGCCATGGTTTGACCTGTCGATCGTGCCCCTGACCGTGCCGGTGAAGGCCTGGAACGTGTAGGCGAAGCGGAAGGCGAAGCGATTGGACTTCGGCTTCTTCCCGGCGGGCTGGGCGGCCTTGGTCAGCTTGATCGTTGTTTGCAGGGTGGTCGTCAGCAACAGCCGCGTCGTGCCCGTGCCGGCGCTGTTGAAGCACTGGAGCGGCGCCTCCGAGAAGGCGATCCGGGTCAGCTGGCGCGGAGTGAACTTGCGCTTGTTCCCGCGCTTGTTCTTGAAGGTGAAGTCCAGCGCCATCGTCCCCGGCGGCGTGCTCGGTGAGGCACTCACCGGGACCCGAACCTGCCTGACCTCGGTGGCGGCGTGGGCAGCGGGCGCGGCCAGCGCGGCGGCAAGCAGCGCGACCACACCGATGATCAGTCGAGGTCTCATGTCCGTCGATAGCCCTAACACCGGCGCCCGCATCGTGGAGCGGCCTGAAACCGCGCTACCAGGTGTCGACGAACCTGTGCCCTCGGCGGCGGTCCGTCGGGCCCGCCGCTCCCAGCGTCGCCGCGATCAGGTCGCGCGTCTCCGCCGGGTCGATGACGTCGTCGATCTCGAAGAGCTGGGCAGCGTTCAGCGCCTGGGCGTTGCGCTCGGCGGCCGCGGTCATCTCGCGAACCCGCTGCTCGCGCTCCCCTTCGTCCTCGATCGCCTCGAGCTCCTTGCGAAGGCCGAGCCTCACCGCTCCCTCCAGCCCCATCGGGCCGAGGTGAGCTCCCGGCCAGGCGACCGTGAGCAGCGGCTCGTGCAGGCTGCCGGCGGTCATCGCCTGCGCGCCGAGCCCGTACCCGCGCCGGAGGACGACCGCGATCAGCGGGACGCTCAGCGCTCCGCCGGCCACCAGCAGGCGCGACGCCCGCCGGACGAGCCCGGTTGCCTCGGCCTCCGGCCCGACCATGTAGCCGGGCGTGTCGACCAGCGACAGCACGGGCAGCCCGAACGCATCGCAGAGCTGGAGGAAGCGGGCCGCCTTGTCGGCCGCGGCGCTGGTGACGGCACCGGCCATCACCATCGTGTTGTTGGCGATCACGCCGATGGGCCGTCCCTCCACGCGGGCGAGCGCGGTCACCATCTCCGGCGCAAAGCGCTCGCGCAGGAACGTGACGGAATCCTGATCGGCGAGCGTCTCGACGATCGGCGCGACCTTGTAGGCGCGGCGTGCCCGCTCGGGAACTGCCTCGCGGAGCGCCTCCTGGTCGGGGGCCGACCAATCGGAGACGCTCCCCTGGAAGTAGCCGAGCAGGCGCTTTGCAGCGGCAACGGCGGCCGGCTCGTCGGAGACGACAACGTCCACGACTCCGTTCGGCGCCTGCACGTCGATCGGACCGACATCATCGGGGTCAACGTCGCCGAGCCCGCCGCCCGCGATCATCGCGGGGCCGCCCATCCCGATCGAGACGTTCTCGGTGGCGACGATCAAATCCGAGCAGCCGGCGATCACCGCGTTGCCGGCGAAGCAGCGGCCGGCGACGACGGCGATCCGGGGAACCACACCCGAGAGGCGAGCCCAGAGCGCGAAGGCCCGCACGTCGAGCGCGGAGACGGCGGGGTAGTCGGTGTCACCGGGACGCCCACCGCCGCCCTCGGCGAAGAAGACGGTCGGCAGACGCATCCGCTCGATCAGCTCGAAGAGGCGGTCCTTCTTGCGATGGCCGAGGGCGCCCTGGGTGCCGGCGAGGACCGTGTAGTCGTAGGAGAGCACGGCGCAGGCGGCGCGGTCGCCGAAGAGATCGCCGTTCACCCGAGCCGTCCCGGCGATCAGGCCGTCGGCAGGGGTCCTGGCGATCAGGTCCTCGACGTCACGGCGCCCGCGCTGCGCAGCGATCGCGTAGCGGCCGTACTCGACGAGGCTGTCGGGATCGACGAGGTCGGCGATGTTCTCCCTCGCCGTCCTGCCGCCCGTGAGGTGGCGCCGCTCTACGGCTTCGGGCCTGGCCGCGTCCTCCGTGAGCGCCCGGCGCCGCCGGAGCTCATCGAGATCGCTCATGCGGCGAAGCGGCCGGTCAGCCGGCCGCTGCTTCGTTCTCTTGTCCGGCCGTGCGGGTGGGCGCGAGCAGCATGGTCATGTTGCGGCCCTCCTGCAGGGGCGCCTGCTCCATCACCCCGATCTCCGAAACGTCCTGGAGAAGCCGGTCGAGCAGCATCCGGCCACGCTCGGGGTGGCTCTGCTCGCGGCCGCGGAACATGATCGTCACCTTGACCTTGTCCTGCTGCTTCAGGAAGCGCTCGACGTGGCCGCGCTTGGTCTCGTAGTCGTGCTGGGCGATCTTGGGGCGCAGCTTGATCTCCCGCACGTTGACCTGGTGCTGGTGCTTGCGGGCGGCCTTCGCCTTCTGCTCCTGCTCGTACTTGTACTTCGAGTAGTCGAGGATCCGGGTGACCGGCGGCTTGGAGTTGGGAGCCACCTCGACCAGGTCGAGGTCACTCTCACGAGCTCTCTCCAGCGCATCGGGGGTCGGGACGATTCCCACCTGCTCGCCGTTCTCATCGATCAGGCGAACCTCGGGCACGCGGATCCGCTCGTTGATACGAGTGCTGTCGCGCTCAGGCGGACGGCGGTCGAAGCGAGAGACCGCCACTAGCTGCGCATGAGGTAGAGCTTCAAGCCGATAGGAGAAAGTGGTTCGGGTAGGCGGGCACGAGGGCGCTTAGACGCGCGACGTGGTGTGGGTGCCCGGCATTGCCGCCAGTATAGACGCCTATTCCGCGCAAGATGGAGGTCCGGGCGCTATTCGCCGGCCTCCTCCCGCATGCGCTCGACCAGCTCCTCGAGGCCGATCGCGCCGAGGTCGCCATCGCCGTGGTGGCGTACGGAGACCGTCTCCGACTCGATCTCCTTGTCACCGACAACGAGCATGTAGGGAGCCTTGGAGAGCTCGGCGTCGCGGATCTTTCGCCCGACGGACTCGGTGCGGTCGTCCACACCCGCTCGCAGGCCGCTGGATCGCAGACGCACCGCGATCTCGGCCGCCCGCTCGTTGTGCCGGTCGGCCACCGGGAGCACGAGCGCCTGGACGGGCGCCAGCCAGAGCGGGAAGCGGCCGCCGTAGTGCTCGATCAGGATGCCGGCGAAGCGCTCCATCGAGCCGAGCAGGGCGCGGTGGATCATCACCGGGCGGTGGTCCGCGTTGTCGGCGCCGGTGTAGGTGAGCTCGAAGCGCTCGGGCATCTGGAAGTCGAGCTGGCAGGTGCCGCACTGCCAGGACCGCCCGAGCGCATCGGTGATGTGGAAGTCGATCTTCGGCCCGTAGAAGGTTCCCTCGCCCGGGCTCACGTCGTACTCGCGCCCCTGTCGCTCGAGCGCCTCGCGCAGTGCGCCCTCAGCCCGCTCCCACTGCTCGTCGGTGCCGATCGACTTCTCCGGCCGCGTGGAGAGCTCGACCCGCACGTCGTCGAAGCCGAAGCGCTCATAGAGCTCGTCGATCGCCGTACAGATCGAATCGACCTCGTCCGTGACCTGATCGAGGGTGCAGAAGACGTGCGCGTCGTCCTGGGTGAAGGCGCGTACCCGCAGCAGGCCGTGGAGCACGCCCTCGCGCTCGTAGCGGGAGACGAGCCCGAACTCGGCAAGCCGCAGCGGCAGCTCGCGGTAGGAGTGGCGCCGCGAGGCGAAGACCAGGCAGGCGCCGGGGCAGTTCATGGGCTTGAGCGCATACTCGCGCTCCTCCCCCTTGCCCTCCCTCTCCGAGGCGGCCGTGAAGAACATGTTCTCCTTGTAGTTGTCCCAGTGGCCCGAGCGGTGCCAGAGCTCGACGTCGAGCACCTGTGGGGTCTTGATCTCGGAGTAGCCATGCGCGTCGAGCTGCTTTCGCACCTCCGCCTCGATCAGCTTGAGCAGGACGGTGCCGTGCGGCAGCCAGAACGGCATGCCGGGCGCCTCCGGGCGGAACTGGAAGAGGTCCAGCTCCGGTCCGAGCTTGCGGTGATCGCGCTCGCGGGCCTGCTCGAGGCGCTCCAGGTGCTGCTCCAGGTCCTTGCGGTTCAGAAACGCGGTGCCGTAGATGCGGGTCAGCATCTGGCGCGTCTCGTCTCCGCGCCAGTAGGCGCCGGCCAGTGAGGTCAGCTTGAACGCGCCGATGCGGCCGGTCGAGGGGGCGTGTGGCCCGCGGCAGAGGTCCTCGAACGGCCCGTTGCGGTACAGCGAGACGGTCTCGGCACCCTCGTCGCGCATCAGGTCCTCGATCAGCTCGACCTTGTAGTCCTGGCCCTGGTCGCGGAAGAGCTCGACCGCTTCCTTCGCCGGAACCTCGCGACGCTGGAACGACTCGTCGGCCTTCACGTGCTCGGCCATCCGCTCCTCGATCCGGGCGAGATCCTCCTCGCCGGGGCCGCCGTCCGGGAACTCGATGTCGTAGTAGAAGCCGTTCTCGATCGGAGGACCGATCGAGATCTTCGCGTCGGGCCAGAGGTCGAGCACCGACTCGGCGAGGACGTGCGCCGCGTCGTGGCGGATCAGCTCGAGCGCCTCGGGGCTGCGGTCGGTGACGATCTCGATCGTCTCGCCGCCGGCGAGGGGCGACGAGAGGTCCCGCAGCTCGCCATCGACCTTGATCGCGAGCGCAGCCTTCGCGAGCCCGGAGCCGATCGCCGCAGCGGCATCGGCGCCGGTTGCGCCATCCTCGAGCTCGAGCTCGGATTCGTCGGGGAGCCTGACCTTCATGCGGTCGCTAAGGCTAGTGATGGGCGTTCACGCCCAGCTTGCAGGTGGGCGCAACTCGGCCGCCGTACACCCGTTGGGAGAGCCAATGGGTTCGGACAGACCCAGACTGATTGCGTGCGCGGTCGTCGCGGTTGCGCTGATCGCAGCGCTACCGGCCGCCGCCGCGGCGAAGCCGAAGCACAAGCACCCCTTCGGCTCCCGCGTCCTGCGCCCAGGGACCAAGGGCAAGGACGTCCGCTACCTGCAGCGCTCCCTGACTCGGCTCGGTATCGCGACGTCGATAGACGGCGCCTTCGGCAAGGGAACGACCAAGAGCGTCGAGGCCCTCGAGTCCCAGCGGGGCTGGCCGATCAACGGCGTCGTCTCCCGCAGGGACGCGAAGCGGATCCGCAAGCTGGTCGCGACGCAGCGGGTCAGCGGCAGCTATTTCGTCCAGGGCCTGGTGAGCCCCACGCTCCGGGTCACCTCCCGCCGCGCCGGGCACGCGAAGGTGAAGGTGCTCGACTCCGCCGGCAACCGGGTCCAGCTGCTACCGGTCACCTTCTCTGGCGCGGAGACACAGGATGTCGCCTGGAACGGGATGACCCCGACGACCTTCGCGGGGGACGCCATCTACCAGCTCAAGCTCGGCAAGTCGAACACGGCGGGAGCCCGGGCGTCGGGACAGACCCAGCCGTTCGCCCTCCACCTGCATGCCTTCCCGGTACCGGGAAGGCACGGCTTCGGCGGGCCGGACGGCCGCTTCGGTGCACCCCGCGCAGGCCACATCCACGAGGGGCAGGACATTCCGGCCTCGTGCGGCCAGAAGGAGGTGGTGGACGAGACGGGTCAGGTGAAGGTGAACGCCTACCAGGCCGGGGGCGCGGGCTACTACGTCGTCCTCCATGGAGCCATCACCGGGACCGACTCCGTCTACATGCACCTGCAGCGCCCGAGCTGGGCCCCTGTCGGCACCACCGTCTACGCCGGGCAGCAGATCGGCCGGGTCGGCGCCACGGGTGACGCCACCGGCTGCCACCTGCACTTCGAGCGCTGGTCGGCGCCTGGGTGGTTCTCGGGTGGTGCGGCGTACGACCCGCTGCCCGAGCTCCTCTACTGGGACTCCTACTCCTAGTCAGTCTCCCGAGTAGTCGAAGCTGGAGCCGTAGCCGCAGACGCCGCGGTAGCTGAAGGCGAGCGGGCCGTCCTCCACGACCAGCTCGTCGGCGACGAGCTCCTCGCCCTCCCGATCGTGGCCGGGGATGACGCAGGTGACGGTCTCCGGGCCGTCATACCGATCGCGGATCCGGACGCTGACGCGGTCGCGAACCCTCAGGAACTGGCGCCGCCGGGAGTGCTCGACCTCGATCTCCACCGGCCGGACGGCGACCAGCTCGCTCGCCTTCCAGGCCCACGGGAAGTGCTTCTCGGCGTCGCCGCCCAGGCGCCCGCTGTAGATCGCCTCGATCGCCTCGCGCTGCTCCTCCGTCGCGTTCGCGTCGACGTAGAGGATCCAGGACCAGGGTGAGCCCTCCTCGTCGTCGCTGTAGCGGGTGGCCATCGCGACCGGCAGGCCATCGAGGCCGACGCCGTCCGCGTCGCCTTCCTCGATCAACCAGGAGAGGACTCCCAGGCACTCCCCGTGGGTCGAGCGTCCCCCCGGAGCCCCGTCGATCTTGCGGCAGGGACAGATCGCGTCGCAGTTGCACGACTCGAAGTAGCTGCC
>CAVZRH010000002.1:0-106374 GCA_963777575.1 uncultured Solirubrobacterales bacterium | reverse complement strand
GCGGCGGCCTGGGTGACCTGCGGGCAGGCCAGCAGGGTGTTTTCGATTTCGCCCAGCTCGATGCGCTGTCCGCGCAGTTTGATCTGGGTGTCGGCGCGGCCCAGGCAGTCCAGCGTGCCGGCGGGGGTCCAGCGCACCAGATCCCCGGTGCGGTACATCCGCGCCCCGGCGCCGCCGTAGGGGTTGGCCACGAACCGTTCCGCGGTCAACTCGGTGCGGCCCAGGTAGCCGCGGGCCAGCTGGTTTCCGGCCAGACACAGCTCGCCGACCACCCCGACCGGGGCCGGGTTCAGCCGGGCATCCAGCACCAGCGCGCACACCCCGGGGATCGGGGCGCCGATGTCCACCGGCTGCCCCGCCGACAGCGGTGCACTGCAGGTGGCCCAGATGGTGGTCTCGGTGGGGCCGTAGGCGTTGAACATCCGCCGACCCGGCGCCCAGGCGGCCACCAACTCCTGCGGGCAGGGCTCCGCGCCGGCGATCAGCGTGTCCAACCCGTCCAGCCGGGCCCGATCCAGCGACGACAGCACCGTCGGGGTCAAAATGGCAGCGGTCACCTGCTGGTCCTGCACCAACGAGGTCAATGCCTCACCGGCATACACCTGCGGCGGCGCCACCACCAGCGCCGCCCCCGACCCCGCCGCCCACAACCATTCGAAGATCGACAGATCAAAGGTCGGCGCGGCCACCATCAGGATCCGCGCATCCGCGCCCAACCCGAACACCTCGCGGTGCGCTGCGGCCACCCCCAGCAGACCGGCGTGGCTGACCGCCACCCCCTTGGGGGCACCGGTGGACCCCGAGGTGAAGATCACGTACGCGGTGGTGTCCAGCCCCAGCGCCGCGCGCCGGTCGGCGTCGGTAATCGCCTCCGCGCACCGCCCGGACACGTCCAGAGCGTCGAGGCGCAGCACCGGGCGCGCCCCGGCGCCGGCCACCGTGTCGGCACCACAGGTCACCACACACACCGCGTCGACCGCGTCCACAATGGTGGCGATGCGCTCGACCGGATGGGCCCGATCCACCGGCACATACACCCCGCCGGCCTTGACCACCGCCCACCATGCCACCACCAACTCCACACACCGATCCATCGCCACGCCCACCGCACGCTCCGGACCCACCCCCGCCTCGATCAGCAGCCGCGCCAACCGCGTCGACCACTGGTCAAGCTCGCGATACGACACCTCCCGCGCACCGTCGACTGCAGCGAGCGCGTCCGGGTCGGCGGCCACCGCCGCGGCCAACAACTCGGTAGCCAGCCCCACCGGCGCCCCCACCCCAGCACCCGACCACCGCGCCAGCACCAGCTCACGCTCACCGCGATCCAGCAACGACACCTCGCCCACCACCACCGAGGCATCGGCCGCCACCGCCTCGATCACCCGCCCAAACCAGGTGACCAACCGCTCGATGGTGGCCCGGTCGAACAAATCCGTGGCATAGGTCACCACCCCGGCGGCCATCGGCGCGGCCGGATCCTCGGTGGGCACCTCGCCCAGCTGGAAATCCAGGTCGAACTTGGCGGTGCCGGTCGACGCCTCCAGCTGCTCGACGCTGACCCCGTCGAACGCCAACACCTCGGGGCGCACATTGTTCTGGAAGACCATGGCCACCTGAAACAGCGGATGATGCGCCGTGGAGCGCACCGGGTTGAGCTGCTCGACCAGCCGCTCGAACGGCACATCCTGGTTGCTGTAGGCATCCAGCGCCTTCTGCCGCACCCGCTCAAGCACCTCGCTGAACCGGTGCGCAGAACTGACCCCCACCCGCAACACCCACGTGTTGACGAAGAACCCGACCAGATCATCGAGCGCCTTATCCAACCGCCCGGCGATCGGCGTGCCCATCACCACGTCCTCACCGGCCCCGGCCCGGTGCAACACCACCGCCATGACCGCCTGCAACACCATCGAGGCCGTCGCGTTATGCGCCGCCGCCAGCGCCTTGACCCCCGCCCACACCGGCGGGTCGATGCGCACCTCCACCCCATCACCGCGGTAACTGGGCAGCGGCGGGCGGGCCCGATCCGCCGGCAGCGACACCACCTCGGGCAGACCGGCCAACTCCTGCCGCCAATAGGCCAACTGCCCGGCAATCACACTGTCGGGATCAGACTCGGCCCCCAACCACTCCTGCTGCCACAACGTGTAATCCACATACTGCACCGCCAACGGCGCCCACCCCGGGGCCCGGCCCCGCCGCCGCGCCCGATACGCCTCGGCTATATCCCGGACCATCGGGGCCAGTGACCAGCCATCAAAAGCGATATGGTGCACCACGGCCACCAGCACATGCTGCTCGGGCCCCACCGAATAGATCTGCGCACGAATCGGGATCTCCGCCGACAAATCAAACCGATACCCCGCCAGCGCCACCAACTGGCCGACCACCTCCTGCTCCGGCAACGACACCACCGCCGCGCCCCCGCGCCGCCACATCCCCGCCTGGGCCGGTACCACCTCCTGCAACGGCACACCGTCACTGTCGGGGAAGATGGTGCGCAGCGATTCGTGGCGGGCGATGACATCATCGAGGGCCGCGCCCAGCGCCTCGACATCCAGCGCCCCGCTGATCCGAAACGCGGTCGGCATGTTGTAGGTCGCCACCCCGCCCTCGAACCGGTTGAGGAACCACAACCGGCTCTGGGCGAACGACAACGGCACCACCGCCGGTCGCGCACCGGCCACCAACGGCTCACGCCGACCCGCCTCCTCACCGATACGGGGCGCCAACTGGGCAACCGTGGGCGCCTCGAACACGGCGCGCACCGCAAGGCCGGCATCCAGGCCGGTGTTGATCGCGGCGATCACCCGCATCGCCGACAGCGAATCCCCGCCCAGCTCGAAAAACGAGTCATCGACCCCGACCCGCTCGAGACCCAGCACCCGGGCGTAGATGCCGGCCAGGATCTCCTCCACCGCGCTGGCCGGGGCGCGATACCGATCGCCATCCCGGTATTCGGGTGCCGGCAGGGCCCGGGTGTCGAGTTTGCCGTTGGGCGTCAGCGGCAGCGCCGCCAGCACCACCACCGCGGCCGGCACCATGTAGGCCGGCAGCCGCTCGGCCAGCGCGCTGCGCATCTCGGCCGGCTCTGCCGTGCCGGTGACGTAGCCGACCAGGCGCTTGTCGCCGGGGCGGTCCTCGCGGGCGATCACCACCGCCTGCTGGACCCCGTCCAGCCCGGCCAGCGCTGCCTGAACCTCACCCAGCTCGATGCGATAGCCGCGGATCTTGACCTGCTCATCGGCACGCCCCAGATAGCTGCAGCTGCCCATCGGCGCCCCAACACACCAGATCCCCGGTGCGATACATCCGCGCCCCCGGCCCCCCGAACGGGCAGGCCACAAACCGCGACGCGGTCAACCCGGCCCGCCGCCAATACCCAACCCCCACACCGCGCCCGGCCACATACAACTCACCGACCACCCCGGCCGGCACCGGGCGCAACCACCCGTCCAGCACAAACAACGCCGCCCCGGGCACCGGCGCACCGATCGGTGGCGCCCCCGACCCCGCCATCAACGGCGCACTCAACGCCACCCACATCGTCGTCTCGGTCGGGCCGTATTCATTGATCATCACCCGCCCGGGCGCCCACCGATCCACCACCTCGGCCGGGCAGGCCTCACCGCCGACCAGCAAGGCCACCGAATCCAAACCCTCAGGTGACAACGCCCCCACCGCCGACGGGTGTCTGGCTTAAGACGCTGACCTGTTCAGCGACCAGCAAGGCGTGAAAGTCCTCCGGTGAGCCCGCCACCGACTCGGGCACCACCACCAGCCGCCCGCCATGCAGACAGGGCACCGAAGATCTCCCACCCCGAGATGTCGAAGCTATAGGAGTGCCACTGCGTCCACACCTGCTCCGGTCGCCGGCGGCAGGTCGGCATCCAGTGACGTCGATCAGCTGGGTGACGTTGCGGTGAGTAACCGCCACCCCCTTGGGCACACCGGTGGTACCCGAGGTGTAAATCAGGTAGGCAATATTGTCCGGATCCGGCATCGGCAAACCCGTGTCCGGGTAGCTGTCGATGCGGGGATCTTCGACATCGATGACCGGCAGGTCGCACCCGTCCAGCCGGTCGGCCAACCCGGTGGTGGTGACCGCGGCGATCGGCGCGGCATCGGCCACCATGAACTGCATCCGGGCCGCCGGCAGCACCGGGTCGATCGGCAGATAGGCCGCCCCGGTCTTGAGCACCGCCAACATCGCCACAATCGCCTCAGCGCACCGGGAAAACAGCAGCGCCACACACTGCCCCGGGCCCACCCCCTGACCGGCCAACAGGTGCGCCAACCGATTCGCGGCCCCCTCCAGCTCCCGATACGTCATTGAGCGGCCCTCGCAGGTCACCGCCACCGCCTCCGGGGCGCGGACCACCTGCGCGGCGAACAACACCGGAATCGACACCGGCGCGCTCACCGGCTCGGTCAACACCGCCCGGTTACCCCACCCATCCAGGCCGGCGTGCTCACCGGCATCGAGCAGATCCACCGACGACAACCGCCGTGCGGGGTCGGCGGTCATCGCCACCAACACCCGCTGTAGCCGCTCGATCAGCGTTTCGATGCTGTCCGCGTCGAACACGTCGGTGTCGAATTGGACGCGCAGGCCCAGTTCAGTCCCCGGCATGGCTTGCAGTGTCAGCGGGTAGTGGGTGGATTCGCGGATGGTGAACTCGGTGATGGCCAACCCGTGGGCGCCCGACAACGCGGCGGTGTCGACCGGGTAGTTCTCGTACACGAAAAGGGTGTCGAACAATTGGTCGTGCCCGGTGACGCGGTGGATCTCGGTGAGCGCCAGGTGCTGGTGTTCCAGGGTGTCGTTGTGGGCGCGTTGCAGTTGGTCGAGCAGCTCGGCGCTGCTGGTGGCCACGGTGATGGTGGCCCGCACCGGCACCGTGTTGATCAACAGGCCCACCATCGATTCCGCACCGACCACCTCGGCCGGCCGCCCCGAGACCACGGTGCCGAATACGACATCATGCTGACCGGTCAGCCACATCAGCAACTGCGCCCAGCCGGCCTGCAGCACGATGTTGACGGTGGTGTGGTGCGAGCGCGCCAGCCCGCTCAGGGCCCGCGTGGTCTGCTCAGGCACCCGAAACGAGGTAGTGCCTCGCGGTCCCAGCCCCAACCGGGCCGGCGGGCCGACCAGGGTGGGGGTGTCAAAACCGGCCAACACCTCACGCCAGGCCGCGTGGGCGGCCTCGAGGTCCCGACCGGCCAGCCAGCTAACAAACCTGCGATACGACCCGGCCGCGGGTAGCCGCTGCCCGTAATAGCCGGCGAATATTTCGCGCAGCAGGACCGGCAGCGACCAGCCATCCACCACGATGTGGTGATTGGTGAGCACAAACCGGTGCCGGTCGCTCGGCGGTGCGGATCAACGCCACCCGAAAGGCCGACTCGTGGGCGAGGTCGCAGACCGCGGCGCGTTCGGCGGCGCACACCTCCTGGATCTGCTCATCGACATCGACGTCGGGGTCGCCGGCGTCCAGTTCGACATACCGCCACGCCGCCACGGGATCGGCCGGGATGATCTGCACCGGCTCGTCGAACTGGTCGCAGAAGCGGGCCGCCAGGTTGGGATGCCGGGTGACCACCGTGTGCACCGCATCGCGCAGCCGGTGGGCGTCGAGCGGGCCGGTCACGGCGAAATCCAGCTGCACCGCATACACATCGTCGCTTCCCTGCGCGGTGCTGGCGTGAAACAGCAGTCCCTGCTGCAGCGGGGTCAGCGGCAACACGTCAGCGATCCGGTAGTGCTGGCACAGCTCGTCGATCTGCTGCTGGCTCAGCCGGGCCGGGGCGATATCCGACGGGGTCAACCCGCCCCCACCGCCGCGCACATGCGCGCAGATGCCGGCCAGGGCGTCAAACCACAACCGGCTCAGCCGGCTGACCTGCGCGCGATCAACTGCCGAGGGCGCCCACCTCCAGTCGGCGTGCAGCTGCGGGCCGACCTCGGTGTCCACGGTGGCGGCGTTGAGCTCCACGGTGTGCCCCAGCGGCATCGGCACCGCCGCGGCCGCGCCGGTCAGCGACAAGCCGTCCTGGCAGGGCCGCCACACATCACCGGATGCCTCGGCCGCCGGGCCGCCCAGCCGCCCCAGATAGTTAAACCCGATCGGCGGGTCGGACCCGGCCAGCTCAACCTCGGGGTTCAGGTAGCGCAACACCCCGTAGCTCAGGGGATCGGGCAGGGCCCGCAGCTGCTCTTTGGCGTCCTTGATCACCGCCCCCAGGCCCGCCTCACCGGCCAGCACCTGCGCCCAGCCCAGCCCACCCACCGCCAACGACACCGGGTATTTGGTGGTGAACCACCCCACCGTGCGCGACAAGTCCACCTCGGCGCCCAGCTCCTCGTGGCGCCCGTGACCCTCGACGTCGATACCGATCGGCGCGCCGCCGGTGCCCAAAAACTCCGCCACCGCCAAGGCGAACGCGATCAACAAGATGTCGTTCACCCCGGCATGAAACGCCGCCGGCACCTCACCCAAAAGTATGCGGGTGGTCTCGACATCCAGCTCCACCGACAGGTGCCCGGCACTGGCATACGTATCCACCGCCGGGCGCACCGCCGGCAACGCCGCCGGGACCGCCGCCACCTGCCGCCACGCCTGCGCCTGCTCCACCACCGTCGCGGCGCGCGCATGCTCACCCAGCAGCGACGCCCACCGCCCAAACGACGTCCCCGCCGCCGGCAACACCACCTGCTGCCCGCTGTGATGCTGGGCCCACGCGATATTAAGGTCCTCCAGCAAAATCCGCCACGACACCCCATCGACGGCCAGATGGTGAATGATCAACACCAACTGGCCGGTGTCAGCCACCCACAGCGCGCGCAGCATCACCCCGGCGGCCGGGTTCAACCGCGACCGCGCCCCCACCACCGCCTCCTCGGACAACACGTCCACCGACTGCAGGCACCCGCGCGCATCCACCGACCCCGCCTCGGGCACCTGCAACGACCACCCCCCGGCGCCGTCATCCGCCACGCGCAGCCGCAGCATGGCGTGCCGATCCAGCAAGGCCTGCAACACCACCGCCACATCGGCCTCGGTCACCCCCGCCGGGGCCTGCACCAGCACCGTCTGGTTGAACTGCTCCACCGGGCCATCCACGCCGTGCAGCCAACGCATGATCGGGGTGGCCACCACCGGCCCGACACCCTCATCGACCACGCCGTCCTCGGCCGTCGGCCACCCCGGCCACCCGGGCCAGCCCGGCCACGGTCTGCTCGACGAAAACATCGCGCGGCC
Organism: uncultured Solirubrobacterales bacterium; assembly: GCA_963777575.1. Lineage (GTDB taxonomy): Bacteria > Actinomycetota > Thermoleophilia > Solirubrobacterales > 70-9 > DASUPK01. The sequence continues at coordinate 99,106 of CAVZRH010000002.1, read as the reverse complement.
GACACAGCACCCCGGCCGCCCGGGCCCGCGCCACCACCTGCATCGACAAAATGCTGTCCCCACCCAGCTCGAAGAACGAGTCATCGACCCCGACCCGCTCCAGCCCCAGGACCTGGGCGTAGATACCGGCCAGGATCTCCTCGACCGCGCCGGCCGGGGCGCGGTACCGATCGGCATCCTGGTATTCGGGTGCCGGCAGGCGCGGGTGTCCAGTTTGCCGTTGACCGTCAGCGGCAGCGCGTCGATCGCCACCACCGCGGCCGGCACCATATACGGCGGGAGCCGCTCGGCCAGCGCGGTACGCACCTCGGCCGGGTCTGCTGTCGCCGGTGACGTAGCCGACCAGGCGCTTGTCGCCGGGGCGGTCCTCGCGGGCGATCACCACCGCCTGCTGGACCCCGTCCAGCCCGGCCAGCGCCGCCTGCACCTCACCGAGCTCGATGCGATAGCCGCGGATCTTGACCTGCTCATCGGCACGGCCGAGATACCGCAGCTGCCCATCAGCACCCCACCACACCAGATCCCCGCTGCGATACATCCGCGCCCCCGGCCCCCCGAACGGACACGCCACAAACCGCGACGCGGTCAACCCGGCCCGCCGCCAATACCCAACCCCCACCCCGGCACCGGCCACATACAACTCACCGACCACCCCGGCCGGCACCGGCCCGCAACCACCCATCCAGCACAAACAACGCCGCCCCCGGAACCGGCGAGCCGATCGGCGACGCACCCCGACCCCGCTGTCAGCGGCGCGCTCATGGACGCCTACATCGTCGTCTCGGTCGGGCCGTAGCCGTTGATCATCACCCGCCCCGGCGCCCACCGATCCACCACCTCGGCCGGGCAGGCCTCACCGCCGACCACCAACGCCGCCGACTCCAACCCCTGCGGCGACGAGCACCCCCACCGCCGACGGGGTCTGGGTCAACACGCTGACATGTTCAGCAACCAGCAACGCGTGGAAGTCCTCCGGTGAGCCCGCCACCGACTCGGGCACCACCACCAGCCGCCCCCCAAACAGCAACGCACCCCAGATCTCCCACACCGAGAAGTCGAAAGCATAGGAATGACACTGCGTCCACACCTGGTCCGGCGCCAACTCCACGCCGACATCCAGTGCGTCGAACAGCCGGGTCACGTTGTGGTGGGTGACCGCCACCCCCTTGGGCACCCCGGTGGTGCCCGAGGTGTAGATGAGGTAGGCCAGATCGTCAGGGGCCGGCGCCGGCAAGCGCGGTGCCCGGGTAGCTGTCGATGCGGGGGTCCTCGACATCGATGACCGGTCAGGTCGCACCCGTCCAGCCGGTCGGCCAACCCGGCGGTGGTGACCGCGGCGATCGGCGCGGCATCGGCGACCATGAACTCGATCCGGGCCGCCGGCAGCGCCGGGTCGATCGGCAGATAGGCCGCCCCGGTCTTGAGCACCGCCAAGATCGCCACGATCGCCTCAGCGCACCGGGACAACAGCAGCGCCACACGCTGCCCCGGGCCCACCCCCTGGCCGGCCAACAGGTGCGCCAACCGATTCGCGGCCTCCTCCAGCTCCCGGTACGTCATCGAGCGGCCCTCGCAGGTCACCGCCACCGCCTCCGGGGCGCGGGCCACCTGCGCGGCGAACAACACCGGAATCGACACCGGCGCGGTGCCGGCTGGGTCAACATCGCCCGGTTACCCCACCCATCCAGCCGGCGTGCTCACCGGCATCGAGCACATCCACCGACGACAACCGCCGTGTCGGGTCGGCGGTCATCGCCACCAACACCCGCTGTAACCGCTCGATCAGCGTCTCGATGCTGGCCGCGTCGAACACGTCGGTGCGAAACTCCACCGCCCCGCCAATCCCGGCGGGCTCACCGGCCTCGGTCCAGCGTTCGGCCAGGGAAAACGTCAGGTCCATCCGGGCGGTGCTGGGTGTCCACCGGCAGCGGCGTGACCTGCACATCACCCAACGCCAGCCCGGCCGGCGGGATCGTTGTCTGGCCCGGGAAGGTTCTGCCAGGCCAACATCACCTGGACCAGCGGGTGATGGGCCAGCGATCGGGTCGGGTTGAGCCGCTCCACCAGCACCTCAAAGGGCACATCTTGATGCTCGTAGGCGGCCAGGCCGCGCGCGCCGCACCTGGGCCAACAGCTCGGCGACGGTGGGATCCCCGGCCAGATCCACCCGCAACACCAAGGTGTTGACGAAAAACCCCACCAGCTCATCCAGCGCCGGATCGCGGCGCCCGGCGATCGGGAACCCCACCGCCACCTCGGGGCTGGCGCTGAACCGCGACAGCAGCACCGCCAGGGCGGCCTGCATCACCATGAAGCTGGTCGCGTTGTGCTCGCGGGCCACCCGAGCAACCCGCTGCTGCAACCCCGCCGGCCAGTCCACCGCCACACTGGCGCCGCGCTGATCGGCCACCGGCGGATAGGGCCGATCGGTGGGCAGCACCAGCCGCTCGGGCAGCCCGGCCAGCGCCTGCTCCCAGAACCCCAGCTGCGCGGCGATCGGGCTGTCGCGCATCGGCCAGATCACCCAACTGCGCGCGCTGCCACAGCGTGTAATCCACATACTGCACCGCCAACGGCGCCCAACCGGGGGCCCGCCCCGCACACCGGCTGGCATAGGCCACCCCCAGATCACCCACCAGCGGGGTCGATCGACCAGCCGTCCGCGGCGATATGGTGCACCACGGCCACCAGCACGTGTTCGTCCTCGGCGACGCGGAAAAGTGTTGCCCGCAACGGGATCTCGGCGGCCAGGTCAAACGTATGACGCGCCACCGCGCCGAGGGCCTCCCCCAGCCGGGCTGCCGGCCAGCCGGTGGCATCAACGACCTGCCAACCGAACTCGGCCCGCTCGGCCGGTACCACCAGCTGCCGGGGTATCCCCTCGGGCGCCGCGAACAGCGTGCGCAGGCTCTCATGGCGGCCCACCACATCGGCCAGCGCCGCACCCAACGCCTCGACATCCAGGCGCCCGCCCAGCCGCAACGCCACCGCCATGTTGTAGATCGGTGAGGGCCCCTGCAACTGGTCCAGGAACCACAACCGGCTCTGCGCAAACGACAACGGCACCACCGCGGGCCGCTCAACCGGCACCAACGGCTCACGCCGACCCGCCTCGCCGCCGATACGGGGCGCCAACTGGGCCACCGTGGGCGCGTCGAACACGGTGCGCACCGCAAGGCCGGCATCCAGGGCGGTGTTGATCGCGGCGATCACCCGCATCGCCGACAGCGAATCCCCACCCAGATCGAAGAACGAGTCATCGACCCCGACCCGCTCCAGCCCGAGGACCCGGGCGTAGATACCGGCCAGGATCTCCTCGACCGCGCCGGCCGGGGCGCGGTACCGATCGCCATCCTGGTATTCGGGTGCCGGCAGGGCGCGGGTGTCGAGTTTGCCGTTGACCGTCAGCGGCAGCGCTTCGACCACCACCACCGCGGCCGGCACCATATACGGCCGGCAGCCGCTCGGCCAGCGCGCTACGCACTTCGGCGGGGTCTGCTGTCCCGGTGACGTAGCCGACCAGGCGTTTGTCGCCGGGACGGTCCTCGCGGGCGATCACCACCGCCTGCTCGACCCCGTCCAGCCCGGCCAGCGCGCTTTGGATCTCACCGAGCTCGATGCGATACCCGCGGATCTTGACCTGCTCATCGGCGCGCCCCAGATAGCGCAGCTGCCCATCAGCACCCCAACACACCAGATCCCCGCTGCGATACATCCGCGCCCCCGGCCCCCCGAACGGACACGCCACAAACCGCGACCCGGTCAACCCGGCCCGCCGCCAATACCCAACCCCCACGCCGCGCCCGGCCACATACAACTCACCGACCACCCCCGCCGGCACCGCCCGCAACCACCCATCCAGCACAAACAACGCCGCCCCCGGCACCGGCGACACCGATCGGCACCACCCCCGACCCCGCCGTCAACGGCGCACTCATCGACGCGTACACCGTCGTCTCGGTCGGGCCGTAGCCGTTGATCATCACCCGCCCCGGCGCCCACCGATCCACCACCTCGGCCGGGCAGGCCTCACCGCCGATCACCAACGCCGCCGACATCCAACCCCTCCGGCGAGAGCACCGCCACCGCCGACGGGGTCTGGGTCAACACGGTGACCTGTTCAGCAACCAGCAGGGCGTGGAAGTCCTCCGGTGAGCCCGCCACCGACTCGGGCACCACCACCAGCCGCCCACCACACAGCAGCGCACCCCAGATCTCCCACACCGAGAAGTCGAAGGCATACGAATGACACTGCGTCCACACCTGCGTCGGCGCCAACTCCACGCCGATATCCAGTGCGTCGAACAGCTGGGTCACGTTGTGGTGGGTGACCGCCACCCCCTTGGGCACACCGGTGGTGCCCGAGGTGTAAATGAGGTAGGCCAGATCGTCGGGGCCGGCGCCGGCAAGGCGGTGCCCGGGTAGCTGTCGATGCGGGGGTCCTCGACATCGATGACCGGCAGATCGCACCCGTCCAGCCGGTCGGCCAACCCGGCGGTGGTGACCGCGGCGATCGGCGCGGCATCGGCGACCATGAACCCGATCCGGGCCGCCGGCAGCACCGGGTCGATCGGCAGATAGGCCGCCCCGGTCTTGAGCACCGCCAGGATCGCCACGATCGCCTCGGCCGAACGGGACAACAGCAGCGCCACACACTGCCCCGGGCCCGCCCCCTGCCCGGCCAACAGGTGCGCCAACCGGTTCGCGGCCTCATCGAGCTCCCGATACGTCATTGAGCGGCCCTCGAAGGTCACCGCCACCGCCTCCGGGGCGCGGGCCACCTGCGCGGCGAACAACACCGGAATCGACACCGGCGCGCTGACCGGCTGGGTCAACACCGCCCGGTTACCCCACCCATCCAGGCGGGCATGCTCACCGGCTCATCGAGCAGATCGATCGACGACAACGCCGTGTCGGGTCGGCGGTCATCGCCAGCACCACCCGCTGCAACCGCTCGATCAGCGCCTCGATGCTGGCCGCGTCGAACACGTCGGTGCGAAACTCCACCGTCCCGCCGATCCCGGCGGGCTCACCGGCCTCGCTCCAGCGTTCGGCCAGGGAAAACATCAGGTCCATCCGGGCGGTGTGGGTGTCCACCGGCAGCGGCGTGACCTGCACATCACCCAACGCCAGCCCGCCGGCGGGGTTATTGTCTGGCCCGGCGAAGTTCTGCCAGGCCAACATCACCTGGAACAGCGGGTGATGGGCCAGCGATCGGGTCGGGTTGAGCCGCTCCACCAGCACCTCAAAGGGCACATCCTGATGCTCGTAGGCGGCCAGGCCGCGCGCCCGCACCTGGGCCAACAGCTCGGCAACGGTGGGATCCCCGGCCAGATCCACCCGCAACACCAAGGTGTTGACGAAAAACCCCACCAGCTCATCCAGCGCCGGATCGCGGCGCCCGGCGATCGGGAACCCCACCGCCACCTCGGGGCTGGCGCTGAGCCGCGACAGCAGCACCGCCAGGGCGGCCTGCATCACCATGAAACTGGTCGCATTGTGCTCGCGGGCCACCCCGCGCACCCGCTGCTGCAGCCCCGCCGGCCAGTCCACCGCCACACTGGCGCCGCGCTGATCGGCCACCGGCGGATAGGGCCGATCCGTCGGCAGCACCAGCCGCTCGGGCATCCCGGCCAGCGCCTGCTCCCAGTACCCCAGCTGCGCGGCGATCGGGCTGTCGCTGTCATCGAGATCACCCAGCTGCGCGCGCTGCCACAGCGTGTAATCCACATACTGCACCGGCAACGGCGCCCAGCCGGGGGCCCGCCCCGCACACCGGCTGGCATACGCCACCCCCAGATCAGCCACCAGCGGACTCATCGACCAGCCGTCGGCGGCGATATGGTGCACCACGGCCACCAGCACATGCTCGTCCTCGGCGACGCGGAAAAGCCGTGCCCGCAACGGGATCTCGGCCGCCAGGTCGAACGTGTAACGCGCCACCGCGCCGAGGGCCTCACCCAGCCGGGCGGCCGACCAGCCGCCGGCATCAACGACCTGCCAACCGAACTCGGCCCGCTCGGCCGGCACCACCAGCTGCCGGGGTATCCCCTCGGGCGCCGCGAACAGCGTGCGCAGGCTCTCATGGCGGCCCACCACATCGGCCAGCGCCGCACCCAACGCGTCGACATCGAGGCGCCCGCCCAGCCGCAACGCCACCGCCATGTTGTAGACCGGTGAGGGCCCCTGCAACTGGTCCAGGAACCACAACCGGCTCTGCGCAAACGACAACGGCACCACCGCGGGCCGCTCAACCGGCCACCAACGGCTCACGCCGACCCGCCTCGCCGCCGATACGGGGCGCCAACTGGGCCACCGTCGGCGCGTCGAACACGGTGCGCACCGCAAGGCCGGCATCCAGGCCGGTGTTGATCGCGGCGATCACCCGCATCGCCGACAGCGAATCCCCGCCCAGATCGAAGAACGAGTCGTCGACCCCGACCCGCTCCAGCCCGAGCACCCGGGCGTAGATACCGGCCAGGATCTCCTCCACCGCGCCGGCCGGGGCACGGTACCGATCGCCATCCCGGTATTCGGGTGCCGGCAGGGCGCGGGTGTCGAGTTTGCCGTTGACCGTCAGCGGCAGCGCGTCGACCGCCACCACCGCGGCCGGCACCATGTAGGCCGGGAGCCGCTCGGCCAGCGCGCTACGCACCTCGGCCGGGTCTGCTGTCGCCGGTGACGTAGCCGACCAGGCGCTTGTCGCCGGGGCGGTCCTCGCGGGCGATCACCACCGCCTGCTGGACCCCGTCCAGCCCGGCCAGCGCCGCCTGGACCTCACCGAGCTCGATGCGATACCCGCGGATCTTGACCTGCTCATCGGCGCGGCCCAGATACCGCAGCTGCCCATCAGCGCCCCACCGCACCAGATCCCCGCTGCGATACATCCGCGCCCCCGGCCCCCCGAACGGACACGCCACAAACCGCGACCCGGTCAACCCGGCCCGCCGCCAATACCCACACCCCACCCCGGCACCGGCCACATACAACTCACCGACCACCCCCGCCGGCACCGGCCGCAACCACCCATCCAGCACAAACAACGCCGCCCCCGGCACCGGCGCACCGATCGGCACCACCCCCGACCCCGCTGTCAGCGGCGCACTCATCGACGCATACACCGTGGTCTCGGTCGGGCCGTAGCCGTTGACCATCACCCGCCCGGGCGCCCACCGATCCACCACCTCGGCCGGGCAGGCCTCACCGGCCGACCAGCAACGCCGCCGAACCCAACCCCTCCGGCGACAGCGCCGCCACCGCCGACGGGGTCTGGGTGAGCACGTTGACGTGTTCAGCAACCAGCAACGGCGTGCAAGTCCTCCGGTGAGCCCGCCACCGACTCGGGCACCACCGGATCTGCGTGGCATAGGGACCGAGGATAACCGCGGTCAGATCGAGAATTCGCAATCCTTCGAGCAGCGGGATCATCAAGGACCGTGGTTTGGTGAACAATGATGCTCCTGTCACGTAGCATGGCGCGCGAGCGACCGCCTATGGCCGGCCTGAGCGGCGGCGAATGAAAGAGGTTCGCCTAGGGCCCTCCCAGCACCCTGGAGGGTCAACCCGCCCGGCAAGACGCACCTGCGAGAACCATCTCTTCGGCGGCCGCCCAGCGCCCAATTTGGCTTGAGACTGCAACCAACATCACGGATTCGTGATCGGACCTCCTTGAACTAATCGCCGCTTCCTTGACTTGGCCGCCCTATCATCAAATAAAACGGTCATTCGTTTTGTTTTGCTGCACCGCGAGATGGCGCTTCGCGAAGGGGTTATTCCAATGCCCAAGCTGAAGCCCGACACCCAGCGCGCCCGCCGGCGAGCACATCCTCGATGCCGCCGAGCTGCTGCTTCGCGCGTAGCCGGCTTTCATCGCACCACCATGCAGGACATCTGCAAGGAGGCCGGCGATCAGCCCCGGCGCGCTCTACGTCTACTTCGACTGCAAGGAAGAGCTGATCGCCGGCATCTGCCGAGCGTGACCGCGCCGAGTTCGCCGAGCGCTTGGCCGACGTTGGCGGCGGCGCCCGACTTCCTGCGACGCGCTGCGCGATGCTGGGCGAGCAGTACTTCGTCGAAGAGCCGCGCCCACAAGCGCCGCATGTGCATCGAGATCGGCCTGGAATCGACCCGCAACCCGCGCGTCGGCGAAATCTATCCGCGCTTCGACCGCTTCGTCAACGACAGCTTCGAGAAGCTGTTCCAGCAAGCTGAAGGACGAGGGCCGCATCGCGCCCGCGCTCGACATCCCGACGGCTGACAAGGTCTTCTCCGTCATCGGCGACGGCATGTTCTGGCGCCGCGCCGTCGATCCGACCTTCGATGCCGCAGGCCGTCATGCCTGCCGTGCTGCAACTCATTGCCGAGCTTGCTCAACCGGTGTCTGCGCCGGCGAGCGGCTTCCAACAGACAATGAAAAGGCGGAGGGAGTCGATCATGAGAAAATTTCTGATCGGCGGTGTGCTCGCCGCCGCCGGTGCAATGGTCTGCCTTACTTCGTGAGCAGCTCGTCTGCCGAATCCGACGGGTCCGGCACCGAGCAGGGCCGCCGCCGACGCGCACGCCGAAGATGCCGCTCGCCGCCGTCGGTGACCGTGGCGCGCGTCGCGCCCGGCCGACTTCACCGAGACCGTGCTCGCCACCGGTTCGCTCGTAGCCCGCGAAGAGATTCTGGTCGGGCCGGAGGTCGAGGGCCTGCGCGTCACCGAGGTGCTGGCGGATGAGGGCGATGCGCGTGAAGAAGGGCGACGTGCTGGCCACGCCTGGTAGCCGATACGCTCGACGCGCAGGTCGCCCAGAACGATGCCGCGCATCGCGCGCTCCACCGCGGCCATCGCCCAGGCAGAGCGTCGATCGTGCAGGCCGAAGCGCGCGTCTTGAAGAGGCACAACGCCCTTGAGCGCGCCAAGCCGCTGCAAGCGCCGGTTATCATGGCTGAGGCCGACGCTCGACCAGCGCGAGCAGGCTGCCCGCACCGCCGACGCGCAGCTGGTGGCCGCCCAGGATGGACTGAAGGCTCGCCGAAGCCGAAAAGGCCCAGGTCGAAGCCCAACGCCGCGAACTGATGTGGCGGCGCACGCACCGAGGTGACGGCGCCGGCCGACGGCATCGTCAGCCGGCGCATGGCGCGCGTCGGGCGGCTTCGCCACCGGCGCGGCCGAGCCGATGTTCCGCATCGTCGCCCGCGGCGAGGTGGAGCTCGACGCCGAGGTCGATCGAGACGCGGCTTGCGAACGTGACGGCCGGCCAGACGGCGCGCGTCGAAGTCGCCGGCCTCGGCGCCATCGCGGGCACCGTGCGCCTCGTCTCGCCCGGAGGTCGACAAGTCGACCCGCCTCGGCCGCGTACGCATCTTCCTCGGCGACGATCCGGGCCTGCGCGTCGGCTCGTTCGCGCCGCGGCATCATCGAGACCGCCAGAGGCAACGGCCTCGCTGTGCCCGCGTCGGCCGTCGCTCTACGGGCCCGACGGCCCCATCGTGCAGGTCGTGCGCGACGGCCGGGTCGAGACTCGCCGGATCAAGACCGGGCCTCGCCGCGGCGCGATCGTCGAAGTGCGCGAAGGGCTCGAGGAAGGCGACCTCGTCGTCGCCCGCGCCGGCACCTTCCTGCGCGACGGCGATGCCGTGCGCCCGTCTCCCGAGCGCCGACCAAGATCAGCGAGGCACAGTAATGAACTGGAACATCTCGGCCTGGTCGATCCGCCGGCCGGTGCCGGCGCTCGTGCTGTTCCTGGTGCTGATCGCGCTCGGCTACGTCAGCTTCGCGCCGCTGCCGGTCACGCGCTTCCCCAACATCGACATCCCGATCGTGCAGGTGCGCGTCTACGCAGTCCGGCGCGGCGCCGTCCGAGCTCGAGATGCAGGTCACCAAGAAGATCGAGGATGCCATCGCCGGCGTGAACGGCGTCAAGCACATCACCTCGACCGTCACCGACGGCTCGTCCGTCACGACCATCGAATTCCGGCTGGAGATCAACCAGGACCGCGCCGCTCAACGACGTGAAGGACGCGATCGCGCGCATTCGCGCCGAGCTGCCGCGCACCATCGACGAGCCGATCGTCCAGCGCATCGAGATCGAGGGCCTGCCGATCCTGACGCTACGCGGCCACGCGCGCCCGGCATGACGCCCGAGCAGCTCTCCTGGTTCGTCGACGACATCGTCATGCGCGTGCTGCAGGGCGTGAAGGGCGTCTCGCAGATCGAGCGCATCGGCGGCGTCGACCGCGAGATCCGCATCTCGCTCGATCCCGACCGCCTGCTCGCCTACGGCATCACCGCCGGCGACGTCAACCGCCAGCTCCGCGCCACCAACGTCGACCTGGCCGGCGGCCGCGGCGAGATCGGCGGCCGCGAGCAGGCGATCCGCACGCTGGCCGGCAAGCAGACGCTGGAAGACCTGGCCGCCACCACGATCACGCTGCCGAGGGGCCGCAAGGTGCGCCTCGACCAGCTCGGCACGGTCGACGGACGCCATCGCCGAGCCGCGCACGTTCGCGGCGCTCGACGGCAGGCCGGTCGTGGCCTTCTCGATCTCGCGTGCCAAGGGCGCGAGCGACACCGTGGTCGCAGCCGACGTCGCCAAGCAAGATCGACGAGCTGCGGAAAGCACATCCCGAATGTCGAGCTGCAAGCTGATCGACACGATGGTCGACTACACGCTCGGCGCCTACAATCGACCATGAAGACGCTGATCGAAGGCGCCGTGCTCGCCATCATCGTCGTGCTCATCTTCCTGCGCGATCTGCGCGCCACGGTGATCGCCGCCATCGCGCTGCCGCTGTCGATCATCCCGACCTTCTGGGCGATGAGCGTCGCGGGCTTCTCGCTCAACCTCGTCAGCCTGCTCGCCATCACCATCGTCACCGGCATTCTGGTCGACGACGCCATCGTCGAGATCGAGAACATCGTGCGCCACATGCGCATGGGCAAATCGCGCCTATCGCGCCGCGCTCGAGGCCGCCGACGAGATCGGCCTCGCCGTCATCGCCATCACCCTCACCATCATCGCCGTGTTCGTGCCGGTGAGCTTCATGGGCGGCATCGCCGGCCAGTATTTCAAGCAGTTCGGCCTGGTCGTCGCCGTCGCCGTGCTGTTCTCGCTGCTGGTCGCGCGGCTCATCACGCCGATGCTGGCCGCCTACTTCATGCGCGACCCGGCCACGACGAGAAGGAGGGCGCGTCTGCTGCGGGCCTACACGCGTGCTCGTGCGCTGGTCGGTCGCGCATCGTACAAGACCGTGTCGCTGGGCCTTGCGATCTTCGTCGGCCTCGATCGGCAGCTTCTATCTGCTGCCCGTCGGGCTTCCTGCCGGCCGAGGACACCGGCCGCGCGCTGCTCGGCCGTCGAACTGCCGCCGGGCTCGCGTCTGGAGGAGACGCGCGACCGTCGACCGACACGATCGCCGAGCAGCATCCGCGAGCGGCCCGACGTGAAGAGCGTCTTCGTCAACGGCGGCACGCGTGCTCGGCTCGGGCAGCGAGGTGCGCAAGGCGACGCTGGTCGTCAACCTGGTGCCGAAGACCAAGCGCAAGCTCTCGCAGCACCAGCATCAAGGTGGAGATCGGCCGCAGGCCTCGCCGAGCGTGCCCGACATTCGCTTCTGGTTCCTGCAGGACAACGGCCAGCGCCAGTTCCAGCTCGTCGTGCTCGGGCCGCGATGCCGACGCCGTCGACGCACGCGGCCGCCGAGCTCGACCAGTCAGGCCAGCGCATTGCCCGACTGCTCGCCAACGTCGTCTCGACGGCGGAGCTGGACCGGCCGGAGCTGCGCGTGGTCGCCGATCACCGACATCGCCGCCGAGCTCGGCGTCTCCACCGAAGCAATCTCGGAGACCGTCCGCATCGCCACCATCGGCGACATCGACGCCAACCTCGCCAAGTTCGATGTCGGCGACCGCCAGGTGCCGATCCGCGTGCAGCTCGACGAGAAGGCGCGCGCGCGACCGGCAGCTGCTGCGAATCCCTGCAAGGTCGCGACCGCGTCCGGCGCGGCCGTGCCGCTGTCGGCGGTCGCGAGCTTCGAATTCGGGCAGGGCCCGACCGCCGATCGACCGCTACGACCGCATGCGCCGCGTCGTCGATCGGCGCCGATCTGGTCGGCAGCGACGCCGCTCGGCGACGGCCGTCAACGCGGTCCTGGCCCTGCCGGCGCGCAAGAACCTGCCCGCCGGCGTCGAGATCAAGCAGTTCGGCGACGCCGAGATCATGAAGGAGGTGTTCGAGAGCTTCGGCCAGGCCATGGGCGCCGGCCTGATGATGGTCTACGCCGTGCTCGTGCTGCTGTTCGGCAGCTTCCTGCAGCCGATCACCATCCTGTTCTCGCTGCCGCTGTCGATCGGCGGTGCCATCGTCGCGCTGGCCATCACCGGACAGCCGATCAGCCTGCCGGTCGTCATCGGCATCCTGATGCTGATGGGCATCGTCACCAAGAACGCCATCATGCTCGTCGACTTCGCCGTCGAGGAGATGCGCCAGGGCGTGCCGCGCACGGAGGCCATCGTCGACGCCGGCCGCAAGCGCGCGCGTCCCATCGTCATGACGACGATCGCCATGATCGGCGGCATGCTCCCGTCGGCGCTGGGCGCTCGGCATCGGGCGGCGAGTTCCGCGCGCCGATGGCGATCGCGGTGATCGGCGGCCTGATCATCGTCGACGCGTGCTGTCGCTGGTGTTCGTGCCGGCCGTCTTCACCGTGATGGACGACATCGGCCACTTCGCCTGGCGGATCTTCTCGCGCTTCGTCGGCGACACCGACGATCCCGTTCCGGCCAAGCCACAGCCTCACGAGCCACAGCAATGGCCGATGGCCGCGGAATAGGATCGCTTCAACTCATCGCGAACGGCGAAAGAAAAAGGTAAGGCTACACGGCAGGCGCCATCATCCTGTGTGCCTGCCGTGCTAGGCCTGCGCACGGGGAAGCAATTGGCGGACACAAAGGAGCGGCCCATGTTCGATCCCAAGAGCCTTCTCGACGCGCTGGTGCGCGGCAACGCGCAGCAGAGCCCTGGCGCCTCCTCCGGTGGAGGCCTCGAGGATCTGTTGCGGAATTTCCTGCCCAACGCGGGCGCCGGCGCGAGCCAGGGCGGATCGCCGCAAACATCCAATCTTCAACCCGAGCAGGGCTCCAGCGGCAATCCGCTGGGCGACCTGCTCAGTAAGCTGCAGCAAGGCGGTCAGGGCGGCGGCGGCCTCGGCGACATCCTGGGCAAGCTGCAGCAGCAGGCTGGCGGCGCTGGCGGCATTGCCGACATCCTCGGCCAGGTATTCGGGCAGGCCAAGTCGGGCGTGCGCGAAGGCGCCGGCCGCATCGACCAGGCGACGGGCGCTTCCGACCGCATGCGCGATGCCCTGGGGCAGCTGACCGGCCGCTCACCCGACGAGCTTGTGGCGCAGCTCAAGGAGCTGATGGCCAACAACAAGATGGGGGCGGGCGCCGCACTTGGCGGCCTGGGCGCGCTGATCCTCGGCAACGTTGTGGCCATGACGGCGATCGTCGGCACGATCGCTCATCGCCGCGCGGGCGTCCCAGGCCGCCGTCAGTGGAATGCTGTGCGGCCCAGCGTTCTGGCCGCGGTCCCAGCGTGGCTTGCGACTAGCGGAGCGTCGACAGCGGCAGGAAGTGCGCCCGCGGGATTGGCTCTGGCCCTATCGCTCGTGTGCGGCGTCGGTGCCTACGCCGCGACTCTTTGGACACTCGACCGGACGGTGCTCGCAAACGCCCGCGGGCAACTCGGGCGAATCCTGTCCCGTGCCGCTGACGAGCCTCCTCGACACGCTGGATGCGGGCGACGAGGTGCTGATGGCAAAGACCGCGGAAGATCTGCCCGGAGAGCGGCGGACGGGTTTCGAACCCGCGACCTCGAGCTTGGGAAGCTCGCGCTCTACCTACTGAGCTACCGCCGCAGAGCGGGCCATTTTAGGTCGCATCTCTAGCCTTCGCGGACGTGAGCTCCAAGTCATTCGTCGTCGTGATCGCGGTCCTCGCGGTCGTCGGGCTGCTCGGATTCGGCCTGATCAGCAAGGGCGAGGCCTCGCTCGCCGTCGGCGACCGCGCTCCCGACAAGGAGCTGTCGCGGCTCGCTCAGCCGGGCAGCGGCGAGATCGCCGACTACCGCGGCAAGTGGGTGCTGGTCAACTTCTGGGCCTCGTGGTGCGCGCCCTGCAAGACCGAGGCCCCGGCGCTCGAGAGCTTCCAGAAGGAGAACGCGGCGCACAACTTCACCGTGCTCGGCATCAACCTCGACGACACGACCGGCGACGCGCTCGACTTCGTCAACAGGTACGGCCTCACCTACCCGCAGCTGCGCGAGGGCGACGGCGCCGACCGTCGCGACGCCTACGGCATGACCGGCTTCCCCGAGTCCTTCCTGATCGATCCGCAGGGGCACGTCGCCCTGATCAGGCGCGGCCCCGTCGACGAGAGCTACCTGGCACAGCAGATCGCGCCGCTGATCGGCATGCCCACATGATCAGGCCGGCCGCCATCGCGACCGCGATCGTCCTGCTGCTGGCCGGCGCGCCAGCGTTCCCGCCGCGGCGCAGGAGCCGCGCGCGTCCCTGCCGGACGTCGAGGACGAGGTGATGTGCACGATCTGCGGAACGCTGCTGGCCGAATCGGACTCGCCCCAGGCCGAGCGCGAACGCGCCCTGATCCGCAGCCTGATCGCCGAGGGCAAGGACAAGGACCAGATCAAGGACGCGCTGGTGGCCCAGTACGGGCCGCGGGTCCTCGCCACCCCGAGCGGGCACGGCTTCGACCTGCTCGCCTGGCTGGTGCCGGGGATCGGGATCCTGCTCGCGGCAGGAGCTGTCGCCTATGGGCTGCGGCGAACGCTCCGCCAGACGTCGAGAGGACGCCGCAGAACCGCAGCCGCTCGATCCGGGGGATGCCGCGCGGCTCGAGGCGGACCTGAGCCGGCACGAGCTCTAGAGACGGGCTCACATCCGCTCGGGCGCCGAGATGCCGAGCAGCCCGAGCGTTCGCGCGATCGTCCGCTTGGTGAGCAGGCAGAGGCCGAGGCGCGCCTCCTCGACCCCCTCCCCCTCCGCCCCGACGACCTGGCAGTCGCGGTAGAAGGCGTGGAAGTCGCGGGCCACCTCCATCCCGTAGGCGCAGAGCCGGTGCGGGGCGCGCCGCTCAGCCGCCTCGGCGACCTCGTCCGGCAGCTCGCAGAGACGCTTGATCAGCGCCCGCTCGGAGGGCTCGACCGGCGCCTCGGAGGCGATGAAGCTCGGCCGCTCGCGGCGCCGCTCCACCGCCTCCTCCCCCGCCTTGCGCAGGATGCTCGCGATCCGTGCGTGCGCGTACTGGACGTAGTAGACGGGGTTCTCGTTCGAGGTCTTCCGCGCGAGCTCGAGGTCCAGGTCGACGGTCGTGTCGTGGCTGCGCTGGAGCATGAAGAACCGGGCCGCGTCCGCGCCGATGTCGTCGATCAGCTCGTCGAGGGTGACGAACTCGCCGCGCCGCTTCGACATCTGGGCGCGCTCGCCGCCCTCCACGACGTGGACCAGCTGCATGATCGGGGTCTCGAGCACCTCGGGGTCGTAGCCGAGGGCGGCAAGCGCCGCCCGCAGCCGGGGCGGGTAGCCGTGGTGGTCGGCGCCGAGCACGTTGATCAGCCGGTCCGCCCCGCGCTCGAGCTTGTCGCGGTGGTAGGCGATGTCCGAGAGGAAGTAGGTCGAGTCGCCCTCCGAGCGGATCAGGACGCGGTCCTTGTCGTCGCCGAACTCCGTGGTGCGCAGCCAGGTCGCGCCCTCGCTCTCGTAGACGTGGCCGGCCTCGCGGAGCTCGGACAGCGCCCGCTCGACCGATCCGGACTCGTGCAGGGCGCGCTCGGAGGACCAGGTGTCGTAGACGACGTTGTAGCGGCGAAGCGTCTCCTCGATCTGCTCGATCATCAGCGCCATCCCGCGCCGCGCCAGCGCGTCGAGGTCGCCCGGCGTCGATCCCCTCCTGGTCGAGACGGCTCGGCCAGCTCGGTGACGTACTCGCCCTCGTAGCCGTCCTCCGGCACCGGCTCGCCCTTCATCCGGGCGGCGATCGACTGCCCGAAGAGGTCGATCTGGCCGCCGCGGTCGTTCGAGGTAGTACTCGCGCACCACGGGGTGCCCGGTGAACTCGAGCAGCCGGGCGACCGAGTCGCCGTAGGCGGCGTGCCGCCCACTCGCGGCCGTCACCGGGCCGGTCGGGTTGGCCGAGACGAACTCGACGTTGATCCGCTCGGTCACCTGGTCGGCGCCCGCCGGTCGCCCGAGCCGCTCGCCCTGCTCGGCGAGCTCGGTCGCCGCGCGCCGGTACCAGGCGTCGGCGAGGAAGAGATTGAGGAAACCGGGGCCCGCGACCTCGACCCGCTCGACCGTCCCCTCCAGGCTCCTGCCGAGCTGCTCGGCGAGCCTCTCCGCCGTCCCCCGCGGCTGCTCCCCGAGGGCGGGCGCAAGCAGCATCGCCGCGTTGGTCGAGTAGTCGCCGAACTCGGGCTTCGGCGGCCGCTCGAGCGTCGGCTCGGAGCCGCCGCGCTCGGCGCCGTCGAGAAGGGAGTCGGCTGCCGCCTCGACGGCGGAGCGCAGCTCTGCGACCGGATCTGCCATGGATTGCAGCCTACGCGGGCGCTAGAGGTGGTACGGCTCGCCGGCCAGGATCTTGGTCGCGCGGAAGAGCTGCTCGAGCAGGACGACCCGGGCGAGCTGGTGGGCCATCGTCTGCGGCCCGAGCGAGACGCGCTCGTCGGCCAGGGCCATCGTCCGGGAGGAGAGCCCCTCGGGTCCGCCGATCAGAAAGCAGAGGTCCTGGGCGTCGATCCGGCGCTCCGAGAGCCAGCTCGCCCAGGCCTTCGAGCTCAGCGCGCGCCCGCCGCGATCGAGGGCGATGACGTGCGAGCGGCGCGGGATCCGCCCCTCGATGTTGACCTCGTCGCGCACCTCGATCACCTCGACCGGCTGATGGCGCTGGAGCATCTTGCGGTAGTGGGCGTCGGCCTCGGCGAAGGGCGCCTTCACCTTGCCGACCGCCACCACGGTGACCTTCACGGGCGCTCGCCGTGCTCCCAGGCGAGGGCGGCGCCGATCCGATCGATCGCGGGAGGGTGGGTGCCGAAGACGAAGCTGAACGCGTCCGGCGGATCGGGGTCGGAGAGATTGCGGTCCGCGAGCTGCTGCTGCAGCTGGATCATTCCCTTCGGGTCGTCCGTGAGCTGGAGGGCGAAGGTGTCGGCCCTCGCCTCGACCGCGCGGGAGAGCTGGTTCCCCGCGATCCCGATCACGAAGGAGGTGGCGGCGATCGCGAGCGCGAACGCCGGCAGATAGCTCGGCTGGCCCGGCTCGGCGCCGCGCGGACGGGCGATCGCCTCCCCCATGCCCGAGATGAAGATCAGCGAGAGCGGCGTGATCAGGGCGACGAAGATCAGCCCGCGGCGGATGTCGGCGCCGTGCACGTGACCGAGCTCGTGGGCGACCACCGCGTTCCGCTCGCCCCGGTTCAGGTCCTTGAGAAGGGTGTCGTAGAGGACCACCTGCTTCGAGGAGCCGATGCCGTTGACGTAGGCGTTGATCGCCGTGGTCCGGCGGCTGGCATCCACCTCGTAGACATGGCCGACATCGACGTCCGCCCGGCGCGCGAGGTCGAGCACATCGGTGCGCGCCTGCCCCGGCGGCAGCTCCTTGAACTTGTTGAAGAGCGGCGCGATCACCACCGGCGCCAGCCAGGTGATGATCGCCGCGCCGGCCACGACGCCGACGCTGCCCGGGATCCACCAGCGCCGGCCGAAGCGGCGCATGAGCCAGAGCGCGAAGGTGCCGACGGCGCCGGCCAGGAGCGCGCCGATCACGGTCGCCTTACCCCAGTCGCTCAGGTAGCCGCCCAGCGATTGCGTCGAGAGGCCCACGTCCACCGAGCGCTCGTGCGCCCAGACGCCGAACGGGACCGTGACCACCGCGACGACAGCCGAGAGGCCCGCGGCCGCCGCCGCGCCGCCGAGGACGGGCCGGGCAGCGACGCGCTCGAGCGCGCGGCGGGTCACCGCCGGCCGGCCGGTCGCGAGCAGGACCAGCACGACCCCCTCGGCAACGAGGCTCCCGACGAGGATCAGCCGCTGGCCCGAGGCGTAGTCGCGCGCCTTGGTCAGCTCTTCGTGTGAGAAGTACGCGCTCTCGTCCGCGCGCACGGGCTGCTCGATGTCGCGCGGTCGCAGCAGCCAGGCGGCGGCCTCGGCGACGACGACCGCCGCGACCGCCGTGACTCCGAGGCGGACCCAGGTGGGCGACGATCGGCCGGGCACCCGCCTACGATAGACGGCCGTTTCTGGGCGCCCAGGCGCCGACCACCCCTCCCGCCCCGTGCGCGTCGCGATCCTCACCGACATCCACAGCAACCTGCCGGCGCTCGAGGCCGTGCTCGCCGCGATCGACGAGGCCGGGATCGAGCAGCGCTGGTGCCTCGGCGACGTCGTCGGCTACGGCGCCCAGCCGGACGAGTGCGCGAAGCTCGTCTCAGAGCGCTGCGAGGTCAGCCTGGTGGGCAACCACGACCTCGCGGTGACCGGGGAGATCGATACCGACGTCTTCTCGGCATCCGCCGCCGCCGCCGTCGAGTGGACGCGGGCGAACGCCGAGGACTCCACGATCGACTACCTCAAGGGGCTGAAACCGGAGGACACCGACCACGAGGTGGGCCTCTACCACGCCTCCCCCCGCGACCCGATCTGGGAGTACGTGCTCGCCGTCGACCAGGCCCGCGAGTGCATGGAGGAGCAGTCGGGCCGGGTCAGCCTGATCGGCCACTCCCACGTCGCGCTCTGGTTCTCCGACGGCGACGGACCGCCCGGCGGCGACGGTGGCGGCCAGGCCGAGGGCGGCAGGGAGATCGACCTCTCCGAGGGGCGCTGGCTGCTCAACCCGGGCAGCGTCGGACAGCCGCGCGACGGCGATTCGCGCGCGGCCTGGCTCGAGCTCGACACCGATTCCTGGACGGCGAGCTATCACCGCACGAACTACGACATCGACTGCGGCGGCGGAGGCGATCAGGGACGCCGGGCTGCCCGAGCTGCTCGCCGATCGGCTCTACATCGGCCAGTGATGACGGCGGCGAACGCCAAAGGACCGCTGGCTACTATCGCCGCGATGCCGAACAAACTCCGGTCAATTCTGCTTGCGCTGATCCTGGCCGCCTCCGCGGGCGTGGTCGGCTGCGGCAACAGCAGCCCCGATCCCTCGATCCCGGCGGACGATGCGCAGATCCTGCTCGCCAAGATCGCCGAGATCCGGGCGAACGTGGACGTGGGCAGCTGCTTCGTCGCCGCAGACAAGACCGACGACCTGCTGGCGGACGTCGCCAACCTCCCGTCGAGCGTGAATTCGCAGGTCAAGGAGGCGCTCGACAACGGCGCCAACAACCTGAAGCTGCTGCTCAACGACCCGGAGAAGTGCCAGGGCCGAAGCGAGACGACGACCACATTCCCGACGACCACAAGCACTCCGTCGACCACCCAGCAGACCACGACGGAGCGCACGCCATCGACGACGACAACCCGCACCCAGACCCAGACCACTCCCACTCAGACGGAGACCACGCCCAACACCACGACGACCCCCGGCGCCTCCGGCGGCATCGGGCCGGGAGGACTATGAGCCCGCGCAGCCCCAAGGGCGAGCTGATCGCCGATCGCTACCGGATCGAGGACCGCCTGGGAAGCGGAGGAATGTCGAGCGTCTTCCGGGCCACCGACACGATCCTGGAGCGAACCGTCGCGGTGAAGATCCTCGCCGAGCACCTCTCCGACGACGACCGCTTCGTCGCCCGCTTCCGGCGCGAGGCGCTCGCGGTGGCGAAGCTCGTTCACCCCAACATCGTCCAGGTGTACGACACCGGCAACGACGGCGGCCAGTACTACATCGTCATGGAGTACGTGCGCGGCCGCTCCGGCGCCCAGCTGCTCCAGGCCGAGGGCAAGCTCGACCCGGAGACCACGGTCGAGATCGGGGTGCAGTCCTGCGCCGGCCTCGACTACGCCCACCGCCACGGGATCATCCACCGCGACATCAAGCCGGGGAACCTGATGATCATCGGCGGGCCCGCCGGGGGCGGCGACATGACGGTGAAGATCGCCGACTTCGGCATCGCGCGGGCCAGCGAGCAGACCCGGATCACCCAGGTCGGCTCGGTGGTCGGCACCGCCGCCTACCTGGCGCCGGAGCAGGCTCGCGGCGACGAGGCGACGCCGTCCTCCGACGTCTACTCGCTCGGCGTCGTGCTCTACCAGTTCCTCACCGGCCGGCTGCCCTACGAGGGCGCCTCCCTCGCCGAGCTGGCCGTCCGCCAGCAGTCCGAGCAGCCTCTGCATCCGAGCAACTACAGCGATGCCGTGCCGGAGTCGGTCGGAGACGCGGTCCTCGTCGCGCTCGAGTCCGATCCGTCGCGCAGGTTCGCGGCCGCCGGCGAGCTCGCCGACGCGCTTCGCCGTGGCCTTGCCGGCGAGTCCCCGGCCGGCACCGCGGCCACCAGCGTCCTCGCGGACGACACGCCGACGGCCCCGACCCGTCACATGCCGCGCACCCGGAGCCAGCGCCGTCCGCAGCGGCGGCCCGTCCCGCCTCGCCAGCCGGCGCCCGGTCCCCGAGAAACGCCGCCGCCGGGCGTCGAGCTTCGCCCGCAACGCGCTGATCGTGATCTCGATCCTCCTGCTGGCCGCGGCGGTGGCGGCCATCGTCACCCTCGCCTCCAGCGGCAGCGGCAACAAGATCGACCTCGATCAGGTCGTCAAGCAGAACGTCAACGACCAGATCGACGCGCTCAAGCAGGTCGTCGAGGACAACACGAAGTAGCCGCGACTAGGTTCGCCGGCCGCGCGGAAGCAGCAGGGAGAGCAACGAGCGCCGGCCGCACTTCGGGCACTTCGAGAACGAGTGCTCGAGGGTGGCGCCGCAGTGACGGCACGCCGGCCTCTGCTTGACGACTCCCTTCACCCGGCCGAGTCTAAGTCGCGCTTGCGCCGAAGGCGGCCCACGGGGTCGCACCATCCAGAACCGCTTGCGAGAAGTCGGCGAAGCGCTCACCGGCGATTGCCTCGCGGGCGCCGCCGACAAGCTCCTGCATGTAGATCAGGTTGTGGAGGGTGAGGAGACGGGTGCCGGTCAGGTCCTTGTTGCGGGCGAGGTAGCGGAGGTAGGCGCGGGAGTGGCGGGTGCAGGCCTCGCACGGGCAGCCGTCGACCACCGGCGAGTCATCGTCCGCGTATGCGGCCTTGGTCAGGTCGATGCGGAAGCGGCCGTCCGGATTTGGCGCGAGCGCCGTCCCGTGTCTGGCGAGCCGTGTCGGGATCGCGCAGTCGAAGAGATCGATGCCCATCCCGATCCCGACCAGCAGGTCATCGACCTCGCCGATGCCGAGCAGGTGTCGCGGAGCCTCGTCGGGTAGGTGCGGCAGCGTGAACCCGAGAACGCCGTGCATCTCAGCCTTGTCGCGACCAAGGGTGCCGCCGATCGCGATCCCGTCGATTGCCGCTGCGGCGTTCCGCTCCGCCGATTCCCGCCGCAGATCCTCGTGAACACCGCCCTGGACGATCCCGAAGACAGCCTGGCCGGCCGGCCCCTCGCGCTCGTGCCAGGCCAGGCAGCGGTCGAGCCAGCGGTGGGTCCGCTCCGTCGAGCGGGCTGTGTAGTCGCGATCGGCGTGCGCCGGGGTGCACTCGTCGAAGGTCAGCGCGATGTCGGAGCCGAGGGCGGCCTGGATCCGCATCGAGTCCTCCGGACCGAGAAAGCGGCTCGAGCCATCGAGCAGCGACTGGAAGGCCACACCCTGCTCGGAGATCTCGACCTTGGCGCCGCCGGCGTCGTTGCCCCGCCGTCCCTTGATCTCGTCCGCGACGCCTCCGTGGGCCAGCGAGAAGACCTGGAAGCCGCCCGAGTCCGTGATGAGCGCCCGCTCCCAGCCCATGAACCGGTGCAGGCCGCCGCGCGCCGCGATCGCCTCCTCGCCCGGCGCCAGATGCAGATGGAAGGTGTTGCCGAGGACCATCCCGTAGCCGAGCCCGGCGACCTCGGCGGAGGAAAGCCCGCGGACGCTGCCCTTGGTCGCCAGCGGGATGAAGGCCGGCGTCGCCACCTGCCCGTGGCCGACTTGAATCAGTCCGGTGCGGGCATCGCCGTCACGGGCCTGGATCTCGAAGTCGAGCCTGGCCGGGTCGTGTCTCATCGGCCAGGTCCAGCTCAGTCGCTCTGCGCGCGCAGGGAATGCCCCGTCATCGCCTCGGGCTGCGGGATGCCGAGCAGGTCGAGGACGGTCGGGGCGACGTCGGCGAGGATGCCGCCCTCGCGCAGATCGACGGCCGAGTCGGTGACGATCACGGGGACGGGATTGGTCGAGTGGGCGGTGTTCGGGCGAGCCGTCGGGCTCGAGCATCTGCTCGCAGTTGCCGTGGTCGGCGGTGACGATCAGCGCCCCGCCCTTCTCGTGGACGGCCCCGACCACCTCCGCGAGGCGGTCGTCCACCTCCTCGACCGCCGCGACCGCGGCGGGGATCACACCGGTGTGGCCGACCATGTCGGGGTTGGCGAAGTTGATGATCCCGAAGCGGTAGCCGTCCTCGCGCCAGTGCTCGCTGAAGGCCTTCGCGGCGGCGGCGGCGCTCATCTGCGGCTTGTGGTCGTAGGTGGGGACGTCGCGGGGCGAGTCGACGAGGTAGCGCTCCTCCCCGCTCCACTCCTGCTCGCGACCGCCGTTGAAGAAGTAGGTGACGTGCGCGTACTTCTCGGTCTCGGCGACGTGCAGCTGGCGCTCACCCTCCTCGGCGATCACCTGGGCGAGCGTGGTCTCCGGCTCGCGCGGCGGGAAGGCGACCGGGATAGGGCCAGCCGTGCTGGTACTCGGTCATCGTCGTCACCTCGAACGGGCCGGCGCCACCCCGGTCGAACTCGTCGAAGTCCGGCTCGCCCAGGGCGCGGGTCAGCTGGCGTGCCCGGTCGGGCCGGAAGTTGATGAAGATGAAGGGCTCGTCGGGCTCGGCGCCGTCGTAGTCGCCGATCACGGTGGGCTCGATGAACTCGTCGGTGACCTCGCGCTCGTAGGACTCGCGGATCGCCTGCACGGCGCTCTCGGCCCGCGGCGCGCGCGCGTGGACGATCGCGTCGTAGGCGCGCTTGGTCCGGTCCCAGCGCCGGTCGCGATCCATTCCCCAGTAGCGCCCGCCGACCGTCCCGATCGAACCGACATGGCGCAGCCAGCGCTCGACCTCCTCGACATAGCCCGCGCCCGAGGTGCGGCAGGGTGTCGCGCCCGTCGGTGAGGGCGTGGAGCACCAGCTCGGAGACCCCCTCCTCGCCGGCCAGCTCGATCACCGCCTCGATGTGCTCCCAGCCCGAGTGGACGCCGCCGTCGGAGATCAGGCCGATCGCGTGCAGCCGGCCGCGCCGCGACTCCCGTGCCGAGCCGCAGGCCGCCCGCAGCGCCGGGTTCTCGAAGAAGCTGCCGTCCGCGATCGCGTCGTCGATCCGGGCCAGGTCCTGCTTGACGACCGCGCCGGCGCCGAGGTTGAGGTGCCCGACCTCGGAGTTGCCCATCTGCCCCTCGGGCAGGCCGACGTCGCGGCCCGAGGTCGAGAGCGTGGCGTGCGGATAGGTGGACCAGAGCTCGTCGAAGACCGGCGTGCTCGCCTGCGAGATCGCGTTGCCCGGGCCGTCGGGGGCGAGGCCCCAGCCGTCGAGGATCACCAGCGCCAGCGAGGGAACGGGGATGCTCGTCGGGCCGGCCGGCAGCGGGCTCATCAGCCCGCGGCTTCGACGATCGCCGCGAAATCGCCCGGATCGAGGCTGGCGCCACCGACCAGGGCGCCGTCGACGTCCGGCTGCGAGATCAGCTCCGCGGCGTTGTCGGGCTTGACCGAGCCGCCGTAGAGGATCCGGATCGCCGCGGCCGCCTCGTCGCGAGCGCTCCTCGATCAGACCGCGGATCAGCGCGATCGCCTCCTGCGCCTGCTCGGGGGTGGCGGTGCGGCCGGTGCCGATCGCCCAGATCGGCTCGTAGGCGATCACCACCTCGCTGAGCCGCGCGTCCGGGCACCTCGGCGAGATCGGCCCGGACCTGCCGGGTGAGGACCTCCTCGGTCTCGTCGGCGTCGCGCTGGGCCTCGTTCTCGCCCACGCAGAGGATCGGCTCGAGCCCGGCGCCGAGCGCGGCCGGCACCTTCCGCGCCAGCGCCTCGTCGGTCTCGTTGAAGTACTGGCGGCGCTCGGAGTGGCCGAGGATGACGCCCTCGACGCCCAGGTCGAGCAGCATCGGCGCGGAGATCTCGCCGGTGAAGGCGCCCTCGTCGGCCTCGTGCATGTTCTGCGCGGCCACCCGGACGCGACTCTGGAAGCAGTGCTCGACCGCGGTCTTCAGGGAGGTGAAGGGCGGGCAGATGACCACCTCCGGGCCGCCGGACTCCGGCACCCGCGGGAGGAACTCGGCGAGGAAGTTCTCGGTCTCCTCGGTCGTCTTGTGCATCTTCCAGTTGGCCGCGAGATAGGCCGTACGGTCAGGCATCCTGCAGAGCCTCCACGCCCGGGAGCTCTCGCCCCTCCATCAGCTCGAGCGAGGCGCCACCGCCGGTCGAGAGCCAGTCGACGGCGTCGGCCAATCCGAACTTCTGCAGAGCCGCCACGGAATCGCCGCCTCCGACCACCGTGTGACCGGGGGCCGCCGCGACAGCTTCGGCGAGGGCTCGAGTTCCTCCCGCGAACGGCTCCAGCTCGAAGGCGCCCATCGGCCCGTTCCAGAAGACGGTCCCGGCCCGGGCGATCCGCTTGCCGAAGTTGGCGATGGTGTTGCTGCCGATGTCGAGCCCCATCCAGCCCTCGGGCACGTCGACGCCGTTGAGCAGGCGGGTCTCCGTGTCCGCATCGAACTCCCTGCCGAGGCACAGGTCCTCCGGCAGCTCCAGGATCGTGTCGCTGCCCTCGGCCTCCTCCAGCACCTGCCTGGCGGACTCCACCCCCTCCTCCTCGACCAGCGAGTCGCCGGTGTCCCGGCCCTCGGCCTTGAAGAAGCTGAAGCACATCGCCCCGCCGATCAGGATCTCCTCGGCGAAGCCGAGAAAGCGGTCGATCACGCCGAGCTTGTCGGTCACCTTGGCGCCACCGAGGACGATGACGAGCGGACGCTGTGGGTCATCGCGGACCGCGGTGAGCTCGACCACCTCTCGCTCGAGCAGAAGACCGGCGTAGCCGGGCAGGTGGTGGGCGACGCCCTCGGTGCGTCGCGTGGGCCCGGTGGGCCGAGCCGAAGGCGTCGTTGACGTAGAGCTCGGCGAGGGCGGCGAGCGCCTCGGCCAGCGCCGGGTCGTTCTTCGTCTCCCCGGGCTCGAAGCGGCTGTTCTCGAGCAGCAGCACCTCGCCCGCCGTCGAGCGCCGGAAGCCATCGCCGAGACCTCGTCGCCGACGACCGCGGGCGCCTGCTTCACCTCGGTCCCGAGCAGCTCGCCGAGGCGCTCGCCGACCGGCGCCATCGAGAGCTCCGGGATCCGGGCCCTTGGGCCGCCCGAGGTGGGAGACCAGCACGACGCTCGCCCCGCGCTCGCGGAGCAGCTCGATCGTCGGCAGCGAGGCGCGAATCCGCGTGTCGTCGGTCACGACCCCGTTCTCCAGCGGGCACGTTCAGGTCCGCGCGCACCAGCACGCGGCGACCCTCCACCTCTGCGTCTCTGACGCTCGCCTTGGTGAACGAGCGCGTCGGTGGCTCGCGTCAGGCACCGACCGTCGCCGGCTGCAGCACCTTCTCCGCCAGCTCGACGCAGCGGTTGGCGTAGCCCCACTCATTGTCGTACCAGGAGAGGAGCTTGACGAAGGTCCCGTCGACCACCCTGGTCTGCTCGGCGTCGAAGACCGAGGAGTGCGGGTCGGTGACGATGTCGGTCGAGACGATCGGGTCCTCGGTGTACTTGAGGATTCCGGCCAGCGGCCCCTCGGCCGCCTCCCTCATCGCCGCGTTGATCTCCTCGGCGCTGGTCTCCCTGGAGAGATCGCAGGTCAAATCGACCAGCGAGCCGGTGATGACCGGCGCCCGGACCGCCATCCCGGAGAGCTTCCCCTGCAGCTCGGGCAGGACCAGTCCCACCGCCTTGGCGGCGCCGGTGCGTGGTCGGGATCAGGTTGACCGCGGCGGCGCGCGCCCGGCGATAGTCCTTGTGGGGCATGTCCTGCAGGCGCTGGTCCGCGGTGTAGGCGTGGATCGTGGTCATCAGGCCGCGCTCGATGCCGACCGTGTCGTTGAGCACCTTGGCCACCGGCGCCAGGCAGTTGGTGGTGCAGGAGGCGTTGGAGATGATGTTGTGCTGCTCGGGGTCGTAGTCGGACTCGAAGTTCACCCCGAGGACCACGGTGATGTCGGGATCGGTGGCGGGGGCGGAGATGATCACCTTCTTCGCGCCGGCATCGAGGTGCTTCTGCGCGTCCTCGCGCTTGGTGAAGAGTCCCGTGGACTCGATCACGACCTCGACGCCCAGGTCGCCCCAGGGGAGGGCCGCCGGGTCCTTCTCGTTCAGGACCTTGATCTCGCTTGCCGTCGACCCTGATGCCGCCCTCGGTGGCCTCGACCTCGACCGGGGAAGCGACCCAGGATCGAGTCGTACTTGAGCAGGTGGGCGATCATCTCGGCGTCGATCAGGTCGTTGACCGCGACGAACTCGAGATCCGTGCCCGCCTCGTGGGCCGCGCGGAAAAGGTTCCGGCCGATCCGCCCGAAGCCGTTGATGCCCACCTTGACTGCCATTTGAAGTCCTCCTACGGCGGTATCCGAAGTTTGCGTCCTACCCAAACTATCGAGCCGTTGGGGCCTCCGTGCCCGTGCTCGCACGGAGATCAGCGGTTGTGAGCGACACAGACCTCGACCAGGTAGCCGTCGGGATCGTTGAGGCGGCAGCAATAGTTCCCCGGCCCGAACGCCGGGGCGCTGCCGGGTTCGGCGACGGACTCGCCGCCGTTGGCGATCCCCGACTCGAACGAGGCCTTGACGGCCGGAATGCTCTTCGCCGGGAAGGAGATGAGGCCGTAGCCCGGTCGCGGCGCGTCGTCCGCCTGCTCGATGAAGAACTCCGCCTTGATCAGCCCCCAGCTGACCGAATTCGCCGGAGCGTCCTGACGGCGCCAGCCGTTGGGGGCGAGCAGCGAGTCGTAGAAGCTGCCGCTTCGCTCGAGGTCGGACACTTTGACGGCTGCGTAATGAAGCATCAGCTTTGGGGGTCGCGGGACGAGACTTCCCTACCGAATGGCCACCTTATACGGGAACCCAGGCCCGGCGTCAGCGTCGCGGCTCCCAGCGGAAGAAGCGAACCGCGATGACGAGCCCGAAGAGACCCCAGGCGAGAACGACCGCCAGGTCGCCCGAGCTCGAAGCCCGAGCCCGTCGTGTGCGGGTCCCAGGCGGTGAACATGGCCTCGAAGAAGTGGCGGATCGGGAAGACGATCGGCGAAGTTGAGAACACCGTTGGGCAGCTCGTCCTCGGGGATGAAGACCCCCGACAGGAAGTAGAGCGGCAGGACCGTCGCGTTGGTCACGGCCGGGGCGGCGTCCTCCGTCGGGATCACCGCCGCCAGCGCGAAGCCGAGGCAGGAGAAGGAGAACGCCCCGACGGCCAGCGTGACGAGCAGCGCGGGGAGCGTGTGCGTCGGGATCGTCACGCCGTAGACGAGGGCGCCGATCACGCTGACGAGCACCACCATGATCAGGGTGATCACCAGTGAGTTCCCGACCCGGCCGGCGACGAAGGCGGCGGGCGGCAGCGGCGTCCCCCGCACCCGCTTGAGCTGGCCCGCCTCGCGCTCGGCGCGGCAGGTTCGTCGCGAGCTTGACCGTCGTCGCCGAGATCACGGCGAGCGTGAGGATCGCCGGGACGTAGTAGGTCGCGCCCTTCACGTCGAGGCCCGAGATGTCGGCGTTGTTGAAGACGCTGGCGAGGATGAAGAGGAAGATCAGGGGCAGCAGCGCCGTGAAGAAGACGGCCGCCGGGTTCCGCCAGAAGACCTTCTGGTCGAAGCGGAACTGGTGGAGGACGAGGGCCACGCCGCTCATGGGGGCCCCTCCCCCGTCGCCGTCGGCCTGCCGGGTGAGCTCCAGGTAGACGTCCTCGAGGCTCGGGCGCCGGACCTGGAGGTCGGGCAGACCCACCCCCCGCTCCGCTCGCCCAGACCGTCAGCTCCCGCAGGACCGGGACCGGATCCTCGGCGGTCAGCGAGACGGCGCCCGGCGTCGATCCGGGCGCGCTGTCGCGGACCGGTATCCGGCAGGTCGGGGCGCGCGATGCCGGCCGGCAGCCGGAAGCTGATCTCGGTGCGCGCCTCGCGGTCGCCGCCCACGTCCTCGGGCGAGCCGGTCGCGACGATCCGCCCGGCCGAGATGATCGCGACGCGATCGGCGAGGGCCTGTGCCTCGTCCATGTAGTGGGTGGTCAGGAAGACCGTCTTGCCCAGGTCGCGCAGGCCGCCGATCACGTCCCAGGCCTGGCGGCGCGCCGAGGGGTCGAAGCCGGTGGTCGGCTCGTCGAGGAAGAGCAGCTCGGGATCGCCGATCAGGGCGAGGGCGACGTCGAGGCGCCGCTGCTGGCCGCCCGAGAGCGTCGAGGTCCGGGCGTTCGCCTTCTCGGCGAGACCGACCAGGCTCACCGTCTCGTCGATGTCGCGCGGGGAGGTGTAGTAGCCGGCGTACTGCTCGACGGCCTCCCGGGGCGTGAGCTCGGGGACCAGCCGGGACTCCTGGAGGACGAAGCCGACGCGGTTGCGCCAGGCGCGATCCGCCTGCTGCGGATCGATGCCGAGCACGCTCACCTCGCCGGCGTTGCGGGTGCGGTAGCCCTCGAGGATCTCGACCGTGGTCGTCTTGCCCGCGCCGTTCGGTCCGATGAAGGCGAAGATCTCGCCGGCGCCGATCTCGAGATCGATCCCCCGCACCGCCTCGAAGCCGTCGTAGGACTTACGCAGGCCCCTGACGCTGATCACCGGCTCGCTCACGGGACGGATGTTATGGACGCCCCGATCGACGATACTCAGGCGCGAGGAACTAGCCCTCTAGCGCGCGGCAGGCTTCGGCTCGAGCTCCACGTCGCGGTGGACGACCTGCAGCTTGACGTCGTCCCGTGTGCTCAATGCGCGAGCGATCCGATCCGCGACGGTGACCGAGCGGTGGCGCCCGCCGGTGCAGCCGACCGCGATCGTCAGGTGCTGCTTGCCCTCGGCGACGTAGGCGGGAAGGAGGAAGTCGAGCAGCGGCATCAGCCGGCCATAGAACTCTCCCGCCTGGGTGCCCGACTCGACGTACTCGCGGACCGGCTCGTCGAGCCCGGTGAGCGGCCGCAGGTCGTCGACGTAGTGGGGGTTGGGCAGGAAGCGGACGTCCAGGGTGAGGTCGGCGTCGAGCGGCGGGCCGTTCTTGAACCCGAAGGTGAGGATGGTGAGCGCGAGCTGGTTCTCGCGCGTGTCGCGACCGATCAGCTCGATCGCGATGCGGCGCCGCAGCGCGCCGCCGGTGAGCGCCGAGGTGTCGATCACGACGTCGGCCCGCTCGCGCAGCGGCCCGAGCCGGTCGCGCTCCTCGCGGATCCCGTCGACGATCCTGCCGCTGCGGGCGAGCGGATGGCGGCGGCGCGTCTCCTTGTAGCGGTGAAGCAGGGCCTCCTCATCGGCCTCGAGGAAGACCAGCTTCAGGTCGAGCGCGTCACTCGCCTCGAGCTCGTCGAGCACCGCCAGCAGATCCTCGAAGTACTCGCCGCCGCGAACGTCCGTGACCACCGCGGCCTTCTCGACCCCGCTTCCCTCGTGCTGGAAGAGCTCGCCGAGCCCCTCGATCATCCGCGGGGGCAGGTTGTCGACGCAGAAGTAGCCGCCGTCCTCGAAGGCCGCGATCGCCTCCGACTTGCCGGCGCCCGAGTAGCCGGTGATCACGACCAGCTCGACCCGGTTCTCGCCGGGTCCTGAGCCGTCTCCCCCTACTGATCCGTTCTCGGACATCAGCCCGCTCTGTGAAGTTGCCGGTGGATCTCGCGAGCGAGCTTACCGGGCACCCCGGGCACCGCTTCGAGCTCCTCGCGACTCGCGCTGAGAAGGCGATCCGGGGAGCCGAAGTGGCGCAGCAGGGCCCGCTTGCGGGCCGGGCCGACACCACGGACGCCGTCGAGGACGGACGCGGTCATCGCCTGGTCGCGGCGGCTGCGGTGGAAGGTGATCGCGAACCGGTGCGCCTCGTCGCGGACCCGCTGCAGCAGCCGCAGGGCGTCCGATCCCTTCTCCAACAGGATCGGGTCCCCTCGCCCGGGCACGAACACCTCCTCGATCCGCTTGGCGAGGCTGACCACCGCCACCCCTTGCTCCAGCAGCGGCTCGAGCGTCTTGAGGCCGGCCGAGAGCTGGCCCTTGCCGCCGTCGATCACGATCAGGTCCGGGAGCGCGGCGAAGCTCGCATCGCGGTCGGAATCGTGCGGCGAGATGTCGGCCTGCTGGAGGTAGCGGCCCGAGCCGCCTCGACAGCACCTCCTGCATCGCCGCAAAGTCGTCGGGACCTTCGCCGTTTCCCCCGAACTCGCCGCGGATGCCGAACTTGCGGTAGTCCGACTTCTTCGGCGCGCCCCCTTCGAAGACGACCATCGAGGCGACCGTGTGGGTCTCGCCGAGGTTCGAGATGTCGAACCCCTCGATCCGGACCGGCACCCGCTCGAGCGCGAGCGCCTCCTGGAGCGCCGAGAGCGACTCGACCCGCTGCTGGCGCCGGTGCTCGCGCCGCAGCCGGTCCTGAGCGAGCGCGAGGTTGGCGTTCTTCTCGGCCAGCTCGCGCATCCGCCGCAGATCGCCGCGCGAGGCCACCCGGACCTCGACCTGCGCGTCGCGCTGGCTCGAGAGCGCCTCGGCGAGCACCTCCGTTCTCCCGCGCAATTCGGGGCCGACGATGACGCGGCCCGGGATCGCCGGAGCGGCGCCGTAGTACTGGAGCAGGAAGGTCTCGGCGACCTCGCCGGGGTCGCGGTCCTCCTCCGCGCCGTCCTCCTCGCCCGCCAGGTAGAAGCCCTGCCGCTCGGCCAGCACACCGTCGCGCACCTGGAAGACCTGGGCGTTGGCGTCGGTGCCCTCGACCGCCACCCCGATCACGTCGGCGCTTCCCAGTGCACCGCCCGCCACCTGCTGGCGCTCCATCATGCTTCGGACGGCGTTCAGCCGGTCGCGGAACAGCGCCGCCCGCTCGAAGTCCTGGGCCTCGGACGCCTCCTCCATCTGGTCCTCGAGGTCGCCGGCGATCTCCTTGTAGCGGCCGGAGAGGAAGCCGATGATCCGGTCGATGTTGCCCCGGTACTCCTCCTTGTCGATGTAGCCGACGCAGGGCGCCTGGCAGCGCTTGATGTAGTAGTCGAGGCAGGGAACGCCGGAGCGCCGGCCCGGCTCCGGCCCCTCGCAGGTGCGGTACTGGAAGAGCTTCCCGAGCAGGTCGAGCGTCTCCCGGACCCGCTTGGCGCTCGAGAAGGGGCCGAAGTAGGCGCGGTTCGGCCGGTGCCGCTCCCGGGTGAAGTAGACGCGCGGGAACTCCTCGTCGAGGCTGACCCCGACGTATGGATACGACTTGTCGTCCCGCAGCCGGATGTTGAAACGCGGGCGGTAGCGCTTGATGAAGCTCTGCTCTGCGAGCAGGGCCTCGGCCTCGGTCTGCGTGACGAGGGTCTCGATCGACTCGGTTCGGCCGATCAGCTCGGCCGTCCCGCCCATTCCCGACCCCGCGGCCGCCGCCCTTGCCGGCGAAGTGCGACGCGACCCGTTTGCGGATCGAGTTCGCCTTGCCCACGTAGAGGGCGTCGCCCGCCTTGTCGCGAAAGACGTAGACGCCGGGGGCGTCTGGGAGCTCCCGCCGCTGCTCTGCCAATTTCTTGCTGCTCTCGGCCACTATCTAGAGGGTAGGGTCCTGGCACCCCCGCCCTAGGAGGCTCCAGATGGCAGAAACCGCAGAGACCGAAGTTCCCCTGCTCACCGCAGATCCGCCCGAGCTCGAGACGCTCGAGATCGAGATCGACGGCCAGGTGGGAACGCTGACCCTGAACCGTCCCGACGCCCTGAACGCGATGAGCCCCGAGCTGATCGGCGAGCTCACGACCGCCGCCGCCTGGCTGGCCGATCGCGCCCCGATCCGGGCCCTGATCGTGACCGGCGCCGGCCGCGCCTTCTGCTCCGGTGGCGACGTCAACTGGTTCAAGCGGGGCGTCACCGATGAGAACGTGGACCTCCCCTCGGAGGTACGGCGCGGCGCCGAGGCGCTCCACAACGCCATCGTCGACATCCGCCGCATCCCGTACCCGGTCATCGCCGCGATCAACGGCCCAGCAGCGGGAGCCGGGATGTCGCTGGCGCTGTCCGCGGACATCCGGATCGCCTCGGATCAAGCCTTCCTGGCGATCGCCTACGGTCGCATCGGCGCGGCCCCCGACGGCGGCATGACCTACTTCCTGCCGCGGGTCGTCGGCCCGGCCAAGGCGCTCGAGCTGGCGCTCAACGATCCCAACCTGGACGCCGAGCGCCGCGCTCGAGGCCGGGCTGGTCGCGGAGGTCGTTCCGGCCGACGAGCTGCTCGACCGCGCTCGCGAGAAGGCCGAGAAGCTCGCCGCCAAGGCGCCCTACTACGTGCGAATGACCAAGCTCCTGCTGCACGAGTCGATCGAGCACTCGCTCACCGACCACCTGCAGCTCGAGCGGCACGGGATCGCCGACAGCATGGGAACCGAGGACCTGAAGCGCGGGGTGACGGCCTTCTTCGGCGGCGAGACCCCGGAGTTCCAGGGCGACTAGCGCAATCCGATCCGCATAGAAATGCGTAATAGAGTGGACCGACCTGGCGGCAAGCGAAAGGTGGCCTCGATGAGACGAGTTTCGGCGATTGCAGCGGTTGCGGCGCTGGCGATGCTTGGCCTGGCGGCGTGCGGCGGTGGCAGCAGCAACAACGACACGACTGCCGCGGCGACCCCGCCCCCGGCGACCACCACGGGTGGTGGCGGTGGAGGCGGAGCCGCCTCGACGGTCAACATCTCGACGCCCTCCGGCACCGATCTCGCCTACAACCAGAAGGACGTCAGCGCGAAGGCCGGCAGCGTGACGATCGACTTCCAGAACAACGAGTCGATCCCGCACGACGTCGCCGTCGAGAGCTCCTCGGGCGACACGGTGGGCCAGACCGACCTGGTCGCCTCAGGCACGGCGAACACGACCGTGGACCTGCAGCCCGGGACCTACACGTTCTTCTGCACCGTGCCCGGCCACCGCGAGGCCGGCATGGAGGGAACGCTGACCGTCAAGTAGGGCAGCGCGCTACTCGGGGAGGGCTCGGCCGACCGAGTCCGCTACACAGGCCGGCTTGTCCGAGCCCTCCACCTCAACCGTGAAGCGCGTCACGACCTGCCACCAGCCGCCGCCGACGTCATCGACCTCGACGACCTCGGCGATGGTGCGGATCCGCGAGCCGGCCGGCACCGGAGCGGGGAACCGCACCTTGTTCCAGCCGTAGTTGACGCCGAGCTTGAAGCCGCTCGAGTTGAGCAGCTCGAGCCGCATGCCGTCGATCATCGAGAGCGTCAGGTTGCCGTGGGCGACCGTGGTGCCGAACGGGCTCTCGTTCTTGGCGCGCTCGACATCGACGTGGATCCACTGATGGTCACCGCACAGATCGGCGAAGGTGTTGATGTCCTCCTGAGTGACCTCGCGCCACTCGCTCGGCCCGATCTGCTTGCCGAGCAGTGCCTTCAGCCCTTCGATTCCCTCGACCTGAACCGTCGCCATGGCCCAACCCTACTGATCGCCCAGCGGCTATGAATACGCCTCTGAGGGGCAGGATTCACACTCGTCAGGCGATCGCGGCATTGACCGGGATCGCGCTCATCGCCCCCCTGGCCGGGTGCGGCGGTGGCGGCGGGGGCAACGGGCCCGGGTCAACGAAGCTCGACCTGGTGATCGGGAATTCCCTGCCGCTCAGCGGCAGCTCGAAGACACTGGGCGAGTCGGGTCAGAAGGCCTCAGAGGTCGCGCTCGATCGGATCAGGCAGGCGGTCGACTCGGTGGGCGCCGACCACAGCATCCGGATCGTCAACGAGGACCAGGGAGCAGACACGGATTCGGCGGTGGAATCCGCCCGGAAGCTCGTCGACACCGACAGGGCGAGCTGCCTGACCGGACCGTGGTCCTCCGCGGGCGTTGCAGGCGTCGCCCACGACGTCGCCATCCCGGCCAAGGTTCTCGAGATCTCACCGGTGGCGACCGGCGACGACGTCGCCGATCTCAACGACCACGACCTGGTCGACAGCACCGCGCTGCCCGTCTCGACCGAGGGAGAGGCACTCGCGAAGGCGATCGAGCGTGGTCTGGGCGGTATCGCGGGCCACACGGTGAACGTCGCGGCGAGCACTGACCCGAGCTCGGACACCATCGCCCAGGACTTCATCGAGGCCTGGCAGGCAGACGACGGGACCGTCGGCGGACACGTCGCCCTCGCGGCGCCCCCGTTGAGCAGCTTGTCGCCCATCTACTCGTCCCAGGCAGCGCAGATCACCGCCAACAGCCCGGATGCGGTTCTGCTGATCGACGATCCCACCGGGTTTGCCCAGCTGGCGCCCGCGCTGAGGAGCAGCGGGTGGGATGCGTCGACCGCCTGGGGCAGCGACCAACTCGTCTCCCCGGGGCTGCCCGCGGAGGTGGGAACCGGCACCGTCGAGGGGATGCGCGTGCTCGCCCCGGGCGCCCCGAATGGCGGCGAGGCAACCTCGGCCTTCGTGGATGCGTTCCAGTCGGCGTCGCCCCAGAGGGTGAAGCTGGCGCCGTTCGCCGCGCAACAGTTCGACGCGACGATCCTCTGCTACCTCGCGGCCGTCGCCGCCGGCTCGACCGACGGCCAGAAGATCGCCGACGAGCTGATCGACATCACCGCTCCGGGCGGCACCGAGTACTCCTGGCAGCAGCTGCCGGAAGCGATCAAGGCGCTCGAGGACGGCGAGGACATCAACTACACCGGCGCCTCCGGACCGCTCGACATGGACGTCCATGGCAACCCCACCAACGGCGTCTTCGACGTCTACCGCTACACCTCGGGCGCCCTCGAGAAGGTCGGCGAGGTCCCGGTCGAGCAGCCGAACCCGGCGACACCGTAGTCAGCGAATCAGCCGCACTTCGAACGGCGGCGAGAGCAGCACCCCTGCCCCATCGGCGAGGGCCAGGATGCGCGCCACGTAGGCGCGGGTCTCCGCGTAGGGGATGCAGGAGCAGGCCGCGACGGCCCCGGCGCCCGCGTTGTAGGCGGCGAGCGCAAGCGGGACGGAGCGGAAGTGACGCAGCAGCTCCGACATCAGGTGCGCCTGCGCGTCGATCGAGGCGATCGGGTCGAACGGGTCGCGCAGCCCGTAGGAGCGCGCGGTGGCCGGCATGAACTGGGCGATGCCGAGGGCGCCGGCCGGGGACACGGCCCTCGGGTTGAAGCCCGACTCGGCCATCACCTGCGCGGCGAGCAGTCCGGGCGACACGTTCCAGCGCGAGGCGGAGCGCACCAGCGCCTCCCGGTACTGCGCCGGTACGAAGCTCGGCAGCGTCCCATCGCTTCCGGCGCCGGGGGCCTCGCCATCCGGAGAGAGCGCATTGCCGGCCTGCGAGCACGGCGGCGGCCCGGCCGCGAAGCCGTAGTGCCAGGCTTCCCAGCTGTAGCGCTGGACGAAGCCGAAGCGGCGGGCGTTCGCGGCGAGCCAGCCGTAGGCCGAGGAGGGGCCGAGATCGAGCTCGGTCGCGCAGCGGTGCAGCGAGTGCCCGGGCGGGGCGACCCAGCGCGGGTCAGGGTGCCGTGCGAAGAGCTCGGCCTGCTCGGCGTCCGAGCGGAAGCCGGAGACGACGACAAGATCGATCCCGGCGTGCCTCGCCGCGGCGCTCATCCGGTCGAAGGCGGCGGCGACGTCGGGTCTCATCCCCTCGCCATCCCGGTAGACGAGCGGCCCCGAGTAGCCCCCGCCCTCAGCCATCGAGGGCATCCCGGTCCAGGAACTCACCGGAGCAGAGGCCTCCGCCACGGCGCTCGCGGCCACCCGGATCGGGGTGTGATCCCCGAGGCGCTCGCCACCCGGGAGCGCCCCCGGATCGACCGCCCCGATGATCGTGACTCGGGCGCGGAGCGGAGGGTTGGCCGTGGCGTCGGGGAACGCGATCCGCAGGCGAGCGGGGTCGACGTCGTTGTTCCGCGCCGCGTCCACGGCGGCCAGGCGGGCGCGGGACAGGTACTGCTCGCGGGAGAGGTGGCGGGAGTTCGGGGTGCCGTCCGGCAGCCGGGCGGGCGCCAGCAGCCTCGGGACGTCGTCGCGCATGCTGCGGACCGCGGACAGGGCGACCAGGTCAGCCGCCCGCTGCACACGGCCGCGCCCGATGGCCGCTCCCCCGATAGCGGCCAGGGCCAGGGCGGCGAGGATCAGGATCAGGCCCGCGCCGAGCAATGCGGGAAGGGCCTGGCCGCGGCTCGTCCGAGTCGGAGCCGCCCCCTCCCCACGCGCCCGGCCCAGACCGAGCAGCCGCCTGGCGATCCGCCTGGCTGACTCCGAGTGGGCCCCACCCGGCCGCGCTCCTGCGAGGGCCCGGCGGGCGGCGAGCGGTCCCTGCCGCCGGGTCACGATCCGAGTGCGGAGCCCACGCCGTTCCAGCTCCCCGACGGCGAGAGCGGCGAGCGAACGCTCGGCAGGCAGAGAGACCAGCAGGCAGCCACCGGTGATCCGCAGGTCCTCCTGTTCGACCGCCCGCACCCAGAGCGCTCCCGGCAGGTGGACCACCACCAGCTCCGCTTCATCCAAGGCGATCGCGCCCCGGGCCGGCGCCAGGGCCTCCATGCCGCCGGGCAACGCCAGGTGGCAGATGTGTCCGCGGGCGGACCCCCGGAGCCCCTGACCCCGCAGGGCCTGCTCGATCCGCCGGGCGGCGGGCGCGGCGAGCAGCGTCGGGCCGCGGCGCTGCGCGCCCTCGCCCAGCTCCACGAGAAGCGTCCCCGCGCCCGTCAGCGCCGCCCCCTCCACGGCGACCGCGGCGGCCATCTCGAGGCTCGCCCGGCGCTCCGTGCCGCTCGCCAGGATCGCCGGCGTCATCCGTCGCTCCCGCGGGGCGGCCTGGACCAGGCCTCGGAGCTGACCGCGAGCGCGGCGGAGAGCGCCGGCAGCGGGGCCGGCGGCCTGACCTCGACCCGGACCCGGCCGTCCTCGGCGCTGACCTCGGAACGGCTCCGCGCCCAGCCGGGAAGCGCGTCGCGGGCCGCGTCCCTCGCGTTCCGTCCGGACGCGCCCGCTAGCGCGCCCGCCTCCGCAGCACCGTCCGCGATCGTCAGCGAGTAGCCGACAAGGAGCAGCTGCACGGCGAGGACGACGGCGAGCGCGAGGGCCGGCAGCGCCGCGACCAGCTCGACCGACGCCTGCCCGGCGGCCGTGGCTCTGTCAGCCGGCCGGCGCATCGAGGGTCGACGAGGCCGTAACGGCAGGCAGCTCCACGCCCGGCACCAGCGCGGGCACCCGGACCCCGACCCGCACCCCGTCGTCGGATCGGATCACCGCGCCCCGCCGGAGCGGGCCGGGCAGGGCGCGCCGCGCCGCCGCCTGCGGGTCCCCGCCCACCTCCTCCGCCCGCGCCCCCGCTCTCGCGGCGACACCGGCGGACCACAGGGCCCAGCCGGCGGCCACGGCCTGCCCGGCCAGGATCAGGCAGATCGCGAGGGCGGGAAGGACCGAGACGAACTCGACCGATGCCTGTCCCGAGCTCCGGGCTGTGCGAAGCGGCGCCATGGCGCCGAAGCTAGGCCCGCCTCCGTGACGCGATCCGCGCCGAGAGCTACGAGAGCGCCACGGATCTGATGCGGTACGTCAGTAGCTCGTGGCGCTCCGCCAGATCAGGAAGATCCCCCCGATGCAGCCGGCGATCAGCGCGATCCAGAGCAGCACGCCTCCGCCCCAGGAGGAGAACTCGTCGTAGGCGACGATCAGCAGAGCGATCCCGCCGACCGCCCCGAAGAGTCCTGCCTTCTGCAGATCGGTGAGTGTCGACAGGGTCAGCTGCTGCTCGCGATAGAGCCGGTAGACGAACCACGCGAGCGCCGCCATGAAGATCAGGGTCAGGGCCGCCATCACGGTGGCCGCGGCGGCGCCGCCGCCCGGGCAGGAAATCGACCACGGCCGCCAGGGCGAGGATGATCGCGACGTTCCGGAGCGTCTGAAGCACTGGGGCGATTCTAGGTCAGGGCCGAGCCCCTGCTCGAATCGATGGCGCCGTCGAGAGCTCGGTTTGCAATGCCGGTGCCGATGTGAAATCTTTGTCAACCGGTTTTCTTCGAATTTGCGTAAATCTGGTGCGTGCGAATTGAGAAACAGACACTTCGTCGTTAGCGTTTCCACGCATGCCTGAGCTCTCGACTCCACTCGATTCACCCGCTGGCTCGGAGCTCTCCGGTGCCGCCCTTCGATTCGCCCGCCGCGTCCATCTCGGGCAGCACCGCAAGCAGACCCACGAGCAGTTCGTCCAGCATCCGATCGCGGTCGCCGACCTGCTGATGGATGCCGGCTATGACGGCCCGATGATCTCGGCCGCCTACCTGCACGACGTGGTCGAGCACACCGACGTCGAGCTCGCCGAGCTGCGCGAGCGCTTCGGGCCGGAAGTCGCGGACCTGGTCGACTGCCTCAGCGAGAACCCCGAGATCGACGGCTACGGGGCGCGCAAGCGCGATCTTCGCAGGCGGATTCTCGAGTCTGGCGGGGACGCGGTCGTGATCTACGCCGCCGACCGGGTCGCCAACATGCGCGATTGGCACAAGGTGCCGGCCGCGGGACGAGCCGCGATCGGTGAGCGCCTCGGCACCACCCTGGAGGAACGCCTCGAGCTGTGGACCGAGGACGTCGAGGAGATGCACGAAATCGATCCCGAGACACCATTCTTGGACGAGATGCAGTCCGAGCTCACGGCCCTGCGGGCCGAATCACCGACTGCCTGACCGCGCGTCGGAAAGCTCGAACTTGCGGCATTTAGCGGAGCCAAAGCTCCGGCTGAGGGAATATTGTCCCCAGCGCGCCGTCAAGCGCTGCCCACTCATGCTGCGTCCGCCCTTCTGAATCCCGCCGACCACAGCCAGTTCGCGATCGGCTTCGATCGCCGCGACCTGCCCAGGCTCCATGAGCTCTGGGACGAGATCGTGCTCGCCGAGCGCTGGTCCGAGGGCGAGATGACCGCCCGCTTCGAGGCCGCCTGGTCAGACCTGCACGGCCTCGGCTCGGTCGCGACCGGCGGCTGGAGCGGCGCCGCGCTCGCCGCGCTCGACTTCGCCGGCGTCCGCGGCGAGAAGGTCCTCTGTCCCTCCAACACCTTCATGGCCACTCCCCTCGCGATCATGCACTCGGGCGCGGAGCCGGTCTTCGTCGACTGCAACCGCGAGGACCTCTGCATGTCCTTCGAGGACTTCGAGCGCAAGGCCGAGGAGCACCGGCCGCGCGCCGCGGTGCTGGTCCAGATCGGGGGCCACATCGCCTTCGAGGTCGAGCGGATCGCGGCATATTGCCGCGAGCACGGGATCTTCCTGCTCGAGGACTGCGCCCACGCTCACGGCGCCCGCTGGGATGACCGCCGGGCCGGCTCCTGGGGCGACGCCGGCGCGTACTCGTTCTATGCGACGAAGACGATCTCCACCGGCGAGGGCGGGATGCTCGTCTCGTCCAACGAGGACCTGCTCGAGCACGCCCGCGCCTTCCGCAATTACGGCAAGCCCGACCACCGGGTCGAGGGCCTGAACCAGCGGATGAGCGAGTTCACCGCCGCGATCGGACTGGTGCAGACGGAGCGTCTCGACGAGATCGTCGCCCGCAAGAACGAGATCGCGCGGGAGCAACTCGACCCGGTCCACCCGGCGCGGCTCGAGCTGCCGGAGGGGATGACCTCCGGCCTCTACAAGTACGTCGTCTTCGAGCCGATCGAGCGCTCGACCGGCAAGGTCTACGAGGATCCCTGCCACCGGATCATGGGGACCGGCGACGAGCTGCCCAACACCGACTGGGTCGCGGCCAACCACTGGTGCGTGCCGCTCTACTACGCGCCCGCGCTTGAGTCCGAGGGGATTCCCGCCGAGGAGACAGCATGAGCCGGATCCTCGTCACCGGGGGGTCGGGCTTCATCGGCTCGCACGTGGTCGACAAGCTGGGTGAGGCCGGTTTCGAGCCGCGGATCTACGACCTCCGCCCCTCGCCGCACCACGAGTCGGGCTCGATCGAGACGGTGGTTGGCGACCTGCTTGACGGTGAGGCGCTCCGGGCGGCGATGGAGGACTGCGAGGCAGTCGTCCACCTCGCCGCCTATGCGGACGTCGGGGTTGTCGCTGAGCAGCCGGTGAGCGCAGAGGAGTGCAACTCGCGCGGGACCATGGCCGTGCTGGAGGCCGCCCGGGCGACCGGCACCCGCGTCGTCTACGGGAGCACGATCTGGGTCTACGGAGCATCCGGGGACGGCGTGATCGACGAGGACTCCCCCATCGGGCTGCCGGACCATCTCTACACGGCGAGCAAGCTCGCGGGCGAGATGTACTGCACCTCGTATGCCGAGCTCTATGACGTGCCCATCACGATCCTCCGCTTCGGCATCCCCTACGGGCCGCGCGCGAGGCCCTCGGCGGTGATCCCGATCTTCGTCTCGAAGGCGCTGCGGGGCGAGGCGCTGACGATCTCAGGCGACGGCCTGCAGACCCGCCGCTTCGTCTACGTCGAGGACCTGGCAGATGGCGTCGTGGCTGCCGTGGAGCGCGGCGCAGAGGGCCGCGTCTACAACCTGGCCGGCGACGAGACGGTGACGATCCGCCAGCTCGCCGAGGTCGTCTCGGGGCTGGTCGGCGACACCGAGATCGTCCACACCCCAGGCCGCAACGGCGACTTCGGCGGCGCGGTGGTCTCGAACGCCCGAGCCGCGAAGGAGCTCGGCTGGCGTGCCTCCACCCCGCTCCGGGAGGGCGTCCGTCGGTACCTCGCCTGGCTCGAGCCCGAGCCGGAGCCCGAGCCGGTCAGGGTCGTCGAACCGGCGGGGGAGACGGCCTGGCCGAGCGCCTGGATCGTCGCCCTGGCATGCGCCGCCGGGACCGTGATCCCCTGGATGCTCGCCTTCCGCAGCGACGACTTCGGCACGGGACAGGCCGGGTACGTGGCCGTCACCTGCCTGATCGCGATCCTGGCAGCGCTCAGCCTGCTGCCCCTGGGGGCGGGCGGGCGCCGGCCCGCCGGTGGCGCCGTGTTCGCGGGTTGGCTTCTGGTCGGCTACGTCCTGCTCGAGACCCTGCCGTGGACCCGACACGTCCTCAATCTCGGCGTTCCCCACAAGGGCACCATCGCCCTGGTGGCGATGGGTCTGGCGATCGCCCTGGTGGTCGCAGCCGCCGCGCTGCGCTGGCAGAGCGAAGAGGACGCGGCGACGGACACCGTCAGCTAGCTGTCGTCAGATTCGCCCCCTCGATCCGCTCCAGGATCGCGGGCAGCGCCGCCACCGTGCCGCGCCAGCAACCGGGTTCGCTGTAGTGGTCGGCGTCGTGGAGCAGCAGCACATCACCGCCGCGCAGACCGTTGGCCACCTCCGACGCGATCGCCTCGGGCGGACGGGGCGCGCGCCAGTCGTGGCCCCAGCGTGACCAGAGCAACGGCTCGAATCCACGGGCCCTGACCTCGGCGATGCCCGGAAAACTGAAGATGCCGTAGGGCGGGCGGTACACATCCGGCCTGACGCCGACCGCGTCCTCGATCGCCGCGATGCCGCGCTCGAGGTCGTCGACGAAGGTCCGCGGGGTGAGCCTGAGCATGTTGCGGTGGCGATGGCCGTGCAGCGCCACGGTGTGGCCGGCCGCAGCGATCTCGGCCGCCAGCCCCGGGTACCGCTCCACCTGCTCGCCACAGAGAAAGAAGAGCGCCGTCGCGTTCCCCGCCTGGAGCGCCTCGAGGACCGCCGGTGTCCCCTCGGGATGAGGCCCGTCGTCGAAGGTGAGAGCGACCGCGTCCCGTCGGTCGATCCGGCGCGGCAGGCCGAGCAGCTCGGCCACCCCCGGCACGACCGGGGCGAGGGCGGGAGACCACCAGGCGGCCGCGGCGGCGGCCGCGCCGAAGAGAAGGGGGCGGCGGATGGCAGGATGGTGCCACTCATGGACGGCGAGCTCGCTCTCGGCTTCGCCCTGGCGCTCGCCGCGGCGTGTTGCTACGAGACCGGCTACGCACTCCAGGCACTCGAGGCCCGCCGCGCGCCGACGGAGGAGGCGCTGCGGCCTTCACTGATCGGGCACCTGCTGAAGCGGCCGGTCTGGGTCGGCGGGATCGCGCTCGCGCTGGTCGGCTGGCCGCTCCAGATCGCGGCGCTCTCCCAGGCGCCGATCACCCTCGTACAGCCGGTGCTCGCGCTGGGCCTTCTGCTCCTGCTCCTACTGGGCGTCCGGGTCCTCCACGAGCGGGTCGGGCCGCGGGAGATCCTCGCGGTGGTCCTGATCATCGGCTCGGTGGCCGTCTTCGCCTGGGCCGCACCGCGGGAGGTGGGAGAGGTGGATCGAGGGCCGGGCCTGATCGTGGCGCTCGCGATCCTGATCACGGTGGCCCTCGCCCCCTACGCGATCGCGCTGATGAGGGGCCGGCGCTACCCGATGCTGCTGCTGGTGGCCAGTGCCGGCGCGGCGGACGGGCTCGCGGCATTCGTCGCGAAGATCGTCGCCCAGGACGTCTCGAACGGAGCGCTCGTCGCGGTGGGTCTCTGGGCGGCCCTGGTGGCGGGCGTGGTGATCGTCGGGCTGATCAGCGAATCGACGGCGCTGCAGCGCTTCGCGGCGACGCGGGTCGCGCCGACCGTGCTGGTGATGCAGATCGTGATCCCGGTGGTCCTGGCGCCTCTGGTCGGGGGCGAGGGCTGGGGCGACACGCCGCTCAACGGTGCGGTGCTCGGCGCCGCGCTAGTGGCGATCGCGGTGGGCGCCGGCCTTCTGGCGAGCTCCCGCGCCGTCGCCCAGCTCGCCGTCGGCGAAGCTGAGGATCCCCAGGATCGCTGACGCAGCCGTCGGCAGGTGTTCGAACGAGACATCCGGGGTCCCGCTCGCCGCGAGCGCACGCCTCATCGCGGGTTCCAGCTCCCCGCGTGAGCGGGCCACCTCGGCGAGCCCGTGCCGGATGAACGCCTCGTTGTTGACCCGGACGTGTCCGAGCCCCCAGCCGTAGGAGACCACCCCGCAGCCGCGCATGATCGCCTCGAGCACGGTCAGTCCGGCGGTCGAGTGAACGAGCAGGTCCGCCGCCGCGAACCAGTCCGGCATCCGCTCGGTGAAGCCCTCGACCCGCACGCGCGGCTCAGCGGCGAAACGCTCGGCCAGCGTCGCGCGCAGACCCTCGTTTCGCCCGCAGAGGCAGACGACGGTGGAATCGTCCAGCCGCAGCGCCTCCTCGGCGGCGCCCTCCAGGTCGCCCACGGCCCAGCCGCCGCCCGAGACCAGCACGACCGGCCCCTCCGGCGGCAGGCCGAGGTCGCGCCGGGCGTCTCCCTGATCGCGCGACTCATAGAAGCGCGCGTCGGTCAGGCCGCGAACGCAGGCGATCGAGCTCTCCGGTGCGATCTCGCGCACCTCCTCCTCCGACTCGGGGTGGGTGATCAGATGGAGGTCGACACCCGGGTGGGCCCAGAAGCGGAGCGCGGCCAGGTCGGTGATCGCGGAGACGACCGGGGCTCGATCCTTCCCTTCGCCCTGAGGTCGCCGAGCACCTCCGTGGTGCCCGGATAGGTCGAGATCACGATGTCCGGCGCGCGCTCGAGGACGGCCCGCCGGATCGGCC
This sequence comes from uncultured Solirubrobacterales bacterium, assembly GCA_963777575.1. Classification (GTDB taxonomy): domain Bacteria; phylum Actinomycetota; class Thermoleophilia; order Solirubrobacterales; family 70-9; genus DASUPK01. The sequence continues at coordinate 55,306 of CAVZRH010000002.1, read as the reverse complement.
TGGCGGCCAGCCATTGAGTCAGCCTCGCCGCAAACCAGCGCGTCGGCCGCACGTCGGTGATCAGCCTGTAGGAGAGGTCGAAGATGCGGTTTCCCCACTTGGAGTGAAAGCGGGAGCTGTCCAGGACCAGCCGGCGCACGAGCGGATTGACCAGGCCAGCGAGTCGACGATCTCGATCTCGGCATCGGGTGCCTCGACTGCGATGCCGTCGGCGAGAACCCGGGCGGGCAGGTCGTGGCCCTCCCCGATGGAGGCGCTCAGGATGAGGACCTTCAATCGCGGGTGGATCGACGAGCGGGCGGGGTGCGCTCCGGCAGCTGCTGCCTTCGCAGGAGGGGGCCTATGAACCAGAAGCCCAGGAAGGCGAAGGCGATCCCCGTGGTGCTGAGGACGGCCGTCGTGCGGCTGAACAGGAAGTCGCTGATCAGCAGGATCGACCCCGCACATCGAGATCGCAACGAGCAGCAGCCCGATCAGAGAGAGATTGTTGGCGAGGCTGACGATGAACTCCTTCTGCTGGCGGCGGAAGAGGATGCGATGTCCGGCGGTGGGAGCGACCAGCAGCACCGTCGCCAGGGCGACGCCGATCAGGATCCCGAAGTAGAGCTTCTTCTGGAACTCGGTGAGGGTCTGTGAAGCGATTGGAGAACGGGACCGTGAGCAGGAACGCGAACAGCACCTGAACGCCCGGCAGCGCCACCCGCAGCTCCTGCAGCAGCTCGGAGAGGTTGCGGTCGGCCCGTTCGTCCTCGGTCTCCTCACGGCCGCTGTCGCGTTCGCGGCTCTCGTCGGCTGGGTACTTGCCCTCGTCCATTGGCCTACTTCTGGGTCATCACGAGTAATCCCGAGGACGATCGCAGCGGCCACGACGAGCAGCGCCGCGATAGCGAGCCCGCCGGCAGCGACAGCCGCCACCGGTCTGTCGCTTTTCGCCATTTCGGTGGAGCGCGCCACTCCGAAGATCAGGATCGCGAAGACGGTGGTGACCCCAATGCCCGCGACGAACGACGCGAGGACCGTGTCCAGCAGTTCCTTGGTCTCGACGATGGTGGCCGGCATCGAGACCCCTACGCGGGCAGCGGTTCCTGCCGCAGCCTCCGAGCGAATACGAGCCCGGTCCCCGCGATTCCCAGGACGGTGATGATCACCGGGCCCGCCGCCCCGTTTCCGAACAGGCTGCTGAATCCATAGACCGCCGCGCCCATCGCGGCCGCCGCCGGCAGGGTCAGGAGCCAGGCGACGACGATGTTGCCCGCGACCCCCCAGCGCACGGCGGAGAGCTTCTTGCCGGCGCCCACGCCCATCACGCCGCCGCTGATCACCTGCGTCGTCGAGAGGGGGAAGCCGTAGTGAGAGGAAGCGAGGATCACGGCTGCGCCGGCGCCCTGAGCCGAGAACCCCTGCGCGGCGTCCATCTTGATGATCCGCGTACCCATCGTCCGGATGATCCTCCAGCCGCCGAAATAGGTGCCGAGAGAGATGGCGCTCGCCGCGGCGATCACCACCCAGGTGGGCACTTTGGAGTCCGAGGACAGGTTGCCGTTGGCGATCAGCGCAAGCGTGATCACGCCCATCGTCTTCTGGGCGTCGTTGGTCCCGTGCGCAAGCGCGAGCAGGCCCCCCGAGAGCACCTGGCCGAGCCTGAACCCCCGATTCACCAGCCCGGGCCGCTCCCTGCCGACGATCCCGTAGACGAGATTGATCCCGATCACGCCGACGACGAACGCGACGACAGGCGCGAGCACCGCCGGGATCAGCACCTTGCCGAGCACTCCGTCCGCGAGCACCGCGTCTGCGCCCGACGCGGCGAACGCCGAGCCGACCACCCCGCCGATCAACGCGTGCGATGAACTCGACGGAAGCCCGAGGTACCAGGTGGCGAGGTTCCACGCGATGGCCCCGACCAGGCCGGCGTAGACGACTGTCGGGGTGATCACGTCGGCGTTGACGACGTCCTTGGCGACCGTCGCCGCCACCGCCAGCGAGATGAACGCGCCGACGAAGTTGAAGATCGCCGCGTAGGCGACCGCGATCCGCGGCGGCATCGCGTGCGTCGAGATCGAGGTCGCGACGACGTTCGCGGTGTCGTGAAAACCGTTGGTGAAGTCGAAGAGGAGCGCCGTCGCGACGACGATGACGATGACGACGTCGTCGCTCACGCGTTCTTGATGACGATGCCCTCGACGATGGACGCCGAGGTCTCGGTCGAGTCGATCGCCCGCTCGAGCCTGAGGAATATGTCCCGCCAGCGGATCACGACCATCGGATCGATCCGGTCCGCGAACAGCGAGGCGATGGCGTCGCGGTAGATGCGATCGCCGTCGTTCTCCAGGCGGTGGATCTCGATCCAGTAGTGGTCGAGGTCCTTGAAGCCGCGCAGGTTCTGAAGCAGGCCGTAGAGCTGCTCGCACGACTTGACCAAGACGTCGGCCAGGGCCTGAGACTGGTCCATCGGCGCCTCGATGCTGTAGAGCCCCATGAAGTCGGCGACCTCCTCGATGTGATCGACGATGTCGTCCATCTGGGTGGCGAGGGCGTAGATGTCCTCGCGATCGATGGGCGTCACGAAGGTCGTGTTGAGGCGCTGGATGATGTCGTGGGTGATCCGGTCGCCCTCCTGCTCGGCCTTGAGGATGTCCGTCGAGAGGCCGCCCTCATCGGGCCAACGCTCGAGCAGGTCGCGCAGCAGCTTCGCGGTCCGGAGCGTGTTCTGGCCCCCCTCGGCGAAGAGATCGAAGAAGACGCGGTCCTTGGGAACGAGTGAGAACCGGGCCACGGGTGGGTGAACCTAGCAGGAGCCTCAGGGGCCTGAGACTCGGGTCAGACCGAGGTCGCGACTTCCTTGGCGCGCTCGGCATGGAGCTCGAGTAGCTCCAACTGGACGCTGCGCGGCGGGTCGCCGTTGGTGGTGCAGCGGGACCAGACCCCGTCGCTACCCAGTTCCCAGGAGTTGGTGTTGTCGGCGAACGATCGATCGAGCACGTCTGCGACCTGCTCGCGGTTGGAGTCGTCCTCCACCGGTGCGAGCAGCTCGACGCGGTTGTAGAGGTTGCGCGGCATCAGGTCGGCCGAGCCGATGAAGATCTTGGTCTGATCGGGCCGCTCGAACGAGTAGATCCGCGAGTGCTCCAGAAAGCGCCCGACGATCGAGACGACGCGAATGTTCTCCGAGACCCCCGGGACACCAGGGCGCAGCGCGCAGATTCCCCTGACGTTCAGGTCGACCTGGACGCCGGCCTGCGAGGCCCGGTAGAGGGCCTGGATGCAGACGGGGTCGAGCAGGGAGTTCATCTTCATCCGGATGCGCGCGGGGCGCTTGGGCGTGTGCGCCTCGATTGTTTCGTCAATCTCGCCGACGATGCCGTCCTTCAGGTTGAAGGGTGCGACCAGCACCTTGCGGTAACCGCTCGGCCGGGCGTAGCCGGTCAGATAGTTGAACATCTCGGCGATGTCGTCGCCGATCTCCTGGTTTGCGGTGAAGAGACCGAAGTCGGTGTAGATCCGGGCCGTCTTCGGGTTGTAGTTTCCGGTTCCGATGTGCACGTAGTTGCGGACCCCGTTCCCCTCCCGGCGTGCGACGAGGACGCATTTGACGTGGGTCTTCAGGCCGGGGATGCCGTAGACGACGTGGACACCCGCCTCCTCCAGGGCCCTCGCCCAGCGGATGTTGGCGCTTTCGTCGAAGCGCGCCTTCAGCTCCACCAAGCAGACCGCCTGCTTGCCGCGCTCCGAAGCCTCGATCAGCGCGGGCACCAGGGGTGAGTCGGCGCTCGTCCTGTAAACGGTCTGCTTGATCGCAAGAACGTTCGGGTCCTCGACGGCCTTCCGGACGAAACGCTCCACAGTGCCGGTGAAGGAGTCGTAGGGGTGGTGGACCAGGATGTCGCCCTCTCTCATCGAGGAGAACACGTCGACCTCCCGGTGCGTCCGGCTGCCCTGCTGGAGCTGCGGCGGGGTCACACCCTGCCAGGGCGGATAGCGGAGCTCGCTGAACCCCTGAATGGAATAGATGTCCGTGAGGTCGTCCAGGCCGATCAGCCCCGGAACCTCATAGACCTGCTGGGCGTCGATGTGCATCGCCTCGACCAGCTGGTCGAGCAGCCTCGGCTCCATGTCCGGGGAAATCTCCAGGCGCACGACCTCGCCGAAGCGGCGACGACGAACCTCCTCCTCAACGGCGAGCAGTAGGTCGTCGGCCTCGTCCGAGACGTCGTAGTCGGTGTCCCGGGTGACGCGGAAGAGCGAGTGGTGGACGATCTCCATGCCCGGGAAGAGGTCGTCGAGGTTGGCTGCGATCACCTCCTCCAGCGGGACGAAGGTGAGACCGCCATCGCCGATCGCGAGGAAGCGGCGGAGCAGCTCCTTCGGCACCTTCACACGGGCCGCCACCTCCTCGCCCTTCTCCGGGTTGCGCAGCAGGACGCCGAGGCTGAGCGACATGTTCGAGATGTAGGGGAAGGGCCGGCCGCGACCGATCACCAACGGTGTCAGCGCGGGGAAGACCTGGCTCGTGAACAGGTGCTCGACCTGCTCGCGCTCCTTCTCGTCTGCGTCCGACAGCGAGATCACCCGGATGCCGTGCTCGGCGAGGGCCGGCTGTATCTCCTCCTCGAAGCAGCGGGTCAACCGCTCGCGCAACTCGATCGTCCGGCGGCGGATCAGAGCGATCACGTCCGCGGGCGACATCGCATCGGCGCCGCGGGCGTCGACCTTCTGCTCGACATTCTCGCGCAGGCCGGCAACCCGGACCATGAAGAACTCGTCGAGGTTGTCCTCGTAGATCGCCGAGAAGTTGACCCGCTCGAGCAGCGGGACGCGCGGGTCCTCGGCCAGCTGCAGCACCCGGTCGTTGAAGTCGAGCCAGGAGAGCTCTCGGTTGAAGTAGAGAGACGGATCCGAGAGGTCCGGCTCCGCGTTCCTCCCTCCGACCGACTCCGGCGTGACCGTGGCCTCTCCGCCCGTGGTCGGTCCGCTCGATTCCGTTACTCGCTGGGCCACCTCATCGGTCACCTCATGGACATTAGCGGGGCTTTCTAAGCCGCTCTGACCAGTTTGATGCGCGGCTGTCCCTCGGGCTGGGTCACCCGGTCATAGCCCTCTGCGAGCTGGATCATCGACGGCGAGTCGGCGAGCTGGAGCACCGCCGCCGCGAGCATCGCCGCATCGGGTTCGCACAGTCGACCGGTTTCGCCGTCGGCGACGATCGAGGAGGGGCCGCCCTCGTCCACCGCGACCGCCGGCAGCCCGCTCCCCCAGCCTTGGAGACCTCCGACGCACTCGAGTGGCAATGCAGATCTACCCGGCTGGCAGATAGTGGGTTCATCTGACCCCCATTCCGTTCGTTTCGTCGGAACCAGGGTGGTGATTTGCAGGCGAAATCCGGTTACCGGTTGGTGTCCGGAGCGTGAAGAGGTGGTGAACGCCCAGCCGCGGCGCGCTCGCGGTCGAGTCGAGCCTGCTCGGCCTGAGCCTCGGCCTGGCGGGCAGCCCGCTCGGCGGCCTCTGCCTGGGCTCGGGCCCGCTCGGCCGCCCGGGCCGTGCGACGGGCCTCGCGGGCGCGATGCAGGTAACCCTCGATCGCGTGCTCCAGGCGCAGCCAGGTGCCGGTTTCCTCCTGCCGCCGCCAGAATGCGATGAAGCGATCCTCGAGCACGGCCCGGCGGGCTTCCAGGTACACGGCGAGCACATCGAGCCCGCGATACGCAGTCCGGTGAGGTGCCCGGGCGGCCAGCCTCGGATCGAGGTCCGGCGCTCTGCCGGCCTTCTCCCGCACCGCCCTCGCGTCGCTGCGCTGCAACTGCTTCTGGTGCTCGCGAACCCGTGGAAGCATCACGTCGCAGTCGTGAATCTCGCCCAGGATGTCCTGGAGGTCCCGGGCGCGGCGCCGCGCCGTGTCGGCGGGCTTGCCGAAGACGAAGCCGGTGACCTCGAGCACGTATCGCAGCCGCTTGGCGGCGATCCGCATGTCGTGCTGCGCCTTCGTCTTCCCCTCGAGCGCCCGAGGCGCGAAGGCCGTCATCTCGTCAAGCCGCACCTGAATGATCCGGGCGGCGTTCTCGCCGAGCGAGCGCGAGGGGTCGAGCTTCTTGACCGGCCTGGCCTTCACGTGGCCGTCTCCCCCGGCTCCGCTTGGACCAGGTCGTTCATGGCCTCGCCCAGCTCCGCCAATTTGGGCTCCTCGACCAGGGGCGCCAGGTCACGGTTCGCGTCGCCCTGCTCGGTCTGAAGCCGTTCGATCAGCGACGCGACTCCGCGGCGGTCGGGCGAGGGCATCTGGTCGTTGAATGCGTGAAGCGCGGCGATTGCGACGTCCCGGTCCCGCCGCTCGCCAAGGGCGTCAGCGAGACGCTTCACCTCGCCCAGAGCCTGGGCATACGCCTCCGCCGGGAAGCAGGGCTCGAAGATCTCGAGCGCGGCGCGCAACCGCCGGGTCGCCACACGCATGTCGTGGACGCGCTCGATGTCGCCGGTGTCGAGCACCCCCTGAGCGTTCTCGGTGAGCTCGCCCGCCCGCACCGAGACGATCCTCGCGGCAACCTCCGCATAGGAGTCTTCGGCGCTCAGGTCGGGGATCGGCTTGGCCTTGGCCACGGCGCCACAGCCTAGTCGCCGGTGGCCGGCGGGCGGTTAGATTCAACGCCATCGCCCTCGCCACCCTCGACGCGCGCCTGTGCCCGCCAGCTGACTAGGCTGCGAGCCTCTCCTCCGAGCCGTTCTGCTTGCCGTTCAGCAGGGTGAGGATGATGCCCTCGCGCAGCCCACCCTTGCCGATCTGCAGGGGCTGCCCGAGCATCTGGGAGAACCTCTCGAGCAGGAGCACTCCGGCCGGCAGCAGCTTGACCCGCCTGGAATCCAGCTCGAAGCGCTTGGCGACCTCGTAGATCTCGTCGCTCGAGAGCACGCGCACCGCGCGCTCCAGCGTCTCGTACTCGAGCACGGCGCCCACCAGGGTCCGGAGGGAGGTGGCGCTGCCGCCCACCGCGACCGCCTGGTCGGGAGCCTCGAGCTCCGTCGTCCTCGAAGAAGTCCGAGATGTGGTCGCGGAGCTCGCGGATCTCGGCCGCGGAGGGCGGATCGGAGTCCAGATGGTCCTCGGTGAGCAGGCCCGAGCCGATCTTGAACGACTTCACCTCGGTGACCCCGTCGGGCACGGTGCCGTAGATCACCTCGGAGGAGCCGCCCCCGACGTCGACGACTGCGATCGTGCCGTCGACCGGGTGGCCGAGTGACTTGGTCGCGCCGATGAACGCGAACCGCCCCTCCTCCTTCTCGTCGAGCACGTCCACCTCGACGTCGGCGATCTCCTCGATCTCCTGGACGACCTTGTCGCGGTTCTTCGCCTCGCGAATCGCGGCTGTCGCCACCGTCTTCACGGTCTCGGCTCCCATCTCCTGGGCGAGCCGCACCTGCGTCTTCACCACGTCTGCCACCTCGGCGATCTTCTCTGCGGTGATCTTGCCGTTCTTCGAGGCGCCCTTGCCGATCCGGGTGTAGGCACGCTGCTCCATCACTTTGCGGAGCTGTCCTTCCTCCGGCTCGGCGACGAGCAGCCGGGTGGTATTGGAGCCGATGTCGATCGCCCCGCAGAGCATCAGCCTCGGATTCTCTCAGGGGAACCGGATCACGCCCGGGCCCACGCGGCTGGTGCGATCAGTCGAGCGGTGCGCCGATCAGGGCGAGGCGGCGATTGAGCGCGCCGAGGGCGAACTCGGCGAGCGCACCGTCCTCGACACCGAGCACGTCCCAGGCTCCCTCACTCGGCGGAGAGATCGACTCCGCGACCGCGGGAAGCAGCTCCCGGATCTGTTCCCGGATCACGTCGGCCATGGCGGGATCGGCCGCGACCGCCTCGCGGAGGAACCAGGTGCCGTATGCGATGTGACGCTGCTCGTCGGAGGCGATCAGACCGTAGCCCTCGGTGAACCCTGGAAGCAGGTCGCGCTCGCGCAGGTAGTCAAGGATGAAGTGGGAGGCCGTGAGCCCGAGCGTCCCCTCGATCATCATGTGGTAGATCGTCACGAAGCGGACCTTGGCCTCGCGATCCGTGGGATCGAGCCGCAGGCGGTCATGGGCTTGGACCAGCGCCTGGTCGAAGACTCGCTCGAAGGCGTCGCCGAGCACTTCGCGGGCACGCGCGACATGCACGCCGATGGCAGCCGGATCGGCGATCACCTCGTTCTGAAAGCGCGCGTAGAACTGCATGTGACGCACCTCGTCGACGAGCTGGGTGGAGAGGAAGCTGCCCTCTTCCTCATCGTCCTGGGCGAGGACCAAACCGCAGAACTGCGTCGAGATCCGCTCCTCCGCGACCATCAGCGAGCTGAGCGCGAAGTAGAGAAGGTCGCGCTCGCCCTCCTCGAGGCCAGCCCAGTCGGCGGGGTCCCGACTGAGATTGACGTCCTGCGACGCCCAGTGGGTGTGCTCCCAGTCGAGATAGAGCTGCTCGGGGTCCTTCAGGGTCAGCGTGTCCGCCGAGCTCATGCCGGGACTTTCGCCCGGATGATCGCCGAACCGGCCTGATCGTGAACGCGGTGGGTTTCGCGGATCTCAATCGCCTCGAAGCCCGCCGCCTCGAGCTCGCCGCGGAACTCCTCCTCGGTCAGGGCTCCCGCGATGCATCCGGTCCACTGCGCCATGTCAGCTCGCGTCGCCTCATCCATTCCCGGGTCGGCAACGATGTCGCTGACCGCAAAGCGTCCGCCGGGCCGCAGCACCCGGGCCGCCTCCCGGAAGACCGTGGGCTTGTCGCCGGAGAGGTTGATCACGCAGTTGGAAATGATCACGTCGACGGAGTCATCCGGGAGTGGCACCTCCTCGATCGTCCCCTTAAGGAACTCGACATTCTCGACTCCGGCCTCGCGCTGGTTTTGCTGAGCCAGTTCGAGCATCTCGTCGGTCATGTCCACGCCATAGGCCTTGCCCGTCGAGCCGACCCCGCGGGCGGAGAGCAGGACGTCGATCCCGCCGCCCGAGCCGAGGTCGAGAACGGTTTCCCCCTCATGGAGCTCGGCCACTGCGGTCGGGTTGCCGCAGCCAAGCGAGGCAAGCTTGGCGGGGTCGGGGAGTGAGTCCTGGTCGCCGATCTCGTAGAGCCCGGCGCCGAATGCTTCGCCTCCACACCCGTCCGGGATGTCCGTGCCGCAGCCGCAAGAGGAAGTCGAAGTCTCGGCAGCATCGATGGTGGACGGGCCACAACAGGCAACACGGCCCTTACCCACCGAGTTCGCCGCGGCGGCGTAGCGCTCGCGCACCGCGTCGCGAATCTCGTCCCTGTCGGTCAGCTCAGCCATCCGCTCAATTCCTCCAGTGCATCGGGGTTGACGTAGTAGTAGGCCCACAGTCCCTGGCGCTCCGAACCGACGATGCCCGCCTCTCGAAGCACCTTGAGGTGGTGCGACACCGTCGGCTGCGAGAGATCAAAGAGGGGGACCAGCTCGCAGACGCAGACCTTGCCGGCGTGCTTGCGGAGCACGTCCACGAGCTGCATCCGGATCGGGTCGCCGAGCGCCTTGGCGACCGCGCCCATTCGCTCAGCCTGCTCACGCTCGATGTCCGGATAGACGACCGGCTCGCAACAGGGCTCGCCGACGGGTCGCTTCTGCTTCGGGGCGAGCTCCAGATCGACTGCCATCTATCTACGTATATCGATTGAATAGATGATTGTCAACATTTAGGATTGGGCCGTGAGCGATGACGTGCCCGAGGTTCTTTTCGTCTGCGTCCACAACGCCGGACGAAGCCAGATGGCCGCCGGCCTGCTCGAGCGGGGGGCGGGCGGGCGCGTGCGCGTGATCTCTGCCGGTAGCGACCCGGCCGATCGACTCAATCCGGCGGTCGTCGAGGCGATGAGTGAGATCGGGATCGACATCTCCACCGAGCAGCCGAAGAAGCTGGAGGACGGCATGGTTCGCGAATCCGACGTCGTGATCACGATGGGCTGCGGCGACGCCTGCCCGATCTACCCCGGCAAGCGCTACGAGGATTGGGATCTCGAGGATCCTTCCGGAAAGGATCTGCAGACCGTCCGGCGGATCCGGAATGAGATCCAGACCCGAGTCGACACCCTGATCGCGTCACTGTCCGAATCACCCGCGTCGAGCTAAGCGCTCGGGCTTGACCTCCCCCCTCCCCCGACGCCTGTTCGCCGAGTTCCTCGGCTCGGCTTTCCTGGCGGCGGTCGTGATCGGATCCGGGATCGCCGCCGAGCAGCTCTCGCCGGGGAACACGGGCCTCCAGCTGTTCGAGAACGCGGTGGCCACGGCAGCGGGCCTGTTCACGATCATCCTGATGTTCGCGCCGGTGTCGGGCGGTCATTTCAACCCGGTGGTCTCCCTGGTCGACGCGAGCTTCGGCGGCCTGCGCTGGCGCGACACGCTCGCCTACATACCCGCCCAGGTGCTGGGCTGCATCGCGGGTGCCGTCGTCGCCAACGGGATGTTCGCGCTGGCGGCGATCAGCATCTCGGACAAGCACCGCGCCTCCGAGGCCCATCTGCTCGCCGAGGTGGTCGCGACGCTCGGGCTCCTGCTGGTGATCTTCTCCCTCGCGCGGACCCGCCGTGGATCGATGGCGCCTGCAGCGGTGGGGGCCTACATCGGCGCGGCCTACTTCTTCACCAGCTCGACAGGCTTCGCCAACCCGGCGATCAGCGTCGGACGGATGTTCTCGGACACCTTCGCCGGTATCGCGCCGGCCTCGGTCCCGGCATTCATCGTCGCGCAGCTGGTCGGCGGCGCCGTGGCGATCGGCGTGCTGCGGATTCTCTATCCCGACATCACGCCGGACGAGGCGGCCGAGGCCATGCTGCCCCACGACGGAGCGGCCCCGGCCCCCGAGCGCTCCAGCAGCTGAGGCGCACCTTTCACAGCCTCTTCACGGGATTCACGGAGTCGCGTCGTAACTTCGAAATGCGATGCCACTGAGCGACCCGACGAAGCGGCTCGGCCACTCAGCAGGACCGAGACCTAGCTCGAGGGAAGGGGCGCCTGGCCTGGGTGCGAGGCGTCCTCGAACTCCCTGAAGAGGCCGGTGACGACGAAGGCGACCTGCTCGCCGATGTCCACGGCGTTGTCGCCGATCCGCTCGATCGCGCGTGCGACGAGCATCATCGTCATCGCCCACTCCCGCACGTCGGCGTCCTCTCCCACCTGGACTGCGATCTGGAAGCACTCCTTGTTCAGGTTGTCGATCAGGTCGTCCTGGCGAACCAGATCGCGGGCGAGCTCGACGTCGCGCCCCTCGAACGCCTTCTTCGCCTGAGAGACCATCGAGCGCGCCTGCTTCCCCATCAGGATGATGCGATCGATCATCTCGTCATGCTGAGGAGCGTCGTGCCCGGTGAGCGGGATGACCTTCGAGATATTCACGCACTGGTCCCCCATCCGCTCGATCGAGTGCATGACGTGCAGCAGCGCAGAGATCAGCCGCAGGTCGGTTGCGACCGGGGCCTGCGTCGCGAGCAGCGTCAGGATCTCCTGGTGAACCTCCAGGTAGCGGCCGTCGATCCGATCGTCATCGGCGATCACCAGCTCGGCGAGCTCGACGTCCTGATGCTCGACCGCCTCCATGGTTCGATCGAGCGAGGAGATCACCAGATCGAGGCCGCCGAGACAGTTCTTTTCGAGCGCGTCGAGTTGATCCTGGTAGTGGAGCCGCGCCTCGGCCATCAGCCGAACCGCCCGGTGACGTAGTCCTCCGTCTCCTTCTCCGAGGGTGTCGTGAACATCTTGTCGGTGGCGTCCATCTCGACCAGGTGTCCGGGCTTCCCCGGGGCCTCGAGGTTGAAGAACGCAGTGACGTCACTCGTGCGGGCGGCCTGCTGCATGTTGTGCGTCACGATCACGATCGTGTAGCGCGTCTTCAGGTCCTCGATCAGGTTCTCGACGGCCAGGGTGGCGACCGGATCGAGCGCCGAACAGGGCTCGTCCATCAGCAGGACCTCGGGCTCCACAGCGGTCGCGCGCGCGATGCAGAGTCGCTGCTGTTGGCCACCCGAGAGGGCCGAGCCCTTGCGGTGGAGACGGTCCTTCACCTCGTCCCAGAGATGCGAGCTGCGCAGGGAGCGCTCGACCACCTCGTCCTTTTCCGACTTTGAGACCTTGCGATTGAGGGTGAGCCCAGCGGCCACGTTCTCGTAGACCGACATGGTCGGAAACGGATTGGGCGCCTGGAAGACCATGCCCACCAGCCGGCGCACATCGACCGGATCTATGTTCGAGGCGTAGATGTTCTGGTCGTCGAGGTGGACCTCGCCTTCGACCCGTGCGCCGGGGGTGAGCTCGTGCATCCGGTTGAGCGAGCGCAGCACGGTCGTCTTGCCGCAGCCCGAGGAGCCGATCAGGGCCGTGACCTGGTTCGGCTGGATCGTCATCGTCACGCCGTGGACGGCCTGGAAGTCGCCGTAGAAGAGGTTGAGGTCCTTGACGGTGAAGCGCTTGGACATGCGCTCGACCTTATCGTCGCCTCGCATCTTCGCCTGCTCGGCGGTCTTCGCGAGGTCGGTCTCCAGCACCGCGTTCATGTCGGTCCTGGTCGTGTTGGCTGTCTCTGGCATCTTCCTCCTGTCCCTGGGCATTCGAAGTCTCGGGTGGTTTATCTCGTGTCCCGCAGGTCGGTTCCATACCGACGATAGATCCACCGGGCCATCAGGCTCAGGATCATCACGATCAGGATCAGCGTCAGCGCCGCCGCCCAGGCCTTGTCGTAGGAGGCCTGGACGTCGACTCCGGGATTCTTGTACTCGTTGTAGGCAAAGACGGCCAGGTTCTGCATCCGCCCGCTGAGCGGATTGCTGTTGACGGAGTCGATCACCCCGGTGGTGACCAGCAGCGGCGCCGTCTCCCCGATCACACGGGCGACGGCGAGCATCACTCCGGTGACGAGCCCCGCGAGTGCCGTCGGCAGGACGATTCGAGTGACCACCTTCCACTTCGGCGTGCCGAGTGCGTAGGCCGCCTCCCGCAGGTGGTCGGGGACGATCTTCAGGATCTCCTCCGCGGAGCGGATCACGATCGGGATCATCAGCACCGACAGCGCGACCGAGCCGATGATTCCGAGCCGGATGCCCGGACCGAGGAAGGCCGCGAAGACCGCGTAGGCGAACAGCCCCGCCACGATCGACGGGATTCCGGTCATCACGTCGACGAAGAAGGTGAGCGCCTTGCGCAGGCGGCCCGTCCCGTACTCGTTCAGGTAGACCGCGGCCATGATCCCGATGGGCACGGAGATCAGGGTGGCGACGCCGGTGATCACCAGCGTGCCCACGATCGCGTGCTCGGCGCCCCCACCGGGCCCGATGACCCCTCTGGCGGACTCCGTGAAGAACGAGCCGGTCAAGCCCGCGGTCCCACGGTCGACCACCGTGTAGAGGAGGGAGAACAGCGGCAGCACCGCAATGCCGAAGCCGGTCGCGATGCCCATGGTGACCAGCCGGTCCAGCGCCTGGCGGCGCCCCTCAGCGATGCGCGACCAGATGTAGGCGGTCGGCAGCGCGATCACCGCGGTGATGACGAACCACAGGAAGATCGAGAAGTTGCCCGTGGCGAGCAGGATCGCGAGAGCGACCAGCGCCGAGCCCCCTGCGACCGCGCGCAGGAACCAGGGTGGCAGCGTCCCGGCCGCGGACACCGGTCCCCCGAGGGGGGAAACGCTCTCGGCGGGATCGAATGCAGCTGCCGGGTTCTCGTCGGGCCGGGCTGCTGCTGGGTTCTCGTCGGGTCGGTCGGCCATCGACTTTCCTATTGGACGTCCGAGCGGGAGATGATCACCCGGGCGATCATGTTGACCACCAGCGTGATCCCGAAGAGAACGAGCCCCGAGGCGATCAGGACGTTGACGTCGAGGCCCGATGACTCGGGGAACTGGAGGGCGATGTTGGCCGCGATCGGGGTCGGGTTCTCCTGGCTCACCAGGTTGAAGGTCACGATCCCGGACGCCGACAGGATGATCACGACCGCCATGGTCTCCCCCAGGGCACGGCCGAGACCCAGCATGGACCCGCTGATCACCGCGGACTTGCCGAACGGCAGGACCGCCATCCGGATCATCTCCCAGCGGGTCGCCCCGAGGGCCAGTGCCCCCTCCTCGAGGCGCCGCGGCGTCTGTGAGAAAACCTCCCGCGCGACCGCCGAGACGATCGGCAGGATCATCAGGGCGAGGACCAATCCGGCCGTGAGCATGGTTCTCCCCGTGACGGAGGCAGGACCCTCGAAGAAGGGAATCCAGCTCAGGTGGGCTACGAGCCAGTCGAGTATCGGCACCATCGCGGGCCCGAGGACGAAGATCCCCCAGAGCCCGTAGATGATGCTCGGGATCGCGGCGAGCAGATCGACGATGTAGGCGAGCGGGTTGGCGATGCGCCGGGGGGCGATGTGGCTGATGAAGAGCGCAACGGCCACAGCCAGGGGGACCGCGAGGACCATGGCCACCACACCGGCTAGGACGGTCCCGAAGGCGAGGGGCGCGATGTAGTGGATGAGACTCTTGCCGTCGGGCAGCTCGGAGGAGCTGGCGGTGATCGCCGGCACCGAGTCCGCGATCAGGAAGATCGCGACGCCGGCGAGCAGCGCCAGTACCGTGACCCCAGCGATCACGGCGGCGTTGGAGAAGATCCTGTCCCCCGGCCGACGGCGGCCACCGGACGCCGAAGCGAGGATCTGCCCGGCCTGCGTCGTCGTGTCGGTGTGGGCTTCCATGCTCAGATCAGAGACGGTGGGAGGGCCCCGCGCCGTGGCGCGAGACCCTCCGGTCCGTCAATCCTTCGCTCTCGCATTGCCGAGAGCATTTTCGGATCAGCCGCCGATCGCATTGACCGCGTTCTGATCCTCCTTCTTGATGTTCGCCCCGATCGGCGCCGAGCCGGCGTTCTGAGCCGCCAGCTGCTGGCCCTCGTCGCCGATGATGAAGGTGAAGTACGCCTTGACCAGATCGGTCGTCTCGGTCGAGTCGTACTTCGTGCAGCCCATCAGATACGAGACCAGGAGCACCGGGTAGCTGCTCGGGTCGGTCGGCGTCCGCTGAACGGTGTACGCGAACACGTTCTGGCCCTGGCTGAGCGCCGGGTCCTTCTGCGACTGGTCGAAGTCGGCAGTGGCGCCCGCTGCGCTCGGCGCAACGAACGTGTTGCCGACCTTGACCTTGGCGACCCCTAGGTCTCCGGCCTGGCTCTCATCGGCGTAGCCGATCGCGCCCTCGCCGGCCTTCACGGCCTGGACCATCCCGGACGTCTGGGCACCGGACTCGCCGGTCTTCAGCGGCCAGGTGCTGTCGGGGTCGTCCGTCCACACGTTTCCAGCGGCCTCATGGAGGTAGTCCGTGAAGTTCGCCGTGGTGCCGGACTCATCCGAGCGATGCACGGGCGTGATGTCCGTGTCCGGCAGATCAGCGCCGGGGTTGGTCGCCGCGATCGCGGGGTCGTTCCACTTCGTGATCTCGCCCCTGAAGATCTTCGCGGTCGTATCCGGGTCCAGCTGGAGGCTGTCGACCCCGGGCAGGTTGTAGATGATCGCGATCGCCGACAGGTAGTTCGGGATCTGGACCAGGTCGCCGCCGCCGGTCTGACAGCGCTGGGTCGCCTTCGGCAGTTCGTCGCTGTCGAACGGCGAGTCGCTGCCCGCGAACGCGGTGCTGCCGCCGGCGATGAACTGGTCGCGTCCGCCTCCGGAACCGATCGGGTCATACGAGATCGTCGCATCCGAGTTCTCATCCTCGAACTTGGCGACCCAGGCCTCCTGAGCGGCCTGCTGGGCGCTCGAGCCGGCGCCCGCGATGGTGCCCGAGGCACCCGATGCGCTGGCACTGCCGTCGCTACCGCCGCAGGCGGCGACGCCGGCGGCGAGTACTGCTGAGGCGGCGAGTGCTGGCCACAGCTTCCTAGACATTGGGTCGTTCTCCTTTGTCGTTGTCGAGGCGGGCGCTGGGCCAACTCGCCCTGCTCCCTTCGGTGGCTCGCAGCGTGGCAGCGGCTTGACCCGATCTTGTTACGGGTGTGTGGCCCGGTTGTAAAAAGGGTGTGAACGGGCTGTGAGCGGGTGCTCAGCCGTCGGGCGAGAACCGATAGCCCAGGCCGGTGTGCGTGTAGATGAAGCGGCGACCCGGCAGCGCCCGCTCGAGCTTCGCCCGCAGCCTGCCGACATAGACGTCCACCGAGCGGTCGCTCTTCCGGTAGTCCCGGCCCCAGACCGCGCGATAGAGCTCGTCCCGGGTCATTACCCGCTCGGCGTGGTGGGCGAGCGCCGTCAGCACCTCAAGCTCACGCACCGTCAGGATGAGCGGGCGGCCGTCGACCAGGACGACATGTTCCGCCGGCCGGATCTCGAGGCGGCCCGCGTAGACGGGCGATTGGTCTAGACCGTTCAACCCGGTGACCGACGCGGATCCACCGTTCTCGCCTTCCATATGGAAGAGCTTCGCCTCCGGCTCGCCGCAACTCGTTACGGTCGAGTGAAGATCTCGTGAAGCCGAGGTGAACGCGGGACCGTGGGACCCGCGGGCGGCGTCAGTTCCGCTCGGCCGTTACTTCATCGTCGCGCGCAGCGGCCACTTCTTCGGCCCGTTCGCCTGGAAGCTCGATCGGCGCGGGCGTCGCGAGCGGCTCCTCCGCCCCGTCGACACGCTGTGGGTCGAAGCGATAGCCGATGCCGAAATGCGTGTGGATGTAGTTCCAGCTGGGTGAGTGGCTCTGGAGCTTCTGCCGGAGCTTCCGGACGAAGACGTCGACCGAGCGGTCGCCGTGAGCCATCGAGTAGCCCCAGACCTTCTGGTAGATCTCCTCGCGCTCGATCACCTGGCCTGGAACCTCGGCGAGCAGCTGGAGCAGCTCAAACTCGCGGCGGGTGAGGCCGAGGCCCTGCCCGCCCACGAACGCCTGGAACTGGTCGGCGCGGATCTCGAGCTCGGCGTGGAGAACGGGCCAGACGTCGAGACGAACTTCGGAGCGCTTGCGGCGTCGGACGACGGCCTCGATCCTCGCCATCACCTCCTCGGGATGGCAGGGCTTGGCGATCCAGTCGTCGGCGCCGAGGCGCAGGCCACGGACCCGCTGGCGCACGGTCGACTGGTCGCTGCAGACCAGGACGCCGAGGCCCGGCATCGTTGCGCAGACCTTCTCGAGGAACTCCCAGCCATCGGGACCGAGAGCCGAGATGTCGACGAGCAGGGCGTTCACCTTCATCGACACCAGGTCGTCCACCGGCACGCTGCCGGGTAGCACCCGATGCTTCCAGCCCGCCCCCTCGAGGCGCTTGTCGAGGACGGTGAGAAATGCGCTGTCGGTGTCGATCACCGCCAGCCGGATTGATCGCGCTTGTTCAGTCATCTGGCCCTCCCCTGGGACCGGTCCCGCTCCGGGACATTTCCGCATCTCGTCGCGCCGGATCATACGGAGCGGCGCGGCCTGGGATCCCGCCCAATGCGCCTTCACGGGTTTTTCACGGGCAAATGCCGCAGAAACGGGCGCCTCGCCGTATCGGGATGTTCACACCGGCGGGCGCGCCGGAGGGGAGACTGCCCCTCAGTCACGAGGTTCCTCTCTCGTCCTGCGCGCGCGACCCTCCCTGCCCCGGGTCGCGCGCTTTTTTTTGCTCCGACGCTGATGCGTGGAGGTCCTCTCCAACCGCTGTAATCAGAGGGATGGCCCACAACCATTCCCACGCTTTCGCGAAAACCGACGCCCGGCGCCTGGCTGCCGCCTTCGTGCTGATCGTCGCCTTCATGGTCGCCGAGCTCGCCGCAGGCATCGTCGGCTCTTCGCTGGCCCTGGTCTCCGACTCCGGCCACATGCTCACTGACGCCGTCGCGCTCGGGCTGGCGCTGGCCGCCCTGCGGCTTGCCGAGCGGCCGCCCGCTGGCAGCTTCACCTACGGCCTGAGGCGGGCCGAGATCCTCTCGGCGCAGGTCAACGGGATCACGCTGCTGCTGCTCGGCGTCCTGATCATCTTCGAGGCGATCCGGCGGCTGATCAACCCGCCGGACGTGGAGGGGGCATTGGTCGTGGTGGTGGCAGTGGCGGGAATCGGTGTGAACCTGGTCGCTGCGCGGTTGCTCGCCGGGGCACAGCGGCGCAGCCTCAACATCGAGGGCGCCTTTCTCCACATCGTCACCGACCTCTTCGCGTTCATCGCGACGGCGATCGCCGGCGCCCTGGTCCTGATCTGGGGGCTGGACCGGGCCGACGGAATCGCCTCGCTGCTGATCGCGGCGCTGATGCTCTGGGCCGCGTACGGCCTGCTGCGAGAGACGGGCCGCGTCTTCATGGAGGCGGCGCCTCCCGGGCTCGACCCGCAGGCGATCGGCGAGGCGCTGGTCAGCGAGGCGGGCGTGGTCGAGGTCCATGACCTTCACGTCTGGGAGGTGACCACGGGGATGCCCGCGATCTCGGCGCACATGCTGGTCAGGCGCGACGCCGATTGCCACGCCGCCCGCTGGCGGGCGGCCCGACTGCTCGCCGACCGTTTCGGGGTGGAGCACTCCACCCTCCAGGTCGAGCACGAGCCGGAGGACGAGCTGCTGCAGATCGAGGACTAGCCGAAGGTCGCGGACCTGACGCCCGTGGCGATCAGCAGCAGGACGGTGGCGCCGGCGAAGTAGCGGTAGATGACGAAGGGCCGGTAGCTGTGCGTGCGCACGAGGCGCAGAAGCCAGGCGATCGCGAGGTAGCCGGAGATGGCTGAGGAGATCACGCCCACTGCGATCGGGCCAGCGACATGGTCGGGCAACCCGTCGTGGATCGCCTTGAACCCGCTGTAGACGGTCGCGCCGGCGACGGCCGGAATCAGCAGCAGGAAGGAGACGCGCGCGGCGGAGTCTCGATCGAAGCCGAGGTAGCGCGCGGCGGTGATCGTGATCCCCGAGCGCGAGGTGCCCGGTGCCAGGGCGAGGACCTGGGCGAGCCCGACGTAGAGCCCGTCCCTGACGCTCATCCGGTCGACGTCCTTCGACTCCGGCAGCCGATCGGCCCAGCCGAGAACTGCGCCGAAGACGATCAGCTGGATGCCGATCATCCAGGGCTCGCCGAGATGGTCCTCGATGAAGCCGGAGCCGAGCCCACCCGCGATCACTGCGGGGACCGTGCCGACCGCGATGGCGCAAGCGACGCGCTCGTCGACGGTCTCAATCGCGCGCTTTCGAGCCGCCCGGAAGAAGGCCAGGAGGTAGGTGACGACCTCGTGGCGGAAATACGAGATCGCGGCCACCAGGGTCCCGGCGTGGAGCGCGACGTCGAAGGTCTTGTTGAACTCCTCGTGGTCCTCCAGGAACGTGTAGTCCTGAAGCCACGGGACGAGGATTAGGTGCCCGGAGGAGGAGATCGGCAGGAACTCGGTGAGGCCCTGGACGATCCCCAACAGGAGGGCCTCCAGTTCGGACATCGGCGCGGCATCCTAGTGGCCGCGCCCCCATCGCTTCTCCTTGGCCTATCGGGCCGTCGGGGGTGCTGACGCCCGCGCCGACGCCCGCGCCGGCTCCGGCGGCGCCGGCGCCGGAGCGCCGCCGGGAACCACGAAGTCCCGCGATCGCACCAGCGCATACCCGGCGACGGAGCCCACCGCCGCCACGGCGACGGTCACCATCGCAATCGTGTTGAAGCCCGTCACGAATGCGTGGTGCGCGGCGTCCACCACCTTGGCCTGGGCGGCGGGCGGCACCGCCTGCAAGGCGCGCCCGGTCCCGCCCGAGGCCACGGCGCGCGACAGCTCGTGGACGTGCGGCGACGCGGGCGTGCCCGCGACCAGCGGGGTGAGCGTCGACTCGATCTTCGACTGGAAGATCGAGCCGAGGCCGGCGATCCCGGTCGCGAGCCCGAGCTGGCGAGCCGTGTTGTTCGCGCCCGACGCCATGCCGCTCAGCTGCGGGCCGACCACGCCGACGGCAGTCGAGGCCAGCGCCGGGGTGGCCAGGCCTATCCCGATGCCGGCCAGGATCTGGCCGGGCAGCAGCGCGGTCCACCCGGACGAATCGGACAGGTTCCCCATCAGCAGCAGCCCGACCGTCACGAACGCGAGCCCGGTCCCGAGCAGCAGCCGCACCGGCACCCGCGCCGTCAGCCGGCCGCTCAGCGGCGAGACGAACAGCAGCATCCCGGTGACCGGCAGCGACCGGAGCCCCGCCTCGAACGGCGAGAAGCCCAGCACGTTCTGGAAGAAGAGCGTGATGTAGAGGAACATCGAGAAGATCGACGCCGACAGCGCGAAGCCGACGATCGTGGCGCCCGTGAAGGCCGGCTTCCGGAACAGCGAGAGGTCGAGCAGCGGGTCGGTGGCGCGGCGCTCCGCCACCACGAACAGCACGAGCAGCAGTGCGGATGCCGTGAAGCAGCTGACGATGAGGGTGCTCCCCCATCCCTCCTCGTTGCCGCGGATCAGCGCGTAGACGAGCAGGAAGAGCGAGGGGCACAGCAATGCCACGCCGCGGAGGTCAACGCCGGAGGCGGCCGGGTCGCGCGACTCGCGCAGCCGCAGCCGCGCGACCACGAGCGCGGCCAGACCGATCGGCACGTTCACGAGGAAAATCCAGCGCCACGACAGCGCGTCCACGAGGGCGCCGCCCACGAGAGGCCCGGTCGCGACCGCCACCGCCGTGGTCGCGCCCCAGATGCCGAGCGCGGTCCCGCGCTCGCGACCCTGGAACTCCTGCGCGATCAGCGCCAGCGAGGTGCCGAACATCATCGCCCCGCCGACCCCCTGCGCCGCGCGCGAGATGTGCAGGAAGAGCGGGTCGGGAGCCAGACCGCAGGCCAGCGACGAAGCGGTGAAGACCGCCAGCCCGAGCATGAAGACGAGCCTGCGGCCGACCTTGTCGGCCAGCGACCCCGCCGCCAGCAGCAGGCCCGCCAGGGTCAGCGCGTAGGCATCGATCACCCACTGGAGATCGCTGAAGTTGGCGCCGAGGGCGCGCTCGATCGACGGCAGCGCGACGTTCACGATCGTCACGTCGAGCAGCAGCATGAAGATCGCAATGCAGCTCGCCAGCAGGGTCCACCACTTGCGCTCCACTGGGTTCCGACACTACAGGCGGACTAGGCCCTCGGGCGCTGGCCCCCGGTCTGAAACCAGGCGTAGACGAAGCAGGCGACCGCGACGATCGCCGCGGCCAGCCCGTGCTTGAAATGGACGTGCGTGGAGCCCGCCTCATGCCCCGGGAAGAAGGACGGCAGCGAGCCGGCGTCGTCGATCCAGTAGATCGCGGCGATCACCAGAAAGATGACCCCGAGGGCGATGGCGGGAACGATGAGTTGCGGTCGCTTCTGCATTCCGACCTCCTCAGCTGACGGCGAAGGCGATTGAGAGGACAGCGCCGACGACACAGCAGTAGATGGCGAACGGTGTCAGGCGGTTGGTTTCGAAGAAGCGCAGGAGGAAGCGGACGGAGAAGTAGGCGGTGACCGCCGCACAGAGGGCGCCGACCAGGGCCTGGCCGCGAACGTGGTCGCCCTGAGAGCCGAGCAGGTCGGGCAGCTTCAGCAGGCCGGCGGCGCCGATGATCGGCGTGGCGAGGAGGAAGGCGAAGCGGGCGGCCTCCTCGTTGGAGAGACCGGCGAGCAGCCCCCCTCCCATGCTCGCGCCGGAGCGCGAGAGCCCCGGGATGAGGGCCAGCGCCTGCGCGGTCCCGATCCCGAGCGCTTCGCGAAAGCCGAGGCTGCGGGCGATCACCTGGTCGGAGCGGATGCCGGCCTCGGAGCGGACAGGTGCACGGCGCCGGAGCGCCTCGGCGCCGAAGAGCATCAGGCCGTTGATGAAGAGGAAGATCGCCGCGGTCTGTGTCGACGCGAACAGACTGCGCAGCGGATGCTCCAGCAGCAGGCCGAGCAGTCCCGCCGGGATCGTGCCGACCACCAGCAGCCAGCCGAGCTTCGCGTAGCTGTCGGCGGGGTCGATGTAGCGGTCACGCAGCGAGCGGCCGAGGCCTCTGACGATGCGGCCCCAGTCCTTGAGGAAGAAGAGCAGGAGGACGAGGGCGGTCGCACAGTGGGTGGCGACCAGGAAGCTGAGGAAGTAGTCGTCGTTCTGGTGAATGTCCCAGCCGAAGACGCGCGGGAGCACCACGCTGTGCCCGAGGCTGGAGATCGGGAAGAGCTCGGTGACTCCCTGAAGCAGCCCGAGGACGATGGCCTGGAAATACGAGATTGGGTCCATGCCGGAATCCCCGGCCGGGGCGCCGGGGAGCGGGAATGCTCGCCCCCCAACCGTAAGGGGGCCTAAGTGCGGCGATAGGCGCTGCTCGGTTCGTTAGATTCCCCGGGGATGCGTTCAGGGAAGCTCATTCGTCGGCTGCTAGTGGGGTTCGTAGCGGCGCTCGGCCCGTTCGTCATCGTGCCCGCCGCGATGGCGGCTGACGGGGTCGGCGTCTACGGGCGCACCAACGACAAGGTGATCACCTATTTCATGTTCGGCGTGATCGCCTTCTTCGCGATCCTTGTGACCGTCCTCTCCCTGATCCAGATACGCCTCGAGAACCGCAAAGAGAGGCGCACGCAGGACCTCGAGCGCCTCGGAAGCCGCTAGGGCCCCGGCTGCATGGGGCTCGCGCGGGACGATCGCGCCGCCGATCGACGAATGCACCGCAGGCCGGTGCAGGCCCAGCGGTTCGGCGGAGGCGACGGGGACGTGGTCCCGTTCCGGCCCCGGACCTCGATAGCTCAACGTCTCGAGCGCGAGCGGGCGGAGCGCGAGCGAGCCGAACGAGCGAAGCGGGAGCGGATCGAGCGGGAGCGGGCTGAGCGGGATCGTGCCCTTCAGGCGCGCCTCGAGGAGCGACGCCGGGCGCGGCTGGAGAGGCTTCGGCGAGAGCGCGAGCAGCGGGACCACCACGACCGCTACGTCTGGTCGCGGCGAAAGCGGAGGCAGGCGCCGACGGCCGAGCGCGGGCGCAGGGTGCGGCCGGAGCCGGCGAAGGCCACTCCGATGCCCGCAGCCGAGTCGGCGCGGGCTCAGCACCAGCGCCCGGAGCCGCAGCGTGCGCGGATCGATCCAAGCGTCGAGGGGCCCGTCCGCAGGCGGGCCCGCGCGGCGGAGAACCGCAGGCGAGCGTCCACCCGGCGGCGTGGTCTCTTCTGGCCGACGGCAAAGGCGGGCCTGGCCGTGACCGTCGTGCTGGGACTGAGCGCGGGCCTGGGGTCGGTGCTCGGGCTGCCGGTGCCGGGCCCCGACTCGGGGGCGGGACGCCAGTCCCTGGCGAGCAGCGCCTCGATCTTCGGCATCGATGCGGGCACTCCCCCGGGTCTGGCGCCGGGCTACGTCTTCCCCCTGATCGGGCCGCACGACTTCGGGGACTCCATCGCCCGCTTCGGTGCCTCCCGCTATGGCCACGTCCACGAGGGCCAGGACATCTTCGGCAAGGTCGGTACGCCCGAGGTCGCGGTGCACGATGGCGTCGTGGTCGATCGCGGCAAGGACGGCGGGCGCTACTCCGGTGGCCGCGGCAACTACGTCGCGATCTACGACCCGGCCGACAACCACAGCTTCGTCTACATGCACATGCTGCACCCGCCGGTCGTGCAGCTCGGAGACCACGTGCACGCCGGGCAGCTGCTCGGGCGACTCGGCTGCACGGGCTCCTGCGACGGCCCCCATCTCCACTTCGAGGTGCGGATCGGCAAGGCCACACTGCGCTCCGACACCAAGCCGATCGACCCCCTCTCCTACCTGCGTCGCTGGCCGCAGACCACCCCGGGCTGAGCGGCAAATAGGATCGCCGCATGCCCGAGGTCGTCTACGAGCGGCGCGGCGCGGCGGCGGTGATCACCATCGACCGGCCCGAGCGGCGCAACGCGGTCGATCCGAATACCGCCGACCAGCTGCTCGAGGCGTATCGGCGGTTCGAGGACGACGACGAGGCGAGGGTCATGGTCCTCACCGGCGCCGGCGATGAGGCCTTCTGCGCCGGCGCCGACCTCAAGTCCGTGGCGGCGGCGATGAACGACGAGGGGATCGCCAAGGAGTGGCTGAAGCCACGGCCCGCGGGGCCGCTCGGGTTCAGCCGCCTCACTTCTTCGAAGCCGACGATCGCGGCGATCTCCGGCTGGGCGCTGGCGGGAGGGCTCGAGCTGGCCCTCTGGTGCGACCTGCGGATCGGGACCGAGACCGCGAAGCTCGGCTTCCCGGAGCGGCGCTGGGGCGTCCCGCTGATCGACGGCGGCACGCAACGCCTGCCGCGCATCGTCGGCATGGGCCGTGGGCTGGACATGATCCTGACCGGACGGATCGTCGAGGCCGACGAGGCGCTCGGGATGGGACTGCTGACCGAGGTCGTCCCGCCCGGCAACCACCTGGAGCGCTCGCTGGAGATGGCCGAGGGCCTGGCCTCCTTCCCCCAGGAGACGATGCTCGCCGACCGCCGCTCCGCCCTCGAGGGATTCGGCCTCTCGCTCGATGAGGCCCTCGCGCGCGAGGCGGAGATCGGCAGCGCCGTCACCGGCGTCGGCGTCGAGGGCGCAGCCCGCTTCGCCGCCGGCGAGGGCCGGGGCGGCAAGGGCGCGGGCGTTTAGGCGCTCCAACCCCAACAGGGAAGAGGGGGCACTTCGCCAGTCAGGGCAAGACATCCACAGTCGAAGAGATGTGGAGTCTTTGGGTGTTCATTGGCACCTAAGCGCTCCACAACTTGGGTCGTTGTCGATCAATCAGATCGCGCAGTGTCTCGATCACCTGCTGGCCCTCGAATGTCACCTGCGCGTGCGTGAAACGGACCACGATGAAACCGGCCGCCACATGCCGTTGATCGCGCTTCCTGTCCTTTGCCTGTTGGGTTGGGGTTCGGTGGTATCGCAGTCCGTCGGTCTCGACTATGAACCTGAGTTCCGGCCAGTAGAAGTCGACCCTGAACCCGTTCACCCGCTGCTGCGTTAGTGGGCGCACCAGCCCAGCGCGATCAACGAGCCGAAGGAAGCGGCGCTCCAATTCCGAGTCGGTAAGCCGAAACGTGCGGCGGTCCAGAACGTCGCGAATCGCAGCGAGACCACGAAGCCCTGATCGCTCGGTGGTGGCGAGACGCAGTGCATCGGGATTCACGAGCCCGACTCGGTCGGCTTCGTTGATCGCTGTCTCGAGCTCCCCGGCGTTCAACACCGCGGCAAGATCGATGAGCGTCCGCAGCGGGGAAGTGGTCGGGATCCTGTCGCGTAGACCTCGATCCCCCTCGCTGAGACTACGAGCGCGATGAAGCCGGATTCCCGTGCACGTCAGTCTCCGATGTGCGGCAACGGTGACATCGATGAGATCGTCGTTCCCCGGTAGGTAGCCGGGGCGGAATCCCCAGAGCCTCGCCGCCGTCCGATGACTGAGGACGGCTTGCGGACTGCAGGCGAGGATCGCTGCCATCCATTTCCCGTGAGTGGTCAGGCTCGGTCGCCCGACCGCAAACACTCCCCGGCGAACCGGGTGAAGGCGGCCGTTCCGAACCCGGTGCTTGATGGCTTCGGAATGCCAGCCGAGTTCGAGGAGTTGCCGTCGCGAAACGACCCCGTACTGCTTCGCTGCGAGCTGCCAAGCCTCTTGCGTTGGGTTGTGGAGGTTTGGGGTGTCTATGGACACCCAAGAACTCCACGAGTGGAGTTCGCCCCCGGCTACAGCCGGAAGCCCGGCAGCAGGCGCTTCTCCGTCTCGCCCGGGACCTGGGCGATGACTTCCACGTGGCCCTCGAGCGGGGTGCCGCGGAGTTTGGTGGCGAGGAGGTCGTCGACCTGGAAGATGCCCGCGGAGTTGTTCATCTCGATCTCGATGCGGACCGCGCGCTCCTCCCCGGCCTCGATCCGGACCTCGTCGATCGCCGCGGCGGAGAGGGCGTGGATTCCGTACTGGCCGCCCTCGACCGGGAGGCGCGAGCGGCCCTCCGCCATGTCGAGTGCGTCCGCGACCCGGACCACGCCGGCCTCGACCGTGTAGGGCTCTCCGCGACGGCGATGGCCGATGATCGCGTGCAGGATCTCAGCGGCGACGACCGTGCGCTCCGGCTCCTTGTAGACGTCGGCGAGCAGCGACTGGAGCCGGTCCTGGACCATGAAGAGGCTGTAGGCCTCGTGGTCGGCGCGGTGGATCGACATGCCGACGTCGTGCAGGAGAGCGCCGCCCGCCACGACGACCTCGGCGTCGCGCTCCTTCATCCCGTGGTCGGTGACCATCGCCGGCTCGATGCCGCCCTTGACCAGCAGCCGCAGCAGCCGCAGCGAGATGTTGAGGACCACCTGCACGTGCACCCAGGAGTGGTCGGACATCCCGAGGCGCTCGGAGGTGATCTGGGCCATGTACCACCACGCCCGCACGCGCTCGTCGGCGTTGACGGCGTCGAGGAACGCGTCCAGCTTGCGGTTGCCCCGCGTCGGCGCGTGCACCTGCGCCTTGGCGACCGCCTCCGCAATCGAATCGGCCCGAACGTCTGGCCCCTTTGCTTCCATTCAGGCGGATCCTTGCAGGGGGCTCATTTGGGGTTTGAGTGACAGGACGTCATCTGCGCGCATTCGACCTATTTGCGGGATTTCCGACCGGCGCCCGGGTTACCGTGGGCGTGCTTCGGCTTAAGGAACTCGGATGACAGTCTGTTCGACCACAGGCATATCCGTTCCTGAGTGCTCGTGTAGGGCCTGCCTCGAGGCCCAGATCGAGCGCCATATGCCGTCGTTGCTCGGCGCGGCCCCGATCGAGCAGCCGACGGTCGAGATCTCGGCCGCCTCCGGCCTTGCCCGGCTGCGCTTCGGCCGCCGCTTGCGGCGTCTGCGCCGAGCCGCCTGACTTCGGGCCACCCGGGGCTTCAAGCCTCCGTTGGAGCTCTCACCGCCGACGCCCCCAACACCCCCGCACTCGCCACAACGACCAGCGAGATCCCGATCACGTCGACCCCTGCGAGGCCCTGCCCGAGCGCGATCAGCCCGATCAGCGCAGCCACGGCGGGCTCCATGCTCATCAGCACCCCGAAGGTGCCGACGGCTATCCGCCTCAGCGCCTCCAGCTCGAGCGAGTAGGGGATCACCGAGCTGAGCACGCCCGTCGCGGCGCCGACCGCGGCCGCGCCGGGGTCGAACAGGTCGCCGCCGGCGGCGGCCGTCCCGGGCACGATCATCAGTAGCGCCGCGATTCCCATCGCCAAAGCGAGCCCGCGCCCGCCCGGGAACACCCGGCCCACCCGTGCGCTGAGCAGGATGTAGGCCGCCCAGAAGGCGCCGGCGAGCAACGCGAAGCCGATACCGGCCGCGGTTGCTGACCCCGACGGGCGCGTCAGCAGCAGCACCCCGGCCGCCGCGCATGCGACCCAGACCAGGTCGAGCGGGCGCCTCGATCCGAGCAGGCCGACCAGCAGCGGCCCGACGAACTCGAAGGTCACCGCGATCCCGAGATCGATCCGGTCGAGTGCCTCGTAGAAGCAGAAGTTCATCCCGGCGAGCGTCACCCCGAAGACGATCGCGAGCACGAGTCCCTCGCGGCCCGCCTCCATCGGGCCGGGTCGCCAGATCGCCAGGAGCAGAACCGCCGCGAACAGCAACCGGTAGAGCACGGCCCCCGCCGGCCCCACCTGGTCGAACAGTGTCGTCGCGATCGCCGAGCCGCACTGGACCGAGACGATCGCGCCGATCACCAGGACCGGAGCGGCAATGGGACCGCCGCCCGACTGACCCACCGGCTCGAAACGGGTTGCGCCTCGCTTCGCTGCGGCGCACCCTCGCGTCAATCGCCCATCACCTTGATCACGAGGCGCTTCGAGCGCCGGCCGTCGAACTCGCAGTAGAAGACCGCCTGCCAGGGCCCGAGGTCCAGTCGTCTCTCGGTGATCGGCAGCACCACCTGGTGGTGGACCAGCAGGTTCTTCAGGTGCGCGTCACCGTTGTCCTCGCCGCCGCGGTGGTGGCGGTAGTCGCCGGGGTCGGGCAGCAGCTCGCGGGCGACGTCGTTCGCCGGCTCCTTCCAGCTCGGCGGCGCCACCTTGTCCAGCCACTCCAGCGTGTCCTGCTGCAGCCCCGGCTCGTCGTCGTTGACCCAGACGGCCGCCGTGATGTGCATGGCCGAGACCAGCACCATCCCCTCCGCGACCCCGGAGGTGTCGACCGCGCCCTGCACGTTCTCCGTGATGCGGATGAACTCGCGCCGCTCATCCGTGTTGAAGGTCATGTACTCGGTGTGCGACTTCAAATCGTCCCTCCGTCGTAGATGATGGGCCGATGGCCGGCCTGCTCTCATTAGAGCGACGCGACGAAGTCGCCGTCGTGACGCTGCAGCGCCCCGAGAAGCGGAACGCTCTCTCGATCGACCTGCGAGTCGAGCTATCCGACGCCTTCGGCGCACTCGGCGAGGACCCCGATGTCGGGGCGATCGTGCTGACCGGTGCGCCACCCGCCTTCTGCGCCGGGATGGACACGAGCGAGTTCGGGGGAGACCACGCGCACAGGGAGCGGCTGGTGGAGACCAGCATCGGCAGCTTCCGGACGGTCGGCGGCTGCCCAAAGCCGGTCGTCGCCGCCGTCAACGGCCCCGCCGTCGCCGGTGGCTTCGCGCTGGCTCTGCTCTGCGACCTGCGGCTCGCTGCTGAGGAAGCGAGCTTCGGCTTCCCCGAGCTGCCGCGCGGGATCCCCCCGAGCTACGCGGCGGCTCGCGCCGCGCTGCCGGCGCCCGTCGCAGCCGAGCTCACGCTCACGGGCAGGCTGCTCGACGCCGCCGGCGCTCAACGCATGGGGATCGTGGGCGCCGTCCACCCGGCCGGCGAGCTGATGGCGCGCGCCGTCGAGCTGGCCGGCCGAATCGCCTCTGCGCCCCGCGAGGCGACCACGCAGACGAAGCACCGGATCCTGATGGACCGTGACCGCACCATCGGCCACCTCTTCGACGAGGAGGAGCGCCTGCTGCGGGAGGCGCTGCTCGACAACGACCCGGACGAGGCCGCCTAGCTTCCGGCCGACCGCCAGCGGCCGTCAGACTTCGCCGGGTGGACCGGCTCCGCCTGATCAGACACTCCCTTCCCGACCAGCCCGAGCTCAGCACGGAGATCTCGCGGACGATCCTGCGCCGGGTCGCCGCCGGCGAGTTGCCCCCGACGATCCGCATCCACCGCCCCGGCCGGGAGGTCGCCTTCGGCCGCCAGGACATCGCCAGTCCCGGCTATGAAGCGGCGGCCGAGGCGGCGCGGGCGGCCGGGTTCGCGGCGGTTGAGCGGCTGGCGGGCGGCCGCGCTGCCGTCTTCCACGAGGGCACGATCGCGATCGCCCGCGCCTACCGCGACCCCCAGCCGCCGCAGCGCACCTACGCCCGCTTCGAGGAGATGGCGGATCTGATCGCCGACGCGCTCAAGGGTCTCGGCGTGGATGCACGGGTGGGCGAGGTCCCGGGCGAGTACTGCCCGGGCGCCTACAGCGTCAACGCGCGCGGCGCCACCAAGCTCGCCGGCATCGGGCAGCGAATGATCCGCGGGGGCGCGCACATGGGCGGCGTGGTGGTGGCCTCGGGCGGCGACGAGATCGCCCGCGTGCTCGAGCCCGTCTACAGCGCCCTCGAACTCGATTGGGACCGGAGCACCTCTGGAAGCGTCGCCGACGAGCTGGGCCGTGAGGTCGACCCGGGCGAGCTGGAGGAGGCCCTGATCGCGGAACTCGCCAAGCGCTATGAGCTGGTCGACGCCGAGCTCGACGAGGAGACGATGCGGATCGCGGCCGAGAAAAGCGAGGCTGCTCAGCCGGCTCCGTCGCCATCGGAGTCGCCCGGCGCGTAGCTGCTCCGGCCCACGCGCTTTGCTTCCCCATCGCCCACTGCCTCGCGCAGCGCTCCTCGGAACCGGCCCGGACCCCAGTAACGAGCGCCGACCGCGCTCCCAAGCTCCTCGCGGGTCATCTCTCCGCGCTCGTGCAGCGCGCGCCCGATGGCATCGATCTCGCGATCGAGGTCGGCGGACTCGTCAAACGCCCCCCGGGGCGACAGCAACGGCGAGTAGAGCGAGCGTCCGGGTCCCGGCCGAAATCGCCTGATGCCCTGCCGGTTCCGCTCCTGCCTGGCGAGGCGTGCTCTGACGCGTTTCTCGAACTCGCGCGCTCGCCTCTCCCGCTCCTCCCGCTCCTCACGTGCCTGAGCGGCCTCCTCGGCGGTGCGCTCCTCTTCCGCGAACTCACCCGCCCTGGCCTCGCGCTCCGTCGCCAGCGCCCGCTGTTCGGCCGCCTGCGCGCGCTCCTCGGCAGCCTGCGCAATCGCCTCGTGCGCGCGAGCGTCGCTGTCCCGCTCGGCCGTCATCGCCTCGGCCCGCTCCCGAACGGTTCGCGCGCGCTCGTCCGCCGCACGAGCCCGCTCCTCGGCTGCCTCGCGTTCGGCGCTGTCGGCGTCGGCGGCCGCCGCGTCGGCACGCTGCTCACTGGCAACGGCCAGCTCGTCCTCCGCCTCCGCGTTGAGATCGGCGAGGTCCGCGAGGATCTGCTCGATCTCGGCCTGCTCAGAGCCATTCTCCTGGCGTCCTTCCACCGCCGCCGAGCGGAGCTCGTGAGCGTGCGCCCGGTGCTGGGCGGCTCTCGCCCGCTCGTACTCGGCCGCCTGGCGATGCTGACGGGCCTGCTGAATCTCGGGCCGAGCGTCGATGGCTCCTTCCTCTGCCCCCGGCTCCTCTGCCCCGGGCGTGAGGCGGCCGGTTTCGGCCTCGTGCGCGGTGAGCGGCTTCGCGATGCTCTCGAGCGGGGCCTGCTCGGCCTTCACCCCGAAGAGGAGCTCGGCTATGCCGCCGATCGCCATCACGACCGCGCCGATGTAGAAGCCGATCGCAAGCGTCCCGGCGTCACCGCTGTTGATCAGGTGGCCGAAGAGCAGCGGTCCGGTGATCCCGCCGACCGCGGTGCCGACCGCATAGAAGAAGGCGATCGCCAGCGCCCGCGTCTCCATGGGGAAGATCTCGCTCACCGTCAGATATGCGGAGCTCGCACCCGCGGACGCGATGAAGAAGGTGGCGATCAGCAATGCCATGAAGCTGAAGGTGGTGAGATCGCCGCTGGTACCGCTGCCGCTGGCGATCAGAACGCCGATCACAGCGGCCAGCAGAGCTGACCCGAGGTACGTCGCAGAGATCATCGGCTTGCGGCCGACGGTGTCGAACAGCCTCCCGAGAGTGAGGGGCCCGAGGAAGTTGGCGATCGCCCAGATCCCGATGTAGAGGGGCACGGTGCCCGATCCGATCCCGAAGTAGGTCGAGAGAAGCGTCCCGAGGTCGAAGGTGATCGCGTTGTAGAGGAAGGCCTGCCCAACGAAGAGCGAGAGGCCCAGCGTGGTCCGCTGCGGGTACGACCTGAAAGCCGTCCTGGCGATCTCCGAGAAGGGGATCCTCTTGCGCTGACGGACCTCGATCTCGCTCTCGGGCTCCTCGAGTTTCTGTCCAGTGTCCTCGCGGACCTCGACCTCGATCTGATCGACGAGCGCTTCCGCCTCCTCGTCGCGGCCGTGGATGAAGAGCCACCTCGGGCTTTCGGGCACGTGCCTCCTGACGATCAGAATCGCGACGCCGAGCAGCGCGCCGATGCCGAAGGCGAGGCGCCAGCCGAAGTCGGCCGCGAAGATCGAAGTGTCGAGCAGAAAGAGAGAGCCGATGGCGCCGGCAGCGGCTCCGACCCAGTAGGAGCCGTTGATCATCAGATCGACCCGTCCCCGAACCCGCGCCGGGATCAGCTCGTCGATGGCGGAGTTGATCGCCGCATACTCGCCGCCGATTCCCGCCCCCGTGAAGAACCGGGTCATGTAGAGGTACCACGGCGCAAACGCGAAGGCCGTCGCGATGGTGGCCGCGATGTAGACGCCGAGCGTGACCAGGAAGAGCTTCTTCCGGCCGAAGCGGTCCGTCAGCTGCCCGAAGAAGAGCGCGCCTATACACGCCCCGGCGACGTAGAACGCCGCCGCCGTCCCGATCTGGCCCGGGTCGATCGCGATCCCGCTGCCCGCTTCGGTCAGCCGGGATGAGATCGAGCCCACGATCGTCACCTCGAGGCCGTCGAGGATCCAGACGGTTCCCAGGCCCACGACGATCATCCAGTGGAAGCGAGACCAGGGAAGCCGGTCGAGTCGCGCCGGAATTCGCGTACG
Organism: uncultured Solirubrobacterales bacterium; assembly: GCA_963777575.1. Taxonomy (GTDB): domain Bacteria; phylum Actinomycetota; class Thermoleophilia; order Solirubrobacterales; family 70-9; genus DASUPK01. Next base: position 23,294 of record CAVZRH010000002.1, on the reverse strand, counting down.
AAGGGTCGACGTCTGAGCTCCGGCTTCCATGCATCGACCAACATCGCCGGATCATCGGCTCGGCAAACGTGACGATCTCAAACGAGATTCCGTTTCGGCCATCCAGCTGCAGGGAAATCCCCTTGCATGCTGCGCTGTCGACTGATGGGACACCGGCCCCGGTTCAGGGCCACTGGCGAGGTCCTTAGCTGGTCATGCGAGCGCGGCTGTGGCGCCGGAAGATCGAAGCGCTATGCGAGCGCCTCCGAGGCGGCACGCTACGCCGCCGCCTTCGACCGCGAGGACCGCCACGACATCGGCCGCCGGCCACTGCTGTCCCTCCTTCCGATCGGCCTTGCGCGCAAGTCGCGCCGCGACTGAGCCCTAGCCGCGCAGCGGAGTCTCGGCCAGGTTCTCGCGCAGCTCCTCGACCGAGGTGAAGACCTCCTTCGCGCCGGCCTCCTTCAGCTCCGCCTCTGAGAACCCGCCGGTGCGCACGGCGAGCGTCTCGACCCCCGCCCGGTGCGCCGCCTCGACGTCCCAGACGGTGTCTCCGATCAGCAGCGCATCCTCGGGGCGCCCTCCCACCTTCTCGAGCGCGGCGTGCACCAGGTCGGGCTCGGGCTTGGTCTGCTCGACGTCGTCCGAAGTCGTCCAGGCGTCGACGATCTCCTTGGCGTCGAGCAGTTCGAGGTAGTGCTCGATCTCCCACTCCTTCGCGGAGCTCGCGAGGACGACGGCGTTGCCTGCGTCCCTCAGGTCCTCGATCAGCTGCCGGGAGCCCTCCATCGGCTGAACCTCGCCGATCAGCTCGCGATAGAGCTCGGACTCCGCATCGCGGATGCTGTCGCCGAGCCGCTCCTCGACGTCATCGCCGGCGAGTGCGCCCACCAGCTGGTCGCCGCCCATGCCGATGTGGCGGTGGATCCGCCAGACCTGCAGTGTCAGGAAGTGGCGTCGGAACGCCCTGAACCAGGCGATCGCGTGGTGATAGTTCGTGTCGACAAGGGTTCCGTCGACGTCGAGGATGGCTACTCGAGCCATGCGGATCGTCGCGCCGTTATACCCGCGAAAGCGCAGCCCAACCCCGGGTTTCGGCCCGACCCCCCGGGGTATCGAAGGCGGAATGGAACTATCAATTCTGCTCATCATCATCGGGATCGTCCTCGCTGTCTTGGTGAACTACGCGCTGGGGATCCTTTGCATCCTGATCGGTCTCGTCCTGCTGATCGTGCCGCGCCTGCGGGCCGGCCGGGTCTGACTCGACGCTTCCGTCTGAGGGAAATAGGATGCTCCCGCCCCTGAACGCGGCGGAATCGCATTCCGACCGGCAAAGGCGCAGCGTGCCTGAGGGAGTCACACCCGACATTTCGGTAACGGCACCGGGGAGATTGGCCTGGATCTTCGGGTCGTCGCGCAGCGGCAGCACCTGGCTGTTGCGGATGCTCTCGGAGCTCGAGCGCGTGATCCCGATCGACGACCCGCACATCGGCCACCACCTCGGTGTCTGGCGGCCGATCCCGCTGGCCTGGGCTACGGCCAAGGACCCGCCCAAGCTCGGCACCCTCGCCGACTTCAAGCGCAAGAAGCGCGACTACCTCTTCTCCGACCGCTACCGCGACACCTGGATGCCGCAGCTGCGGCAGCTGATCAGCGCCCGCTTCGAGACGCAGGCGGAGCAGGACATCGCCGAGGCGGGCGGCATCGATGAGCCGGTCGTCGTCGTCAAGGAACCCGGTTCCCACGCCGCCGACACGATCATGGACCTCTTCCCCGACTCGTCTTTGATCTTTCTCCTGCGGGACGGCCGCGACGTCGTCGACTCCTGGCTCGATGCGTACAGGGACGGCAGCTGGGCGACGGACGAGGGTGCCTATCCCCTCGATGACACCGGTCGCCCGGCCCTGATCCGCTGGCAGTCGAGTGTCTGGCTGCACCGCACTTCGATCGTGCAGGAGACCTACGCGCGGACCGACCTCGAGCGCCGCGTGCTGATCCGTTACGAGGAGATGCGGGCCGATCCGGTCGCCGCGCTCGAGCGGATCTGCTCGACGCTCGGGATCGAGGCGAGCCGCGAGGCGCTCGAAGAGATCGCGGGAACCCACTCCTTCTCGAGCGTGCCGAAGTCCGACAAGGGCGCCGGCCGGGAGATCCGCCGGGCGGAGCCGGGCGGCTGGGCCACCCACATGACCCGAGAGGAGATCACCCAGATGCACGAGATCCTCGGCCCGAAGCTCGACGAGCTCGGCTACCTGCGCCCCGGCGACATCCCGGGAAAGCGGCGCGCCGCCTAGGCCGCGCCGCGGACACTCTCCCGCGCTCCGGCCCGTGGCAGACTGCCGCCCGTGAAGCTGCTCGCCTTCAGCGACCTGCATCGCGACGTCGACCAAGCGGCCGACCTCGTCGAGCGCTCCTCCGAGGCCGACGCGGTGATCGCCGCCGGCGACTTCGCCTCCATGCACGAAGGCCTAGGCGAGACGATCGATGCGCTGCGCCCGATCTCGGTCCCGACGATCCTCGTGCCGGGCAACAACGAGACCGAGGATGCGCTGCGGGCGGCCTGCGAGGGCTGGGAGGCCGCGACGGTGCTCCACGGTCAGGGCGCCGAGATCGACGGCACGCAGTTCTTCGGCCTGGGAGCTGGGATCCCGGTCACGCCGTGGGACTGGAGCTTCGACCTCGACGAGCAGCAGGCAGCCGAGCGGCTCGCCGGCTGTCCCGAGGGCGCCGTGCTCGTCGTTCACTCCCCGCCGAAGGGACACTGCGACACCTCCAGCTCGGGCGACCATTTGGGCAGCGTGGCGATCCTCGAGGCGATCCAGGCCAAGCGTCCGCCCCTCGCGGTCTGCGGCCACATCCACGAGGCCTGGGGCGCCGAGGACGAGATCGGTCCCACCAAGGTGATCAACCTGGGGCCGAGCGGCAGGCTGATCGACGTATGACGGGCATAGAGTTCCAGTCATGAACGACTGGAACGACCCACCCCGCAGCCGCGACGAGTGGCGCGTCGAGGTCGCCCTCGACCGCGACGAGCACGCCGACACGCTCTCGGGGTCACTGCATGACCTGGAGCTGGACGACGAGGCGCGCAAGCTGCTCGGCGGCAGCGTGATCGTCACCCGCGACGGCGCCTTCGTCTTCATCTACGCCTGGCACGAGGACTCCGCCCGGGAGGCCGAGCGCGTCGTGAAGCACATCATGGAAGACGAGAAGCTGGTCGGCCAGGTGCACCTGATGCGCTGGCATCCGCTGGCGGAGGAGTGGAAGGACGCCGAGGAGCCGCTCCCCGACGACGAGGCCGCCCGCGCCCAGGAGGTGCTGGAGAACGAGGCCGAGGGGGTTCGCGAGTCCGCCTACGGCGAGTACCCATGGCAGGTCGTAATCGAGCTCCCCCACATCCGGCACACTCACGACTTCGCCAGCCAGCTGCGGCTCGAGGGCCTGCCGGTGAAGCGCCGGTTCCGCTATCTGCTCGTCGGCGCGACCAGCGAGGACGACGCGGTCGAGCTCGGCAAGCGGCTCGAGGGCGAGGTGCCCGAGGGCAGCCACGTCGGAGTCCGGGGCAACCCGGACGAAATGCCCCTCCCTGCCTTCGTCAACCTCGCGGCCTACAAGCCCGGCTTCCTGCGCGACCTCGGCCTCTAGAGAGGGCGCCCGTGCAGGAGAACCTCGCGCCGCGACGGACGTACGACCGCGACGGCGTCGAGTTCGGGCGAACGGTGGCCTTCACGGACGGGCTGTTCGCAATCGCGATGACCCTGCTTGTCGTGAGCCTCGCCGTGCCGACGCTGAGCGACTCGAGCAGCGTCAGCGAGCTCGCCGACAAGCTCAACGACGACAGCGCCACCTTCATCAGCTTCGCCATCAGCTTCGCGGTGATCGGCCGCTACTGGCTGGCGCACCACGCCTTCTTCTCGGCGCTCGCCCGGCTCGACCGCCGGATCATCACCCTCAACCTCGTCTACCTGGCGTTCATCGCCTTTCTCCCCTTCCCCACGGCACTGCTCGGCCAGTACTTCGAGAACCCTCTCTCGATCGTGATCTACGCGATCAACGTCGCCATCGTGAGCGGCATGGAGGTCGTGCTCTTCAGCTACGCACAGAATCACGATCTGCTGGAGCGCAAGCTCCCCCGCGAGGTCTATCGCTACGGCACGGCGATGTCCCTCGCTCCCGTCGTCTTCTTCCTGCTTTCGATTCCGGTCGCCTTCATCTCGACCACGCTGGCCGCCTGCATGTGGTTCCTCGGCATCCCCTTAGCGGCCATTGCCCAGCGTTGGAAGCCGGAGGGCGCGGACGAGATGCTGCTCGGTTAGTCGACGGAGACGCGGTTCCGCCCGGCGGCCTTGGCGGCGTAGAGCAGGGTGTCGGCGCGCGCGGTGAGCCGCTCGGCGCTCTCCTCGCCATCCCACTGACAGACACCGGCCGAGCAGGTCTGATCCTCGGGCAACGCCTCGCGGAGCCGCTCGAGCATCTGCTGTGAGTGCTCGAGGTTCGTCCCGGGGAGCGCCAGGGCGAACTCCTCTCCCCCATAGCGGGCGAGAATGTCGCCGGTGCGCAGACTCTGGCTCCAGGTGCCGGAGATCTGCTTGAGGAAGCGGTCCCCGATCTGGTGGCCGTAGGCGTCGTTGTAATCCTTGAACCGGTCGAGGTCGAGGATCGCCACGCAGAGTGCAGCGCCGCTGCGGTCGGCGCGGGCGATCTCGCGGTTGAGTTCCTCGTCCCAGGCCCGCCGGTTGAGCAGCCCGGTGAGGTCGTCTGTGCGGGCCGCGATCTCGAGACGGCCGAGGAGCTCACCGCGGTCGATCGCGATCGCTGCCTCCAGCGCCAGCAGTCGGAGGGCGCGCTGCGTCTCGGGGCTCATTCGCTGGAGCCGGTCGCGCCAGTAGACGGCCAGGACGCCGACGGCGGCGCCCTCGTCCTTCAGCACCGGCTCCCAGAGCGCCGCGCCCGCCTCGAACACCGGTCCGAGTTCCTTCGCCGAGTAGCCCTCGCGGAGCGTCTCGAACCGGTCCTCGGCCGAGGTGAAGACCTGGATCGCGCCCGAGGCCGGCGTGACGAAGGGCAGGTCCGCGCCTTCGACGTTCGCGCCTGCCGTGGCGTCGGCCTGCAGGGCGTCGCCCGAGATCGTCGGCCGCCAGAGGACCGCCGCGGAGGCCCCCGCGGTTTCCACCGCTGCCGAGCAGATCGCTCGCCCGACCGCTCGGGAGTCGCTCTGTGTGGCGAGCTGCCGCGCGACCTCGCTGACCGCCTCGAGGTTGGAGGCTCGCATCGCGGCGGCGCTGCTCTCGCGCCGCAGCCGGGCCGCGAGCGCGTCCACCAGCAGGCCTGCGACCAGGATGCTCCCCACCGTCACCAGCCAGCGAGGAACCGGCGTCGGCCCCGAGACCTCGGTCAGCACCAAGGCGTAGGCCGCGCCGACGACGCCGACCTGGACCGCCCCCCAGCGCGGGCCGAAGAAGAAGAACGCGTAGACGGAGATCCAGAGGTACCAGAAGGTGTAGTAGCCGCTCGGGTCGTTCCCGTAGTAGACGGCGCGCGTGACGATGACCGTCCCGGCGACGACGCAGAGCTGGAGAGCCCAGACCGGCAGGCGCTCCCGGAGGAGAAGCACCGCGAGCCCGAAGACGTAGGAGATCCCGATGTTGCTCCACAGCGCCGAGGAGTCGTACTCGCTCGGGTGCGGCAGGATCAGCGAGAGGGCGCCGATGGTGCCGCCGGCGAGGAAGAGCGAGCCCAGGACCGCCGCCATGACGGCCGGCTGGTCGAAGGACCTGTTCACCCCACGTATCGGAGAAGCATCCCTGCCCATGTCCGCAGTTAGCATCGGCCAACCGGGAGGTAGCGGCAACGGTACTTTCCCCGTCAATTCCAGGGGAAAACTCGGTACCCCACTGCGTGGGCACTGGCGCGACTATCGTCAGCGGCGTGAGCCAGAACGGCACGATCGATCCGGGCACCTCGATGGGTCCCGTGCGGCTGACGGTCGGCGATCTGGACCGCGCCCGCGACTTCTACCGCGACGCGATCGGGCTCACCGAGATCGAGCCGTCGAACGGCACCCTCCGCATGGGCAGCGGCGATCCATCGGGGCCGGCCGTCGTCGAGCTCGTCGGCGACCCGGAGGCCCCGTCGCGCCCCCGCGGGACGAGCGGGCTCTTCCACCTGGCGATCCTCGTCCCGACCCGCGCCGACCTCGCCCGCGCCCTGCAACGAGTCGCCGAGGCTGGCTGGCGGCTCAGCGGCGCCTCCGACCATCTGGTCAGCGAGGCCCTCTATCTGAGCGACCCGGAGGGCAACGGAATCGAGCTCTACCGCGACCGGCCACGCGACGAGTGGCCGTTCCGCGACGGCGTCCTCCAGATGGACACGCTGCCGCTCGACCTCGACGGCGTGCTCGGCGAGCTCCGCCGCGAGGACGGCAACGCCCCGATGCCCCAGGGCACCCGGATCGGCCACGTCCACCTCAACGTCGGTGACCTGACCGCGGCCGAGGCCTTCTACTCCGGCGCGCTCGGCTTCGACGTCATGGTGCGCGGCTACCCGGGCGCCCTGTTCGTCTCGGCGGGCGGCTACCACCACCACCTCGGCCTCAACACCTGGGCGGGCGAGGGCGCCCCTCGCCCGCCGGCCGGCAGCCGCGGGCTGCGCGAGTTCGAGATCGTGTTGCCGAGCGCTGCCGCGCTAGCCACCGAGGAGGACCGCCTGCGGGAGACCGGCTTCGAGGTTGCCCGCGACGGCGATCGGGTGCTCGTCACCGATCCGTCGGGCAATCGGGTCGCGCTGGCCGCCGCCTAGCTGCCTGGGGGTCCCGCGGTCGTCTGACCGACCTCGATGAGGTGGCCGTCCGGGTCGCGCATGTAGCAGCGGATCTCCGTCTCGTGCTGCTTCGGCTCGGTCAGGAACTCCGCACCCTTCCCGCTCCACTCCTCGTAGCAGCGCTGGATGTCCGCCACGCGGATGTTGAGGAAGGCGCTCACCCGGTTGAGATCGCTGGGGGTGTCCAGCACGACCTCGGGCTTGTCGTCCGTCGGACCACCACCGACGTTGATGATCACCCAGCTGTTGGCGAGCTGGACGATCGTCGGCTGGCCCTCCATCACGGTCTCGCCGCCGAGCACTTCGGAGTAGAAGGCGGCTGAACGCGGCACATCCCCGCTGACAACGAAGTGGGTGAGCGCAATCCCCTCGCTCGGTGCCGGGAACTCGGCCATCTCCATGACTCTACGCCTCCCCGACCGGGTGTCGAAACCAGTTTGCGGATTTTTGTACGCCCGGACAATGCCCACCCCGGGCGTGGCGCTCTAATCTGGCCGCTTCGTGTGATCAACCTTGGCGCCGCTGCGCGCCGAACCCGCTTAGGAGGCTGCCCCAAAGATGATCAATACCCGCGCGCAGAACGTTATCTCCGCCACCTGGAGCCCCAATGGCGAGGCCCTGGGAACCGTCGACCTGACCGAGGCCGACAACAACCCCTTCGGGACCGACGTCTTCTCCCCCGAGGTGCAGAGGGACCTTCTGCCCGGCGACGTCTACGAGAAGCTCCAGGCGACGCTCGAGCACGGCGAGGCCCTCGACTTCACGCTCGCCGACGCGGTCGCTGAGGCGATGAAGGAGTGGGCGCTGGCGCGCGGCGCGACCCACTTCACCCACGTCTTCCAGCCGCTCACCGGGCTGACGGCCGAAAAGCACGATTCCTTCTTCGAGCCCAATCGCGAGGGCAAGTGGCTCGCCAAGTTCTCGGGCAAGGAGCTGATCCAGGGCGAGCCCGACGCCTCCTCCTTCCCCACCGGTGGCATCCGAGACACCTTCGAGGCCCGCGGCTACACCGCCTGGGACCCCACCAGCCCCGCCTTCATCCTCGAGAACCCGAACGGCGCGCTGCTCTGCATCCCGACGGCGTTCGTCTCCTGGACCGGTGAGGCCCTCGACGCCAAGACGCCGCTGCTGCGCTCGATGGACGCCCTCTCCAAGTCGGCGATGCGGGCGCTCAACCTGCTCGGCGCCGACGAGGCGAAGCGGGTCTTCACCACGGTCGGGCCCGAGCAGGAGTACTTCCTGATCGACGAGAACTACTTCTACGCCCGCCCGGACCTGGTGATCACCGGCCGGACCATGTTCGGCGCCAAGCCGGCCAAGGGCCACGAGCTGGACGACCACTACTTCGGCGCGATCCCGGAGCGTGTTCTCGCCTGCATCATGGATTTCGAGAACGAGCTCGCGAAGCTCGGCGTGCCGATCAAGACCCGACACAACGAGGTCGCGCCGGCACAGCACGAGATCGCTCCGGTGTTCGAGAACTCGAACGTCGGCTCCGACCACCAGCAGCTGACCATGCAGGTGATGCAGCGGGTCGCGCGCAAGTACGGCCTGGTCTGCCTGCTGCACGAGAAGCCCTTCGCCGGCGTCAACGGCTCGGGCAAGCACAACAACTGGTCGATGGCCACCGACACCGGCAGCAACCTGCTGGAGCCGGGCGACACCCCCGCGGACAACATCAACTTCCTGTTCTTCTGCGCGGCCGTGATCCAGGCCGTCAACAAACATCAGGGCCTGTTGCGGGCATCCGTGGCCGGCATCGGCCAGGACCACCGCCTCGGAGCCAACGAGGCGCCCCCGGCGATCATCTCGATCTTCCTCGGCGCCGAGCTGACGAAGGTGTTCGAGGCGATCTCATCGGGATCCGGCGACCCGCACACCCCGGGCTCCTTTCTCGAGCTCGGCTCAGAGGTCCTGCCCCCGCTGCCGATGCACGGCGGCGACCGCAACCGGACCTCGCCGTTCGCCTTCACCGGCAACAAGTTCGAGTTCCGAGCCCTCGGGTCGAGCCAGTCGCTCGCCTTCCCGAACACGGTGCTGAACACGATCGTGGCCGAGGCGATCGACGATCTCTCCGACAAGCTCGAGGCCAAGGGCACCGACGACCTGGCGTCCGCGGTCACCGAGGTCGTCAAGGAGGCCTACGAGCAGAACAAGCAGATCGTCTTCGACGGGGACAACTACGACGAGGCGTGGCACAAGGAGGCAGAGGATCGCGGTCTCAAGAACCTGAAGACCACGCCCGACGCCCTGCCCGAGGTGCTCGCCGAGCCGAGTGTCTCGATGATGACCAAGTACGGGGTCCTGAATGAGCGCGAGCTCGAGTCCCGCTACGAGGTCTGGCTCGAGCAATACATCATCCGCGCCAACATCGAGGCGGAAACCGCCGACTCGATCGCCCGCACGATGATCGTCCCGGCCGCCCTGCGCCACCTGGCACTCGGGGACGATTCCGGGATCGGGGCGATCACCGAGGAGGCGACTCCGCTCGTCGACGAGCTGGTCGCGGCGATCAAGGAGCTCGAAGAGGCGAACGAGTACCCGGAGGGGGTCGAGGGCATGGACCTGGCGATCCACGCGCGCGACAAGCAGATCGCCGCGATGGAGCGCGTCCGCGAGGCGGCCGATGGGCTGGAGAAGATCGTCGCCGACGACCTCTGGCCGCTGCCGAAGTACGCGGAGATGCTCTTCATCCGCTAGCCGGGGTCGAGGCCGGCCGCCGCCCGCGCCCTCTCCAAATCCGTGTAGACCGCGGTTCGCGTCGCGGTGTCGTCCTCAAAGGTGACGATCTGGACATAGTGATTCTCGACGTCGGCGCCACTGCTCGTGCCGGTTCCGGACTGCCTGATCAGGACGAACAGACGGCCGTCGTCGAGCTCCCTCGCCTCCTCGATCTGCAGCTGAGTCGGGCCGAGCATCTCGCGCCAGCGCCTGGCGAACCGCAGGTATTCCCCGTGACCGCGGAGGACCTCGGTCTCACCTGGAATGCCCGAGCTCGACAGATCCCATTCGTGGTCCTCGCTGAGCTCGGCTGTCACGCCCGTGAGCTCGCCTCGATTCCAGGCGTCCAGCGCGCGCTCGAAGATCTCGATCTTGCCCTGCTCATCCACGGGGGCACCGTAAGGGTCATAGCCTTCCGGTGTTGAGTGGCGAGACGCGCATCGAACTGCGGCCGGCCGAGCTCGGCGACCACGGTTGGGTGCTCGAGCGCCACGCCTACCTCTTCGAGAACGAGGAGGGCTGGGGCCGGCCGTTCATCGCGATGATCGCGAGGCTGATCGCCGACTATCTCCAAGACCCGGACCCCGAACGGGAGGCCGCCTGGGTGGCCGACCTCGACGGGAAGCGCGTCGGCTCCGTCTACTGCGTGCGGCGCTCCGACGAGGTCGCTCAGCTCCGCCTTCTCTTCGTCGATGCCGAGGCGCGCGGTCACCGGGTCGGCTCGAAGCTCGTCGACCGCTGCATCGAGTTCGCCCGTGAGCGCGGCTACCAGCGGATGATGCTCTCGACGGTCAGCCCCCTGGAGAGCGCGAGGCGCATCTATGACGCTGCCGGGTTCACCCAGACGAAGGAGGAGCCTGACCCCGCGTTTCCGCCGGGTACGTTCGCGCAGGAGATGTGGCTGGACCTTTCGTCCAGAAAGCGTCCAAACGGCTAATAGTCAGTACCGCTTCCTCCCGATAACTAGGGTGCATGGAGGCAAGTCGCGATCGCCTGATGGCGATCATCAAGACGCAAAGCGAGATCGCCGCCTCGGACCTCGACATGAACCAGGTGATGCACCTGGCTGCCAAGCGAGCGCAGGAGATCACCGGCGCCACCTCCGCCGTGATCGAGCTGCCGGAGGGCGACGAGATGGTCTACGCCGTGACCTCCGGGGAGGCCACCCCGTACCTCGGCATCCGCATGGACCGGCGCAGCACCCTGTCGGGACTCGCCCTGGACCGAGACCAGGTCCTCTTCTGCGAGGACACAGAGATCGATCCGCGCGTCGATCGCAGAGCCTCGAGGAGGGTGAACCTGCGCTCGATGATCTGCGTGCCGCTGAAGCACCACGGGCAGAACGTCGGCGTGCTCAAGGTCTATTCGCCACAGCCCCGCCACTTCGGGCCCGCCGACGTCGAGACGCTCAACCTGCTGAGCGAGGCGATCTCGGCCCATCTCGCACACGCCTCCCTCTTCGAGGTGGCGGCAAAGGAGGGCAGGACGGACGCCCTCACCGGTCTCTTCAACCGTCGGGCCTACGAGGAGCGCCGGGTGGTCGAGGCCGCGCGGAGCGCCCGGTACGGCCACCCACTCGCACTCGGCATCTTCGACCTGGATGGCTTCAAGGCCGTCAACGACCGCCACGGGCACTCCGCCGGCGACGAGGTGCTCAAGGGTGTCGCCGAGGTGATCGGCTCCTCGCGGCTCACGGACGACGCGTTCCGGATCGGCGGCGACGAGTTCGCGGTGCTGATGCCCGAGACGAAGCTCGAGGGCGGGAAGATCGCCGCCAAGCGGCTCGCCGAAGCAATCGCCGAGGCGAAGCTCGGGGACGGATCCGTCACCGCCTCCTACGGCGTGGCGTCCACCGTAGGGGACGCTCTCAGCCTCCACGATGCGGCCGACCGCGCGCTGCTGGCGGCGAAGCGGAAGCTCCAGGCCCCCGCGGCATAGCCCGCGCCGCATAAGCTGCCCGCATCGACTTCCAGGTTCGCAAAGACGACCTCCAGCGAAACCCGCTTCGTGGACGGCGGAGACACCGGAGCTCGGGCCGGGCGAGGTGCTGCTCGGCGTCGACCTCTTCGGGCTCACCACGAACAACATCACCTACCTCGTGATGGGCGACGCGATGAACTACTGGAAGTTCTTCCCGGCAGAGGGGCCCTGGGGCCACATGCCCGTCTGGGGCTACGCGGACGTGACAGCCAGCGAGGCCGAGGGCGTCCCGGAGGGAACGCGGGTCTACGGCTACTTCCCGTCGGCCAGCCACCTCGTGGTCAGTCCGGATCGAGCGAGCGAGACCGACTTCGTCGACGCGGCCCCGCACCGGCAGGACCTCCCGGCCGCCTACAACCGCTACCTGCGGACCGACGGCAACGAGATGTACGACGAGAAGAACGAGGACTACGAGATCCTGCTCTGGCCTCTCTACTTCACCTCCTTCCTGATCGACGACTTCTTCGACGACGAGGGGATGTTCGGAGCCGGGACGGCGATCCTGTCGAGCGCCTCCAGCCGCACCTCCTCGGCGCTCGCCTACCTCCTCCACCAGCGCGACGGGATCGAGGTGGTGGGTCTCACGTCACCGCGGAACGTCGAGTTCACCGAGTCATTGGGCGTCTACGACAAGGTCGTTCCGTACGAGGAGATCGAATCCCTCGACCGCCAGCCCGCGGTCTACGCCGACATGTCCGGGGACGCCAAGGTCCGGAGCGCCGTCCACGGCCACTTCGATGACGAGCTGCGCCACTCCGCCGCGGTCGGGATCACCCACCGCGAGGACCTCGGCGGCGGCTCGGACCTCGCCGGCCCGAGGCCGGTCTTCTTCTTCGCCCCCGACCGCCTGAAGAAGCGCAACGAGGACTGGGGGGCGGAGGAGCTCAATCGGAGGCTGGCCGAATCGTGGCGTGCGTACGTCGACTGGGCCCGGGGCTGGCTCCGGGTCGAGCGCGGCTCCGGCCCCGAGGACATCGAGCGCATCTACCGCGAGATGCTCGACGGGAAGTCCGATCCCTCGGTCGGGCACGTGCTGTCCCCGGGCGACTGACGCGGCCTAGACCTCGAGCCTCGACTCCTCGAGGTCGAGTTCGCGCTCAACGCGGCGCATCACCTCCGAGCTGATCCGTCGTTCGTTCCGCAGCCGCACCAGCTCAGTTCGCTGGGCCGCATAGATCTCGTGCATCAGCCGCTGGTAGGCGAGGGAGCGGTCCTCGATGCCGTCGGCGTCGGGGTCATCGAGCTTGCCGGCGAGCGCCTTGAACCGTCGTGTGCGGAAGTTGTAGAGCGCCCGCACCCGCTCGATCGTCCCGTCCTGGGTCCATTCCTCCTGCTCGAGCTCGTCCGTTCGGTCGAGCGCCGCCCGCGCAATCACCAGGCGCGCCTTGAGCTCCTCGTTCTCCTCGTCGGCGCCGTCTTCGACCAGTCCCAGTCGACGGATGAGCCATGGGAGCGTCAACCCTTGGCCCACGACGGTCACCAGGATCAGGGAGAAGGTGATGAACTGGATCAGGTCACGTCCGGGAAACGGCTCGCCGGAATTGGTCGTGAGGGGGAGCGCCAGGGCGGCGGCCAACGAGACGGCCCCCCTCATCCCCGACCAGGACCCGGCGATTCTGAGCTGCCAGCTGCCCCGCCGCGCCACCTGCGACGGTCTGCGATCGAGCGTGCGGATGACGACGGTCATCACGTTCGTCCAGATGAACCTCATCGCGATCACGACCGCGCAGATCAGAGCGGCGTAGCCCACCACCTGGCCGGCCGACTCGCCGCTCAGCCCATTGACGATGGCGGGCAGCTGCAGGCCGATCAGGATGAAGAGGGTGGCATTGAGCAGGAAGGTGAGAATCGACCACATCGCGTAGCCCTGCATCCGGCTCTCGGGCGACGCGATCTCTGGGGCGCGGAAACCGAGCAGGAGCCCGCAGGTCACCACGGCGAGAACGCCCGAGACCCCGAGCTGGTCCGCCGGCACGAAGGCTCCATAGGCGCTGAACAGGGAGATCGTCAGCTCGGTATTGACATCGTTGACCCGCTTGCGAATCTCGGCGATCACCCAGCCGACCACCAGGCCGATCGCCACGCCGCCGGCGGCGTCACCTAGAAACTCCAGCCCGGTGTGCGATGCCGAGACACCCTCCCCGATCGCGGCGGCGACGGCGACCTTGAAGGTGACGAGCGCGGCCGCATCGTTGATCAGGCTCTCGCCCTCCAGGATGTTGACCAGCCGCCGCGGCGCGCCGACCCGCCGCATGATCGCGGTCGCGGCCGCCGGGTCGGTCGGGGAGACGATCGCACCCAGCGCGAAGGACACCGCCCAGGGCAGATCAATCACCTCGTGGGCGGCCACTCCGACGACCGCCGCGGTCGCGAGCGTCAACCCGATCGAGTTGAGGGCGATCACGCGCGTGTCGTCCCGCAGTGCCCGGAGGTCGTAGAAGAAGGCGGACGAGTAGAGCAGCGGCGGCAGGAAGACGAGCAGGACGAGGTCGGGATCGAGCTGGATGTCGGGGATCCCCGGAATCAGCCCGATCGCCAGGCCGCCGAGCACAAGCGGGATCGGGTACGGCACCTTCAGCCAGTTGGCGACCGAGTTGAGCACCGCGGCCGAGATGAAGAGCGCCGCGAGGAAGATCTGGAGATCGTTCACGCCTCAATTCTGGGCGATCCGCGCGTCCAATGACCCCCGGAAAGGTCGCCGATGGCAGGTGTACAAGGGCGAGACGAAGATCGTGATCTATCTGGCGACGCTGCTGAAGAAGGGCGCGCCGCCCTCGACGCCCAACGCCGGCGGCTAGATCCGGCCTACCGCCTCGATCGCCTCCTGGGAGTCGAGGCTGCTAGGAGGCGCTGATCTTCGCATCGCCGTGCTGCTCGCGCAGGAGGCGGCGGAGAATCTTGCCGGAGGCCGACTTCGGGACCTCCTCGACGAACTCGATGCGGCGCAGCTTCTTGTACGGCGCGACGCGTTCTGCGACGTATTCGAGAAGCTCGTCGGCGTCGACGTCGCCCTCGATCACGACGCAGCCCATCGGCGCCTCCTCCCCCTCCTCCGTGTGCATCCCGATCACCCCGGCGTCCTTCACCTTCGGGTGCGAGACCAGCACCGCCTCGAGCTCGGCCGGCGGCACCTGGTAGCCCTTGTACTTGATCAGCTCCTTGAGCCGGTCGACGATGAAGAAGAAGCCGTTCTCGTCGACCCGGCCGATGTCGCCCGTGCGCAGCCAGCCGTTGGTGGCGAGAGTCTCCGAGGTCGCCGCCGGATTGTTCAGATAGCCCTTCATCACCTGTGGCCCGCGAACCCAGATCTCGCCCTCCTCCCCCCTCTCCACGTCCGTGCCCGTCTCGGGATCCACCAGCCTGGCCTCCGTGTTCGGGACCAGCGCGCCGACGCTGCCGGGCGGCGTCTCCTCCACCCGAGCGAGCCGGCTCTTGTGGCTCACGGGGCTGAGCTCGGTCATTCCGTAGCCCTGGCGGATCGGTGCCCCGATTCGCTCCTCGGCGCGACCCGCGAGGTCGGCGTCCAGGGGAGCGGCGCCCGAGATCACCAGCTTGAGCTTGGAGAAATCGCGGCCCTCGACCTGCGGCGCCGTGGCGATGGCGAGGATCACCGGCGGCGCGACATGCAGCCAGGTCACCCCGTGGCCCTCGACGATGTCCAGCAGCTGCTCGAGATCGAAGCGCGGCATGTTGACGATCGCCGCACCCTTGGCAAGGCCCAGGTTGAGCACCACCGTCTGACCGTAGATGTGGAAGTAGGGCAGGAGCCCGACCAGGACGTCGTCCTCCGAGACCGGCATCGAGTTCCAGGCCTGCTCGATGTTCGCCACCAGGTTGCGATGGGTGAGCATCACCCCCTTCATCATTCCCGTGGTCCCGCTCGAGTAGGGCAGGACGGCGAGGTCTTCGGGATCCACCTCGACCTCCTCCGGCTCCGTGCCGAGCACCGCCTCGCCGACCAGACTCTCGGCGTCGTCGATCACCAGCCCAGCGCCGGAGTCCTGGACCTGCCGCGCGACCTCCTTCTCCATGAGTAACGGGTTCATCGGCGTCACGATCGCCCCCGCCCGGAGGATCGCGTGGTAGGCGATCCCCCACTGGGCGCTGTTCGGCCCGACGAGCCCGACGACCGACCCCTTGACGATCCCCCTCGTCTGAAGCAGCGCCGCGACGGCGTCGATCTTTGCGGCGAGATCCCCGTAGGTGGTGACCTGGCCGCTGGCGCCGTCGATGAACGCCGGATGGTCGCCGCGCGCCGCCGCCCCGCCGATCACGTACTCGGTCAGCGTGACGTCCGGGATCTCGATGTCGGGTTCCGGGCTGCGGTAGATCACGATCTCTCCTCTCCCGGGCCGAAAGTTAGCTCTCCGGCCCTGCACAACCCAGGCTACTCGCGCCGTCCGAGGGCCAGCGCGGCGATCCCGCCGAACATTGCCATCAGCGCCCACGCGAGGATCACGGCCATGGCCTCCCTATGGACCGGGTCGGCTACCGACGCCCGACTGGCTGGACCGGCTCCTTCGCGGGCTCCTCGAAATTCTCGATCACCCGGCTCCCGCGCCCGCGGGTGAAGAAGCTGAAGGACCAGCGGATCAGCACGACCAGCCGGTTCTGGAAACCGATCAGGTAGAAGATGTGAATCAGGAGCCAGAGCAGCCAGGCGGGGAAGCCGCTCACCCTGACTCCCTTGATGTCGGCCACGGCGCGGGCGCGGCCGATGGTCGCGACGTTTCCCTTGTCGCGGTAGCGGAAGGGCTTCGGCTCCTCGCCGCGCAGGCGCGTCTCTCACCACCTCGGCCGCGTAGCGCCCCTGCTGCATGGCGACCGGCGCGACCCCGAGCAGCTGCTGCGGCTGGCCGTCCTCCCCGAGCACGCGGACCATGTCGCCGAGCGCGAACACCTCCGGATGGCCCGGCAGGGTGAGATCGGGCCGCACCGAGACGCGGCCGGCCCGATCGACGTCGGCTTCCGTCGCCTCTCCCAGCTCGCGGGCGAGCGAGGACGCCGTCACGCCGGCCGCCCAGATCACCGTGCGGGAGGGGATCCGCTCCTCCCGGTGTTCCGAGTCCTCGATCGTGACGCCGTGGTCGTCGATGTCGACCACGGTGTGGCCGAGCAGGGGGGTGACGCCGAGGTGCTCGAGCGAGCGCGCCGCCTTGTCCGAGAGCTTCGGCGGAAAGCTGGTGAGCAGCCGATCGACCGTCTCCACGAGCAGGATCCGGCCCGAGGTGGGATCGACCGTGCGGAATTCCCGACGCAGCGTGTCCCGGGCAAGCTCCCCGATCTGGCCGGCCATCTCGACCCCGGTCGGCCCGCCGCCGACCACGACGAAGGTGAGCCAGGCGCGGCGCTTCTCCTCATCGGTCTCGAACTCGGCGGCCTCGAAGGCGCTCAGGATCTGCGCCCGCACCGTCAGGGCGCTCTCCAGCGACTTGACCTCTCGGGCGATCGCCTGCCACTCGTCGTGACCGAAGTACGCGTAGTGCGAGCCGCCGGCGACGATCAGGGTGTCGTACGGGATCATCAGCGGCCCGCTGTCACCGGCGCCGGGCTCGAGGCGGACGGATCGACCGTCCAGGTCGAACTCGGTCACCTCTCCCATCAGCACGCGCACGTTCCGGTACCGCCTGAAGATCCAGCGCAGCGGGAAGCAAATCTCTGACGCGGAGAGCGCGCCGGTCGCCACCTGGTAGCTCAGCGGCTGGAAGAGATGGAAGTTCCGCTTGTCGATCAGGGTCACTTCAACGTCGGCGCGGCGCAGGTTGTGCACGGCCTGCAGGCCGCCGAAGCCGCCGCCGATCACGACCACGCGATGTGGCCGGTCCTCGCTCACGAGTCGGTGTGGATCGCGTGGGCCACGCCCGGACTATGCCACCGGATTGGCTGCGAGGACCTCCGCGAACCGCTGGAGCGATCTGGCGTTGGCCCGGCGGACCACCGCACGCGTCAGGGGAGCGCCGAACCGCTCCCTCAACGGCGCCCCCAGCCAGGCGAGTTCGAAGCTGATCCGGGTCCCGCCGCCGGGGAGCTCCTCGAGCACGTAGGTCCCGCGGGTACGCCGCTTTCCCTTCGCGCTGACTGATTCCTCGCTCGTCGTCCGGGGCGGCTCGGCATCCGTGACCTTCATGTCGAGCCAGTCGTCCGGCCCCGGGCTCTTCACGCGCATCCGTGCCTTGGCACCGACCCCGCTGGCCGGGCCGAAGACCTGCCAGTCGAGCAGGAAGTGATCGGTGAACTGCTCGTGATTGCCGAGGACGTCGAGGAAGTCGTAGACCGCCTGACGCGACTGTGGAACCTCGACCGAGACCCTGACCGGCTTCATCCAGCTATCTCTCTGCGCGCGACGGTTCAGACCGGTCTCGTCGGATACGCGCCGAGCCGCTCTCGCACCTGCCTCACCAGGAGGACATTCGTGCCGCAGGCACGCGCGATGCGCGTGTCGCACCGGTCAGGGCTGCGGCTCAGCTCGAACTCGATCCGCCCCTCGGCATCCGCCCGCAGACGCTCAGCGGGAGGGTCCAGATCGGAAACGGCCGCGGCTCTCGCCTCACCAGCCAGCTTGCGCCGGCAGCCGAGGCAGTAGTAGATGTCATTCAGCGCCTCCCAGTTGGGCGGCAACCCGTAGGAATCGCCCACTCCATCCATGAAGCTGGCGGTCATCCCACATCGGGCACAGGTCCACTCGGATCCGGTCAATGTTCGCCCCACTTCCGGCCCTCTCCGATGAATCGCCCGTGGCAGAGGGTCGGCCTTCGAGCGATGCGCCGGTTTCGTCCTACCCGGCAGATCCGCTTTCCAATCAGGCTGAGGAAAACTCGCACTCGCCATGTGGGCAAGTACTGATGTGCCGAGGGAACGCGGGCCATACGGTTGCGCTGATGGCTTGGGGTGGTCGTTTGACATTTCCGGTTGCGGCGAGCGTCGCCTTCGCCTGCGCATGCCTCGTCGCCGCGTCACCGGCACAGGCGGCGAGCGAATCCGCCCACGCGGCGACTTCGAAGGCGAAGCGCAGCAAGGCCTGCAAGAAGAAGCACAGGAAGGGCACACCCTGTAAGAAGCCCGCCGGCCGCCGCGCCTCATTGCCGGCCGTCCCGCGCACGGTGACGCTGACCTGGGATTCCACTGCCGACATCGACCTTCAGGTCTACGACAGGAACGGGCGCCACTCCGGTGTCTCGGGCGGGGCCATCGTCAACGGGATCCCCGGCACCACCCACTCGAGCAATGACACCGATGGATTCGGTCCGGAGACATTTGACGACCCGTCCGGCCGCAAGGTCGGATACCTGGTCTGCTACGTCTCGGGTCCCCACGCCAACGTCACCTTGACCGACTCCGGCTCCGGAGGCGGTCGCTACACCGCCGGGCTCGGGCCGACTGACCCCGGCCAGGCATACAGCAGGTCGGTGGGCTGGGGTTATCTCCCGGTCGGCGCTCACTGCTGAGCGAGCCAGGGTCGGCACGCCGCTTCGCAATCATGGAGGGGTGACCCCCGCCCTCCAGCTGCGTCATCTCACCAAGCGCTACGACGACGGCACCCTCGCCCTCGACGCCCTGGACCTCGAGGTGCCGGCGGGCAGCTTCTTCGGCCTGCTCGGCCCGAACGGCGCCGGCAAGACCACGCTGATCTCAGCGGTCTGCAACTTGCTTCGGCTGACGGACGGGGAGATCTCCGTCTTCGGCGAGCCGGGCGACTCGATGGAGGCGCGGCGGATGATCGGGATCGCCGAGCAGGAGCCCAACCTGGACCGCTTCCTGACCGTCTTCGAGACGCTCGTCTATCACGGCGGCTACTACGGGATGAGCAGCGCCGCCTCTGCCGAGCGCGCGGAGGAGATGATCGACGTCTTCGACCTGCGCGCCAAGCGCGACGTCCGCGCGCCCAAGCTCTCCGGCGGGATGCGCCGCCGCCTGCTGCTCGCTCGGGCGCTGCTGCACGAGCCGCGCCTGGTGATCCTCGACGAGCCGACCGCGGGCGTCGACCTCGAGCTTCGCCACGAGCTCTGGCGCTATATCCGCCGCCTGCACGAGCGCGGCACGACGATTCTGCTCACCACCCACTACCTGGAGGAGGCGGAGGCGCTCTGCGAGGAGATCGCGCTGATCGGCGGCGGACGGATCATCGCCCGCGATACCGCCTCCGGGCTCAAGGAGACCTTCGACGCCGCCACCCTCGAGGACGTCTACATGAAGACCGTCGCCTCAGCTCGGGCCGGCGTCGATCGCGTCGCGCACGTCGGCGAGCCGGGGCTGGAGTGAGTCGAAGTCGGTGAGGATCCAGGTCGCGCCCGCGGCCTCCCACGGAGCGGGGTCGTCACCCGGGGGGATGTCCACGACGAGATCGAAGGGATTCTCATTTCCGGTGCGCAGGTCGCGAACCTCGTTCGCGAGCTCCTCGAGGGCGTCCGGTCGCCCGGCTAGATCGATCACGAAGAGGCCATCCCAGCGGGCTGCTCGCCTCAGGGGTCGCCGGTTCGGCCAGCGACCGGCAACCCAGATAGGGATGCGCGGCTCCTGGACGGGAGGGGGCTCGAACTCACCGGCCCAGTAGGCGGTCAGCCTCGCAAGCCCTTCGTCGAGCAACTGCGCCCGCTTGCGTGCGTCGACCTCCTCACCGAACGGCTCCAGCTCGACGTTCTCCGCGCCGCCGAGCCCGACTCCGAAGGTCAGGCGCCCGCCGCTGAGGCGGTCCAGCGTGACCGTCTCCCGGGCCACCTTCTGCACCCGCCGCCGCGGGAGCGGAGTGACGAGCGGCCCAAGCCGCAGCTTCTCCGTCTGACTGGCGATCGCGGCCAAGGCAATCCACGGGTCTGCGAGGGCCCGCACGGGCGCTCGATACGCGATGTGGTCCCAGAGGAAGAATCCGTCCCAGCCCCGCTCCTCCGCGGCCTGCGCAAGCTCCACCAGGGTTCTCGGATCGAACAGCTCGTCGAACGGCGGGAGGAAGATCCCACGCTTCGCGCTCACCGGATCACCTATCCACGCGCCCGCTGAGCAAACCATTCGGCTCCGTCACCCGTAGCCCCTCTGGGGAGAAGACCAGCAACCACAGGAGGGACTACGGACCATGCGAATCTCGAGGCGCGTTCCGTTTACGATCTTCGTCGCCGCAGTCGCGGCGCTCTCGACCGCTCTCGTGGTCGGCGCGCTGAGTGCGCTCGGCAGTGACCACGGACACGGCAAGGGACACGGCGGGCAGCTGATCAGCGAATCGCTTGCGCCCTCGATGCCGCCGCCGACCGACCCGTCGTTCCACGACGTCGCCCCCGGTGGCGCTCCGTGGGTCCTGAAGGAAGGCAGCGTGCAGCTTCAGGGCAACCGGCTCGATCTCCGAGTGAGGGGCCTGGTGATCCCGGTCGCCCCCGGAAACGGCACGCCGGGGCCGGTGAACACGATCAGCGCCTCGCTCTACTGCGGCGCCGACACGGTCACGATGGCCGCTGAGACGACCGGGCAGGTACCGATCGATCGCAGGGGTGACGCCCGGATCAGGGACAACTCGTTCGACGTCCCCTCGACCTGCCTGTCACCGGTGATCCTCGTCAACCCGAACGGTGGCGCCGCGGCGTACATCGCGGTCGACGGCTGGCGGATGTAGATCCGAGCGACCAGGGGCGGCCGCGAGCTCGCAGGATCGTGGCCGCCCCTACCTGCTCTTCCTCTTGATGAACCACTCCGTGAACTCGCGGCAGCGGCCCTCGGAGTCGAATCGCATCACGAAGCAGTTGTCGTAGACCCGGGCGACCGGGCCGTCCGTGGACTCTTTGTAGGAGCTGGACCCGGTAGCGACCGCCACGTCCCCGTCGACCGCGATGCAGCGGTACTCGGCTTCATAGGTGCCCGGGTCGTCACGGGTGCCGGCCTCCGGGTGGTCGCCCTCGGCTCTGAACGCCTTGACCACCTCGTCGCGACCCTCGATCGGGTCGTCGTAGGGGTGATACCGGTAGGCGATGTCCTCGCTGAACAGGGCCGCGATCTGCTCCGGGTCGTAGGTGTTCCAGGCCTCGACGTAATCGGCGAGCCAGCGGTCGATGTCCTCGCGGGTCACAATCCGATCCTATGTCCGAGCGCAACGTGGAGGTTGTCAAGTCGCTGCTGGAGCCGTTCCAGGCGATCAACACCGCCGAGGTCGACTGGGGCGCGGATGCGGTCCGCGCGGCTCTCGCGGCCAAGTGCTCGCCCGATATCGAGATCAGGACCCTCGACTCAGGAGTCGGAACCGGCATCGACCCCGTCTACCGAGGCCTGGACGGCGTGGCCCGCTATCTCGGGGCCTGGATGGACCCCTTCAGCGAGTTCCACTCGACCTGGACCGAGTTCATCGACGCGGGTGATTTCGTGCTGGTGCCCAACAGCCACTGGGGGCTCGGCAAAGGCAGCGGCGCCAGGACCGAGCTCGAGATGGTCTACGCCTGCGAGGTCAAGGACGGGCTGATCACCCGGCTCCTGCAATACGACACGCTTGGCGACGCGGAACGGGCCATCGCCTCCGGCGCCTAGCTATGGGTCCCTCGCCGACGCGAGACGACGGGCGGCAGGTGGGAGTGATCGGCGTCCCGACCAGCGCCGGAGCGTTCGCACCGGGTCAGGAGCAGGCGCCGGTGGCGCTGCGACAGGCAGGCCTCGTCGAGCTTCTCCGGGACTCCGCCGTCGCGGTCTCGGACTACGGCGATCGCGAGATCTGGCGCTGGCGGCCTGACCGCGAGCGCCCGCTCGCCCAAAACCTCGAGAAGGTCGTCGAGATCGTCGACGACACCGCGGCGCGCGTCGTCGAGTCCATCCTCGCCGAGGAGATCACCCTCGTCCTGGGTGGCGATTGCACAGTCGGAGTTGGCACGGTCGCCGGGCACGTCGAGCGCTCCGACAGCCTCGGCCTCATCTACTTCGATCTCCACGCCGACCTCAACATCCCGACGAGCGCTCCGCCGGGCGCCCTCGACTGGATGGGGATGGCCCACATGCTGGGCGACGAAGGCGCCGAGCGTGAGCTGGTCGAGGTCGGCTCGCGCGTGCCGCTGCTCTCGCCCGACCAGGTCGTCCTGCTGTCCTGGGGACCCGAGCAGGCGCGACCGCACGAGCGCGAGACGATCGACCGGCTCGAGCTCGAGGCGATCCCGGTGGACGAGGTGCGCGACGACCCGCCCGGAGCGGCGAAGAGGGCGGTCGACATCCTCGCCGGTCGGGATCGGTTGCTCGTCCACTTCGACGTCGACGTGGTCGACTTCACCGACACGCCCCTCTCCGAGAACACCGGCCGCAACGAGGGAATCACCTATGAGCAGGCGGCGTCCGCGCTGGCGGTGCTGCTCGCCTCGCCCGCCCTTGCCGGCGTCACGGTCACCGAGCTCAACCCGGACCACGTCGAGGAGAGCGCGGGTTCGATCGAGCGCCTCGCCGGCGATCTCGCGACGGGGCTGACGGAATCTGGGCACTAAGGTTCGACTCAGTGGAGGACCGTTGATCTCGAGGGCAGTGCCCAACCTGCCCTCGGAGCGGCCGGTTGAGACACGGGATTTCTTCGTGGGGCTGCTCGGCTTCGAGCCGGCCATGGATCTCGGCTGGGTGGTGACCGTCGCCTCACCGGACAATCCCTCGGCACAGGTGACGATCATTACCAACGAAGACCCGTCGGCACCTGGGATCTCCGTCGGGGTGGACGACGTCGACGCCGTCCACGCCCGGGCGGTGGAGCAGGGCTACGAGATCGCCTATTCGCTGCGCGACGAGGAGTGGGGCGTCCGCCGCTTCATGCTCCGAGAGCCCGGGGGAACCATGGTCAACGTGGTCTCGCACCG
>CAVZRH010000001.1:0-252706 GCA_963777575.1 uncultured Solirubrobacterales bacterium | reverse complement strand
GCTTATCCGCCAGCTCATCTCTCCATCCCCATGACCCGGTGGGCGTACATGGTGCAATTTTGCCGCAGCAGTCACTTTGCGGCCTCCCTGCTACCAGCCCTGCTACCGGTTTCGTCCCCGCTGAACTCGAAGGCCCTTAGTAGCCGCTGCTTCGCCGCATAGACGGAGGGATGCCCATAACGCTCCATCACCAGGGCGCACCATCCGTGTGCCCCAACTGGATGGAGACGAGATCGTGCCAGGAGCAGCGCGCTAATCGGCGGTCTTTTCGGCCCCGGCTGACTCAAAACTCACAACGCACCCGCGCTCGGGTCGGGGAGGTTGCCGAATGTCCTGTGTTTGTGGACAGCCATCGGTCCATCGGGGCCGATCACCATGAAGCCCTTTGCCCAATCGTTCTTGCAGGGAAGCTGCGTGTGCTTCCAGTCCTCCCGTTTAATTCTCCACCACGCCCAGTGTTTTCCTTGACCGTCGGGCATGCAGAGCGCATGGCGTTCAATGGTCGCGTTAGCGGCGAGCGAGGGTGCTGGGGCAATCAGGCACAGTCCCCATGCTGTGGTGACTAGGATCGCCAGCAGACGTCGCATAAGGGACTCCTTTCACCTTGGGTTGGCGGTCGAATTCGACCGCCGAACTCCGACCCTATGAGAAGTCCGAACGTTGGGTCATCCGTAGGAAGCACGGAAATTAGGTGGAAGCGCCTTACCAGCGCCCGTTGTAGATCGCGTCGAGGCGATTCCTGATCCAGCTCCAGATCGCGCCGAGAACAAGTGTGCCGGAGGGGTTCTCGGGAATCGGGGGTGTTCGGATCAAGCACATGATCTGATCCTCATGCGGACGCTCCTCTCCTAGGTGTAAATCCCCACGCGGGCGCTGGGCAGCCAACCTAAATACGCCATGCGAGACGCCTCTTACCGTCGGCTCGGCGCGGGGTAACCCGTCTATGCCTCATAAACGCTCACCCCCTGGACGAACTTGTGTTGCCGCGCCGCCCCACTCGCAAGAGATGACGGGCGAGAGGCGCTCATTTACCGTCGGCGTGCCGCGGGCAGCCGTTGTTGCCTCCCATCGACGTCCGCCCGGGCCGCCGGTTTCAACGCAGCTGGCCGAGTCAGCTCACTGTCCGTTCGTCGCCGGGCTTCGTTGCGCTTGGGATCAATGTAAGACCG
This sequence comes from uncultured Solirubrobacterales bacterium, assembly GCA_963777575.1. GTDB lineage: Bacteria > Actinomycetota > Thermoleophilia > Solirubrobacterales > 70-9 > DASUPK01. The sequence continues at coordinate 251,537 of CAVZRH010000001.1, read as the reverse complement.
CTTAAACGTCTGCCTAGAGGTCGAGCACTCCCGAGAGCGTGAGCTGGTTCTGCGCGCCGGCGGTTCGCAGGGCGGCTACGCCATTGCCCCCGGCCCCGTCGAAGACCCCGGTTCCATCTGTGACCTCGTAGGTGGCGTCGATGCGGAGCGGGTTGCCGAACGAGTGCAGCGCACCAGGGGCGTTCTGCGAGTTGCCGGGCGAGCACAGCTCTCCCTGCGCCAACAGTGTGAGCGAACCCTGACCGTTGCTGAGGTCTATGAACACCAGCGCGGTCAATGGCTGGCAGGAGCCAGCGACGGGCCCAAGACTCACCGGCAGGGCGCTGTAGGTCGCGTCGCCGAAGCCGCTGATCGAGCCACTCCCGCAGAGGACACCAGTGGCGCAGGGCGGCTCTTTGAGGCGCTGGTTGCCCTTGAAACTGGCCGAGAAGGGCTGGGTCTGGGCCTGAGCTGCGGGGGCCATCGCAATGAGTCCGACGATGGCCAGCGCCGTGAGCAGAACTACCTTTCGCATGATCTCCTCCGATCCCTAGAGCCTGCCTACCTGTCCGACCCTATCCGCTGGCTTCCGTGGGATGTCAAGCAGCCGAGGTGACACAGGTCAGACTCGAATCGAGGATCGTGACGCGCAAGGATGGCCTCCCGCCGAGGGGAGCCGCCGAAACCCCGATCGAGCTGCATCCGGTTCACACGGCGACTGTTTCGCTCCGTTGACTCAAAAACCCGTCGCGTTCGTTGGTATCCAGAGGGGCGGTTGCTCCCCGCCCCCCCGGATACATCGGGGGCGGCGCGGGCGGCACTGTGAGTTCCCCGCCAGGCCGCTCCCAGCTTTGTTCTGCCTAAATGGGTAAGCGCCACACCCGTGCGCAGGGTTACCGGGACCAAGCCTATTCAGCTGCTGCCTGTCGCCTTGGGCGTCCCTCGCTCTCTCGGGAGCCTGGGTGCTCCACTCGCAGGAGATGACGGACGAGAGGCGTTTATTTACCGTCGGCGCGCCGCGGGCGGGTTGCATCCCCCTACGTCCTCCCCGGCGCGCCGGTTTCAACGCGGCTGGCCGAGCTATCGCCGGAACTCTCGAAACGCTGCGAGAACGCAGAGGCTATGTCGTCGTCCACGTAGGGTTATGGACCGACAACCTCTTCAACGATCGACGCAACTGCGTCGAAGCGCGCACGCAGCGCACCCTCGATGTGGTGCCGCTCGGCCAGGAATTCCGGTGCGTTGTAGCTCCGGCGGCCGCTCCCTTCCCATCCTCCCAAACCAGCACCTTGAGCGGGAGATCCAAGCCCGCGAGCGGCGCCGCGAGCATTACCGCCGCGCCCACAGTCGGCTTCCCAAACATGACGAGTTTCGAATCGGGCGCCTGCACACCAACTCGTTCGGCTTGGCCGCTGTGAGCAATGACCCTGAGCAGGGTGAAGCCTCGATCCGCGATCACACGCCTCAGTCGATCGACGGTCTGTGCGGCGGACTTGCTGTCTGCTCCGACCTCCGACTGCTTGAACCTTCACCCGGTGAGATACTGGACGCGGTGACGCAGGAGGAACGGATCGCCCAAAACGAGGACTGGTGCCGGGACCTCAACAAGCGCAAGGCCGAGTGGATGAGAAGTGGGCAGACAGCTGCCGGCTTTCGATGCGAGTGCTGGCGGCTGGATTGCGGCGCTCGGATTCCACTGTCCGGACGTGAATGGCAAGCGGTCCGCTCACAGTCGAACCGCTTCGCTGTGGCACCCGAACACGTCGCTGACGACCACGAAGACGTAATCCAGGAGCACCCGCACTTCTGGATTGTCGAAAAGCGTGGCGAGGCGGGAGAGGTGGCCGAGCATTTGGACTGAAGGGGGGTAGGTCCCACCCATACGGCGGGGGATACTGCGTGGGCGATGTCGGAGGAGAACATCGAGCTCGCGCTTCGAGCCATAGAAGAGTTCAACAACACCCGTCGCCTTGGGCCCGCATTCGATCGGCTCATCGACCCCGGCGTCGATTTCTAGGACGAGATCGGCGCATACGACAGCCGTCAGGAGGTCCGCGACTTCCTTGAGGGGTTCACCGAGTCCAGGGAGAACCCGGGAACGGCCCTGGAATGGCGATCTATCGCGGAATAACGAGACCTGACGGATCGGCGCTCCCGATGGGCGTAACTGGGCTCGAACCAGTGACCTCCGCCTTGTCGAGGCGGCGCTCTCCCAACTGAGCTATACGCCCGGGGCTGAGAATGTAGCGCCGCGTGCCCCTAGGCGACGGGCGCGGTGGGCGTCTGAACCGCGGTCGGCGAGTCCGGCAGGAGGCCCTTGGCGCGCATCGTCACCTTGAAGGTCTCGAGCGTGTCGTACTGGGGCTGCCAGTCGGTGGTCGACTTCAGCTTCTCGGTGGAGACCACCCACGGGTAGCGGATGAAATCCAGGTTGCCGGCCGGCGCCTCGGTGCGCGGGACACGGAGCTTCCACATCGCGTTGTTCAACCGCTTCATGGTCTTCAGCGAGACGTTGCGCGTCTTCTTGCCGACGATCTCCGCGGCGCGGCTCCAGGTCAGGAGGCCGTCGCCGGCGAGGTTGAAGGCGCCGGCGTGCTTGCCGTCGAGAAGGGCGATCAGGGCCGAGACGACGTCGTCCTCGTGAACGAGCTGGAACTCCTCGTCGACGCCATCGAGGATCGGGATGAAGGGGTTGTTGCCGAAGGCGCGGACGATGTAGTTGTCGACGCTCGGCCCGAAGACGATGGAGGGGCGGACGATGGTCATCACGGCGTCCGGGTTCTCCAGCGCCCAGAGCTGGGCGATCCGGTCGGAGTCGGCCTTGTGCTTGGCGTAGGAGAAGTCGGGGGCGCCGCGCACCGGCCAGTCCTCGGCGATCGGCTTGGGGTTGTCGGGGAACGCGCCATAAGCCGTGGCCGAGGAGGTCTGGATGACCTGCTTGACGCCGGCATCCGCCGCGGCCTGGAGAACAGCCTGCGTCCCGTTGACATCGATGTCGTACATCCTCGACTCGTCCCGAATCGGATTGAGGACGAAGGCGAAATGCAGCACCGCGTCGATCTCGTGCCGCTCGAGCAGCTCCTGCATCTGGCGGCGATCACGGATGTCGGCCTTGAAGAACTCGTGCTTCGGCCAGGTCCTGGGCGGCGGGCGCAGATCGACGTCGACGATCTTCTCGGTCTCCTCGCGCGCCGAGAGCTCGTCGGTGAGCCGGCCCCCGATGTAGCCCGAGCCGCCTGTGATCAGGTACCTCACAGCGCTGATCCTATACGTGGCTGGGTGGCCAGGGTCTGCGAGCGACGGCTCGAGTTCGCCAGGTTGCGGGAAATCCGCAGACTTTCGCAAAATCCCCCGCAACCACGCGGAGAACTGCAACGAATCGCGAAGAGTCGTGTTAGCTTCTTCACACAGGCTCAAGTCGGCACCTCGACCGGCCGACTCTGAGCCAAGAGACTTGAAGGACTGACGGGCCGGTTGAAGTGGATTTCGCCGGTGGCACGTCCTTTCGGATACAAAGGGCCCCTTTATCGGGGCCCTTTTCCGTTCCCCTCCACCTCGAGCGTGAGGCCGTCAACGCCCGTGACGCGCACAAGCTCTCCGACCTGAGCCGCACCCGGACAGCGCGCATGCCAGATCTCGCCGCGCAGGCGCACCCGGCCGGTCGGCTCGCATGCCTCGATCACCTCCGCCTTCGCTCCCATCAGGCCCTCCGCCCCGGTCGTCACGCGGTAGCGGCGCAAGAAGCGGATCCAGAAGCCGACCTCGGCGACTTCGATCACCATCGCCGCGACCACCAGCGCGAGCCCCCAGCCGGGCGGCAGCACGAAGTAGGCAAGGGCGATCGCACCGATCAGGAGCACTGCCGGATGCTAATCCGCGTCAAGTAGGTCGCGGAAGCGGCGTTTGTGCGAGACGCGCCAGAAACGGACGAAGGGTTGAACCTCATTACGGCGTTCCGAGCTCTGGCCGCGATCCGAAAGACGGGTGGAGCGCTTAGGTGCTTCGAGCTTCCTCCGGCTGTGCCACCGGGTCGTACTGCCCATATGCTCCCTCCCAGCGACCCGAACGGAGCCCGGTATGGCCGATGAAGGCAGCGAATGGGTCAAGCTCGATGATGTATCTGATCAGGTACGAGGCGAGAACTGGAGCCTTTACTGGGGCGAAGCCAAGAGTGATTCCGACTACTTCGCTCGGCTGTTGCGTGAACCTCTGGCGGTCCTTCAGGAGGAAATCGACGGGGTCGGCCCCGATTGGCGTGTCATCACCCAAATGGTCAACCACCATGTTCCCTATGTGTCGGACGCAGTATGTCGGGTGGCGTTGGTGATGCCCGAAGAGAAGACCGTCCTGCTGATCTTCTACAAGCACCGTCCAGGTACGTAAAACCTTCGTTCGGCTGACTTCCAGTTCGGGTCGGTCGAGCAGACTTTTGGGCTACTTGTCCCTCGTTGCCTCGTCTGCCTGTCGAGGTCCTGAAGGTCATCGACGGCGACGAGACTGTCGTTCAACTGACCCGTCAATACATGCGGGCTCGGGACATGGAGACTGAGCAGGACGTCGCCTTCGTCTACGCGTTCAAAGGACAGCAAGATCATTGGTTGGGACGCCTACTTCACGTTCGACACAGCCCTCGAAGCCGCCGGCCTGTCGGAGTAGGTCCGCCCTCATCCCTCTTACCTCGAAGGTCGACCCTCCTAAGATCGGCGCGTCGTGCTGTTGCTGATTGTGCTCATCGTGTTCGGAGTTGCCGTTATTGCCGCGGCGGCCGTGGCGCTGATGCGCCGGTCGCGGGCAACCGAAGCGCGGGGGGTGGACGGCCTCGATTCGGAAAGGGAGGTCTACGACAGGCTCTACGGAAGGCGCTCGATGACCGTATCCGCCCCGGTGCCCGTAGAGCGACCGCCAAAAACCGATGAGGTGTCGGAGTAGGCGATGTCGGAGGAGAGCGCTGCAGTCGCTCGTCGGGTCATCCAGGCGCTTGATAGCGGGGACCTTGTTGGGGCCATGAAGGACGCAACGGCTGATTTCGTCTTTGACTTCTCGCGCTCGATCAGCCCGGACCAGGGCGTGTATGGGCGCGATGACGTTCCCCGGATGGTCGAGACCTTCTTGGGGGATTGGGAATCCCAGCGCTATGAGCCAGGCGAGTTCATCCAGGCAGGTGACCGGCTCATCACGCCGATGACGTGGCATCTCCGGGGTCGCGACGGAATCGAACTGCAGACTCGATTCGCTTGGCTCTGGTCGTTCCAGGCTGGACAGATCGAGCGGATCAGTTCTTCCAAGATGCTGACGACGCCCTCGAAGCCGCCGGGCTGTCGGAGTAGGCCCGGACTCATGCGCCGCGAAGCTCGTCCACTCTCGACGACCTCTTCGGGGATCAGGTGGACGCTTACGGTGTGGCGGTCAGTCATCGTGATTCAGCCCCTGCCAGGCGGGTAAAAGACTCGTAGGGAAACGGCAGGGAGCCGTTGCCGACAGACGGGGGCGCCCCGCGTCTGTCACGGGTAGCTGCTTTGCATGGAAAGCAGCGGTCTGATCTCGCACTCCTGCTCCTCGCGCGAAGCGGCACCCAGCGCCGAACCCGGACTAGGAAACGAATGCCTTCCGAACAGATGTAGCTGTCCATCTGTTCGTGCCGTGGATCGTTGGAATTTTCTCCACGTTCAGCTCCTCGGCGATCTCCTCCAGCGACATCCGCTTCCCGAGCATCGCGTTGATCTTCATCCGCCATATGTAGTCACGTTGGTTGCAGAGCCGATGCCCGAGCCGGACGTTGTCGGGGGTAAGGCGACCTCCGTGCATCTTGAGTCTCGGATAGTGGTCGGCCGTGGGCTCATGCTGGGCGACGTCAGGCGCGCTGAGGTGAGCTGAGATCAGCTGAGTTTCTCTCAGTTCGGTACCACGGCTGGTACCACGTGCCCTCCCGGCTGGATCGCGCCTTATCGGTCGACCGAACACATCACAACACCCCTCCTCTTTGTGATCAAGTAGGAGGGTCAGTGGCGCTGCCAGCGATCAACTGCACTCTCACTCCTGAGGCGGAAGTGGGGCCCTACTGGATCGACGCGCGACTAAAGCGCTCCGACATCACAGAGGAGCAACCCGGCCTCCCCCTCACGCTGAGGGTCGCTGTCTACGAAATCGACTCAGACCCTCGCAAAGGGGTGGTCGTCGACATCTGGCAGGCCAATGCGCTCGGCCTCTACTCCGATGAGCCCGCCCAGCCACGCGCCGATACCGGCGGGCAGACGTTTCTGCGCGGCTGCCAGGTCACCAACGCTGATGGCGTGGCCCAGTTCAAGACGATCTATCCGGGCTGGTATGAGGGTCGGGCTATCCACATCCACCTAAGGCTCCGGACCTTTTCCGATGATGAGACGACCTTCGTCTTCACAACCCAGATCTTCTTCGACGAGAAGCTCAATGACGCGGTGATGGCGACAAGCCCCTATGACGAGCGTCCAGGCCGCGACACGACCAACCTCGAGGACGGCATCTTCTTGCCCGAGCTAATCGCCGATTTGCACGGTGACGAGCAGCGCGGCTACGAGGCCGACTTCCGGATCTGTCTCTTGAGCGAGGGAGATCGGGATGGATCCTGAGCTCCAGTCGCTGCGGCCCACCACAACCAACCTGCCCTAATACGATCGGTCCGCGCCAACGCAAAACATGCCTGGAGGTCCGCCATGGCCGAGCGCACGACAAGCCTCATCCCGACAGGTACGTGGGCAGTCGATGCCACCCACTCCACCGTTGGATTCGCCGTTAAGCACATGGGCATCGCCAACGTGCGCGGCAGGTTCACCGAATTCGAGGGCACCTTGGAGGTCGGCGAGGATCTCGCGAGCTCCTCGGCAAGGGGCATTGTGAAGGTCGCGTCAATCACGACCGAGGAGGCGCAGCGCGACGAGCACCTGCGCTCAGCGGACTTCTTCAACGTGGAGGAGTTTCCGGAGATCAGGTTTGAGTCCACCCTGGTCGAGGCGATCGACGACGAGTCCACGAGTGTCGTCGGCAACCTGACCATGCACGGTGTCACCCGAGAGGTGAAACTCAAGGCCGTGGTGCAGGGCACCGACGTCGACCCCTGGGGCAAGGAGCGCGCCGGCGTCGAGGTCATCGGGGTCCTTAAGCGCAGCGATTTCGACATGAAGTTCAATCAAGCGCTCGGCAGCGGCAACGTGCTCGTCGGCGACAAGGTGAACATATCGCTCGACATCTCCGCGGTCAGGCAGGAGTAGCCGGGTCGCGGAGATCGACGCGCTACTCGCCGCCGACGGAAAAGATCCGTCATTGAGAGCGCGAAGCGCAACCGAGCCTCGGGAGCGTCGAGCCACACCTCCTGTGCCCGCGGTGCGCCTATTCAGCATCTAAGCATCGATGGGGGTTCCGCCCCATAGCCCAGCTCGCCCCCATCGCGCAATATCGGTATGCCCTCATTCGATCTCGAAAGGACCCCCCCGTCATGCCTCCGCGAGATGCCACGCAGCGAGCACAAGCGGCGCCGCCCGCAAAGCGCGTGCTACTGCTCACCAGCGAGGACTTGGCCGACGAGAACAAGGTCCCGGAGCCAATTCGTCCGCTGATCGAGGAGGCAGAGGACATCTACGTCCTTGCCCCCACACTGACCACCTGGCTGCAATGGGTCGCAACAGACGTCGACCGTGCGCGAGTGTCGGCTGACGAGCGTCTGCACAGAGTCTTTGACCACATGCACGCGGACGGCCTCGCTCCCTGGGGGACGGTCGCGGACGAGAACCAGGTCGTCGCCATCGCCGACGCTCTACTTGACTTTGATGCCGATCTGATCGTCCTCAGGCTCCACGCCCTAGGTAGCGAGCACAAGAACTGGCACGAGCACCGGGTTGCTGAGCGGGTCCGTTCCCACTTCGACATTCCGACGATCGCCTTCTATTTCGACAACGAAGGCCACGTCGTAGGACGCGAGGAGGCCTGAGAGCAACACCCTTCGACGCTTAGAGGTGTGATTCCGGATCTTGCGGCATCTCGTCCCAGGCACTAACCGGCCGGCAGCGTGAAGACCGTGATCGGGAGCCCGAAGCGCTCCTGCAGCTCATCCAGCAGTCCTCGCTCCTGCCAGCCAGAGCGATCGACACCACGCAGCCCGACGAGGATGTGGCCCGCGGGAAAGCTCGCCAGCGCATCCTCGAACGCAAGCAACGGATCGTCCGCACCGACCGAGCCACTTGCTGGATTTCCGAGCTCCTCAAGCTGGCCGAGAACAGTTCCCAGTCGCTCGTCGGCCTGCTCGCGCGCCTTGTCCGTGGCCGACGCCAGCCACTCGAAGCGTGTTGCCAGAGCAGGTGAGATAACGAGGATCTCATCAGCGGCGTCGATCAGCTCGCGGACCCCGAAGGGGAGATCCTCGGCGCTCTTAGCCGCCTGCCCGACAGCGATCAGAAGCCGCTGCGCCACGACCAGAAGTCAATCACGCAGGCCCCCACGGTTCTACTTCTGTCCAGAGCAGGATGATGTCGTCCGAAACTAATACTCACCCTCATCGGGTAGGCCCGGCACAGATCTGGGCACGGTCGGCATCAGTTCCCGCTCTTCCCAACCTGGTCTCACAGGTTCATGCCGCAGCGCGAACAGTGAGCACCCGGAGTCGCTGGGTCCTGCCGCGAGGCAGCTCGACTTCGACCTCGTCGCCCGGCACGTGCCCGATCAGCGCTCGGCCGATCGGAGAGCTAGCCGAGACTGCGTCGCCGTCTCGCGACTCGTAGTCGCCGACCAGGCGATGCTCGCGAACGGCCCCCGAAGAAAGATCCTGGACCTCGACAACAGTGCCTACGGCAGCGGTCTCCTTCCCGGCAGGCTGCTGCTCAACGACTGTCGCCGACTCCAGCAATCCCTGAAGGCGCGAGAGCCTCGACGCCAGGACGGCCTGCTCCTCGAGAGCCTGCAGGTAGTCATCGTTGCCTCCGGTCTCGCCGAACGCGCGGGCCTCATTGAGGCGGTCCGCGAATTCGACGTCAAGCTGATGCCGCAGGCGCTGAACGCGCGCCTGCAGCGCCCGCACACCTTCGCGGGTGATGACCGGCAGCGGCGGGGTTTGAGGCTGGACCTCTGAGTTGCTGGCCAGGCGCCATTCCCTGGTTGATGTTCGACGATCTGCTCCATGCCTCAAGGATCGCTGCAATGGGTCGCGAGGTCGATGGGTGCTTCTATCCATCTGAGGCAGGTCGGTGCCTAGCGCCGCGGTGATTTCATCGGCGCCGCATCCGGTCCCTAGGGGGTCTGCACCGGGACTCGAGATTCGTCCGGTGCACTCTCACTGCGACCCGAACCCACGCTGGGGTAGACGGCGTTCGGCTGCGCCCGAGAGCCTGGTCTCTCCGCTGCGTCTGGTAATCGCGGTGCGGCGCAATGGCCTGGTGGTCTGCGGCTTGATCGCGCAAACCTGCCTGCCTGCCGGCGCCGCAGTGCAAGGAGCCCGCTGGCGATTGCCGCCACAACGGCGGCAACCAGAATCATCCAGATGGCGAACATCGCCATGTGCCTAAGGGCGGTACCGATGGCCTCACCCGCGACATTGCTGGGGGACATTTGGAAGCTCCTTTCCTTGACGTCGGCGCCCCAGAGCTGGCCGTAGTAGGGACCAGCCCGATGGGCGGCTGATTTGCATTGCTGCCACTCACCGTCGCAGCAGATGCTCCGGCAGTACATGGGTCTAGATAGCCATCTGGGTAGATGGCGCGGTCCATAAGGCCGAGTCGGGCCTCGCCTGGCCGGCTCAGCTCAAAGGCATCGACTGGCGCCTCAGGGTTCTACGAGGCCGCGCTTGATCGCGTAACGGGTCAGCTCGACGCGGTTGCGCATCCCAAGCTTCTCAAGGACATTGGCTCGATGGCGGTCGACGGTCTTGGGACTGATGATCAGGGCGTCTGCGATCTCCTCGCTGGTCTGTCCCTCAGCGATCAGCTTCACGACCTCGAGCTCACGCGGGGTCAGCGGATCCTCGGGGACGTCCTCCTCGCCGGCGGCCGCTCGCTCGAGGTAGTCGCGAATCAGCGCCGAGGCTGCGGCCGGGTAGATAAAGGACTCGCCTCGCATCGCTGCACGGCAGGCCTCGATCAGGTCGCGGTTGGCCTCCGACTTCAAGACGTAACCCGAAGCGCCGGCTTTGAGCGCCTCGAAGAAGTACTGCTCGTTGTCATGGACAGAGAGCATCAGCACGCGGAGCTCGGGGCGTTGTTTGGCCAGTTCGCGCGCCACCTGCAACCCGGTCATACGCGGCATCGAGACATCGAGCACGGCAAGGTCGAATTCCTCATTGACCCCCAGATGCAGCGCCTCAACGCCGTCACCAGCCTCGGCCACGACCTCGAGATCGGATACGGACTCCAGGACCATCTTCAACCCATCGCGAACCAGGGCATGGTCATCGGCGAGCAGGATCCGTGTGGTCAGCGGCACAGGCATTCGGTTGGTCCTCGATCCGACAGGTCCGGAGACAAGAAAGCACGCCGCCCGACCCGGCGCAGCGCGCCAAGCCCAAGCACCTGCCTAGCGGCAGGTGCTTGGGTCGCTGAGAGGTCCAGAATGTTGGGAACGCTCAGCGACTAGCGCGGATTTTGCACTCGACGCCGAGCAACGCTGGCGGCATGCTCCCGGGTGACCGGGGAGTCGAGGCGGCGACACGAACGGCCGAAAAGCGCGCTCGCAAGCATTCCCCGTCGACTACCGCCGCGCTGTAGGCGCAAAGCAGCTTCGTTTTGGAGGTTCAGGCTCATAGGTCGACTTTGGCCGGTATGGGCCTCACCGGCAATGGGTTGATCTATGCATCCGCTAAGCCGAGCGCTAACTCCCGCCGCAGCTACTAGCGAGTCGCCGAGCGTCTGAAGTTGGGCGTTTAGGCCCATGGCTCTTGCCCTCGCAAGAGAGCAATGTCGAGGCATGACCAGTTCAAACGAAAAGGAGCCGATCGTGCCTGGCTACATCTTCGCCCCGTTCTACTCCCCTTACTACATGCCGCCGACTCGGCCACCGGACGGCCCCGGCCTGATGCTGAGAGCGCGGGTCTGGTTAAGGCAGCTCGAGCTGGACGCCGCTCTGGCAGGCGGTGCTAATCCTGCTCAGAGCGAGGAACTGGAGCTACGAGCCAAGCAGATTGCTGATCGCAAGACACGCAACAAGCTGGCTACGGCGATCACCCGCTTGATCCGGATCGCCGACGGCCACCGCGCGCCGATAATGGTGCCGAATCCGCCGTTTCGGCCTAAGCAGGTCCAGGCCAACCGCTCGCTGCTGGTTGAACTCGCAGAACGACTACGAGGTCCTCAGATCAGTTGCCCTCCAAGGCATGGCCCTGACCTCGCTGCTGCTCAATGACGGGCGCGGGCCGCTGACCACTGCGAGTGATCCGGCCACCCTGGAGCGCGCCGTTCGGGCCACGTTGGCGGCGCTGAATGAGGATCCTCATCCGCGTCAGAAGGCGCAATTGCCGGTTGGGACGAGCGCATGAACTGGGAAGAGCGCATCATTCGAGCCGGGGCGCCGGGCCCGCCGATCGCCGAAAGACGTTCTCGGACCCATCTGCCACAGGAACGGGTGACCGAGTCCTCGCCTGCCGGGCCAGCCCTCAAATCTGACTCGCCAGGAGCGATCGTCGTCGGTATCGGGGACTCCGAGCACTCGGCAGAGGCACTTGTCCTTGCTCAGCTGCTCGCCGGACCGCTCGGAGGACCGCTGGTGCTCGTCCACAGCCAGCCCCGCAAAGGACCGCTCGTTGACACCCACAGCGAACCCGCGGTCCGTCTAGCTCAAGCCGACTCGCCGGCCAACGGATTGCGGCAAATCGCCGAGCAAGAGAACGCCCAGCTGATCGTCATCGGACACTCACATCCGTCCGGACTTGGCCGTCTACGTCCCCGCAGCGTAGGCGAAAAGCTGCTCTCTGAGGGACGCCTGCCAATGGCGATTGCGCCGCGAGGATATGCCGAGGCAGAGCATTCGCTGAACCACATCGCCAGCGCCTTCGATGGTTCGTCCGAGTCGCGCCGCGCGCTCGAGTGGGCCGCGCACCTGACCACGAGCAACGCCGGGCGACTGCGAGTGATCAGTGTCCACGCGTCGATGCCGGTCGCGGGCCTTGGTTTTGCCGCTCAATCAGTCAACCCGGTCCTGCGCCAAGACCTCAAGCGCGAACAGGCTGCCGCTATCGCGGCCCTTGGCGGACCAGCCGAAGGCGTAGTGCGTGATGGCAGCCCGGCGGGCGTGCTTGTGGAGGCTTCGCGGGAAGCGGATCTCTTGGTCATGGGCTCGCGTGGCCATGGCCCACTGCCAGCGGCGCTATTGGGCAGTGTCGCGCATCACGTAGTCCGCCATGCAGCCTGCCCTGTGGTCGTCCATCCACACATGGCCGGGAAACCCCTGCCATGATCGTTGAAGTGAAAGACCACCCTCCAGAGACTCGACCGCCCGGCGCGACGAATCGTCAAACCACCGGTGCCAGAGCCAACCGTCGCCCCAGCCGACGATTCAAGGATTGACGAGATGAGCGACGTCCTCTTTCCCGGCGAGCGACCCGCCATCCGCCTGGACCTGGGAAGTCAAGACCCGGGCAAGCACTCCGGACCTGCCGGCACAGCGCTAGCAACAAATCTGGCCTGAAATTGGCTGCGTCGGGCTCGCCACGAGCTCGAGCTGTCTCTGACCAACCTGAGATACGGTTCGGTCAACTGTGGTCAGCTCCTTGACCATGCTGGCGCTAGCGCCGGTGCAGCAGGACTACCTGCTCGAAGCCCGCCAGATGCAGGCGCTGTCGTTCGCCGTCCATATCCCGCTGGTCTGCTTCGGCGTCGGCTTCCCGGCGATGGTCCTGTTCGTCGAGTGGCTCTACATGCGCAGCGGCGACCAGCTCTATCTGACCCTGGCAAAACGCTGGACCAAGGTCATGGTCGCCCTGTTCGCGGTCGGGGTCATCACCGGGACGATCCTTAGCTTCGAGATGGGCCTGCTCTGGCCCAACTTCACCGCCACCTTCGGCTCGGTCTTCGGTCTCGGCTTCGCTGTGGAGGGGTTTTCCTTCTTCGTGGAGGCCATCTTCATCGGCATCTACGTCTACGGCTGGGACCGCTTATCTCCACGGGCTCACTTCGCCAGCGGGATTCCGATTGTCATCTCAGGCTTCACGGGATCGTTGATGGTGATCTCGGTCAACGCCTGGATGAACCATCCCACCGGCTTTCGGCTCAGTGGCGGCGAGGTCGTCGACGTGCACCCGCTCGCCGCCTTGTTCGGCAACAGCTACCTCTGGCACGAGATGGTTCACATGTACATCGCCGCCTACATCGTCACCGGCTTCGTGGTCGCCGGCGCCTATGCCTTTGGCCGCTTGCGCGGCCGCTGGGGACGCTACGAGCGCACTGCCCTGGCGATCCCACTGACCGTGGCGGCGCTGGCGTCTCCCGCGCAGGTGCTGGTTGGTGATTGGAACGGCCGTGAGGTCGCGAACACTCAGCCGACCAAGCTCGCCGCGCTCGAAGGGCTAGGCGAGACCAAGCGCGGTGCCTCCCTGCACGTCCTGGGCTGGTACACGGACAACCAGGTCAAGTACGGCATCGGCATCCCCAAGCTGCTCTCGACCCTGGCCTTTCACGACCCCAATGCCACCGTGCAAGGGCTCGATGCCGTTCCCGCCGACGAACGTCCACCGGTCAACGTCGTCCGTGTCGCCTTCCAGACCATGGTCGGCATCGGCACCATGCTCGCCCTGCTCGGTGTCGCCTACCTGGTGATTCGGGTTCGGCGAAAACGCTTGCCCGAATCGCTCTGGTTCTACCGCGCCCTCGTGGTCGCTGGACCGCTGTCGGTAGTCGCCCTGATCAGCGGCTGGGTCACCACCGAGGTCGGGACGCCAACCATGGGTCGTCTATCGGGTGATGCGCACCTCTGACGCTGTCACCGGTGCCGACGGCATACCTGTCGGCTACGCGACCCTCGCCCTGGTCTACCTGGGCGTGGCAATCGGTGTGGCCTGGGTCCTACGTCGTCTGGCACGGGCCCCGATGGATCCGCCCGCCTCACCGCCGACGGTTCCCGAGGGCAGCTGACCATGCACCTCTACGAGCTCCCACTTGTTTTCTCTCTGATCGGGCTAGCGCTTTATGCCGTACTCGCCGGGGCCGATTTCGGCGCCGGGTTCTGGCAGCTGTTTGCCGGCCGGGGTTCTGCAGGAGTACGCGTCCGCGACCACGCCCACAACTCGATGGCGCCGGTCTGGGAGGCGAACCATGTCTGGCTGATCTTCGTCCTCACCGTTGTCTGGACGGCTTACCCGACGGCGTTTGGCTCGATCGCCTCGACCTTGTCCATCCCGCTCTTCATTGCCGCCGTCGGAATCATCTTTCGCGGTGGCGCTTACGCGCTGCGGGCCGGGAGTCCGACCCCGGGTGAGCTGCGCGCCATCGACGTCGTCACCGCGCTTGCCTCGATCATCACGCCGTTTGCCCTCGGCGCAGCGGTCGGCGCAATCGCCTCCGGGCAAGTGCCGGTCGGGAACGCCGCGGGGGACCTGTTCTCGAGCTGGCTCAACCCGACATCGATCCTGGTCGGCGTGCTCGCCGTCGCTACGGCCGCCTACTTGGCTGCTGTCTATCTGGCCGCCGATGCGGTCAGGCTGCGCGAACCCGATCTCGAGCGTTACTTCCGAACCCGCGCCCTCGGCTCCGGCGATTGTCGCGGGAGCAATCGCGCTCGGCGGCCTGGTCGTGCTGCATTCCGACGCCCATGCCCTCTACAGCGATCTGGTCACGGGCGATGGACTGGTTGCGCTGATCGTCTCGATCCTCGCCGGGCTCGGCACCCTGATCCTGGTCTGGAGGCGGAGCTACGAGCCGGCGCGCTACAGCGCCAGCCTGGCGGTCGCCGCGATCATCGCCGGATGGGCCCTTGCGCAGAACCCGATCTTCCTCCCTGGCCTGACGGTCAAGCAGGCGGCCGCACCTCACGACACTCTGGTCGTCGTCGTCGTCGCGGTCATCGTCGGCGCGGCGATCTTGTTCCCCTCCCTGGCCCTGCTCTTCAGGCTCGTGCTCGGCGGCCAGCTGGGCCACGGGGAGACCGCGACGTCCTCGAAGCGTCCGAGCAAGGCCATCCTCTCCGCCTCAAAGCCAGGCCTTCTGGCTCGCTCGGCCGGCGCCTGTTTCATCGCCGGGACCGGATTTCTGACCATCGCCGAGGCTGGCTGGGCCCACGCCATCGGCGTCACAGCGTTGTTCGGGTTCATAGTCCTCGGATTCCTCGCCGTCGCCCCGGCCGACACCGCCGGCGAAGAGATCTGAGCTCTGAAGACATCCATTCCCTGGAAGTGACCGCCGAGCCTGGCGTAGGCTGGTTCAGGACCAACTGAGGAGGTTCTCATGCACGCAGTCATGCTCTCCGTGTCCTTTGATGACTTCGAGGCGGCCGGGCGAGATCTGCGGGAGCGGCGCGTCGCCACGGCTGAAGCAGTTGCCGGGCTTCGTTGCTGCCTATTGGGTCGCTTTCGATGACCACAAGACCGGCAGAAGCATGATGGCGTTCGAGTCGGAGGACGACGCACGTGCCGCGGCGAGCTTTATCGAGCTGGGCACCGCGACCGACCCGGGCGAGACATGGGAGAGCGTCGAGGTGGGTGAGGTCTACGCTCAGGGCTAGGCCCGACCCCTGTGTTCAGCACAGTCGCCGAGGCGATAGGTTCCGGCGGGCGAGCAGGGCATCGTCGAAAGGAGAGGCTGTATGGCCGCCGATGAGAAGCCGGTCTTGATCGCCTACGACGGTTCAGACCATGCAAAGCAGGCGATCGAACAGGCCGGAAGCGAGTTGCGCGTGCCCAGGAAAGCAGTCGTAGTGGCCGCGTATCAACCGCTCGAAGCACTCCCCTTCTGGGGGCGTCCCGCTGCGATCGTGCCCGACGAGCTGGTCAAGGAAGCCGGTGCGGAGGCGGCCAAGACGGCGGCTGAGGGTGCGGAACTTGCGAACTCGGCGGGTTTCGACGCCAGCCCTACGGCCCGCGAAGAGGATCGCGCATGGAAAGCCATCCTTGCCGCAGCTGAAGAGGCCGGTGCCGGGATCATCGTTCTCGGGTCGCACGGGCGCGGAGCTGTCGGCTCGGCAGTCCTGGGGAGCGTCGCGACCTCCGTTGCGCACCATGCCAATCTCCCCGTGATGATCTGCCGTCCCCCTGACGGCGACTAGGAATCGGGCAGACCGGCGCTTTGGACGAGAAGCGGCGATTTGAGATCACAGCTCTGAGCGACGAAGGCGGGCCCGACTGACAGAGCGGCGGGGCTTCTCCTTTCGGATGCACGCACCGGGAGGCGGCCGGAAAAGCGACCGCCTCCCCGAGTGCCGGACTAACCGACGCGGGCGTGGCCCCGCGAGTCGGTTCCGCGGGCAGACGCGCCAGCGGTTCCATTGCCGGGCGAATCGACCGTTCGGAGACCGTGCGAAACGGTGGTTCCGTGGTCGGACGAGTCACCCGAATAGACACCGGCGAGACGGAACAGCGCCAGCGCAGCAAGCAGCAGGCCGAAATCGCGCAGTGCGATGTCGCCGTAACCGCCAACCAGCAGCAGGCTGGCGATGATTCCTGCCAACCAACCGGCGACCAGCAGACCGCCAAACCGGGGCGTCACCAGAACGATGAGCCCGGCGAGGATCTCCACGGCGCCGACGATGTACATGGCGTCCTGGGCGCTGCCGGGGATGATGTCGTTGAACTCGCTGGCCAGATACATCGGCCAGTTGTCGTTCATCACCTCGACGAACTTGTCGAGCCCCATCAGGATCGGCAGGGCAACGAACCCGATCCGTAGCAGCGTGAAGACCTGGTTGACCGGATCGTTTCGTAGTCGATCCATCGTCGGGAACGGGATCGGCCGGAAAATGCCGGCGATAGTGCTCATAGGTTGCTCCTTTCATAGGGGCAGAGACCGCCTTTGGATCCCGGACGCTCGGCTCAGTGGCTTTGGTCGCAGGTGACGGTTACTTCGTTAGCGACCGATCGCGACCGTGCCCTTACGTCTGTTCGGGTTGAGCCGACGCTTTGGGTGTAGAGACCCATAGCCGGTGCCGCTTCAGGGCGGGAACCTGTGTCAATGAATGTCAGTGACCAGGATTCGGCCGTTGCAGGGACGCTCGTCGCCGAGCCTCGCGCAGCGATCAAGGGCAACCGGGTCGCGCTCGAGCGCGGCGGGGCGTCAGCGAGCGCTGAGTCCGAGGCCTGGCTTTCGGCACTTCGCGGACAGGGCGCCGAGCGCGAGCGGGCGGTGGGGAAGCTCCACGAGCTGCTTGTGCGAGCGTCGCGGTTCGAGCTTGGGCGCCGCCAGGCGGCGCTCTCACACGTGCGCGGAGAGGAGCTCGACGACATCGCGATGCAGGCTGCGGATGACGCTCTGATGGCGGTGCTCGCAAAGCTCGACGACTTTCGCGGCGCCAGTCGATTCACCACCTGGGCCTACAAGTTTGCGCTGCTCGAGGCGGGCGTGAAGCTGCGCCGGCGCGCCTGGCAGGGGCGCGAGGTCGTCCTCGAGCCCGACAGCTTCACCAACTTCGCCGACCCCAGCATCTCGGCACAGGAGGAGTTGGAGCAGACTGAACTACTGAGCACACTGCGAGACGCGATCAAGAGCTCGCTTACTCCGCACCAGCGCCAGGTGTTCGTCGCGCTGGCGCTCAACGAGGTGCCGATAGACGTGCTCGCTGAGCGACTGGACACCAACCGCGGCGCCCTCTACAAGACCCTGCACGACGCCCGCCGCAAGTTGCGGACCGAACTCGCGGCGTCTGGCCACGCTCGACCCGACCAGGACTGACCGGTCACGGGTAGATGATCGGGTGGTGACGGTCCAAACCCGCTCCTCCGCGCTGCACCGAGAGAACGGCTATGCCCCGATCCGCGATTACGGGGTGATCGGCGATGGGCGGACCGCGGCTCTGGTTGCTCGCGACGGGTCGATCGACTGGCTTTGCCTGCCCAACCTGGACTCCGGCAGCGTCTTCGGGGCCCTGCTCGATGCTGAGCGTGGCGGAACCTTCCGCCTTGCGCCAACTGAGCCCTTCACCGTTGAGCGCCGGTACCTGGAAGACAGCAACCTGCTCGAGACAACGTTTCGGACCGCCCGCGGGGTCGTACGCGTCACCGATGCCATGCCACTGCCACTGAGCGGCCTTGCGCCCACCCGCGAGCTCGCTCGCTCGATTGAGGGTCTCTCGGGTGAGGTCGCGATGCGCTGGAGCGTCGAGCCACGCTTTGGATATGGCCGGAGTCGGACCCATATCGGGCGCCGTCTAGGAGTTCCTGTCGCCCACGCCGGGGCAGACGCTCTGGCCGTTCTCAGCTTCGAGGCCGGCGAGACGCAAGTCAGCGCTGGCGCGATCGAGGGTCGGTTCACCGCGCGGAGCGGCGCCCAGGCCCTCTTGGCGTTGAGCATGGCTCACGGCGACCCGCTCGTCTTCTCCCCGCGGAGCGCCATCGAGCGGCGGACCGCTGGAACTCTTGACTACTGGCGCAGCTGGTCTGAGGGAGCGCAGCTACGACGGTCCCTGGCGCGACGCGGTCGTACGCAGCTCCCTGGCCCTAAAGCTGCTGATTCATGCTCCATCCGGCGCGGTCGCCGCCGCGGCGACGACCTCCCTGCCCGAGGAGCTCGGCGGCGTCCGGAACTGGGACTATCGCTACTCCTGGATTCGGGACAGCTCTGCCACCCTCGACGCCCTGCTCAGCCTCGGATGCCCCAGCGAAAGCGAAGCATTCTTCTGGTGGCTGCTCCACGCCTCCCAGCTCACCCATCCGCAAGTAAACGTCCTCTATCGACTCGATGGGCGTGCCGGGCTGCCGGAGTACGAGCTCGACCTGCCCGGATACCAGGGCTCACGCCCAGTGCGGATTGGCAACGCGGCCGCCCCGCAACGCCAGCTCGACGTCTACGGGCATCTACTGCAGACGGCGTGGCTGTTCGTCGAAGCCGGCGGTCTGCTGAGCGCCGACACCTCCTCGCGCCTCGCCTCGACGGCCGACCTCGTCTGCTCGATTTGGAGCGAGGAGGACTCTGGAATCTGGGAGGTGCGGGGACTGACGAAACACTTCACCCAGTCAAAGATGATGTGCTGGGTGGCGCTCGACCGTGCCTGTCGCCTGGCGGCAGACGGCCACATTCCCGCCAAGAACGCCGCGCGCTGGCTGGCCGAGGCGACTGCAATCCGCCGATTCGTCTCCGATCGGTGCTGGTCTTCCGAGCGCCAGAGCTATATGCGGTTCCCCGGCGCCTCGGAGACCGACGCCAGCATTCTCCTGCCGACCGTTATGGGCTACGGGGCAGACGACGAGCGGGGGCGGCTGATGACCACAGTCCGGAACGTTCGCGCCGAGCTCGGCAGTGGGTCCCACCTCCGTCGCTACCGAGGCGAGGATGGTCTTCCCGGAGAGGAGGGGACCTTCCTGGCCTGCTCTTTCTGGCTCGTCGATGCGCTGGGGCGACTTGGTGAGGTCGAAGAAGCGAGCGAGTTGATGGAGGAGCTGCTTGCCCACGGCAACGATCTCGGGCTGTATGCCGAGGAAATCGATCCGGCGAGCGGGGAGTTTCTTGGCAACTTCCCGCAGGGCCTTGTCCACCTGGCCCTGATCAACGCTGCTGTCACTCTGCAGCCTGGGTCGCGCTGATGGTCTCGCTACCGGGTGCGCTGGCGGGTGGGTTCATCGGAACCCTGGTCCTGACAACCGGGCTGCGGGCGGCCACGGAGCTGCGACTGACGCGGATTGATCTGCCCTTTCTCTTGGGCACCGTGTTCACGGCTGACCGCACTCGCGCCCGCGCCCTCGGCTATGGCCTTCATTTCCTTTTTGGACTGCTCTTCGCCGGCGCCTACTACCTGGTCTTCGTCGCGCTCGACCAAGCCAGCTGGTGGCTCGGCTCTCTACTTGGGGTGGTCCACGCCCTCTTCGCCGCCACGGCCTTGGTCAGTGTTCTCCTTCCGCTGGTCCACCCGAGAATGGGCACGCCCTTCAGTGCCGCCGATTCGGCACCCCTTCTCGAGCCGCCCGGTTTCATGCTCCTCAACTACGGGGCGAGCACCCCGATCGTCATGCTCGTAACGCACGTCATCTACGGCGCAATCGTCGGCGCCGCAGCGGGGACTTGAGATCAGTGGTCCCGGTCTCCCCGCTCTGACCCCGTAAGACAGCTCAAGGAGCGGGCGCAAACAGGTCATGAGCACATCGACCTCAGACAGCGTTTGTCCTGTCCGGCGGCGGCGCCTTGGGCGCGATCCAGGTCGGAATGCTCAGTGCCCTATACGAGCGCGGTATCGAGCCGGACTTGATCGTCGGCACGTCAGTCGGTGCAGTCAATGGCGCCTTCATCGCCTCGCGTCCGTTTACGTCGGCGACCACTGACGAGCTCGCTGCAATCTGGCGCCGGATCGGCCGGGGCCAGGTCTTTCCCCTGAATCCGCTGACCGGTTTCTTGGGGTTCTTCGGCGCCCGCAGGTACCTCATCCCTGAGCGTGGACTGCGCGATCTGCTCGTCGAGCACATTGAGTTTGCCCGCCTTGAGCAGACAGCAGTGCCCTTCCACGTCATCGCCACCGACGTTCTGACCGGTAGCGAGGTCCGCTTGTCCCGGGGCCCCGCGCTCGATGCGGTCATGGCCAGCGCTGCAATCCCCGGAGTCTTTCCGCCGGTGGCCTGGGACGATCGTCAGCTGATGGACGGGGGCATCGCCAATCACGCCCCGATCTCTGACGCGCTCGAGTTGGGCGCCGAGCGGATCTACCTCCTGTCGACCGGAATCGCGTCTGACTTAACCGAGCCGCCGCACGGTGCCCTGGGCATGCTCATTCACTCGATGAGCTTGCTGCTGATGCGCCGGCTCCAGGTTGAGGTCGAGCTCCTCGCTGACCGTGCCGAGCTGATCGTCTTGCCGCCGCCCTCTCGACCTGGCGTTTCGCCGATCGACTTCAGCCGAAGCGACGAGCTAGTCCAACGCGGGCTAGAGGTAAGCCGGACCTACCTGGACGGCCTGGAATCCGGGGAGATCGGAGATGCCGCCTCCGGGCTGGAGCAGGCAGCTTCGGCACCGGCCTTGTCCACGCAGGAGTTGCACGGCGACCGGGCGCTAGACCTGTCAGCGAGTGGATCGCGATGAGCACTGACGACGGCTGCAAGAGCAGAGAGCTGATCGAGCGACTGCTTGGTCCCGCTGGCTACCAACTGAACTGCCAAGAGTGCTTTGAGCTAGTCAACGAGTACACCGAGCTCGAACTCGCTGGCATCGAGGCTGGGACGCTCATCCCGGGCCTGCGCACTCACCTTGAGGGATGTTCGGCGTGCAACGAGGACCACGAGAGCCTGCGCGCGCTGCTCGCCCAACCGGCCGCGGAGCGCAAGTAGATGGACATCCGCTTGAAGCGCGCCTATGAGCCGGCGGCGTCCTCTGATGGCTACCGGGTCCTGATCGACCGCCTCTGGCCGCGTGGGGTTTCGCGCGAGCTGGCCAAGCTCAATGCCTGGGAGCGCGAGCTCGCGCCGAGCACCGAGCTGAGGCAGTGGTTTGGCCACCAGCCGAACCGCTTCGATGAGTTCCGCCGGCGTTACATCGCGGAACTTGGCCAGCAGCGCCAACGACTAACCGAGTTGCGTCGCCGGGCCCGGCAGGGAACCCTCACCCTCGTCTATGCCGCCCACGACAGCGAGCACAACGACGCCGTCGTTCTCGCGGAGGTCCTGCGGCGCGGACTGAGGCAGCCGCGTGAGGCTCAGAGCGGCTCGTGAAAACGTGCTGATCGAGCCCCGGGCCCCGTTTCGACTAGACCTCACCGTCTGGGCGCTGCGTCGTCGGCCTGAAAACAAAGTCGATCGCTGGGACGGTTGCGCCTACCGTCGCGTCCTGACGCTTGTCGATCGGCCAGTGCCGCTCGCGATGACACAGATCGGCCGATCGCACGCCCCGGGACTTGCTGTCAAGTTCGGGAGTGGCCTTCCAAAGGACCTGGCTCGCGCCACGCTGGACCGACTACTGGGGCTGAGCGTGGACCTTTCAGCGTTTGCGGAAATGGCCGCGGGAGACTTGTTGCTCGGTCCGCTTGCCGCGCGCATGCGGGGGCTGAAGCCCCCGCGCTTTCCGACCGTCTTCGAGGCGCTCGTCAACGCCGTCGCCTGCCAGCAGCTCTCCCTTGCCGTCGGGATCCAGCTGCTGAACCGCCTGGCCGACGGCCATGGGCGAGCGGCGTCAGATGACCCCGATGGTCCACCCGCCTTCCCGGACCCCGAGCGGCTGGCCGGTCTGCGGCCAGATGAGCTCAAGCACCTCGGCTTTAGCTTGACCAAGGCTCGGTCGATCGTTGAGGCCGCACGGGCAATCGTCGACGGCGATCTAGACCTCGAGGCTTTGGAACAACTCGATGATGCAGCGGTGATCGAGCGCCTGACAAGGCTGCACGGCATTGGTCGCTGGTCGGCCGAATACGTCCTTCTACGCGGTCTTGGCCGGTTGAACATCTTTCCCGGCGACGACGTGGGCGCTCATAACAAGCTGAAGCGTCTCTTCCAAATCGAAACACGGCTGGACTATGAAGCCGTTCGACAGCTCGTGGCGCGGTGGGATCCCTACGCCGGTCTCGTCTACTTCCACCTGCTGCTCGACTCACTCGCCATAGCAGGACTCGTTGACCCAGAAGGTGACGCAATGCCTCGGTAAGGGCGAGCGCTGAGTGCGCGCTAATGGATCATGGTCGATTTCACACTCACAGACGAGCAAGAGGACATCCGCGAGATGGCTCACGACTTCGCGGCCAAGGAAATCCGGCCGGTCGCCTGGGACTATGACCGCGACGGCACCTGGCCTCAGGAGATCATCGAGAAGGCCTGGGAGCTTGGCCTGATGAACTCCCACCTCCCTGAGCGGTACGGGGGCGTCGGCGGCTCTTACTTCGATGCCTGTCTCGTTGGCGAGGAGCTCGCCTGGGGCTGTGCGGCGATCGCCACGACGATCGGTGCCAACGAGCTGGCCGCCACACCAGTCCTGCTTGGCGGCTCGAACGAGACAAAGGCGCAGTACCTGGGGATGCTCGCTGAGCAGCCCAAGCTGGCTTCCTTCTGCCTCACCGAGCCCGATGCCGGCTCGGACGTCTCGGGCATGCGCACGACCGCGGTTCGCCGCGGCGACAGATTCGTGATCAACGGCTCCAAGTGCTTCATCACGAACGGCGGCTACGCCGATTGGTACACGGTCTATGCCAAGACCGACAAGGACGCCGGCCACCGGGGCATCTCGGCCTTCGTCGTGCCCAAGGACGACACGGTCACCGTTGACAAGCACGAGGACAAGATGGGGCTGCGCGCGTCCAACACGGCGGCGATCTCCTTCAACGACACCGAGGTTCCCGTCCGAAACCTGCTCGGCGAAGAGAACCACGGCTTCAAGCTGGCGATGATGACCCTCGATCGCACCCGGCCAGGTGTCGCCTCCCTGGCCACCGGGATCGCCCGGGCCGCTTTCGAGTTCGCCTCGGACTACTCGAAGGAACGCATCCAATTCGGCGTCCCCATCGCCATGCATCAGGCCGTCCAGTTCCTGATCGCCGACATGGCGACCAAGATCCACGCCTCGCGGCTAATGGTTTGGGACTCGGCCGTCTTGCTCGACCAGGGCAAGCGCAACACGCTGGTCTCCTCACACGCCAAACGCTTTGCCGCCGACTCCGCGATGGAGGTCACCACCGACGCTGTGCAGGTCTACGGCGGCTACGGCTTCATCAAGGAGTACCCGGTCGAGAAGCTGATGCGCGACGCCAAGATCATGCAGCTCTACGAGGGCACCTCGCAGATCCAGCGCCTGGTGATCGCCCGGGAAACGCTGCTGCCCCGTCTTGTCCCAGAACCTGCCGTCGCGAAACCAGCTGCCGTGGAGCCGCTGGCGGCCGCGGCCTAGGGCACCGACATGTCGACTGTGGCTATCAATGGTCTAGGCAGGATCAGCCGCGCGGCGCTGAAGGTCCTGCTGGATGGTCGCGGACTCGATCTCCTTGCGGTCAACGACATCGCGGAAGCGGACAACCTGGCCTACCTACTCAAGTACGACACCGTCTACGGGCGCTACCACCGCGAGGTCACTGCCGAGGAGGGCGCGTTGGTCGTAGACGGCAAGCGAATCCCGGTTCTCGGCGAGCCTGACCCAGCGCACCTGCCATGGGACGAGTTGGGTGTCGACTTGGTGCTGGAGTGTACTGGGGCCTTTACCACGGCTTAGGACCTGGAGAGGCACGTTGAAGCCGGCGCGTCGTACGTGATCCTGTCCGCGCCGACGAAGTCGGAGACCATCCCCACCGTGGTGCACGGCGTGAACCGCCCGCACGGCCGGCCGCAGGTCATCTCCTGTGCAAGCTGCACAACGAACTGCATCACTCCGGTGATCGAGGTCGCCAACCGGCGGCTAGGAATGGAGCGCGCGGTGATGACAACCGTCCACGCGTACACCGCCGGCCAGCAGCTGGTGGACGGCCCGAGCCGGAACTTCCGGCGTGGCCGGGCAGGGGCGGCCAACCTGGTTCCGACGTCCACGGGGGCCGCCCATGCCACCACCCTCGCCGTGCCGGAGCTCGCCGGGCGCTTCGACGGGATCGCGGTCCGTGCACCCATTCCGGTGGGTTCGGTCGCGGACATCGTCTTCGTCGCCAGCTGGCTGACCACAACCGAAGAGGTCAGCGAGACGTTCCGGCAAGAGGCCGCCACCCCACGCTACAAAGGAATCCTCGGTGTCTCCGAGGATCCACTGGTCTCCAGTGACATCGTCGGCGACCCACGTGCGGCCGTCATCGACCTCGAGATGACCACGGTCGTGGACGGCACACTGGTCAAGGTGATGGCCTGGTACGACAACGAATGGGGCTTCACCCAGCAGATGATCCGCGAAGCCCAGAGCATCCTTGGCGTGTCCGACCGTGATGCTCCGCCGGCCCAGGAGCGGGAGCGCACCGGCCTCGACCTCCAACAGGCCACGGACTCGAAGAACGCTTAGAGGGCGGACCGTCGGGTACCGCCACCGTCACGCGAGTTCGTCGGACGGCAGCCAGACCCGCTCTCGAAGGACCGGTAGCTCCATTCCACTCCTCGCGGGAGCAGCCTGGGAAAGCTCCGCCGAGAAGACGGCTGGCCCTTGACACCCCGCACCGCGCTCCCGACCGCCGGGGTCTGAGCTTCGGATGCCGAGGGGCGCTCTCCTTGCCTAAGTCGGGTTCTGGCACGATCACGCTGTCGCCTTCCGATCGTGGTCGGCGCGCGCTCAACGCCTTCGGCGAGCTGCTCAGCAATCACGTCCCCACGAGGAATGGGGGCTCTTTCGGGTGATCGAGGGAGGCCCTGACGACGAGGAGCTCGGGCAGCTTGCTCAGGAAATCGACGGCGCGGAGCGCTCCGGCTGAGGCGGGGTCGGGGCTGCTCCGCTCTGCTCGCCCTCCGCCCAGGGGAACCCGCTGGGCGTGGCGCGGAAACCGGCGCGCAGGTAGAGGCCGGCAAGCGTGGAGATGAGCAGCGCGCCCCCCAGGACGGCCAGGTCCCCGGCCTCATGGTGCAACGCGCCCCCAGCACCGATCACCAGGATGCCGAAGCAGACGATCGCCACGGCGATTCCTCGATGGAAGCGACCGACCTCGGAATGAGGCCAGGGATCGAGCGCCCGAGTGAGCTCGCGGCCGGTGTCCGAGTCGGTGCAATCTTCCTTCCGCGGGCACGAGTTGCAGACGTGGGCGCGGGCTCGGTAGCGGACCAGCCGCAGCTGCGCATCGGTCTCGATCCGATGGAGCTTCTCGCCCTCGGGGCACTCCCAGGCGTCGAGATGCTCGTGGTAACTGAAACCGGCGGTGCGGTAGAGCTCGGAGCGGCGATGCGAGTGCCGCGCCAGCAAATCGAGACCGAGGGCAACCAGGACAAGGAAGAGGCCGTATCCCGCAGCCAGCAGGCTCTCGGTCGCGACGCCGCTCATCCAGCACCCGCCGGCTGCTTCGGCTCGGTCACCTCGGTGAAGAGGATCTCCTCGGGTTCCTCGATCACGGCCCCCTTCACCGTGTGCCGGACGCCGATGTAGGTGAGGTAGAGCACCGGCAGCACCCCGACCACGATGAAGTAGGCGTCGCCGGGCAGCCTTAACCACTCAATGACTGTGTTTGTGTTTGTGCTGAGGTAGTCGAGAGAGCGGGCGTGGAAGTAGCCGTTGTTGACCGACTCATAGATCTGCCGGATGCCGAGCGGGAAGAGCGTTGCGAATGACATCCACGCCAGCCCGATGTTGAGCCCCCAGAAGCTCATCTTGGCCGCGCGATCGTTCCAGCGCTCGGTCGGGATCAGATAGCGCAGGCAGAAGAGGGCGAGCCCGACGGCGAGCATCCCGTAGACGCCCATCATCGAGGTATGGGCATGGTTGGCGGTCAGGGCGGTGCCGATCTCGTAGTAGGAGACGATCGGCAGGTTGATCAGGAAGCCGAAGATGCCGGCGCCGAGGAAGTTCCAGAAGCCGACGGCGACCAGGAACATGACGGCCCAGCGGTGCGGGAACGGCGTCGCCGACTTCGACTCCTGCCGTGCTCCCAGCTGCAGGAAGCTCCAGGCCTCGACCGTGAGGAAGGTGAGCGGCATCACCTCGAGTGCCGAGAAGAAGGCGCCGAGCGCCATGTTCTCGGCCGGCGCGCCGGAGAAGTAGAGGTGGTGCATGGTGCCGATCACCCCGCCGACCGAGTAGAGGATGATGTCGAGCAGGACCACCGTGAGCGCGACCCGCTCGCGCACCACCCCGAGCAGGACGAAGATGTAGGCCACCATCGCGGTGGTGAAGAGCTCCAGGAAGTCCTCCACCCAGAGGTGGACGACCCAGAAGCGCCAGTAGTCGGTGATCGTGAAGTTGTCACCCGAGTTGACGAGCAGGCCGACCGCGTAGAAGGCCGGGATCGCCAGCGCCGCCAGGAAGAAGAGCCAGGGCATGTTGCCGACCCGCTCCTTGCTCAACCGCCCCTTCAGGCCGCGGTAGAGCATGAATCCCCAGAGACAGAGTCCAATGATCAGCAGGACCTGCCAGAAGCGGCCGAGGTCGAGGTACTCGAAGCCCTGGTCGCCGAAGATCGAGCCACTAAACCAGTTGTGGATATCGGCGAACTCGCCGATCAGGCTGCCGAAGACGACGACCGCGAGGGCGCCGAGCAGGGCGAAGGCGAGCTTGCCCTGTCCCTTCGGCTCCCGGCCGGCGATCATCGGCGCCAGGAAGATCCCGGCGGCGACGAACGAGGTCGCGACGAAGAAGATCGCGAGCTGGACGTGCCAGGTGCGGACGAGGTTGTAGGGGAAGACCTTGGCGATGTCGATTCCGAAGAAGCCGTCCAGCTCGGCGCGGTAGTGCTGGGACATCCCGCCAACCAAGGTCTGGAGCAGGAAGAGCGCCGCCATCACGAAGAAGAACCAGGCTGTAGCCCGCTGGCCCGGAGTGAGCGCCACGTCGCCGGGCGCGCGGAAGCTGAGGGTCGCCTGGTCGCGCCCCTGCCAACCCAATCTCCAGCGCCCGAATGCGGCGAAGAGGACCCCGATCCCGCCGAGCAGCGCGATCAGGGAGATAACCGACCAGACGATCACGTTTGCGCTGGGCGCGTTGTCGACCTGCGGCTCCGGCGGCCAGTTGTTCGTATAGGAGTAGTTGTGGCCGGGGCGCCGAACCGATGCGGCCCAGGAGGACCAGGCGAAGAAGGCAGTGAGCTGGTGGATCTCTGTCTGGCTATTGACCGGGTTCGGAAGCAGCCCGTACCTGGTGGTGTCGCTGTCGAGGAGGTCGGAGTAATGGCTCTGTAGCTGGCCGAAGGCATTCGCCTGCTGGGCGGAGAACGGGAGCGTCTTGGTGTCCGAGTCGTAGCGGTTGGTCTGGAACTGGTCAACCGTCTGCTGATGGGCGGAGTCCGAGTCGCTACCGCCGAGCTCACCCTGCACGATCGCCGAGGAGCGATGCAGGTAATCGTCGGTGAAGTCAGGCCCGAGGTAGGCGCCGTGACCGAAGATCGAGCCGTATTCCATGAGGCCGTGGTGCAGGAACACCTTCTGGCCCGCGCGGATGTCATTCCCGGTGAAGAGCACTCGGCCGCTGGGATCCACCACGCTGTCCGGGATCGGCGGATCCGACTTGTAGGTCAGATAGGCCAGCAGGCCGAGGACGAAGAAGCCGACAATGATGACCAAGGCCGCGACTTGCAGCCAGGTGCGTGAAACCAGCAGCTCGCGTTTCGCGGCAGGCTGCTCGCCGTCCGCCATGCCGGTGGTTGACGCTCCTCTGTCTCTCCTCAAAGCCACTTGGACGAGTCAGCAAAGGCAGCCCCGCCTGACCCTATGCGCTTGCCCTCGGTGGTTCAAGGACTCGCCGCGACGGCTCGACCCTGCGCCCCACGGGTTGCGAGCCTCAGGGAGAGCTAGGGCTCGACCAGACCCCGCTTGATCGCGTAGCGCGTCAGGTCGACGCGGTTTCGCAGCCCGAGCTTTTCGAGGATGTTGTCGCGGTGACGATCGACGGTGTTCTTGGCGATCGCCAGCGACTCCCCGACCTCCTCGCTTGTCAGTCCCTCGGCGATCAGCTTGATCACCTCCAGCTCCCGTGGTGTCAGCGGGTCGCTGGGCGCCTCTCCGCCCCGCTGGACGCGCTCGAGATAGTCCTTGACGAGGGCCGAGGCCGCAGCTGGGTAAATGAATGGCTCCCCTCTCATGGCCCCGCGACAAGCCTCGATCAAGTCTCTGTTGGCCTCGGACTTCAGGACGTATCCCGAAGCGCCGGCTTTGAGTGCCTCGAAGAAGTACTGCTCGTTGTCGTGGACCGAGAGCATCAACGTGTGGAGCTCGGGACGATTCTTGTGAAGCTCGGCCGCAACCTGCAGTCCGGTGAGACCCGGCATCGTGACGTCGAGCACTGCGAGGTCAATCTCGGCGCTGAGTCCGAGCTTGAGCGCCTCCTCGCCATCGCTGGCCTCGGCGACCACCTCCAGGTCTGGCTGGGAGTCGAGGATCATCTTCAGACCGCTTCGGACCAACTCGTGGTCGTCGGCGAGGAGGATGCTTGCCCGCAACGGTACCGGCATCAGCTCGCCTCCACGGGCACGGTAAGCCTGACGGTTGTGCCGGCATCCGCTCTCGCCTCGATCGCCAATGATCCGCCGGCGAGCAGGGCGCGCTCACGCATGCCCTCGATCCCAATCGACTCGCCTTCAATGCGGCTGGGCATGCCGCGACCGTCATCGCTGACCCTCAGCTCAACTTGGCCGTCCTGGCTCTGGAGCTCAATCAGACAATGCGACGCTTTGGCATGACGGAGGACGTTCGTCAGCGCCTCCTGGGCGACGCGATAGATGACCAGCTCCAGCTCAGCGGAAAGCGGCGGCAGGTCGTCCGCGAGGTGGCGCTCGATCTGAAGGTCACTCTGACGGCCGGCTCGCGTGGTGAGGGCGATCAGGGCGTTGACCAGCCCGAGATCGTCAAGCGCCTCGGGGCGCAGCTCTCGCGAGATCCGTCGGATTTCGTCGAGCGTCGATTGGAGCTCCGCGGCGAGCTCGGCCATTCGCCCGCGCTCGCTCTCGGGCCCCTGGGCGGCTGCCCGCTCGATTTCAAGGATCACCGCGGTCAGGGTTTGGCCAGCCTCGTCGTGAAGTGCGCGGGCAATACGCAGCCGCTCGCGCTCCTGGGCGAGGAGCGCTGCGCGGGAGCCCGCCCGTCGTTCATCGGCCAGGCGGTCCAGCATTGCGTTGAAGGCGTCGGTGAAGGCGGCAAGCTCGATGGTCTCGGTCGAACCTCCCACCCGGCCCCGCTCGGGGTGACGTAGATCGACTTGCTCCATCTGCGCAGTGAAGTCCCGTAGCGGGAGCGAAGGCACGACGGATGCGAATGACGTTGAGTGTCAGCGCCGCGACCAAGGCCACAGCCAAGATCACGACCTCGCTGATGCGGATCGGGTGGCTGACGGTGACGGGTGTCACCACCAAGAGGACGAAGATCAGCGTCAGCAGTGCCGTGCTGGAAACGAGCGCCGACCGTGCGATCGAGGGTCGCCGTCGCTCCGAAGAATCGGGATTCTCGGCGGACGCTCATGAGCTAACGAAAGCACGGCCAGGTAACCAGCGCGCGAGAGGTTCGCGCTGGTCCGCTGGGCGGTCGTCCTGAGCACCTCAACGGTCAAGCGCAGCGAGGATCGCCTCAACGGCCGGCCGGAGGGGGTCCGAAGGCTCGCGGGTGTAGAGGGCTGCGGTGCCGTCCTCCACCAGGAGCGTGGCCATTGCCAACCCCTTGACGGGCGGCGAATCAAGCGCTTCGAGCCGGTCGGCCAGCTCCGTCAGCTGCGGCCGACTGTGCTCGATCCGCTCAGGCTGAAATGGCGCGCGAGTGAGGTAGAGCTGCGGCGCCGCGCCTCGCTCAGCCAGTTCGAGTACGTGGTCAATGGACCGGGCGATCGTGGCGCGATGCTTTGGGTCCGCGAGTTGCTGGGCTCGTAGGGCCAGCGACCTGCTGGCAGCGGGATCGGCTCCATCGGCGAGCGCCGCGTCGAGCTGGGCCGCGTTCCAGCGCACCTGCAGTCGCAGCGCCAGGTTCGGCCGGACCTTCGCCGGACGGGCCTTGGTCGAGTCCTTCAACTGCCGAGCTGATTCTGCGTATGCGGTGGGCATCTCGACTTCCTTTCTTTGGGTCTCACCAGCCTGCTCCTCATTGGCGTGGGCTGGAATGGGTCGAAACGCTCATCGCGGTCTCTCCACTGAAATGACCGACCCGAGACTCCAATGGGCGTTTCCACCCATGGACCCGAGGCCTCAGCCCGACCGAGACTGAAGCCATGCCCAAAGTCACGATCCTCTGTCACCCCGTCACCCCAGTTCCGCCAGCCGAACTCGAGGATTGGCTCGAGCTGCAGCTGGATCAGCTTCGTTCCAACGCGCCGGTAATCGCCCGAATGTCGCGACTGACCCAGGAGCTCCCCAACAGCGAGGTTGCAGCCGGGTGGTTGATCGAGATTGAGCTCACCGACGAATCGCATCCCCTAGACCGTGATGACCTCACTGATGCTCTGGCCGACGTCTTCAACGACATGCGGTTTCTTGGTATGCAGCCGATGCTTCTTTTCCCGCACGATCTCTCCGACCTATCCCGTGCGCTCGACGCGGCCCTCTCACGCCTTCCGTCAGTGAACGGGCCGGTCCTTACTTACCCGGGTCTGCGATGACTGGCAACGTCGAGAGCAGCTTGCGGGGCGAAAGAGACGTGAGCCGCGAAACCGAGACCAAGGCCGTGATCCGGGAGTTCCGACGCAAGGACCGCCCGGTCCGCCCGAGAGCGCCAACTGACGCCGTCCACAGAGCGACTATGTCGAGGCGCTGGTCGCACCGGGAGTGATCAACACGATGCCCCTGGCGAGTCTCGATGCCTTCGCAGATCACGGAGACGTTGTCGCATCCCTCGGCGCCGACGCCGACCCCGCTGAACACCTCCTGGAGGAACTCGCACGTACCGAGTCAAATTTGACGCCCTCACCAACGAGCTCGAACGTGAGGGCGTCGAGTCCTTTCGCCAGTCATATCGCCAGGTGTTGAGCTCGATCGAAGCCACAGTCGCCAGGCTGGCGGCCGAGGTGGCTGACTCTGCCCCCGTCTAACCGGGTGCAGAGCGATCGCTGTACGTGTTAGTTGATCTGTTAGGGCAAATCGGGGCGACCGGATGTGAACCAGCGTGCCTTCGACCCCCAGCCGAGGAACAACACGCGTCTTATGTGTCCGCGATCGGCATGACGTCGGCGGTCGTCATGCTGCGCGCTTCAACTTGCGCCGGCGCTGCTCACGCTCCTCGGCGCCCCTTCGGAGCTTCTCGTCCTCGGCGAGTAGGCGCTCTTTCTCTGCGCCGACGGCCGTCACCGCGAAGGTGTGGGGGTCGATCTCGTACTTCGGCTCGGGCGGCAGATGGTCCTCGGGACCGGCCAGGTGGCGATGCCGGTCGCACCACCAGACGCGGTCGGCGACCGGGAGCGGCTCGCCTTGCTCACCTTGCGGCCAGGCATTGCAGTTCGCCTCCGCGCAAACGACGGACCTACGGCCGTGCTCGTCATAGGACGGGCGCATCCTCAACGCACGGTTCGCAACCTCGAAGGCTCGGTGACCCTCCTCGTCGGCGAGGCTCATCATGCCCAGGTTCTCTCTGGCCTGGTCGACGATCCGACGTCGGCCATCCGGCCCAGCCGCCTCCAGCTCGCCGAGTAGGTCACCGACCTTGGTCTTGCCCCTGACCATCGCGTCGTAGGCGACCTGCTCCACCACGCGGAGATCGTCGCCTTCGAGAACCTCACGCGCCGCATCGACCACTTCGATGGTCATGTCGTCCTCGTGGCGAAAGGGGATCGGGAACTCCGGTCACGGACGCTTCCCGTCCCGGCGAAGCTGGTCTTCCACCGCGAGCCTGACCACGCTGGACACCGAGCGCCGCTCAAGCTCGGCCTGCGCCTTCAGCTGCTCAACGAGGGGAATCGGCAACCAGGTCTGAACCCTGGTGCCACTGCTCTTCACTGCTGTGGGGGCCACGCTGATCCCTTCCGGTTGGAAAAGTTCTGCCCGGCCGTGGCCCCGAGGTGAATCAATCCTACGCAGTCAAGCGGTCGCCCTCGTGCGCCATTCGTGCGCCAGTCAGACCCTGAAACAACCGGATACAACCGGACCTAATCGGAGGACTGAGCGCCGGCCAGACCCGCCGCTTTCGGCTTTGGAGAGCGGAATCTGGCTTGTGTAGAGCGAGAGGCGCCTACCGGAATCGAACCGGTGTAAACGGCTTTGCAGGCCGCTGCGTAGCCACTCCGCCAAGGCGCCAGAGTGCCAAGAGCCTAGCGACGGCCCTCACTGCTGCCCACAGACTGCGAAGCCGTAGGCGCGGGCGAGATCCGCGGCCCTGCCGGCGGTCAGGCCAAGCCGAATCTGCTGTCTTCGGATCGCCGGGGCATCGAGGTCGTCGTAGGCCGCTGCCCACGTATCGAGAACGTCAGCCTCGGAGCGCAGGAGCGAGAGGATC
Source organism: uncultured Solirubrobacterales bacterium (assembly GCA_963777575.1). Lineage (GTDB taxonomy): Bacteria > Actinomycetota > Thermoleophilia > Solirubrobacterales > 70-9 > DASUPK01. Next base: position 218,506 of record CAVZRH010000001.1, on the reverse strand, counting down.
GCGTTCACCTGGGCGGCGTCGGCTTCCGGTGGTTGCAGGTCGCTGAGCTCGCCGATCTCCGACCTCCGGTTGGAGCTTTCCTGGCGAAGCAGCTCCGCGACCTGGTGCGCCTTGTCCTTCGAGGTCAGCGGACCCAGGTCACGTGCCTGGCTCTCGAGGTCCTCCCGGCGGGACTGGTGGTTGTGGCAGATCGCGTCCGCGAGCCCCACGTACTGTGCCTTCGCCTGCGGACCTGCGTCGGGCGGAGGGTCGACGGCGGTCGTCTTCTCCCCGGAGCCGCCGCCGCAGCCGGCCGCGAGCACCGGGAGGAGCAAGGCCAACTGGGCGATCCGTCGCACACAGCCAAGCTAGCGGCCCACTCCTGGAAAAAGACCCCGCGAGGCTTCCGGCCTCCGGAGATCTGGATCGAGGCAAGCCGCTGATGGGATTCGAACCCACGACCTTCTGCATCGCAAGTGGTCTCAAGCTACTGCCACCTACAGCCGTGGGCTGCTTCCTACCCCGATCCAGGCACCGTATACATCGCCACGGGCGCTGTCTGCTGCCCCCTGCTGCCGTCTGAGCCTTCCATCCCTTTCCATAGATCGACAGCGCACGCCGTTCGGGGCTGCGAACGGCGGCGTAGACTCGTGCGCGTTAGGAAGCAGGGCGACTCCGAGAGCGAACGCCGGGATCAGAACCGAGGCATAAGGCTCCGGCGCAACCAGTCGAGCCTAGTCTGCCTGTGGGGTCGAGCGCTGGCGGGTCAAGACACTCTCGACCCGCGCGAACGGCCGGTCAGCCACAAGCTGCGCGTTCCTAGCGCTTGAACTTGAAGACGCGTGTGTCGGTGTCGTTCTCGCCGTAGGGGCCAGGGTTGATCGCGGTGACCGACGTGCGCAGCTTGGACTTGCCGATATGCCTCCGCATCGCTCGGCGAGCTGACTTGTTCGGCTTCAGGAACACCTCGATGATCTGACCCGCCGGAAACAAACCCGTGTCCACGATTGGACCGACGTCCGGCCCCCGCAGCACCAAGGTCGTGGTGGCCGTCACCTGGCACTCCGTCGAGCACACGAACTTATAGGCGATTCGCTTCCCGAGCTTCAGCTTGCCGGTGGTCACATAGTTGAGCATGCCCTCGCTATCTACCGGCGTCTGTGCCACCGCACGAGGAGAGGCTCCGGTGACGAGGATCACCGCGACGCCTGCCGTCACGAACGCTCCTGTCCCGCGCCGAATCAACCCAAGCCGCACTCTAGCCGAGCCCAATGGCCTTGCGCGGCAGTAAGGCCGACGCCGAGAGGTCATCCGCCCGCCGGCGCAATGCCATGCGAGGCTTCGCCGTCCCCAATGCCATGCTGCAGCTGCGGAGGATCCCTCTGGACCTGCGGAGGAGGATCGTTGGAGCCACCGACACCGCTGCCGCTGCTGGGCGCAGGTGATGAGGCGACTGGTTCGCTGGCCGGTTGGGGTGGGGCCGGGCTGCGCTTCTTCGTCTTCGGGGGTGGCGCGGGCAAAGGCTGACTCACAGCTACCGCCGGGGTGGGACTCTTCTTCTGAGGGCTGTTTGCCTTCTTCTTCTCAGACGTTTTTGTCTTCCGGATCTTCCCTTGCGTCCCTCCAGCGGCTACGGGAGCAACGGCTGGCGGAGCGGAGGCGGCCCCGAGGGGCGGCTGGGGCGTATAACCGCCTCCAGTGCCCGAAAACTGCTTGACCACCCCAATGCCAAGGCCAACTGAGAGAGCTCCGATCAGGATCACCAGCGCCGGAACCAGGACCTCGTTCCCAAGGCGTCGCCATGCGCCTGTCCCTGGCTCCGTCTTGACCGCACCTGCCAGCCGGCTCAAGACCTCACCCCCGCTCCTTCCTGATCTTCGTCCCGCTTTCACTGATCTCGGCCGGGAGGCGTGGCGACGCGCGAACTCAGCGCGGGAAGACAACGATCTCTTGAGAAACTGAATCGACATGGGTTAGGGAGCTAGTTGGCAACGCTCCATGTGGGGGTGTGCTCTCGTCTCATACAAACGTCCACTCCCTGAACGAACTTGCGTGGTCCCGTTCGTCACCTTCACCCGTACCCCCTAGACGCACGAGGACGCTTCTCTGGTTACAGGCGAGGAAGCGCCTGTAGAGGCGGAGGAACGCGTGGGTCTGCAGAGCAAGAAACAGTCAACGAACGGAATGCACTGCTGCCCGAGCTGCGACTCGATCCTGGTGCAGCCGGCCAACTGGAACGAGCAGGACGGCCACTGGAACGTCGAGCTGCGCTGCCCCGAGTGTGAATGGTGGGGCCTGGACAGCTACTCCCAGGACGAGGTCGATCGGTACGAACAGGAGCTCGACCGCAGCGGCCAGACGCTGATCGAGGACCTTTGTGCCCTCACCCGGGCCAACATGAAAGAGGAAGCCGATCGGTTCGCGGCAGCCCTGGCGACTGACAACATCCTCCCCGAGGACTTCGGTGATGGCCTAGCCTGACGCGGAGACGGTGGCGGTAGCGAGCTCCTCGACAGCCGCTCGCTTGGCCTCGAGGTAGGCCTCAAGCAACCCGGCGGCGAAGGAAGGTTCTAGGCGGGCTCGGCGGGTTCAGACGGGCCGCGGATTCTGGAATGGCCCTCTGTCGCGGTCCGTCGCGACCTGGCGCAGAGCCTGATTACAAAGCGGCTGATGGGATTCGAACCCACGACCTTCTGCATGGCAAGCAGACGCTCTAGCCAACTGAGCTACAGCCGCGCGGCGAAAAAGTATAGGTGCGGTCAACTGGAGCTACTCATCCCCAATTTTGGGTATGGTCATTCGGGCTTGGGTAACCACCACAGAAGGGGATCCGCAATGCATCGCAAGGCTCTGACCGCACTGCTCGGCGCAGTGGCGATCTCGGTCGTTCTCATCGCACCATCGGCCGCATCCGCTTGGGCCCCGGCCGATCAGGCGACCGTCCATCCCGGTGTCCAGGTGTTCACGCAGGGCGCGCAGTGCACCTCGAACTTCGTCTATCAGGACGCCTCGAACGTCTACCTCGGCCAGGCGGCCCATTGCTCGGGCACCGGCGCCTCGACCGACACGAACGGCTGCGACTCCGGATCGCTGCCGATCGGGACCCCGGTGGACGTCACGGGCGCTGACCACCCGGGAACGCTCGTCTACAACAGCTGGCTGACGATGCAGTCCAAGGGCGAGACCGACGCGGACACCTGCGCGTTCAACGACCTCGCCCTGATCAAGCTCGATCCGGCTGACGTCGGGAAGGTGAATCCGTCCGTTCCGGCACTCGGCGGACCGACCGGCGTGGGCGCTTGGGACGGAGCCGCCTCCCAGGTCTACACCTACGGCAACTCCGAGCTGCGCGGCGGCATCACGGCGCTCAGCCCGAAGGTTGGCCTGGTCGTCCAGGGCACTCCCAGCGGCTGGAGCCATGACGTCTACACCGTCACGCCCGGGATCCCGGGTGACTCCGGCAGCGGGTTCATGAACGCGACCGGCGGAGCGATCGGCGTGCTCAGCACGGTTCAGCTCGCACCGCTCGTCGGCGCGAACGGGGTCGGCAACCTCGGCATGGAGCTCGCCTACATGCACGCGAACGAGCCTGGGTTCTCCGGGGTCAACCTCGTGCCCGGGACCGAGGCGTTCAACCCGAACATCGTCGGGGCGGTCCTGAAGGGCGTCGGCCTGAAGGGACTGGGGCTCTAGCAGCTCAGTCCGCGGCGGACTCGAGCTGGGCGAGCTCCTCCTCGCTCAGCTCGAGCTCGGCCGCTCCGAGGTTCTCCTCGAGGTGCTCGACCGATGAGGTGCCCGGGATCGGCACGATCACGGCGGAGCGCGCCAACAGCCAGGCGAGCGCGACCTGCCCGGGCGTCGCGTCGTGTTCTGAGGCGATCCGGTCGAGTGGGCCGCCCGGCTCGGCGAGCTCGCCCATCGCGAGACGGCGCCCATGGGAAGAAGGCGAGCCCGAGCTCCTCGCAGCGTTCCAGCACGTCCTGCGAATGACGATCGGTGAGGTTGAAGCGGTTCTGGACGGAGACCACCTCGACGATCTCGCGCGCGGTCTCGAGCTGGTCCACCGAGACGTTGGAGACGCCGATGTTGAGGATCTTGCCCTCGTCCTGGAGCTCCTTGAGCGCGGCGATCGAGCGCTCGTAGGGCACCTTGGAATCGGGGCTGTGCTGCTGGTAGAGCTCGATCGTGTCGAGCTTCAGGCGCCGGAGCGAGCCCTCGCAGGCCTCGCGCAGGTGCTCCGGTGACCCGTCCCGCGGCCACTGGCCGGGCCGGTGCGAGTCAGCCCGCCCTTGGTCGCGATCAGCAGGTCGTCCGGATAGGGATGGAGCGCTTCGGCGATCAGCTCCTCGCTGACGTCCGGCCCGTAGGAGTCGGCGGTGTCGATCAGGTTGACGCCGAGCTCGACCGCGCGCCGCAGGACGGCGATGGCCTCGTCGTGGTCGGCGGGCGGCCCCCAGATGCCGGGGCCGGTGATCCGCATCGCCCCGAAGCCGAGCCGGCGGACCCTGTGGTCGCCGATCTCGATCGTGCCGACGTTGTCGTCAGTGATGGTCGTCATGCCGCCGCGTCCAAAGCATCATTCAACAATTCGTCGGCCCGCTCGTTATCGCCGCGCTTGACGTGGCGGATGGACCAGGAGCCGAGACCCTCGAGCGCCTTCACCACCTGCTCCCGAAGCGGCCGCAGGTGGGCCTGCTTCACCTTCCAGTTGCCGCGGACCTGCTCGACGATCAGGAGCGAGTCCGCGACGAACTCCGCCTCGTCGGCCTTCAGCTCCTTGGCCAGCTCGATCCCGAGCAGCAGCGCGCGGTACTCGGCCACATTGTTCGTCGCATCGCCGATCGTCTCGGCGCGCCCGGTCAGCTCCTCCCCGGAGGGATCGGTGACCACCGCGGCGATCGCCGCGGGGCCCGGGTTGCCGCGGGAGCCCCCGTCGACGTTGACAACGACCTTCAGGGCTATGCCCGGACTTCCTCCTCGGAGCGGGCCTCCGAGATCACCTTCTGGGAGAGGTGGGACGGGATCTCCTCGTGCCGAGCGAACTCCATCGTGTAGTCGCCCCGGCCGCCGGTGATCTGGCGCAGGTCGCGGGCGTAGTCGAGCACCTCGGCCATCGGCACCTCGGCCTTGATCTCGGTGGCCGAGCCCTTCGCCTCCATGCCGAGCGGCCGTCCGCGGCGCGAGTTGAGGTCGCCGACCACGTCGCCGACCACGTCCTCGGGGACGCTGACGGTGAGCAGCATGATCGGCTCCAGCAGCACCGGGTCGGCCTGCTCCATGGCGTCCTTGAAGGCCATCGAGCCCGCGACCTTGAAGGCATTCTCCGATGAGTCGACCCGGTGGTACTGGCCGTCGTAGAGACGGACCTGAAGGTCCTTGACGGGGTAGCCGGCGAGCGTGCCGTGCTGCATCGCCTCGGCGACGCCCTTCTCGACCGCGGGGATGAATCCCTTCGGGATGGAGCCGCCCTTGATCTCATCGATGAACTCGAAGCCGGTGCCGGACTCGCCCGGCGCGATCTCGATGTGGCAGTCGCCGAACTGGCCGCGTCCGCCCGTCTGCTTCTTGTAGCGGCCGTGGGCCTTGGCGGGCTTGCGAATCGCCTCGAGGTAGGGCACCCGCGGCGGGTGCAGCTCGATCTCGGCTCCGAAGCGGTCCTTCATCCGGTCGACGATCACCTCGACGTGGATCTGGGTCAGGCCGGCGATGATCTGCTCGCCCGTCTGCTGGTCCCGGTGGACGTCGAGGGTCGGGTCCTCCTCCTCGAGGCGCCGGATCGCGCTGGCGGCCTTGTCCTCATCGCCCTTCGTCTTCGGCTCGAAGGCGAAGGCCATGACCGGGGCCGGCAGGTCGAGCGGCGGGAACGAGATCTTCGAGTCCTTCTCCGGCGAGCACGTCGCCGGCCCGCGTCTCCTTGAGCTTGGCGATGGCGCCGATGTCCCCGGCGCCCAGCTCGTCCGTCTGCTCGTGCTCCTTGCCCCCCGGGATCAGGATCTGGCCGATCCGCTCCTTGGCACGCCGCGTCACGTTGGTGACCTGCGAGTCGCCCTTGATGACACCCGAGAAGACGCGGAAGAGGTTGAGCCGGCCGGCGTAGGGATCGGCCAGCGTCTTGAAGACGTAGGCGACCAGCTCGCCGTCCTCGTCTGGGGCGATCTCGACCTCCTCACCGTCCTCGCCCAGAGCCGTCACGGGGCCACGCATGGCCGGAGAGGGCAGGTCCTCGACCAGCGCCTCGAGCAGCCTCGTGGTGCCGAGGTTCTTGGTCGCGACGCCGCAGGTGACCGGGAAGATCCTGCCGTCGGTGACCCCACGTTTGAGCACGGTGACGATCTCGTCGTGGTCGATCTCCTCGCCCTCGAGGTAGCGCTCCATGAGCTCGTCCGAGTTCTCCGCGACCTCGTCCATCAGCTTCTCGCGGTACTCCTGGGCCTGCGCCTGGAGCTCCTCGGGGATGTCCTGAGGCTCCGGCGCGCCCCTGCCCTCGCCCTGCGCGATGAAGGACTTCATGTCGATCAGGTCGATGACTCCGCGCACCTCGTGCTCGGAGCCGATCGGGATCTCGGTCGCGACGACGTGGTTCCCGAAGGCGCTCTGCAGCGACTCCAGGGCCCGGAAGAAATCGGCGCGCTCGCGGTCGAGCATGTTGACGAAGACCAGCCGGGCCAGGCCCTCCCTGTCGGCGCGCTGCCAGAGCCGATCCGTGTGGACCTCCACCCCCATCACGCCGTTGACGACGACGACAGCGGCGTCGGCCACCCGCAGCGAGGCGACGGTGTCCGCGATGAAGCTCGGCTCGCCCGGCGTATCGATCAGGTTGATCTTGCGACCCTCGTGCTCGAAGGAGCGAGACGGTGGCGCCGATCGACATCTCCCGGGCCTGCTCGTCGGCTTCGTAGTCGGAGGTGGTGGTCCCGTCCTCGACACGGCCGAGCCGGTTGACGACTCCGGCCTCGAACAGCAGGGCCTCGTGCAGCGAGGTCTTGCCACTGCCGCGGTGGCCGATCAGCGCGACGTTTCGAATCCGGTCGGCGGCCTTGTGGGGCATGAGGCCAGCACCCTATAAGGGCGGGCCGGGGTTGCCAAGCCGCCGCGCTAGCTGGTGGTCTTCAGCTTCGAGCGCAGCCGCAGGACGGCCTTCGAGTGCAGCTGGGAGACGCGTGACTCGGTGACGCCGAGGACCTCGCCGATCTCGCGGAGCGTGAGGTTCTCGAAGTAGTAGAGCGCGACGACCAGGGTCTCGCGCTCGGGCAGGTCCTGGATCGCCTCGGAGAGCCGGTCCTTGACCTCGCTCGTGTCGAGCGCGGCCTGCGGATCGGGCGCGCTCTCGTCCTCGATCGTGTCGAGCAGCGAGACCTTGTCGCCGGAGGCATCGGGGGTCATCCAGAGCTCCTCCAAGGCGAGGATCGAGGAGTTGGAGATCTGGAGCAGCGCCTCCTGGAGGTCCTCCTCGGACATCCCCAGCTGCTCCGCGAGCTCACCGTCGGTCGGCGCCCGGCCGAGCTCGTGCTCGAGCTTCGAGTTCGCCTGCTCGATGTCGCGGGCGCGCGAGCGAACCGAGCGCGGCACCCAGTCGAGCGAGCGGAGCTCGTCGATGATCGCGCCGCGGATCCGCTGCATCGCGAAGGTCTCGAAGCGGATCTCGCGGCGGGGGTCGAAGCGCTCCATCGCCTCGATCAGGCCGATCATGCCGTAGGAGATCAGGTCGGCCTGGTCGACGTGAGAGGGCAGCCGCGCGCCGGTGCGGCCCGCGACGAACTTGACCAGGGGCGAGTACGCGACCACCAGTCGCTCGCGGGCGCTCCCGTCGTTCCCCTCCTTGTACCGGCGCCAGAGCTCCCGTAGCTCGAACGCCTTTACCTCCGCTTCCATAGGCCTTTCACCTGCATTTGGCGACTACGTCCTCAAGCGCGAGGATGACTGCGAGCGTACTGGCTTTGCAACCAGGAGGGCTCAACCTGGGTGTAAACCTGCGTGGTGGACAGGCTCGAATGCCCGAGCAGCTCCTGGATGGAGCGCAGGTCCGCCCCGCCCTCCAGCAGATGGGTCGCAAACGAGTGCCGCAGCGCGTGCGGCGAGACACCTCCGGCGATGGCGGCCTCGCGTACCCAGCGCTGCAGGCGGCGGCGCACGTCGGAGGGATGGAGTCGCCTGCCGCTCTTCGAGACGAGCAGGGCGCTCTCCTCTCCGGGGCCGACGAGGGTCGGTCGGGCGCGCTCGAGGTAGCCGCTGAGTGCAGCTTGCGCCGGCTCGCCCATCGGCACCAGGCGCGTCTTGCCGCCCTTGCCCTCGATGCGCAAGCGCTCCCCCTCGAAGTCCGCGGCGTCGCTGTCCAGGTTGACCACCTCCTCGGCTCGCAGGCCGCAGGAGTAGGCGAGCTCGAGCATCGCCCGATCGCGCATCTCGAGCGGGGTCCGGGTGGGAATCCGGTCGAGCAGCCTCTGCATCTCCTCCCGGCTCAGGACTCGCGGGAGCTTGCGGTCCCGCTTCGGCGTCGCGACCAGATCGGCCGGGTTCGCCTTCACCTCGCCGGCCCGCACGAGCGCGGCGTAGAAGGCGCGGATCGCCGCCAGCTTGCGGGCGACCCCGGCCTTCGAGATCCCCCGGTCCGAGAGGCGCGCCGCGAAGCGGCGTAGGTCGCGGTGTCCGAGAGCTCGGTGGCTCCTTCTCGATCCCGCTCGCCCACTCGGCCAGCTGGCCGACGTCGTTCGCGTAGGCGCGCCGGGTCGACTCGGCGGCGGAGCGGACCGCCAGGTCACGGTCGAAGGTCCGCAGCGCCTCGCGCCAGGGTTCGCTGACAGCCGACTCTCGCGTCGCCTCACGCATGTACATAACTTCGCCGCAGGGCGGGTGGCCCCTGCGTTATTGGATGTAGATCGGGTCTCCGACCTGGACGCGGTCGTAGAGGTCGATCACGTCGGGGATCGCCATGCGGACGCAGCCATGCGAGGCGGCGGAGCCGAGTGAGGACAGCTCGTCCGTCCCGTGGATGCCGGCGCCGTCGAAGATGCCGATCCAGCGCGCCTTCAGCGGGTCGGCGGGGCCGGGCGGGATCACCTGGCCGGCGAGGCTGCCGGCCCAGGCCGAGTTGGGCACGTGCCAGGACGGGTCCACCTGCTTGTCAAGGGCGTGGTAGAGCCCGGCCGGCGTCTCGAGGCCCTGCTGGCCGACGGCGATCGTGTAGCTCTTCACCAGCTTCAGGTGCGAGTAGAAGCGCAGGGTGAAGCTGCCGCGGTCGATGTAGATGTAGCGCGGGTAGGCCGAGGCGAGGTCCTTGGTGGTCACCTCGGGCTTCGTCGTCTTGACGACAGCCTGAACCGGCTGGTCGCGACCGGGCGATTGGGCCGCAGCGTTGATCTGCTTGGTCATCTCCGCCTTGTCGACGGCCTGGCCCGCTTCACCGGCATGCTTCGCGAGACGGCCACCGGACGGGACGACCGTGGCGTCGACGGCGTCCTGATCGACCTGCTCGGCGAGGTGGTTGACGAAGTCCTTGACGGCCTTCTTGTCGTACTTGACCCGCGTTTGGAGGTTGGCGTCCACTGAGCCGCCGCTCGCGTAGCGGCTGACGCGGTCGAGGATGTTGCCCTCGCGGCTGCGGTCGATCGCCTCCTGGACCATGCCGTCGATGTCGGCCGTCGGGTGCAGCTGGTCGGCGCTCAGCGTGTAGCTCTTGCCGTCGTAGGTGACCACGACGGGCTGCTGCAGCGGCTTCACCACCTCGCGCTTGATGATCTTGCGGGCCGAGTCGGCGCTGCGACCGCCGACATCGACGCCGCCGATCTTGATCCCCGGACGCGATCTGATCCTTCTGCGCGTCGTCGTAGGCCCAGACCCCGACAGCGAGCAACAGGCCCAGGGCGACAAGCGCCACCAGGGCAATCGCGATCTTGTGAGTTCTGTTCAGCTTCGCGCTCACTCGGACGTCTCGCTGACAGCCTTCCCCTCCCGGCGAATTCTACGACCCACGGCCCCCGTCACCTGCCGCGATCGGGTTTCGCAACCGCATTTGCGGGCAATTCGGCTCGGTGCCCGGCTCCACTTTAGGATGCCCGACGCAATGCCGCCAACTGCCGAGTGGACCTGATGAGGACGAAGGACCAGGTCCGCAGGGACGTCTGGAAGGCGATGGACCGCGAGGGCGTCTCGCGCTTCCCCGGCGCGGAGGGCACGGATCCCGAACTTCGCCGGGGCCAAGCTCGCGGCGGAGAAGCTCGCGGGGCACCGGCTCTGGAAGCGCGCCCAGGTGCTCAAGGTCAACCCGGACTCGCCGCAGACGCACGTCCGCCGGGCAGCGCTCGAGGAGGGGAAGACGCTGATCATGGCGGTGCCCCGCCTCCGCGACGTCCATCCGTTCCGGCTGCTGGAGCCGCGCAAGCTCTCGGCGAAGCAGCTGCGCGAGGCGGCGACGATCAAGGGAGCGATGCGGCACGGCCGCGTCGTCGCCGACGAGGACCTTCCCGAGATCGACTTCGTGCTCTGCGGATCGGTCGCCGTCAACCTGAGCGGCGCGCGCGTGGGCAAGGGCGGCGGCTTCTCGGACCTCGAGTACGGGCTGCTGATCGAGGCCGGAAAGATCGACGACCACACGACGGTGGCGACCACCGTGCACCCGATCCAGATCCTGCGCGAGCACCTGCAGTCGACGGCGCATGACCTGCCGGTCGATCTGATCGCCACGCCGCGTGCGGTGATCGAGGTCGAGCGCCAGTACGCCCGCCCGCGCGGGATCCTCTGGGACCACCTGCAGCCACCGCAGATCCGCGAGATCCCGATCCTCGAGCGGATGGGGTACGCCTGATGACGCACTGCACGACGCTCGATGCAGACTTCGGCACCGAGCCGCCGGTCAGGCCCGACTTCAGGTAGACGGACCCGATCCGGACGCGCGACGGGTCACCAGCCGTCGCGGAGGTCGCGCGTGACCGCGCCGGATCGCCTCCGACACGGCCTATCGCCGTCCGCCTGGCGGCCGGGCGCGTGGAGCTGCCGCCGGCCACGCCGTCCGACGGGCCCGACCCCTACGGCAACCCGGACCCCGAGTGGCTGCGGATCGACTGGCGCGACCATCTGCGGACGATCGATGTGGTCGGCGCGCGCGTCAACTACGTCGAGATGGGCGAAGGCTCCCCGATCATCTTTGTCCACGGCCTCTCGGGCGCCTGGCAGAACTGGCTGGAGACACATCCCCCACTTCGCCCGCACCCACCGGGTGATCGCGCTCGACCTGCCCGGGCTTCGGGGCCAGCCCGATGCCGCCCTGGGAGATCTCGATTCCCGTCCTACGGCCGCTTCGTTCGCGACTTCTGCGAGCGGGTGGGGGTCGATCGCTGCTCGCTGGTCGGCAACTCGATGGGCGGCTTCATCGCCACCGAGGTGGCGATCACCGACCCGGAGCGGGTCGACGAGCTGACGCTCGTCTCGGCCGCCGGGATCACCTGGGCGCGCGCGCGTCGCGAGCCCGCGGCGGTGCATCGCTCGCATGGGCCGGGCCGCGACGCCGGTCCTGTTGCGTTTCCAGATGTCCGGGATCAGAAGGCAGCGCCTTCGCGAGGGCTACTTCCAGGGCGTCTTCTTCGACCCGAACTCGCTGCGGCGGGAGATGCTCTGGGAGAACGTCGTGCCCGCACTCAACAGCCCGGGCTACTACGACGCGATGACGACCCTCTGGGGCTACGACATCCGCGACCGGCTCGAGGAGATCGGCGTGCCCACGCTGATCGTCTGGGGGCGCAACGACCGCGTCGTCCCGGTCCCGGCCGCGGTCTCCTACAAGAAGCGGATCGGCGACAACGCCGAGCTCGTCATCTTCGACCGCTGCGGTCACGTCCCGCAGATCGAGCGCCCGGTCCGCTTCAACCGGGTGCTCGAACGGTTCCTTGCCCGCGAGGGCGTGCTCCACTGAAGACCGACGGCTAGGCTCGTCTGATGCAGAGCTCTCAGGTCCTCTCCCAATCACAGCTGGAGCTACTGGCAGAGCACGGCGAGGAGCGCACCGCCGAGGCCGGTGAGGTTCTCTTCAGCGTCGGCGACGAGAGCTACCCCTTCATGGCGATCATCGAGGGGGAGGCTGCGATCCGGGATGAGGCCGGTCGCGAGCTGATCCGGCACGGCGCCTCCGGATTCGTCGGCGAGCTCAACCTGCTGACCGGCCAGACCGTCTTCCTGACCGCCATCGCGACCAAGCCGATGCGCTACATCGCCGTCGACCGGGTGGAGCTGCGAGTGCTTCTCTTCGAGAACCCCGACCTCGCCGATCTCCTGCTGTCCGCATTCGTCGCTCGGCGTGAGCTCCTCCAGGGCGAGGACGGGCTGGGAATCGAGGTGATCGGGCCGCGATCCTCCGAGCGGACCCGTGGAATCGCGGAGTGGCTGAGGAGCGCCCGGATCCCCTACCGCTGGCGCGACCCAGAGCACCCGCCGGACGCCGGCGACAGCGAGGCGACTTCCCTGATCGAGTCCCTCGGCGCGGAGCAGCTGCCGCTCGTGCGCATACCGGGGGGCGTCGAGCTTCAGGGCCCCGACGCAACGGCGAGGTCTCCCGAGCGCTTGGAATCGGCCTCGAGCTTGCGGACCATGAGGAGGTGGACCTGCTGATCGTCGGCGGCGGTCCGGCGGGACTCGGCGCGGCCGTCTACGGGGCATCGGAGGGCCTCGACACCCTCGTGCTCGAGCGGACGGTGCTCGGCGGCCAGGCCGGCTTCTCCAGGCGGATCGAAAACTACCTCGGCTTTCCGGCGGGGATCGGCGGCAGCGAGCTGACCAGCCGGGCCGTCACCCAGGCGCGCAAGTTCAACGCCAGGACCGCGACCCCGTACGTCGCGGTCGCCCTCGAACCCGGCGATGAGCGTCACCTCGTCCGCGTCGAGGACGGCAATGAGATCGCCGCGCGCGCTGTCGTGATCGCGACCGGTGCCAACTACCGGCGCCTCCCCGTCGAGCGGCTCTCGGAGTTCGAGGGGATCAGCGTCTTCTACGCCGCCGGCCCGCCGGAGGCGAGCCGCTGTGCCGGAAGCCGGGTGGGCGTGGTCGGCGGCGGTAACTCGGCCGCGCAGGCCGCCATCTGGCTGGCCCGGGGAGGCGCCCTGGTGACGCTGCTTCATCGGCGCGCCGATCTGGCCGAGACCATGTCCGACTACCTGATCCACGACCTCGATCGCTACGGCGTCCAGGTGCGCGACCGGAGCGAGATCGCCGAGCTGCATGGCAGCGACGGTGAGCTCGAGGCCGTCACGCTCACCGACGGCGAGCGCCTTTCGTTCTCCAACCTGTTCCTCTTCCTCGGCGCGGACCCGTGCGCGCACTGGCTCGGCGACGCCGTGGCACGCGATGAGCACGGATTCGTCCTCACCGGGTCCGACGTCGGCGGTGGCAATCTGCTCGAGACGAGCCTTCCCGGCGTGTTCGCGGTCGGGGACGTGCGCTCCGGTTCCGCCAAGCGAGTCGCGACCGCGGTCGGCGAGGGAGCGATGGTGGTGCGCTTCGTGCACGAGCGGCTGGGGCAGCCGTCTCCGGTGAACGTGCGCGAGCCGGCCGAAGGGCCGCCCGCACTCAGGAGGTGACTGCGCCCTCGGAGGCGCTCGAGACCGAGGCCGCGTACTTCGCCATCACGCCGCGCGTGTAGCGGGGCTCGGGAGGCGTGTATGCCTCCACCCTTCTCGCGATCTCCTCGTCGGTGAGGTCGACGTCGAGGCGGCGGGCGTCGATGTCGATCGTGATCTCGTCGCCGTCCTGGACGGCGGCGATGGGACCGCCGCGGATTGCCTCCGGGGCGACGTGACCTGCCATCAGGCCGTGGGTGGCGCCTGAGAAACGGCCGTCGGTGAGCAGGGCGACCTGATCGCCGATCCCCTCCCCCACCAGCGCGGCCGTCACCTGGAGCATCTCCCGCATCCCGGGGCCGCCCGAGGGGCCCTCGTTGCGGATCACGACGACGTCGCCGGGCTTGATGCCCTGCTGCTCGACCACCGCGAAGCACTCCTCCTCGGAGCCGAAGACCCGCGCCGGGCCGGTGTGCTTGCGGCGCTCCTCGCCGGCGACCTTGACCACGCAGCCCTCCGGGGCGAGGTTGCCGCGCAGGATGACCAGTCCGCCGGTGGGCTTGAGCGGATCCGCGAGCGGGCGAACGACCTCCTGGCCGGAGGTCTCCTGCGACGCGTCCGCCTCCTCGCCGATCGTCCTGCCGGTGACGGTGATCGCCTCGCGGTGAAGCACGCCGGCCTCGTCCAGTCGCTTTGCCAGGACGCCGACGCCGCCGGCCTCGTAGAGGTCCTTGGCGACGAAGCGGCCGCCCGGCTTCAGGTCGCCCAGCAGGGGGGTCCGCTCGGAGATCCGGTCGAAGTCGTCGATGGTCAGCTCGATGCCGGCCTCGTTGGCGACGGCGAGCAGGTGGAGCACGCCGTTGGTCGAGCCACCCGACATGCAGACGGTCGCGATCGCGTTCTCGAGGGACTCCTTGGTGATCACCTGGCTCGGTCGCAGATCGTCGGCCAGCACCCGCATGGCAAGCTCGCCGCATTCGCGCGCGACCTGCTCGCGGGCTTCGGCGACCGCGGGCACCATGCTGGTTCCCATCGGGCTGATCCCCATCACCTCGAAGGCCGAGGCCATCGTGTTGGCGGTGAACTGGGCGCCGCAGGCGCCCGCGCCGGGGCTCGCGCAGCCCTCGAGCTCGTAGAGGTCGTCGTCCGACATCTCGCCGGTGGCGTGCTTGCCGATCGCCTCGAAGACGTCCTGGATCGTCACGTCCTTGCCGCGCCAGCGGCCAGGCAGGATCGAGCCGCCGTAGAGCATCAGCGAGGGGACGTCGAGGCGTGCCAGCGCCATCACGCATCCCGGGATCGTCTTGTCGCAGCCGGAGAGAGCGATCACCGCGTCGAACTGGTAGCCGCGGGCTGTGAGCTCGATCGAGTCTGCGATCACCTCGCGGCTCACCAGCGAGGTCTTCATGCCCTGTGTCCCCATCGTGATCCCGTCCGAGATCGCGATCGTGTTGAACTCGAGCGGCGTCCCGCCGGCCGCCCGGACGCCCTCCTTGACGTGCTCGGCCAGGCCGCGGAGGTGGAAGTTGCAGGGCATCGCCTCGATCCAGGTGTTGGCGATGCCGACGGTCGGGCGGCTCAGGTCGTCGTCGCCGAACCCGATCCCCTTCATGTAGGCGCGGGCGAAGGCGCGCTCGGGACCGTCGAAGACGACGGACGAGCGCGTGCGCATTCCGTTGGTCGCTATCTCTGCCATTGCCTCAGGGCTGACAGATCACGGCGCACCATCGCCGGGTCGAGCTGGCGCCCGAGCGGGTGGACGTTCGCGGTGCGGAGCGTGTGCTGCTCGTCCATTCGCAGGGCGAGCCACTTGGCGAGGACGTCGTCGGCGTCCGGCAGCCTCTCCCCCTCCTCGGAGTCGGTCCCGTCGAGGAAGCGCACGCAGTACTCGGAGAGCAACTCGCCGCTGCGGGCGTCGTAGCCGACGATCGGGCGATGCGGGATAGATCAGGTAGCCGTACTCCCCGCCCTCGTGCTCGATCGAGAGGAAGCCGAGCCGCTCGTACATCTCGAGCGCCTCATCCCCGGCGGTCGAGCGGAGCAGCTCGCGCGCCCGTTCCTCAGCCCGGCGCTCCCGCGCCGGATCCCTTGCGTACCGGGTGGCCATCTCAGCCGCCGGCCGCCTGTGGAAAGAAGATCACCCGGTCCGCCCCCTCGGGTATCTCGGAGAAGTCGCGGACCATGGTCGCCTCGCGCTGGCCGCCCGGCCCCTCGTGCGGCACCGCCGCCCACATGCCCAGATCGAGCTGGCGCCGGAACTCCTCGATCAGGCGCTCCTCGTCCTCGGCCACCTCCGGGTCGCCCTCGGCGAGCAGCACGTCGCCCTTCCCCGGAGTCATGCGAAGCAGCTTCATGACTCGATTATGCCTGGCGATCCGCGGGAGCGCGACCGTCCGAGCATCCACGGGCCCGGCGCCGGAGCCGAGATCGCGCAGTCCGTTGGCCACCGCCTCCGAGGCGATCTGGCGGGCGGCGCGAGCGGCCTCGAGCGGGCGTGTCGCCCAGAGCGAGGCGCGCCGCGAGCGCCGAGGAATGGGTGCAGCCGGAGCCGTGCGAGGCGCCGCCCGGATGCCGCGGACCCTCGATCAGCTCGAGCCGCTCGCCGTCGAAGAAGCGGTCGGCGCCGTCATCGGTGTGCCCGCCGGTGACCACGGCAGCGGCGGGACCAAGGTCGACTACCGCGCGGGCGAGATCCTCCGGCGACGCCTCCGGGAGCCCGGTCAGCTCGCGGGCCTCGGCGAGGTTCGGGGTCACCACCGCGGCGCGCGGCAGGATCCGCTCGATCAGCGCCCGCTTCGCCTCGGGCTTGAGCAGGACGGCGCCGCTCTCGGCGACCATCACGGGATCGACGACGATCGGGCGCCTCGCCGACCATGTCGAGCGCCTCCGCGACCGCGTCGATCGTCGCCTCGTCGAAGAGCATTCCGATCTTGACCGCGTCGACGCCCATGTCCTCCACTACGGCGCGGACCTGATCGAGGATGAACTGACGCGGCAGGGTCTCGACCGAGATCACCTCGTGCGTGTTCTGGGCCGTGAGAGCGACGATCGCCGAGGTGCCGTGCACGCCGACAGCGTGCGAACGCCTTCAGGTCCGCCTGAATCCCGGCGCCGCCGCCGGAATCCGAGGTCGCGATCGTCATCGCGACGGGAGTCGTTCGCTCACTGTTCACGACGGAAAGGCTAGATGGCGCGATCCGTGACAGCCTCGGGCACGTAGGTCCAACGATGGCTCCGTCCGACAAAACCCAGACGACCGGCCGCGGGCCGGATGGTGGCTCGAGCGTCGGCGCCGGCGTGACGCCCTTCCAGACCGATGCCGAGGCGACGATTCGACTCGCGGCGGCCGCGGAGGAACTCGGCTTCGCCCGCTTCGGGACCGCGGAGGGGTGGACTCACGACGCGGTGGTGGTGCTGACGCAGATGGCGGAGGCCACCTCGCGGATAGGCCTCGCCTCCACCGTCCTCTCGGTCTGGAGCCGCACACCGGCGGCGATCGCGATGGCCGCCGCGGGCCTGCAGCGAGCCAGCGGTGGCCGCTTCGCCCTCGGGCTCGGCGCCAGCAGTCCGCCGCTCGTCGAGGGCCTGCACGGGCTCACCTGGGAGCAACCGGTCGAGCGGATGCGCACCACACTCGTCTCGATCCGCTCGCTGCTCGGAGGAGACCGCCTGCCGCTCGACCGGGATGGCGTGAGGCCGCTGAGGCTCGGGACGACGCCGGACCGGCCCGTACCGATCCTGCTCGCGGCGCTTGCCCCAGCATCGGTGCGCCTCGCCGGCGAGCTGGCCGATGAGTGGCTGCCCTTCCTCTGGGCCCGCTCCCGACTCTCGGACGGGCGGGCCCTGCTCGACGAGGGCGAGGCGCGTGCCGAGAGCCCGTCCCGGACGCGGATCGCCGCCAGCGTCCCGCTTGCCGATCGGCGAGGACGAGGAGGCGGCCACCCAGATCGCCGCCGCTTGGCTGCTCGCCTACCTGACGCGGATGGGGCCTCTGTATCCGAGGGTCCTCCGGGAGCAGTTCGGCTACGCCGACGCGGTCGAGGCGCTGCTCAGCGCCAACGACGGCGGCGGGTCGCCGCGGCTGCCCGCCGCTGCGGAGGCATTGGCGAGGGACGTGACGGTGATGGGCACCTACGACGAGGCGCCTGACGTAGTCCGAGCGTGGCTCCAGTCGGGATCGGATGAGGTCGATCTCGTGCTGCCCCTCGGCCTGCCCGAGGAGCGACTCCGGGAGATGCTCGAGGCGGCCGCGCCGGCGGCGGTCAGCCCGGATCGGGGGCCCGGAGCGGCGTTCGCTCGTAGCGACCGGACCAGTCCGAGCGAACGTACCCGCTCAGCTCCAGCCTGAGGAGAGCGCCCGCCAGGACCCCGGGCTCGATCTGCGCCTCCCGAGCCAGCGCGTCGGCGTTGCTCGCCCCGCGCTCGACCAGGTCGAGGACGCCGGCGAGCTCGGGCTCGAGGCTCGGCCCCGTCGGCGCGCGAATAGTTCGCCTGGCGCCCGCACCCGACCAGCGCATCGAGCACGTCCTGCGCCCCTCGGATGACATGAGCCCCCTCGTGGAGCAGGCCGTTCGTTCCCGCCGCCGGCGAGCTTGCCGACTCTCCCGGGCACGGCGCCCACCTCGCGGTTGAGGTCCTGGGCCATCTCGGCGGTGATCAGCGAGCCCGAGCGCTCGCGCGCCTCGACCACGACCGTCATCCGGCCCAGGGCGGCCATGATCCGGTTGCGCGCGGGGAACATCCAGCGCCGCGCCTGGGTCCCCGGCGGGAGCTCTCCCACCACCACCCCGCGTTCCACGATCCGCTCGTAGAGCCGCGTGGCCCGCGGTGGATACGGAACGTCCACGCCGGTGCCGAGCACCGCGACCGTCAGGCCGCCCGCGTCGAGCGCTCCCTCGTGAGCGCAGGAGTCGATCCCCATCGCCATCCCGCTGACCACCGCGAAGCCGGCCGCGGCGATCTCACGGCCGAACTCCCTGGCGATCTCGCGGCCGTAGTGGCTCGGCCGGCGCGACCCGACGATGGTCACGGTGTCCTCGCGGGGAAGGCCGGCGAGACGGCCGGGGTCTCCCCGGCCGAAGATCACCGACGGCGCGTCGCCGAGATCGCCGAGCCACTCCGGATACACCTCGTCGTGGCGGCAGGTCGCCCAGGCCCCGGAATCGGCGACCGCCGCGAGCAGTCTCCGCGGGTCCCTCGCGGCAGCCCGCTCGATGAAGGACGCCGCCTGCGAGGGCGCCATCGCCCGCGCCAGCTCCTCGCTCGGAAGCGCGAGGACCTCGCGCGCGCGGCTCCCCGGCGTGTTGCTCACCGCCGTCTCGATGTGCCCGGCGAGCGAGCCGACCAGCCAGGCCCGTCCGCAGGCACTCCCCACAGGCTCCGGGGCGCACCCGCTCGGTCATGACGCCGGCCGCCGCCGCTTCTCGATCGCCTCCAGCACGTGCTCGTCGCGAGATCCGCTCCTCTCCCGCGAGATCGGCGATCGTTCGGGCGAGCCTCAGGCAGCGGTCCCAGCCCCGCGCGCTGAGCCCGAGCTGCCTGTGGGCGTTCTCGAGCAGGCGGCGTGACGACACCTCGAGCTCGCAGTGGCGGCGCACCTCCGAGGGCGTCATGTCGCAGTTGGTCCGCCCCGGGCCGAGGCGGCGCTCCTGGATGCGCCGCGCCTCGATGACGCGGTCGCGCACCGCCGCAGAGTCCTCGGTGTCCTCCTCGATCAGCTCCTCCGCCGGCGGGGGATCGACGTTCATGGTGATGTCGATCCGGTCGGCCAGACGCGCCGCTCAGCTTCGCCAGGTAGCGCGAGACCGCGCCGGGGTGGCAATCGCACTCCCCGGAGTCCCTGCCGTTGCCGCAGGGGCACGGATTCGAGGCGGCGACGAGCATGAATCGGCACGGGAGCGTGATCGACCCGGTGGTCCGCGCGACCGTCACCTGGCCGTCCTCGAGCGGCACCCTCAGGGCCTCGAGCGCGTCGCGGCGGAACTCGCCCAGCTCATCGAGGAAGAGGACGCCGCGATGGGCCCGGGTCACCTCCCCGGGCCGCGGCGGTGCCCCGCCGCCGACCAGGGCCCGCCCGGACACCGTGTGGTGCGGCGCCCGAAACGGACGCCGCAGCCGCGGCCCCCCGTTCTCGCCGCAGACGCCGGCGATCCGGGTGACCTCGATCACCTCGTTGAGGCTGAGGGGAGGCAGAAGCGACGGGAGCCGCTGGAGAGCGAGCGTCTTGCCGCCGCCCGGCGGACCGATCAGCAACAGGCTGTGGGCGCCCGCCGCCGCGATCTCCAGGCAGCGGCGCAGGGCCGGATGCCCGCGCAGGTCGGAGAGGTCCGGGAGATCCCCGTCCAGGCCGGCCGCAAGCTCGGTCGTGGGGACCGGCTCGATCCCTCCCTGGGCGAGCTCCACGAGCTGGGTCACGTGCTCGACCGGCATCACGTCGAGACCGCCGACGAGCGCGGCCTGGCCGGCGTCGCTCGGCGCCACCGCAACGCCGCGCAGACCGAGTCCCTTCGCACCCTCCGCCATCGCGAGGGCTCCGGGCGCCGGCCGGATCGCGCCGTCGAGCGCGAGCTCCCCCGCCATCGCGTAGTTGTCGACGACGGCCCGCGGCAGCTGGCCGGTGGCGGCCAGGATTCCCGCCGCGATCGCGAGATCGAATCCCGGACCGGCCTTGCGAACGTCGGCCGGGGCGAGATTCACGGTGATCCGGTGGTCCGGGTGCTTGAAGCCCGAGTTCCGCAGGGCGGAGCGAACCCGCTCCCGCGATTCGCGCACCGCGGCGTCGGGCAGCCCGACGATCGTGAACGAGGGCAGGCCTCCGCCGATGTCCACCTCCACGTAGACGGGCTCGGCGTCCACCCCGAGGAGGGCGAAGGTGCGCGCCAGAGCGAACATGCGCCGACGGTAGGCCGGGCAGAACCTCACCTGGCTCGCGGAACGTCACATTGGCGTCGCGGATCCGTTGCGATCGACGCGCGCCACAGGGGCCGAGGCGGGGCACCTTTGCCAGCGATGACCTATGCCAGGCAACGTCTCGGCCGCGCCGCCGAGCAGCTGGTCGCGACCCGGTTGGGACGCTGCGGCTGGCGGATCGTGGGACGGAACGTCCGGCTGCCCTCCGGCGAGCTCGACATCGTCGCGCTGGACGGCTCGACCCTGGTCTTCGTCGAGGTGAAGGCGGGGCGCGCGGGCGCGGCGCTCGGCCCGGAGCGCCCGGCGCACGCGGTCGGCCGCCGCAAGCAGATCAAGCTCAGGCGCCTCGCCCGCGAGTGGATCGCGGAGCGGCGCGGACCCTCAGGCGTCGCCGGCTACCGCTTCGACGTCGTCGGCGTCAGCTTCGGCCATGATGGCCTCGCGGATGTCGATCACATCCGCGCCGCCTTCTGATCCTGGGATCTCCTCGAACTCGCCGGCGGCCGAGTCCAGCCCGAGTTGGGAATAGGCGACCGATGCGAACGAGCGTCGATGCAGCGGGCAGATCCCATGACGCATGATCGCCTCGCGGTGCTCGGGCGTCGAGTAGCCGACGTTGCCCTCGAAGGCCCATTCCGGGTAGAGCGGCGCGACCCGACGCATATAGCGATCCCGGGTCACCTTGGCGATCACCGAGGCGGCGGCGATCGCGGCGCTGCGCGCGTCCCCGTCGACGACGCGCTCATGCTCGAGGTTGCAGGCGTGAAGGCGGAACCCGTCGACCAGACGTGTCGCGTCCACCTGGGCCACGGCGTGCATGCAGTCCGTGAGGGCGGCCATGTTGGAGACGTGCAGGCCGTTCCGGTCGATGCAGCGCGGCGATCGCACGGCGATCGAGACGCCGGCCGCGGCGCGGACCACGGCCGGATAGAGCTGTTCCCGCTCCTCCTCGCTCTTCTGCTTCGAGTCGTCCAGCCGAGCGAGGGCGAGCCGCTCCGAGCGGCCGATCCGCTCGAGGTCGATCAGCACACCGGCGGCGAGCAGCGGGCCGGCCAGCGAGCCGCGCCCCGCCTCGTCGACTCCTGCCACGAACCGCCGCCCGAACGAGCGGTCGAAGCGGAAGAGGCGGGCGGCCGTCCGCCGCTTGCGGCGCTTGCGGGTGGGGCTAGAAGATTCCGACCCGGTTTGGGGGCCAGTAGGTGGCGAAGGCCTTGCCGATGATCCAGTCGCGGGGGACTGGTCCCCAGAAGCGGCTGTCGTCGCTCGACCCACGGTTGTCGCCCATCATGAAGTAATGATCGGGCGGGATCGTGATCTGTTGCGGCAAATTGCAGGCTCCGCCTGGCGTACAGGGGTTGATGAAGTCCTCCTGGGCGATCTTCCCGTTGACGACGGGGTGGCCGTTCTGGACGCTCACGGTGTCCCCCGGCCCGGCGACGATGCGCTTGATGAAGTTGACATCGGACTCTCCGGGCGTCGGCTCGGCGCAGGGGGCGCCGCTCGAGCCGCCCGCGCCCGTGCGTGGGTCGCCGCACTCGCCGCCGGGGCCCCCGCCTTCGGCTCCCTGCGGCGGGTGAAAGACGACGATGTCCCCGATCTTCGGATCGGTGAAGTGGTAGATGAAGCGGTTCACCAGAACCCGCTGTCCGACGTCCAGAGTGGGCTCCATCGACTCGGATGGGATCTGGTACGGCTTGACGATGAAGGCCTGGATTCCGAGGGCCAGACCGAGTGCAAGCGCGACGATGATGACGAGCTCGAGGAGCGCGCCCTGGGTGCTGTGGGGACGCGGGATTCTCAGTCTTCTGCCTCGTCGGGGGAGGCGCCGGCCTTCGCCTTTGGCTCAGGCTCCGACTCCGCCTCCGCCGTCTCCCCACCACTCGCTGCCTGCTGCTCTCCCTCGGCGGGCTGGTCGCCCTCCTCCTCGGGCGGCTCGACGACCTCCGCCTCGGCTTCGCTGACGGCGACGCCCTCGGCGTCGACCGCCTCGGTGTCCTCGGCGGCCACGACCATCTCCTCCTCGATGCCCCAGCGCCGCTCGGCAACGCGGGCGCTCTTGCCCACCTTGTCGCGCAGGTAGTAGAGCTTCGCCCGCCGGACGTCGCCGCGGGCGGCCACCTCGAGCTTCTCGATCTTGGGCGAGTGCAGCGGGAACGTCCGCTCGACGCCGACGCCGAAGGACTGCTTGCGCACTGTGAAGGTCTCGCGCGCGCCGCTGCCCTGGCGCTTGATCACGATCCCCTCGAAGACCTGGGTGCGGCGGCGGGTCCCCTCGACGACCTGGAAGTGCACGCGCACGCGGTCACCGGCGGCGAATCTCGGCCGCTGCTTGAGGGCTCGCTTCTCGAGGTCTTCGATGACTGTGCTCATGAGGTGCTGATGGTCGGGGGTCGTGGTGAGCGACGCCTAAAACGGCGCCGGTGCGGAGACTCAAAAAATGCGCGTGACCCACGGCCTCGCGCAGCGACGCGAAATGCTAGCGGAGACTCGTCACTCCACCCGTTGGCGGGCTTGCTCGCGGCGCCACTCCCGGACGCGGCCGTGATCGCCCGAGAGCAGGATCTCGGGAACCTCCCAGCCGCGGTAGGAGGCGGGGCGCGTGTAGTGCGGGTACTCCGGCGCCCCATCGAGGGCGGCGCTGTAGGACTCCTCGATCGCGCTCTCGGCGTCGCCGAGGGCGCCGGGACGCTTGCGGAGCACCGCGTCGCAGATCACCATCGCCGGCAGCTCCCCTCCGGCGAGCACGTAGCGGCCGATGGAGATCGTCTCGTCCGCGAGGTGCTCAACGACCCGCTCGTCGAACCCCTCGTAGCGGCCGCAGAGCAACGCGACGTGGCTCTCCTCGGCCAGCTCGGCCGCCAGCCCCTCGTCGAAGAGCCGGCCGGCGGGCGCGAGGGCGATCTTTCGCACCCGATCGCGGTCCGCCCCGTAGGCGGCGCTCGAGTGCGGCATCGACGACATCGACGCGCATGACCATCCCCGCCCCTCCGCCGTACGGCGCGTCGTCGACCTGGCCGGCACTCAGGGGGGTCGTGTCCCGGTAGTTGTGAAAGCGCAGCTCGTTGTCGCGGGCGAGCGCGTTGGAGACGTGGCGCTGGCGCAGGAACCAGTCGAAGTGCTCCGGGAACAGCGTGAAGACGTCGAGCTGCACTCAGTCCAGTATGTCGACGACCACGCGCTTCTCCTCGCGGGTCGCCGCGGCCTTCATCACGGAGCGCAGCGCGTTGGCGAC
The DNA here is from genome assembly GCA_963777575.1 of uncultured Solirubrobacterales bacterium. GTDB lineage: Bacteria > Actinomycetota > Thermoleophilia > Solirubrobacterales > 70-9 > DASUPK01. The sequence goes on along the minus strand of CAVZRH010000001.1, from coordinate 194,845 downwards.
GCGCCCCCCGCGGCCGATCACACGGCCGAGGTCGTCCTCCGCAACCTCGAGCTCGAGCACGACCTCGCCGTCGATCTCCTCGACCTCGTTGACCACGACAGCATCGGGATCAGCGACGAGCGAGCGGGCGAGGAAGTCGAGCAGCTCGCGCATCGGGTCCGTCAAGCCCTAGGCGCCGGTGGACTGAATGCCCTTGGTGCGAAGCAGGGTCGCGACCGTCTTGGTCGGGCGCGCACCCTTCTCCAGCCAGTGCTTGGCCCGATCCTCGTCGATCACGATCAGTGAGGGGTCCGGCTGCGGGTTGTACTGGCCGATCGTCTCGATCGTCCGACCGTCGCGCGGAGAGCGCTGGTCGGCGACGACGACCCTCCAGATCGGGTTCTTCTTCGACCCGACCCTGCGAAGTCTGATTCTCACGGACATGCGGCGGCTGAGGTTAGCGCCTAGCGCATCCCGCGCATCAGCTGCTGCGGGTCGGGCATCTTCCCCTCGGACATCTGCTTCATCAGCTTGTTCATCTGGCCGAACTGCTTCACGAGCCGGTTGACGGCCTGAACCGTGGTGCCGGACCCGGTCGCGATTCGCTTCCGGCGCGAGCCGTTGATCTCGGTCGGATGAGCCCTCTCGAAGGGGGTCATCGAGAGGATGATCGCCTCGATCCGGTCGAGCTCGCGCTCGTCGACCTGGCCCATCCCGCGCATCGCCTTCCCCATGCCGGGCATCATCTTCATCAGGTTCCCGAGCGGCCCCATGCGACGGACCTGCTTCATCTGCTGGAGGAAGTCCTCGAGCGTGAACTGCTGCTTGCGGATCTTGCGCTCGAGGTCAGCCGCCTCGTCCTCGTCGAACTCGTCCTGGGTCTTCTCGATCAGCGACATGACGTCGCCCATGCCGAGGATCCGCCCGGCCATCCGATCCGGGTGGAAGCGCTCGATCTCGTCGAGCTTCTCGCCGGTCGAGGCGTAGATGATCGGCTTGCCGGTGACCGCCCGGACCGAGAGCGCGGCGCCACCGCGCGCGTCGCCGTCGAGCTTGGTCATCAGCACCCCGTCGAAGTCGGCGGTCTCCGCGAAGCTCTCGGCGACGTTGACGGCGTCCTGACCCGTCATCGCGTCGACGACCAGCAGCACGTCGAGCGGCTTGGTCACCTTCCGCACCTCGGCGAGCTCGTCCATCAGGTCCTGGTCGACGTGCAGACGGCCGGCCGTGTCCACGATCAGGACGTCGCGGTTGTCCTGCACTGCCTGGTCCCTCGCCCAGGCGGCCACCTTGACGGCGTCGGTCTCACCCGGCTGGGAGTAGACGTGGGCCTTCGCCTGGGCGCCGAGCTTCTCGAGCTGCTCGACCGCAGCCGGCCGCTGGAGGTCACAGGCGGCCAGGGCGACGTCCTTGTTCTGCTTCTTCAGCAGCTTGGCGAGCTTGGCGCAGGCGGTCGTCTTGCCCGAGCCCTGGAGCCCCGCCATCAGGATCACGGTCGGCCCGCTGGGTGCGAAGACGAGATCGCGCCCCGAGCCGCCCATCAGCTCGGTGAGCTCGTCGTTGACCGCCTTGATCACGGTCTGGCCGGGGTTGAGCGCCTCGGAGATCTCCTCCCCCGCGAGCCGCTCCTTCAGAGCGGCGGTGAAGTCCTTGACGACCTTGAAGTTGACGTCGGCCTCGAGCAGGGCGAGGCGGACCTCGCGGAGGGCCTTGTTGACGTCGTCCTCCGAGAGTTTTCCCCGCGAGCGAACATCGGAGAGCACGCCCTGGAGGCGATCTGAGAGCTGGTCGAACATTCGCCGTCCAGCTTAGAGCGACCGCCCGGCCCGACCGTCTGCCAACCGGAACAACGCGGGGGTGGAACTTTGTCCAAACCCGATCGCAAGGCCGCCCGTAAAGAGAAGAAACCCCAGGGGGACATAGGGGGTCGGCTGAGCGCCGGTGCTCGGTTGCGCCATCTGTCTCCGCAATCGAGCCCGGCGTCCCAGCCGGTCTCCGACGAGAGGAAGGCATGAAGAGATTCGCTCGCATGCTGCGGCCCAGCCCTGCGCTGGTGATCGCATGCATCGCTCTGTTCCTGGCGATGGGCGGTGTCGGCTACGCCGCGCTCAAGGGCAAGGACAAGAAGAAGGTCCGCGCGATCGCCGATCAGGAGATCACGAAGCAGGCTCCCGGGCTGAGCGTGGCCAACGCGGCCAACGCCGCCAACGCGGACAACGCGGACAACCTCGGCGGAACTCCTGCGGCCGGCGTCCAGAAGTTCTGCAGCGGCGGCGCGATCAAGGCCACCGCCGTCGTGAACACGACCGGGGCCAGCAACACGAGCTTCACCAACGTGCCCGGGTTCAACTGCTTCCAGCCGGGGAACCTGACCAGCTCGGTGCAGCTCGAGCGCCTGGCCCAGGGGCAGTACTTCGTCCGGTTCGTGGGCAACAGCGGACCGAACGCATCCGGGTCGGCGTCAGGCCACGATGGTGAGCGCCGATGGGTACGTCAACTACGTCCTGGCGGATCCATCCCCGATCCCCGGAGAGAACGTGTTCCTGGTGATCGTCCACAACGCCGCCGGCAACGTGGTCGACAACCGGACGTTCTCGCTGCTCGCCTTCTAGGCCTAGGGACAGCGGTCGATCCGCGCAATCAGCGGATCGGCCGCTCGTCCGCGGGCATCGGCGTTTGCCCGGCAGCGGCGCACCCGGCGCTTGGGCCCGCCCCCACTCCTGCGGGCCCGGGCGTCGGCGCGCGCTGCGGCAGAGCGATAGCCGAGCAGGTACGGGGTCGGATCGACGGGCGTGCCGAAGTGCCGGACCTCGAAATGCAGGTGTGGCCCGGTCGCGTGGCCGGTCGACCCGACGTAGCCGATCGTCTGGCCGCCGGAGACCCGCTGACCGACCGAGGCGGCGATCCGCGACATGTGCGCGTACCAGCTTTCGAAGCCCAGTCGGTGGCTGATCACGACCAGGTTGCCGTAGCCGCCGGTGTTGAGGCCGGCGAAGGAGACGACCCCGACGTCCGCCCGCGTGGATCGGCATCCCCTTCGGCTCGGGGATGTCGATTCCGGTGTGCCAGCGGCCGGGCGGGATGAAGCCGAAACCGTCGCCGATGGGCCCGGGCACCGGTCGGAAGAAGCGCACGGGCCCGATCGGGTTCGCCGTGACGGCCTGGGTGCCCCTGAGCACGTTCAGGGTCGACGGCCCGGCGACACCATCGACCTTGATGTGAGTGGCCGACTGGAAGCGCCGAACCGCGTTCTGCGTGTTGGGACCGAAACCGCCGTCGAAGCCTCCAGGCGCGAAGCCCCGCTCGTGGAGCAGGAACTGGAGCGCCGCGACGTCCCAGCCGCGCTGGCCGGTGTGCATCGGGCGCTTCCCCAGCTTCGGCTTGCCGCGCTTCCCCAGGGCAGCCCGGGTCTGCGGTCCGGCGACGCCGTCGACGGTCAGGCCGTGCTGCGCCTGGAAGGTCCGCACCGCTCCCTGGGTCCAGGGACCGGTGATCCCGTCGACGGGATGCGGGATAGAGCCCGAGCCCGCTCATCGCCACCTGCAGCGCCGCGACGTTCGGCGCTGCCGGCGTTGGCGGCGGCGGGCATGGCGAACAACCCGACGACGCAGACTCCGAGCAGGGCGAGAAATCTTGTGCCTCCGGATGGCACGTCACCCAGACTCCCCCGAATTGGGTAGGACCGTGCGACGCAGCTTGCAGGTCGGGTAACGCCGGTTGACTCGGCCCGGCCTACTCCTCGATCAGCGCGCGGGCGAACTCCTCCGCGTCGAAAGGACGCAGGTCCTCGAGCGACTCGCCGATCCCGATCAGCTTCACGGGAATTCCGAGCTCGGAGGCGATCGCGAGGGCGACCCCGCCCTTGGCGCTGCCGTCGAGCTTGGTCAGCACGGCGCCCGTGACCTCCACGGCGTTGGCGAACTCCTGCGCCTGGCGGACGCCGTTCTGCCCGGTGGTCGCGTCGATCACGATCAGGGTCTCATGGGGGGCGTCCGGGATCCGCTTGCCGATCACCCGCCGCACCTTGGCCAGCTCCTCCATCAGGTTGCCGTGGGTGTGGAGCCGGCCGGCCGTGTCGCAGATCACCACGTCGGCCTGGCGCGCCTCAGCCGCGGCGACGGCGTCGAAGGCGACGGCTCCGGGGTCACCCCCCTCGGTCCCGCGGACGATCTGGGTGCCCGCCCGGTCGGCCCACTCGGCGAGCTGGTTGACGGCCGCCGCGCGGTAGGTGTCCGCCGCCGCGACGATCACGTCGAGGCCGAGCTCCTTCTGGAGATGCCAGGCGACCTTGCCGATCGTCGTCGTCTTCCCGGTCCCGTTGACGCCGACGATCATCAGGACCGAGGGACGCTCGCGCAGGTGGATGCGAGCGCTCTCGGCGCCCTGCGGCGAGGCGGTCTCCGCCAGCACCTCGATCAGGCGCTCGCGGAGCTGCTCCCCGCCGCTCAGCTCACCGGTCTCGACCTCGTCCTCGAGCCGCCGGACCACCGCCGCCGTGGTCGGGGCACCCACGTCCGCAAAGATCAGTGCCTCCTCGAGGTGCTCCCACGTCTGGTCGTCGATTCGCTCGGTGAAGCTCGAGGAGAGCTCGGCGGAGAGAGCCTGGCGGCTGCGCGAGAGACCCTCGCGCAGGCGCCTGAAGACGCCCGCTCGCTCCTCGGTCGGCTCATCCACGGTGACCGTGCGGTCCCCCAGGTCGAACGCCTCTTGCCAGCTGACGGCCACGGCGGCGGAGGGTAGTCGCGACGGCATCCGGCGTGCCATGTGAGATGAGCGGAATGCGGCAGTCCGAACGACCATCTCTCCTGGTCGATGCTTTCGGCCCTCGTCACCGGTGGAGCGGCCTGCACCTACTGCGGCAGCCGCGAGGACCTGGTGGCGCATCACAAGATCCCGCGGCGCTACGGCGGCCTGGACGTGCTCGAGAACCTCGAGCCCGTCTGCCGCAGCTGTCATCCGGCCGTCGAGCAGGAGGCCGTCGAGCGCGCGAAGCTGGTCTGGGAGCGGCCGGAGTGGCCCGATCGCCCACGTCGCCCCCGGCAGCGCCCTGTCCTCCGCCGTCCGTACTAGGAGCCGGGCCTACGCAGCGGCTTCGGCGGCGGCCTCAGGCTCGCCCGGGATCGTCTCCAGCTCGTCGCGCGGCAGCTTCCGGGAGACGACCTTGGTGATGCCGTCGCCGCCCATGCTGACGCCGTAGAGGATGTCGGCCGCGTCCATCGTCCGCTTCTGGTGGGTGACGACGATGAACTGGGAGCGCTCGGCGAAGCGGCGAACGAGGCGGAGGAAGCGATCGATGTTGATGTCGTCGAGGGCGGCCTCGACCTCGTCGAGGATGTAGAAGGGACACGGCCGCGCCATCAGGACGGCGAAGACGAAGGCGAGCGCGACCAGTGACTTCTCGCCGCCGGAGAGGAGCGACAGCCGGCGCGTCGACTTGCCGGCGGGTGTCACCTCGATCTCGACGCCGCCGTCCTCGTCGGGCGGCGTGAATTCCTCGAGATCCTCGCCCTCGCCGTCCGCCTGCTCGGGATCCTGCCCCGCAAAGGGAGGTGGGGCGCCGCCCACATCCACGCGCCGCAGACGACCGCGGCCGCCGGGGAAGAGCTCGGCCACCATCTCCTCGAAACCGCGGGCAGTCGCCTCGAAGGTCTCCTCGAACGCGGCCGCGATCTCCCTGTCGGTGCGGCGGATCAGCGCGCGCAGCTCGGTGATCGCCTGCTCGAGGTCCTTGCGCTGCTCCGCCAGATCGGTGACGTGCTCGCGCGCCTCCTCGTACTCCCGCTTCGCCAATGGGTTGACCGGCCCGATCTGCTCGCGGTTGCGCTGCAGCCTCTCGAGCCGGGCCTCGATCGTCTCGCGCTCCTCAGCCGGCAGTGGCTCAGACGCGGCGCTCAGCTTCTCGCCCAGTGCCTCACCCAGGCGCCCCAGCTCCGTCGTGCTCTCGTCGCGCTGCCCGCGTAGCTGGGTTGCCTCGACCTCGGCGCCCGTCATCGCCTCGCTCGCGTCGCGCAGCTCGGTCTGCAGCCCGAACTCCTCCTGGGAGCACTCGCGGAGCTCCGCGGCGACATCCGGGGCCCCGTCCTCCTCCGCTCCGGCGAGCTTCGCCGCACGCCGCTCGAGCGCCGTGCCCAGCAGGAGCAGCGCCTCGCGTGCGCGACCCAGCGCCGGCAGGGTCTCCTGCTCGAGGGAGATCCGCCGCTCGAGCTGCTCCCGGTCGCGCATCCGCTTCTCCTTGGCGCGCTCCGCCCCCTCGGCGTGCCGCCGCTCCGCCGCCAGCTCAGCCTCGAGCTTGGCGCGCTGGATCGCTTCCGAACCCGAGCCCTCGCCGGAACGCTCGGCCTGGCGCTCGGCGAGCCAGGTGGCGCGGTTCGCCTCCTCGGCGGCCTCGTCGAGGGCACGGCGCGCGTCGCGGAGCGAGCGCTGCGCCTCTTCCTCACGCTCCCTGGCCTCGCCCAAAGCGGACTCGGCGCGCTCCAGATCCCGATTCGCGCGCTCCTCGGTCTGCTCGCGCTGGGCGAGCCTGGAGGCGAGCTCCTCACGCTCCGAGCGGGCCGCCAGTGCGGGATCCGTGCCCTCGCGGGGCAGCCTGCGAACCTCGCCCGCCCCGGCGTCGTAGCACTCGCCGTCGACCGTGACCGCCACGCCGCCGAAGCCCTCGGCGATGCCGTCGAGATCGTCCACGAGCCAGGCGTCGGCTAGCAGGCGCTCGGTGATGGGCCCTGCGTCACCGCGAGCCTCGATCAGGTCGAGCAGTCGCCGGGCCCCGTCCTTCGGGGCCTTGGAAGCCGGTGTGGGTGAAGTCGAGGAGATCAATGCTCGTGCAGCGCCCTCGGCGCCGGCCAGGCGCTCACGCCCCTCACCGATCGAGCCGACGATCGACGCGCGCAGCCGCTCGCCGAGGACGGCGGAGACGGCACGCTCGAGGCCCGAGCCCGTTTCGATCAGTCCGGCGAGGGCCTCGTGCTCGCCCTCCACCGCTGCCGCGGCGAGCTTCGCCTCCACCGCTGCCAGCTCTCCGGCCAGCGCCGCCCTGCGCTCCGCAGCCTTTCGCGCCTCGGCCAGCGCACGCTCCTGCATCTGGGTCGCCTGGCGAAGCGCCGCGTCCGGCCTCCTCCGCGGCGGCCTGAAGCGGCTCGAGCGCAGCCTTGGCGGCGGATCGGCGTGTCCTCGGCCTCCTTTGCGTCCTGGCGCAGCCGGGCGCCCTCCTCCGATGCGTCCTCTCCGAGCTTCGCCAGCTCCGCCTCCAGCTCGGCGATCCGGGCGGCGGTGGCGTCCTCGTCCGGCTCGGTCTCGAGGGCCTCGAGCCGCAGCTGCCGCTCCCCGAGGGCGGCGCGCAGGTCGCGCTCGGCGACCTCCAGCGACTCCGCCCGGGCGCGCACCCGCTCGGTGGCGGCGCGCGCCTCGGCCAGGAGCTCGCCGTGGCGGCGGCGTCCCTCCTCGCCGGCGGCGATCCGCTCCTCGATCGCCGTGCGGCGCGCCCTGACCTCCTCGAAGCGCTTCTCGACCGAGTCGCGGGTGGCGCGCACCTCGGCCAGCCTCCTCTCGGCCACCGCGAGCTGCTCCTGCTGCGCGCGCAGCGCGTCGGCGACGACCCGGGCACGCAGCTCGTTCGACTCGCGCTCGAGCTTCGCCGTCCGCTCGGCCGCCTCGGCCTGGCGCTTCAGCGGCCGGAGGTGCGAGCGCGCCTCGCGCTCGACGTCCATCGCCCGCTCGAGGTTGTCCCGGGTGCGGTCCAGCTTGAGCTGGGCGTTGTGGCGGCGCTTGCGGTGCTTGCCGAGCCCCGCCGCCTCCTCGATCAGCAGGCGGCGGTCCTTGGGCTTGGAGTTGACGATCTGCTCGACCTTGCCCTGGCTGATCACCGAGTGCGCCTCCCGGCCCATGTTCGTGTCGGCGAGCGCCTCGACGATGTCGACGAGGCGGCAGCGGGCACCGTTCAGCCTGTACTCGCCGTCGCCGTTGCGCTCGATCCGCCGCGAGATCGAGATCTCGGAGAACTCGCTGGCCGCGCGGCCCTCGCTGTTGTCGATCACCACCTCGACCTCGGCGAAGCGGCGCGGCGACTGCCCGTTGCCGCCCGCGAAGATCACGTCGCGCATCTGCTGTCCGCGGACCGCGGTCGGGCTCTGCTCCCCCATCGCCCAGAGGACGGCGTCGGTGATGTTCGACTTGCCCGAGCCGTTCGGGCCGACGATCACGCTGACGCCCGGCGAGAAGGTCAGGCGGGTGCGGTCAGGGAAGGACTTGAAGCCCTTCAGGTTGATGGCCTTCAGATACATCGACGTCGGAAGGGTCGCAGAGGACCGTCGGGAAGCGTCGCGGCTGGCTCGGACGCATTCCCGCTAGCTGCGCAACTTCTCCAGCGCACGCTGCGCCGCCGCCTGCTCGGCTCCCTTCTTGCTCCTCCCGGACCCGACGCCGATCTCGTCGCCATCCACCCTGGCGCGGACCTCGAAGCGGCGATCGTGCGGCGGGCCCTCCTCCCCGGTCACCTCGTACTCGACGGTCTCACCGTCCCGAGCCAGCCGCTCCTGCAGCTCGGACTTGAAGTCGAGGCGCTCGCGCGTGGCCTGCTCGACCTCGTCGCCGAACGCCTCCACCACCGCCCTCGAGGTCGGCTCGAACCCGTGGGAGAGGTAGCAGACGCCGATCACGGCCTCGCACACGGAGGCCAGTGTCCGCTCGGACGCCAGCAGGGTCTCGACCGGGAGGCCGTCGCCCTCCTGCGGCGCCTCCGCGGCGAGCATGTCGGGTAGCCCGAGCTCGCGGGCGACCGCGGCGCAGGCGCGCCCGCTCACCGCCTGGTTGAGGATCTTGGTGAGCTCGCCGATGTCTGCGTCCGGATGCTCGGTGAAGAGCAGGGCCGCGACCGAGAGGCCGAGGACGCTGTCCCCGAGGAAGGCGAGCCTGCCGTAGGACCTGGTGCGGGTCTCGACCCAGGATGAGTGAGAGAGGGCCTGCCGGTGCAGCTCTTCGGGGGCGTCCGCGAACAGCTCCGCCAGCGAGGCGGTGGCTGGGGTCATGGGATCGGTTCTGAGGCCCTCCTCAGGCCGCCGGCACGCGTGCCGTGACGAAGTCGACGGCATCGCCCACGGTCTCGATCTGGGCCGCCTCCTCCTCGCTCACCCGGATCTCGTAGCGATCCTCGAGCTCCATCACGAGCTCGTAGAGGTCGAGCGAGTCGGCGTCGAGATCCTCGCGGAACCGCGTCTCGGGCTGGATCCGGTCGGGCGCGACCTCGAGCTCCGTGCTCAGGTGGTCGCGCACCAGCTTCATGACCTCCTCGCGCTCCATCGCTGGCATTATCGCTGACGAAAGTCGCGACCGCAGGCGGTCGCTAACCCGCCGTCCCCGAGGGCTCCTCACGCAGGGCATCGCGGGTCGCGCCCGAGGCTGCGAGCAGCTCGCCGGTGCGCTCCACCGCCCGCTCGGTGACGGAACGATTCGCGAGGCGAACGGCGTTCGCGACCCCCTCGGGCGTGGAGCTTCCGTGGGCCACCACCGCCACGCCGCGGAGGCCGAGCAGGATGGCCCCGCCCACCGCGTTCGGATCCATCGATCGCCGCAGGCCGCCGAGCGCCGGCCGCAGCAGGAGCCCGCCCGTGGCGGCGAGCGGGCCGGAGCGCGCGGCGGCGCGAACCGCGTCCGCCACCGCCCTGGCGGTCCCCTCCAAGGTCTTCAGGGTGACGTTGCCGGTGAATCCATCCGTCACGATCACGTCGGCCTCATCGCTCAGCAGGTCCCGTCCCTCGATGTTGCCGATGAAGCGGATGCCACTGGACTCCGCGAGGGCCTCGTGCGCCTCGACCACGTCGGTGCGGCCCTTCTTCTGCTCCTCGCCGACCGAGAGCAGCGCGACCCGCGGCGTCTCGACCCCGAGCACCGCTGCGCTGAAGGCAGAGCCGAGGAAGGCGAACTGGATCAGGTGCTGCGGGCGGACGTCGGTGTTCGCGCCGCAATCGAGGAAGAGGAGCGGAGCGCCGTCCCTATCGGGAACCGGGATCTGGGCGGCGAGGGCCGGCCGGTGGACACCCTGCGCGCGCTTGAGGGCGAAGAGGGCCGCGGTCATCGTCGCGCCGGTCGAGCCGGCGCTGACCAGGGAGCTGCAGCCGCCTTCGGCTACGGCCTCCGCGGCGCGGACCACCGAGGCCTCCGGCGTCGAGCGCACGGCAGCCACCGGCTCCGCCTCGTTCCCCACCCACTCGGTGGTCGGGACGACCTCCACCCCGTCGGAGGGATCCAGGCCGCTCGGCCCGAAGATGCGGACCGGAATGCCGTCGGCGGCAGCGAGACGCGCGCCCTCCAGCACCAGCTCGGGTCCGCCATCCGCCCCGTAGGCGTCAAGCGCGACGGGGGCTTCGGGGGGCATCTAGTCCGAGGGTGTCGGCTCTCCGCCGGCCGGCGCCGCGTCGGGCGCCTCCTGGCGGATCACCTCGCGACCCGCGTAGGTGCCGCACGTCGGGCAGACCCGATGCGGCAGGCGCGGGCTGTGGCAGCGCGGGCACTCGTTCAGCCGCGGGGCCGAGACCTTGTGCTGGGCGCGCCGCTTGTCGCGCCGCGTCCGGGACTGTCTCTTCTTGGGGACCGCCATGAGGGCGGCAGGATAGCGGCCGCGCCTACTTCTTCTTGTGCTTCTTGCACTTCTTCTTGGCGGACGCCGCCGAGCGCTTGTGCTTCTTCTTCTTGCACTTCTTCTTGGTCGTAGTCGTCGTGGTCGTCGGGGTCGTCGCCGCGCCGGCGGGAGTCGAGGTCACCGTCGCCTGAACGTTCAGCGGCGGTCGCCGATGGTACCTGCGGTCGGGAAAAATCGCTCGACGGCGCGCCGATGGTCTGGCCCACTGCCGGAGTGGTCGATCCGTGCGGCCAGATCCATACATCGCCCGACCGTGCCACTGCTGTAGCTCGGGCTGAAGTCCGAGTCCGGGCCGCTGACGAACGCCGAGATGGTCGCCCGGGCAGAACCGGGATGTTCACCGGGTGGGTCGTCACGACACCCGTCGGGAAGGGCTGCTCCGGGCCGATCGCGATCAGCCGGAATTCCCCCGGTGTGCCGGTCGGACGCCAGATCTCGAGCGAGGCCGAGCCGTCGCCCGCACCCGCCCAGAGCGCCCCATGACGTGACGCTCCATGGGCCGCCACCGGCGGGGACCTGCGGGAACGGCAAAGGACGGAGAGGCCGCGATCGGTCGTCCTCTGGATGACGGCGAAGCTCGGAGCTCCCGACGTAAGATGGTCCCGGCGAGGCTGCCGCAGCCCGATCGTCGTCGTATCCGCGGAGGCCGCCGGGGCGAGACCCAGCGCCGCGATCAATCCGATCAGTCCCGCACCTGCCACGAACCGCGCTCGCATATCGCTCCTCCCTCAGCCCCCCGACGGTCGGGCCACACTAACGGTCGAGCTCGAGGTCGCGCAAGTTCGCCATCCGCGGATCGGCCGCCGGCCGCCGATCGCGCCGCCTCGAGAGCCCGGTCGATCCCGGCGTCGTCCACGTCGAGGTGGGTCACGGCGCGCACCCGGCGAGCGTCCAGCGCCCCCATCCGCACGCCCTGCGATCGGAGCGCGCTGACCAGACCCTCGGCATCGGGGACCTCGAAGATCACGATGTTCGTCTCGACCTTCGCCGGCTCGATCCGGATGCCTGGAATCTCGGCCAGGCCTTCGGCGAGTCGGCGCGCCCGGTTGTGGTCGTCGGCGAGCCGGTCGACGTTGTCGTCGAGCGCAAAGAGACCGGCCGCCGCCAGGACACCCGACTGGCGCATCGCCCCGCCGAGCATCTGCTTCCACCGCCAGGCCTCCTCGATCAGCTCCGCGGAACCCGCCAGGCAGGCGCCCACCGGGGCGCCGAGTCCCTTGGTGAAATCGATCCAGGCGGAATCGAAGTCCGCGGCCCAGTCGGAGGCGTCGATGCCGCTCGCGACGACGGCGTTCATCAGCCGGGCACCGTCCAGATGGGTGCTCAGCCCGTGCTCGCGGGCGATGCCGAGGACGCCACGGAGGCGCTCGAGCGGCCAGATCGTCCCACCGCGCAGATTCGCGGTCTGCTCGACGCAGACGAGGCGTGGACGCGGCGCGTAGCGGCTCCCCACCGGGCGCGCGCGGATCGCGTCTTCCAGCGTCTCCGGGGTGAAGGTGCCGTCCTCACCATCGAGCTCGGTGATCACCGCCCCGGAGAGCATGGCGGCCCACCCGCCTCGGCCTCCAGCGGATGCGCCTCACGGCCCACGAAGATCTCCTCGCCGCCGGGGCGGATGTGGACCCGGATCGCGATCTCGTTGCACATCGTTCCCGAGGGCAGAAACACCGCGGCCTCCTGGCCGAGGAGCGCGGCGACCCGCTCCTCCAGCTCCGTGGTCGTCGGATCCTCACGCTTCTGCTCGTCCCCGACCTCCGCGGCGGCCATCGCCGCGCGCATTCCCTTGCTTGGCCGCGTCTGGGTGTCCGAGTAGAGATCGACCAGCACGACGAGTCAGTCGAGCTTCAGGTCGCGGAGCTTTGCCATCCGGGGGTCGCCGCCCTGCGAGTGGCGGTGCGCCTCGGGATCGGCGTCGTTCAGGGACTCGCCGCAGACCGCGCACAGCCCGGCGCAGTCTGGGCGGCAGAGGGGCTGCGACGGCAGCGCGAGGACCAGGGCATCGTTGGCCCAGCGGCCGACGTCCAGCTCGCCGTCGGACACGTACGGGCTGCGCAGCTCCTCGTCCTCAGCCGGAGGCTGGTCGACCTCGCGCGCGTCGATGCGGAGTTCCGTCGCCGCGTCCTCCAGACAACGGACACACGGACCGGTCAGCTCGCTCGAGAAGCGAAGCCGGAGCGCGTAGCCCCTGCTGGTCCGCGAAACGTCGAGCCGCGCCTCGGAGCCTCCGCCCGCCGGCGAGTAGGTCTGTCCGCCGAGCTCGATCGGCTCGAGCGCCACCTCCAGATCGAGCGCGCGGGCCTGTCCCGAGGACAGCGCCAGGCGCTCGAGATCGACGATTCCGCCTTCCGCATACACTCGGCCCCGAGGGTAGCGAGACACCTTGGGCGCGCAATTCCACTGGAATCCGGAGACCTACCTGGAGGAGATCCGGGCCGAGGTCCCGCGCTACGACGAGCTTCAGAGAGCCGCGATCGACGCGGTCCCGTTCCCGCCCGACCGAGTCCTCGAGCTCGGCATGGGCACCGGCGAGACCACCCGGGTCCTGCTGGAGTCCTATCCCGACGCCTGGGTGATCGGACTCGACTCGAGCCCGGACATGGTCTACCGGCTGCGCGAGGAGTACGACGACGTCCAGCTGGCGCGCATGGAGGACCCGCTGCCGGACGGGCCCTGGGACCTCGTGATCTCCGTGCTCTCGGTCCACCACCTCCAGGACGACGCGAAGCGCACCCTGTTCCGGCGGGTCCGCGAGCAGTCGCGGGCCCTGGTGATCGGCGACGTCGTCAAGGCCGAGCAGCAGGTCACCCCGATCGAGCCCGACTTCGACTTCCCGGACACCGCCGAGGAGCTCGCCGAGTGGTGCGGCGGCGAGATCACCTGGACCGCCGACGACCTGGCGGTCGTCCGAGCCGACCTACGAGAAGGAGGATGGATGACCCATCACAACCCGGAGCGGCCGGGGCCGCCGCCGTCGGCCGACGAGGGCGTGGTCCTCTACGAGAAGCGGGACCGGATCGCCTACGTGACGATCAACCGGCCCGAGGCCCGCAACGCGGTCAGCCCCGAGGTCCATCGAGCGATGATCGCCGCCTGGGCGGACTTCGCGGACGACGACTCGGTGGACGTCGCCATCCTGACCGGGGCCGGCGACGCCTTCTGCGCAGGCGCCGACCTGAAGGAGTACATCCCGCCGATCGTCGCCGAGAGCAACTCCACCGACATCCGGGCGATCGCCGAGCTCGGCCTCAACGGCTTCACGCGCGGCATGCACCGCATCTACAAGCCGATCATCGGCGCGATCAACGGCTGGGCGCTCGCCGGCGGCCTGGAGACCGCGCTCGCCTGCGACATCCGGATCGCCTCGGAGCGCGCCATGTTCGGCTCCTTCGAGGCGCGGCGCGGATTCCACCACGGCGACGGCGGGATCGTGCGCCTGGTCAACACCTGCGGCACCGGGATCGCCCTGGAGATGCTGCTCACCGCCGAGCCGATCGACGCGCAGCGGGCGCTTCAGTGCAACCTCGTCTCCCGGGTCGTGCCGCACGACGACCTGATGGACGAGGCCGAGACCGTGGCGAGGCAGATCCTTCGCAACTCTCAGCGCGCCGTGCGCTCCGCGAAGCAGACGATTCTCGACACGGTCGGCAAGACGCTCGACGAGCAGCTCCGGAACGAGGCCTGGAACGCCTACAGCTGCGCGGACCCCGACGAGACGATGGCGCTGCTCGGCCGCTTCTACGAGAAGACCGACGCCGGCCGCGCCGGCGAGCACGAGACCGGGCTGTGACCTCCCTCGCTGATGGCGCGTAGCGCTCTCGTCACGGGGGCGGCCCGCGGGATCGGCGCTGCGATCGCCGAGCGCCTGCGATCCGACGGGCTCGAGGTGACCACGCTCGACCGCGACGAGGGCTGCGACCTGCGGCTCGACCTGAGCTCGGACGAGCTCCCCGACCTGACCGGGATCGACGTCTGCGTCTCGAACGCGGCGATCACCGACACGATCGCGCCCGCCCACAGGATGAGCGCGGAGCAATGGTCGCGGGACATCGACGTCAACCTGACCGGGGCCTTTCGCTCCGTCCAGGCCTGCCTTCCCGGGATGCGCGAGCGAGGCTGGGGCCGGATCGTCGCGATCTCCTCGGGCGCCGCGAAGACCGGCTTGCGCGGCCAGGTCGCCTACTCGGCGTCGAAGGCCGGCCTGCTCGGGATGGTGAAGACGCTCGCCGCAGAGAACGCCCATCGCGGGATCACGGCGAACGCGGTGCTGCCCGGGATGGTCGCGACCGAGAAGGTGAGGGCGATGCCGGACGAGGTGATCGAGCGCCTGATGCCGCTCCTCCCCTCGGGCCGCATGGTCGAGCCGGCCGAGATCGCGGCCGCCGTGTCCTACCTCTGCTCGGAGGAGGCCGCGCAGGTGACGGGCCAGGAGATCGCGGTCGACGGGGGCGCCGGCCTCAACACCTTCACCCTCGGCTCCGAGCGCCGGGACTAGCCGGGAAGGCTTCGCTCCCGCCCGTAGCGCTCCCAGTGGCGCTCCGGGATGTCCGCGGGGTCCTTGTACCAGTGCCAGACACAGGGGTCGCGGTCGAAGTCCTCGGGCGGATCGGAGGGATAGACCGGGTACCCGATCCAGTTGATCGGCCCGAGCTCGTTCATGAAGGCGCAGTGGGTGCAGTAGAGGGGGAAGCCCTCCCGCCCATAGCTCCAGTCGTGGGCCGAGTCCGTGACGCCCCAGCCGTCGGGGCCGTAGCGGCCATTGCGCCAAAGCCGCTGGCCAGAGCCGCAGGGGTTCATCGTGAAGGTCAGCTTCTCGTCGTCCTCGGCAATCTCGAAGGCGCCGGGGTTCGGCCCGACCCCGCCGGTCGAATGCCCGCGCCAGGTGGCGGCCAGGGCCTGCGCAATCGCCTTGCGGTCGGCGGCGTCGATCTTCTCGACGCTCTCCTTCCAGCTGCGCTCGAGGCTCCACTCCCATGCCTCGCGCACGCCCTCGTCCCCGAGCTTCTCCTTGACGAACGAGATCAGCCCGGCCATCCCGTCCACCAGCATGTCGTGCATGAACTGGGATTCGTGCTTCTCGCGCTCGCAGAGGCTCTTCGCCTCCTCGAGATCACCGCGGTCGATCGCCTCGGTCGCGCAGTCCATCGTCGGACGCGACATCTCTCGCAGCTCCTCGTCGGAGAACCACCTCTCGGACATGACCGCTCCTTCCCTCGTGAGGTTCGAACCCTATTTGTCGCCTTCCGAGTAGCCCGGACGGGCGATCTCGAGCTTGCGGCGGACGTGCTCCTCGAGCCTCGGCGCGAGCTCCGCAATCCGGTCGTCGAGCTCGCCGGACCGGATTCGCCTCGACAGCTCGGCAGCAGCGCTGCGCGGGTCGTCGACCTGCTCACCGAGGAGCTCGCTGAAGAGCTCCAGGTCCTCGCGGTCGGGCTCATCGCCCGCGCTGATCTCGCGCGCCACCACCGCGCAGACGTTGGCGGCGACCAGGACCTTGAAGCGCTGCTCGCTGCGGGACCTCCGGGCGCAGCTCGGCGAACAGGTACTCCGCGACCGAGTCGAGGAGCTCGGCGGCCGTCGGCCGGTCCTGCATCAGGACGCCACCAACTTGAGCAGGTCCCACTCGGGCTCGCAGACCCGGCGGCCGAGCGAGGCGAGCTCGTGGCTGCGCCGCACGCCGGTCAGATGGTCGTGGGCCTGGCGGGCGCAGATGACTGCCCATTTCACGTTCCCGAACGCCTCCCAGTAGCGCACCCGATCCCGGTCGATCGCCGCGCCGCCCGCCCCCTCGTAGGCCGAGACGAATTCATCGAGGTCCCCCGCGCCCGCCACCGGGCGATCGTCGTTGCCGAACCGCCAGGAGCGGATGCAGAGCCAGCCGATGTCCTCGGCCGGATCGCCGAGGTGCGCGAGCTCCCAGTCGATCACCGCCGCGAGGCCGTCCCGATCGACGATGAAGTTGCCGAGCCTGAAGTCGCCATGCACGAGCCGCGGCTCCGCGGGCTCCGGTGCGTTCGCGCGCAGCCAGCGCAGTCCGAGCTCGACCGCCGGCAGGGGCTCGCCGATCTCGTCCAGCTGGCGCTCCCACTCCGAGATCTGGTCGAGGGCCGGGTCGCCGCTCGGCCTGGGCAGAACGCCGTCCAACGTGTCGGGGTCGATCGCATGGATTCGCGCCAGCCCCTCACCGAGCTGGGCGGTCAGGGCGGTTCGCGCGGACTCGAACTCCGGCTTGCGCAGGATGCGGGGAGCGACCGACGTCCCCTCGACGTGGGCCATCAGGAGGCCCGGCGAGCCGAATCGGCCGCCGTCCGGCTCAAAGGCCAGCGGCTCGGGGACGGGGACGCCCGCCTCCGAAGCGCGTGAGATGAGGGCGAACTCGTCGGCCATGGGCACGAGCGAGACCGAGCCCCTCGGGTCGCGGCGGAGCACCCAGCGGCCCGCGCCGCTCTCCGCGAGCCAGGTCTCACGCGACGCCCCGCCGGGGATCTGCGTCAGCTCGAGCTCACCCGATTCGATCCCGCGCTCGGCGAGCACCTCCCGGACGCCGGCGGCCAGGTCCTCCATGGAGCCAGCCTAGTTGGGTCGCCGCGGTCTACGAGATCGAGACGGGCCGCGTCGAGCTCTTCCACTAGCGTCCCGCGGCATCTGGTTCTTCAGGCTCAGCACCTTCGAGGTGGCGCTCGTGCTTGCCGCGGCGGTACTCGGTGCCACCGCGGTCGGCGTCTTCCTCGGGCGCCGCGTGCGCCATCTCTCGGACACCCTGAAAGAGCCCTTCGGCGTGCTGCAGGCCGCGCTCCTGGGCGTCGTCGGATTGATCCTTGCGTTCGGCCTCTCCCTTGCCGTCACCCGGTATGAGGACCGCCGGGCCGCCGTGGTGGACGAGGCGAACACGATCGGCACCACCTTCCTGCGGGCGCAGACGCTGCCCGAGCCCATGCGGAGCCAGTCGCTGGCCCTTCTGAAGACCTACGCGGAAAGCGCGGTCAGCCTCGCGAACGACATCCCGGGCAGCACCCAGGCACTTGCCGCCATCGAAAGAGAGGACGCGCTGCAGCGCCGCCTCTGGACCCTGAACGGGAGGGTGCTCGCCCTCGCAGCCCGTCGACAGCGCGCCCCGGCTGTACGAGGAAACGCTGAACGAGATGATCGACGCCCAGGCGACTCGCGTCGCGGGCCTCAACAACCGGGTCCCCAACGCCGTGCTGTTCCTCGAAGTCATCGGTGCGGCGCTCGCGCTCGGCCTGCTCGCCGCCTATCTCGCGATCGTTGGAAGGGGCGTCGTCGCGGTTTCGCTCGCGGCCGTGCTGGTGACGGGGCTGCTCTTCGTCATCTGCGATCTGGATCGCCCGACGCGCGGGCCGATACAGGTTCCGGACGCAGCACTCCGCGCCGTGGTCGAGGAGATGCAGCTTCCACCGGCGGCTCCCGCCCCGAGACCGTAGTAGCGGCTTCGCCACAAACGGCGCGCCCCTACGGGCGCACTCGCGCTAACCGATCTCGGAGGGCTCGCGCTCGCGGCCCTGGAGCCGGTCGCGACCGCGCTGCACAGCCTGGAGGAACTTCTGGAGGTTGACCTCGAGGGTCGAGAGGATGTCGTCCGCGTAATCCTCCGCGCCGAGGCGGATCTCACGCTCGCGCTCCCGCGCCTCCTCCACGATCTCCTCGGCGGCACGCTCGGCCTGGCGCGTGATCTCCTCGTTGGCGACGAGGCGGGCCTGCTGCTCGCGGGCCTCCTTGACGATCCGCTCGGCCTCGCGCTTCGCCTCGGCGAGCATCTCCTGGCGCTCCTTGACGATCCACCGAGCCTGCTTGATCTCCTCGGGGATCGTGGCGCGCATCTGGTCGAGGAGGTCGTAGATCTCCTCACGGTCAACGCGAACCTGATCCGTGAGCGGCACAGGCCGCGCGTTGTGGACCAGGTCGTCGAGCTTGTCGATCAGTACTAGAACATCCATCAGGCGCTAAAGCTTACGCATCGCGCACATCCGTCGGCTGCGCGTGGCGCCTTCTCCGCGGATCTGCAAGCTCCTGCCCACCCCCTACGCACGAGTCGCGGCGGTGCGGGCTAGCGGCCCAGCCTTTCCGCAAGCGCTTTTGCAACCGGGCCTGGGACCAGGTCGCTGACGTCCCCTCCGAAGGTGGCGATCTCCTTCACCCCGGTGGACGAGAGGAAGCTGTAGTTCGCCGAGGCGAAGATGTACATCGACTCGATGTCCGAGGCCAGCTTGCGGTTGAGCTGATTCATCTCGAACTCGTACTCGAAGTCCGAGATCGCCCGCAGCCCCTTGATGATCGCCGTGGCGCCGTTTTCTCGCGCGAATTCGACCAGGAGATTGGTCATGACCCCGACCTCGACGTTGCCGAGCTCGGCCGTGGCCTCCTCGATGAACGCCTTGCGCTCCTCGGCCGTGAACAGCGTCTTCTCCTTGCGGACCGGGTTGTTGACGACCCCGACGACGACCTTGTCGAACACGCGGGACGCCCGGGTGATCACGTCGAGGTGCCCGTTCGTGACCGGGTCGTAGCTGCCCGGGCAAATCGCGACGCGTGGGTTCTCTTCACTCATGCGGTCTCCGTGGATCCTGATCATGGTGTCGCCATAGGTCCGCTCGGTGAGCAGGGGAAGCTCGACGGGCAACGGGCGGCTTGGGCGAGGTCTCGACCATCACCCGCCCTCCCTCGGCGAGCACAGCAGGTATGAGCGGGACGAGGTCGGCTGCAACGCGGGTCGGCGAGTCTATAGGGCGGGTCGCAGAGCACGAGATCGAAGGATCCCCGCTCCGCCCGCCGCAGGAAACGCACCGCGTCGGCCCTGACGGCCCGCGCATGCTCGCCCAGGCCCAGTTCCTCGACGTTTCGGCGCGCCGCGGCGGGACGGGTGTCGACCAGCGTCGCCTCTGACGCACCGCGCGAGAGCGCCTCGATCGCCGAGCGCGCCGCTGCCGCCGAACAGGTCGAGCACGCGCGCGCCCTGCACGCTCCCGAGCATCGAGAAGATCGCCTCGCGAACCCTGCTCCGTCGTCGGGCGGACGCCCGTCCTGCGGCACGTGGAGGCGCCGGCCGCGCAGCTCGCCCGCCGTGACGAACCGGGCATCACGCGGCGATCTGCTCGCGCCGCTCGTCCCCGAAGCGGCGCCGCGCCTCGTCCATCAGCGGGCCGAGGCCGGGCGCCTCCAGCGACCCGTGCCGCTCGCGCAGCTCCAGCACCCGCCGCCGTGCCTCGAGCAGCAGCGCGGTGTCCTCGGGCAGCGTGGCGGCGCGGAAGCGGGGCAGGCCGTGCTGGCGGGTGCCGAGGATCTCGCCCTCGCCGCGGATCGAGAGGTCGACCTCGGCCAGGGCGAAGCCGTCCCCCTGCTCGGCGATCGCGTCGAGGCGCGCCCGGGCGGCGTCCGACTCCGGGTCGCCGAAGAGGATGCAGAACGAGGGGTGCTCGCCGCGGCCGACGCGGCCGCGAAGCTGGTGGAGCTGCGAGAGGCCGAAGCGCTCCGCGCCCTCGACCAGCATCACCGTCGCATTCGGCACGTCGATGCCGACCTCGATCACCGTGGTGGCGACGAGCACGTCCGCCTCGCCCGAGACGAAGGCGCTCATCGCCCGGCGCCTTCTGCTCGGAGGTCATCTGGCCGTGGAGCAGCGCCACGCGGAAGTCCTTGAGCTCGGTCGCCGCCAGCCGCTTGGCCTCCGCCTCGGCGGCCTTCGCCTGCACCGCCTCGGAGTCGGAGACCAGCGGGCAGACGACGAACGCCTGTCGTCCCTCGCGCAGCCGGGCGCGGATGAACTCGTAGGCCGCCGGGCGGGTCTCCTCGTCCACGACCCGGGTCGTGATCGGCTGCCGGCCGGCGGGCAGCTCGCGAAGCGCGGTGGTGTCGAGATCGCCGTAGGCGGTCAGCGAGAGCGTCCTCGGGATCGGCGTGGCGGTCATGTGGAGCACGTGCGGGAGGCGGCCGCCAGGGCCCTTCGCATCCAGCGCGGCGCGCTGGCGAACACCGAAGCGATGCTGCTCGTCGACCACCGCGACCGCGAGGGAGGAGAACTCGACCGCCTCCTCGATCAGCGCGTGAGTGCCGACGACGAGCTGGGGCTGACCCGCGGCGAGCGAGTCGAGCAGCTCGCGCCGCTTGGCGCCGGGGGTCGCCGAGGTGAGCAGGGTGGCGGGCACAGGTTCCGATGCGAGGAGCGTCTCCAGCGTGCGGAAGTGCTGCTCCGCGAGCGTCTCGGTCGGCGCCATCAGCGCCGCCTGATGTCCGGCCTCGATCGCGCGCAGCATCGCGAAGACGCAGACCACCGTCTTGCCGCTGCCCACCTCCCCCATCAGCAGCCGCTGCATCGGCTGTGCGCCGGCGAGGTCCTCGTCGATCTCCTCGATGGCACGCCGCTGGTCGCCGGTCAGCTCGAACGGCAGCGAGGCCAGCCAGTCTCCGACACGCGCACCGCGCTCGGGGAGCGGGACCCCGCGGTCACCCGAGACACGGCGGCCGCGCCGGGAGACCAGCGCCGCCTGGTAGAGAAAGAGCTCCTCGAAGGCGAGGCGCTCCCGCGCCGCCTCGGCGGCGTGCTCGTCGCGCGGGAAGTGCGAGGCGGCCAGCGCGTCCTGGGCACCCGCCAGCCGCAGCTCCCGGCGCAGGCGACCGGGAATCGGCTCGACCGCGTGGCGCGCCTGCGGGATCGCCTGCCAGGTCCACTCGCGGATGCGCTGCGGGCGCAGGCGCTCGCTCGCCGGGTGGACCGGGAACGATTCCGGTGGTGTGGAGGCCCGCCTCCGATGAGTCGAGGAACTCGTGCTCGGCGATGTTGAGGCCGCGCTTCTCGAGCTTGCCGTGCAGGAAGAGCCGCGTACCCGGCTGCAGCCGATCGGCGAGCCAGGCGCGGTTGAACCAGATGGCCTTCGCCTGGCCGCTGGCGTCGCGCACGTCCGCCTCGAGGATCGTCAGCCGGCGGCGGCGGGTGGGTCGCACCTTCGCCCGGATCACCTCGACCTCGACGGTCGCCTCCTCCCCGAGCCGCAGATCGGCGAGGCGCACCGGCTCGGCGCGGTCGCGATAGCCGTGCGGCAGATGGCGGAGCAGGTCGCCGAGGCTCGCGATCCCCATCTCCTCGGCCGCGGCCGCGAGCTTGGGCCCGGCGCCGCGCAGCTTGGTGATCGGCGCGTCGAGGATCGAAGGACGGGGCAGCGTCTTCAGCGGGGCGGCGAGGAGCTCCGCCCGACCGAGCGGATCGCCGCTTCCGAGCGCACGAGGCGCGTATCCAGCTGGTCCCGGTCCGATGATCGAGCGCGGCCTCCATGCCGAACAGAGGCTAGGCGTAACGTTGGATGCACCTCCGAGGACCGTGCAGGATGAAGACGCAGAGAGCCAAGGAATCCGTCTGGGACTACCCCCGCCCGCCGCGGGTGGAGCCGCTCGACCGTCACGTCCGCGTGGTCCTGGGCGGCGAGACGATCGCCGAGAGCGACCGGGCGCTGCGGGTGCTCGAGACGGCCAGCCCTCCCGACGATCTACGTCCCGCGCGATGACGTGCGGGAGGACGTCCTGATCGAGGCCGGCGATGACGCCCACACCTACTGCGAGTGGAAGGGCACGGCCTCCTACATGCATGCCGAGGCGGGGGCAAGCGGGCGAACAGGGTCGCCTGGTACTACCCGGAGCCGAAGAAGGGCTTCGAGCAGCTCAAGGACCACCTCGCCTTCTATCCGCGCCGCGTCGACGCCGCTTACCTCGACGACGAGCTGGTGACGCCACAGCCCGGCGCCTACTACGGCGGCTGGATCACCGAGGAGATCGAGGGCCCGTTCAAGGGCGAGCCGGGCTCCGAGGGCTGGTGATCAGACCGCGGCGGACGTGCCGCGGTGGCGCTTCCACGTCTCGCGGATCCAGTCCAGCGCCGGGTGATCCCGCATCGGCTCCAGGAACTCCCACGCCGGCGGCTCCGGCAGCTCGTAGGGGAACTCCGGCGGCCAGACCAGCGGGTAGAGCAGGGACGCGGCGGTCAGATCGGCGACCGTGAAGCTGTCGCCGACCAGGTAGTCGCCGCCGTCGCGCTCCGACTCGATCCGGTCGAGTGCGGCTGCCAGCGTCTCCCTGGCTGCGCTCGACGGCCTCCTGCGTGAACCCGTAGCGCGCGTTCATGTAGCGCCAGACGATGGGAAACGAAGCCCGCAGTCCGCGCCCGCGCGACCGCCGCCGCGAGGCGGGGTTGGTCCGTCGTCATGAAGTCGAGGGCGTAGGGGAGGTCCTCCCGCGCCTCCCAGAAGCCGACGCGGCGCATGTCGTGTCCGGCGTGCTCGTCGAAGAAGTCCTCGAGCTCGAGCGCTCGCCGCCGCTCCTCGGGATCCGCCGGATAGAGGGCCGGCTCCGGATTCCGCTCTTCGAGCGCCGCGATGATCCGGGTGGAGTCGATGACTCGCTGGCCGTCGAGGTCGAGCACCGGCAGCGTCCGGTCTCCGCGCGAGAGCCAGAGGCCCCGCGGCCACCCGGGCATGACCGAGTGGCGGCGGTGCCGTATCCCCTTGAAGTCGAGCGCCCAGCGGGCCTTCTCGTTGAAGTTGGAGAAGCTGTACTGCCAGAGCGATGGGCGGATCCTGGCTCACGCTCACTGCGCCGCGAGCAGCCACCAGTAGTTCGGCTGGCCGCCGTCGTGCAGCTCGAGCTCGACGCCCTCCGGGCGACAGCCCCTCGAGCTCGCCGAGTCGCGATCGGCGCGCCCTCCCCTGCGATCACCGTGAGGATCTCGGCGCCCTCCGCGAGCCGAGCCATCGTCTCGCTGAGGGTCGAGCCGGCGCCGCCCCAGGTGACGATCTCGTCGCCCACGAACCCGACGGCGTCACCGGTCACGAACCGGCCCTTGGTGTCATCGCGGGAGGCGGGCGCCACCGACCCGGAGCGGATCCCGGCCAGCGACGACGTGATCCTCTCGCTCGTTCTCGTCGATCGAGGCCGTCGGGTTGAGCTCGACGAGCGCCGCCACCCCGGCCTGCTGCGAGATGCAGGGCAAAACGCGGGCCTGCTTGTCGGAGAGCTCGGCGGCGCGCTCGGCGGCCATCGTCACGTTCGGGTTGTTGGGGAAGACGAGCACCTCTTCAGCGGGGACCTCGTGGATCGCCGCGAGCAGGTCGTAGATCGAGGGGTTGAAGGTCTCCCCTCCGTCGACCACGAACGCGCCGAGCCCCTCGTACAGCTCGCGCATGCCGCGCCCCGACACCACCGCGACCGCCGCGCAGCGGCCGGCCTGGAGGCGCGCCGTCCGCTCGGCGATCTGCTCGCGCATGTCCGCGACGTCGAGCTGGGACACCTCGCCCGTGCCCTCGAAGAGGGCCATCGCGGACTCCGGCTCGTCGGTATGGACGTGGACCTTGATGGTGGCCTCGTCGCCGACGACCAGAACGGAGTCGCCGAGCTCCTCGAGCCGGGGGACGAAGGAGCGGCTCTCGAGGCCCGCGCCGGTGACGATGAAGTTCGTGCAGTAGCGGTAGCGGCTGTCCTCGTGGTGCGGCCGGGTCTCGCTCGGCGGCGCGTGATGCTGGAGGTCCGACGGCCCCGAGACGTCACCCCGAAGGCCCGCCACGACCCCGGAGAGGATCACCACGAGCCCGTAGGCCCCGGCGTCCACGACGCCGGACTCGCGGAGGATCTCCAGCTGCTCGGGAGTTCGCTCGACGGCCGCCTCCCCATCCCGCACCGCGTCCTCGAGCAGCTCCGCCAGCAGGGCGTCCTGCTCGGACGGGCTCGCGGTAGGCGAGAGGCGGATCTCCTCCATGTGCGCCAGGCGGCGGGAGATCGAGTGCGCCATCTCGCGGAAGACGGTCAGCATCGTCCCCTCCGCCGGCTCGCGGACCGATTCGTACGCCGCATCCGCGGCCCGGGCGAACGCCGCCGCGACGAGCATCGGGTCAACGAGCTCGCCCGGCCGGCTCGCGAGCTCCTCCGCCGCGCCGCGGACGATCTGGCTGAGGATCACGCCCGAGTTGCCGCGTGCACCCATCAGCGCGGCACGGGCGAGGGCGTTGACAAGCTCGGTGCGCCCGATCTCATCGACCAACTGGCCGTCGATGCGGTCGAGCTCGTCGCTCACCGCGCGGAGCGTGAGCGCCATGTTGTCGCCGGTGTCGCCGTCAGCGACCGGGAAGACGTTGAGGTCGTTGACCTCCTTGCGCCGCTCCTCGAGGTGGGAGGCTGCTGCGCTGACGACTCGCCGGAATCGCTCTATTGAGGGATCGGCCATGGCGGGACACCCAACCCTAGACCTCGGACCGACGAATTGAAGCTACGCGGCCTTGGTGACCTTGTTCGACTTCAGGCAGCGCGCGCAGACGTAGACGCGCCGGGTGCGGCCGTTCTCCTCCTGGATGCGGACCTTCTGGAGGTTCGGGTTGAAGCGCCGCCGGGTCGCAACCATCGAGTGGCTGCGCGAGTTGCCGAAGGCGGGGCGCTTGCCGCAGCTGTGACAGACCTTTGCCATGGGCGCGGTGATGGTAGCTAGATCGAATCCCGGAGCTGCGCCATCCGCATCACCGCAATGGCGGCGTTGCGGCCCTGATCCCGCTTGTCGCCGCCCGCCCGGGCCTCGGCCTGCTCGCGCGTATCGCAGGTGATCACCCCGAAGGCGCAGGGCACCCCGGTGTCGAGCTGCACGCGCTGGATGCCGGAGGCCGCCTCGGCGCAGACGTAGTCGTAGTGGTTCGTCTCGCCGCGGATCACGACCCCGAGACAGGCCACGCCATTGAAGCGATCGGACTCGGCGCACCACTTCGCCGCCACCGGCAACTCGAAGGCGCCCGGCACCTCGTAGGTGTGGACGGAGGTGGGCGCGACGCCCTCATCGCCGAACGCCTCGACCGCGCCGTTCACCAGCCGCTCGCCGAGGTCCTCGTAGAAGGTCGCCACGCAGACCGCGAATTCCATGGTCGCCAGGTCGGCCACGGGAAGAACCTATCCGGAGATCGCGCGGCTTAGTCGCCGGGCGGGTAGTCCTCGGAGCCGCCGCCCTCCCGCCGGTTCTCCTCGTCCTTGCGGTGCTCCTCGTAGATCAGCTGCTCGTCGAGCGGCAGGCCCTGGTGATGGAGGGCGTGGCCCATCTTGTCGCGCTTGGCGTTCAGGTAGGCCTCGTTGTGAGGATTGGGCACTGACTGGATCGGCACCTGGTCGGCGACCGAGAGGCCGTATCCCTCGAGCCCGAGGATCTTCTTCGGGTTGTTCGTGAGGATGCGGATGCTCGACAGCCCGAGGTCCACCAGGATCTGGGCGCCGATGCCGTAGTCGCGCAGATCGGCGGGTAGCCCGAGCTTGAGGTTGGCGTCGACGGTGTCGAGGCCCTCCTCCTGCAGCTTGTAGGCCCGGAGCTTGTTGAGCAGGCCGATGCCGCGCCCCTCCTGCGAGAGGTAGAGCAGCACGCCCTTGCCCTCGCTCTCGATCATCGCCAGCGCCGCCTCGAGCTGCTCGCCGCAGTCGCAGCGGAGCGAGTGGAAGACATCGCCGGTGAGGCACTCGGAGTGGACCCGGACCAGGACGTCGTCGGCGCCGGCCACGTCCCCCTTGACCATCGCGACGTGGTGCTTCTCGTCGATCAGGGAGCGGTAGCCGACGGCGGTGAACTCCCCGAAGGCGGTCGGCAGCTTCGTCGAGACGATCCGCTCGACCAGCTTCTCGGTGCGGCGCCGATAGGCGATCAGGTCGGCGACGGTGATCATCTTCAGCTCGTGCTTCGAGCAGTAGTCGACCAGGTCGGGCACGCGCGCCATCGTGCCGTCCTCGTTCATCACCTCGCAGATCACCCCGGCCGGAATCAGGCCGGCGAGCCGGGCGAGATCGACCGCCGCCTCGGTCTGACCGGTGCGCTCCAGGACGCCGCCGTCCTTCGCCTTCAGTGGGAAGACGTGACCCGGCTGGACGAGGTCCTGCGGCTGGGAGTGCGGATCGATCGCCACCTGAATCGTCCGCGCCCGGTCGGCGGCTGAGATCCCGGTGGTGACGCCCTCGCGAGCCTCGACGGAGACCGTGAAGGCCGTCTCGAACGGCGCCTCGTTCTTGGCGGCCATCAGGTTGAGACCGAGCTCCTGGCAGCGCTCGTCGGTCAGCGCGAGGCAGATCAGGCCGCGGCCGTGCTTCGCCATGAAGTTGACGGCCTCGGGCGTCGCGAACTGCGCCGCCATCGTCAGATCGCCCTCGTTCTCCCGGTTCTCGTCGTCGCACACGACCACCATCCGCCCGCGGCGGATGTCCTCGATCGCGTCCTCGACGGTGGCGAACGGGGAACCGGTCTTGGTCTCTGCCTGCTCGGGCATCGGCTACTCCTCCGTTAAGGGTGACAGGCTCGGATCGGTATCAAGCTGGCGGCGCACGTAGCGGGCGAGGACGTCGCACTCGATGTTGAGGCGATCGCCGGGCTCGGCAGCTCCGAGGGTCGTGCGCTCGAGCGTCTCGGGGATCAGCGAGACCTCGACTGCCTCGTCGGCGAGGGCAGCGATGGTCAGGCTGACGCCCTCGATCGCGATCGAGCCGTGCTCGACGACGTAGGGCAGCAACTCGTCGGGGAGCTCGACCCGGAGCCGCTTCGCGAAGCCGTCGTCGGAGATCCCCTCGACGGTCCCCGTCCCGTCGACGTGCCCCTGGACGACGTGCCCGCCGAGCCGGTCTGAGGCCCGCAGCGGGAGCTCGAGGTTGACGTGCGAGCCGGGCTCGAGGTCGCCCAGGGTTGTGAGCTCGAGGGTCTGATGCATGACGTCGGCCTCGAAGGCATCGCCCGTCGCTGTGGTGGCTGTCAGGCAGGCGCCGTTCACCGCCACGGAGTCGCCCTCGCCGAGCTCCGTGGCGAGCTCGGCGCTGATCCGTAGGCGCGCGCCGTCAGTGGAGCTCTCGACCGCCTCCACACGCCCCAGCTGTTTGACGATCCCGGTGAACATCAGCCGAGTCTCATCACCATTCCCGCAGCCTGGCGCGGACCAGGATGTCCTCGCCGATCTGCTCGAAGCTCGTCGCGAGCGGCCGGGCGCCATCGGCGATCCGGGACACGCCCTCCCCCTCGAGGACGGCCCTCGCCTGCGCCGCGCCGACCAGCACGGGTGCGATGAAGAGCCGCATCGCGTCGATCTCGCCGGCGTCGAAGAGGGCCCCCGCGAGGGTCGGCCCTCCCTCGACCAGCAGGTCCTGGATCTCGCGGCGTCCGAGCTCGTCGAGCGCGGCCTCGAGCCGAGCGCGCGGCGTCCGGCCCGGAGCGACGATCACCTCGGCGCCGGCGCCCTCGAGTGCGTCCCGCTGAGCGGAGGCCGCCTCGGGCGCGCAGATCACGATCAGCGGCGCCTCGTCGACCGAGCTGACCAGAGCGGAGCCGACGGGCAGCCTTGCGTGGGAGTCGAAGACGACCCGGCTGGGCTGTCGCGCGGCCCCTTCCAGCCTGGCGGTGAGCAGCGGATCGTCGGCGAGGGCTGTCCCGATGCCGACGGCGACGGCGTCACACTCGGACCGCCAGCGGTGGACCAGCTCACGGCTCTCGACGCTCGAGATCCAGCGGGAGTCGCCGCTTGGCGAAGCGACGCGGCCGTCGAGCGACATCGCCGCCTTGTAGGTCACCAGCGGCCGCCCGGTGCGAGCGCGCTTGCGGAAGGGCTGGTTCAGCAGGCGAGCCGCGGCGGCCGCGGGACCGCCGGCCAGCTCGACCGCCACCCCGCCGTCGCGGAGCATCCCGGGCCCGCGGCCTGACGCCTTCTCGGTCGGGTCCTCGGACGCGTAGACGACGCGGGAGATGCCGGCCTCGAGGATCGCCTCGGTGCAGGGCGGCTGGCGGCCGGTGTGGGCGCAGGGCTCGAGCGTGAGGTAGATGGTCGATCCCGCCGGGTCCTCGCCGCGCTGGCGGGCCTCTGCGATCGCCGCCCGCTCAGCGTGGAGGCCGCCGAGCTCGGCGTGGAAGCCCTCGCCGATGGTCTGGTCGTCGCGGACCAGCACGGCGCCCACCAGCGGGTTGGGGCTGACACGCCCCCGACCCTCCTCGGCGAGCTCGAGCGCCCGGCGCAGGTGGGGTTCGTCCTGTTCGGTGCTGACCGTTGGCAACCGCGGCTCCTTCGTGACGGGTTGCGACTGATTGACTGGTCAGTCAGCCAGTGATTGTACGGCAGTAAGGTGCGCGACCATGCCGAAGGTGGGGCGCGTGCAGGCGACGGATCAGGCGAAGAGCTACGGGCGCCGCGCCAGCCTGCTCTCGATCGGCGTCGGGATCACCGGGCTGATCACCTACCTCTACTTCGCGATCGCCTCGCATGAGCTCTCGCGGGATCAGTACGGACAGGTTGCGGTCCTCTGGTCCGCGGTCTTCATCGTCGTCTCCGTCCTCCAGCGGCCGGTCGAACAGCTGCTCTCGCGGACCGTCTCCGAGAACCTGGCCCACGACGTTCCGATCGGCCGGACCGTCCGGGTCGCGGCGACGATCCAGCTCGGGGTGGCATTGGGGTTCGACGTCGTTGCGCTCGCCCTCCGCACGCCGATCCAGGACCACCTCCTCGACGGCAATTCGACGCTCTACTGGATCGGGGTCGCGGCGATCACGGCCTACGGCGCGAGCTACTTCGCCCGAGGCTTCCTCGCCGGCAGCCACCGCCTGACGATCTACGCGCTTCAGATCATCAGCGAGTCGGTGGCGCGGACCGCATTTCCCCTCGCCGTGGCGCTGGGGATCGCGTCCGGACAGACCGCGGTTGCCCTGGGGATCGTCGCCGCCCCCACGCTCTCGCTGATCGTCGTTCCGTTCGCCTTTCTCCGGCGCTTCGGCGGCGAGGAGGCGAGGCGCCCGGAGCCTTCCACCGAGTCGGCGCCAGCCGCCCCCACCGACGAGTTCACGCTGGCTCGCGGAGGGCGCTTCGCCGCGGGGGTCTTCCTGATCATGCTCAGCGAGCAGACCTTCCTCAACGCGGGGGTCCTGCAAACCAACGCCACGGCCGACGCAGCTGCAGCGGGATTCGTCTTCAACATCCTGATGATCGCCCGGGCGCCCCTCCAGCTGTTCCAGGCGGTCCAGACCAGCCTTCTCCCCCATCTGACGACGCTCGGTTCGCGCGGAGACGAGAAGGACTTCCGCGCGTCGATCCGGGTGACGCTGGTGGCGATCGCGGGCTTCGCGGGCCTTGTCACCCTCGCCATGGTGATCGCGGGACCGCAGCTGATGCAGATCGCCTTCGGCAAGAAGCACAGCTACGACCGGGCCGACCTCGTGGTCGTCGCGGTGGGTATGGGCCTCTACCTCTCCGCGGCCACCCTCAACCAGGCGGCACTCGCGCGCGGCCAGGTCCGCCGTGCCTCGTTCTGCTGGATCGGCTGCGCGATCGCATTCGTCGTCTGGAACGTCGTCCCGATCGTCGCGAGCGAGGTCACCCGAGTGGTCGTCGGCTATCTGGGCGCCGCGGCGCTGCTCTGCTCACTGCTGTACTGGCTCTACCGCCAGCCGCTCCTCGGTCGCGAGGTCCGCGTCGAGCCGGGCTCGCCGGAGGAGGTGGAGCTTCAGCTCGCCTCGGCGGACGAGGCCGGCTGAGCTGACGTCGTCGTGCCCGGGCGCGTGGGCGCGAACATCGACTCGAGCGCCTTCAGGGCCTCGAGCGTCCCCATCGCGACCATGACGTCGCCCGCTCGCAGGACGGTGTCGAGAGGCGGCTGGGGTGAGACTCGGCCATCGGCCTGGCGGACCGCCGCGACCGTCGTGGTGCCCCTGACCTCGCCGATCGTCTTCCCCTCCCCGGCGCAGCCCTCGGAGACGTCGATCTCCTCCATCCGGTACTCCGGAGCGACGTCCACCACGCCGGTGACCTGCGGCTGCAGCGCGAGGCGCGCCATCTCGGCCCCGCTCGACTTGTAGGGCGAGATCACCCGATCTGCCCCGGCCCGCAGGAGCTTCTTCTCGGAGTCCTCGACGCTGGCGCGGGCGACGATCGTGATGTCCGAACGCAGCTCGCGCGCGGTCAGACAGGTGAAGATGTTCTCCGCGTCCGAGTCGACGCAGGCGAGCACCGAGATCGCGCGCTCGAGCCCGGCTGCTCTCAGCATCTCGTCGTCCGAGGGACGACCCTGGAGGAAGGGCGCGCCCATGTGGTCGGCGAGACCCTTGTTCTCGTCGAGCTCGTCGATGACCACGAAGTCGACGCCGCCGATCTGGAGATCCCTGGCGACCTGCCGTCCCACTCGGCCGAAGCCGCAGATCAGATGGTGGTCTTTGAGGTCGTCGATCTTCTTCAGGGTCCGGCGCTCCTCGAGGATGTCTCCCAGGTGCCCGGCGACGAAGAACTCCGCGATCGTCACCAGGGCGTAGAAGAGCGTACCCACGCCGAAGAGGATCAGCAGGACCTTGGTGATCTGACCGCCCAGGTCAGGCGGCTCCGGGGCCGAGCCCACGGTCGCCACGGTGTCGAGGGTCCAGAGGAATCCGCGCCAGACCGAGACTTCCTCGAACAGCGCGTAGGCGACGGAGCCGGCGAGGAGGATCCCGACGACCAGCGCGGCCAGCGCGGCCAGCCGTCTCAGGAAAGGCTCGAGTTCGGCGCGCTCCCGCTTAGGCAGCGCCCGCAGCCTCCGCGATGGCGTTGTAGGCGGCGCCGGGGTCGTCGGCGCCGAACACGGCGGAGCCGGCGACGAACAGGCTCGCCCCGGCGTCGGCAACGCTCCCGGCCGTGCCGGGGTCGATCCCGCCGTCGACCTCGATCGTGCCCTCGCCCACCAGCGAGGCGAGCCGGCGCACCTTGTCGGGCGAGTCGGCGATGAAGGGCTGGCCTCCCCAGCCGGGGTTGACGGTCATGCAGAGGAAGACGTCCGCGTCGTGAACCGACTCGCCGGCCGCCGCCGACGGGGGTCCCCGGGTTGATCGCGAGCCCGGCGAGACAGCCCAGCTCGCGGATCGCGTTCAGCGTGCGGTTGATGTGCGGTGTGGCCTCGGCATGGAAGGTGATCGAGTCCGCCCCAGCCTTGGCGAACTCCTCGATGTGGTCCTCGGGGCGGTCGATCATCAGGTGGACGTCGATCGCGCCGCCGGCCTGGTGGACCTGGTCGGAGATCGAGCTCGCGACGAGCGGGCCGATCGTGATCGGGGGAACGAAGTGGCCGTCCATCACGTCGACGTGGATGATCCGCGCCCCGGCGGCCATGACCTCCTCGACCTGCGCGCCGAGGCGCGAGAAGTCGGCCGAGAGGATCGAGGGGGCGACGCGCTTGCTCGCCGTAGAGCTCCCGACGCGTGGAGGTGGCCCTGTCGGTGGCGGCTTCCATGAAGCCGCTCAGATGCTCCGCAACATCGAGTCGCCGCAGTGCTGGCACTGCATGTCCTCGGTGCGGCTCATGCGGGCGATCGTCTGGTGCTCGCCGCAGTTCGGGCACTGGGAGACGAGCTCGAAGCGGCGCAGGCAGTAGACGCAGACGAATCGCCCGGGCAGCTGGGCCGGGCGCAGCCAGGGCTCGCCGCATCCCGGGCAATTCGGGCGTTGTAGCGCGCCCTCGGCCGACTCCTCGGTCCCGGCCGAGTTTTCAAGGCCGCGTTCGGTCCGTTCGGCCACCTGACGAGAGTAGCGAGCGGTTACACGGCTTTGGCCGGGACATCGTGCCCGCGCAGAAAATCCGCCGCGCTCATCGGCTTCTTTCCGGCGGGTTGGACCGTGTCGAGCCTGAGGGCCCCGTCCGACGCAGCCGAGCAGGAGGTCGCCCTCCCTGACCTCGATTGCGCCCCCGGCGGGCCCTTCGGGGACGGCACGCACCGATCGCACCCCGAGTCTGCTGCCGTCATCCAGCTCGAGGTAGGCGCCGATATGCGGGGTCAGTGCGCCGACGATCCGCTCGAGCTCCGTCGCGCTGCGCGCCGGGTCGAGGCGGCGCTCCTCCGGGGAGATCTTCTCGGCATAGGTCGCATCTGCCTCGTCCTGCTCGACGAACTCGAGCTCGCTCACCGCGAGGGCGTCGAGCGCCCGGACGACGCAGCTCGCCCGACAGGTCGGCGAGCCTCGCCGAGAGAGCGGCGTAGTCGTCGTCATCCCGCACCGGCACCTCCTCGGCGATCGCGACCGGACCGGAATCGAGACCGGCGGTCACCCGCATGATCGTCACGCCGGTCGTGCTCATCGCCCGCCATCAGGGTGCGCTCGATCGGCGCGGCGCCCCGCCAGCGCGGGATCAGCGATGGGTGGACGTTCAGCATCAGGAACTCGCTCAGCAGCGGCTCCTTGATCAGCTGGCCGAAGGCGCAGACGACGATCGCCTCGGGCCTGGCCGCTCGGATCGCGGTCAGAGATTCCTCCGAGTTGACGTCAGCGGTCTGATGCAGCTCCAGGCCGAGCTCGCGCGCGGTCTCGGCGGCCGGCGGCGGGGAGAGCCTGCGGCCCCTGCCCGCTGCGGCTGTCCGGCGGGGTGACGACCAGCGCCGGGCGGTGCGGGCTCTCGGCCAGGCGGCGGAGGACCGTCGCCGCGAACTCGGAGGTGCCGAGGTAGGCGGTCCTCACTCCCTAGGACGTGCGGGACGGCTTCGCCATTAAACGGGCGACTCCTCGGCTCCGCCTTCGGAGTCCTCTTGCGTCTCGGGCGCGTAGGTGCCGCCCTCGCGGAGGGCCCGCAGGGCGCCCTTGCGCTGGTCCTTCTCGGTGCGGTCGAGCATCAGGACGCCGTCGAGGTGATCGACCTCGTGCTGGATCACACGGGCCTCGAGGCCCGAGGCCTCGAGGGTGAGCGGCTCGCCGTGCACGTCGACGGCCCGGGCCCTGACGAAGAGCGGGCGCTCGACGTCGACCACGACCCCGGGAATGCTCAGGCAGCCCTCCTCGGCGGTCGCCGCGTCCTCGGAGCGCCACTCGATCTCCGGGTTGACGAGGACCGTCGGCTCGGCGTCGATTCCGACCTGGAAGACCAGCATCCGCCGCAGGACCCCGAGCTGGGTGGCGGCCAGGCCGACGCCGATCGCATCGTGCATCAGGCCGATCATCCGCTCGGCCTCCTTGGCCAGCCGGTCGTCGAACTCGGTCACCGGCGAGGCGGCGGACTTGAGCACCGGATCGCCGAACTTGACCACCTGGGAGAGCGCCGCGCTGCGGCGCTCGAGCGCCTCCTGGTCGAGGCCGTCGGGCGCCTCGGCCTCGGTGGCGAGCTCGTCGTCGTCCACCAGCTCGTCGTCGAGAGTCTCTGTTGCCTCGTCGCTCACTGCCCCGAGTCTAGTCGTGGTCTGGGCACCACTTCGGCAGCGAGGCGGGGCTCCTTGCGCCTTGAGCGGGGTTACTGCGGGTCGACGTCCACCGAGATCGCCAGCTCCCGGAGGGCCCGGTCGCGCACCGCGGTCGCCACGGCCTCCCGCACCGCCGTCACCGTCTCGTGGCGACGCTCGGACTTGATCACCAGCCGGCGGCGGTGCTTGCCCCGGAGGCGGAAGAGGGGAGCCGGGCCGAGCAGGTCGTCGTCGGCGGAGATCCGATCGGCGACGAGCTCGCGCATCGTCTCGGCCGAGCGTTCGACCCGGGCCTCGTCGACTCCCGCAAGCCCGATCTCGATCAGGTGCGAGAACGGCGGATAGCGCAGCGCGCGGCGGCGCTCGAGCTCCTGCGCCAGGAAGCCGGCCGAGTCGTGCCGAGCGGCATGGCGGATGCTCGGCGCGCCGGTCGCGAGGGCCTGGACCAGCACCTTGCCTCCGGCCGCTCCCCGCCCGCTGCGGCCGGCGAGCTGCGTGATCAGCGCGAAGGTGCGCTCCTCGGAGCGGAAGTCGGGCAGCCGAAGCGCGCCGTCGGCGTCGAGGATCACGCTCAGCGTCACGTCCGGGAAGTCGTGGCCCTTGGCGACCATCTGGGTGCCCGACGAGCACGCCGGACTCCGCGGCCTCGAAGCGGCTCAGCACCTCCGCGTGGCCGCGGCTCGCCGCGCTGTCGGAGTCGAGCCGGAAGACCTCCAGCGGCGCGAGCATCTCCGCCAGCTCGGCCTCGACCCGCTGGGTCCCGGACCCGACCCGCGCGATCGTCACCGAGGAGCATTCGGGGCACGCCTCGGGCTTCGGCTCGGCGTGGCCGCAGTGGTGACAGCGCAGTGCGCCGTCGCGGTGCAGGACGAGCGAGACGTCGCAGTCGGGGCACTCCCAGGCGTGGCCGCAGGATCGGCAGGTGAGGTGCGTCGACCAGCCGCGCCGGTTGACCAGCAGGATCGCCTTGCCTCCCTGCCGCGCGACCTCGTTGAACGCCTCGCGGGTCCTCGGGTGAAGCGGCCCGGGGATGCCGCCCCGCATGTCGACGACCTCCACCGGCGGCAGCGGCCGGCCGTCGACGCGGCTGGGCAGCTCGAGCCGCTCGAGCTCATGCCAGCTCTCGGGCCGCGGCGTCGCCGTGCCGCTGAGCAGCACTGCGCCGGCGTCGGCGGCGCGCCGCCTCGCGACCTCCCGCGCGTCGTAGCGGGGATCGCTCTCCTGCTTGTAGGAGGAGTCGTGCTCCTCGTCGATCACGATCAGGCCGAGATCCCGCACCGGGGCGAAGACGACCGAGCGCGGCCCGACGCAGATCCGCGCCTCGCCGGAGCGCAGGCGGCGCCACTCGTCGTAGCGCGCGCCGGCGGGCATCCGCGAGTGGAGCAGGGCGACCGAGTCGCCGAAGCGGCGACGGAAGCGATCCATGGTCTGCGGCGTGAGCGCGATCTCGGGCACGAGCACGATCGCCCCGCGGCCGCGAGAGAGCGCCTCGCGAGCGGCCTCCAGGTACACCTCGGTCTTTCCCGAGCCGGTGACGCCGTGGAGCAGGAAGGAATGAGCCGGCGGACGCTCGCCCTGGTTCGGGAGCGCCGAGACCACCGTCCGGAGCGCGGCCCTCTGGTCGCCCGTCAGCTCGATGCCCTCGCGGACCGCGCCCACCGCGGGACGAGGTGTGCCGGCGGCGGCGCTCCACCTCCCGGGTCTCGACCAGCCCGCGGGCCTCCAGCCGGCGGAGGGTCGACCGGTCCGAGCCGGCGCTCGCGGCGAGCTGGCGGGCAGCCTTGGGACCCGCCGCGAGAGCGCGGAGCACCGCTCGCTGTCGCAGCCCGAGCCGGTCGCCGCGCGGAGATCGCCTCCAGCCCCTTCTCGGTCGCCTGCACCTCGAGCTCGACCAGCGGCCGGACGCGACGCGCCTCGGCCCCCGTCCCCACCCCCGGGGGCAGCACCAGGCCGAGCCCGCGCGCGGTCGTCGAGCAGTACTCCTCGCCGACCCAGCGGCCGAGCCCGACCAGCTCCGGCGGCACCCCGGCCTCCAGCGCCTCGAGTGGCTCGGCCAGGCGATCCTGCGGGAGGTCGCTGCGGTCGGCGAGCCCGACGACGACTCCGACGACCCGCCGCCGCCCGAACGGCACGACCAGGACTGATCCGACCTCGACCCCGCTCATCGCCTCCGGCAGGCGGTAGTCGAAGGGCCCGGAGACGTTCCGGGTCGTCAGCAGCGGCTCGACCTTGGCGATCGACACGATCCCGAGCCTAGGCGCGGTCGCGGACGCCGGGCGGCGCATTAAGCTCCGCGCCGTGGATCTGCAATCCGGGGAGAGGGTGATCTACCAGGGGCATCCGTCCTGGCGGGCGATCCTCGGCTTCTACCTCAAGGGGATCCTCGTGGCTGCCGCCGCCGGGGTCCTCGCCGCGCTGATCAACGACGGCGCCGGACTCGGGGTCGTCGTCTTCGTCGTGATCGCGGCCATCACGATCGTCGTCGGCTTCATCAAGCGCGTCGCGACCGTCTACACGATCACCGACCGCAGGCTCAACATCAAGGTCGGGATCATCGCCCGCAAGGTCCAGGAGACACGGCTGCAGCGGGTGCAGAACGTGAACTTCGGCCAGGGCGTCTACGAGCGGGTCATGCAGATCGGCGACGTCGAGTTCACCACCGCCGGCACCGACGAGTCGAACTTCGTCTTCGCGGGCGTGGCGCAGCCTGAGGAGGTCGTACAGCAGGTCGAGCACGCCACGCCGGTGCTCTCGGGCCTCCAGGGCGAGGCCGAGCCCCGGAATACCTAGGCCGGCGCCTCCGCCTTTTCGCCCAGCCCCGCCGCCTGGCGCAGCTCGTCCACGCGGTCGGTTCGCTCCCAGGTGAAGTCCGCGTCCTCGCGGCCGAAGTGGCCGTAGGCGGCGGTCTTCTGGAAGATCGGCCGGTGCAGGTCGAGGTACTTGCGGAAGGCCGCGGGCCGCAGGTCGAAGTTCTCCTCCACCACCCGGGCGATCTCCGAGTCGGAGAGCTTGCCGGTGCCGAAGGTCTGCACCATCACCGAGACGGGATGGGCGACGCCGATCGCGTAGGCGACCTGGACCTCGCAGCGATCGGCGAGGCCTGCGGCCACCACGTTCTTGGCCACGTAGCGGGCCGCGTAGGCGGCCGAGCGGTCGACCTTCGAGGGGTCCTTGCCCGAGAAGGCGCCGCCGCCGTGGCGGGCGGCGCCGCCATAGGTGTCGACGATGATCTTGCGGCCGGTCAGCCCGGCGTCTCCGACGGGGCCGCCGATCACGAACTTGCCGGTCGGGTTGACCATGAAGTTCTCGAGCAGCTCCTTCTCGGTGAAGAGCTCCTTGTACTCGGTGTGCAGCACCGGCTCGAGCACGTGCTCCCAGAGGTCGTTGCGGATCATCTGCTCGCCGGCCTCCTCGCGGTGCTGCGTCGAGATCAGGACCTTGGCGATCTCGACCGGCCGATCGTTCTCGTAGCGGACGGTGACCTGGGTCTTGCCGTCTGGACCGAGATAGGGCACCACCCCCGCCTTGCGCACCTGGGCGAGCTGGCGCGCGAGCTGGTGCGCGACCTGGATCGGCATCGGCATCAGCGCCTTCGTCTCGCGGCTGGCGTAGCCGAACATCATTCCCTGGTCGCCGGCCCCGGCGGCGTCGAGCTCGTCGGCGGACTCACCCTCGCGCTGCTCGAAGCCCTTGTCGACGCCCTGGGCGATGTCGGCCGACTGCTCGTCGATCGCGGTCAGCACGGCGCAGGCCTCGTGGTCGAAGCCGTAGCGAGGATCGTCGTAGCCGATCTGGCGAATCGTCTCGCGGGCGATCTTCGGGATGTCGACGTAGGTCTTGGTCGTGATCTCGCCCGAGACGACGACCAGGCCGGTGTTCACCAGCGTCTCGCAGGCGACCCGCCCCTCGGGGTCCTCGGCCATGATCGCGTCGAGGACGCCGTCGGAGATCTGGTCGCAGATCTTGTCGGGGTGACCCTCGGTGACCGACTCCGAGGTGAACAGGTACTCGTTCTCTGAAAGCTTCTCGCATTGGTTCCTCAGTCGTGGATGGCCAGGAAGAGCTCGGACTGAAGCTCGTCTTCGCTGCCCCTCACGGCTAGGCCGAGAGAGCCGACGCGCGAGATGTCTTCGCTGAGCGAGGCATACAGTGGATTATCCGCCAGGCCGGCCCTCTGGGCCAGCCCGAGAATCTCATCGAGGTTGAGGAAGACTAGCGCCGAGACCTTGTCCGGGAGCCGGTCCGTCGCATCCTCGAAGGCGCTCGTGTCGGCGAGGTCGTCGCCGCTCGAGCGGACCTGGGAGATCCCCTCGGGCCGGGTCGAGATGACCAGCTTGCCGTCGAAGATCGCGTAGGAGAGGTCGACGGTCGGCGAGACCTGGATGGAGTGCACGGCGACGCCGTCGACCTCCCTGGTCTGGAAGCTCGGCACCTGGCCGCTGCGGGTGCCGACCGCGCGCAGCAGCGGCTGCTGCAGCGACGCCAGCGCATCGCCCGCCTTCTCCTCGTCGACGCCGTCGACGATCAGGCTCGCGTAGGGCACCGCGTTCGTCGGCTCCGCGATCAGGGCGGCCTGTCCCCCGAGCGCCGGAAGCAGGTCCTTGAGCGGATCGACGCCCGCCTCTTCTGAAGGTTCTGCGCCAAGGCCCTGAGCGAGCCCGCCAGCCCCTGCGCGCTCGCTCCCGCCGTCTCCAGCGCCTTGTTGATCGCGGGCCCGAGCTCGCCGACCCCGATATAGCCGAGGGCCCGGGGGCCGGCCTCGTCCGCGAGGCCCGGCTCGAACTCGCGGCAGGCTCGCGAACACGGTCGGGCTCCGCTGCTCGAGCGTCGGGTCGAGCTCGCTGACCAGGTTCACCTGGACCCCGTCGTCGCGAACCCTCGCGCCCGCGGCCATGCCGCTGGTCGCGCCGTAGTCCACGAACGTGTCGAGCTGGGTGGCGCCGGTCGCCCCGGGCGATCAGGATAGCGCTGGACGCCCGCCCGCGAGAGATAGATCTCGGCCAGACGGACGTCGGGCAGCTCCTCGCGAGTCTCGTCCTGGTCGGATCCCTCGAGGCCGGGCAGCTGGCCCTCCTTGGCGGCGAGCGCGGCACGCACCGCCGCGACGTCGCCGAACAGAAGCTGATCGCCGGACCGTGCGGTCGCGACCCCGTTCGAGTAGACGCTCAGCGAGGCGTCGCCGATCTTGGCCTGCCTCGCGGGTCCGCCCGGGGAGAGGCTCGCCGCGAACTGGTTGGCCTTGTCGCTGTCGCCGACCCCAGCGATGTAGGCCTCGGGGGTCGCGCCCTTCGGGCCGGGAACGCGGAGCAGGGCGAGGTCGTCCTTGACCCAGGGCAGGACCTCCCGGGAGAGATCGAGCGGCCTGCCCGCCGGAGTGGCCAGAGCGCGGGTGTCGCTCTGCAAGCAGCGCCGTGAAGTTTGGGAGCTCATCGCGCAGATCGTGGGCCAGCTCCCACTGGTGGCTGTCGCTGTTCACCGTCAGGTGGGCGTAGAGCAGCGGCGTCGCGGGGGACGTAGGCGATCGTGTCGTTCGACGGCGCGCACTCCTTGGCGGCCGAGACCTGGCAGGGCACGCCCGGGACCGGCAGGAACTTGATGATCAGATAGAGGACGACGATGCCTGCGACCGCCCCGGCCTGGATCTTGGTGGCGCGTGAGCGCCTCCCCCACCAGGCGGCGCTTGCCCCGGCGCCCCGTTTCACGCGTGGCCAGGCGATCTGCGCCTTCTCGCGCAGCCAGTCGCCCATCGCCCGCAGCCGGGTCCTCGCCCTGAAGGCCAGCTCGCTCGAGCCGCTGGGCTTCTTCTCCTCCTCGGGAGGATCCAGCGAGAAGAGAGGCTTGGGCGGTGACGGCGCCGGTCCCTCCGGGAAGGGCGGCTCCCCCGATGTAGATGACGCCGCCTCGTCCGGCGGACTCTCTCCAGCGGATGGCTCGCTTCCCCCGCCGCTCAGCCTCCGGCGCAGCCTGGCGAGGCGAGATTCCTCGGCGTCCTTGCTGCTCTGGCGCCGGCGTCGCTCGAGGCGTCCCTCATCCCCGGCCCACCGGCTTCGCGGCGTGCTCACGAAGCGCTCATGAATACGCGTGCCCGCGCCCGGCTTGCGCGCTCCGCGTCGCCCACGCGCCCTTGCGTGGCACGTAATCAATCACCAGCGGGACCCCCTGAAGGTCATAGGCGTCACGCAGACGGTTCTCGAGATGGAAGGCCCAGTCGCGGTTGATCAGCTTGCGATCGTTGACCTGCAGCGCGAAGCGAGGCGGGCGCCGCCCAACCTGCGCCGAGTAGTAGATCCGCAGGCGTCTGCCGTGCCGCTGGGGAGGCGGCCGGTCGGCGATGACTCCGCTGACGAACCGTTGAGCTCGGGCGTCGGGATCCGGTCCGCCGCGCGGTGAGCGAGCCTGATCGCCTCCCGCAGGACGGCGACCGATCCCGCGGCCGGTGAGTGCCGAGCAGGTCAGGACGGGCGGGCGCAGCCTGAGCTTCCGCGCGGCCCGCGCTCTGGCGTCGTCGATGTCGGTGCGCGAGACATCCCATTTGTTGAGCGCGAGCACCGTGGCGCAGCCGGAGCGCATCGCGACCTCCGCGACGCGCAGGTCCTCGGCGGTGAGCCCCTCGCTCGCATCGCAGACGACGATCGCCGCGTCGGCGCGCTCGGCGGCGCGCTCGGAGCGCAGCTGGGCGTAGTAGCCGACCGTCCCCGCGACCTTCCCGCGGCGTCGCAGCCCGGCGGTGTCGACCAGCACGATTCGCTCGCCGTCGACCTCGACCTCCGTGTCGACCGGGTCGCGTGTCGTCCCCGCCCGCTCGCTGACGATCACCCGGTCGGAGCCGAGCATCGCGTTGAGCAGCGAGGACTTGCCGACGTTGGGCCGGCCGAGGATCGCGATGCGGGGCGCTTCCTCGACCTCGCTCGCCGTCTCGTCCGGAAGATGGCGGCGCAGCTCCTCCACCAGCCGGTCGAGCAGGTCGCCGGTGCCGAGGCCGTGGCTGGCGGAGACCGGGATCGGCTCGCCGAGGCCGAGCGCGTTCAGCTCCGCCGCCATTGAATCGTCCTCCGCCCGGTCGATCTTGTTGGCGGCGACGATCACCGGCCGGCCGGAGCGGCGCAGCAGATCGGCGAGCTCCGCGTCGCCGGGGCCGAGGCCGCTGCGCGCGTCGACCACGAGCAGGATCACCTCGGCGTCCTCGATCGCCACCCGGGCCTGTGCCTGGACCGCCCGCGCGAGCTCGTCCGAGTCGGCGAGATCGACGCCGCCGGTGTCGATCAGGTCGAAGCTGAGCCCGTTCCACTCGCACTCCAGCGCGCGCCGGTCCCGGGTCACTCCCGGCTCCGCGTCGGTGACCGCCTCGCGGCCGCCCGCCAGCCGATTGACCAGCGTGCTCTTACCCGCGTTCGGGAAGCCGACCACCGCCACCGCCGGGCGACGCCTCAGTGCGCGGGCCAGTGGCTCGTTCCCGCCGCCCTCCATCAGGCGATCCCCCTCTCCCGCGCCTCCGTGGCGATCCGCTCGACGACCTGATCGGGCGTGAGGTCCGTCGTGTCGATCTCGACCGACCCATCGGCGCGGCGCAGCGGGCTGTCCGCCCGCTCCTGGTCGCGCCTGTCCCGGTCCTGCATCGCGCTCTGCACCTCATCGACCGGCTCCCCGGTGTCGCCTCGCCCGCCGGCGAGCTCGCTCCTCTCGTCCGCCGTCAGAAAGACCTTGAGCGGCGAGTCGGGGCTGACCACGGTTCCGATGTCCCGGCCCTCGGCCACGTAGTCGCCGGAGGCGATCAGCTCGCGCTGGCGCTTCACCATCGCCTGTCGGACCTGCGGGTGCACGGAGACGCGCGAGGCGGCGATGGTGACCTCCGGCGAGCGGATGCGCCCCTCGACCGGCTTGCCGTCGAGACGGATCGTGTCGCCCTCGAAGTCGATGTCGAGATCCCAGGCCAGCTCGCCGAGCCGCTCGCCGTCGTCGGGGTCGATCCCGCGCTCGAGCGCCGCCAGCGCGACGGCGCGGTACATCGCCCCCGAGTCGAGATAGGTGAAGCCGAGCGCGCCGCGCGACGCCCTTCGCCACGGTTGACTTGCCGGCCCCGGCGGGGCCGTCGATCGCGATCACCATGGCCCCATTAAACGGTTTCACCTCCCTTGCGGCGGATATAGAGTCCCGCTTGCCGATGGAGAGCTGGAACCTGAACGAACTCGAGGTCGCCGCCGCATCAGCCCGAGGTGCTCGATTCCGAGTCCGAGGGCCGGGCGATCGTGATCAACCTGCCGGAGGGCGAGCAGCTC
Source organism: uncultured Solirubrobacterales bacterium (assembly GCA_963777575.1). Lineage (GTDB taxonomy): Bacteria > Actinomycetota > Thermoleophilia > Solirubrobacterales > 70-9 > DASUPK01. The sequence continues at coordinate 152,799 of CAVZRH010000001.1, read as the reverse complement.
GCGGAGCACCAGGTCCACGAGCGCGCCTGGCTGCTGGTCATCGAGGGAAACGTCGAGCTCAAGACCCCCGGTGGCGAAGTCGGCCTCCGGCGGCCCTGGCCTGCTCGCGATCTTCGATCCGGCCGAGCGGCACGAGGTGCAGGCGGCCGAGGACTCGCGCATCCTGCTGGTCCTCTCGCCCTGGCCCGGCGACGGACACCCCTCCCAGCCCGAGGAAGTCCGCGAGCGCGCGACGGGCGAGTAGTCAGCCCAGCAGCGAGCGGAGATCCCGCTCGAAGCCCGGGTAGCTGACCTCCACGGACTCGAAGCCGCGCACCTCGACGCCCTCGCGACGAGGCGAGGCCGGCGATGGCTCCCACCATCGCCAGGCGATGATCGCCGCGCGCATCGAGTGTCGCCGCCACGGAGGCCGCCCGTGCCGCGGACCGCGAACCCGTCCGGCCTGCCCTCGATCTCCGCCCCGAGCCCGGCGAGGCCCTCGACGATGCCCGCGATCCGGTCGGACTCCTTGGCTCGCAGCTCGGCCGCGCCGCTGACCACGGTCTCTCCCTCGGCGAAGCAGCCGAGCAGGGCGACCAGCGGCAGCTCGTCGATCGCCGACGGGACGTCCTCGGCTGTGACCGAGGTCCCGCGGAGGGCCGCGGAGCGCACGTTCAGCCGGGCGATCGGCTCTGGCCCGGGCTCGCGAATCTCCTCCACGGTCACGGCCCGTCCGGTTTCGTAGGCGCCACCCATCTCGACGCCCATGCGCGAGAGGATCGACAGCAGGCCGATCCTGGCCCGGTTGATGCCGACCTCGCGCAGGCTCGACCTCGCTGCCCGGAAGGATCAGGGCAGCGACGAGGAAGAAGGCGGCAGAGGAGAAATCACCCGGCACCGGGACATCGCCGGCCTCGAGGCGCTCGGTCGGGGCGATCGTGATGGTGCTCGCCGTCGCGCCGGATCTCGGCCCCGGCCGAGGCGAGGAGCCGCTCGGTGTGGTCACGCGTCCAGTAGGGCTCGGTGACCGTGGTGGTGCCCTCCGCCAGGAGACCGGCGAGCAGCACGCACGACTTCACCTGGGCGCTGGCGACGGGCATCTCGTAGTCGATGCCGCGCAGCTGCGCCCCGCGGACACGCAGCGGCGGCAGGCGGCCGTCGCGAGCCTCCACGTCACCGCCCATCCGGCCGAGCGGCTCGGCGATCCGGTCGACCGGGCGGCGTCGAATCGACTCGTCACCGTCGATCACCCACTCCCCGTCGGCCTGCCCGGCGAGCCAGCCGGGCATCAGGCGCAGGAGGGTCCCCGCGTTCGCGACGTCGATCTCCGCCGGGCGCGGGCCGCGCAGGCCGATCCCCTCGACCTCGACGAAGAGGCCGCCGTGGTCGTCGGCTTCCCCCTCCCTCACCTCCGCACCCACGGCCGAGACGGCCCGCAGGGTCGCGCTGCGTGTCGGCGGAGTCGAGGTAGCCGCTGATCCTGGTCGGGCCCTCGGCCATCGCGCCGATCAGCGCGGCCCGGTGGGAGACCGACTTGTCGGGCGGCGGGTGGAGGTCGCCGCGCAGTGGCCCGGCCGGCTCGAATCTCATTGCACTCGAGAGACGTCGTGGCCGAGCTCGCGCACCAGCGCCTCGGCACGAGTCGCCTCCTCATCGCCGGCGATGTAGAGCGAGATCGCTCCGGAGGTCATGTCGGGCGCGGGGTACAGAGCCATGTCCTCGATATTGACGCCGGCGCGGCCCAGCTCGAGCGCCAGCTCGGCGACGATGCCCGGCCGGTTCGGAACCAGGACGCGGAGCTCGTGGAGCGGCCCGCCCGCGATCTCGGTGTCGATCAGCTCCCGGCGGCGGTCTCCGGCCTGCTCGTTGCCAGGCGGCGACCGCATCGCGGTCGCCCGACCGCAGCAGCTCGGCCGTCTCGCTGAGCCGGGCGATCGCACCGTCGATCTCCGCGGCCACCGCCTCGCGGTTGCCCGCGAAGATGTCGCCCCAGATCGCGGGATTCGCCCCGGCCACGCGGGTGGCGTCGCGGAAGCTCGGGCCGACCTCGGGGAGGTGCTCTGCCTCCTCGCTGAGAGCGGTCGCGGCCTGCGTGACGAGCACATTGGCGAGCACGTGCGGAAGATGGCTGACGGTGGCCATCAGGCGGTCGTGGGTCTCCGCCTCGATCGCCTGCGGCCGGGCGCCCAGCTCGGAGATCGCCCGCTGGACGCGGTCATAGAGCACCCCGCCGGTCCTCTGGGTCGGGGTGAGATACCAGCGGGCGCCCTGGAACAGGTCCGCCCGGGCGTTCTCGACGCCAGCGGTCTCCGCGCCCGCGAGCGGATGTCCGCCGACGAACCGGCTCTCCGACCCGAGCGCCGCGATCACCTCGCGCTTCACCGAGCCGACGTCCGTGACGGCGCAGTCCTCGCCGGCCGCGTCGAGCGTCTCCGCGACCAGGCCGGGGAGTGCGGTAACCGGTGCGGCGCAGAAGACGATCTCGGCGCCCTCCACCGCGGCCGCCACGCTTTCCGCGGCGTCGTCGACAGCCCCGAGCTCCGCCGCGCGGTCGAGCAGGGCCCGGTCGGGATCGAAACCCGTGACCTCGGCCTCCAGCCTGTGGCGCGCGGCCAGCCCGATCGAGCCTCCGATCAGGCCGACGCCGAGGACGGCGATTCGCATCTAAGCCAGCTCAGCCGGCCTCGCGCCGCTTCCGCACCGCCGAGGCAAGCCGGTCGAGGGTCAGCACGGTGTTGTCCCAGTCCATGCACGCGTCGGTGATCGACTGGCCATAGACCAGCGGCTGGTCCGACTCGAGGTCCTGGCGTCCCGCGACCAGGAACGACTCCATCATCACTCCCACGATCGCGCCGTTCCCGGCACCGACTTGATCGGAGATCTCGCTGACGACCTCGGGTTGGCGCTCATGGTCCTTGCCGCTGTTGTCGTGCGAGGCGTCGATCACCACCCTCTCGGCGAGACCCGCGGCGCGCAGCTGTCCGATCGCCTCGTCCACAGAGCCGGCGTCGTAGTTCGGGGCGCTCCGGCCACCGCGCAGGATCACGTGGCAGTCCTCGTTGCCCTCGGTGTAGAGGATCGCGGGCGTGCCGCTGACGTCGACGCCGGCGAAGGCGTGCGGAGCGGCCGCGGCCCGGACGGCGTCGACGGCGAGCTTGACGCTGCCGGCCGTCCCGTTCTTGAATCCGACGGGCATCGAAAGGCCGGAGGCGAGCTGACGGTGGATCTGGCTCTCGGTCGTCCGCGCGCCGATCGCGCCCCACGCGACCACGTCCGAGATGTACTGCGGGGTGATCGGGTCGAGGAACTCGCAACCGATCGGCAGCCCAAGCTCGGTCACCTCGATCAAGAGGCGCCGCGCGGTGTGCAGCCCGAAGTTCACGTCCCGCGAGCCGTCCAGGCGCGGATCGTTGATCAGGCCCTTCCAGCCGGTCGTCGTGCGCGGCTTCTCGAAGTAGACGCGCATCGCGACGCAGAGGTCGTCGCGCAGATCGACCGCCTGGCGCGCCAGCCGCTCGGCGTACTCCACGGCAGCCTCGGGATCGTGAACGCTGCACGGCCCGACGACGACCAGGAGGCGGTCGTCCTCGCGGTCGAGGATCGACTTCACGTCGGCGCGGCGGGCGAGGACGGCATCCTCCCCGTCCCTCCCCAGAGGCACGTCCTCGAGGATCTCCGCCGGCGCGACCAGCTCGACCACACGCTCGATGCGCTGGTCCCGGAGGCGATCCGACTGCTGTCTGGGTATCTCCTTCATCTCGAAATTCATCCTGCTTCCCCTTCTTTCTACTGGTCTGGCGAGGGTCCTGGGCTCGTGAGTGCCGACGGTCCCGTTCGTGCATGGGGGACGGCTGCGGCGCCCGGCGGGTGAATCTGCGTCAGCGGCTAATGGCAGCCGCGGGCCGGACGCCTAGGTAAATCGCCAAAAGTAGAAATAGGCACGCTGGGGAGCCGCGAGGCGGCTCGAGGGCGAAGCGGTGTGCGTGCCGTGCTGCATCACTCCTGACTTGTACCAGAGGTTGGCGTCCGCCTGGGGAGAATGGCCCCTCTGCATGGAAGGCAGCGGTCCAGCCAGAGATGCTCTCAATCTCTTGGGCACCCCGTCACGTAGCTAGTCGAAGTGTCTGTCCGGTTGCCTGAGTGGGCGTTATCGCACGAGGAAGCGGCATTCCGTCTTGCCCAACGAGGCGAGCTCTACGCGCTGGAGGAAGAGGATTTTCAGGTCTTCCGCGACCTGTGCGACGCCTTCAACGGTCTCGGAAAAAGCCAGCTCGGTGACCCGTTTCGTGCCGAGCCGTTTCGGTATCTGCATGAGGACGTCGAACTCCAGGACTATCCCGGCATGCCAGGAGCGACCTGGCATGAGGGGCACGCTGGAGCCCTCCAATGGACCACGAATCTCTGGGAGTCCTTCGGGGACTTCCACTTGGAGCCACGGGAATTCATCCGTGCAGGACGAGGGCGGTTCGTGTGCGTCACCGCCACTCTTGGGCAGGGTCGCCGCAGTGGCCTGCAGCTGCGTCTGACTGCTTACGCCGTCGTCACCGTCGAGGGCGACAAGATCAGGCGCATCGCGATAACCGCCGATCGGGAGGCGGCCCTCGAAGCCGCCGCAGGCTCTCTTGGAGCGCTCCCTCCTCCCTGAAACCGGACCCTCCCCTCTCGGCCAGTTGTCCAGTTGCCTTCGCTGCCAATAGTTCTCTTCGCCTAGTTCCGTTGTTTCCTCAGAGGAGCGGCCTCTTGCGACTAGGGGGCCGCTCCTTCTTTGCGGCACCAATGACAGCCCCCGCGCTGCTTTGCATGGAAAGCGGCTGTCCGGACTTGTGGCCCCATAGGGACCCCAACTCCGGACAACTCCGCTAGGTGAGCTCGCGCATCGCTGCGAGGAAACGCTGGTTCTCGGCGCGGGTCCCGTAGGTGACGCGCAGGTGCCCGGGGCCGCCGAGCGGGGTTCCCGGCCGGACGGCGACGCCGGCCTTCGCGAGGGACTCAACCACCTCGGCCTCGTCGAGGTCGCCCAGGTCGATCCAGGAGAAGTTCGCCTCTGAGTCCGCGGTCTCGAAGCCCATCTCGCGCAGCTGGTCCTCGACGAAGACTCGCTCGATCACGTTCTTCTCGACCCGGTCGGCCACGTCGTCCTGGTGGCGGATCGCCTCGGTCGCCGCGGTCTGGGCCAGGGCGTTGACGCTGAAGGGCTGGCGCACCGCGTCCACCGCGGCGCGGAACTGAGGCGAGCAGAGCGCGTAGCCGACACGGAGCCCGGCGAGGCCGTGGATCTTGCTGAAGGTCCGAAGCAGGACGACGTTCGGGTGCTTCTCCTGCAGGTCGAGCGTCATGTCGGGATCGTCGTTCGTCTGGTACTCGATGTAGGCCTCGTCGAGGATGATCGTCGTGCGGTCCGGAACGCTCTCGACGAATGCTCCGATCCGATCGACCGGGATGTGGGTGCCGGTCGGGTTGTTCGGGTTGCAGACGATCAGCAACTGTGTGGCCGCGGTGATCTCCTCGAGCATGCCGTCGAGGTCGTGCACGTAGTCATCGGTGAGCTCGACGCGGATCTCCCGCGCCCCGCAGAGCGGCGCCAGGTATGGGTAGATCGAGAAGGAGGGCCAGGCGAAGAGGATCTCGTCGTCGGGCTCGCAGAGCGCGAGGGCCGCCGCGAGCAGGATCTCGCAGGAGCCGTTGGAGACGGCGACGCGACCCGGCTCCGTCTCGTGGTGGTCGGCGATCGCGCGACGGAGAGCGCGCGCCTCCGGATCGGGGTAGCGATTGATCGTCCGCCGCGGCTCGCGCGATCGCGTCGATCACCGCGGGGTGCGGCGGGAACGGCGACTCGTTGGAGGCCAGCTTGATCGCGTCGGGCGTTTCCGCTCGCGCCTTGGCGTCGTCGAGCGATGTCCCGGGCTCGTAGTGCGGGATCCGGGCCAGCTTGTCGGCGAAGGTGACCGTCATCTGGAGAGCATTGTTACCGAGGCCTAGACGATGCCCGTGCTGCAGGCGCCCGGCGCCGGAACCTGACCGCCACCGCCTGCGAGCGAGGATGCACCTTCTCGTCCCCGTCGGCTTTCCAACCGAGGCGCTCGTAGAAGGAGATCGCGGGCGCGTTCTTCTTGAACGTCCAGAGGAAGACCTCGTCGTAGGGAAGCTTCGAGAGTCGATCCATCGCAGCGCGCATCAGGGCAGCTCCGACACCCTGCCGCCAGCGGTCTGGCGCCACGTAGATGGCGACGAGCTCGGCGACGTTCGGCCCGAGCTCCGCCTCCCTGGAGGGAGCGGCGACGAAGCAGTACCCCGCGAACTCGCCGTCGATCTCGGCGACGTAGCTGAATGCATCCTCGACCGGGCGGCGCAGCCCGACGTGCACTTCGTGGCGCCAGCGGGCGACCGGCAGGTCCGCGAGTCGCTCCTGAGCGACGATGTCGCGGTACGCAGTGCGCCATCCCGCCACCGTGACGGCGACGATCGCATCGGTGTCGTCCGGGGTCGCCTCCCGGACCCGGACGGATTCGTCCTGCACTACTGAGCCGCCTTCAGATCCGAGCGCAGCTCCTGTGCCTCTCCGAGATAGGCGTGTGCCGGTCTGTGATCGGTCGGCCCGTAGTAGTGGACCAGTGTGCGAATCACCGATGGCATCGCGCCGGGAACGTCCACCTCCTGCGCGCAGAGCAGTGGAACGGTGTTGAGTCCAAGGTTGCGCGCCGCGACGGCGGGGAACTCCGCGTTCAGGTCGTGGGTGGAGGTGAAGATGCAGCTCACAATCCGCTCCGGCACGAGGTCGTTGCGTGCGATCAGCTCGCGCACCAGCTCCTCGGTTGCCTCCACGATCGCCGTCGGGGTCGTTCCTCGGGGCCTTGGTCGCCCCCCGCACCGCCCACAGTCTCAGTTCGTCAGTCATCGGCGCGGAATCTTTCCAGAGCGCGTCGATCTCCCTGCGATCGAGCCGCCGGGCCTCGCCGCGGCCGAGGTCGGCGAAGCTCGAGAGACCCGATGCGGGTCCGGGTGAGCTCGACCACCTGATTGCCGATCGCCTCGGCCATCCGCCTCACCTGGCGCTTGCGACCCTCGCGGATGGTGATCTCGAGCTTTCGCTCGCCGAGCCCCTCCACCTCGGCGGGAGCCGTGGGGCCGTCTTCGAGCCGGAGTCCACGGCGCAGGCGATCCAGATCGGCCTCGGCCGGCGGATGCTCGAGCTCGACCAGGTAGGTCTTCGGCACCCCGTAGCGCGGGTGGGTCAGGCGGTTGGCCAGCTCGCCGTCGTTGGTCAGCAGGATGAGGCCGGTCGAGTCGGCATCGAGTCGCCCGACCGGATACAGCCGCCGCGGCGAGTCGACCAGCTGGGTGACGGCGCGGCGCGCCCCCGGCTCTCGCGCGGTCGAGACGACGCCCTTGGGCTTGTTGACCGCCCAGACCTCGCGGGGCTCGGGGGCGACCGGGCGGCCACTCACCTCGACCTGCGATTCCTCGTCGACGTCTCGTGCCGGGTCGGTCACCACCTCCCCGCCCACGCTGACATCGCCGGCGGCGATCAGCTCCTCGGCGGCGCGCCGGGATGCGACTCCCGCGTGGGCGAGGTACTTGGCGAGGCGCACCCCACGATTGAAGCCGAGTGGAGGGGTGGCCGCCAGGCCGCCCCTCCACGAACGGCTAGACGGTTGCCGGAGCGGCGTCCCCTCTCAACGCGAGCCTGATCCCGAGGATGCTCAACAGCAGGAAGTAGATCGGCCCGACGAAGAAAATGATGAAGAACGCTGGGGTGAAAAAGAGCACCCCGAGCACAATGCTCACCCACCCGAACCACTTCGGGAGGGCACCGTGGCGGACCACCGAGATGCCCGTGGCGAGCACCAGCGTCCCCAGACCGACTGGGAAGAAGAAGAACATGTCGTAGTCGATCCCGTTGATCGCCTGCAGGGCGACCGGGTTGATGTCGTCAGCCAGATCCGGCAGGGCGAGGTGGATCGACCCGGCTACCGCCGCCCCGGCCGAGAACGCAACGGCTCCCCCGAAGGCGACCGTCGACAGAATTCCGCCTGGGCCCTCGGCATCACGCAGGATCCGGCGCAACCAGCCTCCGAAGAACAGCATCAACGTCGACGCGTACACGATCAGGATCGCGCCAATCGACTCCTTCGTGCTGTGGTCCTTGTAGTGCTGGACAACCTCCTGGGCGGTCTTCTTGGTCGCGTCCTGACCCTGTCCGATCAGGATCGTGATCAGGACAACGGCGACAACGAACAGGACTCCGGTGAACGGCGGGAACCACCTGCTGATTCTTCCCATGCGTTTCTCCTCACCCTCCCTTTGTGACTTTCCCCGTAATGAAACGCGGCGAGTCTCTCACCGGGGTGCGGCGAAAAGCAAGAGGAAAATTTGCGAAGGCGACCCAGCTCAGCAGGCGCCGAGCTTGGTCAGGTCAGACCGGTAGATCTGCATGTCGGCGTGGTTCCAGTCGCCGTGTGTCTGGCCCTTGAAGCGCGGGTCGAGCTCCTTGTAGAAGGGCGAGGAGAGGCTCTCGTTGTGCCCGATCACGTTGTTGACCGGGATGCCGAACCGGCAGCGCAGCCACTGGACGAACTGGAGAGAGCCGTTGAGCTGCGCCGGGCGGCCGAGGATGTCCTGGTCGGAGAAGCCGACGTGCTCCACGCCGATCGCCTTCCAGTTGAGCCCGACCGTGTGCCGGCAGCGGATCGTCGGCGGCACGAACTTGTAGACGGCGCCCGAGGCGGAGACTGCGTAGTGGGAGCAGACGTTGGGGAGCTCGTGGAACTCGACGTCGGGCTGGTCGGTGCGGAAGGTGTTGAAGATCGCGCTGATGCTGCCGGCCTCGGCGAAGTGGATGACGATCACCTTCGGGTTGACGAGGCGCCACTTGTGCTGGCCGTAGTGCCGCTTTGAGTACGCGGCCATCTCCCGCTTCCGCTTCTTCGGGTACGGGATCAGCTCCTTGTGGATCGGCGGCTTCGCCGCGGCGGAACTCGATGCCGGCGGAGGGGACGCCCCGGCGCCCGATCCCGCACCGATGCCGATCGCCAGCGCGACGGCAATGACCGCGACCGTCAGACGGGTCATCTCAGCGAGCCCTCTGCGACGGTCAGGGCCGCCCGCGCCTGCCGGGTCGCCGTGCGGGTCGCTGATCCCACCGGGCGGCATCTCGACGACGAAGGCCGTGCTTCCCGGGATGACGTTGGTCTCCCAGGTGATCGCGGTCCCGCGCAGGCCCTTGCCCCTGCAGCTCGTGCGCATGCCGACCAGTCTCGCGTACGCCACGGCGACCTGCGGGCTCCCGTGACAGGCGAGCACCGCGCCCCAGGGCTGGTGGTACCAGATCGAGAGATCCGGCTTGATCCGCCGGACGAACGCCATCACCGCGCGCGTCTCCGGCTCCGAGGCCGGTCGCGGGCCCGGGTAGTAGCCGCTCGAATGTGGGACGTCGCCGCGCCATCGGTACGGGAAGTTCCGGTTCAGGTCGACCCCGTGCGCGTTCTTGCGCGTGTGCGAGGAGAGCCCATCCGGGTTAACCGTCGCGATCGCCCAGAGTTGCGTGCCGGCCAGTTCACTCGCATGGCGGGATGCCTCGCGCTTGATCTCCCGGACGATGCGAAGACCGGCCCGCTCATCGCCGTGAATGACGCCGACGACGAGCGCGACCCGCGACCCGGCCGGATCGCCGATCTGCACGGCAGTGATCGCGCGCTTCTGCACCGACCTGCCCGACGAGCTCCTGCTTGCTCGCAGTCGTTCCCGACGGGTCGGCCGCCGCGCTCCCTCCGATCGCTCCCGCGGCCACCGCAGCCAGGGCCACCCCGACTGCAAGCCCGCGGCTCACTCCGCCCGTTGCTCACCCGCCTTCAGCAGACGATCGCGCAGCTCGCGCTCGTCCTCGGGCGTCGGATCGAACTGGGCCGGGTCTGGCAGCGCGTCGAGACCGGAGAGGCCGAAGAGCTTCTCGAACAGGGGCGTGGTCCCGTAGGTGACGGCGCCGAACCGGGTCCTGCCCCGCTCCTCGATCAGGCCCCGCTCGGTGAGGCTGGAGACGGCGGAGTCCGACGAAACGCCGCGGATCCGCGCGACCTCGGGCCGCGAGACCGGCTGCAGGTAGGCGACGATCGCCAGGACCTCGGCCTGCGCCTGGGTGAGCGGCGGAGTCCGGGGCTTGGCGAGCAGGCGGCGGGCCGCCGCCTCGGCCTCGGGGACCGCTGCCAGCGTGACGCCGCCGGCGACGCGGCGCAGCGCGAACTCCCCGCTCGTCCGCCGCGAGCCGCTCCTCGAGCTCATCGATCGCCTGCGCGACCGCCTCCTCCTCGATCTCGATCGCCTCGGCGAGCTCCGCGGCCGACACCGGTTCCGGCGAGAGGAAGAGCAGCGCCTCGACCGTCCTGCCAAGTCCATCAGTACTCATAGCGCCTCCACCTCGATCCGTCCGAAGGTCTCCTTCTGCGTCCAGGTCGCCTCGCCGCGGCGGTAGAGCTCGAGCAGCGCGAACAGCGTCACGGCCTGGGTGAAGCGGTCCTCGCGACCGAAGGCGTCGTCGAAGTCGAGCGTCTTGCGGGAGCGGAGCAGGTCGCGGACGACCCCGAGCCGCCGCTGCAGCGAGACGGTGGACCGGATGTGCCGCGTGTCCGGCTCAGGGGGCAGCGTGAGCAGATCGCCCAGTGCGACCCCGAGCCGGTCGGGCTCGTACGCCTGGGTGGCGGCATCGAGCGCCGCTCGCCGCAGCTCCGGGGGAGGCGGCGCCGAGCGGTAGAGGACGCCTCCCTCCCGCTCGAAGCGCTCGCTGAGCATCCTCGCCGCCTCGCTGTAGCGGCGGTACTCGAGCATCCGGGCGAGCAGCTCGTCGGCGGCCTCCTCGGGGCCCAGCTCGTCGGCGCCGTCCTCGTGCGGCAGCAGCAGCCGCGACTTGAGCTCGCAGAGTGCCGCGATCAGGACGAGGAACTCGGTGACGGTCTCGAGGTCGAGCTCGCCCGTCTCGCCGAGGTGGTCGACATAGGAGATGACGATCTCCCCGAGCGGCACCTCCGCCAGCGAGATCTCCTCGCGCAGCAGGACCGCGAGCAGCAGGTCGAACGGCCCCTGGAAGACGTCCAGGTCGAGATCGAGCTCGGAGACCGAGGTCATCCGCGCCCACCTTAGAGGGCGGCCGGCTAGCGGGACAGGTCGTCGCGCGGCGCTCAGGCCGGGCCGATGCCGATCGCCGAGCGCACCTCGGCGAGCGTCACGGAGGCGATCGCGCGCGCCTTCTCGGCGCCAGCGGCGAGTGTCGCCTCGAGTCGCGGCCTCGTCGGGCCGCAGCTCCTCGTAGCGCTCGCGGACCGGGGCGAGCAGATCGACGACCGCCTCGGCCACCGCCCCCTTGAAGTCGCCGTAGCCGGATCCCTCGAACTCCCGCTCGACCTCGTCCTCGCTCGTGCCCCGCGCCACGGCCAGGATCTGGATCAGGTTCGCGATGCCCTCCTTGCCGTCCCCGCGCTTCACCTCGGAGCCCGAATCGGTGACGGCGCTCTTGATCTTCTTGGTGACCGTCCCCGGGTCGTCGAGCACAAGCACCGTGCCGGCCTCGTTGCCGCCGGTGGTCGACATCTTGTTGGTGGGCTCCTGCAGGTCCATGATCCGCGCGCCGACCGCCGGGACGCGAAGCTCCGGCTCCACCAGGATCGGCCCGAAGCGCTCGTTGAAGCGGCGGGCGATCTCGCGGGTCAGCTCGATGTGCTGGCGCTGGTCCTCGCCGACCGGAACCTCGTCCGTCTTGTAGGCGAGCACGTCCGCGGCCTGCAGCACCGGGTAGAAGAAGAGCCCGGCCGAGACCAGCTCCCGCTGCTTCGCCGACTTCTCCTTGAACTGGGTCATGCGATTGAGGTCGCCGTGGGCCGTGAGCGCCGACAGGTACCAGGTGAGCTCGGTGTGCTCGCGGACGTCGGACTGGCGGAAGAGGATGCAGCGCTCGGGGTCGAGCCCGGCGGCGATCAGGATCGCGGTCGTGTCGTAGACGCTCTCGCGCAGCGTCTCCGGGTCCCATGGCACGGTGATCGCGTGCAGGTCGACGATGCAGTAGATCGCGGGGTCGCCGCGGTCCTGGCCCTCGACGTACTGCCGGATCGCTCCGATGTAGTTGCCGAGGTGCTTCCGCCCAGTCGGCTGGATGCCGCTGAAGATCCGCACGGGCGCGGACTATAGGAAGCGCCCGGGGCTCTTCGTTATACGGCCCGGTCGGTCCACGGCCCGACGCCCGCCGATCCGCTCGGGCGTCGTCCGGATGACGTACCCGGGCGGCGGGTCATCCATCGGCGGGAACTTGACGTCAGGTCCGAGGTAGACGTAGGCGAGCCGCTGGAGCAGCTCCGGCGCCCCGCCCTCCTCGACCCGGGCGTGACCGCGGACCACGAGGTACTCGCGCAGGCCGAGCTCGTTGTCCTTCGCCCCCTCCATCGAGATGACCACGCGCGGGTCGCGCTCCACGTTCTTCACCTTCTGGTTGCGCGGCAGGTGGCCGCTGACGATCTCGTCGCCGTCCAGCCCCACCCAGACGCAGCTCACCTGCGGCCATCCATCGGGATTGAGCGTGACCATGTGCGCCAGTCCGCCCGACTCGAGCAGCACGCGCGCGTCGAGCGGAAGGTTCGCCATCGCCGCAGCCTAGGCCGGCTCGGCCACGGGCTCGCGAGACACGATCCCGATCTGTGCCCTCGTCGAGGTGGTCGGGGCAGTGGGCGCACTCCCCGGCTGGGGCTGCGCGCGGCGCGTCGTAGGCCGTCTCGCGCGGCGGGTTCCGCAGCCCGATCCCGGCGATCACGCCGCCGACGATCATCAGCGTGCCCGCGGTCATCATCGCCAGGTGGAAGCCGTCCTCGGCACCCGCCACGGTCGCGCTCTCGACCTCGGTGGCCTCCGCGGGCGGCAGCCGATCGGTGGACGGCGGCTGGAGCGGGTTGTCCTTCGCCTTGCTGATCGCGTGATCGGCCTGCGCGGAGAGGCTGGAGCTCGCCGACCTTGCCGTCGACGGTCGACGCCGAACTTGCCCGCGATCAGCGCGCCGAAGATCGCGATCGCGAGCACGCCGGCGATCCGCGAGACCGCGTTGTTGATCCCCGAGGCGACCCCGACGCGGTTCTCCGCCACCGAGTTGAGCGCTGTCGCGGTGAGCGGCGCGACCGTCGCCGAGAGGCCGAGCCCGAAGACGATCACGCCGGGGAGCACGTCGGTGACGTAGCTCGCGTTCGCGTCGACGCGAGTGAGCAGCAACAGCCCGATGCCCGCCGACGATCGGTCCGACGCACATCGGCACCCGAGGGCCGGTGCTCGTCGCGATCCTGCCGAACACCGGCGAGAGGGCGAAGAGGATCAGCTGAGATCGGGGTGGTCGCGAAGCCGGCGGCGAGAGGCGAGTAGCCGACGGTCTGCTGCAGGAAGAGCGTGACGAAGAAGAAGGCTCCGATCAGGCCCGAGTAGACGATCAGCGTCTCGAGGTTGGTCACCGCGAAGTTGCGGACCCGGAAGAGGCCGAGGTCGAGCATCGAGTGCCGGTAGCGCGACTCCCAGAGAAGAAAGAGCGCGAAGAGCAGCGACACCGCCGATCAGCGGGATCAGCACGATCGGGACTGCTCCAGCCATGCGTCGGCTGCTCGATGAACCCGAAGACGACCCCGCCGAGGCCGAGCGGCAGACATCAGGATCCCGAGCCAGTCGATCGTGCGATCCGCCTCCGGGTCGAGGCTCTCCTCGACCTGGGAGCGAGTCAGCAGGACCGTGAAGATGACCAGCGGGATGTTCACCCAGAAGATCGCGCGCCAAGAGACCGCCTCGACGAGCGCCCCGCCTCCCGCCGGCCCGATCACCGTCGCGATCCCGGTCCAGGCCGTCCAGGTGCCCACAGCCTTCCCCCGCTCGGCGCCCTCGAAGGTCGCTGCGATGATCGCCAGCGATCCCGGCACCAGCAGGGCGCCGGTCAGGCCCTGCAGCGCCCGGGCGAGCGATCAGGATCGCGCTCGAGGGAGCGAGGGCGCAGAGAATCGAGGTGATCCCGAAGCCGATCAGCCCGATCGTGAAGATCCGCCGGCGCCCGAACTGGTCGCCCAGCGCCCCGCCGACGAGGAGCAGCGAGACCGTGGCCAGGGCGTAGGCCTCGACGACCCACTGCTGGTCGGCCAGCCCGGCGTTCAGGTCGTCCGAGATCGCGGGAAGCGCGACGTTGACGACCGTGGCATCGAGAAAGACGATCGTCGAGCCGAGGATCGTCGCGATCATCGTGAAGCGCTTGCGGCGACGGTCGTCGGACAAGGCCCATCCAGTCTACGGAGGCGTCCCAGCCGGGCCCTTCCCCGGGGAACTTGAAGAAATGCCCGGAAGCGGGGAGAATGACCCGGTTCGATGAGGGGACGGGTGGCGCTCATCGCGGTTGCGTCCTTGGCGCTGGCCACGGCCTACAGTGCCGGCAGCGCGGCGGCGCCGCGCCTGTCGGCGCATCGCGGGCGGCCGGCCGGCCCCGGAGAGGGCCGGGCGGCGCTGCCCATCGGCTGCACCCACGGAGGCCTCCCGTTCCGCACCCACGGCCCCCGCGGGCAGAAAGCGGATCGCGATCGGCTTCGACGACGGCCCGAGCGACTACACGCTCAGCGTGCTGCGCGTACTGCGCCGCTTCGACTCACACGCCACCTTCTTCGAGATCGGCCAGGAGGTACCGGGACGCAGCCAGACGATGAAGAAGATCCTGGCTCAGGGCAATGAGATCGGGAACCACTCGCTGCACCACGAGTCCGATCCATCGTCGGGCTCGCTGCACGAGACAAACCGCCTGATTCGCGGGGCGACCGGCTTTCGGCCCTGCGACTTCCGCCCGCCCGACGGGCACGTCAACAGCGCCCTGATCGCCCGCGCCCACGCCGAGCACCTGGTCACCGTCAACTGGGACGTGGACCCGCGCGACTGGGCCGACCCCGGGGTCGACGCGATCTCCTCGAACGTGATCCAGAACGCGCACAACGGCTCGATCGTCGTCATGCACGACGGCGGCGGAAATCGCAGCGAGACCGTCGCGGCCCTGCCGTCGATCCTCTCCCACTTCCGCCACCGTGGCTACAGGTTCGTCACGGTGGCCGAGCTGCTCGGCCACCACTTCATCTACCGGAAGCCACCGGGCTGAGCCGGCTGACTACGGCTCGGGTGGCTCGCGCAGCTGGTGAGCGGGGGTGAAGAAGTTACGGCGCGCGAGGGTGATCGCCATCAGTGCGGCGATCGAGACCGCGCCGAGCAGGACGTAGAGGAGGATCAGCTGGAGGCGGACGGCGTCGGTCGGGTCCGCTCCGGCCAACAGCATCCCCACCATCGTCCCGGGGAAGAAGATGAGGCCGGTCGTCTTCGTCGAGTCGACCAGGGTGATCATCCCCGAGCGCAGGCTGCGCCGGACCAGCGGCGCGACCGCCTCCGTTGAGGTGGCGCCGAGGGCCAGGGTCGCCTCGATCCGCCGAGCCTGGTCGTGGACGTCCTCGCCGAGCCGGTTGAGGGCGACCGCAGCGGAGGTCATCGCGTTGCCCACCACCATCCCTCCCACGGGCACCACGTAGCGCGGCGTCGCGGCGAAGATGCCGAGACCCAGCACGAGTCCGAGCGTCGCGGCGGCAGCAACTCCCAGCGAGATCAGCAGCGGCCAGAAGGCGCCCGGCACCTGCTGGGCGCGTCCGCGTGCGGTGAAGGCGCCGAAGACGACCATCACGGCGATCAGCGCGATCACCAGCACCGCCGAGTTCTCATCGAAGATCACGGTGATCACGTAGCCGATCGCGGTCAGCTGGAGGAACGAGCGGACAACCGCGATGCCGATGTCCTCCTCGAGCCCCGCATGCCAGGCCCGCGAGGCGATCGCCGCGATGGCGACGAGGGCGAGAGACGCCGCCACCTCGCCGAGGGTGACGTGGATGGAGGAAGCCGCCAGGGGAACCATCAGGTGACGTCCTCGGCCGTCGCGATAGCCGGCACGATGCTGTCGGCGAGCAGCTCGGCCGCGGGGCCCTGCGCGATGACGCGGCCCGAATCGATCCGGACCACGTAGTCGGCCAGCCGCCTGGCCTGGGCGATGTCGTGGGTGACGACGACCAGCGAGATCGCGGTCCGCGCCCGCAGGCGCCGAAGCGTCCCCTCCACCGCGTCCCGCGCGGCCTGGTCGAGCGCCGAGGTCGGCTCGTCCAGCAGCAGGACGCGCGGCTCGAGCGCCAGCGCGCGGGCCAGCATCACCCGCTGCTGCTCGCCGACCGAGAGCTTGGAGGCGTCGCGGTCCTCGAACGCCGCGTCGAGGCCGGCCAGCTCGAGACAGCGGCGCGCGTTGAAGCTTCGTCCGGCGAGCCGTGGGCCGTAGGCGACGTTGTCGTGGACGGTTCCGTCGATCAACGCCGGCAGCTGCGGGACCAGGCTGACCTCGCGCCGCAGCGCCAGCGGGTCGTGCTCCCGCACGTCGCGGCCCTCGTAGAGCACGCGGCCCGAGTCTGGGTCGGCGAGTCGGTTGAGCAGCCGCAGCAGGGTCGACTTGCCGCTGCCCGAAGGGCCGAGCAAGCGAGCTGGCGCCCACCGGAAGCCGCATGCGGACGTCGTCGAGCACGACCTTGCCGCCGCGCGAGTAGGTGACGTCCTCAAGCTCGAAGAGCACGGAACGATTATCCGGCTGCTGGTTAAGGCGGCACGCATAATCGAGTGCCATGGCCAAGACGAGGAACCGCTTCCGTGCTCGAGATGGCGCCGGCCGAGGAGATGCCGAGCAGCCTCGAGCCGATGCTGGCCAAGCCGGGGCGAATCCCGGAGTCCGACTCGGGCGAGTGGGCCTACGAGATCAAGTGGGACGGGATACGGGCCCTCGGCTACGCCGACCACGGCCGCTGGTGGATGCTCAGCCGCCGGCTCGAGGACGTCACCGCCCGCTATCCGGAGCTCGCGCCGATCGGCGAGGCTCTCGCCGATCGCTGCCGCGATCCTCGACGGCGAGGTCGTCGCGCTGGATCCCGAGGGGCGGCCCCGCTTCCAGCTGATCCAGAGCCGCATGGGCCTGACCTCGCCGGCCGCGATCAGGTCGCGGATGGCGCAGACGCCGGTCGACTACGTGATCTTCGACCTGCTGCACCTCGACGGGCACAGCGTCCGCGAGCTGCCCTACGTCCAGCGTCGCGAGCTCCTCGACGAGCTCGGGCTCGACGGCCCGCGCTGGCGAACCCCCCGCTACCGCCACGGTGGCGGCGCCAGCCTGCTGGAGGCGGCGCGCCAGCAGAGCCTGGAGGGCATCGTCGCGAAGCGCTGCGACAGCCCCTATCGGCCGGGCAGGCGCAGCGGCGAGTGGATCAAGGAGCGGGTCTGGCGCCGGCAGGAGTTCGTGATCGGCGGCTACATCCCGGGCGAGGGACGGCGGGCCAATCGCGTCGGCTCGCTTCTCGTCGGCTACTACGACCGGCGCGCTTCCGAGCTCGGCAAGGGCGAGGCCCAGACGCTGCACTTCGCCGGCGGCGTCGGCTCCGGCCTCACCGAGGAGCTGATCGACGATCTGACCCGGGAGCTCGGGGGACGCGAGCGACCCGACAGCCCCTTCGACGTCGGCGCCCCGACCGGCCCGA
This sequence comes from uncultured Solirubrobacterales bacterium, assembly GCA_963777575.1. Taxonomy (GTDB): domain Bacteria; phylum Actinomycetota; class Thermoleophilia; order Solirubrobacterales; family 70-9; genus DASUPK01. Next base: position 135,238 of record CAVZRH010000001.1, on the reverse strand, counting down.
AGGCCCGCTACGCCGTCTGGTGCGAGCCGGAGCTGGTCTGCGAGGTCTCCTGGACCGAGTGGACCGACGAGGGGACGCTGCGACAGCCCGCGTTCAAGGGGATGCGCGACGACAAGGACCCGCGCGAGGTGGTCAGGAGATGTGAGGCAAGGCGACGCAAGCGATGAGTTTCGCGCTCGGCGCCGGTCTGAAGGGCATGGACGCAAGCTTGCGCCCGGTTCGGGGAACCCGCCCAGGGGTAACCTCAGTGGTGTCGAAGGATCGAGGATCGAGGTGATCACGCGTGGCTAGGGCGATATGGAGTGGTTCGATCAGTTTCGGGCTGCTGAACGTGCCGGTGAGGCTCTACAGCGCCGTCTCCAAGCAGACGGTGCGCTTCCGCGAGCTCCGCGAGGGCGACGGCTCGCGGGTGAAGCACAAGCGCGTCGCCGAGTCCGACGGCAAGGAGGTCCCCTACGAGAAGATCGTCAAGGGCTACGAGTACGCCCCTGATCAGTACGTGGTGCTGAGCCGCGACGAGCTCGCCGAGCTCGAGCCGCAGCGAAGCCGCGCGATCGAGATCCAGGACTTCGTCGACCTCGACGACATCGACCCGATCTACTTCGAGCAGCCCTATTACCTCGGCCCCGACAAGGGCGCCGAGCGCGCCTACGCGCTGCTCGTCCAGGCGATGAAGGACGCCCGCAAGGTGGCGATCGCCCGCTTCGTGCTCCGCAACAAGGAGCACCTCGCCGCGATCCGGCCGATGGACGACGTCCTCACCCTGACGACGATGCGCTTCCACGACGAGGTCTCCTCCCCGCAGGACCTCGACGGCGAGGTCTTCGAGGAGGCCAAGCCGAAGAAGCCCGAGAAGCGCGAGCTCGACATGGCCAAGCAGCTGATCGAGTCGCTGACCAGCGACTTCGATCCCGACAAGTACCGCGACGAGTACCGCGAGGAGCTGCTCGACCTGCTCGAGCGCAAGGCCGAGGGCAAGGAGGTCGTCGCTGCCCCGACCGAGGAGCCGAAGCCGACCAAGGCCCCGGACCTGATGGCCGCGCTCGAGGAGAGCCTGGCCGCCGTGCGGAGCGAGGAGGCGGAGACGGACGGCAAGGGCGAGTCCAAGCCCAAGCCCCGGGCGAAGAGCTCGTCCCGCTCCAAGTCCTCGTCTTCGAAGTCCTCATCGGGCACCAAGAGCTCCTCGAGCTCGAACGGGCGCAAGAAGAGCACCTCGCGCAAGAAGTCGAAGGCCAAGGCTTAGGCCCAGCGCCCGAGGTTGCCCGCTAAGGCCAAGAAGCGGGACCAGGAGGTCACTGTCGGCAACCGCCGGCTGAAGCTGACCAACCTGGACAAGGTCCTCTACCCGAAGACGAAGACCACCAAGGCGCAGGTGATCGACTACTACGCGCGGGTCGCGGACGTGATCCTGCCGCACCTGCAGGGGACGCCCGCTGACGCTGCGCCGCTTCCCCGAGGGCGTCGGCAACCCCGGGGCGTCCTTCTTCGAGAAGAACTGCCCGAAGCACCGGCCCGACTGGGTGAAGACGACCCCGATCTACGTCGATCGCCGCGCCGGCGAGATCGACTTCTGTCTCTGCGAGAACCGCGCGACGCTGGTCTGGATGGCTCAGCTCGCCGCCCTCGAGCTTCATCCCTCGCTGTCGAAGGCAACGCGGATGGAGCAGCCCACCGTGCTCGCCTTCGACCTCGATCCCGGAGCCCCGGCGGGTCTGTTCCGAGTGCTGCAAGGTGGCGCTGCGGGTGCGAGAGCTCTTCGGCGCGTTCGGGCTCGAGGGATTCCCGAAGGTCTCGGGCGGCAAGGGCATGCAGGTCTACTTCCCGCTCAACACGAAGGTCACCTACGAGGAGACCAGCCCCTTCGCCAAGGCCGTCGCGCAGCTGCTGGAGAAGCAGACCCCGAAGGACGTCGTCTCGAAGATGGCCAAGGTGGACCGCCGCGGCAAGGTCTTCGTCGACTGGAGCCAGAACCACCAGAAGAAGACGACGATCGCCGTCTACTCGCTGCGGGCGCGCGAGCACCCCACCGCCTCGATCCCGCTGCACTGGGCGCGAGGTCGAGCGGGCCGCGAAGCGCGAGCGACTCGGCCGAGAAGCTTCGCTTCGAGATCCCGGACGCGATCAAGCGGATCGAGAAGGAGGGCGATCTCTTCGAGCCCGTGCTCAAGCTGAAGCAGAAGCTGCCCGCGCTCGAGCGCCTCGATGACGCCTGAACATCCGTGTAGTCGCAAGCGGCGTTCATCTGACCTCCGCGGCGTCTGCAAGGGTCTTTCGGTCCCCGCCGATCCGGGCAGGGGTCTCGAAAAGGAGGAAGTCAATGGGAGCAGTGAGGGACAGACCCTGGCGTTGGGTGGTGCCCGCATCGCTGGCCGCGGTACTGGCCGCTGTCCTGCTGGTCACCCCCGTGATCGGCGCCAGCAAGGGCGTCACGGCGAAGAAGGTCAACAAGACGATCGGCAAGAAGACGAACGTCACGCAGCTGACGATCTCGGGCGCGAAGAGCCTGAGCACGTCGCTGTCCACGCTGGGTACGCTCAGCCTGGGCCAGGGCAGCTACGACGTGCGGAGCACGTTCGACGTTCGCCAGAACGCCACTGGCGCCAACATCAGCTGCGTCCTTCGGTTGAACGGCGTCGGCCAGGACCAGGCTGACACCTTCACGGGGACGGGCACCATCACGGCCCAGAGCAGCGTGGCGATGGAGGTCTCGGGGCGGGCAAAGGCCGCGACCACGGCCCAGTTGCTCTGCTCATCGAGCGCGTCCGCGGATGTCAACCACGCGGAGATCACGGCGCTCAAGGTTCCCGGCGTGAAGCTGGTCCGGGGCTAGCTCGAGGCTCTACAGAGGCTGGCGGACGACCGGATTCCGGTTGGCCGCCACCTCGTCGAGCCGGCGGACCGGGGTCGTGTAGGGCGCGCCCTGCGCGATTCCCGGATCCTCCGCCGCCTCCTCCAGGATCGCGTCGATCGCCTCGGCGAAGGCGTCGAGCGTCTCCCGGGTCTCCGTCTCGGTGGGCTCGATCATCAGCGCCTCGTCGACCAGCAGCGGGAAGTAGACGGTCGGCGGATGCATGCCGTGGTCGAGCAGGCGCTTGGCGATGTCGAGCGTCTTGACGCCGAGCTCCCGCTTCGCCGGCGCGCCGGAGAGGACGAACTCGTGCATCGGGCGCCGGTCGAAGGCCACCGGTGTGTACCTGCCCGCCGTGCCCTCACTCATCCTGGCGAGCAGGTAGTTGGCGTTCAGCACCGCGGTCTCGGAAGCCTCCTGAAGGCCGTCGCCGCCGAGGCTGAGGATGTAGGCGTAGGAGCGGACGAAGACGCCGAAGTTCCCCTGGAAGCCGCGCAGGCGGCCGATCGACTTGGGCCGGTCGAAGTCGAGGTCGAAGCTGGGCTCCCCGCCGTTCTGGGCCTCGCGGCGAACCACCTGCGGCCGCGGCAGGTAGGGCTCGATCCGCTCCGAGCACGCGATCGGCCCGGCTCCCGGGCCGCCCCCGCCGTGGGGCTGGGAGAAGGACTTGTGGAGGTTGACGTGGACGATGTCGAAGCCCATGTCGCCCGGGCGCGAGTGCCCCATGATCGCGTTCAGGTTGGCGCCGTCGTAGTAGAGGGTCCCGCCGGCGTCGTGGACCATCTTGGCGATCTCCGCGATGTTCTCGTCGAAGAGGCCGAGGGTGTTCGGGTTGGTGAGCATCAGGCAGGCCGTGTCGTCGCCGGCCTTGGCGCGCAGGTCGTCGAGGTCGATCCCGCCGCGCTCGTTTGACGCCAGCTTCACCACCTCGTAGCCCGCCATCGTCACGGTGGCGGGGTTGGTGCCGTGCGCCGTGTCGGGGGTGAGGACCTTGGTCCGCTCCTCGCCGCGGTCGGCGTGGTAGGCGCGCGTCAGCAGCAGCCCGGCCAGCTCACCGTGGGATCCCGCCGAGGGCTGGAGGCTGACGTGCGGCAGGCCGCAGATCTCGGCCAGCGAGCTGCTGCAGGAGCCACATCAGCTCGAGGGCACCCTGTGCGCGCTTCGGCTCCTGGGCCGGGTGCAGGCGGGCGTGGCCCGGCAGCGCCGCCACCCGCTCGTTGAGGCGCGGGTTGTGCTTCATCGTGCAGGAGCCGAGCGGGTAGAAGCCGGTGTCGAGGTCGAAGTTTCGGCGCGAGATCCGGTTGTAGTGGCGGACGATCTCCGGCTCGGCGACCTCGGGCAGCTCCGCCGGCCGCTCGCGCAGCAGGTTCTTCGGGATCAGCTCATCGATCGGCGCCTCGGGCACGCCGGCGTCGGGCAGGGTCGCCGCGCGGCGGCCCTCGACCGAGCGCTCGTAGATCGTCGTCGCGCGATCGCGCTGCATCGGCGTGCCGCCGTCGACCGTGGTGGCGGGTGTCGTTCATGCGACTCCCTCCGCGACCTTGGCCCGGCGCAGATCCGCGACCGCGCGTCCGAGCACGTCCGCGAGGCGGTCGATGTCCTGGCGGCTCCGCCGCTCCGTGAGCGCCACCAGCAGCCCGTTCTCGTGCTCCGGGTAGTCGCGGCCGAGCGGATACCCGGCGCCGATTCCCTCGGCCGCGCACCGGTCGAGCACGTCTCCGACCGGTGCGTCGAGGGTGACCGCGAACTCGCGCACCACCGGGGCCTCGTGCAGCAGCTCGACGCCGTCGACCGCGCTGAGGCGCTCCCGCGCGTAGGCGGTGCGGCGAACGAGCAGCTCCCCGAGCTCGACGAAGCCTCGCTTGCCGAGCCAGGCGAGATGGACCATGCCGGCCAGCGCGTTGAGCGCCTGGGCGGTGCAGATGTTGTGGGTCGCCTTCTCGCGGCGGATGTGCTGCTCGCGGGTCTGGAGCGTGAGGACGAAGCCGCGGCGCCCGTCGACGTCGGTCGTCTCGCCGGCGATCCGGCCGGGCATGCGGCGGATGTGCTCCTCAGTCGCGCAGAAGAAGCCGAACGAGGGACCGCCGTAGTCGAGGCGGTTGCCGAGCGGCTGCCCCTCCCCCACGGCGATGTCGGCACCGCACTCGCCCGGGGGCCGCAGGATCGAGAGAGCGATCGGATCGCAGGCGACGACCACGAGCGCACCGTGCTCCTTCGCCGCCGCGCCGAGCGCCTCGATGTCCTCGACGGCCCCGAGGAAGTTCGGCTGCTGCAGGAAGACGGCCGCGGTCTCGTCGTCGATCGCTTCCGCCAGGGCGGCCGCGTCGGTGACCCCATCGGCAAGCGGGACCTCGACCAGCTCGGTCCCATACCCGGCGCCGTAGGTGACGAGCGACTCGCGGCTGTGCGGGTGCACCCCGCGGGAGGCGACCAGCTTCCTGCGGCCGGTGGCCCCGATCGCCAGGTAGGCGGCCGAGGCGACCGCGGACGGCCCCTCATAGAGCGCCGCGTTCGAGACGGGCAGGCCGGTGAGCTCAGACATCGCGGTCTGGAACTCGAACATGACCTGGAGCCCGCCCTGCGAGATCTCGGGCTGGTACGGCGTGTAGGGAGTGAGGAACTCCGACCGGCTGGTGATCGCGTCAACGATCGCGGGCACGTAGTGGTCGTACATGCCGGCCCCGAGGAAGCTCGTCTCGGCCTCGGCATGCGCGTTGCGCGACGCCAGGGCGGACAGCCGGTCGTAGACCTCGGTCTCCGGCTTGCCGTCGGGAAGGTCGAGCGGACGGCCGAGGCGCAGCGACTCCGGGATGTCGGCGAAGAGCTCGTCGATCGAGTCCGACGCCGATCGCCTCGAGCATCGCGCGGCGGTCTTCGTCAGTTGCTGACGTGTATCGGCTCACAGTGTTCCATCGTAGTAACCACCTTCGACGTGGCTCCGGAGTTGTCACCGAAACCAACGCTCAGGGTTGGTGACGCTTCCGCGCCTCGCGCCAGATCGACAGGGTCAGCAGGAGGGCAACCGCTACGGGCATGACGAACCAAGCCGCGTTCTCTTCACTGATCACGGCGGTCAGGCCAAGCGCAATCGACCACTCCTGCGGCCGTGACCCAATCGTCACCGGCCACGAATTCCCACGCCCCCACTGCGGCGTCGCGTATCCGTGTCATCCCTCCACCATCCCGGCCTCGGCAACCGTCGGCCGGAAGAGCCTGACCAGCAGGAGCGAGAAGCCCAGCGCTGCCCCAACGATCACCAGCAGGGCAGCGTCACCCCCGGGCCATCGCGCCCCGGCTCCCTCCGAGCCCCAGAAGATCCCGAACGAGGTCAGCATCACGCCGACGCTGAACTTCATTGCGTTCTCCGGCACCCGGGCGAGGGGGGCACGGATCGCAATGCCCAGCGCCACCACCAACAGGACAGCTGCGGAAGCGGCCACTGCCGCCAGACCGACGCGATGCTGGTTCGCGCCGAAGGTGAGGGCGATGAAGACCACCTCCAGTCCCTCGAGCAGGACCCCCTTGAAGGTGATCGTGAACGAATAGCCATCGAGTCCGCCCTCCAGGACTCCCGCCGATGTCGCTGCCGCAGCCTCCTCGCGAAAGATCTCCTCCTCGTCGTGGGTGGACTTGAGGCCGGCGCCTCGGAGGATCGCCTTGCGCAGCCACTGCAACCCGAAGACCAGCAGGAGCCCGCCCACCACGAGGCGCAGGGTGTCGATCGGAAGCGAGGTCAGTCTTGGCCCCAGGACGGCGGTGATGGCGACTAGCGCAATGAAGGCGGCCCCTGCTCCGGCCAGCGCGGAGCGCCAGCTCCGGGTCGTCCCCACGGCGAGCACGATCGTCAGGGCCTCCACCGCCTCGACCGCGCAGGCGAGGAAAACCGAGACCGCAAGCCCGAGCGCCTGGCCACTCACGCCCTTCTCCTTTGATTGATGACGCCCCGACCGCGGTTAGGAGCGAGCCTCATCGCTCTGACCGAAGAATAGGGTCCCGGCGTGCGGAGGGACTCACTCAGAGCGGGGTTCAGGGCGGGGGTTCCATTCGCGATCGCGGCCGGGCTGCTCGCCGTCTCATTCGGCGTGCTGGCCGAGCCGGTCATCGGCAGCTCCGCGACGCTGGTGATGTCCGCCCTCGTCTTCGCGGGGTCCGCCCAGTTCGGAGCACTGGCCGTCCTGGGGGGCGGCGGGGGTGTCGCGGCGGCGGTGATCGCAGGCATCCTTCTCAACGCCCGCTACCTCCCGATGGGGATCGCTCTCGCTCCGTCGCTGCGCGGCAGCTGGCTTCGCCGGGCGCTCTATGGGGAGGCGATGATCGACGCCTCCTGGGCGATGGCGAATCGCGGCGACGGGCGTTACGACCCCGACTTCCTGGTCGGCGCCACCCTGCCCGCCTACCCCGCCTGGGTCGGGGGCACGGCGGTGGGACTGCTGGCCGGCGACCTGATCGGCGATCCGGCGAACTTCGGCCTCGACGCACTCTTTCCGGCCTTCTTCCTGGCGCTCCTCGTGGGCGGCGAGCTGCGTACCGGTCGCACGGCTGTGATCGTCGCGGTGCTCGGTGCCGGGTTGGCCCTCGTGCTGCTTCCTTTTGCCCCGGCCGGCGTCCCGGTGATCGCCGCCAGCGGAGCCGCTCTGGTCGGCCTGAGGAGCGGCGGCGCCACAACGGAGCGCGAGCATCCCGAGATCGAGCAGGACCCGGTTGGCTGACGGGTGGGCCGTGGTCGTGTGGCTGGCCGTGACCACGGTGGTGATTCGCGCCGCCGGCCCCGTCGCGCTGGGTGGGCGGGCGCTGCCGGCCCGGGCCATGGGTGTCATCACCCTGCTCGCGCCCGCGCTGCTGGCCGCGCTGGTGGTGACCGAGACCTTCGGAGGAACCGACGGCGAGTTCACCGTCGACGAGCGCGTCCTCGGGCTGGCGGGGGCCGGCACGGTCCTTGCGCTGCGCGGAGGCATCCTGCTCGCCATGGCGGCGTCGATGGGGCTCACGGCCGGGGCCCGCGCGGTCCTCGGCTGAACTGCTAGTCCGACTCCTCGAGCAGCTTCCTGTAGGCGGCCGCGTCCATCAGCTGGTCGGCCTCTGAGGGATCCGCGAGCTTCACCTTGACCATCCAGCCCTCGCCGTAGGGGTCCTGGTTGATCTTCTCGGGGGCTTCCGCGAGCCCCGAGTTCACCTCCGTCACCTCGCCCGAGAGCGGCGCGTAGACGTCGGACACGGCCTTCACCGACTCGACCTCCGCGTAGGCCTCGTCCCTCGTCACCTGCTTGCCGACCTCCGGGGGCTCGTAGAAGACGACCTCGCCGAGCGCGTCCTGCGCGTACCAGGTGACACCGAAGGTCGCGGAGTCGCCCTCGACGCGCGCCCAGTCGTGCTCCGCGTGGTAGCGAAGCTCCTCGGGATAGGTCTCGTCGGGCACGGCGGGAAAGCTACCGGTCTCGCCGGGCCTCAGTCCTTCTTGTAGAGCGGGCGCTCGCGGATCTCGGCCGGGCGGAGCCGGCCGCGCACGTCGATGTCGATTGCGCTCCCGGGCTTGGCGAAACCGGCTCGGACGTAGCCCATGCCGATTCCGACCTCCAGCGAGGGGGACATCGTGCCGCTGGTCACCTCGCCGACGCGCTCGTCGCTTTCGATCACGGGATTGCCCTGGCGCGGTATCCCCGGCCCGGTCATCACGAAGGGCTCGAGGAGCTCGCTCGGGCCCTCCTCGCGGATCCGGCGGCACGCCTCCGCGCCGACGAACCCGGTGTCCTCCTTGACGCACCAGCCGAGGCCGGCCTCGATCGGGGTGCGCTCCTCGGTCAGGTCGTTGCCATAGAGGCAGTAGTTGACCTCGAGGCGGAGCGTGTCGCGCGCGCCGAGACCCGCGGGAGAGGCGCCGCCGCCGATCACCGCCGCCCAGACAGTGCTCGCGTCCTCGGGGGCCATCAGCAGCTCGACGCCGTCCTCGCCCGTGTAGCCCGTCCCGCAGACGAGTGCCGGTGCACCCGCGACCGCCAGCTCCACCGTCCTGAAGCGCTTGGGCAGCTCGCCGTCGGAGAGCCTGCCGACGATGTCGCGGGCCTCCGGCCCCTGCACCGCCAGCATCGCGAAGGCGTCGATCCGGTCGCGGACCACGGCCTCGAACTCGACCGCATGAGCCTCGAACCACTCCAGGTCCCGTTGGTGGTTGGCGGCGTTGCTGACGGTCAGGTAGCGATCGTCCCCGAGCCGATAGGTGAAGAGGTCGTCGAGCACACCGCCGTCCTCGCGACAGAGGCAGGAATACTGGGCCCCGCCGACCTGAATCTTGGAGACGTCATTGGAGAGCAGCCGCTGCAGCAGGTCGGCGGCCTGTGGGCCCTCCGTCTCGATCTCGCCCATGTGCGAGACGTCGAAGACGCCGCAGGAACTCCGCACGCGGAGGTGCTCCGCGCGAATCCCGTCGTACTCGACGGGCATCTCCCAGCCCGCGAAGTCGACCAGTTTCGCCCCAGCCTCGAGGTGAACCTCGTACAGCGGGGTCCTTTTCACGGTCCTTGCTTCCACCCCGGCCACGATACTGCCGGGCATGACCCTCTCCGAGGAAGAGCTGATCGAGCGGCTGCGCGACGGCTACGACGCCTTCAATCGCGGTGACTACGAGGCCGCAGTCGAGTGGATCCACCCCGACGTCGTCTACGTCAGCCCCGCAGCGATCACCGAGGTGAGAGGCGTCGAGGCGCTACGCGCGTGGATGGAGCCGGACGCGTTCGAGGGGCAGGTCAGCACACCCCACGAGGTCGAGATCGCGGGGAACCGCGCGCTGATCCGCCAGACCACGAAGGCACGAGGCGCCGGCAGCGGGATCGAGATGGAGGGCGCGTCGTGGGCGGTCTGGACCTTCGACGAGGACGGTCGCGTGACCCGCATGGAGACCTACCTCGACCACGACGAGGAAGCGGCTCGTCGCTCGTTCCGCGGTACCCGCGACTGAAGCGCTACTTCAGGAAGTCGGGAACGTCGATCTCAGACTCTGAGATCCGCAGATCGCTCAGTCCCTCGCGCCCGCCGCGAACCGGAGCCGGGCGACGCTCGGCCGCCCGGGCCGTGAACTCCGGCGCTCGGGCGATCATCTCGAAGCCCTCGAAGCCCGTGGCGATCACGGTGACGCGAACCTCCTCGTGCATCGAGGAGTCGACGACGGCTCCGAAGACGATGTTGGCGTTGGTGTCGGCGGCCTGAATCGCGAGGCGCGCGGCCTCGTTGACCTCGAAGAGGCCGAGGTCCTCGCCGCCGGTGACGTTCAGCAGCATGCCCTTGGCGCCGTCGATCTGCTCCTCGATCAGAGGCGAGGTGATCGCGGCCTTGGCGGCCTCGACGGCCCGGTTCTCGCCGGTGCCGGTGCCGACGCCCATCAGTGCCGAGCCGGCCTGGTGCATGACCAGGCGGACGTCGGCGAAGTCGAGGTTGATCAGGCCCGGGATCGTGATCAGGTCGGTGATGCCCTGGACGCCCTGGCGCAGGATGTCGTCGGCCTCGCGGAAGGCTTCGAGAATCGTGGTGCGCCGCTCCACGATCTGCAGCAGCTTCTCGTTCGGGACGGTGATCAGGGTGTCGACCTCCTTGCGGAGCCGGTCGATGCCCTCCTCGGCCTGAGCCATCCGCTTCTTGCCCTCGAACTCGAACGGCTTGGTGACCGCGCCCACGGTGAGCGCACCGATCTCCTGCTTGGCGATCTCGGCGATCACGGGGGCGGCGCCGGTACCCGTGCCGCCACCCTCGCCGCAGGTGATGAAGATCATGTCCGCGCCCTTCAGCGCATCCTTGATCTCGTCTCTCGACTCGGCCGCCGCACCCGCGCCGACCTCCGGGTTGGCACCCGCGCCGAGGCCCTTGGTCAGGTTGTGGCCGATTCCGATCTTGACGTCGGCGTCAGCTGCCTGGAGCGCCTGCGCGTCCGTGTTGACAGCGACGAACTCGACGCCGCGAAGGCCCGCGTCGATCATCCGGCTGACGGCGTTCGAGCCACCGCCGCCGACTCCGACGACCTTGATCACGGCCAGATATGAGGTCTCCATTTGTTGGTCCTGCTCCGAGCCCAGCCGCCAATTCGGCTATTGGGCCTTTGCGAAAGTAGGGCAAAGATTACGCACTGTCAACGGTCTCCCACGCCTGAACTCTCAAGTCTCCCTTGAGACTTCCAGCTGGGTAAGTCTCGTCTACAGATGGAGGTGCAGGGTTGGTAGAGGGTCGCGGAAACGCCTGCAAATACCCGTATTCCGCGGCCATCGTGTTGTCCCATTTCGCCATCCGCAAGGGATCGCCTGTAGGCCGAAATCGGCGTGAAAGTGACGTTGCAGCGGCGAGGCCTGGTGCTCAGCCGCCCGTGACCGGGCGGTCTGGGACGCTGACGTCGAGATAGGACGGCGAGCCGTGCTCGGAGCTCGAGAGCACCGAGACCGCCGCCATCCACTTGTCCCGGGCCCTCGAACCGTCGCCGAAGCGGAGGTCGGGGCCGCCGTCGAGGTCCACCACCACCCCACCCTGTGCGTCGTCCCAGGTCGAGGCGGTGATGTGGTCTCTGAGGACTGTCGGTGTGGCCCCGAGGATGGCCGCCTGGGCCGCCGCATCCCCATCGAGCCGGGCGCCGTTCGCAGCGGTTCCCTCGATCCGGGGCAGCTGCTTCGGGTCGAAGCTCGCCCCGAGCAGCAGGTAGCCGTCGGCCGACACCGCGGTCCGGCGAGGGCCGACCTTGATGAAGGCCACCGGCAGCCTCTCGGTGACCGTGACGTGGAGGGTGTGGGGGAAGCTCGTGGTGGCGCCCACGGACGCGACGGTCGGGAAGTGCGCGACGGTGCTGCGGAGCTTTCCGTCGTCGAGGTGCAGCGTGGTCATGCCCCCGGCCACCTGCTCGATCGCATTCTTGATCGCGGGCTCGTTGGTCGTGGCGCCGGTGACGGTCACCTCGTCGATCGCGAACCAGGAGAGGTTCCGGAACCAGAGCATGTAGCCGGCCCAGAGAACCAGGATCCCCGCCGCCGCTGCGATCAGCCGGCGGCGCAGCACGGCACCGCGAACTTCGGGTCGTGGACGCGTCGGCGTGCGGGAGGGCCGCCTCGCCGTCCGTCCGACGGCCGACGCGGATTCAGGGCACTGGTTGCCATTCCTGCCGATTCACCGCCCGCTCCCTCATTCCTGCGCGCTGGCCCTCTAGTCCTCCAGTTTCCACTCCTCGGGCCAGCTCACGTCGCCGAGGATCTGCACCTCGGGCTCGAGCACGACCCCGAAGCGGTCGTACACCTTCCGCCTGGCGGCGGCCATCACGGCGAGCACGTCGGCCGTCGTCGCCTTGCCGGTGTTCTCCACGAAGTTGGCGTGCTTGGGCGAGAGCCGCGCGCCACCGACCGCGAGCCCGCTGCACCCCGCCGCATCGAGCAGCTGCCCGGCGGAGCGGCCCTCGGCGCGCGAATCGCCGGGATTCATGAAGGTCGATCCGAAGGTCTTGATCCCGGATGGCTGCGCCTCCTTTCGCCTGCGGCGCATCTCGCCCATCGTGGCCTTCACAGCGGCCGGATCTCCCTCGGCGAGGGCGAACGTCGCGGCGGTGACCACCTCGTCTCCACCCAGGGCGGAGCCCCGGTATCGCAGCCCGAGCTGTCCCGGGTCGCGGCTCTCGGCGCCGGCCGGCGTGCAGACCGTGACCACCTCGAGCACCTCGCCGAGCTCGCCGCCGTAGGCGTTCGCGTTCATCCGCACCGCACCGCCGACGGTCCCCGGGATGTTCACGCCGAACTCCAGGCCCGTCAGGCCCCAGCCGGCCGCCCGCGCCGCCGCCGAGGGCAGGCGTGCCCCCCCGCCGGCGCGCACCTTCGTTCCCTCCCGCTCGATTTGGGTCAGGTCGTCCGCCAGCTTCATCACCAGGCCGCGAAAGCCCTCGTCGGACACCAGGAGGTTGGAGCCCGACCCGATGACTCCGACCGCGAGTCCCTCGCTGTCGGCCCAGTCGAGCAGCTCGACCACCTCGTCGTCCGACGACGGGCGGGCGAAGAAGTCCGCGGATCCGCCCGCCCGCAACGTCGTCAGTCGGGAGAGCGCGTAGTCCCGCTCGACTCCCGGAGGCAGGCTCACCCCTCCCCTCCTCCGTCCACCAGCGCCTCGGCGAGCCTGTTGATGTCGCCGGCGCCGATCGTGATCAGGAGATCGCCCTCCCGCAGCCTCGGGCCCGAGCGCCTCGGCGGCCTGCTCGGCCGTCGGCAGCCACCAGACGGGCCGGCCGGCGGCGTGCTCGGCCGCCTCCTCGGCGACCATCAGGCCGCTGACGCCGGCGAGCCGGCCGACGGGCTCCTCCCGCGCCGGATAGACGTCGAGGACCGCGACCTCGTCGGCGGCGGCCAGAGCGGCACCGAGCTCCGGCGCGAGCGCCTTGGTCCGCGAGTAGAGGTGGGGCTGGAAGGCTGCAATGAGGCGGCGGGCCCCGAATTCGCGCGCCGCCTCGATCGTGGCGGTGACCTCCGTCGGGTGGTGCGCGTAGTCGTCGTAGATGCGGGCGCCATTGCGCTCGCCCTTCAGCTCGAGGCGCCTCGCGACTCCCGGGAAGCCGCCGAGGGCCTCGCGCGCAGGCCCGGGCGTCGAAGCCGGCCAGGGCGAGGCCGCCGAGCGCGGCCAGGGCGTTGGCGACGTTGTGCCGCCCCGGGACCCGCAGGGAGACCTCGGCGTCGATATCTGGGCCGTGAGCCCGGAAGCGGCTGCCCCCTCCCGGCTCGATCAGGATGTCGACCGCGATCAACTCCGCCTCCGGGGCGGGCGCGTCGCCGGCGGGCTCCAGGCCGAAACGGAGGACGCGCTGACCCTCACGTCCGGGCAGACGGACCTCTGATCCGCAGACGACGCCGGAGGCGGCGGAGGCGAAGGCGGCGAAGGCCTCGGAGAGCTCCGCGAGCGAGCCCCAGCGAGAGTGGTGATCGAGCTCGAGGTTCGTGACCACGGCGATCTCCGGTTGAAGCTTGAGGAAGCTGGCGTCGCTCTCGTCGGCCTCCGCGATCAGCCACTCGCCCTCGCCCCAGGCGGCGTTGGCCGGTTCTCCATCCGGTCCGGCGCCCGGGAGCTCCCCTCCGAGGAAGAAGGCCGTGTCGGCGCCGATCTCGCGCAGCGCCCAGATGCACATGGCGGTCGTGGTCGTCTTGCCGTGCGTCCCGGCGATTGCGAGGAGGCGGCGCTGCGAGGAGAGCTCGGCCAGCAGCTCACCGCGATGGATCACCGTCTGGCCGCGCTCGCGGGCACGGGACAGCTCCGGGTTGTCCTCGGGAACCGCCGTGGAGACCACCACGTCCGCGTCGGGTGGCACCTGGTCCGCATCGTGACCGAGCTTCGGCTCGATGCCGGCAGCCCGGAGGCGCTCCGTGTAGGAGGACTCGGCGCGGTCGGAGCCGCTCACCTCGGCGCCGAGCTCCTTCGCGACCAGCGCCAGCCCGCTCATCCCGGCGCCGCCGATCGCGATGAAGTGGAGCCGCCGCCCCTCCATCTCAGCCACGCTCCGCCGCCCTCAGAATCTCGTGCGCGATCCGCTCGGCGGCGTCGGGCTTCGCCAGCCGACGCGCCGCGATCGACATCGACCGCAGCCGGTCCTCGTCGGCGAGCAGCTCCGCGATCGCGGCGCTCAGCCGCTGGGGCGTGAGCTCGCGGTCGGGGATCACCACCGCGGCTCCGCCGTCGGCCATCCAGCGGGCGTTGGTCGTCTGGTGGTCACCCGTCGCCTGCGGATAGGGGATCAGGATCGCCGGCCGTCCCGCCGCCGCGATCTCCATCACCGAACCGCCGGCGCGGGCGACGACCAGGTCGGCAGCGGCCAGGACGTCCCCCAGGTTCGGCTCGTACTGGATCAGCGCATAGCGCTCGGGGCTTCCCTGCTCCTGCCAGCGGCGGCGCAGCTCGGCATAGTCGCGGCGGCCCGCCACGTGCAGGATCCAGGGCTGGCCGACGTGGTCGTGCGGCAACCCCCGCTCGAGGCGGGTGAAGGCGTCGAAGGCGGCGAGGTTGATCGAGCGGGCCCCGAGACTGCCGCCGACGATCGTCACGCAATCCGCAGGCTCGGGGATCCCGAACCGACGGCGGGCCACGGTCGCATCCGCCTCGATCACGGCGCGAGGAACGGGCCGCCCCGTGACCACGTACGGCTCCCCGTCGCGGCCCGGGATCGGGAAGGCGAGGCAGACGCGCCGCGCACGGCGGGCGAGCATCCGGTTTGCCAGGCCCAGATGGCTGTCGGCCTCGGTCAGGACGAGCGGGAGGCCCATTCGCACGGCCGCAAGCCCCGCCGGGCCGGCGACGTACCCCCCGCCACCCATCACCACGTCCGCGCGCCTGGCGCTCAGCCGCCGTCGCGCCGCGCCCACTGCGCGCGCCGCCCGTCCGGCGGCGATGGCGGCCTTGACCGGGTTGCGACGGTCGAGGCCGCTGACCCGGAGGAAATCGATCTCGTAGCCGGCGGCCGGAACGAGGTCCGCCTCGGCGCGCTCCCGAGTGCCGAGGAAGCTGACCTCCGCGCCCTCAGCGCGAAGCGCGTCGGCGACGGCGATCGCCGGTACGACGTGCCCCGCCGTGCCGCCGGCCGCTATCACGACTCGTGCCACTGGCTGCGCGCTTCCTCCTGGTGTTTGTTCCGCCCTCGACCACGCGCAGTCTCGCAGGGCCCCCGGCCGTGCGGCGTTTGCCGCCCTCGGAGCTGCGCGAGCCGCTTCGTCCCGCGGCGCTCGCACGAGCGGGCCGGCGGGCGACGTTCAGGATCAACCCGGCGGCGGCCAGGGTCATCACCAAACTCGTCCCGCCGTACGAGACGAACGGCAGGGGAACGCCGGTGAGAGGCGCGAGCCCGAGCACCGCGAACAGGTTGAGAGCGGCCTGGGCGAGGATCAGCGAGGTGAGACCGGCCGCGAGCAGCTTGCTGAACCGGTCGCGAGCGCGGTGGGCGGCCCTCAGGCCCGCGTAGCCGAACATCCCGAACAGGCCGATCAGCACCACCATGCCGGCCAGGCCGAGCTCCTCCCCGATCACCGCGGCGACCATGTCCGTGTGCGCCTCGGGCAGGTAGGAGGCCTTCTGCACGCTCTCGCCGAGGCCGACGCCGAAGATGCCCCCGGAGCCGACCGCGATCGTCGCCTGCTTGGCCTGGAAGCCGGAGCCGCCGGTGTCGCTGTTGGGATGCAGGAAGCCCGTCAGGCGGGCCTCCTGGTAGGGGTGGGTGGCGACCATCCCGATGCCGATCACCGCGATGGCGATCCCGACCGGCGCCAGCGTCCGAGCCTTCACCCCGCCGAGGAAGAGCACGCAGCAGACGGCGATCGAGGCGACGATCGAGGTCCCGAGATCGGGTTCCTTCGTGATCAGCAGCAGCGCGAGGCCGACGATCAGCAGGTAGGGCCCGAGGCCGCCGAGGGTCTTGGCGCGCTTCGGCTCCTTCGAGAGCAGAAAGGCCCCGTAGAGGACCAGCGCGAGCTTCGCGAGCTCGGAGGGCTGGAACTGCAGCAGGCCCGCGCCGATCCAGCGCTGCGAGCCGTTCACGGTGGAGCCCACACCGGGCAACAGCACCGCGAAGAGCAGGAACATCGCGATGCCGAGGATGACCGGGGTGAGGACCTTGACGGCGGCCACGCCGCGCACGGCTGCGACCCGCATCACCACCAGGCCGATCGCGCCGAAGATCAGGGTGCGCTCGAGGTAGTAGAAGCCGCTGCCGCCGTGGTTGAGCAGCGAACGCGCCGAGCTGGCGCTGAACACCATCACGGCCCCGAAGGCGAGCAGGCAGAGCGTGGCCGTCAGCAGCAGGGAGTACTCGAGCGGGGGCGCCGGCGCCTTGCTCTTCGTCCGGGCGCTCACGAGAGCGCCTCGACCAGCTCGCGGAAGCGGTCACCCCGCTCCTCGAAGTTCTTGAAGGCGTCGAAGCTCGCACACGCCGGGGAGAGCAGGACCACCTCGCCCGGCTTCGCCTCCGCCGCCGCGGCCTCCACCGCACGCTCCAGCGTGCCCAGGTCCGAGATCTCGACGCCCGCATCGGACGCAGGCGCGAGTTCCGCCGTCATCCGCTCGGCGGCCTCGCCGATCAGGTAGCACGCGACACAGCGCTCGGCGACCACCGGAGCGAGAGGCTCGAAGCTCTCCTGCTTGGGCCGACCGCCGGCGATCAGGCGGACGCCGCCGTCGAAGGCCCGGAGGCCGGCGAGTGCGGAGGCGACATTGGTCGCCTTCGAGTCGTTCACCCAGAGCACGCCTCCCCGCTCGCGCACCCGCTCGAGCCGGTGGCGGACACCCGGGAAGCTCCGCAGTCCCTCGGCGACCGCATCGCGCGGCAGACCCGAGGCGAGCGCGGCGGCCGCCGCCGCCATCGCGTTCTCGACGTTGTGGGCTCCGAGCAGCTCGAGCTCGTCGGCCCGGATCAGGGGCTCGTCGGCGGCGAAGATCACGCCGTCCCGCAGGCTGAGCTCACAGTCTGGGTCGGCCGCCTCCCCCTCGGCGGGGCAGAAGCGGAGGAGGCGAGCGCAGCCGCCCAGGTCTCGCCCCCGGAGCTCGGGCGTGTCGCCGTTGTAGACCGCGACGTCGTCGTTGCCCTGGTTGGCGAAGATCCGGAGCTTCGCGTCCAGATAGGCGTCGAGAGTGCCGTGGCGGTCGAGGTGGTCCGGGGCGAGGTTGATGAAGACGGCGCACTCCGGGCCGAAGTACTCGGTGTCCTCGAGCTGGAAGCTCGAGGCCTCGCAGACGACCGTCGCGTCCGCATCGATCGCCCCGACCAGCGACGCGAGCGGGGTGCCCACGTTGCCGGCCACCGCCACCGGCCTGCCGGCCGTCCGGTAGAGGTGGCCGATCAGTTCCGTCGTGGTCGTCTTGCCGTTCGTTCCCGTGACCGCACAGAAGGCGTTCGGGATCAGGCGCCAGGCGAGCTCGAGCTCGCCGGTGACCTCGATGTCCCGGTCCCTGGCCGCCCGGACCACGGGCGCGTCCTGCGGCACGCCGGGGCTCTTCACCAGCGTTCGGGCACGATCGAGTTGCCGTGTTCCGTCCACGCCCAGACTGACTTCGACGCCTGCCTGCTCCAGCCCTGCCGCCTCGTCAGGCGCGCCTGAATCGACGCCGAGCACGGTCTCTCCACGCTCGGCCAGCACGCTCGCAATCGCCGCTCCCGAGCGCGCCAACCCCACCACCAGGAATGGACCTTCAGGCAGCGGAGGACGCGGCTTTTCGCCGGAGTTCACATAACCATGTTCGCCCTCCCCCGCTCACTCCCTGCGTGCTCAGGCACGCCGGAACGGTGCCGCCTCGCTAGGCCGACGGAAGCGCGACCAAGGCCGACGCGAGACCTGCAGCGGAGAACGCAATTCCTCCCGTCAGGTCCGGGTCAAGCCGGCCTCTCGTACGGGCTTCGATGACAGCGGAGCTGATGTCGGCGGCATCGATGGCCGCTGCCAGGAGCATCGCCGGCCGTCGGAGGTTGGCCCTGGACAAGCTCGCAAGGCCGACCATCGCAACCGCGATCTGATGAGCAGCGAACCCTCGGACGAAGAGGCGCGCCTCCGGAAACTCCTCCGTATCGGGCGCAAGGGGGATCGTTCCGAGGACTGGCTTTGACGGAGAAGTCAGTGCAGCGATGCCATAGCCAAGGCGAATGACCGCGTTGGCAGCGATGAGACTGATCCCCACGGGCAAACCCTAAGCCCAACGGGGCTATATCGACGCTGCCCGGCGCCGATCAGAGGGTGGCGATGTCGGAGGAGATCGTCGACATCGCTCCCACGCAGGAGTACTCTCAGATTCAGGTGTGCCGGGAAGTCTGGTCGGCGTCAATTGTCGTCGACCAAGGAGAGCAGCAGGTGGCTTCCCCCGGTTCACTCGCAGGAGGTCTCCCCCGCGAGCTGCGCGGGGTTTCTCGAAAGGCGTTCCGAGCCCGGCTATGGGCGTTCCTCGCCGGGCCTCACTACGACGCCGAGCTTGCGGACGGCACTAGCCCGACGAAAAGCATCTACCACGCGGCTCGCGCCGGACGAATAACCAGGCCACGCGCCTGCCGCAGGGTCGCGCAGGCGCTCAACAGAGCTGTCGAGGCGGCGGAACGTCCGCCAGTTCCGAATCGCCTGGATACAAAGGTGCCGCTTGATTCTCTCGCGGTCCGGGTCTGCAAGGACGAGGTGCTGTCGCTGGCTGACACGCTCGTCACGGTCGAGCGGCCGCCCGCGCGCGGTGTCGCCATCGCGCGCCAACTGGTGTTCGACAGCTGCAGCCCGCTCTTCCTCCAGGGGCCAGATCGTCGGGAGGGCAGCGCTCGGCGGCTTGCCAGCACCCTGTTCGCGACTCAGCGCGCCCTGGAAGTCTCAGCCAACTTCGACGGAATGGAGAGAGGGTGATGAAACGGAATCGAGCGACCGTGGTCCTGCCCGACTGCGCACACCGGGGCGCTTGCTCGGCGGAGGTCGCCATTCAGTCCCTGGCGAGCTAAATCATCGCCCCGTCAGGGGCGAAGCACGACCGCTCCGCCGGCGCCGCCCTCGGTTCCTGCCGCGAGGGCCGCGGCGGCATCCTCGAGCGGGAACGTCGCCGCGATCGAGACCTCGAGCTTCCCGGCCGCGAGCAGCTCGGCGAGCTCGCCGAGCGCGCGGCCGTCGGGCTGCACGATCACCGACGAGATCTCGATGCCCCGCTGCTCGTCCGGTGGGTCCTGGGTGATCGTCGCAAGGTGACCGCCGTCGCGCACGGTGCCGATCGCGTCGGCTGAGCCGTTGGGCACCGCGTTCGCGACGGCGGTCACGCCCAAGCCGCCGCCGATGGCGCGCGCCTGCTCCGGCCAGTCGGGGTCGTGATAGTCGAGCACGTGGGCCGCTCCCAGCCCGCGCAGGCGCTCATGGCTGGCCGGTCCTGCGGTCGCGATCACCTCGGCGCCGCGCGCCGCGGCGAGTCCAACGAGCAGCGTGCCGGTCACCCCGCTCCCACCATTGACGAGGACCAGGTCGTCAGGGCGCACCGCCAGGGCTCCGTCGATCACCTGCGTGGCGGTCAGGGCCGGAACGGGGAACGCTGCAGCGGCCTCCCACGAGAGGGCGGCAGGCTTTCGCGCGAGCACCGTCGCCGAGGCGATCAGCAAGGGCGCCCAGGTTCCCTGATCCCGCAGCGGGAGGGGGTGGCTGAGCACCTCATCGCCCGGCTCCCAGTCCTCGACGGAATCTCCGATCGCCGTGATGATCCCGGCGGCCTCGACGCCGAGCGCCATCGGAGGGGCGCGGCCGACGTCCCACTCGCCCGTCCGGACGAACTCCTCCCAGTTGCCGACGCCCGCGGCCCGGATTTCGATCAGGACCTCGTCGTCCGCGAGGGGGCGCGGATCTGGGAGGTCGATCCGCCCGACAGCACCGCCGAACTCGCTGATACCGGCGGCCCGCATCAAAGAGGCGCTGTCTGAGCGTGGGCACTCTCCTGCGGCATCGCCCACGCAGTATCTCGCGAGAGCCGCTTTCCATGCAAAGCAGCGCTGTTGCCCACCGCGGCCTACGTTCTCGCCTGAACGACCTGTCGGTCAGCCGGCCAGGCCGATCCGTTGATCGAAGCCGGCGGGAGCGTGGATGTTCAGCATGCGCACCGGCTGATCGCCCGGGTTGCGAAAGCCGTGCTCGACACCTGGCGGGACCAACACGAAGGTGCCGGGGCCGGCGGTCTCCTCCCGACCGCCGAAGACGAAGATCAATTCCCCGTCGAGGATGTAGAACGCATCGTCCTCCGCTTCGTGGGTGTGACCCCCGAGCTCGCGCCCGGCGATGATTTCGATGATCGACAGGTTGAAGCGCGGGGTGTCGACTGTGCGAGCGAGGAACTCGACGTTGCCCACCACGTGCCCCTGGCCCGGCCGGACCACGATCGGGGCGTCCGTCATCAGGTCCCGATCGCCTGCTGGTAGAGGGTGAAGCCGATCCCGGCGCACACGGCCGCCACGATCCAGAAGCGCAGCATGATCTTGGTCTCCGACCAGGCCATCAGCTCGAAGTGGTGGTGCACCGGCGCCATCAGCAGGACGCGGCGGCGGAGCGTTTTGAAGGTCGCGACCTGGAGGGCGACCGAGAGCGCCTCGATCACGAAGATCCCGCCGGTGATGATCAGCAGGATCTCCGTCTGGGTCATCACAGCCATGGCGCCGATCGCGCCCCCCAGCCCGAGCGAGCCGGTGTCCCCCATGAAGATCGACGCCGGGAACGCGTTGAACCAGAGAAAGCCGATGCAGCCCCCGACGAAGGTGGCCGAGAGCAGGGACAGGTCGTGCTCGCCGGAGGTGATGAAGGTGATCGCGATATAGGCCAGCAGGACGATCGCGCAGCAGCCGGCCGCGAGGCCATCGAGTCCGTCGGTGAGGTTGACCGCGTTGGCCGAGCCGGCGATCACCAGGAAGATCACGATCGGATAGACCCAGTCCGGGATGTCGAGCGAAGCGTGGGAGATGCGCAGCTCGAGGCTCGAGTCGAGCCCGACGGAGTTCTTGGCGACGTACCAGAGGCCCAGTGCGAGGGCCGCCTGGAAGAGCAGCTTGTAGCGGGCGGAGAGGCCCAGTGAGCGGCGGCGGGTGATCTTCAGGAAGTCGTCGACGAAGCCGATCAGGGCACACCCGAGCGCGACGCCGAACACCGCCAGGCTCGACGTGCTGCGATCCGACAGGACGAGGTACGGGATAGCGATCGCGGTGAAGATGATCAGCCCGCCCATGGTGGGCGTCCCCGCCTTCTCGTGGTGCTCCTGCGGGCCCTCCTCCCGGATCTGCTGGCCGAACTCCCGCAGGCGCAGGTACTGGATGAACTTCGGGCCGAGGAAGATGCAGATCAGCATCGCGGCCATGCCCGCGATCAGGATCTCGCCGAGCACCTATCGCTCCGAGTCCGCGAGCTTCTCCGCGACCCGCTCCAACCCCACCGCGCGCGAGCCCTTGACCAGGACCGCATCGCCCGGCCGAAGGGCCGCGGCGAGCGCATCGGCGGCTGCCTCGGCGTCCGCCACCTGCTGGTCGGGCTCGTACGAGGAGGACTGCTCCCCCACCCCGATGATCAGCTCGACGCCGCGCTCGCGTGCGTACTCGCCGACCTCGCGGTGGTAGGTCGCGGCCTCCGGGCCGAGCTCGCGCATCTCTCCGAGCACGGCGACGCGCCGTCCCCCCGCGTCGAGTGAGGCGAGATGGTCCAGCGCCGCCCGCATCGAGATGGGGTTGGCGTTGTAGGAGTCGTTGATCAGGATGGCGTCCTCCGGGAGCTCCACGAGCTCCCCACGAAGCCGCGAGAAGACTATCCGCGGCGCCAGACCGGCCATCCGGTCCAACGGAAATCCGAGCGCGACGCCCACCGCAATCGCCGCGAGGGCGTTGTCGAGATTGTGCGACTCGGAGAAGGGAAGGCTGAAGCGCTGCTCGCCCACCGGGGTTCGGACCAGGGCATCGGTCGTCCCCGCCCCGGTCGTCACCTCGACCGCCTCCACGTCGCCGCCGTGCCCGAACCGGAGCAGATTCTCCGCTCTCTGGAGGTGCGGCTCGAGCGGCCCGGGATCCGCCGGCACGACGGCGGTCCCTCCCGCGCGGAGCCCGTCGATGATCTCCGCCTTGGTCGCGGCGATCGCCTCGATCGAGCCCAGCAACTCGACGTGGACCGGGCCGACGTTCGTGATCACCGCCACGTCGGGCTCGGCGATCGCGCAGAGCTCCGCGATCTGTCCCGGGCCCCGCATCGCCATCTCGAGGACGAGGACGTCGGTGCCATCGGGGGCGCCGAGCATGGCGAGCGGCATGCCGATCTCGGTGTTGTAGTTCTCGGGGCTGGCGTGGATCTCACCGGGAAGGAGCGCCCGGCAGATGTCCTTGACGGAGGTCTTGCCGGTCGAGCCCGTGATCCCCACCACCGGGCAGCCGAGCTGCTCGCGCCAGGCGCGGGCGAGAGACTGAAGCGAGGCGAGCGGGTCCGCTGCTCCGAGCACCCACCCGGCCTGGCCCTCGGTCGCCCCGACGTCGCGCTGCATCGCGAGCTCGCGCCCCCACTGGGTCGAGACGAGGATCCCCCAGGCGCCACGCCGCAGCGCCTCGACGCCGAACTCGCCGCCGTCGAACCGTTCTCCCGGCAGCCCGACGAACAGGTCGCCCTCGCGGACCTCCCGGGAGTCGATCACGGCCCGCTCGGGGCCGCCGGAACCGCCGGCCGCGAGCACCTCCGCCCCCGCCGCGGAGGCGAGCCTTTCACCGTCGAGCGTCTTCAACCGGCGGCGGCCTTCGCGAGCTTGCGCAGCTCCTCCCTGGCCACGTCTCGGTCGTCAAACGGGATCTTGCGCCCGTCCTCGAACTCCTGGCCCTGCTCGTGTCCCTTGCCGGCGATCACCACCGTGTCGCCCTCCGCGGCGCGACCGAGGGCGATCGCGATCGCCGCCCGCCGGTCCTGCTCCACCGCGACCTCCGCGGAGCGCACGATCGTCGATTCCGGCCTCGATCTGCTCGATGATCGCCGCCGGCTCCTCGGAGCGCGGGTTGTCGGAGGTGACCACGGCGACGTCGGAGAGCTCCGCGGCCGCCCGGCCCATCAGCGGCCGCTTCTCGCGGTCGCGGTCGCCACCGGCGCCGAAGACCGAGATCAGGCGGCCGGAGGTGATCCGGCGGGCGGCCCCGAGCACGTTCTCCAGCGAGTCGGGCGTATGCGCGTAGTCGACCACCACCGCGAAGGGCTGACCCTCGTCGATCGACTCGAAGCGGCCGGGCACCTGCTCGACTGAAGCGAGGGCCGCTGTGGCCGCGGCGAGATCGAGACCCGAGCGCGCGAGCGACGCTCAGCGCCGCCAGGGCGTTCGAGACGTTGAAGTCCCCCGGAAGCGGGATCCGCACCTCGATCTCCCCTTCGGGCGTGGCACAGACGAAGCGGGAGCCGGACGCGTCGAAGGTGACGTCGCGAGCGCTCAGGTCGGCCTGCCCCCCTGCGGCCGAGTAGCTGACGCACTCCCCGTCCGATCCGCAGTCGAGATCCTCGGCGAGCCGGCGCCCATAGGCATCGTCGACGTTGATCACCGAGACGCCGCCCTCGAGCTCGATGATCGGTGCGCCGCCCTCGCCGGAGAAGAGCAGCCTCTTCGCCTCGAAGTAGTCCTCCATGTCCGCGTGGAAGTCGAGATGGTCCTGGCTCAGGTTGGTGAAGACCTTGACCGCGAAGTGGATGGCGTCGGCGCGGTGCAGGACCAGGGCGTGTGAGGAGACCTCCATCGCGCAGTACTCGTCGCCGGACTCGAGCATCCGGTCGAAGGTCCGCTGCAGGTCGATGGCTTCCGGCGTCGTCCGCTCCACCTCCTCGACCGCTCCGCCGACCACCTGCTGGACGGTCCCCAAGAGGCCGCAGTGGTGGCCCGCGGCCTCGAGCAGGTGCCTGACCAGGAAGGCGGTGGTCGTCTTGCCGTTGGTTCCGGTGATGCCGATCACCCCGAGCTCCGAGGTGGGATCGCCGTTGAAGGCCGCCGCGATCGGCGCCATCGCCGCTCGGGCGTCCTCGACCAGGGCCTGGGGAACGTCGAGCTCGAGCGGGCGCTCGACCACCAGGGCCGAGGCGCCGGCCTCCACCGCGGCCGCGGCGAAGTCGTGTCCGTCGGTCCGCTCGCCGGGAAAGCAGAAGAACAGCGTGGCCCGGCCGGCGCGCCGGCTGTCGTAGGCGAGGTCGCGGATCTCCACGGAGCCCTCCCCGCGCAGCTCCGCGGCCACCCTCGCGGCTCTCAGCAGCTCTTCCAGCTCCATGACTGGGCGATTCTAGGAGCGCCCTCAGAGGGCGGCTGTTTCCCGCCACACACCGATGAGTTCCTCCGCGTTGGCGAGTCAGACTGATTGAAACCGGATCCGGCGATAGCCCGGGAGGTGAGCGAGCTGCGCAGCGAGTTGATCCTCAACGTAAATGGCGTTCAGATCTGCGCCGAGACCTTCGGAGAGCGGCGCGATCCGGCGCTCCTGCTGATCATGGGCTCGGCTGCGTCGATGGACTGGTGGGAGGTGGAGCTCTGCGAGCAGATCGCGGCAGGCGGCCGCTTCGTGATCCGGTACGACCACCGCGACACCGGCCGATCGGCGAGCTATCCGCCCGGCGAACCCGGTTACACGGGCGGCGATCTGGTCCGCGACGCGCTCGGCGTGCTCGACGTCCTCGGCGTGGAGTCCGCCGGCCTGGCTGGGATGTCGATGGGCGGCGCCCTCGCCCAGGTGATCGCGCTGGACCATCCCGACCGAGTCGCCTCCCTGGCGCTGATCTCGACCAGCTTCGTGGACCGCGACCGCTCGGACCTGCCGTCAATGAGCGCGGAGGCCGCCGCGCGCTTGCCGGTCGGAAAGCCCGACTGGACCGATCGCGGCGCCGTGATCGACTATCTGGTCGAGTTACAGCGCGCCTGCGCAAGCGAATCGGCGCCGTTCGACGAGGAGGCGGTGCGCATCGCGGCGACGAGGATGTTCGACCGGACCACGGACATCGAGGCGGCGCTCACCAACCACGATCTGATCGATCCCGCCGATCCGCCGCACCGTCGGCTCGAGGAGCTCGCCATCCCCACGGTCGTGATCCACGGCCGGGACGATCCGATGTTCCCGTTCGAGCACGGCCGGGCACTCGCCGAGACCATCCCGTCGGCCGAGCTGCTCGCTCTCGACGGGGTTGGCCACGAGCTTCCACGGCGTTCCTGGGGCCTCGTCGTCCCCGCCATCCTCGCCGGATCATCGAAGCCCGCTCGCGTTTCCTAGTGGGGTGAGATCCCCAGGTAGGGCAGGGCGAACGAGGCGATCTGACCGAAGACCGGCGCCGCGACCGCGCCGCCTACGTGCACGTACTGCGGCTCGTCGACGACCACGGCGACCAGCAGCTTCGGATGCTGGGCCGGCGCGAACCCGACGAACGAGGCGACGTACTTGGTGTCGGAGTAGGTGCCGTTCTCGACCTTCTGCGCGGTCCCCGTCTTCCCCGCCAGCACGTAGCCGGGCACGCTCACGGCCGAGGCGGTGCCGCCCGGCTCGAGCACTCCCTCGAGCATCCGGCGCAGCTGGGAAGCGACTCGCGAGCTGATCACCCGGTGCGGGTCGGTGTTCTGATCGGCCGGCTGCCCGCCGATCGACCTGACCAGGGTGGGCCGCCGCAGGATGCCGCCGTTGGCGATCGCCGCGTAGGCGGTCGCGATCTGCATCGGGGTGACCGCCAGACCCTGGCCGATCGGCAGGTTGCCCATGGTCGAGCCGGAGTAGTCCTTCAGCTCGGGAACGATTCCGCGCTCCTCACCGGGGTAGCCGAGGTCGGTCGGCCGGCCGAAGCCGAAGCGGTTGATCCACTGCGAGAAGCGGCTGGCCCCCTCCTTCAAGCCGATCGTCACCGCGCCGACGTTGGATGACTGGGCGAGGATCTGGGCGGTCGTGAGGGTGACCGGGCCGCGCGGATGGGACTCGCCGATCGTCCGGTCATAGACGTGGATCTCGGACGGGAGGTAGAAGCTCGAGCTGGGCGTCACGACGTGGTCGGAGAGCGCGGAGGCGACGGTGAAGGCCTTGAAGGTCGAGCCCGGCTCGTAGGTGAATCCCGTGGCCCGGTTCTCGAGCTCGTCCTGGTTCGCGGCCTGGAGGTTGGAGGGATTGAAGCTCGGCCAGTTGGCCATCGCCAGGACCTCTCCCGTGTTGGGGTTCATGACGATCGCCGTGGCGCCCTTTGCCCCGTAGTGCTCGGCGGCCGCCGACAGCGCCTCCTCGGTCTTGCCCTGAATCGCCGCGTCGATCGTCGTCTGGACGTCCTCGCCGACGCTCGCCGGCTGGACGGTCTCCATCCGCAGCGGGTGACCGAGCGCATCGTGGACGACGTCCTGTTCGCCGTTCGCGCCGCCGAGGATGTCGTTCTCGGAGTGCTCGAGGCCGGTGAGTCCCTGGTTGTCGGTCCCGACCGCGCCGATCACCTGCGCGGCGAGATCGCCCTGCGGGTAGAGCCGGCGGCTCGTGGGAACGGTCGAGACCCCGGCGCATGTTGAGCTTCTCGATCCTCGCGGCGGTGCTCGCATCCACCTTGCGCGCCAGGTACGCGAAGCCGGAGCTGCGATCGCCGAGCTCCGAGACCAGGTCGGTGGTCGGCTCGCCCAGGATGTCGTGCAGCTTCAGCGCCGTCTCCCCCACGTTCTTGACCTGGTAGGGCGTCGCGACAACGTCGGCAGCGTCCTCGGACGCCGCCAGCACCTTCCCATTGCGATCGAGGACCCGGCCGCGTTCCCCCGGGATCGTGACCTGGGTGACCTGCTGGCTGTGCGCCTCGGCGCGGAGGGTGCCGCCCCTCACGCCCTGGAGCCAGAAGGCTCGGGCGAATGCGAACGAGAAGATCAGCAGGAACCCGCAGAAGAGCAGCCCCAGCCGGCGGTCGATCCCGCGCATCGCCTAGGGCCCTAGAGCCCCACTCCTCCGGTCGTCGCGGTCGACGACCCGCTCGAGGCGCCGCTGGAAGGGGTCCCCGTTCCCGTGGAGCCGCCCGCGGTCCCCTCGCTGGTGGCCGGAGTGCTCGCGGGGGCCACGGTCGTGGTGGGCGCGGCGGTGGCGGTCGTCGGTTCGGCGGTCGTCGCGGCCGGGCTCGTCGTCGGGACCGGTGCGTACGTGGTGCCGGGCTCCGGATAGCTCGACGGCTGGCTCGGGGCGAGCAGGAAGCCGTCGGTGGCGAGCAGATGCGCGACGCGCCGGGCATCGGCGTCGGAAGCGCTCAGGAAGGTGATCGACCTCGGGTCCGGGTTTGCGAGCCCGAGCCTTGCGGCCTCGGCCTCCACCTTGACGGCGGAGAGCTTCTCCTCGATCTGCGCCTGCAGCGAGGAGACATCGGTCTTCAGCTCGTCGATCTGCAGCGAGGTGCGGCCGGAGCCCGCCGTGAGGCTGAGGCTGAGCACGTTGAGCGCGACGATGCCGCCGAGCAGCGCGCAGAGCACGGCGATCCAGCTGCGCCCCCGCGTCAGGCGGTGGATCAGGCTGGAGTCCGAGAAGTCGCGGACGGCGCCCGCGCTGCGCATCGCGGCCTGCGGGAAGAGCGCAGCGCCCGCCATCGCGGGTCTGATCAACCTCCCCGCGGGTGCCTGCCCGCTCCGTGCCGAGGACCTGGCCGGACGGGTCCGCCGCTTCGCCGGCGCGGCCTTCCGGCGCGGCTTGCTTCGCGGCGCGGGTCTCGCCGCCGGAGCGGTGCGTGCCGTTGCCGCCTCCATCAGTTCCCTTCCTCCTCGCGGATCTTGAGGGCCGCGCGCAGATGAGCCGAGCCCGCGCGCGGGTTCCGCTCGAGCTCCTCGGTGCCCGGCGAGACGGGGCGCTTCGTGATCAGCTCGGCCTCGGGCTCGCGCCCGCAGACGCAGACTGGAATCTCGGGCGGGCAGACGCAGCCACGCGCACGGTCGGCGAGGAAGCGCTTGACGCGCCGGTCCTCGAGCGAGTGGAAGGAGATCGCGCCGAGTCGGCCGCCGACCTCGATCAGGCCCCAGGCGAGCGGCAGGGCGCGGTCGAGCGCCTCGAGCTCGCCGTTCACGGCGATGCGGATCGCCTGGAAGGTGCGCTTGGCGGGATGCCCGCGGCCGAAGCGCTCGGACGGCGGGATCGCGGCCTTGATCGCGGCGACCAGCTGGGCGGTCGTCTCGATCGGGCGCCGCCTCGTGATCTCGCGGGCGATCGAGCCCGCGCGGCGCTCCTCGCCGAACTCGCGGATCGCGAGCGCGAGGCGGTCCTGGGGCCAGTCGTTGACGACCGTCGCGGCCGACAGGCTCTGGGTCGGGTCCATCCGCATGTCGAGCGGCGCGTCGTAGGAGTAGGAGAAGCCCCGCTCCCAGGCGTCGACCTGCATCGAGGACATGCCGAGGTCGAAGACGATCCCGTCCGGATGGACGCCCTCTCCTCGCAGGCCCTCCAGGGCGGCGACGAAGTCGGCGCGCAGGAACCGGGCCCGGCTGGGCACCTCGGTGGCGAACTCCCGCCAGCGCTCCTCGGAGGCGGGGTCGCGGTCGACCGCGATCAGCTCGCCCTCGGGGCCGAGCCGCTCGGCGATCAGGCGGGCGTGCCCGCCGCCGCCGAAGGTGCAGTCGACGAAGGTCTCGCCCGGCTGCGGGTCGAGCAGGTCGATGAGCTCCTCGGCGAGGACGGGTTCGTGGTCCTGGGGCACATAGGAAAGGTTCGCTGATGCGGCCCGGCTTCCCACTACGCGGTGTGTCGCGGTGCCCATCTCAGCCTCCTCGCTCGTCCTCGGAGAGGTTCTCCGCCACATCCGAGACCTCCTCCGACATCTCCTTCTCGTAGGCGGTCCAGCGCTCGGCGTTCCAGATCTCGAACCAGTCGTCGGAGCCGACGATCACGCAGGGGCCCTCCCCCAGGCCGGCGTGCTCGATCAGCTTCTTCGGCAGCCGGATGCGGCCCGCCGAGTCCAGCGTGTCGTCGAAGGCCCCGCCGTGGAAGTGGCGGCGCATCATGCGGCCCTGCCGCCCGAGCGGGTTGGTCTTGCCGAGAAACTGCTGGGTGAAGCGCTCGTAGCCGGCGGGCGCGAACACCCACACGGAGGGTTCGAGTCCCTTGGCGAGAACGACTCCATCGGCGAGCGCCGCGCGGAACCTCGACGGGACCGTGAGACGGTCCTTCGCATCGAGGTTGTGCTCGTACTGACCGAGAAACGACAAGGTGGGCTTCCTCTCCTAAGGACGAGTTGGCACTCCGGGATTCGGAGCGGGCCGGGGTGGTGAGGTGGGAGGAGCCTCATCACCCCGGCCCTATGACCAACTCTTGGCCGCCACGCTAACCCACTCTGTCCCACTTTGCAACACATCGTGGCCGGCGGTATTTGACTCGATCCGTCGGACGGAATTGCTACCCGGTCCCGCGAACGCCTGAAAACCGCATTCCGATGCGGTTTGTGGCGTCCAGCGTCAGCCGACGGACTGGACCCCGAGCCACCCGCTTCCTGCAACCGCCGTTGCAGAAAGGAGGATCACCCCGTCGAGCCTTTCCGGGCTCCTCCCCGGTCTCACAGAGCGCCGGGTCGGACCGTTTCGATCAGCGGACCCCGGATGGAAGGAGACGCACAGATGGACTTCGAGCAGCGCTACCTGGCGATGGAGACCCGCGACGAGAGCCACGCGGGCGAGTTCTTTGCGGCGGTGACGTCGACGGGCATCTACTGCCGGCCGGGCTGTCCGGCCCGCACGCCGAAGCGCGCGAACGTGCGCTTCTACCGGACCGCCGAGGCGGCCCGCAGCGACGGGTTCCGGGCCTGCCTCAGGTGTCACCCGTAATGCGAGGGTGCTCCGCAGGGCGAAGCCCGAGGAGCAACCCGTTTCACGGTGGCTTGATCAGAACCCAGCCATGAAGCGATCGATGTTCGCGAGCAGGCCCGCGGCGATCATCAGCAGGACCGAGGGGACTAGGAGCAAGGCCACCGCGAGCTGGATCTTCGGCGCCGCGCGGGCGGCCTGCTCCTCGATCCGCCGCCGCTGCACGCCCCGCAGGGCGGTGGCCTGCTCGCGCAGCTGATCGGCGAGCGGCGAGCCAAAGCGCCGCGAGCGCTCGATCACGCCGCACATCGCCGCGACCTCCCGCACCGGGGCCCGGTGGCGGAGCGACTCGAGGGCCTCGCTTTGAGCGAGGCCGCAGGAGCTCTCGGCGGAGAGCATCGCCAGCTCGCGCGCCAGCGGTCCCTCCCCCGCGCCCAGCTCGGCGAGTCCCGCGAGCGGGCTGCGCCCGGCCGCGGTGCCGACGGCGAGCAGGTCGAGCGCATCCGGCAGGCCCGCCCGCAATGCCCGCAGGCGCCGGCGCGCGCGGCGCTCGAGCCAGGCATCGGGACCTACGAACCCCGCGGCCGGCAGCGCGCCGGCCACGATCCAGGCGAGGCGGGTGGGCGCAGACGGTGCGATCACCAGAGCCCAGAGCGCACCCGCCATTGCCCCGCCGGCCTTGGCGGCAAGCAGCGAGGTGGCCGAGATCCGGTTCGCCAACCCCGCCCTGGCAATCCGCGCGGAGAGCCCCAGCCGCGCATCGGCGGTCGTCAGCGCGGGAAAGCCGGCGAACGAGTCGCTGAAGCCGTGGCCCGGATCACCGGTCTCCCGGCGCCGGGAGCGCCCTCCCCCGGGAAGCAGCTGAGCCATGGCCGCCAGTGCAAGCAGCAGGGCAACCGCGGCCAGGACCGATGCACCCGTCACTCCGCGGGCCTCCCCAGGCGGCGGATCAGCACGAACCCCAACATCTGGAGGCCGGCCGCAACCAACAGCATCGCGGCGGAGGCGGGCTCGGACAGGACCCGCGAGATGAACCCAGGCTGCAGGAGCTCGGCGAACACCGCCGCCCCCGCGGGCAGAGCGACCACGAGCAGGCCGGTGAAGCGGGCCTGGGTCGTCGCAGCCCGAGCCTCGTCGTCGACCCTGTCTCGCTCGGCAGCTGCCGCCGCGAGCCGCCGCATCAGAGCGGCCACGTCGCCCCCCGCCACCTGCTGGCTGAGAAGAGCCGTCGACAGCGAATCGACACGGTCCGAGCGCAATCTGCCGCGCATCGCGCCCAGCGCGTCCGCGGTGGAGGCGCCGAGCTCGAGGTCGGCTGACACCCGGCCGAGCTCGGCTGCCGGCGGCCCCTCGAGCGACTCGGCAGCGGCCGCCAGCGCCCCTCGCACCGAATGGCCACCCGAGATCGCGTCGGCGATCGCCGCCGCCACGTCGGGAACGGAGCGCTCGACCGTGCGCCGGTAGCGTTCACCTCGTCGCGCGACGACGGCTCCGACGAACCAGGGCCCGGCGGCCGCGGCCACCGCCAGGGGCCCGATCCCTGTGACCAGGACCGTCGCGGCCGCGATCCCCCCACTTCCCAAAAGCGCGAGGCGGCGCTGCTCCACGACGCTCGGCACGTAGCCCTCGCGCCCCACCCGGCGGAGGGGATTGAGCGCCTCGCGCATCCAGGCCGCGATCCGCGGGGCGGAGAGAATCCCCTCGCGGACCGCCACGGCGAGCAGGCCGCCGGCGAGCGCGGCGAAGCCGATCAGGGCCGCTGCGCCCACCGCCGTCCCTCCGTCTCGCTTCCCAGCCGGAAAAGGCCGCGCACCCCGACCGAACCCGCGGTCCTCACCACCTCTCCGACCTCTACGACGCGGCGCGAGCCGTCGCTGAGGCGCGCCAGGTGTATGACCAGGTCGAGCCCGCGCCCGAGCTGCTCGCGGATCGCCTCGTGCGGGAGTCCGACACCCGCCATCAGCGCCAGGGTCTCCACCCGGCGCAGCGCGTCCTCCGGCGAATTCGCATGCACCGTCGAGAGCGCGCCCTCGTGCCCGGTGTTGAGCGCCATCAGCAGATCCAGTGCCTCCGACCCGCGCACCTCGCCGATCACGATCCGGTCGGGACGCATCCTCAGCGCACCGCGGAGCAGGTCGCGGATGGTCACACGGCCACGGCCCTCGACGTTCGCCGGGCGGCTCTCGAGCCGGACGACGTGCGGCTGGCGCAGGCGCAGCTCGGCGGCATCCTCGATGGTGATCACTCGCTCGTCCGGACCGATGAACGCCGAGAGCGCGTTCAGCAGCGTCGTCTTGCCGGATCCCGTGCCGCCGCTCACCAGGATGCTCCGCCGCGCGCCGACCGCGGCGGCCAGCTGGTCGTGGAGCTCGTCGGTGAGGGTTCCCAGCTCCACCAGCTCCCGCGGGCCCGGACGGACCGCCGAGAAGCGGCGGATCGACATCGTCGGGCCGTCGACGGCGAGGGGCGGAATCACCACGTGGACGCGCGAGCCGTCCTCCAGCCTGGCGTCGACCATCGGGCTGAGCTCGTCCACCCGCCGGCCGAGCGGCGTGAGGATCCGCTCGATCGCATCCCGGAGCGCGCCCTCGGAGGGGAAGCGGACGCCGGTGCGCTCGATCCGGCCGCGGCGCTCGACGTAGACCAGGTCGTGGCCGTTCACCATCACCTCCTCCACCGCCGGATCCGCGAGCAGCTCCTCGAGCGGGCCGAGTCCGACCGCCTCGCGCAGGATCAACTCGCAGAGGCGGTCACGGGTGGCGGACTCGAGGACGGCCGCGTCCTCATCCACCAGCTCCCGTACCGCCTCCGGCAGCGGCGCGAGTGTTCCCGCTCCGGCTGCGGCCTGCGCGCGGCGGCGCTCGATCAGGCGGTGCCGGAGCTCCCTCGCCAGCTCGTCCAGATGTCTGCGGCGGACGCGCTCGTCCACCCGGGGCTAAGCGCCGAAGGGGCCCCGCTCTCCCCCGCCTGAGAGGAGGAGCGGCAGAGCGATGCGGCGATAGCCTGGCGCCGTGGCCGAGATCGAGGTCCAGCAGGCCGACATCACCAGGCTCGAGGTCGACGCGATCGCGAACGCCGCCAACACCGACCTGCGCCATGGCGGCGGGGTCGCCGGCGCCATCTCGCGGGCGGGCGGCCCGTCGCTCCAGGCCGAGAGCGACGAGCGGGCGCCGATCGGGCTCGGAGAGGCGGTCGAGACCACGCGCCGGCGAGATGCCATGCCGGTGGGTGATCCACGCGGCGACGATGGAGCTCGGCGGACCAACCTCCGCGGAGATCATCCGCACCGCGACCGCGAGCACGCTCGCCAAGGCGGATGAGCTCGGGGCGACGAGCCTGGCGCTCGTCGCGTTCGGCACGGGCGTCGGCGGCTTCCCGCTCGAGGAGGCGGCCGGGATCGAGGTGGAAGAGGTCCGACGGCACCTCGACCGGGGCAGCGGCCTCGAGCGGGTCGTGTTCGCGGTTCGCGGCGACGACGCCGAGGAGGCGTTCCGCTCGGCGATTAGTTCGGAGAGCTGACGCCGTCTAAAGAGGCGAAGTGGCCTACGCCCCACCCGCACGCCATCTGCTTCGCGCCAAGGACCTCGCCGATGCTCGATATTCCGAGCCGATCGAGGTCGCGGACATGGCCGGCGCAGCGGCGCTGTCCAAGGCTCACTTCAGCAGGGAGTTTCGCCGGGCCTTCGGGGAGTCGCCCGCACCACTACCTGCTGACCAGGCGTCTCGAGCGAGCGGCTGCGCTGCTGCGGATGACCGACTGGACCGTCGCCGAGATCTGCTTCTCGATCGGGCTGCGGAGCGTCGGCTCGTTCACGACGAGCTTCAGGCGCGCCTTCGGCGAGACGCCGACCGAATACCGGGCGAAGCAGCCCTCCGCCGCGCTCGCGGCGCGGGTCCCGAGCTGCGTCCTGCGCACCTACCTGCGACCGCAGACAGCACGTTTCAAGAAGACACCGGGCTGACCCGCGACTAGGTTGGCGCCGAAGCCAATTCAAACGAAGGAGACCGTAATGGCGACGATCAGCGTGGCGAACGCGCAGCTCTGGGTTCACGACCAGGATGAGGCGCTCGAATTCTGGACCGAGAAGGTCGGCTTCGAGGTCCGCCAGGACATCACGATGGCCGAACTCGGCGACTTCCGCTGGCTCTCGGTGGGCGCGCCGGGACAGGACATCTCGATCGCCCTGATGGCGATTCCCGGACCTCCCGTGATGGACGAGGACACCAGGAAGAAGGTCGAGGACCTGGTCGCACAGGGCTCGGCGGGGACCGTCTTCCTCACCGCGGACGACGTCCAGGCGGCCTATGAGGAGCTCAAGGGAAGGGGTGTCGAGTTCACCGAGGCGCCCGGCCGAGCAGCCCTACGGCATCGACTCCGAGTTCCGCGACCCGTCCGGAAACAAGTTCCGGCTCGGCAAGCCGACGGTCTGACTACGTCCGCGGCAGCAGGCGAATCTCGCGCCCGGCGCTCTGCGCCGCGATCAGCGAGAGCGCCTGCTGCTCGGTGACCGCGAGCGTCGCGTTCCAGGGCTCGCCCGGCCCTGCCGGCGACGCAAGCGCGAGCAGCTTCACGGCGCTGGCGGCAATGCGGGCGCTCGCCGAGCGGCCCAGGCCACCCTGCCTGGAGACGACCACGTCGACGCTGCGCCCCTCCGGGGCGACGCCGCCAACGGTGAGGGCCTCGGCTCCGGCCACCGCGACCTGAACCGGTCGCAGGCCGGCCGCGACACCCGGCTCGCGCCGTTCCTCGGGATGCGGGATGACCAGCTGGGCTCCGACCACATACGAGCCGGCCGGGATCGGCGCGGCTGGAGCCCGTCCCACGGCATCGGCCGGGCGCGTCAGCGCACCGGGCGGAACGAAGCTCGCCGGCACACGTCGGACGGCCAGCGCAGTCTGAACCCGATCGACCCCGATCGGCTCGCCCGCCGCCAGTTCCGAGGTGGCCACGACGACCGGTCTCAGCGGGCCGTACCGCAGCTCGAGCCGGGAGCGGTAGCGGCCCGCGACCGTCGCGGCGAGCACCGCGCAGATCAGGGCCGCGATCAGGAAGGCGAGGGCACGAGCGCGGCGGCTCACGCCGCTCGGGCATAACCCGGCTCGGCCAGCGGCAGCTCGAGTGCCGCGACGCAACCGCTGCCCGTCTCGCAGAGCGCAAACCGCCCGCCGTGGGCGCTGGCCACCTCGGAGACGACCTGCGTTCCGTGACCGCGCCTCGGGTCGGGACGACATGCCTCCCGGTCGGCCCGGACGCCGTTGGCGATCGTGATCCTGATCCGGCCGGCGACCCGCGCACCGGTCACGACGACGGGCGGCCCGCCGTGCTCCAGCGCGTTCGAGATCAGGTTGTCCAGGGCCTGCGCCAGCCCTGCGGCGTCGCCCTCGATCATCGCCGGCCCCGCGTCCCAGTACACGCGAATCCCGCCTGCGCGGGCGGCCTGCTCCCGCCAGCGCTCCAGGCACGCCATCACCGACTCGCGAGAGGAGAAGCGGCGGGGCGGGCGCGACGGCGGCCCGCCGTTGAGGGCTCCGTCGAGATCCTGGAGTGCACTGGCGGCAAGCTCGAGCAGTCCCCGCCGGCTGGCCCGCGGGGGCGCCGCCGCGGGACGGCTTCCGTCCTCCAGCAGGACCAGCGCCTGCAGGGGGCGGCGCAATTCATGCAGCGCGCGGTTCAGGGCACGCCGGTGGCCCGGGGTGATCACGGCTCCACCAGCCTGTAGCCGACGCCCCAGCAGTTGCAGACGAAGCGAGCTCCTTCCGGGTCGAGCTTGCGGCGCAGCCGGCTGGCGTGGGAGTCCAGCGTCCGCGTCCGGCCCTTCGACCGGAATCCCCAGACGTCGCGAAGCAGCTCGTCCTTGGTGAAGACCCGGTGCGGCTCTGAGGCCAGCGCCCTGAGGAGTGCGAACTCCTTGTTGGCGAGCTGCACCTCGTGGCCATCGACCTCGACCCGCCGGGTTAGAGGATCAACCGTCAGGTCCCCCACCCGGAGCGGGCCCCTGCGCCCGCCGCTGCGGCGCCGCAAAACGGCCGCCACCCGGGCGAGCAGCTCCGGGTAGTGGAAGGGCTTGGGGAGGTAGTCGTCGGCACCGGCCCTGAAGCCCCGCAGCCGATCGGCATCGCTCGCCCGGCCCGACAACACGACCACCGGCAGCTCGGGATCGAAGCGCTCCCCCGCCCCGCGGATTTCGCGGAGCACGTCGATCCCCGAGGCGTCCGGCAACCCGAGGTCGAGCACCATCAGGTCGGGATGGTTGTAGCCGCAGAGCCGAAGCGCATCGGACGCGCTCGGTGCCGGCAGCGCCCGATAGCGGTCGGCGGTCAGGTGATCGCAGAGGAGCTCGCGTGTCGCGTCATCGTCCTCGCAGACCACCACCGTCGCCAGCTCTTCGATCTTGGGCAGCACGCCGGATTAAGCCCCGCGCGCGACGGACTCTCCCCCGCTAGAGGTGAAGCCTGTGCCGCTCCAGCCGGTGGGCCGGATGCTCCTCCGGCGCCGGATGCTCCTCGCCCCCGCTCCGGCGGACGAGGGCCCAGGTGAGCACGGCGCCGACGGCGACCAGTCCCACGAGAACCCAGGTCGAGTCCGCGAGGGCCGTCGCGAAGGCCCCGGCCGTGTCGCCGGGATGCTGCTCGAGCTGGTCGGACTGGATGCTCTGGAAGACGGAGGCGACGACCGCCAGGGCCAGGGCGCCCGCGGTCACGCGCACCATTGCGAGTACCCCGGCGGCGATGCCGGCCTTCTCGCGCGGCATCGCCAGCATCGCCGCAGTCGACATCGGCGCGTAGACGAGGCCGAGCGCAATGCCGAAGAGCAGATAGCCCGGGAGCAGCGCGCCGTAGGAGCTGTTCGCGTCGATCCGGGTGAGCAGCGCCAGACCGACCGCCCCGCAGACCATCCCGGCGGTCATCAGGTAGCGGGGCCCGAGGCGTTTGATCAGCGGGCCGCAGAAGGGCGAGATGAAGACCATCGGTGCCGTGATCGGCAGCACGAGCACTCCCGCCGCGACGGGCCCGTGGTCGAGGACCTCCTGCAGGTACTGGGGCTGGAAGAAGATCACCACCCAGTACGCGCCGACCAGCGCGAAGGCGGCCGCCGATGCCCCGAGATAGGGGCCGTTGCGGAACAGGCTGAAGTCGACGATCGGCGAGCGCACCCGGTGCTCGATCGCCCAGAAGGCGGCGAGTAGCAGCACCCCCACCGCCAGCAGCAGCAGCGTCCTCCAGGAACCCCAGCCCCAGTTGTCGGCGCGGACCAGGGCGAACACGACCGCCAGCAGACCCGGCGTGAGGGTGGCGAGTCCCGGATAGTCGAGCGTGGGCGGCGAGGTCTCGTCGCGGGACTCCCGTGCCGCCCACCGGGTGATCAGAATTCCGGCCGCGCAGATCGGCAGGTTGATCCAGAAGATCAGCCGCCAGTCGATGTCGATCAGCACGCCGCCGACCAGCGGCCCGATTGCCAGTGCGAGCGCGGAGACGGCCGCCCAGATGCCGAGCGCCTGGCCCTGCCGCTCGACCGGGAAGGCATGGCTCACGATCGCCAGGGAGAGGGAGAGCATCGCCGCGCCGCCAACGCCCTGGATGACACGCGCGGCGACCAGCACCGCGTCGTCGTTCGCCAGGGCGGCGAGCACCGACCCGGCGCCGAAGACCGCCATCCCGATGAGGAAGATCCGCCGCCGGCCGGCGATGTCCCCGAGGCGGCCGGCGGTCACCACGAGCACGCTGATCACCAGCAGGTAGCCGTTCAGGACCCACTGGACGTTGTCCGCCGAGGCGTGCAGCTCCCGCTCGATCGTGGGCAGCGCGAGGGCGACCACCGTCGAGTCCAGCATCAGGATGAACAGGCCGAGGCAGGTGCCGACGAGGACCCACCACTGCCGGTTGGGCCCGTCGGAGCTCACGCTAGGGGGAGGGCAACTCGAGCACGGCCATCGCCGCCGCGCAGCGTATGAACCGCCCCGGCGGCACCCCGCGGTGCAGCTCGATCACCCGGTCGCCCCCGTCGAGGAAGAGCAGGTCGAGCGGGAAGCGCATCCCGAGCGTATGGACGCTTCGACAACGCGGGATCAGCAGGCCCGCGCCGGCGCGACTCGCGGTCGAGCAGGGCCAGCCCGAGCAGGCGACTGACGGTGAGTGGTCGCGATCGGAACGTCGAAGCCGAGCAGCTGGGCCCGCTCGAGGCGGCGGAAGCGCACTGGCGTCTCCACGCCTGAATAAGCTTCGGCGCCGATGGAATACGCAGCCCAGCCGCCTGTCGCGGTCGCCCGCGAGGAATCGACCTTCCTCCAGCGGGTCTTCCTCTGGATGTTCGTCGGCCTCGCGATCACCGGCGGCGTCGCGGCAGCGATCGGCTCATCCGACAAGCTGCTGACGGACATCACCGAGTCGCCAGGGATCGTGATCGGGGTGATCGTGCTCCAGCTCGCGCTCGTTCTCGGGCTGGTCTTCCTGCTGCCGCGGCTGTCCGTCGGCATGGCCACCTTCCTCTTCCTGCTCTACTCGGCGACGGTCGGGGTCACCTTCGCGTTCATCTTCGAGCTCTACACGACGCAGTCGATCTTCACGGCCTTCCTGATCACCGCGGGGATGTTCGGCGCGCTGGCGTTCTGGGGCGCGGTCACCCACATCGACCTCTCCAAGGTCGGGTCCATCGCGTTCATGGCGCTGATCGGCCTGATCCTGGCGACGGTCGTGAACATCTTCTGGGCGAACAGCACGCTCTACTGGATCACCACGTACGCCGGCGTCGCGATCTTCGCCGCGCTGACCGCGTACGACATGCAGAAGCTGAAGCAGATCAACCAGCAGGGGCTCACAGGGGACGCGGAGGGCCGGGCCGCGATCATGGGCGCCCTCTCCCTCTACCTCGACTTCATCAACCTCTTCCTCTTCCTGCTGAGGATCTTCGGCCAGAGCCGCTAGCCGACCAAGCCGGATCGCTAGGTTCACGGGATGGCCGAACGGGGCGATCCACCGACGCTCTACGAGTGGGCCGGCGGCGGCGACTCATTCAAGCGCCTGATCGACGCCTTCTACGACCGGGTGGAGGGCGACGAGCTGATCTCGCCGCTCTTCCCAGGGGGCGTCACGGCCGAGCACCGCGCGCACGTAACCCTCTGGTGGTCGGAGGTCTTCGGTGGGCCCGACGACTACACCGAGAAGCTCGGCGGCTATCACCGGATGATCGGCAAACACCGCGACCTCGCGATCACTCCGGAGCAGCGCCTCAGGTTCGCCACGCTGATGAGCCTGGCCGCCGACGACGCCGGCCTGCCGGCCGACCCGGAGTTCCGCTCCGCCTTCATGGCATACGTCGAGTGGGGGACGCGGCTCGCAGTGCACAACTCCCAACCCGGCGCCGACGACATCCCGCAGGAGGCGCCGGTGCCGCGCTGGGGCTGGGGCGTGGCGCCGCCGTACCAGCCGTGAACGGCGTCGCGGATGGTCCCGATGGCCGCGCGCGCTGCCCGTGGGCGCTGGGCACGCCCGACTACCTCGACTACCACGACCACGAATGGGGTCGGCCGCTGCACGGCGAGCGCGAGCTGTTCGAGCGCCTCACCCTCGAGGCCTTCCAGTCGGGGCTCTCCTGGCTGACGATCCTGCGCAAGCGGGAGAACTTCCGCCGCGCCTTCGACGACTTCGAGATCGAACAGGTGGCCGGGTACGGGGAGCCTGAGGTCGAGCGCCTGCTGGACGACGCGGGGATCATCCGCAACCGGCGCAAGATCGAGGCGGCGATCACGAACGCTCAGGCGGCGCGGGAGCTGCACCAGGGGGGCGAGACGCTGGACGAGCTGATCTGGTCGTTCGCGCCGGATGAGGAACGCCCGGCGCCGAAGACCCTCGACGACCTGGAGGCGACCACGGCCGAGTCGAAGGAGCTCGCCAAGGAGTTGAAGAAGCGGGGCTTCGTCTTCGTCGGCCCGACGACCGTCTACGCGACGATGCAGGCGGTCGGCGTCGTCAACGATCACCTCGCGGGGTGCGCCTTCCGGTAGCACACGTCGACGCAGACCCTGGGTCTCCTTTTGCTGCAACCAGTCGTTCAGGCCAGGCTCAGAGTTGGCGACGACTTCGCTCATGCGCGAAGATGCTCCGACCCGTGGACGAGACCGCACGCAGAGGCAATTACGAATCCGGCGCGGACTACGTGCTCGAGTACGGAGAGCTCCGGTTCTCGTTCAACGAGCGGGACTTCGCGCAGCGCGTCGAGCAGGCGGCCGTGAAGCTCGACTTCGTACGGCAGGGGCTCGACGAACACGAGCTCGAGGACCTGCTCGAGCTGGCCGTGAACGGCGAGATCCGGGAGCCCTGCTCCCCCCTCGGCGAGCACGTCAACGAGAACTGGGAGGACCTGGTCGGGCCCTCCAACAAGAGCCTCGTTCATTGGCTCCGCCGCCTCGTCTTCCGCGGCGCCTGGCTCGATCAGCGGGTCAAGGAGGGCGAGCTCGACATCGTCTTCGACGAGTCCAGCCAGACCTTCGGCTACGTCCAGCCCGACCGCGACTCCGAGCTGATCGAGCTCTCCGCCGAGCCCTCCTGGGGCAGCATCGCCTACGGCGGCCGCGACCGCGCGTAGTTAGAGCCGGCCGCTCGTTCAGCGAGCAGCTCGGCGTTGCTGGTGGTCGCCGCGATCTGCTCGCCGAGCGTGCGGGCGGCCTCCTCGGGCTCCATCTCAGCGAGCTCCGCGCGCAGAAGGCGCACCTTCTCCAGCTCCTCCGGATCCCGCAGCTCCTCCTCGCCCGTGGCGCGGGTGTCCTGGGGAACGAGCGAGGGGAAGATGCCCTTGGCGGCGAGGTCCGCGTCGAAGTGGAGCAGCAGGTTCTCGGTGGTCTCCAGGGCCTCGCGGACGTCCGATCCGCCGTCGTCGGCTTCGAGCACTGTGGCGATCACGGTCAGCGATCCCGTGCCCTCCTCCGCGAGCTCCCGGCCGACCCCGAACATGCGCTTCACGCGGCCCGGGTCCCGATAGCCCAGAGCGAGTCGGCTGAGGGAGTCGATCAGGACGACCACGTCCCCGCCTGACTCGGCGAGGCGCTTCGCGTGGCCCATGGCCAGCTCGGCCTCACGCACCTGCTCGCGTGGCTCCTCCTCGGCGGTGGCGGCGAAGATCTCCGCCTCCGGCACTCTGCCATGCCACTGCGGGACCTCCTCCGGGCGCTCGTCGGCAAGCACCACGCAGAGGTGCGCCTCGGTGTCGGCGATCGCCGCGGCGAGAGCGCGCAGGAGCGTCGTCCGGCCCGAGCGCGGCTGGGCGAGGACGAGCACACGCTGCCCGAAGCCGAGCGGGCCGAGCAGGTCGACCGCCCGGACCACGGGATCGAGCTCGGCGTCCGGCGCGAACATCCGGCGATGCGGGGGCACCGGTGTCAGGTCCTCGAAGTGCCGCCGCTCCTCATCTGGGCTCTGGCCGTTCACCGACTCGATCCGGACCAGCGCGCGGTGGCGCTCGCCGCGGCGAGGTGCCCGCGCCGGGCCGGCCACCTCGTCGCCCGGGCGCAGCTCGCAGCGGCGAATCTGCGAGGCCGAGACGTAGACGTCGCCCTCCGCCTCGTGCAGGCCGGTCAGCCGCAGGAAGCCGTAGCCCTGCGGCATCCGGTCGAGGACCCCGGTGATCGGCTCGGTTTCGGCCTCCTCTCTCGGGGGTGTCCTCCGTTTCCTCACCGGTCTCCTCGGGCTCCTCACGGGTCTTCTCCGGCTCGCGGCGAGGCCGCTCGAGACCCGCGTCGACCGCCTCCTCGCGACCCGCGCCATCGGTCGTCCCCTCGCGCTCCTCGATCGCCTCGATCAGCTCGTCGCGGCGCAGCATCCGGTAGCGCGGAACGCCGAGCTCGCGCGCGCGCTGGTGGAGATCTGCCAGGTGTTGGTCCCGCAGGGCCATCGACCGCCGCATGCTAGTCAGCGAGGCCCGGCTATTGCGCCGGGGTGCCGGCCGGGTCGAGTCCCTCCGCCTCGGCCACCGTGTCCCACTCCTCGCGCTCGGCCTTGATCCGCGATCGGCTCCAGCCGAGTTCCTCGCCCAGCAGGCCGGCGACGTTCTGCGCGGCGTCGCCATCGTGCAGCTCACGCGCGGCCACCAGCCCAAGCCGCGTGCGCCGCAGCAGGACGTCAGCCACCGAGCGCGCCTGCTCGACGCGGGCGGCGATGACGACCTCGGCGAGCAGATCCGGGTGGCCGGGGACGATCGGCGCCGCCAGCTCGGTGCGTTCCTCGCAGAGGTCCAGCACGGCGCGGGCCGCGTGGCCGTAGCGGAAGGCGAGCTGATCCCTCGCCCCGTCGGGAAGGGCGACGCCGGTCTCGAGGTCCTCGGGCCGGGCGGGCATCCCGAGCGGGATGTCGTCGGTGCGGCACTCGGCCGTCCTGCCGTCCCGTTCCGTGATCCGGTCCACGACCTGAGCCGCCATGCGGCGGAAGGTGGTCAGCTTGCCGCCCGTGATCGTGAGCATCCCCGACGAGGTCTCATAGAGCTCGGCCTTGCGCGAGATGTCGACCGACTTCTTCGGGTCGCCGCTGGCGATCAGGGGGCGGACCCCCGCGTAGGCGCCCGTCAGGTCGTCCGGGTCCGAGATCGGTGCCGAAGTAGTCATTCAGCGCCCCGAGCAGGTACTCGACGTCGTCGCCACTGGGGGGCACGCGGTCGATGTCGCCGTCGAAGTCGTTGTCGGTGGTCCCGACCAGCACCCGCCCGTACCAGGGCAGGGCGAAGATCGTCCGGTCCCCGCCCGCGGGGACGATGCAGGCCGCGGTGCCGATGTCGAGCTGTTCGGTCGACAGGGTGATGTGGGTCCCCCGGCTCGGGCGGATCCTCGGGATCTCCTCCTCGGTGAGGAGCTCGTCCGGCCGAATCCGGTCCGCCCAGACTCCGGTTGCGTTGACGATGTTGTCCGCGCCCAGCTCGATCCGCTGGCCGGACTGCGCCTCGCGGAAGGCGACGCCCGATGCTCGTCCTTCGTCATCGAGCACCTCGACCACGTCCGCGCCGTTCAGCACCACCGCGCCGAAGCGCTCCGCCTCGCCCAGGACCGTCAGCACGAGGCGCACATCGTCGGTCTGGCAGTCGTAGAAGAGATACGCGGAGCTCGGCTCCATCGGCGCCAGCGCCGGAATCAGCTCGGCCGCCTCCTCGCCCGAGATGGTGCGGTGGCGGTCGGGGGACCAGTAGTCCGCCTCCCCGGAGTGCTCGGTTCGCTGGCTGCGCCCGCGCCCGATGCGCGAGGTCGCCATCACGTCGTACATGTTGAGTCCGATCCCGATGCGCCGGTCGCGGCGGCTCTCGCCCAGCGCCGGCACCAGGAACGGGGTCGGGTAGACGAGGTGCGGAGCGAGCTGGACCAGCAGCTGGCGCTCGAGCAGGGCCTCGCGGACCAGCCCCAGGTCGAAGTTCTGCAGGTAGCGCAGGCCGCCGTGCACCATCTTCGAGGAGCGGCTCGACGTTCCCCGGCCGAAGTCGTCGCGCTCGAGCAGCGCCACCGAGTAGCCGCGCGAGGCGGCGTCGAGCGCAACGCCCGCGCCGGTGATGCCGCCACCGATCACGACCACGTCGAAGGCGTGCTCCTGGAGGGCCTGGAGCGCGTCGTTGCGCGAGATCATGGGGTCACTCCAGGAACTCGATGACCTGGTCGGCGGGGAGGCGCTCGGGCGGGCGCTGCTCCTGCACCGGCGTGCCGAGGTGGAGCAGACCGACGAACCGCTCGTCCTCCGGGATCCCGACCGCGGCGCGTCCGTCGGGGGTGCGCAGGACCTCGGGAGTGCGCCAGT
This sequence comes from uncultured Solirubrobacterales bacterium, assembly GCA_963777575.1. Classification (GTDB taxonomy): domain Bacteria; phylum Actinomycetota; class Thermoleophilia; order Solirubrobacterales; family 70-9; genus DASUPK01. The sequence goes on along the minus strand of CAVZRH010000001.1, from coordinate 91,413 downwards.
AGGTGGCGAGCCCGCGGCCGTGGGCGGCCAGCAGCACGATGTAGGCGGCGCAGGCGGTGGCGTGCAGGTCCTCCTCGTCCTGGATCGGATCGCCGGTGAGCGCGCACGAGCAGACCACCAGGGTGGGGGCGCGATCGAGCTTGGAGGCCGACTCGGGGCCGGCGGCCTCCTTGAGCCGTTCCAGGGCCCTCGGCCCGATCACCCGGAAGCGCCAGGGGTTGGTCAGGTTGTGGTTGGGGGCCCAGCGCGCGAGCTCGAGGATCTCCTCGAGCTGCCCGCGGTCGACCGGCTCGGGCCGGTAGGCCTTGTGGGTCCGCCTGGTGCGGATCGCCTCCTCGACTTCCATCGAGGGGAGGCTAGCTATTGGGGGGTTGGCTTCCCGGGGCGGTCCGGCAGCCGCCGCCGGTAGAGGACCCAGCCACCCCAGACCGCGGCGGCCGCCGCCGCCGCGGCGGCGAGCACGATCAGCCAGGTCGGAATCCCTCCCCCGCTCCCGTCGTCGCCGCCTGCGGAGGCGGGGGTCAGCGGCAGCGGGGCGGCCTCGCCCGACGGCTGGACCGCCGGGCTCGCCGGGGCGCCCTTCTTCCCTGCCTGCTTCGAGGCCTGACCCCCGGAGCCGGCCTCTGCCTTGCCCTGGGTCGCGCTCGAGACCGGGGCGGGCGCGCTCACGGCTCGTCTCGGCACCGGGCTCAGCGGGAAGGCGGCGCCGTTGGCCGCCAGCAGAGCCTGGGCGGTGACCCAGACCGGCGTCTGGTCGCTCGATGCCGAGTAGCGGTAGTGGCCATCGGCGGCCTGGACGGAGCCGAGGTAGTCGAGCGGGGAGCGACCGCCCCTGCGGACCGCCGAGGGGGCGACGCCCGCCGCGACCAGGCCCTGGACCGCGTAGGCGGTGGACTGCGCGTTGATCACCCCGCCGTTCAGCGGGAACCCGCCGCCGGGTCGCTGGGCGCCGCGCAGGTACGAGATCCCTCTCCTGATTCCGGCGGTGCTGCCGGACGCGGCCAGGCCCTGCAGCACCGCGCCGGTGGTGTCCGCGTCGCTGCTCGCACCGGCGGAGAATCCCCAGCCGCCGTCCGAGTTCTGGTGCGCCCGCAGCCACCCCGCCGATCGCCCATTGCCCCTGGTCGCTGCCGGCGGCCTGCAGGGCGAAGATCCCGAACGCGGTCTGGTTCACCTGCCCGCCCCAGGAGCCGTCCTTGCCGCGCCTCGCCAGGAGGCCGCTCACCAGGTCGTGGCCCCGGAAGTGCCGTGGGTCGAGGCCGGCACCGCGCAGGACGAGGATGGTGCGCTCGATGTCGCCGGTGGTGGTGATCTCACCGATGTTCCCCGCCAGATACGAGATCGGCGTCGCGTCGCCGTGATCGAGGTCGAGCGGGTTGATTCCCGCCGCCTCCAGGCCGAGCACCGCCCAGCCGGTCATCGCCGCGCTGGAGTCCACGCCCGGGGTGAAGCCGAAGCCGCCGTCGTCGTTCTGGGCCGTGCGCAGCCAGGCCGCGCCGGCGCCCGCCCCGCCACCCGCCGCGTCCGCGCGCTGGCCGGGCAGGGCCACGGTGCCGGCGATCAACAGGGCGACGATCAGGCAGACGATCCCCGCGGCGGCACCCCCGGTGCCGGCCACGACCGGCGCCCGCTTCCAGGCGAACTCGAAGCGGCGTCGGTAGCGGAGCAGCATCCGCACCATCGCCGGTCCCGCGACCAGCGCCAGCGCAGCGTTGCCGGCGGCGTGGGCAATGTTGAACGGCACCCCCCTCGCCGAGATCGCCAGGTAGCGGTCCAGGGACTGCTCGCCGCCGTAGGTGACCATCAGCGAGAAGTCCAGGAGGGCCCCGTAGGCGAAGCCGGCGAATGCGCAGACTGCCGCGAGCCCGAAGCGGCTGACGTGACGCCGGGTCAGGGTGGCGAGCCCGGCGCCCAGCAGGCCGGTCATGCCCCAGCCCGCCATCTGCCAGGGGGTCCACGGCCCCTGGCCGAGCCAGAAGTTCGAGACGAGCCCCGAGAGGGCGCCCACCGCGAAGCCGGGCGCCCCGCCGAGGGCGAAGCCCGCGATCAGCGTGATGTCCGTGGTCGGGACGACGTTCGGGATCGGCGAGAACGCCACCCGGCCGGCGACCGAGATCGCCGCAAGCGCCGCCACCAGGGCGACGATCTGCGACGGCGGGCGCGACCGCTCGTACCAGGCGAACCCGCCGAGCAGGGTCAGACCGAGCGTGACCATCGCTGCGACCTGCCACGTCATCGCGCCCGCTCCTCGGTCCGGACGCCCGTCGCCTCCCGGAGGACGGCCGTCCCCGCCTCGACGGTGATCGCGCCCCCGTCGAGGATCCGGGCGACCTCGCTCGAGAAGTACCAGCCCCCCGAGAGCAGCTCCTCGGCCGACCCGTCCGCGGCGACGTCGCCGCGGCCCAGCAGCACGACGCGGTCGGCGAACGTCGCGGCGAACTCCACGTCGTGGGTCGCGATCACGACCGCGCTGCCGCGCTCGGCGGCCGCGAGTGCCAGCTCCGCCAGATCGCCCTTCCGAGCGCGGTCCATGCCGCGCGTCGGCTCGTCCAGCAGCAGCGCGCCGGGCAGCTCGCCGCCCTCCGGCTCCCGGCCGGCCACCACGATGGCCAATGCCAGCCGCTGGCGCTCGCCGCCGGAGAGATCCCGCGGATCAGCCTCGATCAGCTGCTCGAGCCCGAAGCGTCGAAGCGATGCCGCGCCCGCGTCGCCGCGAACCTCGTCGCCGACCCTCTCGTGAACGAACAGATCGCCCGGGCGCTGCGGCAGCAGAGCGACGCCCCTCGGCGCGTCGATCCGGCCTCGCTGCGGCTCGACCAGCCCGGCCGCCGCCCGCAGCAGCGGTGCTCTTGCCGGCGCCGTTTCGGCCCATCAGTGCGACCCGCTCGCCGGGCTCGACCCGGAGGTCCAGGCCCCGCACGGCCTCGGTCCGCTCCTCGCCCTCGCCCAGCTCCACCCACACGTCACGGAACGCAAGAGCGGCCTGGGTCCTCCTCCGGCGACCGTCCCGGACGACGCTCTCCGAGGGGGGTTCCGAGACGACCGGCGTGAGGCTCGCCGCCTGGAGGGTCCGCCGGGCCTCTCGGACGCTGGCAGGGGCCGGTAGGCCCGCCTCCCGCAGGAGCCGCGCCCCCGGTGTGGTGAGGACCGGATCGGCGATCAGGGCCCATTCGAGAAAGTCATTGGGAGCGCCGTCGAAGGAGATTGCGCCCGCCTCGAGGGCGATCACGCGGTCCGCCGCCGCCAGGCAGCGCTCGAGCCGGTGCTCCCCGAGCAGCACGGCCACCCCCCACTCCTCGTTCAGCCTGCGCAGCAGGGAGATCAGCTCATCGCCGGCCACCGGGTCGAGCTGCGAGGTGGGCTCGTCGAGCAGCACGAGGCGCGGCCGCGTGGCGAGCGCCGCCGCGAGTGCGACGCGCTGAAGTTCACCGCCGGAGAGGGTGTCGGTGGTCCGCTCCAGCAGGGCGTCGATGGCCAGGGCGAGCGACACCTCCTCGACGGCGCGCGCTCGCGCCGCCGGCGCGACGCCGCGGAGCTCCAGGGGCAGCTCGATCTCGGCCCGGACCGTGGTGCTGACGACCTGGGTCTCCGGCTCCTGTGCGACCAGCCCGACGACCTCGGCGAGCTCGGCCGGGCCGTGCGATCCGGCGTCGAGTCCGGCGACCTCGAGCTCGCCCTCCACGCGCCCGCCGTGGAAATGCGGGACGAGCCCGCAGGCCGCACGCAGCAGCGTCGACTTGCCGGAACCCGAGCGGCCGGCGATCACGACGAACTCGCCGGGCTCGACGCGCAGGTCGACGTCCCGCAGTGCGTCGGACACGGCGTCCGGATAGCGGTAGGTGAGTCCGCTGCTGCGGAGTGCGGCGTCAGCCACGGGAACGCCACCTCGCCAGCGCGAACGGGACCGCGGCCAGGAGCGGCAACGCGACGGAGAGGGCGAGCGTGACCGCCCCGATTCCCATCTCGATCCGCGGATAGGTCTCGAAGGCGCCCGCCCCCACGATCCGGGCGGCCACCGCAGCCAGCGCGATCGCGGCTCCCGTGGCATAGAGCACCCCGTCGTCCCGCGAAGGCTGGCGACGCATTCGCGGGCGGACGCCCAGTGAATGACCGCGGAGCTCCAGGGTGGCGGCCACGTCGACGGCGCGGTCCAGCGAGCCCTCGACCAGGCGGCGCGCCAGCGCAGCCCGGCCCACCTGCTCGGCCGCGGGGCCGCGCAGGGCCGCGGCCTCCCGCAGCCGGGCGCCGTCGGCCGCGGCCAGCGGGACCATCCGCGTGACGAGCCCCGCCGTCATCGCCGAGCGCCGGGCGAGTGGCCGCAGCGCGCGCAGGACCCGGTCGGGATCCACGCAGGCGGAGTAGACGGCGAAGACGAGGACGATCGTCACGACCCGCAGCCCGATGATCGCCCCCGCCGCCAGGGACTCGAGCGTGATGTCCGTGTTGCCGAGCACCGGCATCTCCCAGCCGCGCACCAGGACGGTCTCGCCCCGGTGGCTGACCAGCACGTTGACGAGGACCATGAAGAAGAGCAGCGGCAGCGCCAGGCGCAGCGAGGCCCGCACCGCGCGGCCCGCGCCCGCGGCATAGCCCGCGAGCGCGGTCGCGACGCAGGCGGCAACCAGCACGAGCGGGCTCGAGTAGATGAATCCGACGATCGCCAGAGCGCCCAGGTAGGCGACCGCGGCCCCAGGCGTCGCACGGTGCAGCGGGCTGCGCCCCGGCGCGTAGGCGAAGGCAGGTTTCACGGGACCGGCACCCCGATCGGCCCGGCACCCGGCTGGACGGCGACCGCGTAGTGGTTCCGCAGGCCGGCCCCGAGCTGGCCGGCGGCGGCGGCCACTCCCTTCTCATCCGTGCCGGTCACCACCCAGGTCGGGGGCCCGTCCCCCGGGCGCAGGGCTGCGACCAGTCCGCCGCCCTTGCCGATGCTTCCGGCGGGCTGGCCCTGATGGTTCAGCACCTCGAGGAACGGTCTCGAAGCGCTATCGACGAAGCGGGCGAAGACGCCGCTGCGATCCGGTGTCTGGGTGAGAAGGTGCGGCGTACCCTCGCGGCCGACGCTGCTCCAGGTCCCGACGAAGACCTCGATCTTCTCCGCGGCCCCGCCTCCCCCGGTGACGCCCACACCGGCGGAACGAAGCGCCGCCGGCGACGCGATTGCAGGGCTTGGTCGATCCATCGCAGACGATGTCCACGGCGTAGCGCTTGCCCTGGAACCCGTGCACGAACGGCTCCGGCCAGGATCCGACGACCGCCGGCACCCGCATCGCCGCCGTCCAGTCCCGGTAGTCCCACCAGATCCGGTCGCCACCCGAGAGGTCGTACTCGGCGGAGCCGATCGGCGACTCGATTCCGTTGACGTAGAAGAACCAGTCGCTGCTGCGGCCGCCGCTCTGGGTTCCGGCCAGCCCGTCGATCGACTGGATGAAGCCGCCCCCGAAGCGGGTGGTGATGTCGGCGTTGCGGTCGAGCACCCGGAGCACGGTGTCGGACTCGTGGATCGAGTCGCTCTTCTGCAGCATGACCTCGCTGCCGTAGTCCCGCGTCACGGTCAGCTGGACGTCGCCCTGGTCCTTACCGGGACCGAGCCCACAACCGGCGACCGCCGTGGCGCAGAGCGCCAGGGCGGTCGCGAGGCTGCGGAATCGGCTCACTTCCTGCTCTTCCCCTTGTGCTTCCCGCCCTTGTGCCTCTTGGCCGAGCGGCTGCGGTGCTCGCAGCTCTTGCCGGCCTTGTCGCCCTTGCCCATCTTCACCCGGTCGTCGCCGGCGCCGCAGTTGACGCGGTCCTTGCCGCCACCGCGCACGTCGATGCGGTCATCTCCGGCGAGGGCTCGGACCTTGTCCCGGCCCCCGCGCGCCTTGATCTGGTCGGCGCCGGGCGTGCCGTCGATCAGGTCGGGCTCGTGACTCCCCACGATCTGCAGCCCGCGGACCGGCGGACAGTGATCGAGGTCGCGAGCCACGCAGACGGTCAGGGCCTGGCTTGGGATGTCGTTGTAGTCCTTGCTCGCGACCAGGGTGTGAACCCCCTCCGTGGCGAAGGTGACGGTGGCGTTGCCGGCCGCGTCGACGGAGACCGGCGTGTCGCCGCCGCTGACCGTCGCTCCCGCGCCGGGCGAGGCGGCGCCGTCGCCCGCATAGGAGCGGACCTGCACCGCGATCGGTGAGCCCGGCGTGGTGCGCGCGGGCGCATCGAGCGCCAGCTCCTCGTCGGCCGTGAAGTCCGACGGTGTCCGGTAGAAGACCAGCTGGTCACCGGGCTTGATGAACGTCTGATCCGCTCCGGTGGAGTTGGCCACATGGTCGGTCTTCAGGAACCAGAAGCCCGGGGGCGTCGGCGCCCCGACGCTGCAGATCGTCAGCGCGCCGAATGAGGCGAAGTCCGCGTCCGAGATCCGAAACGGCTGCATGGACGGCGTCGCGTCGGCGGCCTCCTCCAGCGGCGCTCAGCATGTTCGGCGCCGACTGCGTGTAGGTCTGCCCGCTGCTCTGCTTTGGCGGCGGGGTCGGGTCGATGCAGTCGTCGCCGGCGTAGGTCTTCACCGTCGCCGCCGAGGGCGCGTACTGCCGGAGGTTTCCGAGCTGCGCACCCGTGTCGGTGACGACGTGGATGTCGACGGGAACGCTGGCCCCAGCGCTCGTCGCTCCAAGCGACGCAAGGCCGATCAGCGACACCAGGGCCGCGGTCGAGACAGTGATTCTCATTGAAGCCACCCCTTCCTCGAGGGTCATATTGGCTGGCCGGGGACAGGTCTCCTGGCTTCCGGGCTCGACGGAGGCGCCTTCCCACGGAGTCGATGACTCCCCAGTGGCATTGCCTCAGCCTCATCACCCGGTCACAGTGGCGGGACCGCGCCGGCTTCTCACCGGACTTCCCTTGACCACCGGCCCTTGTGAACGTGGCGGATCGTACATCGCCCGGGCGATCCGGATCCAGGGCAAAAGAAAGGGGCGGCCCGGAGGCCGCCCCTCTCACAACTTCAACTGGAAAGAAGTCCTACTACTTCTTCTTGGACTTCTTCGCCTTGCACTTCATGCTCGAAGACGCGGTGAACTGCTCGCCGCTGTAGAAAGTGGTCGTCTCGCTGGTCTTCCACTTCCCCTTCTTGCAACGGGCCATGACGTAGAACGACTTCTTGCCCGACTTGCGCTTGTTGAACGTGGTGTCGAACTTCGTCAGGACGAGGCCTGGCGTGTTCGGGATGTTCGAGAACGTCAGGGTCTTGCCGGTGATCGTCCCGATGATCGTCAGTGACGTCGCTCCGGGACCGATGTCGGTCTGCACGTAGATCGTGTTGGGACCGCCGGTGAAGAACGTGACGTTGCCCTTGATCGCTCCGTTGTTGACCTCAACGCTGCCCTGCCCGGTGATGCTCTGCGGGCAGGCGGCCTGCGCCTGGGCGGTGAACTTGCCCTGAATCGCGCTCAGCGGACAGGCCGGGATGTTGCCGCTGACGTACTTCACGTTCGGATCGATCGTGAACACGGTCGTCTTCGGCGACTGTGTGGTCGCCGGGTTGTCGATCGTGGTGCTGATGATGTTGTGCAGAGAGACGCCACCGAAGTCTTCTTGTCCTGCTTGGCCGGTGCCAGCGTCGTCTGCAGCGTCTGGCCGGTCGGTGCCGCGGAGGCGACGCCCGAGAAAGCCAGTGCCCCGATCACGCCCACCAGGGCGCCGATCAGATACTTGCGGTTACGCATACCACTCCTTTTCCGTTTGGCAATTCCCTGACGGCACCCCAAAGACGTCGGCCCGCCAGCCCTTGAATTTGCCTCTTCGCTGAACCTAACACAGCAAAATCGGCCTAGTTGTGCGGCTTTGTCCCCTGAAATCCGACTACCCAAATATTGGGGACATCGGATTCCGTGACGCCTACGGGTTCGCGTAGATGTGCGTGTAGTCGGTCAGCTCCGGAATCCGGCCGAGCGACGGCTGGGCCGGCTGCTTGTTGCAGGCCACCGCCGGCAGTGACGAGGTGTTCGTCTGGTCGCGGAAGGCGGTGGACTTCAGCTCGTTCAGGAGCTCCTGGGGGGTGTCGAAGGTCGCCCGGTTGTCCCACTCCGGATGTCCGACGTAGTCGCTGTCGGGCCCGAGGCCGGCCGTCAGACCCGGCGGGCTGCTGCAGGGCCGCGTGTCGAAGCTGAGCAGGCCGTTTGCGACGTTGAGCGCGCTGTTGGCCGCCGGGTAGGGATTCGAGCGCGAATACGCGAGCCGGTGCTCGCTGGCCGCGTTGGGCCCGAACATGGCCAGGTTCTCCGGGTAGAGGGGCGCCGAGCTGCGGATGTAGTGGGAGAGATTGCCGGCCTCGGTGCTCGTCTGGGCGTTGGTGACGGCCGTGACGTTGCCGAGAAGCCCCGTCACATCGCTCTGATACCGGCCGATCCCGGCCACGATCGGGGTGAGCTGTTGAGTGAACGGGACGAGCTGGTCGAGCAGGGGCGGCAGGGTCGTGGTCAGCAGGCGCTGCAGGGCCGGCAGGCCGGTTGGCGCACGCTTCGCCGTCTTGCGCAGCCCGATGAAGAAGCCCTTGAAGTCCGGCGCGACCTTGGCGATCGGCTTCAGATCGGCACTCAGCGCCCTCGCCGACGGGTGCAGCTGGGTGATCAGCGGGTTCGCGTTGGTGGAGAAGCTCTTCAGGCGGTCGAGCGTCAGGCGGGACTCGTCCAGGAATGTCGGCAGCGCCCGGAAGGTCGCCTCGAGGTCGCGATTGCGGACCGCGGTCGTGTGGAAGACGATGCCGGAGTTCCGGATCAGGCCCTGCAGCTGTCCCTGGCGCTCGCTGAGGGCGCCGAAGACCTCGCCGGTGTTGCGGATGAACTGCTGGACGGCGCCCTGCTGGGTGTCGAGGACCCTCAGTACCCGGTTGGCGTCCTCGGCGAAGGGCTCGAGGTTCGCGATCGCGGCCGAGAGGTCCGCGCCGCGGCCGGCGCTGGCGATGGCGAGTTGCTGCATCCAGGTCTCGAACGCCGCCCTTGTTCTGGGGTCGAAGGTGCGGAAGATCTCGTCCAGCTGGACCGATGGCTCCACCTGCGCCCTGGGCAGGGTGCCGTCCTCCGGCAGCTTCGGCGCGTTGCGGTCCCCCTGGGTGAGCTCGACGTAGGTCTCGCCGAGCAGCGTCTTCTGCCGCAGCATCGCCCGGGTGTCGTCGGGGATCGGCGCATAGCGGCTGTCGATCTCGATCGTGGCGACCGCCAGATCGCGGTTGGGGCCGGAATTCGCGAGGTCGATCGACTTCACCTTGCCGACGCTCACGTTCGAGATCCGCACGTCGGCCTCGACCGCGAGCTGGGTCGCCTCGTCGAATGGGACCTTGACGCGATAGCCCTCGGGCTTCAGCGGGACCGGCCCGCCGAAGGTCGTCCAGAGGAAGAGCAGCAGCCCGAAGCAGGAGAAGGCGAAGGCGACCGCCACTCCGATCTGCCCGATTGTCGGTCCGCGCGTCCTCATTGGCAATCCGGGATGTTCTTGGCGCGCGGTGCGCCGGTGAGCTGGTAGAGCAGCCGCAGATACGGCTCGGCGAGGAGGGTGCCGTCGGCGGTGAAGGCCGTCGAGCAGCTGACCAGGAGCTGGCCGCGGCGGATCGGCCCGTAGGCGTCCTGCAGCAGGTAGGTCGCGTTCAGGTTGTGGTTGAGCCAGGGGACGTAGAAGAGGAAGCCCTCATCTCCGCCGGGCGGGTTGTAGGCCAGGGCGTTGAGGCCGAGGTTGAGGTCGGTGAAGCCGGTCTTCAGGCCCGGCGTCGCCGTCCCGAGCCCCTGCGAGATCTGCGCCAGATGGGTCACCGGGCTCGCCACCTGCGTGGTGAAGGGCCGGATCTGGTTCTCGATCGGACCGGCCGTCTGCTGGAAGAGTGGGCGCAGCGCGCGCAGGGCCGCGCCGGTGGCCTTGGATCCCGGCAGGGCCTTCTTCAGGGCCGGCCCGGACTGCAGGGCGAGCGCGTTCGAGCTCTTCAACGCGCCTCTCGTCACCTTGAGCGTGCCCGGCAGCTCCCTGACGGCGCCGCGAATCGAGGCCTGCTCGCGGGCGAAGGAGGCGAGCGCGGCGTCGGAGGAGTCAACGAAGTTCGCCAGGTCCTGGTCCTTGTTGCCGAGCTCGGTCGACAGGAGCTGGAAGTTGTGGATCGAGCTGGCGATGTTCTCGCGGCGCTTGGCCAGCGCGCCGCTGATCCGCGCGATGTCGCGCGCGAAGGGGTCCAGGCGCCGGAGTGCGTTGGAGAGCCTCACGCCACGGCCCTTCTCGGGGTCGAGGGCCTCGGCGCCGTTCGCGAGCAGCAGCTTCAGGAACGACTGGGTATCGGCGTCGAGCGAGGCGAGGAACTCGTCGGGGTTGACCTGCGGCTGGGTCGAGGCGAGCGGGATCGTCGATCCCTCCTTCACCTGAGGGCTCGCCTGGGTGCCGGGGTCCACCTCGACGACCATGTCCTTCAGGCCGGTCTTCGGCCGGAGCAGGAGCGAGGAGTCCTCGTGGATCAGGGGCGAGTACTTGTTGTCCACCTCCATCGAGACCACGGCGTGGCCGTCCTCGAGCCTCACGCCCGTGACCTCGCCCACCTTGATCCCGGCGATGTCGACGGACTGACCCTGTCCCGGCGTCACGGCCTGGGCGGTCGAGAACTCGGCCTCGAGCGCGAACCGGTCGGTGCCGATCAGCGGGACCCAGGACGGCAGGCTGGTCCGCTGGTTGATCAGGATCACCGTCGTGGCGAAGATCGCGGCGGCGAGCAGGGCGATGACCGCCACGACGTCACGAAGATGTGTTCTCAGCGCGCGGCTCATGGGAACGTGGCGGGGTCGGGCGGACCTTGGTCCGCGAGGGGTCCATTCAGGTCGGGAACCGGTTGGCTCTGGCAGGCGACGTCGGTCCGGAACGGCGGATGGGCGCCGAGGCCGGGGCGCGTCCCGATCGGCGGGGTGGTGCTGCCGCCCCAGAGCGCGTTGCCCCTGGTGCTGACCGCGCCCGGCACCGGCGAGCGCAGGTTCGGAACCGGGCCGCCGACCGGGGTCGGTCCGCCGGCCGAGAAGAAGCGCAGCGATGGTCCGTTGCCGTCGAAGGTGCCGCTCTCGCCTGAGAGACCGGTGGTCGCGTAGCCGAACTCCTTGAAGTTCGGGACCCCGGTGTCGAAGTTGTAGCCGGGACCGGAGTCGCTCAGCACGACGTTGCCCGTGGGCTCCAGGACATTGTTGACGCAGCCGCCCAGCAGGCCGATCTGGGTGAAGAGCCCGCGCCCGTCGGCCGTGGACTTGCCGGCGCCGGGGCCGGTGAGGCGGAGCTGGCCCGCGATGAAGCCGAGCTCGTCCTTGCCGAGCAGCGCCGTCGTCTGGCTGATCCACGGCTGCGAGGCCGCGATCGTCGCGGGCAGCTCCGGGATCCCCTTTGCCAGCGCGAGCGCGTTGGCCCGGAGTAGGGGCAGCGTCGCGTTGGTGTGGCGCAGCGAGGGCTCGGCGGCACGGAGGGTCGGGCCGAGCTGCTGGATCGTGCGCTGGAGGTTTGCCGACTCGGCGGCGAGCGCTCCGGTCACCGTGTTGAAGTTGGTGACGAAACCCTGGAGCTGGGACTCATGGCCGACGAGCGCGCCGAACGCACGGGCCTGCCCGGAGAGCAGGTTCGAGAGGTCGTGAGGCGAGGTTCCCTGGAGCGCCTCGTTGACGATCGCCGAGTCCCGAGCACCGGTGGCGCCGTAGGTGAAGGACTTGTTGATCGCCTGCGCGGCGGTCAGGCCCTGGACCTCCGGGTCCTGGGTGGCGTCGTCGGCGGCGCTCGGCTTGTGATTGAGGGCCTGGCCGTATCCCTCGAGCAGCTTCTGGAGATTGGCCCGGTCCGGAGCCTGGAGCGTGGTGAGGACCTGGTCCAGTTGGACCGCGGTGGAGGTCTGGGTGACCGGGATGGTGTCGCCGCTCGAGAGGGCATGGGCGCTGGGGCTGCCCGGGCGCATGTCGATGAAGAAGTTGCCCTCCAGGAAGATGCGCGGACGGATCTCGATCTGTGCGTCCGAGTGCACGGGCTGACCGTTGGTGTCGACCGTGAATGTGACCTCGGAGTAGTTGCTGGCGCAGCTGTCGGTCTGGCCGGTCGCGCAGACGCTCTTCACGCTCTCGACCTTGCCGACGTTCACGCCCGCGATCCGGACCGGGGAGTCCTTGCGGATGTTGGCCGCGTTCTGGAAGACCGCGTGGAGCTCGTAGTGCGACTTGAAGGGGATCGCCTTGGTCCAGGCCAGGTAGGTCCCGATGATCACCAGGACGATCAGGATCAGGGCGTTTCGCATCCGGTGCGGCGGATGGCCCTTGCGGTAGATCCGCTCGTCGTAGTCCTTCTTCTGGGGCACTCGTGGCGCGGGGGGCGTCACTTCTTCCCCTTCTTCTTGGACTTCTTCTGGACCTGCTCGAGGATCTGGCCCTCGGTGCGGATCCCCTGGTTCCCGGGGACGTTTCCGATCACCTGCTGGCCGGCGATGTAGGGCTCGTTGCCCGCCTCGCACTCATGCTCCTGGCCGGGCGCCGCGGTGTTCGGGTACGGGTTGTAGTGGAGGAAGTTGGAGGGCTGGCCGCCGCCGTTCGCGGCCGCGGAGCTCGGGCCCACCTCGCTGTTGGGCCCAAGCGGGGGCTGCAGCACGATGGCCCGCTGGCTGGTGCCGATGCCGTTGCCCGAGCTCAGCCAGCTGGCGGTGTTCCGGAAGAGCAGGCTGCCGTAGTTGCAGATCGCCTGGGCGGGGGTGATGAAGCGGAGGGGCGGCCCGAGGGTGTTGTTGAAGTCGGTGAGTGCGGTGATTCCCTGCCTGGCGTCGGCGTTGTTGGAGAGGTCGAGGAGTGCCTGGGCGGTCGGGTCGAGCTGGGCGTTCAGGGCCGGGGCGAGCGGGAGGGCCTTGACGCCCTCGACGGTGGCCGCGGCGAGGGTCTTGGCCTGAGGCGCGATCGCCTGGAAGCCGGGGGTCAGCTCGACGAAGAGCTTCCCGGTGTTGGCGAGGAAGGGGCGAATCACCGGCGTGTCGGTGATCGTCGCGTCCTCCGCGGCGGGCGACCGCGAGATCGACTCCTGGATGAACGGACGCGAGACGCGGGCCAAGGCCCCGAAGGTCGTGTCGAGGTCGGCGAAGAGCTGGCCCTGGATCTCGGCGACCGGCGCCACCTCGGCCGCTGTGGCAGACAGGGCCGAGACGAAGTTCGCCAGGCCGGTGTTCGGGTCGGCGATGTTCCGCATCACCGGCGTCAGCTGCTCGACCAGCGGCTTGAACTGGCCGATCGCCGCGTTCAGGTCCACGCCGCGGCCCGCGAGCGCGTTGCCGAACTCGAGCAGGTTCGACTGGATCGCGGTCCGGGTCGGGGTGTCGAACATATTGAAGACCTGGTCGATCTCGACCGGCTCGGGCCGGGCCGCTGTCAGCGGCATCGTCGCGCCCGGCGCGAAGCCCTGGCTCGAGTCGCCGCGGTTGATCTGCAGGTACTTGAGCCCGAGCGCCGACTTGGCGCGGACGACGATCGTCGAGTCCTGGGGGAGCTCCTGGAGGTCCTGGTTGAGGTTCATGTCGATCTTCGCCACCTGGCCTGTGCAGCGGCGGGTCGGGTCGTTCGGACAGGGGGCGTCGGTGACGTTCTCGGGCGTGATGGAGGTGATCTGGCCGACCCGCTGGCCGCCGATCCGGACGTCGTTGCCCGGGACCATGCTCGCGGCGTCCGGCAGCTGCGCCGAGAGGTGGTACGTCGGGACGAAGGGCAGCCCGTTGTTCGCCTGGTAGGCGAGGAAGACCGCGACGACCACGACGAGCACGGTGACGGCGCCGACCAGGGTCGGGCTGGCTGCGAGGCTGCCCACGCGGCCGCCCCTCATGCCCCGCCTCCCAGGAGGAAGTTGAGGAACATCGTGGCGCCCCGCATGGAGGTGGCCTGCTGGCCCGGCGTCTGCTGTCCACCCGTGCCCGGGTCAGGGGTGGGCGTGGTCGGGGTCGGGGTGGTCGTCGTCGTCCCAGAGTCCGCCCCGAAGCCCGACTCGTCGGACTGATCGCCCTGATCGGGGCTGGCCGGCGGCAGCAGCTGGCTCAGGTCCGGGACGTCGACCGGCGGCAGCGGCAGCTTCGAGCGAAGATGCGCGCGCACCTTGCGGGCGGACTTCTTGCCCTTCTTCTTCGTGGTCGTCGGGGTCGTCGTGGCGGGCCGGAAGAAGGCCTCGCAGCCCGACTGCACGGTGACCGCGACCTCGACGCAGCTGGTCAGCTGGAGGTTCGAGCGGACGATGTGGCCGAACGCGTCGATGCCGTTCGTCGAGCCGACCGAGTTGTAGATGAAGTCCATGAGGTTCTGGAAGCCCTGGGTCTTCGTGAAGGTGTCCAGGAAGGCGGAGAAGTTCTGGCCGATGGGGACCGACGAGTTCGCGGTGCCCACGAGGTCGGTGAGCAGGCCGTCGGATGCCACGAGCTTGGGGCCGGCCGTCTGGGCCGCATCGCCGAGCGTCGTCAGTGCGGGGATCGATTCCCGCGCGAAGTTGGGCAGGTTGACGGTCGCCTTGCTCAGGCCCTTGCCGCCCTGGTTGAGCGCGGTGAAGAGTGGGACGCCCTTGTCGGCGAACGTCTTGAGCTGCGCCGAGGTCAGGCGGACCTGACGGAGGGTCTCGGGGAACTTGCGCAGGCCCTCCTCGAGGGCGGCGCTGCGCTCGGCGGTCGCTGCGCCCGAGATCGCGGCGTTGTGGAAGAAGCCGGTGACGTGGGTCCGGTTGTCCGCCAGGGGCTTCAGCACCCGATCGCCGTTGCTCGCCAGGCTGGCCAGCTGCTGGTTCTGCTGGGCGAGGATGGCGAGCACGCGGTCGGTCTGGCGAAGCGCCGGGTTGGCGCGGTCGATGACCTCGCCGAGGTCCTGGCCGCGGCCCGCGAGGCCGGCGCCGAGGTCGTTGAGGATGATGCGGAACCGGTCGGCGTAGGGCAGCCGCTGGATGTTCTGGATCAGATCGAGGTCGACGGTCTTGCCGTTGTTCTCGAGCGGCAGGAGGTACTGACCCGAGCCGGGCTGCCCGTCGGGGATCTGCTGGAGCGGCGGCGGAGGCGGCGTGCCCGCTGCGCGCGGCTGGGTGGGCGTGCAGTCGATGAACTTCTCGCCGATCAGCGACTGCGGCCGGATCAGGCAGCTGGCGTCGGTGCGGAAGTCCTTGAAGCCGGAGTCATTGATCTTCATGACCACGACCGCCTTGCCCGGCACGGCGTGGGGGCCGCCCTCGTCGCTGGCGATCTCGGTATTGCTCGTGACGTCGACCGACTCGACCGTGCCCACCGTGGCTCCGGCGACGCGGACCTCCTCGCCGTTCACGACGAAGGAGCCGTTGTCGAAGATGCCCCTGACCTTGTAATCGCCGCTCGACCCGTTAGAGCCGATCGCGGGCAGGGCGATCAGCAGCGCCGCCACCAGGAGACCCGCGACTATCAGCGCGACGCGCCTCATGGCCCGGGCACCGTCTGGGCCGAGTTGCAGTCGGTCGGGCTCGCGGGGGCACCGAACGGCGGGCCGAGGAAGACGCCGGCGGGCGAAGGCGAGGAGAACGGATTGCTGTTGGCGACGACCGGGGTCGCGCCGCCCGGGCAGCGGCGGCGGATGTTGTTGTTCGTGCTCCCGAAGGCGCCGTAGTCGTTGAAGACATCGGCGGCGTTCTGGGCGTTGAAGGTGAAGTTGTTCGCGCCGCTCGGGGTGAGGCCGAAGACGCCGAGACCGGCCGGCTGGACCCTGGCGTAGTGCCCGTCGGCGTCGTAGTAGCCCCCGATCTGGTTGAGGTGGGCGATGCCGGCCATCAGATCGGGGATGTACGGGCGGAGGAAGGCGAGGTTGTCCTGGGAGACCTGCATCGAGCTCACCGTGATCGGGATGGCGTCGGCGGCGCGCTGCTCGAGCGCGGGCAGGTAGCCCGTGGCGTCAGCCAGGTCGTTCTGCTTGCCCTTCAGGTTGAGCGCGCGGTTCAGGTCGCGGAAGACCGGCACCCCGCGCTTGAGAAGCGGGTGGAGCTGGCGTAGGAAGGGAGCCAGGTTCTTGGTCGCGGGCTTCGCCGCGTTGACGAGGACGTCCAGGTCGTCGAGCGCCGGTCGCAGGTTGTGGAAGGTGGTGTTGGCCTGGCGGAGCGTGCCCGGCAGCGCCACCAGGGCCTGGTCGAAGGAGCGGTTCTCGCTGGCGATGGCACCGAGGGCCTCGTTGGCGTTCTGGGTCAGGGCCGAGAGGTCGGAGCGCCGCTGGGCCACGGCGGTGACCACGTCGGAGCCGTTGACCAGGAAGTTGGTGAGAACCCCCTCGTCACGGTCGAGCTCGGAGAGCAGGCGATCGGTGGCGACCAGCGAGGGACTCAGGTACTTGTAGGTCTGGTTGGCCTCGGGGGCCTTGCCGGCGTAGACCGTCGAGGAGCCCTGGATGATGTTGCGCAGGGCCTGGCGTTCCGGGCCGCGCAGCGTGTTGAAGAGCTGGTCGATGTCGACCGGAGCGGTCGTGTCGACCTGGCTGATCGTCGCGTCCTTCGCCAGCTCCGGCGAGTTGTCGGGACCCGGCTGGATGGAGACGTAGCGGTTCGCGATCCCGGAGAGGGAGGTCGCGCGGATGATCGCCGAGCTGCCCTCGTGGAGCGGGCGGTTGACGGAGATGTCGACCTCCGCCTGGCCGTTGTCGATCAGCTTGACGTCGTCGACGCTGCCCACCGGGGCGCCGCCGATCAGGACCTGGTTTCCCTTGACCAGCTGACCGCCCGTCTGGAAGATGAGCTTGTAGTGATTCGAGTTGCCGCCGCTCGAGAGGAGCAGGACGATGATCGCGATGGCGATCAGGACCAGGGCCCCGAGTGCGGCGATGCGGGTGAAGCCCCGCCCTCCCCGGACGCGCGCGGCCTGCGGCGAGACAGCCGCCTCGCCAGGGGTCACTGACGGCCTGCCTGCAGGCAGGGGCCGGGTGACGTACCTCGAGCCTCCGTTCGGGTCCCTATGACGGTCCCTTGTTCCAGCAGCTCCTCACCTGCGTCTCAGCAGCTCCTCTCCTGCCGCATGCAGCTAGCGCGATCCTATCTGGGCCGCAACCCGCCCAGTGCGTAATTGGCCGTACTTTCCGGCCGGTTAACGGGTGCTTAATCGCGTGATTTCGCCCCGATTTGGTGCTTCCCTGCCGTCCCGGCGGCACTGGTGAGGGTGATCCGGTCGAGCTTCGCTTCCTCCAGCCAGGTGGGCGACCGCGCCCACCTAGGAGCTACTCCCGCAGGCCCGCGGCTTCGAGGGCGTCGTTGCGCGTGTAGAAGGTGCGCCACCAGACGCATCTCCCGCGCCGCCACCGGCTTGCAAGCCAGATCGTGTCCTCGAAGGGCACGTCACCCCCGGAACCATTGCCGAGAGCGCGCAGGGCTGCGACGATCCGGTCTCCAAGCGCACCGAGGTCGACAACCTCGATGCTGTAGTCGGGAAAGAACTTGAACCAGTTCTCCCACCAGCTGCGGATTCCGTCGAGGCCGTACAAGCCGCCCTCTATGGCGACGATCCGCGAGACGACTTCCACGTCGTCGTCCATCAGCGCCAGAAGGGTCCCGAAGTCACGTCGGTTGATGGCGTCAATGGCTCGGTAAGCCAGCTCGACGTTCCCCTCCGGCATCGCCCACGCAGTATCCCCCGGCGTAGGGGAGTGTGCCAGGGCAAAATTACCTACTCGAACAACCGCCAACAGCCCGGCGGGTTCGGGGCGGGCGACATCGCCGGCGGCAGGCGAGCTAGCAATCTTGGGTTGGCACTCTCCCCTACGCCGCGAGATACTCATCAGGTCGAGTCCAAGTACAGGAGGAGCCAAATGCAGCGGTTGATCAAGGGAATGATCGCGGCCGGTGCCTTGACGGTTGCACTCGCACTTCCGGCGGGAGCTGGAGCACGAACCCAGTGGGTCTGCGTGGTAGACGGCCAGCCGGTCGTCTTCGTGTCTGCGGCGGACGCAGCACGCCACGGGATCGAGACCGCCAACAGCAAGGCCGGTGTTGTGTTCCAGAAGTTCGGCGAGGAGTGCTCCGTCCCGTAGCGCCTCCCGGCCTACCGCAACGCCCTCGAAATGACCGGGCTCTCGGAGTAGGCGATGTCGGAGGAAAACGTCGAGATTCTGAGGCGGGCTATGCCCGAATCCGCTCCTGCGAATCCGGAGGACCTGTTCTCGATTCTCGATAAAGACGTCGAGTGGGACTACGTGGGCGCGTTTCCAGAGATTCAGACCGCACACGGTCCGGCGGAGGTCCGCGAATTCCTTCGAGAATGGTCCGAAGCGTTCGACGATTTCAGCTTCCAGGCTGAAGAGATGGTCGACGCAGGGGACTCCGTCGTAGTCGAGGTATGTCAAGCGGGCCGTGGCAAGGAGACCGGCGCGCGGGTCGAAAGCCACGCTTGGCAGGTGTTCAACCTTCGCAACGGAAAAGTGGTCCATTGCCGGGGGTATGAGACCAAGGCGCAGGCCCTCGAAGCCGCAAGGGTGTCGGAGTAGGCCAAGCATCAGCCAGTTGCAACTTCCTTTTCGGTAGTAACGGCGCGGGTACGGCTTCCCGTTATTCATGCTGGGGCGGTCCTTCGGCAGGCAGGCACTCACAGTGCAGGGGGCCGCTCCAATTGCTTTTCGCCGGTACTTCATCGGTAGTTCTCGTCGCATATTTCGTTGTTTCTTCAGAGGAGCGGTCCCTAGCCCGTGGCTTGTGACGCCAAGTGGCTACGACGGGGGCCGCTCCCTTTCTTTTCCCACTGGCGTCACTAGATCTCGAAGCGCTACGGGCTGTCTCGGACCCGTCGAGGTCGAGGTGGGCCTCGGCGAGCAGCCTTCCCGCCTCTCCCTCAGCAAGCGGCGGTCGACCGTGCCGATCAACCGCTCGGGTTCGCGGGTGGCGTGATCCCAGGCCGGCGGGAAGCGGCTGACCTGGTTAATCCTCGCGCTGACCGTCGTCAACGTCGAAGCCGTGCTCGTCGCCCTGCTCAAGTAGCCGCGGCACGCGGTGAATCCCTGCAAATCGGGAGGCACCGCTACCGGGATTCGAACCCTGGCGCGCGGTGATCGGCAAACGGCATTGGGACGCCGAAACCGCACCACCATGCCGATTCCGGCGCTTCCCGACTTCCGGTTAGAGCCGGTTAGAGCCGGTTATCGGGGGTTCGTTTTTCCCACAGTTTTCCCACGGGTCGCGCCGCTGTTCCTTGCTACTTGCAGGCTGTACATACGCAGATAATTGGCGAAGATGGTCGAAGAAGCGCAAGCGTCAAAAAAACTGACGCGTGAGGCCCCGGAACGCTGCCCTACTCCGACAGCCCGACGTCGGGAAGCGCGTTCTCGCGGTCCCAGTAGAGGACGAGCCTCGTCACCCTGCCATCGCGAACATGGAACAGGTTCGCGCCCTTCATCTGTATGTCCCCAACCTCCAGGCCGCTCGTCTTGCCGCGCCCCATCAGGTGCATGAGCACGAGCACCCGCTCGTCGTCGAGCGCCCGGTAGTCATAGGCCTCGGGGCGCAACTCCTCAAAGGCGCTCAGGGCTTCGCGCCACGCCTCCGCCATCGCCGCCACCCCGGTCCAGGTTCCTGGTGTAGGACCGTCGGCGACTACGAAGGAGATCTCGGGGTGCGCCCACTCGGCGGAGCGGAAGTCGCCGCGCTCCCACGCCGCGAAGATCGAGCGCACGACCTCCACGTTCTCCTTCGACATCGCCTACTTCGACAGCCCGGCGGCTTCGAGGGCCTCTTCTCTCGTCCAGTACTCGCGGCTCCGCGCGATCTTCCCGTCGCGAATCGTGTTGACGCCGGCGACGCTCAGCGTCAGCGTCTCGGCGCTGGTCCCCTTCGGACGTCCGCTGATGCGCATGACCGCGATAACCGTGTCATCTCCCGCATCGATGACCTCAACTGGCTCGAATCTCACATCATCGAACATCTCAGTCCAGTCCTCCGCGTAAGCGCGCAGTGCGTCCTTGCCATGAATCGGGCCACGGTCATCGATTGCACCTTCAGCCGCCCGGTAGTCGACATCGTCCGTGAAGTATTCGAGCCACCCGTCAACCCCGTCGCGAGCAAACGCATCGGTGGCAGCTTGAACAACTCCGACGTTCTCCTCCGACATCGCCTACTCCGGGAGTCCGGCGGCTTCGAGGGCTTCGGCACGCTCGGTGTACTCATCCACACGCCAGACCTTGCCGTCGCGCAACGTATAGACCTCGTAGAAGCGGACCTCGACCTCGACCCCGCTTTCCCGGCCTCGCCCCTGGTGATGCGCGACCACGACGACTTGATCCCCGGCGTCGATGAATTCCTCGATCGTCACCTTGAGTTCGTCGAAGGCGCTCGCCCACCGCTCCATGTCGGCTCGCATCGCATCAAAGCCGGACGACGCTGCCTCGTCGATCGGATTCAGCACGACCTGGGGATCAAAGATCGCCTCCGCTTCGGCGCGGTCGCCGACCCCGTAGTACTCGTAGGCGATCGCCTTGCGCACGACCTCGATGCTCTCCACCGACATCGCCTAGTCCGTAACGCCGGCGGCTTCGAGGGCTTGAGCCTTGTCGGTGAAGCCGTCGATTCGGACGATCAGCCCGTTTCGAAAGGTGAAGATGGTCGGAAGCTCGCGGTCGATTTCGATGCCGTCCCTCCCGCGAAAGACCCACCGATCGATGGAGAGAATTCGGTCTCCCGTCTCGATGATCTCCTTGGGCTCGATTGTCACCGACTCCCAAGCCTCGGTGGCACCCGCGATGAACTCACTCCATCCCTCGCGGCCGACGTATCTCATGTGCTGGTCCGGTGCGTCGATGCCGGGGTAGAGCTCAACCTCCGGATCCAGGTATTGCAGGACGTCCTGGCTGTCGAGGTCAGCCTCGTAGACAAGTCGGAGGATCTCCACGTTCTCCCGCGACATCGCCTACTCCGACAGACCGGCGGCTTCGAGGGCGTCACTCCGATTCTGAAACAACTGATTCCGGATGAGATCGCCGTCCTTGAGGGTCCACAGCGACCACGTGCGGGTCTCCACTGGAACGTCGCTCCCCGCCGTCCAACCCCGCTGAATGAACTCGGTCAAGACTTGGTGGCCGCCCGCGTCGATGAACTCGACCGGCTCCTGGGTCAAACGGTCGAAGGAGTTCACCCACCCGGCTATCCACTCTCGCGCCGCCCCACCTCGGTAGGTGCCCGCGTCGGGCATCTCCGGCGCGAGGACAAGCTCGAACTCGTCCGGAAGATCAGCGACTGCACCGAAGTCACCCTGGCTGAACCGCTCGAAAGCGGCCCGAGAAAAATCAACTGCTTCCTCCGACATAGTCAGCGCAGTATCCCCCGGCGTAGGGGAGGGTGCGGTACGAGAAGTGCCCGCTCAAAAGACCGCCGGGTGGCTAGCTGCGAAAAAAACTGTGATTTTCACGGGAGCTTGAGCCATGCCTGAAGAAAGACAAATCCTCAGCCGGGACGAGGTTCTGGAGCTGCTCTCGAAAAGGCGGCGGAGGGTTCCGTCACCGCGATGGTCTGCCTCGAACGGGCGCTACGGCTAAACGACCCAGAGCCAGAACTCGACGATGAGCTCAAGCGGCTCCTAGCGAGGGACTGACGCAGGCATTGGACTCGGGCTACTCCGTGGGAGCGCTGCTTTTCGTCCAAAGCGCCTATTCCGAACAACCCGGCGGCGCTGAGGTCGTGTGGAGTCGGGGAATCGGAAACGCACAGAATTTCGCATTTTGGGGGATGATCATCTTGGAAGGTGGGTAGCCATTTTCTGAAACCCCAGAGGAGAAGGATCTCCATATGGCTCAACAAACCAAGAGCAAGTCGAGTGCACGTTCGGGAGGTCGGTCAAACCCGCGCAAGTCGGCAAACGGCCGCACGGCCGCCAAGCCGCGCTCCAAGGCGAGCCGTTCGCAGGCCTCAAGAACGCCCAAGCGCAAAGCGAGTGCGTCGGATCAGAAGGGCGCCGTTGACGCCGCCAAGGATGCAACGACGAAGGGCGCGAACGCCGCCGGTAACGCCGTCACGTCGGCCGCGAAAAAGCTCAAGACTCCGCTGATCGCCACGGGAACGGGGCTGGCGGGAGTCGCTGCGGGTCTTGCCCTCACTCGGAAGAAGAGCAACGGGATCTCCGGCATCCACCTGCCGAGTCGCGGTACTAAGCGGGCAACGACGAAGGGTCTCGGCGAGGCGGCCAAGAACATCGGGATGCTCGCCGAGCGGACGGGGAAAGTGGCCGAACAGGTGCGCGTCGCAAGCGAAGCGATCGGCGAGGGCAGTGCGCCCCGCAAGTCAAAGTCCGCCATCGAGGTCGTCCTGGAGGGGCTTACGAGTCGCCGGCAATCAAGGGCTGGTTGATCGGGGACTTCAGCAACGCCGCTCGCGGGCGGTTAGTGGGGCTCGCTGGGGTCCTCAACTCGCGCCCCCCGTTCCAAGGGTGGTGCGATGGTGGCTGTTAGTAGGTCCGGCAGGGGCGTCAGAGTTTCCGTGGCCGACCGAGATACCGGACATGGAGAGCGGCCATGAATAGGACAGAAGCGGACTTCAGCGCTAGCACCTTCATTGCAGGTCTTTGCCTGGACGCCAACGGAGATATGCAGCTCGCCGGTGGAAGCGACGTGTTCGAACTTCGGTTCGCCGATGATGAAAGTCCTGAGGCGCTGCGCCAGATTCGGATCGAGCACCCGGATGCAACGACCGAGTTCGGCCCGTGGCACTTGCCTGCGTGACCGGATTAACGCTAACGAGATAAGGGCGGGACCGTCCCCGCATTCCATGCGGAGGGCCGCTTCTCGTTCCAAAGCAGCTACTCAGACGGCCCGGCGGCTTCGAGGACTGCCCCCAGATTGGAACCGCGTTCGAAGCGAACGACCTTGCCGTCGCGGAGGGTCCAGGTGTGCGCCTCTTCCTGGGTATCGCTACTGCTCGGACGGCCAGCGTGGCGGCTGACAGCGGCGACCACGGTATCGCCAAGGTCGAATAGTTCGTGGAGCTCATGCCGGTACGAGGCAGCCGACTGACGAGCTCGTCGCAGGGCGAGCAACACTTCAGTGCGGCCACGCCGTGTTCCGGAGTCGACGGCCTCGGGAGGATTGACGTACTCGATGTCCGGAGTCGCGAAGTCGTCGACCAAGCGCTTCGGATCGCGGTCGATCAACCCCTCTCCGTAAATGCGCCGCACGATCTCCACGTTCTCCTCCGACATCACCATGATCGAAGTTCTCGGTGTGCTGCTTCGCGTACTCACGAGAGGCTCAGAACACGTTCGACGAGGTCATTGGTTCGCGACTGAACGCCGTTCGCACGGCTCTCAACACTGTCTCGGACGTCCTCGGCCTGGCGCTCGACTGCCCGGCGCTTTCGCCGCAGGACGGTTGCGCCGCGTCGCTCGAACCGATTGAGCTGCTGACGGGCCAGTCGGCTGTCGCTGTAGGTGCGGATGATCGCGGCTACGCGGTCACGCGCCTCGAGCGTCGCCCCAACCGGGATCAGGATGACGCGCTCAGCCTGGCGAGTGACGGCCTCGAAGCGAGTCTTCTCGGCCGAGACGCGACGAGCTGTGGCCCGACCTGCCTGCTTAGAGGCCGTGCGGGCTGCGCGACCGGTGCTCTGGGCGGACGTTGTGGTGCGGCGAACGGACGCCTTGGCGGTACCGCTGCTCTGTCTTGCGGAGTTTCGCTTTCGTGTGGCGGCGGCCTTCTTGGCGGCTGCCTGACGTTGGGTTCGGGTCTGCGGGGCCATTGGATTTCGATTCCCTTCGTTGCTGTTTATTGACGTAAGTAATTACTGCTCGAGCTAGAACAATCTGATCAGCAGGTTCAGCAAGATGGTGAACGCAATCGAGAGGACGATCGACCAGAGAAGGCAGCCAGGCATGAAGCGCACCTGTGTGCGTTCCCCGGATCGCTTCCAGATCACGAACATCGTTTGCCGCCCGCTTTCGCTAATGACGTAACCCGGCCGAGGTCTCGTAGGACCCCGGCCGGGAAACGATCGGAGCTAGTGACCGTTCCGATCGCTGTCGTCGAGGCTCGCGGTGTACGGATCCCTCGACCCGGACTTGGCGAGACCGCGACCGATGAAGTAGGCGCCGGCGACGACCGCGACGTAGAGCCATGCCTGTCGGGCGATGAACTCGTCGGTCCCGTTGGTATCGCCGCCCTTGATCACGGCGGCGCTGACGAGAATCGCGACAATGACGCCGATCATCCCCCAGAACTCAGTGGTCTTGAACGCCTGCTTGGTCTCGGTCGCCAGGCGGCGAACGCGGCCCTGGCGACGAACCGAATCGCTGCGCAGGGCACCGGGCTTCGTTGCAGCTTCCATGCTTTTCACTTCCTGTCCTCGGATGTCCCGCCTGGGCCGTGCAAGGTGACCGCAGTCACGCTCGCCCATTTGCTCCCAGACCGGATGGCAGGTCGCCTCGCGTTTAGCGAAGCAATGCTGCCCTCGCTTCCTTCCGTCAGCGTGTACCCGCTGAGACACGGCCCAAACAAATGTTCGGGCAAAACCAACCTGTCTTCGTGAGCCTTGGGACCAAGAAGCCCCGCGATGGGGGCCTCTCCGTACTCCGGCCAGCCAGCGCGGCCACCTTCGACGGCGCTGGGGGCTAGGTGACTTCCTATCAGGCTGCCGCTAGGTCGGAAGCCTCTAGGCCTACTTCTTCTTCTTCTTCTGCACTTCTTCTTCTTGGCGCTCTCGGCGGAGTGCTTCTTCTTGTGTTTCTTGCACTTCTTCTTCTTGACGGAGGGGGCGGGCGTCACGGGCGTGACAGGACATGCAGCGTGAGTGCTCGGATCCGTGGGGCACTGATCCTGGGTTTCGTCGCCAAAGCCGTCGCCGTCAGCATCGGCCTCAAGCCGCGCCGCGATATCCCAGACGGCGCCGACGTTGGGGGTGAACGCCGGCTCGTCGCCCACCGCGAGCGCCGCTCCCTGGTGAAAGTCAAAGGTGTCCGCCCCATTGCCTGTGCCGTGCGCACATACACCGGACGTGGAGCGAATCCCGACGAAATCGCCGGCGTGCACTTTCACCTGTGTCGTGAAGGTGTGGAGGCCGCTTCCAGCCGGGATCGTCTGCAACGGGCTGCCATCAGCTGGCGAGCGGGCGAAGCGGCTCCGACCTCGTCTTCGGCCGGAACCGCCCAGGACCCGTTCGTCGCCTCGACGGTCCGCACTCGCGCCCGGAAGGCATGGAAGGCGGCGGGCCTCGAACCGATCGGCCTACACGAGTGCAGGCATACCTTTGCCTCGCTGATGATCGCGGCCGGGGAGAACCCGAAGGCGGTGCAGGAGTTCCTCGGGCACGCCACGATCACGATGACCTTCGACCGCTACGGCCACCTCATGCCCGGCAGCCGCGATCAGGCCCGCGCTCGGGTGGACGCTTACCTGGCCGATAGCCACGACCGACAAGCATGTGAAGTTGTAGCCGGGCTGATCCCTGGGGCGGGTGTCTTCGCAGGCCGCGGTGAGCTGCACCCTGGGCTGATCTGGGCCTAGAGTGAGGGCAACTGTGAACTCCTATTAGCCTGCTCTTCCTGTTCAGCGTTGACATTCAAACGAGCAAGCCGCCCGACAGGGTTCGTACAGAAGCATTGATCTCGCTCACCGAACCGCTCGTCGGGCCTGACGTTTGCTCGTCAGTACCTGGCCCTGGTGGGTCTGGGTACTCGCGGTCGTGATCTTTCGCCTGTCTTCCTGTTCATCACGGACACCGCGACGATCACGGTGGTCCTTGAACCCGAGAAGAGCGGGTCCCTCGTCCGCGTTTCGGGCCTCGGCGAACCGAAGGTCAGTCGGGCTTTCGAGTCCATGGAGTTGTAGCCACCTGCCTCACCGCTTGTCGCACCTCGACCCACGGAAACAGCACCGCCGCGCTAACCGCCGTGCACTTTTTCCCACAGCCTTTCCCACAGGCTCCCCCCAGGAGGCGGAATCCGCATAACCAAGCGGATTTCCGAGGCACCGCTACCGGGATTCGAACCCGGGTTTCCGGACTGAGAATCCGGCGTCCTAGTCCCCTAGACGATAGCGGCGTGTAGGTGACCGGCTCGTGAGTGTAGCCAGGCTCTGGCTAAGCTTCGCAAGCCCGCGGCTGTGGCGGAACTGGTAGACGCGCAGGCTTCAGGTGCCTGTGTCCTTCGGGACGTGGAGGTTCGACTCCTCTCAGCCGCATCGGCCCGAAGGGCCGGCTCTCGGCTCACTCGGAGGTGGGGAATGCGGACTCGATCGGCTCCGGGCGGCCGAGCGCATAGCCCTGCGCCTCGTCGATGCCGAGTCCCTCGAGGAGCTGGAGGGTGATCAGGTCCTCGATGCCCTGCGCGATGACCCGCTGACCGCTGCTGTGCGCCTTGCCGGCGGCGTTTCTCGCCTTACGGCGCCGACGGCCGTCGGCGGCGAGGCGGTCCACGAAGCTGGGGCCGAGCTTGACGAAGTCGATCGGCAGGCTCTTCAGCAATCCCTGACGCCGGCCGCCCTGGATATAGGCGTCGAGTGCGATCCGGCAGCCCAGCTCGTGGGCGCCACGGAGGAACCCCTCCCCCATCTCGGTCTTCGGCACCAGCTGCTCCTCGCTCAGCTCGAGCACGAGATCACTGGGATCCGCGCCTGTGTCCGCGAGGTTGCCCCGGATCAGGTCGAGCAGCTCATCGTCCGCCGACGCGCCCAGGTTGACGGCCACGGAATGCCCGCTCGCCGTGATCTCGATCGCTTGGCCGAGCACCCAGCGGTCGATCTCACGGATCGAGCCGAGCTCCTCCGCCGCCAGCAGGAACTCCCCCGCCGGGATCAACCTGTCCTCTTCAACCATCCGCAGGAAGAGCTCGTGGCGCAGCGTCTCACCACCGGCCACGTCGACGATCCGCTGCGCGTGGAGGACGAAGAGGTCCCCCTCGAGGGCACCTTGGATCCTGCGCGACCAGTCCCGCCGCCGCGCCCGTGCACCCCTCGTCCCACTGCCTGGCCCCCCGCCCCTCACGTCGGCCATGGTCAAGGATCACCGCAGCCGTCCACCTGGCGCAACGTGTCGAACTACTGGAGAGCTCCGTGAGAACTACGGAGCCTTCGGGGGCCGGACCCCCGAAGCGCTACCCGCGCTCGAGGTACCGCAGCGCCGAGTGGGCGGCGTTGTAGCCACCGAACCCGTGGGCGCCGGCGCCCGGCGGCGTCGCGGCGGAGCAGATGTAGAGCCCCGGCGCGCCGGTGCTGTACGGGTCGAGCGCGAACCGTGGCCTGAACAGCAGCTGCACGGGAGTGTTGGCCCCCGTGATGATGTCCCCGCCGACGTAGTTCGCGTTGTAGGCCACCAGCTCCGCCGGCCCCCGGACGCTGCTCGCCACTATCCGCTCACGAAACCCCGGCGCGAACCGCTCGATCTGCCTCAGGATCGCGTCGCTCGCATCCCCGGCGTAACCACTCGGCACGTGCCCGTAGGCCCAGACCGGATGCAGGTCGCCCTCGGAGCGCTGCGGATCGGCCAGGTACTGCTGGCCCACCAACAGGAAGGGCCTCTCCGGCATCGAGCCCCGATTGACCGCCCGCTCGGCGAGCACGGCCTCCTCGAATTCCCCGATGACGTGGACCGTCCCGGCCCTCCGGCACGCCTCGTTGGTCCACGGCACGCCGCCCTCAACGGCGAGGTCGAGCTTGAACGCCCCGGGCGCGTGCCGGTAGCGCCGGTAGGCGCGCACGACTCGGGCGGGCATGCGCTCCCCGGCGATTCCGGCCACCGCTCCCGGCGCCAGGTCGAAGACGACGACGTCGGCGCCACCCAGCTCGGCAATGTCGGTGACCCTCCGCCCCGTTTCGATCGTCCCGCCGTGCGCCCGCAAGACCGATGCGAGTGCCTCGCTGATCGCCCCTGAGCCCCCCTTTGCGACCGGCCACCCGAACGCGTGACAGGAGCTGATCAGCGCGCACCCCACCGACGAGCTCAGCGGCCGGTTCATCAGGCTGAAAGCGTGCGCCGCGACCCCGCCGAACAGCGCCCTGGCCTGCGGCGTCCGCCAGGACCGGGCGAGCAGCGTCGCCGGCGTGGCCGCGGCGAGGCCGAAGCGCAGCAGCCGCACCGGATGGCGCGGGACGTGCAGGACCGGCTTCATGATGTCCTCGAGCAGCTCCCCGAAATGCGCCGAGGTCGAGCCGAAGACACGCCGCCAGGCAGCCCCGTCCTCCCCCAGCCCACGCGTCGTCTCCTCAATCGAGCGCACCATCACGCCCGCGCTCCCGTCGTCGAGTGGATGCGCCAGGTCAATCTCCGGCCACAGCCACTCCAGCCCGTGCCGCTCCAGGTCCAGCGAGCGTAGGAAGGGCGAGCCGACCGCCATCGGGTGGGTGGCCGAGCAGTCATCGTGGATCAACCCGGGCACGGTCAGCTCGCTGGACCGGGCGCCCCCGCCGATCCGGTCCTCGGCCTCGAGCACCGTCACCTCGACGCCATTGCGTGCCAGCTCCACCGCGGCGGCGAGCCCATTCGGCCCCGAGCCGACGACGACCGCTTGGCTCAAGGACTCGCCGAGTATCCGGGGGACTTCGTGCCCCCGACCGGCAGGGACTCCTCGCGAGCGACCGCGCCGCCCTCGACAACAACAGGGAAGTCGAAGGACTCATCCAGCCACGGCTGGCTGGTGACCATGTCCTTCACCGCAATCGTTCCCTGCTCGAGCAGGCCGTCGACGGCGTCCCAGATCTCGAAGTGCTGATAGCCCCGGCCGCGCATCGTCGGCTCCGACTCCAGGTAGATCATGCGGACCTCGCCGGGCGCGAAGCGGCAGTGCTCCTGGATCGCCTCGAGCAGCTGCGGGTTGTGGAAGTGCGCATCGCCGAAGTTCCAGCCGTTGACGATGTTCGAGATCAGCTCGCCCTCCCGGACGTCGTAGGAATCCACGTCGTCCGCGGCGTGAGGAAGCAGGGCGTTCAGCGCCCGTCCGTGTGAGTGCATCGCGCGGAAGGCGAGCCCCCTGTTGAGCAGGTAGAGCGCGGTCTCGCGGTCGTAGATGTCACCGACCTGCTCGACGATGGTCCTCGCGGGCTTCTTCAGGTGGGTGTCGAGCTTCTCCTCCGCCCCGCTCCCCCGGCGGAACAGCCACGCGCTCGTCGCCCAGTTGCCCGCGTAGTAGCGCATCGAGGGCAGGAAGGAGATCTTGTCCGGCCGGTTGCCGCCGAGCAGCGGCAAGACCAGCAGTGGGACCGCGAGGACGGCGATCAGCAGCGGGTCGTCGAGCGTCGAGAGCGGTGTGTCCCCGTAGTGCCCGAAGAGGAAGAGGATCCCGAAGATCATGAACAGGTTCCACTCGAGCGGAACGGCGAGCGGGAACATCGCGGTGATGTTGACGTGGAAGAGGATCATCCCGACGATCGCGATGGTCCTGATCGTCGGGTTGTCCTGAAAGACCAGCAGCGCCGGCCAGAGGAACTCCTGGACGGTTCCGAGGTTCGCGATCCCGGCGACGAGCCGTGACGGCATCATGTCCTCGGGGTAGTCGCGCCACAGCCGCGGCTTGAACGACCGCGGTATGAGCGGGCGCGTTGCTCATCATCGTCGAGACGACGAAGGGGAAGTGGCTGTTGAGCTTCGAGGAGGCCGCCCCCCACCAGATGAACAGGAAGACGAACTGCCAGGCGACCACCCAGTGCTCGACCGGGAACAGCCCGACCACCAGCACCGTCGCGTAGATCTCGGGCCGAGCACCCAGGAACGAGACCTTGTCGCGCAGCCCGAGCAGCCCGAGCAGCACCAGCAGCACCGCGATCCCGGCCGGCGGCAGCTTGCCGGCGAAGTCGCCTGAGCGATCGACGCCGGAGGCACCGAGGAGAAAGACGGCGGCGGCGAGGACCCCGGCGTAGAGCCCGACGTCGACCCACGTCCGCGTGGTCCCCCGGGTGAGCGGCACCCTGTCCGGCCACGGCGGCAGCCGCATCGTCCCAGGGCGCAGCCAGTAGAGAACGCCGCCGATCGGCGGGCTGAAGCGGAAGCTCAGCGGCATCGAGCCCGCACCCAGCCCCAGGATCTCCCAGAGCAGCAGCCAGACGGCCAGCTTCTCGAACACGATCGGCTGGGTCCACCAGTCCCCGAGGTCGAAGGCCGAGCCGAGCCCGGGCGTCAGCGAGATCACGACCAGCGCGGCGACAGAGAAGATCGCCAGCTTGATGACGTAGACGAGATAGACGAAGGTGGGCGAGCCGAACCCGTTGGCGCCCCAGTCCTGGACCAGCGGCTTCAGCCGGCTCAGATGCGGCTTGGCCTTCCACTCCTCGAGGTCGAACGGAGGTGGTGAGGGTTCGAAGAATCCCATCGCTCCCTGGCTCGAAGCCTATTCCCTGCCGCAACTTCGCCCCGGCCCCGTCGTTAAGGTCATCTGATGGCAGGTCACAAAACGGGTTGCGCCTCGGCTTCGCCTGCGGCGCACCCTCGCATTACGCGCAGGGGCTCCCTCATCGTCGCCGGCATCGCCTGCCTGGCGCTGCTCGGCCTGCTCGTGCGCGGCGAATCCTCACATGCCGCCAGCAGCAAGCCGAACGTGATCATGTTCACCACCGACGACCAGACGGTTCGGGACCTGGCCGCCATGCCGAAGACGCAGGCGCTGATCGGCAGCCAGGGCGCGAACTTCCTGCACGCCTACGTCTCGATGTCGCTCTGCTGCCCGTCCCGGATCACGGTGCAGACCGGCGAGTACGCGCACAACCACCACGTCATGGGGAATACGCCGCCGCAGGGGGGCTACACCGTTTTCAACGACAAGAACGACCTGCCGATCTGGCTCCAGCAGGCCGGCTACCGCACGATCCACATCGGCAAGATGCCGAACGGCTTCGGCACCGAGACCAATGAGACCTACGTCCCGCCGGGATGGGGCCCGTTCAACGGCGGCAGCGGGCAGGGCGAGTTCTACGCCTTCATCAAGCCCGCCTCGGCCTACACCGACTTCGCGCTCGACGAGAACGGCACCCTCAAGCAATACACGCCGGAGGACTACCAGACGACCGTCTACGGCGACCTCGCCGTCGACCGGATCGACCAGCACTTCACGGACCATTCGAACGACCCGCTGTACATGCAGGTCCAGTTCTTCGCCCCGCACGATCCGGCGACGCCCGAGACGAAGTACCAGAACGCCTTCGCCACCACGCCTCTGCCGATCGACGGGAGCTTCAACGAGAAGAACGTCAAGGACAAGCCCGGCTGGATCCGAAAGATCAGCCGGTTCGGGCCTGGTTTGATCGCGAAGATCCAGACGCGCTACCAGCACCGCCTCGAGACCCTGCTCTCGGTCGACGATCAGGTCCAGCGAATCGTCGACGAGGTCTCGGCCAAGGGCCAGCTCGGCAACACCTACTTCATCTTCACCTCGGACAACGGCTTCATGCAGGGGCAGCACCGCCTGCACCAGGGCAAGTTCGCCCCGTATGAACCGTCGATCCAAGTACCGCTCCTGATCCGCGGGCCGGGCATCCCGGCGGGCTCCCAACCTCGCGCGCTGGTCTGGAACGGAGACATCACGTCGACCATCCTGAACATCGCCGGTGCCCAGCCCGGACTGCCGCAGGACGGCCGCTCCCTCCTGCCCTACGCCCGCGATCCCACCCTGCGGTCGTACAGGCCGATCCTGATCGAGACTGGTCCGCCGGGGGCGACCAACGAACCCGGAACGCCGGTGAGCGAGGCGAGCACCAGGCACGTCCACTTCAGCAAGTACGTGAAGAACCTGGACCAGGACCACACCGCCCAGATCGCCCGCGCGATAGTCGCGCCGCGCTACCGCGCGATCCGCACCGGGCGCTACCTGCTGGTCAAGTACTCGGACGCCAGCCGCGAGCTCTACGACCTGAAGCGCGATCCGCTCGAGCTGAAGAGCAAGTACAAGGACTCCCGCTACTTCCCGGTGCGGAAGTACCTGCTGAAGAAGCTCAAGGCACTGGTCCTCTGCAAGGGCGCCGACTGCAGTCGCGATGTGAAGAAACCTCCCAAGCCTCTCGCCAAGAAGAAGAAGCGCTCCAAGAAAAAGCCCACACCGACCGCGCCCACCCCGGTCGGCTAGGACTCAGCGGACCGCAGTAGGGTCCGGGCATGGCGGCTCCCGAGACGCCCCCTCCGCTTTTTGGCGACTACTACCGCGAGATCTACGCCAAGGGGATGCTCGCCGGTGAGCGCCCGACCCTGCCGATGGCCTGGGCGGAGCTCGAGGAGCGCGCCCGCGAATCGCTGGACGATCGGGCGATCGCCTACATCTTCGGCGGCGCCGGATCAGAGGACACGATGCGAGCCAATCTCGAGGCCTTCCGCCGCTGGCGGATCGTCCCTCGCGTGCTGCGCCAGGACCTCTCGGCACGGGACCTCTCGATCGAGCTGCTCGGAACGAGGATGCCGGCGCCGGTCCTGCTCGCGCCGATCGGCGTGCAGACGCTCCTCCACGAGGAGGGCGAGCTCGCCTCGGCCCGGGCGGCCGCGGCCGTCGGCGTAACGCTGATCACGAGCACGGCCTCCGCGACCCCTCTGGAGGAGATCGCCGAGGCAAACGGCGACGCTCCGCGCTGGTACCAGCTCTACTGGCCGAACGACGACGAGCTCGCCGCGAGCATGGTCCGCCGCGCCGAGGCGGCAGGCTACTCGGCGATCGTCCTCACCGTCGACAACTACCTGCCGGGCTGGAAGCCCCGTGACCTCCAGCAGGCCTACCTCCCGTTCCTCGAGGGCATCGGGATCGCCCAGTACCTCTCCGACCCGGTCTTCCGGTCGGGACTGGACAAGCCGCCCGAGGAGGACATCGGCGCTGCCGTCGGGCACTTCCTCGGGGTCTTCGCCAACCCGGGCCTCACCTGGGAGCGACTCGAGTGGCTGCGCGGCACGACCACTCTCCCGATCGTGCTCAAGGGGATCCTGCACCCCGACGACGCCCGCGAGGCCCGGGAGCGCGGCATCGATGGCATCGTCGTCTCCAATCACGGCGGCCGCCAGATCGACGGAGCGATCGCCTCCCTCGACGCGCTGCCCCCGATCGTGGACGCGGTCGACGAGGGGATGGCGGTCCTGTTCGACAGCGGGATCCGCTCCGGCGCTGACGTCTTCAAGGCGCTCGCACTCGGCGCCGACGCGGTCCTGGTCGGGCGCCCCTACCTCTGGGGGCTTGCGCTCGACGGACAGGCCGGGGTTGAGACCGTGCTCCGGGGGCTGCTGGCCGAGCTCGACCTGACCATGACGCTGAGCGGGTTCACCCGTACGGCCGAGATCGACCGCGGCGTGCTCAGGCTGCTGTAACGGGCTCGCGGCCCGGCGCGTCGGCGTGCACCGTCACGGCGCAGCCGCCCGCATTGCAGATCTCCACGGCGTCACAGAGAAGGCGCGTGAGCCAAAGCCCCCTACCGCCCAGCCCCTGCACCGGAGGCGGGAGCTGGCCCGCGAGCGAGTCCGGGATTCCCTCGCCGGCGTCGATGACCTCGACGATGATTTCCTCATCGGCGTGCCAGGCCCGCACCGTCGCGGGTGGTTGCCCATGGAGCAGCGCGTTGGTCGCGATCTCGTTGACCGCCAGGACGATCTCCTCGGTCCGCGACCCGGAAAGCCCGGCATCGATGGCGAACGACCCGATCAGTCGCCGCACCGACGGCAGATCTTCCAGCCCGAACATCATCTCCAGCGAAGGCACGCGGCTCTGGACCTCGACCGTGGAGTCGAGCCTCTCGCAGAAATCGCGAGGGTCCTCGTATGAGTCGCTCGGCGAGACGCCGTCAGCGCTCACGATCTCCGGGTGGGTCTGGTGGGCATGGTTCAGCACCTCCTGAGGGAGGGCCTGTGCGTCATACGGGCAGATGAGGGTCACAGGCAGGCTCGCGAAGGCGACGTTGACGACGGACTCGTGCCTGGCCCAGTCGCGGACACGGGCCTTGTGCCCGAGCGCCCACGGCGGTTCACCCATGAGCCGCACCCGGCCGCCGTCCTCTACCCGCTCGAGGGCCCAGCGGGCGAACTTGTCACGGGTGCGGGCCGACGTCACGTACCAGTCCTCAACGGGGATCAGCGTCAGCTCGCCGGATATGGCCCCCAGCGCGGTGCGCAGGTTCTCGACGTGCCGCTCCTGCACCGCGACGAGGGTGGGCTCCCTCGAGTCGAGACCCTGCTCGACGAACGGCAGCGCGACGCCCATGAACTCCTGATCGGAGCCATAGATCAACGCCTGATGGACGAAACCATTTGGGGGGCCGGACGCGTCCCCGTACAAGTGCATCTCAGTCTGCTTACCCGCTCCGCGTGCTTTGACGCAAGGGATGCGCAGGATTCATGGCGGCGGATCACTCAACCGCTCCTACGACTGCGAGACCGTGTTAGCTCACCCAATGCCGGAGGCAAGACGCGCGCCACGGGTACTGCTGGTCGCCACGCTGCTCGCACTCGGTCTGGCGGCGGGGGCGGCTCCCGCACATGCGGGCACGAGGGCGATCGGGATCGACGTATCGCGCTTTCAGGGCGGGATCGACTGGCCGACCGTCTCGACCTCGGGAATCAGGTTCGCCTTCGTCCAGGCGAGCCGGGGCAGCGGAGCGGATTGCACCGTCAAGCCGGCGCAGTGCGGGCCCGACCCGTACTTCGCGGCCAACCGGCTCGCGGCCGAGTCGTCCGGGATCCGCGTCGGTGCGTACCACCGCGCGTTCGCAAGCGGCGCGACGGCCGCCGACGCGCGAGCGGATGCGCTCGCCGAGGCCAACATCTTCATCGCGGCGGTCGGCTCGCTGCAGAGTGGCGAGCTGATCCCAGTGCTGGACGCCGAATCCCCGTTCACAGGGATGACCTCGACCAGCCTGCGTACATGGATCCGGGTCTTCGTCAAGCGCGTCACCAAGAAGCTCGGGCGAAAGCCGATGATCTACACCAACGCATCGAGTTGGTCGGCGACCGGAGACACGGTCGAGTTCGCCAAGGCCAGGTACCCGCTGTGGGTCGCCGAATGGGGTGTCTCGCGGCCGACCGTGCCGGCGAACAACTGGGCGCGCCGCGGCTACTCGGTCTGGCAGTACACGAGCTCGGGCAGCGTCCCGGGCATCTCGGGCCGTGTCGACATGGACCGGCTCGGCAAGCGCCTCGGCAAGATCACCGTTCACTGAGGAACGGCGGGCGTCCGGGGCTCAGCCCCTGGCCCAGGTCTTGGCCTCCTCGAGCTTGCCGAGGTCGTCGTAGACCTCGAGCTCGCCGGGCATCGCCCAGGCGAACATCTGCGTCGCCTTGGCGACCCAGTCGACGTCCGTGACGAAGGCCAGGCGCTTCCAGTTCTCGCGATGGGCGAGCTCCACTCCGAGCCCGGTCTTGATGTCCTCGAATGAGGCGCTCGGCGCGAGCCCCTCGAAATCGGTCAGGACGAAGACGACCCGAGCCTCGCCCGACTCCATCGCCTCCTTCAGAGCCGGCTCGAGAACGTCGGTGTAGTCCTCCTTGGTGAGCTTGCCCGATGCCCGCAGCCCGATGACACCGTCGGGCATGTCATCCATCCGTTCGACCATCTCGTCTCCTTGTCTCCATGATTGAGCTCCTGGGCTCCCCATGGACAGCCTTTCCTACATCGGCCACGCGACCACGCTGCTCCGCCTCGACGGCGTCTCGATCCTGACGGATCCGATGCTGCGGGGTGGGCTGGGGCCGCTCCGGCGGCAGGGCCCGCCACCGGATCCCGAGGTGCCCCAGATCGCCGACCTGGTTCTGATCTCGCACCTGCATCGCGACCACCTCGACCTCCCCTCGCTGCGGCATGTGCCCCCCGAGACACCGGTGGTGGTGCCGCGGGACTCCTCGGGCTGGGTGGCGAAGGCCGGAGCCGAGAACATCCACGAGCTCGGGGTGGGCGAGACGATCTCGGTCGGCGATGTCGAGCTCACCGGCGTGAAGGCCGTCCATGACGGGTACCGCGACGCTCATCGGGGCGACCAGATCGAGCCGCTCGGATACCTGATCCGGCGCGCCGGCCGCACCGTCTACTTCGCCGGTGACACAGACCTGTTCTTGGAGATGGCGGAGCTGGGCCCGGTCGACCTCGCGCTGCTGCCCATCTGGGGCTGGGGCCCCAATGTGGGCGAAGGGCACCTGGATCCGGAGCGGGCGGCGAGGGCGCTCGAGATGATCCGGCCGCGTGTCGCCGTGCCGATTCACTGGGGCACCTTCTACCCGGCTGGCCTGCGCCTCCTGCGGCCGGCGCCGCTCAGCGAGCCGGCTCGCGAGTTCGTGCGGCTGGCGAGCCGGCTCGCGCCCGAGGTGGAGGTGAGGGTGGTGCAGCCGGGGAAGGAGATCGCGCTGACCCCGACACCAGGCGCCGCGGCGCACTGAGGCTTGTCCGAGATGGAGTTGCGCATAGCCCGCCACACCGAGCGTCTGGACGAGGTCGTCGCGTTCTACCGGGACGGCATCGGGCTCCCCGAGGTCGGCGGCTTTCGCGATCACGATGGCTACACCGGCGTCTTTCTCCAGGTGCCCGGATCCGGCGCGCACCTGGAACTCACCACGGGTGGCGCCCCCGGTGCACCCGAGCCGCATCCCGAGTCGCTGCTCGTTCTCTACCTCGGCGACGACGCGGCTGTGCAGGAGGTCGCCGCGCGCCTCGATCTCGATCCGGTGCCTCCCGCGAACCCGTACTGGGGCGAGCACGGCTTGACGTTCGAGGACCCCGACGGCTTCCGGGTGGTGCTCGTACCCGATCGCTGGGAAGGACCCTTCTGACCGCCGTCACCGGGAGCGAGCTGTACGTACGCGGAGCCGCAACACTGCTGGCCTCATGGGATGAGTACGCGCGCGGCTCGGCCGGCGGCACGGTGAAGCGGCTGAAAGGGATCGCAGCGGCGGTGTTCCCGAGCGGCGCCGGAGCGCTACGTCTACAACAACGCCCTGCCCGACCGCGACCTTGCTGCGAACGAACGCGCGACTGCCCTCGACGCGATGGAGAGGGCCTACACCTCGGCGGGCGTCGACCGCTACGCCGTGTGGGCCCACGAAAGCGATCAGGGAATGCAGGCTGAGCTCGCCGCTCGGGGATACAAGATCGATATCTCCACGCGGGCGATGGGCATGTCGCTCGACAACCTCCCCGTGGCGGTTCCCGACGCTGGAATCGAACGGCTGGAGGACTGGGACGAGTACCTCGAGTACCTCTGGAGCGTCGGAGTACCGGCCGGACTGCTGAGCGGGGCCGACCCAAGCGCCTTCCACGTCCTCGTGGCGCGAGTCGCCGGTGAGAACGTCGCGACGGCGCTCGCCTTCGACCATGAGGGCGACTGCGGCATCTACAACATGTCCACGCTCGATTCCTTTCGACGGCGTGGATTGGGCACGGCACTCACCGCCCGGCACCTCCAGGACGCCGCCGAACGCGGGTGCTCGACCGCAAGCCTGCAATCCACGCCGATGGCCGAGCGGGTCTATGCAGCGGTCGCCTTCGGCGATCTCGGCCGGTTCCTCGAGTACATCCCAGGACCGCTGCCTGACGAGGCACGCCACCTAACCCCATGAGTGCCGCGATAGACGTAAGAAGTGTCCCTGACGGGACGCAGTAGAAGAATGGAGCGGATGTCCGGACCAGACGACACCAAGCCGATCGTGGTCATCGGCGGCGGCCTCACCGGCGGCAACGCAGCCGCCACCCTTCGCGATGAGGGGTTTCAGGGCCGGATCGTCCTGATCGGCCCCGAGCCGGGAGTGCCGTTCGGCCGTCCTCCACTCTCCAAGACCTATCTCCGGTCCGAGGAGGATCTCGATGGCTGGTACGTGAGACCCGCGGAGTGGTGGGAGGAGAACGAGGTCGAGAGGCAGACCGAGCCGGTCGCCTCCGTCGATCCCGGCGCCCACACGGTCGTCATGGAGTCGGGCCAGGAGCTCGAGTACCAGAAGGCCCTGATCGCCACCGGGGGACGGAATCGGCGGCTCGACATCCCCGGGGTCGATCTGGCTGGAGTCCACCAGCTCCGCACCGTTGCTGAGTGCGATGCGATCAAGGACGAGATCGAGCCCGACCGGCATGCGGTGGTCGTCGGGATGGGGTTCATCGGCTGCGAGGTCGTGGCGTCCCTGACGCAGCTCGGGGTGCGGGTGACCGCGCTCTTCCCGGACAGCGTTCCGCTGAAGCGCGTTCTTGGTGAGGAGGTCGGCGGAGTGGTCGGCGCCTTCCACGCCGCCGAGGGAGCCGAGCTGATGCCCGGGAGCAAGATCACCGCCTTCGAGGGCGACGACAGGGTCAGGGCGGCCGTGACGGCGGCCGGCGATCGCATCGAATGCGACTTCGCGGTCATCGGCGTCGGGATTGAGCCCGTGCTGCCCAGCTTCACGTCGCCCGTCGATCAGGAGAACGGCCTGCTCGTCGACGAGCGCCTCCGCGCCAGCGCCCCTGACCTCTTCGGGGCCGGCGATGTGGCGAACCACCTCCATCCGCTGTTCGGGCGGGTTCGGGTCGAGCACTACAACAACGGCGAGAAGATGGGACAGGCGGCGGCGAGGTCGATGCTCGGCTCGACCGACCCCTACGACTACGTCCACACCTTCTGGTCCGACCAGTACGAGCACAAGCTCGAGTACGCCGGTCACGCCATGGAATGGGACGACTTCGTGATCCGGGGCAGCCTGGACGAGGGAAGGCTGGTCGGCTTCTACCTGCAGGAAGGACTGCTGCTGGCGGCGGTCGGCGTCGACCGTGGAGGCGACCCCGAGTTGGACACCGACTCGGAGATGGCGGCCGCCGCCCGCCTCGTCGGGATGAGAGCGCGGCCCGACGCCGGCCAGCTCGCCGACGAGGGAATTGATCTCTGGTCGCTCGCGGAGTGACGCGAGGCCGGCGGCCTACTCGTTCGAGAAGAGGGGGATGTTCGCCCCGCTGGCCGCCACGAGGCCGGTTTCCATCAGGGCGACGACCAGCTCGGCGACGTCGCCCGGTGTCAGGCCGGGACGGAGCGCGGGGTTCGCCTGACGCAGCATCTGGGTGTCGACGGCGCCCGGGCTGACGCAGATCGCGCTGATGCCGTGCTCCTTGCCCTCAGCCGCGATCGCCTCCGTGAGGCCGATGACGCCGTATTTGGAGACGTTGTACGCGGTCAGCCCGGGGAACTTCTCAGTGGCGTAGACGCCGGAGAGCGAGCCGAAGTTGACGATGCGTCCCTCGCCGGAGCGGCGCATCGCAGCGAAAGCCGCCCGGCAGCAGAGAAACGAGCCGGTCAGGTTGACATCGAGGGACTCCGCCCAGATCTCCGGCGTGATCTCGTCGAACGGCGCCGATCTGAGTACGCCGGCCGCGCAGACGAGTGCGGAGACGCTGCCCAATTCAGCCGCGGATGCGAAGAGGCGCTCGACGTCCTCGACATCGCTCACGTCAGTCGGCTTCGCGGTCGCCTCGCCGCCGCGGCCGCGAATGCGCTCGGCGA
This sequence comes from uncultured Solirubrobacterales bacterium, assembly GCA_963777575.1. Taxonomy (GTDB): domain Bacteria; phylum Actinomycetota; class Thermoleophilia; order Solirubrobacterales; family 70-9; genus DASUPK01. The sequence goes on along the minus strand of CAVZRH010000001.1, from coordinate 52,090 downwards.
TGGCCTCCAGGGCCTCCCCGTCACGGGCGGCGAGCAGCACGTGAGCCCCGGCGGCCGCGATGGCCTCGGCGGTGGCGGCTCCGATGCCGCGACTGGCGCCCGTTACGACCGCCAGGCGCCCCTCGAGCCAGTGACGAGGGTCAGCCACGTGCTGCGGCCCGGGGCGCGGCGCCGACGACCCGCCGGTAGAGCTGCTCGTGCGCCTCGAGGCTCCGTTCCAGATCGAGACTGCGTTCGGCGTGGGCACGGCACTCCGAGCGCGACAGCCCCGCGGCCCTGCCGACCGCATCGGCCGCAGCCTCGATGTCGCCCGGAGCGATCAGGAAGCCGGTCGACCCGTCGACGATCACCTCGCCGAGGGCGCCGCGCCTGAAGGCGACCACCGGAGCACCGCAGGCCTGCGCTTCGGCGGCGAGCATGCCAAACGGCTCATCCCACAGCGCGGGGCAGAGAACCACGGAGGCGCGAGCCATCGCCGCCCAAAGGGTCGAGCGCGGCACCGCTGGATGGACGCTGACGTCTGGGTCCGCCCGCCGGGGGTCGATCCGGTCCCGGGCATATTCGGCGTCGTAGCTGTCGCCGTAGAGGTCGATGCGGACGCCGGCCACCCGGGCGATCTCGATGGCCTCGGCCGCTCCCTTCTCCGGGCTCAGCCTGCCGGCGAAGAGTGCCCCCTCCCCACCCTCGTACGACCACTCGATCAGCCCGGTCGGCACGAGGGGCGGAAGGACCGCGGCGACCGGGACGATTCGGCGCCAGGCGCTCGCCTGGAACTCGGACACCCCCGCGACCGTCGGTGGGTTGTCGAAATCGGTCGCCTGACGTAGCGCGCCCGCGACCGCCTCATCTGGCGGCAGGTGAACCGTGTGCACCACGGGAGCGGGTAGATCGGCGGCGAGCACTATCGCCGGTGCGTCGAAGGCGTGGTTGTGGATGACGTCGTATCGGTCTTCGCGGAGCGCCGAGTAGACGGCGGCGAACGAGTCGAAAGCGGCGTCCTCCCCGGCGACGGCTCCGGAGGGCCGGTACAGCGTGGCGCTCAGCGCCTCCGGATCAACGCCGGCATCGATCACCTGAACGCCCGGCACCTCCGATCCGGCGGCGGCATAGAGGTGCACCTCGTGGCCTCTGCCGAGCAATCCGCGTGCGAGGTCGGCGACGAAGGCCTGAGAGCCCCCGCGCTGAGGCTCGCGGAGCGCCGCGACGAGCGGCGCGATGAGGGCGATCCTCATACGGATATGGCCTTGACGGCAAGGTCGCGCGGCGGGTTGATTCCCAGCAGCTCGTACGGGACCCGGCTTCCGCCGAGGCGACGCACCTCCGCGACCGCGTCCGGGTAGAAGATCGAGCAGAGCTCGACGGCTTCCGCATGGCTCGCGAATTCGACGGACATCTCGCCCTCGAAGCTCACGTATCGGTAGCCATGGGAGGCGAGCCAATCGAGATTGTTCGGCCAGACGATCGCGACGGTGCCGCCCGGCCGGCAGACCCGCTCCATCTCGGCCAGGCCGGCGTCTCCGCCGTGGCCTGCGGCGGGGGTGAGGGATGAGCAGGTGACGACCAGATCGGCCCAGTCGTCCGCAGCGGGCAGCTCGTCGAAGAAGCCCTCGATGACGCTGACACGACTCCCACCGTCCTCCTGGGAGAGCTTTCGACTCAGGATCTCGCGCATCGGTGCCGCCGGCTCGACGGCAAGCACTTCCTCCCCACGGTCTATGAGCTCGATCGTCAGCCGACCCGTGCCCGCCCCGACCTCGACGATCCGCTCGACACCCTGCGGCAGCGAGCCGAGCACTCCAGGGTGCAGCCGCTCCGCCGTGACGAGCCTGTCCAAGAGCTCCGGTTCCAGCCGGTAGAGCAGCTCCCAGGCCAGCGTGCTGTCGAGTTGAGGGTCACTTCCCTCCTCTGAAACGAACCGCCTCGCCTCATCCGCGGTCAGCACCTGCAGGTCCGCCGCGGTGTAGCGATTCGGCAGCTCGCGACCCCGCCGCAGCGGTGTCTCAGGCGTGATCTCCAACCTCGGCCCAGTTCTTGTCCGTCTCCCACAGGCGCAGCGTCCGCAACCGCCCGTCCGGCAGCTCGGATTCGATCCGCTCCCAGAAGGCCAGGGCCAGGTTCTCGGCGGTCGGGATGCGCCCGTCGAGCCAGGGCACATCGGTGTTCAGGTTGCGGTGGTCCACGTCCTGGATCACCCGCCGGTGGATGATGTCCGAGAGCTCCTTCAGGTCCATGACGTAGCCGGTGTCGTCCTGGACCTCGCCGGCCACGACGATCTCGAGGACGTAGTTGTGGCCGTGCAGATTCGCGCACTTCCCGAACAGGCGCTCGTTGTCTTCATCGGATCTGTCCGGATCGCGTAGCTGGTGAGCCGCGTTGAACGTCTCTCGGCGACTTACGAGCACGGTCGTCGAGCGGCCCTTCGCTTCCCCGTTCGCGATGGCCGCGTCCGTGTCTTTCAGATCCTGGTAGGCCACAAGCCCTCTCCTCGCTGAGACGCTCCGCACGATCGTACTTCCCTGCCACCTAAACAGATGGTCCGTGGACGTCGCCAGTCGATCAAACGGATGTTCCATGGACGCTCCGGCCCATTTCTAAAGCCATCGCGCCTCTGAGCCGACGGCGTCCAGATAGGGCTCGGCATCAGTGCATCCCCCAAGGGCGTGCACCGAGCTGGGCCACTCAGAGACCATCAATCAAATAGGGGAGTACCTCAATGAATTCGAGAAAGAAGCGACTGATCGGCGCGGCGATGACGTTGCTCGTCCTCGGCGCCGTCGGCCTCGTCTATGCAGCCTGGACCACCAACGGCTCCGGCAGCGGCTTCGCCAAGGCCGGCACCGCTCAGGACCTGTCGACCGTCGACGTGTCGGCGGCAACCATGGGCGACCTCTACCCGAACGGGGACGGGACCGTGACGCTCCAAATCCACAACCCGAACCCCTACCCGGTCACGATCACCGATGTGACGGCCGGCCCGGGTGACGTCACCGCGAGTGGCGGCATCGGGACCTGTGACGTCACCGGCGTTTCGTTCAACGACCAGCACGGGCTCACGATCCACATCCCGCCCAACAGCGATTCGGACACGGTCGAGCTGAACAACGCGGCCCACATGTCCAACGAATCCGAGAACGGCTGTCAGGGAGCGGTGTTCACGATCCCGGTCGTGCTCTCGGGCGCCAGCAGCGACGGGGTCTCCCCCACCTAGGAGAACCGCCCACCAGGCAACCCCACCGATCGATGACTCTGAACGTGGCCGAGATGCGGTCCGGCACCCCCCGGGGTGCCGGACCGCTCGGGCTGCCGAAAGGGGTTCGGCGATGATGCGATCGATCGCAGCCCTGCTCGCCCTGGTGGCCCTGCTGGCCGCTGCAGCCGCGGGATACGCCGCATTGGGCGGGGCGCACCGGGCGGCCGCCCCCCGGGCCAAGATCGAGCCGTCGCCGGTTCGGGTGAAGGGCCACACCAGCAACCTGTTCCCCGGGGCCACCACACCCCTGCCGATCCGGGTCCGCAATCTCACTGACGGCCCGGTGCGGCTGCGGTGGGTCCGGGCGAAAGTCCGCCAACCCGATGGCGACTGCGATCCGGGCTACCTGCACACCGAGCAGATCTTGCCCCGCCAGCGGATCCCCGCACACAGACGGATCGATCTGGTGATGCCGATCACGCTGGCCTCCGAAGCGCCCGACGGCTGCCAGGGCGTGACCTTCCCACTTCGCTATCGCACCCGTGTCAACGTCCTCGGGGCCGGAGGGTGAGCACGATGCGACTGCGAGCCACCCTCGTCGCGTCCGCGCTTGCCCTGCTTGCCGCGGTGCTTCCCGCATCGGCGCCGGCCAGCTGGAAGGGCGCGACATCGGGCTCGGCATCAGCCAAGGCGCGCACCCTGGGCTCGGTCGCTCAGCCGACGACGTCGATCGTGAACCGAAACGTGACGGTCAGATGGACGGCCCCGGCCTCCGGCGCCCCGGTGACCGGATACCTGGTCCGACGCTACGACGACTCCGGAAACGCACAAACGACCGGCGCCGGCTGCTCGGGGACGATCGCCTCGACGAGCTGCACCGAGTCCGCGGTGCCGCCGGGGACGTGGCGCTACCGAGTGACCGCGGTGAACGCCAAATGGCGCGGCTCGGAGAGCCCGGCGAGCGCGCCTGTCCGAGTGCTCGTGCAGCAGACACTCACGACCAGCGCCTGGGACCTGCGCGACGCGTCGGCCGGCGGCTCCGCGGTCAATGTCTCGGATCCGATCGCGTTCGCATCCGACGGTCGCACCGTGGCCACGTCGACCCCGCCGACCTCGTTCAGCACCAACCGCTACCTGGAGATCGATGCCAACGGGCCCCTGCCGACGAACGCCTCGCCGACCTCGGCCACCTTCAACATGCGCTTCGCGGCCGGCGCCGGCTCGAGCACCGCATGCTTCTACTTCGATCTTCGGCGGGCGTCGACCAACGCCCTGCTCGCCACCCACGGGAGCGCGGCCAACCCGGTCGGGTGCGTCACCGGGACCGCACAGACGAGCTTCTCGACTGCACTCCCGGCCGTTTCCTCGACCGCGATCGCCAACGATCTACGGGTTCGCGTCTATGTCCGCAGATCGGGCGGGGGCGGGGCGCCCCGGTCGTCGATCAGGCCGCGGTCTCGGTTCTCACCAGCCAAGGAGCCTTCGCCCTGTATGACGAGGTCTTCACGGACCGGCTCGACGGGGGTACCACAACCCGCACCTGGCCGCTGGTGGCAAGCGGCGGCCCCACGTACGTCAGCGCCTCGACCTGGCCCACCGCCTTCTCATCGAGCCGCTATCTGCAGCTGACGTTCCCCGCCTATGTGCCCAGCGGCGCGACCGTGTCCGGCGGGTCGTTCGTGCACCGGTTCCGGCGTTCCGGAGGAGGCGGCTCCGCCTGTTGGTATCTCCAGGTTCTCCAGGGCACGACCGTGGTCGGCACCCACGGCAGCGCCGCCTCGCCGATCTCCTGCACGTCGGGCGGCTCCTACAGGACCGACACCGTTTCGCTGCCGGAGATCAACAGCCCGGCGCGGGCGAACGGGGTCGTGCTGAAGATCTACGTGCGCAGCACGAACGGCCGCAGCACCGAGCATGACCAGGCGGACCTGACGATCAACTACGCGAACTAGCGGCGGCGCCTGCGGCGCCCGGGAGCGGCTCGAAACGCTCCCCACCTGGCCTCCGGCAAGCGATAGCGTCGATGAGCGGAGCTCAGACGGGCTTCGGTAAAGAGGAGGTAACCGTGACCGAGCAGACGCCTTACATCGACTACGACAACCTGCCCGCGCCGAGCGAGGGCTTCCTCGTCACGGTGTTCATCACCGTGCGAAGCGTGGCTCGCTCCCGTGCCTTCTACTCCGAGGTTCTCGGCGGCGAGGTCGTGCTGGAGGAGAACCCGTGCATTTGAACCTGCGCGTCGCCGATATCCAGGCGTGCTACGAGGAGTGGAAGTCGAAGGGGGCCGAGTTCGTGACCCCGCCGATCGATCGCGGTGCTGAGATTCGCTGCTACATGCGGGATCCCGACGGCTACCTGATCGAGGTCGGCCAGTCGACGGGCCTGCTCAAGGGCAAACTCGCCTCGTAATTCCGGCGAAGAACACGTCCCACACTAGTAGGGGTCAGTGGGTGCGACTGGATCAGCACATTTCGGCGCGATACTTCGCGTGCGATGTCGAGGAGAACGTGGAGATCGTCAAGGAGTTCTCGCAGCGCTTTGCCGAGGGAGGCTCCGATGTGGGTCGCAACTACTTCCATCCAGAGATCATCTGGGACACCTCTTCGAGCGGGTTGCCCTCGGCGGGCGTCTATCACGGTCGCGAGGAGGTGCGCAAGTTCTTCCGTGACTGGCTCGGTCCCTGGAGGACTACGAGATCGAGTACCGCGAGTACTTCGACGCGGGCGACTCGGTCGTGTGTGTCTTCCGGCAGGCTGGAACGGGCAAGGGCAGCGGGATCAGAAGCGAGCGCGACTTCTTCGCCCTCTGGTACCTCGAGGACTCGAAGGTCGTCCGCTTCCGTCTGTTCGAGTCGCGCGAGCAAGCCTTCGACGCCGCCGGGCTGTCCCAGTAGCGCTGCTTGTCAGACGCGCAGGGCGCGTCACCTCGACCGGAGGTCTCTACCTCGGCGGTGCCTGTTTTCGGGGATGGCGCGCGAACCAGTCCCCGTAGCGATCGGCCAAGGGAGCGGCGGTGAGGCCATGGGCGAAGACCGAGAGCCCCACGGTGAGGTAGACCGCCAGGACGATCAGGTGCTCGTGAGGAAGCTGGGAGTCCTCGATGACGATCACCGCGAAGACGATCGAGGCCAGGCCGCGAGGGCCGAACCAGGCGAGAAACCCGAGCGTCGGCAGTCGAACGTGTGAGTCGAGCATCGCGATCGCAACTGGGACCATTCGCACGACCGTCAGGCTGAGGACCGCATAGAGGGCGAGTTCCCAGCTCAGTTCGCCGAGCGCCGGCCCGAGCAGGATCGCCCCGAAGATGACGAAGGTGACCCCGCTGAGCACGCCCCCGACCTCCTCCGTGAGCCGGTTCATCTCCCCGGGGTCGCGATTGATCACCGCCCTGAAGACCATGCCGGCGACGAAGGCCGCGATGAAGCCCGATCCGTCGAGCGCGCTGGCAGTCCCGTAGGCGAGGGCGGCGCCGGCGGCCGGGATCACCGGGCGCCACGCGCCGTCGATCAGATCCCTTCGGCCGGCATAGACGACCACGGCTCCGATCACCAGCGCGGCAGCAACCCCTCCGACGATGCCGTAGCCGACCTCCTCGAACAGAAGGGTGGCCCCGGTTCGCCCTCCGGAAATACCCGATTGGACGTCCGCGGCCGCCACGGCCGCGAAGAGCAGCGGCACGCAGATCCCGTCATTGAGCCCGCTCTCGACGTTCAGGCCCTGGCGGATCCGAGTCGGGACGCGCGGCTCGGTGACCACCGCCTGGCCGAGGGCGGCGTCGGTCGGCGCCAGGATCACCCCGACGATCACGGCCTCCCAGAAGGTCAACTCGCCGAAGATCACGGCGGCGGCGAGCGCTCCGAGTGCGATCGTCAGCGGCAGCCCGATCCCGAGCAGCCGCAGCGGAACCGAGGCCCCCCGCCGCAAAGCCCTGAGGTCGATGCTCGAGGCATCGGAGAAGAGAACGAGCGCCAGCGTCGCCTCGGCCAGTGCCCGTTCGGTCGAGCTGGTGCTCGCGATGTTGATCTCGTCGAGGACCTTGGGGCCGACGATGAGCCCGATCGAGACGAACACCATCGCGGGCGTGATCGGCGATCCCGACAACCGCTTCGAGACCGCGGCAACGGCGATCAGCGCCAGCGCCACGGTCGTCAGTGACCAGTCCATTCAGATCCGTTCGACCTCGGTTGATCCCCCTGCCCGCAGCCTAATCGAGGGTGCGGCCTTGGGCTGACGTCCACTCGGCGCCGGTCTGCTCGCGGTAGGCGTCGAGGGCACCCTCCAAAGTTCGGAAGAAGTGCGCTGGGTCCAGCGGACCGACCAGCTCGTAGCGCTCGAGCTTCGCCTTCACCGGATCCTTGAGCTCGGCGAAGACCAACGAGGTGCCCTCGGCGTTGAGCTCCTCATCGAGTTCGGCGAGCATGTCCGCCGCCGTGGTGTCGACGTCGGTGATCGGCTCTGCCGCGACGACGATCCAGCGCGGCCGGGGCTCGGCACCTGCCAGGCGTCGGACCTCCTCACGGAAGGTGCGTGCGTTGGCGAAGAACAGCGGCGCGTCGAAGCGGAGAATCACCAGGCCGGGCAGTTGCTCGGCGTCGGGATAAAGACGGCGGTCGTGATGCCCCGACATGCCGGAGACGCGACCGAGGGTGGTCCGGTAGGGCAACCACGCGCGCCGAAAGACGTTGAGGATCGAAAGAGCGACGGCGACGGCGATGCCGGGGAGCACGCCGAGCAGCGCGACACCGAGGAAGGCTGTCATCGACAGCAGGAACTCGACCCGGCGCTGCTCCCACAACCGGCGAACACCGGAGATGTCCGCCAGTGACAGGGACGCCGCGATCACCACCGCACCAAGCGTCGGCTGCGGGAGGCTGCGCAGCAGCCCGGGCACCAGGACGAGCATCAGGATGATGGTCGCCGCGCCGACGAGCCCCGTGACTTGCGTCTTCGCACCGGCCTGCTCGGCGACGGCGGTGCGTGAGCCGCTGGTGCTCACAGGGAAGCCCTGGAAGAACCCTGCGCCGACGTTCGCGGCGCCGATTCCGATCATCTCCCGGTTCCCGTCGACCTCCTGACCCGTGCGGGAGGCAAATGACGAGGCGGTCGAGATCGTGTCGGTCAGAGAGACGAGCGCGATGCCGAGCGCTCCTGCCACCAGGAGCGGCAGATCGGAGACCGGGTTCGGCCAGGTGAGGGAGGGAAGGCCCGCCGGAAGGGTCCCCACGAGCGAGACGCCATGGTCGCCGAGGTTGAACGCCCCCGCGGCGGCGATCGCAACCACCACTGCGAGCAGGACGCCCGGTATCCGAGGCCGCCAACGCTGGATGACGAGGATCAGCGCGAGACTGACCAATCCGATCGCTGCAGCGGCCGCAACCGCCTCGCCCGACGTGACCCCGTTCACGAACGCGCGTGTCTCGTCGATCAGCCCGTTCTCGTCGGTCGAGAACCCAAGGAGCTTCGGCAGCTGCCCGATGAGGATCGTCAGGGCAAGCCCGTTCATGTATCCGATCTGCGTCGGCCTCGAAAGAAGGTCGGCGATGAACCCCAGCTTCCCGATCCCCGCAACGATCGTGATGACGCCCACCAGCAGGGCCAACATCGACGCCAACGCGACCGCGCGCTCGGGATCGCCGCCGGATCCGATGATCGGCAGGATCGTCGCCGCGATCATCGGACCCAGGGAGGAATCCGGGCCCAGCACGAGGACTCGCGAAGGCCCGAACGCCGCGTAGCCGATCAGGCAGAGGACCGACGTGTACAGCCCGGTGATCGCCGGCAGGCCGGCGAGCTGGGCGTAGGCCATCCCCTGGGGTACCAGCAGCGTGGTGAGCACGAGGCCGGCGACGACGTCGCGCCGCAACCACGACCCGCGATAGGACGCGAGCATCCGGGCACCGGGCAGTGATCTGACCAGCTTCATTGACGGTCCACCAAGGTCAATCCTGGCCAAACCCTCGGCTGTCTTGGCTAGATCAGCTTCGGATCGACGATGCTTACGGTGGTGACTGAGTCCGGCACGGCCAACCTCGAGAAGGTCGACCACATCGTCGTCCTGATGCTCGAGAACCGCTCCTTCGACCACATGCTCGGGTATCTCTCGCTCGAGGGTGGTCGCGGCGATGTCGATGGTCTGCGGGCGGAGTTCGCCAACGAACATGACGGGCGCTCCTATCCGGTCCACCATCTCGACAGCACCGTGATCGAGGACGATCCCGATCACTCCGCCAGCGCCGTGGACCTCCAGATCGGGGGCGGCAAGATGGACGGCTTCGTACAGAGCTACGCCGAGACGCTCGCCGCCAACGACCTCCAGATGCGGATCCCGGTCGCGTGATCGGCTACTACAACGCCGCCGACGTCCCGGTCTACGACCACCTGGCGAGCGAGTTCGCGATCTGCGACCGCTGGTTCAGCTCTGTTCCCGGGGCGACCTGGCCCAACCGTCTGTACGCGATTTGCGGTCGCGCCGCCGGGCAGTCGCGATGACCGGCCGCTCCACCTCCCGCCGATGTACAACCAGCCCTCGTTCGTGCGACACCTCGACGCCAACGACATCTCGTGGCACTGGTACTCGTTCGAGGCGGGGACCCTGCGCTTCGCCGACGGGCACTACAAGCTGGGCCACCACCACAACTTCGCGTTCTTCAGCGGTACCAACTTGAACTGGAGGACGAGCCTCGAGCTCAGGGTCGACGCAAAAGCGCCCAGCTTCCTCGAAGACGCCGCCAACGGTTCGCTGCCGTCGGTCTCATGGATCGACCCGAACTTCAGCAACTTCAACCCGATCGGCTTTCAGCCCAACGACGACCACCCGCCTGCGGACATCAAGGACGGCCAGGAGCTCGTGCTCGCCGTCTACCACGCGCTCGCAACCAGCCCCCAATGGGAAAAGACGCTCCTGATCATCTTCTACGACGAACACGGCGGCTTCTTCGATCACGTCGCGCCGCCGGCGGCGCCCGATGACGACCCCGAGACGTTCGGACGCTACGGCGTGCGGATACCGGCCCTGGTCGTCTCGCCGTGGGTGGAGCCGGCGTCTGTATCCAAGACGCTCTTCGATCACACCTCGATCATGAAGACGATTCTCCTGCGCTTCTGCCCGGACGCCCTCGACGAGCCAAAGCGGCAGCAAGGGCTGTTTGCGCGGCTCAGAAGCTCAGGGCACCCCCGCCACATGGGAACGCGCGTGTCGCAGGCCAATGATCTCGGAGAACTTCTCACCCGTACCACGCCGCGACCAGCGGCGGACCGGTACGCGCTGATAGAGGACGCCGCGGAGCGCGCGGCCGTGAGAACGGAGGGCGCGTCGATCGAAGGGGAGGACCCGCTCGATCGCCGGCCGGCGACGGAGCTCCAGATCCGCCTCGCCGCCGCGACTCGCGAGCTGAGAAAACGAGGGCACCCGGCAGACCGACCGTAGGCGGCCGTCAGCGTCCGGGACGTCCAGCTTTCGGGTCAGCGTCTTGACGTTGCCCTGTCCGTCCTCCACCGTCAGCTTCACCGCGATCCTCTTCCCGGCGAGGCCGTGGCCGATCGGGAAGGCAAGGGTTCGCTTTCCCGGCGCATAGCCCTTGGTGCGACGCTTGGCCCGGACCTTCTTGCCGCGCCGCAGCACGCCGCTCACGGCGACGTACTCGCGCGCTTCGACCCGCGCTTTCAGGAGAGCCTTGGAGCCGCTGAGGTCGAAATGGGTGGAGGCGAGCGACGCTGCGACGGTGGAGTCGACCTGCTCGCCGGGACGGAGCTCATAGAACCCCTGAGGCGGGTTGGCGTTGACGACCCGACCGGGCTCGCAGGTGGCGCGGAACGGGGCGAAACGGGTCGCCGGATGGTGGGCCGCGAACCGATAGACCCCGGCTGGGGACCACGGGCCAGACGACGCCGCCGTCGATGGAGGACTCGGTCCGCGAGGCATCCGGAATCACCGACTCGTTGAAGTAGGTCGGGTTGGGCAAGGCCGGACTCGCGCTGGCCGTCGCGCCCGCGACGCCGTGGGCTCCGTAGGCGACGAACTCGTTGAAGGTCGCATCGCGCACGTTCACGGTGCTGAAGGTCGAGACCACCGCGCAGTTGACCAGCTCGTTGTTGGCGTCGCGCGGAACCGACAGGATCGCCGCAAGCCCGTTGTAGGCCGCGTCACTCGGCATCTGGAAGTTGACCCGCCCGAGATCCTTGCCCTGGCTGACGCAGGTCTCGAGGTAGATCCGGTGGTGGCCGACCGCGTCGGCATAGGGCGTGAACATGGTGCCGTCGGAGACCAGGAGGTCGTAGCTGCCGTCGAGCCCCGTCTGCGCGCTCAGGCCCGGGAGTTCCGCGACCCTGACCGTGGCGCCCGCGATCGGGGTCTGATCGTCGAATGTGTAGACAGTCCCGCGCACGTGGATCGGTGGTAGTGCCTTCTTCTTCGCCAGCGCGCCATCCACAGCCGTGACGCGAGCAACGCGAACAGCAGCGTCGCGATAACGGCGACAGTTTTGACCGGTTGAGTCTCCCTCAAGGCGCGGTCTCTCCCACGGTCCGACCAGCGCGCAGAATTCAACGTCGTGAACCAGGACGACGGGGCATGAGGCGTGCTTCGCAACTGCGTTTGAGGTACTGCCCTCCAGCCTTGCCCGGAGGCCGCTCAGTCCCCTCGAGCCCACGACGATGGCGGCCACATCCCGCTGACGGGCCAGCTCGACAATCGCGTCGGCCACGTTGCCCTCGTCGCCACGGCGAGCGCTCGGACTGAAGTCCGAGGGACTTCGCCAGCTCAGCCCCCTCGTCGCCACGCGATCGGCGTAAGCCTTGGACGCGTCGTCAACCTCCAGCGCGGCTGCGGGATCCACCGGTTCCGGCCCCATGCCGTGGGATCCGCTGTCATCGCGCTGGCCTCGTATAGCGAGACCGGGCTCCCACACCGTCACCACCAGTGCCCGTCGGGACCCGAAGAGCTCGGCGGCTTCACGGACAGCTCGACGCGCCGTGTCCGAGCCGTCGTTACCGATGAGGATCGCGCGCAGCCCGCGAGCGCGCCGGCGCAACGCAGCGAGAGGTCGCTGAGCGGGCGGGAGCGAGCACGGTGCCGCTTCCCGCCTTGAGAACGGCCTAGCGCTCCCGGCCGATCCGCTCATCGACGCGATCGTTGACGCCTTTGCAGACGGCGACCGTTTCCCGCCTTGGAACGCCTAGCGCTCCCCTCCGATCCGCTCATCGACGCGATCGTTGACGCCTATTGCGTGGTCACCGGCGTGCCTCGGCTGGAGCTGCTGGAACGTGCTGCGGCCGACTGGCAGCAGAATGACTACGGCGAGGTGAAGGGCCTTTAGGTCCACGCAGGCTGAGGTCAGACCCCGAACTCGACGGCGACGTCGCCTGCCGAGACGGCGTCAGCCAAGCGCTGGTGGTCGAGCTCGTTCTGATCGGCGTAGGCCGAGGAGAAGCGGGCGATCGCCTTATCGAAGTTCGAGCCTCTGCCCAGGTAGGCGGCGATCGCCAGCCGATCGCCGGAGCGGGCGTGCGCGCGGGCCAGGGACCACCCGCAGGCCCGCGTGTATGCGTGCAGGCCCGATTCGGTCATCGCCGACAGGTCGATCGACGCCTTCCAGTCCCAGAGCTGGCGTACATAGAAGTCGTGCTCCTTGCCGTCGAGGCCCTCGCTTCGCTGCCAGCCCAGGAAAACGTCAATCGCCGCATGTGAGATCCGCTGGCCCCGGACGACCCGCTCGCCGTGGTTTTCGAACTCGCTCGCGCCCAGGTAGGGCTCGAGCACTGATGCCCGCGCCTCCTTCGCCTGCAGGACGAGCGGGTCCTTCCCGTCGCGGCCGACGAACAGGAATATCCAGGCGCGCGTGCCGACGCTCCCAACGCCGACGACCTTGCGGGCCATGTCAACGAACCGGTACGTCCCGAAGAGGTAGTGCCGATCCTCGTCGAGGCTGGCGGCATACTCATCCAGCAGCTCCCGAACGTATTCGGTCTCGTCCCGAGCGTCGGCCGGGTCAAACAGCTCACGGAGCGGAACCAGCAGTGGGGGGACGCTGCGGAAGCGCAGCTCGCCGTCGACCCGCTCGGTGAGTTTCTTGACCGCTCGCAGGCTCGTCTTGCGCCGTGCCTTGGCGAACGGTTTCGCGAACACGATCCGACCCTTCTTGCCCAGCTTCCCGCCGAAGCGATCGACCAGCTCACTCGCGTTGAGGCGGTCGTACCAGACGTCCAGGTGGCTCTCGCCCGCAAAGCCGCGCATCCCCTCCCGGTATTCCCTCACACAGGCAGTCACGATCCGCTGCCGGCGATCCGCCGGGAGCCCGACATCGCGGCCGGCGATCTCGGCGCTGGCCGCCATCCGCTTGACGTCCCACTCCCACGGGCCGGGCAGTGTCTCGTCGAAGTCGTTCGGGCCGAAGACGAGTCTGCGGTCCTGAGCTGCAAATCCGCCGAAGTTCGAGATATGGGCATCGCCGCAGGCCTGCACGACAATCCCCGAGTCCGGCGTCGTGGCGAGGTCGGCCGCCATCACGGCCGCGGCGCCGCGGTAGAACGTGAACGGCGAGACGAGCATCCGCCCGTGCCGGATCGGGACGAGCTCCTGCACACGCGAGGCCGCCTGGGCCCCGAGCACCGCGACAGGATCGGGCCGGTCCGGTGCCGGGGACCACTCGCCGTGAGCTGACCGGGGAGTGTTGCGGCGGGCAGCTCGCCCACGCTCGGCGGACTCCCCGGACTGGAGCGTTGCGTGAGCCGTGACGGTCACGCGAACGCTGGACGAAACATCATGACCGCTGGTTGGCAGAGGGCCGCGATAGTCGGGCACTCCCGTCAGGCGAGCCCTCCACGGACCCGGCTACGGCAGGCTCACGAAGTTGGCCAGGAACGAGCGTGCCGAGGGCGTGTCCAGGCGGTAGTCCACGTTCGTCGAACGGCAGGAGGAGTCGCCCGTGATCGTGGTTGCCGCGATCACCCTCGTCTCGCTTGCGCCGGCACCGAGGAAGTTCGGGCCGCCCGAATCTCCGAAGCAGGTGCCGCCGTCGCCGTGCGAGCCGTTCTGCGAGATGCGCAGCCAGCTCTTCGTGACCGAGTTGAGCGTGCCCACGGCCACGTGGCGCACGTCGTCGATCGGGAAGGTGTGCCCTCCGGGTCCGTTCACCGCCTCACCGGTGCCATAGCCGACGGAGGTGAACTTCTGGTCCTTGGGCAGCTTTTCGTTCGAGCCGGCGGCGGGCAGCAGGGCCGGCGGGATGCCGGGCGAGCTGTCGAGCACGATCACGGCTATGTCGTGCGGATCGCCCTGCGACTGGCTGAACGCGGGATCGGCATGCCAGGTGCCGGTGAACGTCGTCCCGGGGAACGTGAAGGCGGAGTCGAAGGTGACCTTGACCTGTGTGGCGCCGGGAATCTCACAATGAGCCGCGGTCAGGAAAACCGTCGAGGAGATCAGGGTGCCGGTGCAGCGGGTCCAGGTGCCGTCGCTGTGGACCTGCGGGGCGAGCATCATCCCCACCTCGGGATGCGCGTTGCCGTCATCCGTGCCGTTCGTGATGGCCGCCGCCGGCGTCGCAACAACCAGCAGGGCGATGGTGGTCAACATCCCCGCAACCAGCTTCCGCATTACGTCCCTCCTGTGTTCCCGTGCATCCGTTCCGAACTTTGCGGCGCGAGCATACTCTCTGTAGAGCCGCACGATCGTGCCAAGGAAAACCCACACCTCTATGAGGACAGGCTCGGGTCACAGTCATGACTGGCTGAGGTCCGGATGAGGACGCTCTCGATCGCTGCGATGCAGACGGCGCCGATCGCGCGCGATCCCGACGCCACCCTCGAGCGCCTCGCCGAGCGCGCCCCGGCCGTGAAGGCAGCTGTCCCGCACGCGCAACTCCTGGTGCTGCCCGAGCTCCACCTCTCGGCGGTCCCAGATCTGCTCGACGAGTCCAACGGCTACGCCGACTCGGTCGCGGTCGCGGTTCCGGGGCCGCTCACCCAGCGCCTCGGTGAGATCGCCCGCGCCTCGAAGCTTTGGATCGCCGCCGGCTCGGTCTACGAGCGCTCCGACGAGGGCCACATCCACAACACCGCGGTCGTCGTCTCACCGCAGGGTGAGATCGCCGCCCGCTACCGCAAGGTCTTTCCCTGGCGGCCGACCGAGCGAACGGTGCCTGGCGACGACTTCGTCACCTTCGACATCCCCGACGTCGGCCGGGTCGGCCTGGCGATCTGTTACGACGGCTTCTTTCCGGAGGTGATTCGCCAGCTCGCCTGGCTCGGCGCCGAGGTGGTGATCCAGCCCACGCTCACCACCACCTCCGACCGCGAGGCGGAGCTGATCGCCGCCCGGGCCAACGCGATCTTCAACCAGCTCTACGTCGTCAACGTCAACGCCGCCCAGCCGGCGGCGCTGGGCCGGAGCCTGGTCGTGGACCCGGAGGGGCTGGTGCGGGCCCAGGCCGGCGAAGGCGAGGAGCTGGTCACAGACGTGCTCGATCTCGAGGCGGTGGAGCGGGTGCGGAGCTTCGGCGTCGCCGGCGTCTCGCGGATGTGGGAGCAGCTCGACTCCCTGGATGGCGCCGGGCCGGAGCTGCCGATGTACGGCGGACGGATCCGGCCGCGTCCGGGGGCGAAGAGCTCCTAGTCAGACGCGGCGCCGCGGTGAGCTCAGCCGGCGGCGACAGTCTCCGGATCCGGCTCCTCACCCTTGAGGGAAGCCGCATCGCCGATGCCCGAAGGGAGGACGCGCAGCGCGTCCACGGGCAGGTGGAGCTGCACCGGCGTGCCCTGCTCCCAGGGGATTTCGCCGCCGGTGTTCTGAACGAGCGCCTGGAGCGCTTCCCCGGTGGCGGCCCGGACGATCACCTGGATCTCCGAGCCCGCGTAGACGACGCGCTCCACCATGGCCGGGATGCGGTTCTGCCCCGATGGAGACCCGTGCTCTTCGAGCTCGATGCGCTCCGGTCGGATGACGATCTTTGCCTCCCCGGTGACGTCGCGGTCCGTTCCGCGCGTCTGGAGCTCGTAGCCGTCCAGCGCGACGCGGCAGGCGCCCGTGCCGGCATTGACGATGGTGGCCTCCATGAGATTCGAAACGCCGAGGAAGTCGGCGACGTAGAGCGTCTCGGGATCCTCGTAGACCTCCTGAGGCACCCCGATCTGCTCGATGTGCCCGGCTTTCATGACCGCAAGGCGGTCGCTCATCGTGAGCGCCTCCTCCTGGTCGTGGGTGACGTAGAGGAACGTGATGCCGACCTCCTGCTGGAGCGACTTGAGCTCGATCTGCAGGGCCTTGCGGAGCTTCGCATCCAGGGCGCCGAGCGGCTCGTCCAGAAGGAGCACGGACGGGTTGAGGATGAGAGCGCGAGCCAAGGCAACGCGCTGCTGCTGCCCGCCCGAGAGCTGGGACGACTTGCGCCTCTCATAGCCCGGAAGCTGGACGAGCTCGAGCGCCTTGCCGACGCGCTCGCGGATCTCGGCCTTCGGCCGCTTCGCCCGCTTCAGCCCGAAGGCGATGTTGTCGTAGACGTTCAGGTGCGGGAAGAGCGCGTAGTTCTGGAACACGGTGTTGACGTTGCGCTCGTGAGCCGGTGTGTAGGCGACGTCTGTGCCGTCCAGGAGGATCTCACCGGAAGTCGGTTGCTCGAAGCCGGCGACCATTCGCAGGGTGGTCGTCTTCCCGCACCCGGAAGGCCCGAGGAGCGAGAAGAACTCACCGGCCGGGATGTGGAGATCGATGCCGTCCACCGCGGTCACCTCTTCGAAGTGCTTGGTCAGCTTGCTCAATTCGATTTCGCCGCGTGCCATTGGTCTCCCGAAGCTAGGTGAGGTTGAAGGCGCCGCCGAAGTCCTCCGCCGTCTTGCCCGACCGGCGTTCTCCGCGGGTGAAGAGGCGCCAGACGAGGAAGCCGGCCGTGACGATGAGGAGGGTCGACACCATCATGATCGTTGCGATCGCGTTCACGGACGGTAACGGCGCGGCCCGGGTCGCTGCGTAGATCTGGATCGGGACGGTGTCCGTCGGTCCGCCGCTTGACAGCCACTGGCTGATGACGAAGTCGTCGGCCGAGATGGCGAACACCACGGCGGCCGAGGCGACGATCGCCGGGGTGAGCAAGGGCAGGAGCACGCGCGTCAACGCGACGAACGGCGAGGCCCCGAGGTCGGCGGCGGCCTCCTCGTACTGGCTGCCGATCGAGAACAGACGACCGCGCACGATCACGACCACGAAGGAGATCGAGAAGGTCACGTGGCCGAGGATCTGGGCGGGGGTTCCAAATTGAACGAAGGTGAAGATGTGGCTGAAGACAAGAAGGAGCGACACACCCATGACGATCTCGGGCGTGACCAACGGAAAAAGCATGATGAAGTTGGAGGTGCCGGCGCCGCGACCGCGCCAGCGGGCGAGACCGATGGCGAGCAAAACCCCGATCGGGACAGCGATGAGAACGTCCGCTCCCGCCAGCTTGAAGCTCTGAACAAGAGAATGCCGAAGGGTCGGGTCGTGCCAGACCGAGTCCACTGGATCCCCCCAGTACCAGCGTGTCGAGAAGCCCTCCCAGACCGTGCGCGAGCGGGTCGCATTGAAGGAGAACAGCACCGCGATTGCCACCGGCACGATCGACCACAGGATGTAGGCCCAGGTGAAGACGACCAGGAAGCGCGGCTTTCCCCATGGGTTGCGGAACCAGCCGCGCAACCGGGCCAAGGTCGAGCGCTGCGGCCTCGCTCGAGGCCGTTGCGGCCTCGCTCGCGGCTCGGCAACGGTGCTCACAGCGCCCCCACAGTCCCGGCCTCGGTCTGGGCGCGATGGATGCTCCGCAGGTAGTAGAGCATGAGGATCGTCAGGAAGGCGGCGAGCACGATCGTGAGCGCGGCGCCGATCGTCGGCTGCGGGCCGCCGTGGAAGTAGAGGTCGATCTGGTTGCCGATCAGCGACGTCTTCGGCGAGCCCGAGACGATGTTCGGCGTGAAGTAGTCGCCGAACATCGGTAGCGTGATCAGGACGGCGCCCCCCAGGATGCCGGTTTTCGAGAGCGGGAGGGTGACCTTGCGAAACGCGTACCAGGGGCTCCCACCGAGGTCACGTGCCGCCTCCAGGTGGCTGCGTTCGATGCGATCGAGCGCGGCGAAGAGCGGCAGGATGAGGTACGGGATGTAGCCGTAGACGAGCGCGAGGATGACGGTCGAGGCGCTCCCGCCGAGCCAGTCCCGCGGCTGGCTGAGCACGTGGGTTGCCGTCAGGAAGTTGTTCACCCAGCCGTCCTGCTGCAGGAGGTTCACCCAGGCGAGCATTCGCATCATGTAGCTGATCCAGAGGGGAAGGATGATCAGGATCAGGACGACGCCCTTCCACCGCCCCGCGTGCCGGGCCGTGTAGTAGGCGACCGGATACCCGATCAGCAGGCAGAGGGCCAGGGAGATGAGGACGTAAAGGAGCGTCCTGACCTCGACGTCGAACCAGATTCCTCCCGGGGCGAGCCGACCGAGGACCTCGGTGATCCAACCCACGTTCCATTCGAGCGGATTCCAGATGGGAACCGGTTGGAAGAGGATCGGGTCGACCGTTCCAAACGCGACCCCAAGGACCGCATAGAACGGAACGATGAAGAGGAGAACGAGCCAGACAACGCCTGGGAGCGCGAGAGCGGGCCACAACCAGCGCCGGTACACGACGCCCTAACGCTCTCGCCCCGGAGCCGTCAACTCCCTCCTCCGGCGAGGAAGTTCGAGTAGCCGTCCTCCCACACCTGCTGTCCCTGAGACGTGAGCGTCCCGTACTGCAGCGAGTCGGGCCCGAGATCATCGTTCGTCAGAACGCTGTCCGCCAGGTTCTCGGGCACGACTCCCTTCTGCACCAGGTTGCTCGGGTCGATCTCGTTCAGCGGGGGCTGATACCCGTTGAAGGCGACGAAGTTCTCATAGGCGACGCCGTTGTCGAGGAGGTAGTTGAGGAAGAGATGCGAGAGCACCGGCTTCTTCGTGGTCGAGCAAATCGCGAAGCAGTCGTTCTGGATCGGCCCCTTGCCCTGGGGTGGTTTCCAGAAGGCGAGGGCGGTCGCTGGCGTTCCCTTCGGGAGGTAGTAGATGTAGCCCGCGATCATGTCCCCCGACCACGCCTGGTTGAGCCAACTCGACCCCTCCGGGACCGTCTGGTACTGGAGGTCGCCCACCTTGATGTTGGAGATGCCGTAGAGCTCCTTGAGGTCGGACACAGCCCCGTTCACGAGCGCGGGATCCTCGGTGTTGATGTCCGTGTTCCCCTTGCGCAGGAGCGCCATGCCGATCGTCTCCCGGTTCTCGGAGAGGAGCGCCACCTTGCCCTTGTACGCCTGAGACTCCCAGAAGATGTCCCACGGCTGGTCCATGCCGGGGATGTCCTGTGTGATGTGGTCCGTCCGCCATGCGATGCCGGTGGCATACACGGTGTAGGGAACGGTGTAGCGCGACTCGCCGTCGTAGAACGGGTCGACGAGCTGCGGCCAGATGTTCTTCTGGAGGTTCGGTATGTAGTCGAGGTTGAGCGGCTTGATCAGCTTGCCGGCAACGCCGATATCGAGCGTGTCCGGCGTGATCTCCATCACGTCGGGCGTAACCGCTCCGGAGGCAAGCCGCTGGATTCCGGAGTTGACGTTGTCGAACGGCGTGTACTGGACGTCGACGCCGTACTTGGCCCCGAACTCCGTGAGGACCTTCTTGTAGAGGTAGGAGGGATAGTTGAAGACGGTGAACGTCCCGCCTGTCTCCGGCTGGAGCCCCGACGCGATGGGATCCTCCCAACGCGGCAGGGTCACGCGCTTGTCGGGCCTCGCGAGCGGCAGGCCTCCCGGCCCGAGGAGTTCGCCGCTCGCGCCGGTGCTCTCGGGGACACTCGTCGAGTTGCCGCAGGCGGCGAGCAGCGGGCCGGCAGCGGAGAAGGCCACGGCGGCACCTGCGCCTTTCAGCAGGAAATTCCGCCTGCTCAGCGAGCTCGGCCGTTCCTTCGGGTGGTGCGTCATTCGAGTTCCCTCCTGAGTTCGGTGTCCGCGAGGTGGGCCACCGTCTCACGGACAGCGCTTGTTGTTGGCCCCGATCCATCCCCCGCGTCGGTCTCGTCGGCCGCCGCCCCCAACTCACAGTCGAGGAGCGATTCGGCCATCTCGAGCGCACAGCGAAGCATTCGCTCTCGACCTACATCGGGGTCATCCAGCGTCGCCTGGACGGCGAGTCCGTCGAGGAGCGAGGCGAGCAGCAGAGCCACCTCGTCGGCATCGGCCTCACCGAACTCCCCCGCCTCCTGCCCGGCTCGGATCACGCCGGCGATCTCCTCGTGCCAGCGGTTATCGAGTCGCTGACGAGCTTGTCGCGACACGGGATCACGGAGAGCGCGGGCCCAAAGCTCGATCCAAAGGGTCCAGTCGTACTCCTCGGCCGCAGCCTCGATCATGAGCCGCAACTGGTCGCGGGGGCGCTCCAACAGGTCAACCCGCTCGCGCATCTCGGCGTCGAAGCGCTCCTCGTCGACCGTCAGCGCCTCGGCGAGCAACTCGTCCTTCGACCGGAACCAATAGAGCACCGCCGGTGGGCTGGTGCCCGCTCGTTCGGCGACGTCCGCGATCCGCGTCGACGAAAAGCCGCGTTCGACGATCACGTCTGCGGCAGCCCTGAGCAATTGCGGTCTACGGATATGGTCGATCTGCGGACGCGGGCTCACACCGGTCTCTCCTCGCCGAATGCTGAACTGCCGTTCAAACTATCACCGTCGAACAGTTCGCGTGCGGTCGACCAAAGCAGCCGCCATCGCACCGTTTGACCGGCTAGCGTCGGCCCGTGCGCCGTCTCCTCTCACTCGCCGCCGTGGTCGTCCTCGTCGACACCATGTTCTACGCGGCGATCGCCCCATTGCTGCCCCATTACGCGTCGGACTTGGATCTGTCGAAGGCCGCGGCGGGGGTACTTGCCGCTTCCTATGCGGCCGGAACTCTGGTCGGATCGTTCCCAGCCGGCTGGTTCGCCGCCAGGTATGGCCCCAAGCGTGCGACGACCACGGGCCTCGTTCTACTCAGCGTCTCGGGGCTGTTCTTCGGCTTCGGCAAGCACATCGCGCTCTTGGATGCCGCCCGCTTCCTGCAGGGGGTGGGGGGAGCGTTCAGCTGGACGGGCGTGCTCAGCTGGCTGGTCGCTGAATCTTCGGAGGGCCGCGGAAGGCTGATCGGCTCGGCGATCGCTTCGGCGATCGTCGGGGTGATCCTCGGTCCAGCGCTTGGGGGTGTGGCCGTGGTGCTCAGCCCCGAAGTCGTTTTCAGCGGTGTCGCAGTCCTCGGCGTGGCTCTCTGCTTCTGGGCGTCTACCATCGCTGCGCCGCCCGCCGCTGAAAGGCACGGGTCGCTGAAACCAGGACTTGTGGTCAAGCCCTCGGTGCTGATCGCGTTTTGTCTCGTCTTTCTTCCCTCTCAGTACGCCGGTGTGCTGGAGGTCCTGGTGCCGTTGCGCCTCGACGACCTCGGCGCGAGTGGGTTGGCCATCGGAGCCGCATTCGTCGTGGCGGGGATCGGCGAAGCGATCACCACTCGTTTCATGGGCGGGTTCTCGGACCGCCGAGGAAGGCTGCTGCCGATCAGCGTCGGGTTGCTGATCTCGGCGGTTACCGCCGTGCTGCTCCCCCTGCCGGACTCGGTGGGTTTGCTGGCGGTGGCGCTCTTCCTTGCGGTGCTCGGGACCGGAATCCTGTGGGCGCCGGCGACGGCGCTGCTCAGCGAATCGGCCGATCGGGAGGGACTCGACCAGGGCTATGCCTTCGCGCTGGTCAACCTCGCGTGGGCCGGAGGTCAGATCCTTGGCGGCGCGGGCGGATCGGGCGCGGCCCAGCTCGCCGGCGATGGGCTCCCGTATCTGGTCTGCTCCCTGATGTTCCTGATCGCGCTGCTGACCCTGCGCCTGGGCGCCGCGGAGCGGGTTCCGCAGTTCAGCTAGCCGCGGTCCGATCGGACCTGCCCGAGAAATTTCGGGCTCGCTTCGATTTGCGGTGCGTGGACGAGCCAGGAAGAACTCGAAACAGGGCTCCTCAGGCGCCCGAGCTTCAGTCCGGGGCGACTGGATTTGAACCAGCGACCTTTCGCCCCCAGCCGACGGGCGGTCGGCGTAGATCCGTCCCGCAGCGTCCCCGTGTCCCTTACGTCCACGTCCGGGGACGATCTGGACAGATCGGACGATGCACCCGGTAGCAACGCGGTAGTGCGCGCTGCAGCGGGCGATGCGATCCGAAGCAAAATGCCCTTCGGGAAGGTCGGGGCGGACGAGTGTGCACCTCGTCCACGACTCGCCCGAGGCCGGCGAGCCGGGCGGTCAGGCGCTTCGCGAGCTCAAAGCAGAGGTCCATCCGATGGGCGCGGATGTGGAAAAGCAGGTCACCTGCCGACGCGGGGGCCGTGTGCCTGTCGCCGGCGAGCTCCCGAAACGGATGGAGCTTAGCCGGCCGGGGCTCGCCGAAAAGACGGTCCCAGGCCGGAGCGCCGATGCCGACCACGCAGCTCAGCTCTCCCTCGGGGAGCCGGAAGCCGACCGATCGCTTCAGCCCCGTGACCTCCGAGAGCAGATCCGGAATCCCGTCCTCCTGCCCGTCTTCCAGGACCACGGTGAGGAAGATCGCCGCTTCGGTGATCGGAGAGAGGAGGGCCTGCGGCTCAGCCGGGCGGCTCATTGACCGACGCGGTCGAGGATGACGGCACGCATGCATCCATCCTCGCTATTCCGGTTCCCCACGCAAGGCTGAGTCGGTCTCGGTCGAGGAGGCCGGCCTGACCGCCCACTCCGCCCGGTATGGGTAGCCTCGAAGGGATCCAGATGGAAGCTCACCTCAGCAGTCACCATCGCGACACAGTCGAGAAAATCTTCAGGCATCCGGCTAGCAGCAACATCGAATGGCGTCAAGTCGTGTCGCTGCTGGAGGAGATCGGAACCGTGAAGCACGAGCCCAACGGGAAGCTCAAGGTCACGATCGGCCCCGAAACCGAGGTGCTCCCGCCGCCTCGGGGCAAGGACATCGACATCCAGATGGTGGTGGACCTCCGGCGAATGCTGACCGAGGCGGGTTTCGCACCAAGCGGCGCACCCCCGGTCCCCGACGAACGGTCGCGGGACCATGGTGACAGCCGACGGGGCGAGCCTTCTTAGTCGGGGCGACTGGATTTGAACCAGCGACCTTTGGGTCCCCAGCCGAGCGGATTCAGGCGCCCATGTGTCTCGGAGCGTCCGTCGTTTCCTATGTGTCCAGGGCCGTGGACGATCTGGACACCGTGGACGATCTGGACGGATAGGACGGTGCATCCGGTACCAAACCGGTACCACGAGGATCGCGGGTGCGAAGCGGGGGGCCCGATTCGTCTCTCGCTACCACCGCCCGAGGATCCGAGAGCGGACGACGCTACCTGCCTAGCGATGTGCGGAATAGCTGGTTTGTATGGAAAGCGGTGGTGGTGTGGCCAGATTTGAGGACCAGATGGATACCCACCCCGGCGCCCAAATCGGAATCCGGGTGCGGCGGCGCCACGCGCTCGGTGGTGTCGCGGGCAACGAGCTCCTGACGATTTCGGTTGGGGCGATCCTGGTCGTCCTGCTCGCCGCCGAGTTCCTTACCTTGCTCGACCTGCGCGACCTGCTCAGCGTCCACATGATCCTCGGGCTCGTCCTGATCCCACCGGTTCTGCTCAAGCTCGGCAGCACGGGATATCGCATGGTCCGCTACTACGCGCGATCTCCCCCTACCGGCAGGAGGGCCCGCCTCTCCTGCCGCTCCGGCTTCTCGCGCCGTTCCTGGTCGTCTCGGCAGTCACCATCTTTGTCACGGGCGTCTGGCTGTTGGCGATCGGACACAAGTCCGATCAGGTGCTCTTCGTCCATAAGGCATCGGTGATCGTGTTCGCAGTTGTCTTCGGGATCCACCTGCTGGCATATGGGCTCCGTACGTTCCGCACTCTGCGAGGCGCCTGGCACGAGCGGCCCCGCCTGCCCGGGGCGGGCATCCGCTCGATGCTGGTCGCGTCGTCGCTTGGCGCCGGCATCGTTCTCGCAGTTGCGCTCTCGAGCGCGATCTCCGCCTGGCAGGGCGGCGGCCCCGGCTTCCACTAGCGATCTACGTCAGGCCGCTGGCCACCGGTGCGGCCTCTGGCTTGGCTCGGGTGAGCGCCCCCTCCTCTCCCGCCGATTCGCTTGTCTGCCACGCCCGCACAGCTCGAGCCGGTCGCTCACCGGACAGCGCTACTCTCGGCGTGTGAGCATGCTGGCTGCCGTCTCGCTAGAGGAAACTCTCCCGATCCTCCTCCTGTCCGTCGTCGGAAGCGCGGTGTTCACCGGCCTCCTCCTCTGTGTTCGGCGCTTCGACGTCGAGAACGGAACTGAGGGAGACGAAGGGGGCGGAGGTGGAAGCGGCCGTCGGCCCGGTCCGGATCGCCCGGGCCCGGTCGCCGTGCCAGACCCCCCGCTGGGAGAGATCCGTGCGAGCCGACGACGCCCTTCCGCTGAGCGAGAAAAGAAGGCAGCAGTTCCTTGACGTTGTCGTAAGCCGGGTATAAATTCTGGAGTCGCGCTGCGTCTCGCTGTCGCCCGACAGCGAGATGCAACGGGAAGGAGAGTTTTGACGGTGAGCTCCCTTGCTGCGCGATGGATTGCAATCGTCCTTGGGGTACTCGTTGTCGCGCTCGCAATCGGGCTCTACGTCAACAAGCTCGTCCGCTCGCCCACCCCGATCTCAGCCGCGCAGACGGGCCCGGCCCAGGCGGAGCTGACGCTGGGCACCACCCCCGCGGTTGGAAAGCTCGGGCAAAACCCGACCTGGGTCTCCTACCTGGTCCGTGAGGGCGATCAGTGGAAGCACACCACGACCTTCGAGGTACCCGCCAACTCCTTGGTGAAGATCACCGTCCTCAACTTCGATGGCAAGAGCGGCCTCCGCAACCCGTTCCTCTCCCAGGTCCAGGGGACGGTCGGGGGAAACATGCAGCTCGACGGAAAGACGGTGAAGAACATCTCCCCGGACGACGCCTCGCACACCTTCACCGTTCCGCAGATGGGGATCGTCGTCCCGATCCAGGGCGTCTCGGACGACGCCCCCAACCAGTGCCCGGAGATGCCCTGCTCCCTCGATCAGGCCCACGAGACCGTCACCTTCATGATCCGCACCGGCAAGAAGGGCTGGATCCGGTGGCAGTGCTTCGTGCCGTGCGCGGCCGGCTTCATCGATGGCTTCGGCGGCCCAATGCAGACGATCGGCTACATGGACGGCTTCCTGCACGTGGTATGAGCGACGGCGATGCCCGGGCACTTCAGACGAATCCTGATCCTGTGGGCCGCGCTCAGCATCATCGCCACGCCCATCGTCGTCTTCGTGTGGGCGCCGGATCTGCCGCCCGGCGACGGCGCCAACGCGGCATCGGGGCAGGTGACGGACAACACGGTCCTGCTCGGAATCGTGACGCCAATCGTCGCGCTGATGATCGTCTACTTCGCCTACACGCTGATCGTCTTCCGCCGGGGCGAGGACGGGCCCGAGGAGGGCGTTGCGATCCGTGGCAACACCGGCGTCCAGACGACCTGGCTGGCGGCGACCTCGGTCATCGTGCTCTTCCTTGCGACCTACGGCACCATTCGGCTGTTCGACGAGGGCTCCGGTGGCGGGCAGGGGGCGGACCCGATCGCCAAGCCGTCCGGGGACCAGCTCCTGGTGCAGGTGATCGGCCAACAGTGGGCGTTCACCTATCGCTACCCGAGCTTCGGCGGCGTCGAGACGCCTCATCTGGTGCTGCCGGTGGACAGGGACATCGCCCTTCACGTGACCTCGCTGGACGTGATCCACTCCTTCTGGGCCCACGACCTGGGGGTCAAGGCCGACGCCAATCCGGGAGCCGACAACGTGGCCTACGTTCGCCCGAGCGAGATCCGGAGCTTCTCGATCCGCTGCGCCGAACTCTGCGGGCTGTTCCACGGGCACATGTTCGACACCGGTGAAGTCGTGAGCGGGCCCGCCTTCCTCGCCTGGATCCACGCGCAGCAGGCCGCCTTCGGCCCTGCGACCGGTGCTCTTCCCCCGTACAAGCCCGACTACAACCCCGCTCCCCACAGGAGGGCCGGATGAACGCGGAACGAGCGGAGCGCCCAGCGTGGCGCGGCCTGATCGGATTCAACCTGCTCACCGGGATCCTGCTCGGCATCGTCGGCTTCTACTTCGGCTGGTGGCTGGGCCACCGGATCCACTTCACGAACTACGAGTACGTCGCCGACACCGGCCAGAACGACATCGCCCTGCTGCTCGGCTACCTGTTCTTCGTGATCGGTTTCGTGGCCGGGCTGGGCTTCCCCAAGTACCCGCTGGCCAGAATGCTGGGCCGCGAGCCCTCCTTCCACGAGAAAGAGGGCGGTGGCATCCGCCGCTACTTCGGGCTTTGCACCGACCACAAGGTGATCGGGATGCAGTACCTGATCGGGATCGGGCTTTTCTTCTTCATCGGGGGACTGAACGCGATGCTGATCCGGGCCGAGCTGCTGCGCCCCTCGCCCCAGCTCTTCGGCGCCGGCAACTACCTGACGATCGTCGGCCTGCACGGCGCGATGATGATGGGGATCATGACGTCGGGCATCCTCGGCCCGTTCGCCAACTACTTCGTCCCGCTGATGATCGGCGCGAAGCGGATGGCCTTCCCACGGATCGAGGCGCTCACCTTCTGGCTGCTGATGGCGGCCGGGACGATCCTGGTCAGCGGCGTCTTCTTCGGCGGCTTCCCGACCGGGTGGACCGGCTACGGGCCGCTCAACGATCAGGCGAACCTCGGCTACGACTCGTACATCTTCTTCTTCGTCCTGGTGGGGATCTCGATGACGCTCCTCGGGGTCAACCTGATCGCGACGATCGTGACCATGCGAGCACCGGGGCTGACCTGGGGACGGCTGCCGATCTTTTGCTGGGGAGTGCTGTCGACCTGCGGCCTGATGGTCCTGGCGGCGCCGGTCCTGGCGGCCGTCCTGCTCATGGTGGCCCTCGACCGAACCGCGCAGACGTCGTTCTTCCTCGCGAGCTCGGGCGGGAGCCCCTACCTGTTCGAGAACCTCTTCTGGTTCTTCGGGCACCCCGAGGTCTACGTGCTGGCCCTGCCCGGCTTCGGCATCCTCCTCGAGATCCTGCCGGTGTTCGCTCGCAAACCGCTCTGGGGGTATCGCCTCGCGGTCGCCGGAATGCTCGGCGTGGCGCTGCTGAGCTTCTTCGTCTGGCAGCACCACCTGTTCGTCAGCGGCATCAACTCGGCACTGCGGCCTTTCTACATGCTGTCCACGGAGGTGATCTCGATCCCCACCGGATTCATCTTCCTCTGCGGCATGGCGACGCTCTGGCGAGCGAGCATCCGCTACACGGTGCCGATGCTCTTCTGCCTCGCCTGGTTCTTCAACTTCTTCATCGGCGGCATCTCGGGGGTGTTCCTGTCGGATACCCCGAGCGACGTCAGCACGCACGGCAGCTTCTTCGTCATGGCCCACTTCCACTACACGATCATGGGCGGGCTGATCTTCACGTTCTTCGCCGCGATCTACTACTGGGTGCCGAAGATGACGGGCCTCCAGTTCAACGAGGCGCTCTCGAAGATCCACTTCTGGTCGATGTTCATCGCCTTCAACTCAACCTTCGGCCCGCTCTTCGCGGCCGGCCTGCTGGGGATGCCGCGGCGAGTGGCGACCTACGCGTCCGATCTGCAGCCACTCAACATCTGGGTGTCGGTGTCGGCGTTCGTGCTCGGCGCCTCGATGCTCGTCTTCATCGGCAATGTCCTCTACTCGATGGTCATCGTCCGCAAGCCGGCGGAAGAGAATCCGTGGCGCTCCAAGTCGCTGGAGTGGCAGCTTCCGACGCCGGTGCCCGTCCACGACTTCGACACCATCCCGGTGATCGACTCTGATCCGTACGACTACGGGACCCCACCGCCGCCACCGAAACCCGCGGAGGCACCAGCCACCGCGCCCGGATAGCCATGGTCAGCCTTCCCAGGAGAGGAGCAAGCCAGCCCGACTCTGCGGGGCCGCTCGACGAGCCGCCGGAGGTCAACGAGCGGAACCTCTGGATCGGCGCTCGTGTGATCGGCGGCACCACGATCCTCTTCTTCGCGGCCTTCGTGTTCGCCTACTTCTACCTGCACTCGCTCAACAACAGCGACCTCTGGCGGCCGGCGGGTGTCGACCCGCCGCAGAGATACGGCCTGGCGGTCGTCCTCCTGTTCGTGACGAGCGCGGGCCTGCTGGCCTACGCCTCATGGGCAGCGCGCGAGGCCCGTGGCTGGCTGCCCGCGGCGGGAGTGGCGCTGGCGCTCGGGATTGCCGGATGCGTGGTGCAGATCTTCGAGTACGCGAACGTCCACTTCAGCCCGACCGACGGCGGTTACGCGAGCGTGTTCATCGGCTGGACCGTCCTCTTCGTCGTCTTCGTGCTCCCCACGATGTATTGGGTGGAGACCCTGTTCGCCGAGGGACTGCGCAAACGAGGTATGGAGGGGGCGGCGGTGCCGGCAGGGCTGTCGGACGCTGCCTTCTACTGGGGCCTCCTGGCGGGCATCGGCGTGCTCAGCTGGGCGATCCTCTACCTGTTCTGAGCCGTGCCCGAGGCGACGCTGCCCTTCAGCTGGACCACCGACCCGGCCCTTCTCTGGGTGATCCTTGCCGCGGCGCTCTACTGGCTGGGCGGCCGGGATCTTGGGCGACGGCGATCCGCAGCTCGAAACTGGCGGACGGCCAGCTTCGTCGCCGGGCTGGCCGCGATCGTGCTGGCGATCGCTTCACCGCTCGACGAGTGGGCCGACCAGCTTCAGTGGGCGCACATGGTCCAGCACGTGCTCCTGCTGCTGATCGCTCCTCCGTTGCTGGCGCTGGCCCGGCCATGGAACAGGATGTGGCGCGGTCTCCCGCTTGGGCTTCGCCGAAGGGTGGCGCGCGAGGTCACCCAGGGGCGCTGGTCGGAGGGGCTCCGGCGGACGGCACGGTTCCTGGGCGATCCGCTCCCCTCCTGGCTGCTCTTCTCAGTGACCCTGGTCATCTGGCACGTGCCCTTCGCGTACGACGCCACCTTGCGCTCGCCGCTGGTTCACGCCACGGAGCACGCGCTCTTCTTCGGTACGGGTCTGTTGTTCTGGACGCGGGTGATCGACTCGCCGCCCTGGCGATCGCCGCTCGCCGACAGCGCCCGCGCCGTCTACGTCGCGTCGGCCATGGTGGTCAGCTGGCTGCTGGCGATTTTCCTTGCCCTCTCCACCTCGCCCCTGTACGCCCCTTACGCCGCGGAGGCGAGCCGACCCGGCGGGATCACCGCGCTCGCGGACCAGCAGCTCGCCGCCGGGGTGATGTGGGTACCCGGCTCGATCCCGTTCGCGATCGCGATCATGTTCGCCGTCTACCGCTGGCTGGAGCCGAAGCCCTCGCGCGACCCGACCGACCGCGCCCGCGCACTGGCCGGAAACCCGTGATCTAGGAGGAAAGAGATGCCGCTCCCGTCAACCATCATCGCCATCACGGTCGCAGGGCAAGGCGCGCTCACCTGGGCGATCCCGCTCGGAGTCTTCCTCGCGGTCCTGGTCTGGTACATGGTCCAGCTGATCCGCCGCTTCCCAGAGTGAGGAGCAGCCATCGATCCGCAGTGGATCGATGAGGCAGCGGCGGATTGGGCTCCGGGAAGCCGCGCTGGTCATCGTCGCGGCGCTGGGCCTCGGGATCGGGGCGGGGGTCCTGATCCATTCTCAGCAGGCCGGCCATGCTGCGAGCGCACGTGACAACCCGCCGGGCCTGCACGGCCAGGCGACCTGGGAGCCCGGGACGAGGCCCGCCCCCGACTTCCAATTGGCGGACCAGAGCGGGCGACCCGCGTCGCTGACTTCGTTGCGCGGCAGCCCCGTGATGCTCGCCTTCCTCAGCTCGCGATGCCGCCTGGCATGCGCGCGAGAGGCGCGTTACCTCGGCAACGCGCTCAGGCTCGTGCCCGCGGCAGCCCGGCCGGAGCTCGTCGTCGTGAGCGTCGATCCGCTGCACGACACGCCTAAATCGACCCGCGCCGCGGCTGCGCGCTGGGGCTTCGGAGCAGCGGCCGGCTGGCAATGGCTGCTGGGCTCGACGGGTCAGCTGGCCAGGGTGTGGAAGTCATATGGGGTGGAGGTCCGGCGCGCGGAGGCTTCCGCGACAGGAAAGAGCCCCGTGTACCTGATCGACAGAGATGGCTTCGAGCGCGTAGGTCTCCTCTATCCCTTCCCGCCGACGTGGCCGGCCGGCGATCTGCGCATCCTGGCCCGGGAGGGGTGACCGGAGCGCTCACCTCGCCTTGAGATCGGGGCGCAATACTGGTCACGCCGTGATCGACAAGATCGCACGCCGTCTTCGGTCCGTGGGCATCGGCGTGACGCTGTGCGTGCTGGCGGCGGTGACTGATGGGCTTGTTCCTGGCTGGCTGCGGGAGCGGCGCCTCGGGCCAGCAGGAGGCTGCTAGCACCATCCCGAAGTTCGCCGGCGTCGCCGCCAAACCGTCGAAGCCCGCCCCGCCCCTTGCCCTACGCGACTCGCTCGGCCATCCGGTCAACCTCGACCAGTACAGGGGCAAGGCGGTGCTCGTCACCTTCATCTACACGCATTGCCCAGACGTCTGCCCGCTGATCGTCGGGAACCTCCACACGGCACTGGGGCGGCTCGGCCAGGAAGCCGAGAAGCTGCAGGTCGTCGCCGTCTCGGTGGATCCCCGGGGAGACACGCCCCGGACGGTCACGGCGTTCCTGCGAGACTCATCGCATGACAGGCCGGATGGAGTACCTGATCGGCTCCCGCCCCCAGCTCGAGAGTGTCTGGCGGGCCTGGAACATCCTCGCCAAGGGCGCCACGGAGCGCGACCCGCCCGACCTGGTCGAGCACTCCGCCCTGATCTACGGGATCAGCGCCAGCGGGCGGATCACCACGCTCTATTCGTCGAACTTCAGCCCGGCCAGGTCGTCCACGACGTGCCGATCCTGGCGTCGGAGTAGAGGGCGCCATCCGCCGCGGACTGCAGCATCGGCCTGGTGACGGTCGCGGTCGTGGCCGGCGTGGTCGGCCTTGTGCTGCTGAGCGGCACCTCGAATCGGCTCGAAGCCGGCCGCCCGGCGCCGAGCTCTCCGAGCGAGGTCCTCGTTGCGCCGAAGGTGACGTCTCGCCTCGCTGCGCGGCAAGCCGGCCGCGATCAACTTCTGGGCAAGCTGGTGCAGTCCGTGCCACAAGGAGGCGCCCGAGCTGGAGCAAGCGGCGCGCCAGCTGCGGGGGCGTGCCCGCCTGGTCGGCATCGACTGGACCGATGGCGCCGGCGCCGCACGCTCGTACGTGCAGCAGTACGAGCTGACCTACCCCAACCTGATCGACGCCGACGGAGCGACCGGCAGCAAGTTCGGGCTGAACGGTCTTCCCACCACGTTCATCCTGGACCCCCAGGGGAGGATCACCGACGTCCTGCGGGGGCCGCAGACCGCCGACTCCCTGCTGCGCGCGCTGCACCTGGGCAGCTCGACGGGGACGAATTCTTAGGGGATTGTCATCGGGCCCTCAGGGGTCTCCCAGCTTCTAGCGGCAAGGTGTCGGAACCCAGACATCGGGCAAGAGATGCCAAACGCGAGAGACCCTGGACGAAAGGAGGCAGAGCAAAGTGTCGATTGCAACAGCCGTGATCCTGAACGTTGCAGCCGTCGTGGGCCTGCTGGCGCTGCTGGCGGCGACGATGCGGTTGCCGTACCACATGCCGACCACCCCTCGGGCCGGCGCCGCCAGGCGCCCGGAAGACCGCAGGCGGCGAGCGGCCGCGCCGGCCGCTTCGCGCACGCGCGGCGAGCGTGGAGTGCCGGAGCCCAGTTACTCCCGATAGGTGCATCTGCGATCAGGCGGCGGCACGGTCAGGAGATCACGGCCGTGTCGATCGCCATCGCGGAGAAAAGAAGCGCCAGGTAGAGCAGCGAGAAGTGGAACAGCCGCCCGGCGTGGGCCGGATTGGTCTTGTGAGCAAGGCTGAGCGCGAGCCCGATGAAGACCGCGTCCAGAGCCAGCGCCGTGCCCAGATACATGTCACCGACCGAGTGCCATAGGAACGGCAGCAGGGTCGTCCCGGCGAGGACGAGCGAGTAGCCGACTATCCGGCGTGACGTCTCACGATCGCCACGGACGACGGGGAGCATCGGGACGCGGGCGGCCGCATATTCCCGCTTGATCAGCAGGGCGAGCGACCAGAAATGGGGTGGCGTCCAGAAGAAGATGATCAGGAAGAGGAAGATCGCCGGCAGGGTCAGATTGCCGGTTGCTGCGGCCCAGCCGACAAGCGGCGGCACGGCGCCCGCGGCGCCGCCGATGACGATGTTCTCGACGGTCCAGCGCTTCAGCCAGTGCGTGTACACGAGCACGTAGAACAGGCCCCCGATTAGTGCCAAGCTGGCCGCCAGCACGTTCACGAGGCTGCCCAGGAGGACGAAGGAGAAGGCCGAGAGCACGAGCCCGAACTCGAGCGCCCGCGGAGGGATCATGCGGCCTGCGACGATCGGCCTGTCCGAGGTCCGCTCGCCCATGAGGGCATCGATGTCGCGGTCGAGGTAGTGATTGAGTGCGCTCGCCCCGCCGGAGGCGAGCGCGCCGCCCACCAGGACGACCGCGAGCGCCGGGAGGCTCGGAGTGCCGCCGGCCCCCACGAACATCCCGGCGGCCGCCGTGATCAGCAGGAGGACCATGATCCGCGGCTTGGTCAGGGCCAGGTAGTCCCGCCAGGCGCCCATGGGCACGCGCTCTCCGCGGAAGGACGCGGCGGCGCTGAGCAGCGCCGCCGCCAGGGCGAACGCCGCGAACAGGAGGTGCAAGACGACTGCCCACTGGGGCCGACCGGCGAGCGCCACGGCGGCACCGAGCGCGCTCTCGGCTGCGAATAGGGCGAGCGCCGCTATTGAGATCCAAAGCAGTCGCCGATGCGTGGTCGCCGCGGCGATCACCACCGCGGTGAGCAGCGGCGCGGCAAGGATTGCGAGCAGATGGTGGGGGAGGCCCAGGTGCAGTGCGCCGCTGATGACCACCAGGGCCGTGACGCCAGCGGCCCCCAGGGCGGCCAGCCGCAGCCAGGCACCGGGAGCGGGCCCACCTCCATCCGATCGCCTGCCCCCGCGCTGGGGGCCACGGATCGGCCTAGGAGCATGAGCCATGCCAGTCTCCTTCACTGACGCCCGTCGTTGCCGAGCGACGACTCCGGGCAAAGTCTGGTCTCTTGATCCGCGACTGTCAAATCCTCAGGCGAGGAGGAACACGGCTCATGCACACTTGACCGCCGATGCCTCGGCGAGGGCAAGAACAGGGCAACAGACGGGACGGGGTCCCGACGAACGCTGACGAGCTCCGGTCCCGATATACAGCCGAATCCCAGATCAGCGTTCCCGCCGTTCGGTACCACGGCTGGTACCACGGTCCCTCCGCGAGCAGGACAGGAGACCGATCAGCGTGCCGAGAAGCCGGTTCCGAAGCGGGTCTTGGTTAGTCGGGGCGACTGGATTTGAACCAGCGACCTTTCGGCCCCCAGCCGAGGGGATCGGCTGTCAGATGCGTTCAGGAGCGTCCAGATCTTTCAATGCGTCCAGAATTCTGGAAGACCTGGGCTCCTAGGACACATCGGTCGGTACCAAGGCGGTACCACATAGTGGATCAGGAGACGTCAGACGGGAACGGCCGGATGTCACGATGACGGCGCGGGCGCGCGGGCCGATCGCCAGATCGCCAGCGAGACGGCGAAGAGCCACGCGCCGAACGTGAGGCCGACGACGATGGCGAACCAGCCTTGTGGCGAGAACGGACCAGTTCCCGCCCTCACGGCGAACGGGCCGACGAAACCAACCAGCACCACCGGGGCCGCGATCCATGCCGTCCACGCCGGCAGAACCCGATATCTGAGTGTGGCTGTCGCAACCAGCGCAATCCAAGCGCTGAACCCGAGCCCGGCAGTGTTGTACGCCAGCCAGCCCGCGTCCCACAACGCCCGCGCCACACCCGGGTCCGTGGACGGACGGTAGGCGACGGCCAAGAACAGGGCCGTTCCGGCACCGAAAACCCCGGCGCCGGCGACCACGCTCGCCAATGAGGCCATCGCGAGCCAATCCTCCTCAGCCTCAGCGCGGCCGATGAGGCGGTATAGCCCGGCGGCGAACACGATGAGCACCGCCAGGCCCACGGCGAAGAGCAGGTAGCTGGCGAGCAATTGATCGCGATGGGCGGCTGCCCAATCGACGAGCTCTCGGCCCGGCGAACCAGAGTCGGGAGCCTGCGCAGGCGTGAGGGCGATCGCAACCAGGTAGATCACGACAGCGATTCCACCGAAGAGGGCCACGGCCTTGTCTTTGTTGGTAAGCGACGCCATCACGACCTCAGGCGAGCACCCGGTCGCTTGCGCAGCGGTCGCGGGGTGAAGCCGAAGCGCTTATCGAAAGCTCGGGACATCCACAGCAGCTCGACCGAGAACCGCTGCGGGTCGTTCAGGTACACGACTCCGGCACCCGGCAGGTGGAGGGGTCTTCTGTTCGGCTGCGCCCCGGCGCGACGGGCGCGGCGGAAGAGGTCGCCGTGGTCGTGCTTGCTCCGCACTCCGAAGGCGATGTTGAGGATGCCTTGATCCGAGATCCGGTAGTCCACCGGGCGAGCCCGCCCGACCGGGTCGAGATATTGCACGACCTCTACGAGTGCGTCTCCGGCGGAGAACACGCTGCCCTGAGTCCGTGCCCCTGCCAACCCCCATAGCGCCTCGTGCTCGGGCACCCGGAGCTCTGCGTCGGACAGGCCGAGGCCGATCCCACCGAAGAATGCTTCGGACCGGGCGAGGTCCGGGACCGACAGCGTCACCGAGCGCAACGCAACCGGGCAACTCGACCGAGCTGGGTCCAGTCCCGCTCCCGACAGCGGGTCGTCCTCCATGACCTCGACGTACACGCCGTCGGGGTTGCGCACACAGGCGCGACGCTCGCCGGGAGCGCCCACCGGGGCGCTGAGCGGCGATGAGCCGAGGCGCTCGAGCCGGGTCAGGGCCTGGTCGAAGTCGCCAACCCAGACACCGATCCGCGTGTACCCGATGTCACTCGGCCTGAAGTCGTGGGGCATCAGCCGCGCGAGCGGCCGCTCGAACTGGAACAGCTCGAGCTGAAACCGCCGATTGCGATCGACGAGCCACCAGCACGTCGAGGCAACGCGTGGGAGGCCCTGCACCGATGACGCCAGCGGCCCGCGCATCAGTGCCCGTGAGCCACCCGCGGGCCGGAACCCAAGGCCTTCCCGGAACCACGCCTCGGTCGCCGCGAGATCGACGACCGAGAACGCCACCTGTACAAGGGGCGGGGTGACGGGGTCACCCCTCGAAGCTCGTCAGGTCCTGGACCTCGAGCCCGTTGGCCTCGCAGTAGGCCTGGTAGCGCTCGAGCGACGTCCTCCAGTTCTCGCGGGCAACGATGTTTCCGTCGTCATCGAGGAAGAGCAGCTCCCCGACGATGACGAAGAAGACCTCCGCGGGCTCGTCACCAACACTCTCCGGGGTGTGTGAGGACGCCGCAGTCTCGTAGACCGTGTCGCCGGCTTCGGACACCCAGTCGTGCTCGATGTAGCGCCACGCCCCCCTCATCGTGTGCCCGACGACGATCCCCGTGTGGTAGTGCGTCGGCAGTCGCATGCCGGGCGGGAAGCGCATCGAGACGACGATCTCGCCGTGGATCGGATCGATCTTGAAGTACTTCAGCTGGACCTGATCGGTGTAGGGCGTGAACGGCACCCACGGCACCGAGTCAGCCTTGACGTTCGCGGTCACGATCTCCTTCTGAGCGGTGGTCATCGGCCTCTCCTTTAGTTAAACACGAACATGAGTCGTGTTATAATACACGCCCATGATCGCCTGTCAAACGAGGTCCGCGACGCCGGGTGCTCTGCCAGGATCGAGGCGGGAATGACCACCACCACACGCCAGCGCCGCCAGCCGGTCCAGGAACGAAGCCGCGCCACAGTGACGCGGATCCTGGACGCCGCGGGGGCGATAGTCGACAAGTCCGGCGTCGAGGCGGCGACCACGCGCGCGATTGCCGAGCGAGCCGGCGTCTCCTACCCCTCCCTCTACCGGTTCTTCGCAGATCGCGAGGAGATCCTCGATCGCCTCGTCGAACGTCACCTGACCGACCTCGACGCCTATGTCCAGGCGGCCGAGCGCGACCATCCCCCGAAGTCGCTCGAGGAGCTGATCACGAACGAGCTCGAGTTACACGTCGCGTACTTCGAGGCGCATCCAGGCGCGCTGGAGCTGTGGTTCGGCGGCAGACACTCCCCCGCCGTCGCACGCGAGGTTCACCGGCGCAGCCAGGTCCTCGCCGACCGCAGTCGCAAAGCGTTGATCACCGCAAAGGTGATCCCCGCCGACGCCGACCCGCTGATCTTCGTGGTACTCGTCGAACTCGGCGACCGAATCCTCGAGCTGGCATTCCGGGAACGGCGGACCGCCGACCGCGCCGTAATCGAGCACGGCCATGCCGCGCTCAGCGCCTACATCCGACAGACGCTCTGAATCACCGCCTACCAGGAAGAAATCGGGGCGACTGGATTTGAACCAGCGACCTTTCGGCCCCCAGCCGAGCGGCGATTGGTGTATATCCGTCCCCGAGCGTCCACCGCGTCCTTTATGTCCACGTCCGTGGACGTTCTGGACACATCGGACGATGCATCGGGTACCAAAGCGGTACTAGGCGCAGGTGCAGATCGGGTCCCGATTCGTATTCGCGACGACCCGACGCGGATCCGCGAGAGCGTGACACCCGCGTTAAGCCGAACCGCTGCTTTCGTCCAAAGCAGCCATGCCGCTATCAAGCTGGGCTGAAACGGCATCTCGGGCCAGCGGCTGTCCCTGAGCCATGAGCGGGAGGATGGGTGCCGAGTCAGCGAGAGCGATGACAACCGAAGGGAAGACGATGAGTGACGAGGTTCAGATCACCAACCACCGCGCCGATGCGGCGCAGAACGAGTCCCTGATCGGCATGGCACGAATGGGCGCGGACGCGTTCGGGTACA
The DNA here is from genome assembly GCA_963777575.1 of uncultured Solirubrobacterales bacterium. GTDB lineage: Bacteria > Actinomycetota > Thermoleophilia > Solirubrobacterales > 70-9 > DASUPK01. The sequence continues at coordinate 14,872 of CAVZRH010000001.1, read as the reverse complement.
CAGCGGAGCTGCGCATCGACCGGGGCCTGGCGCAACTTCTGCGGCTGCGGGTCGCACAACTCAACAACTGCACCTACTGCCTCAACCTCCACTACGAGGCCGCCCGCGACACTGGGATCCCGCGCGCGAAGATCGACACGCTGACCGCGTGGTGGGAGACCGACCTGCACTCCGAGGCAGAGCAGGCCGCCCTCCGCTACACCGAAGCGCTTACCCGGGCACCCGATACGGATGCTGACCAGGCCTTCCAGCGCTTCCACGCCGGGCTCGCGAAGCACTTCGATGCGGAGAAGATCCTCGAGATCATCGGCGTTGTCGTGAACATGAACGTGTGGACGCGGCTAAAGCTGGCCGAGGGGGCGAAGCCGGGGCTAGGCTGAGCTGCGAGTTCCGTGCGTCTCCTTTAAGGCCGATAGGTGGCCCGATTCGTTTCTCGCCACACCCAACACGGATCCGCGAGACCGTGCGGCATCCGCTCGGTCGCGGCCGTTAAGGCCGGACACCCTCAGCCGTTAGACGCGGAAGTCGTGATCCAGCTTGACCGGAAGAGCCGGATGCGTGAAATCGCGTCCATATACTTCCTGCATCCGCTGCACGAACCACCGACTGATCTCCGCATCAGACGAGATGAAGCGCCGGGGGGCATCGGGATCGGTTGCCTCGATGTAAACGATGGCGAGGGTGCCGCCACGTGGCATCTGCTGATGCCAGACGGCTTGGCGCGTCATTCCGGCGTCTTTTATCGCGGCCGCATATTCATCCCGGCGAGCGCCCGCCAGCTCGTCCCAGGTTTGGCGATAAAGATCCTCCTTCCCACGCACAATAGGCAAGGCGAACACGATCTCGGTCATAGCGCCCTCCTTCGTCAAAAACGACCTGGTCGGCGGAACCTATTTGGAATCGGCCATTCGACGCGCTCGCGTGCTGGTCCGGCTAGGGCGCGTAGCCCCCGTCCATCCACTCCTTGAACAGCTGGACCTGGTCTTCTGACCAGGGGCCACCGCTTGCGCTTGGGGGCATGGTCCCGTTGGATACTTGGTCGTAGACACTGGTCGCGTTATCGGGCTGGCTCATGTACGCGTGATCGTCCAGTGGAACCTCGAGCCGGCTCATGTGCTCTACGTCGACGCTCGTGAACAGCGGGACGATGTCGGTCTTGAAGCTGATGGCCATGAGCGATACCTCCTCTACGTTGTCCTGCAACACCGCTCGCCCAGTATCTCCCGTATTGACCGCGGTCGAACTGGCGCCGCCGGAGATCCACACCCTCAGCGTGGCGACACGGCATCGGGGGTACACCCACACCGTGTTCACCTTCCTCGCCGACGCGGTAGTGGATCTAATCCGGTGCCTTCATCGCCGAGCCCGCCACGCCTGAGACAGCGCCTCGTTGATGCGGGCCGCCGGTATCAGCGAGTTCGGCGGTGCTGTCGGGCCGATCGACCTCCCAGATCCGCGCCCCCTCGCGGACGACGAGGTCCTGATCGAAATCCGGGCCGCGGGCGTCGGCAACTGGGAGGAGTTCGTCCGGACGGGCGAGTGGGACGTCGGCCGCGCCCCTCCGATGGCGCTCGGCGTCGAGGCCGCCGGGATCATCACGGCGATCGGAGATTCCGTCGAGGACTGGGAGCCGGGCGATGAGGTGCTCAGCCACCCCCTCCCGCTGCGGGATCAGGGAACCTGGGCGCCCTTGCTGATCGCCGCGGCGACGGTGCTCGCGCGAAAGCCTGCCGCCCTCTCGTGGGAGGCCGCTGCAGCGTTCCCCGTTCCGGCCCTGACCGCCACGCAGGTGATCGACGGAGCCCTGGCGGTGCGCCCTGACGACCTGGTCCTCGTCAACGGTGGGAGCGGGGTGACCGGCACGCTGCTCGTTGGACTCGCCGCGGCGCGCGGCGCCGAGGTGATCGCGACCGCAGGACCGGCCAGCCATGAGCGCCTGCGCCGGCTGGGAGCGGCCCACGTGCTCGACTATCACGACCCCGACTGGCCGGAGCAGGCGCGCGCCATCGGCGGCGGCTTGGGCGTGACCGCCGTCGCGAACGCGGCGCCCAACGGCTCAGCCGACGCGATCGGCACCGTGCGCGACGGCGGTCGCCTCGCGACGATCACCCAGGACCCACCGGACGAGCAGCGGGGCATCGAGATCTCGTCGGTGATCGTGCAGCCCGACGGCCGCGCGCTCGGCGAGCTCGCCGAGCTGCTCGCGGCCGGGAAGCTCGAGATCTCGATCGCGGCGACGTTCCCGCTCGCGGAGGCCGCCGCGGCCCTCGCGTCGGCAACCGAGGGCGGCGCCGGCGGAGCGGTCGTGCTTCGCCCCTGATTTTGTTGACGGCGGAGCAGGTGGGAAAGTTGCTCGGGGTTCCTTCCTCGTGGGCTACGAGCAATCCCGGGAAGGGCGGATCCCGACGGTGACCCTAGGTCGGTATCGGTGATACCGGGCTGAGGCGATCAGCGAGTGGCTCGAAAGAGCTCGACACTGAGCGAAACCTTGTCCGCAGCCATCCCTTCGAGAATCATCACTTGGCCGCGAAGGAAGGGAGTAGAACATGCAAACGACCGAACAGTCGCGGCACCTGGGACGTATATGAGCGCTCGCCGTAAAGTCCGGGTCTTCGTCGCCTCGGACATCCGTCTGTATCGGGAGTGCCTCTCCCGACTGATTGCGACCGAGGATGCTCTCAAGCTCGCTGGCGCGGCGAGTACCGTCGAGTCTTCCTCCCGGCTTCGTGCCGGGGCACATCCCGACGTCGTCATCGTCGATGCCATCCAGCGCCTGGACCTCACGGTCGCTCGAGAAATTGCTTCAGCAGCTGGAGAAGCCCGCGTGGTTGCGCTCGTCGCACCGGACCTGGAAGACGATCTTCTTGGCTTGGCCGGCGCCGGAGTGTCGGGGTTTCTCTCGTGGGAGGCGTCGTCGCGCCAGCTTGTCGAGATCGTTGAACACGCCGCTCGCGGCGAGAGGCCGTGTTCCCCGGATGTTGCCGACGCGATCTTGAGACGGGCAGCGGAGAGATCGGGAGGCGACCTCTCATTCGACGGGTCGTTGACGAAGCGCGAAGCGCAGATTGCCGACCTGGTTGCCGACGGATTGTCGAATAAGGCAATCGCCTCCCACCTGTCCATCGAGCTCGCCACCGTCAAGAATCACGTCCACAGGGTGCTCGAGAAACTCGAGGTTCATAGCCGTGGCGAGGCGGCTGCAAAGCTGACAAACCGGGCTCGGCCGAAGGGCCTAAGGAAGTCGTAGACCGAACGATTCACGTTGGTTCGATCCATCGGTTCATTGACAACCCGAGATTGCCCCGCTCAGACTTTCTGCTGAGCCCAGCAGCTCAGGAGGAGGCTGCGCCTCCGCCCGTTCAATGGTCCCGCTGAATCTCAGGAGGAGATCATGGAAACGGCCGAACCGTCCCGGTACCTGACAAACCGTCGTTCCTTCATGCTCAAGGGAGCCGCGGTCGGAGCGGGAGCTGTCGGCGCGGGGCTGCTGGCGGACCTGCCGGCGGTCTCCGCGCATGGCCACCGAACCAAGGGGCACGGCCACCTCACCAAGGGTGATGTGGCGATCCTTCAGTTCCTGGCCGCGGCGGAGCTCCTCGAGGCCGACCTGTGGGAGCAGTACAACGAGCTCGGCGGGATCCAGGACAGCGAGCTTCCGGGCGGGAGCGGGAATCCGGCCTACACCCAGGCTCTCGCGGTGCTGGACGAGGACATGGACCAGTACATCCACGACAACGCCGACGACGAGCAGAGCCACGCCAACTTCATCAACGCGTTCTTGGAGGCGCACGGCGCAGACCCGATTGACCTGGACCCGTTCCGCACCCTGCCCAGCAGCCAGGCGACCGGCGCGCGGCAAATCGGTCGGCTGACCAACCTGATGCAGCTGACCGTCGACACCAGCTGGTGGACGCGTTACCGGAGCGATTCCGAGAACCCCGACCTCGGCGACACCCTGCCGCAGGCCATCCCCGATCTGGCCGTGGGCCAGCACCCGGCGATTCCCCGCAGCGACGACGATCTCACCCCGGCCGACCACCTGCAGGCGATCGCCAACACCGCCGCCTTCCACTTCGGCTTCATCGAACAGGGCGGCACGAGCCTCTACGCCGCGCTCGCCCAGCGCGTCACCAACGCAGACGCTCTGCGCATCCTGCTCAGCATCGGCCCCACGGAGACGATGCACTTCCAGACCTGGCAAGACAAAGCCGGCAACGCCCCACCCCTGACCGATCCCACCAGCGGGCTCACGTTCCCCGACCTCAACGCCGACGGTGAGCTCTTGCAGACCAACCTGATCATGCCCGAGCCGACGGTCTTCCTCAACCGGAAGTTCCCGATCTGCTCCATCATCCGCCCCACCCAGACCAAGGGCGCTGCCATGGGCGCGGCCCAGGCCCTGGTTGCCGACGGGCTGTTCATCGGACAATCACCAGAGTTCTTTTCCGCGCTCAACGGGCTGGTACGGGCGGCAGACGCGGCTAGACGACACGGGCCGCACTAAGCGACTGCTGTGCCGAGAGGCCCCCAAGCCGGGGGCTTCTTCGCTACTCGAGCGCTTCTCATTGAGGCTCGGCAGGAGGAGCGCCGTCTCAGGAGCGACTCTCACGGGTACCGGCGCGACTACCAGGAGCCGACTACGCCATCCGGTCGCTACGCCGAGGGCCTGCCGATCAGCGATGAAGGTCATCGTCGCGCAGCGCTTTTGCCGGCAGAGCCGAGCAGAGCGCACAACCGGGCGATCGCATCTGCCATCGCCGATTCGGCGGCGCGGCCCCAGGACCGGGGGTCGTAGTCGGCCTTCTGTCCCACCCCGCCGTCCACCTTCAGCACGCCGCTGTAGCGAGTCAGCACGTGGTCGGCGACGGCTCGGGTGAACGCGTACTGCATGTCGGAGTCGACGTTGACCTTCACGACCCCATAGCCGACGGCTTCGCGGAGGTCCTCCTCGCTGGATCCGCTGCCGCCGTGGAAGACGTACTGGAACCGCGCGCCCGGATGAGCTGCGGCGAGGGCTTCCTGACCGTCCCGCAGGATCCCTGGCCGCAACTCAACCGCGCCGGGCGCGTATACCCCGTGCACGTTTCCGAACGTGGCGGCGAGCAGGTAGCGCCCGCGCTCCCCAGTGCCCAGGACTTCGGCCACGCGCAGCAGATCCTCGGTCGTCGTGTAGAGCCTCTCGCGCTCGACGCCCTCGGCGCTCACGTCGTCCTCACTGCCGCCGACCACCCCGGACTCGACCTCGAGCACGACGCCCGCCCGGGCGCACTCGTCCAAGAGCGCCGAGGAGATGCGCAGATTCTCCTCGAGCGGCAGCGCGGAGCCGTCGAACATCTGCGAGTTGAACAACGGCGGCTCTCGGCGCTCTCGCCGTCGCAGCGATTCCGCGAGAAGCGGTCGGAGAAACGAGTCGAGCTGGTCCGGCGGGCAGTGGTCGGTGTGGAGGGCGACGAGGACGGGAGATTCGCGGGATACCTCACGCGCGACGGCGGCGAGCGCTCTCGCCCCGATCTCCTTGTGACCGACGGCGGCGCCCGAGAGATACGCCGCGCCGCCGGTTGAAAGCTGGACGATGCCGTCGGACTCGGCCTCCGCAAACCCCCGCAGCGCCGCGTTCAGCGTCTCGGTGGAGGTGACATTGACCGACGGATATGCGTAGCCGCCCTCCGCGGCCGCATCCAGCATCTGCATGTACTGCTCGGAGTCGGGGACGCTCACCCGGCGAGGGCTCCCTTGCTTGGCGGGGGGTGCACTGGAAACACGCCGATTGCCGCGAGTTTATGGCGAAGGAGGGACTCGAACCCCGAACCTGGCCGCATTTGCCACGGGGGTGAGGTGAACGAGGCTACTTCGAGCAGCCGGGCGGAGTATCAGCAAGTCTTAGGCAACCACCGTCCGTCTCTGCCGAGGTCCATGCGCCCTTTGCCAGTCCTCCGCGTTCGAGCTATGTCGGTTCGTTCGAGCTGATCGCGATCGGCGCGGCCCCCGGAGGATCCGGGAAATCGTAGAAGCGCCCGGGGCTCGTCCCTTCTTGCCCAAAGCCGAAACCGGCGCCCACGAAGGCGGCCTCGATGTCACTGACGTTGTCGAAGGGGAACTCCTCGAATCCGAGATTGTTGGGCGGGCTCTCGCCGGCCAGCGTTTGACCGAGCACGCGATGCTCGGACTCACACCCGGCGACCTCGGCCGAGTGGCGCGCCAGCTCCGAGCGCCCCGCCTCCGCAAACGTGGTGACGGCGACCAGATACGTATTGATGAAGAGCGTCTCGCCAGCCGAGACCCCCTTGCCGACCGCCGTCAGGTCGAGCGCATCGTCTGCGCCACCGAAGAAGCCGTCCGGAACCCAGAAGTTGGTCGTGCTTGGGCGGAAGTGTTGGCTAATGAAGTTCCAATGGTCCAGCTCGGCGGCGTAGACGGCGTCGAAGGTGACCGACACGTCGCTCGGAACTTCGGGATGCTAGCGCTCGTACGCCGCAGCAACTCGGTCAGAATCGTGAGCGATAGCGCCTCGGTCGTGGACGTAAACACGCCTACGTCTTCAACTGAGTCCTGACGTTTGTCGGCACTCACCAACCTATCGGCTACCCGGTTTCGACCTTCCTTCAAACCTCCCCGTCGAGGGAAATGCCCCGAACCAGAACCCGTCTGCTGCCGAGGTGGCTGCGCAGCTGGCGGCACAGCCAGCGAATCCGGCGGGCTGCGGGAATAGGCGCCTCAGCGGGGGAGGTGCATCATCGGCCCGAGGACGACGGCGTCAAGGTCGTTCTCGACGTCTTCGAGCTTTATAGGAGACGCCCGCCGATTAGTCCTCAAGCGAAGGGCCGGCCATGGCGACCGCACGCGCAGGACTGACGCCGGTTCCGCGAGATGCAGAAGCCCTAGCTGCTGGCCGAAAACGATCCCTTCGTCCGTAATGACGGTCAGACTCGGCTGACCGCTCTGCAATGCGTTCGATCCACTGAATCCGGCGATGCCAGGCTTCGACAATCTGCTGATCGTCGTCGCTGTGGCCTTTGCGGCCCCGCTGCTCCTTGGGTTCTTCCCCTCAGTGAAGCTGCCCTCGGTCGTGGTGGAGATCATCGCCGGGATCGTGATCGGACCGTCGGTGCTCGGGATCGTCCACGCCGACGAGGCGATCTCGGTGGTCGCGCTGCTCGGCCTGTCCTTCCTGCTCTTCCTGGCCGGCCTCGAGATCGAGTTCGACAAGCTGCGCGGGCAGGTTCTGCGGTTGACGTTGATGGGCTTCGCGATCTCGTTCGCCATCGCCGTGGTGGTTGCGCTGGGGCTCAAGGCGTCAGGGCTCATCGAGACGCCGCTGCTGATCGCGATCATCCTCTGCGCCACCTCGCTCGGTGTGCTGATCCCGGTGCTTAAGGACGCCGGCGAGATCTCCTCGACCTTCGGCCAGCTGGTCGTCGCGGCAGGGACGATCGCCGACTTCGGTTCTGTGATCCTGCTCTCGATCTTCTTCTCGGGAGAGGGAGGCGTGGGCTCGACACTGCTCCTGATCGGCAGCCTCGTCCTGCTCGCGGGCGTCGTCTTGATCGCGGTGAAGAGCGCCGAGCGCTCCAGCCTGCTGCGCTTGGACCTGGTCCGACTGCAGGACACGACCGCCCAGATCCGGGTCCGCGGGGCGATGGTGCTGCTGGTCGGCTTCGCGGCGATCGCGGACTCCCTGGGCCTCGAGTCGATCCTTGGCGCCTTCATAGCGGGTGCAATCCTCTCCCTCCTCGACAAGGACGCGGCGATGACGCATCCCGAGTTCCGCCGGAAGCTCGAGGCGATCGGCTTCGGGCTCTTCATCCCGGTCTTCTTCGTCACCAGCGGGGTCAACTACGACCTGAATGCCCTGACCTCGAGCGCCTCGAATGTCCTGATGGTCCCGATCTTCCTTGCCGCCCTGATGGCGGCGCGCGGCCTGCCGGCGTGGCTCTACCGCCGGGTCCTCGACGCGAGGCACACCTTGATCGCTGGCCTGATGCAGGCGACCTCGCTCCCGTTCATCGTCGCCGCCGTCGCGATCGGTGAGGACCTCGACCTGATCGACGCGGCGGAAGGCGCCGCGCTGATCGGAGCTGGGCTGCTCTCGGTCCTGCTCTTTCCGCTGATCGGGCTCGGTCTGCTCAAGAATGGCGATGGAGCGAAGGACGGACGAGACAGCGAGCCCACCGACGCGATGATGGCGATGTAGAGACAGGCTGGCCTCACGGCGAAAGAACCATCGACCTCGAGCGCAGCGTCGCAGTTGACCTCACCCGGGCGCGGTCGCCCTCCGCGCGGAGACGCTCGTGGTCCTGTCAGGCAGCGGAACCGAATTGTCTGATTCGGCTTCCAGGTGAGGGAATGAGTGAACGCCCCGTCTTCCGCATGATGCCGTTTCGTGGCGGCCGGTGAGCGCGCCCGACAGGATTCGAACCTGTGACCTTCGGTTTCGTAGCTTCGCCGTCGGTGTCATCAACGAAATCCGATGACCCCGCGAACAAGAGGGCTGCTTTGCATGGAAAGCAGCACCGCTCGATACTGAGCGGGTGACGAGGATGGTTGGCGCTGAGGAGGTCATGAGAGCCCTCGACGGGTGGGTCGGGGTCCGGGTCTCGATTCGGATCACGACAGGAGAGCCTGAGGAGCTACTCGCGGTGCTTAGCGGTCGCCTCGGTCGCCGCTCCGACGAGAAGGCGCCAGCGCGGTTTTGGCCGCTCGATGAGTCCGATCCTCCGATGGTCGAGCGCCCTGGGATCTACCTCCACCCGGAAACGTTCGATGGCGCCCGGCTTCACACGGGGGGCTTCGTCATCGAGTTCAGCCACCTCAGCGTGACGACGAACGTCCGAAAGCTATCGCCGACGGCGGGGCTGTCGGAGTAGCACTTTGGACGAAAAGCACTAGCTGGCCAGTGCCGCGCCGGCTGGAATCACCGGAGGGCGGCCAGAGCGAACAGTCTCGATGATCTCGCCGCTATCGATGCCCTGCAGGTACGCCTCGGAGATTCGAAGACCTGCCCGCCAAAGCACGATGATCAGTCCGCGCAGGCGGCGGCCGTGTAGATCGGTTCCCGCCTGCCTCATCACAGCAACGATTTCCTCGACCCGCGGCGGATCAGCTGGATAGCGGCGTCCCTTGTTCCCGGGTCGCCGTCGCGCGATGACCTGGTTTGACTTGTCGGCCACGTGATCTCTGAGCTCGAGCATGCTTCCTCCGTGATCGGGTACGGAGGGGATGCTTTTCGTCCGAAGCGCTACTGAGGGGGCAGAGTGAAAACGGTGACCGGAAGCCCGAATCGCAGCAGCTCGTCGAGCAATCCTCGCTCCTGCCAGCCGGAGCGCTCAGCAGCGCGGAGCCCGACAAGGATGTGATCCGCGGGAAAGCTCGCGAGCGCATCCTCGAACGCGATTATCGGATCGTCCGCACCCACCGATCCGCTTACCGGCCGCCCAAGTTCCTCTTCGAGCTGGCCGAGGACCGTCCGCAGCCGCTCGTCGGCCTGCATGTGCGCCTTGTCCGTGGCTGAAGACAACCATTGAAAGCGCGTTGGCAATTCGGGGGCAATAACGAGAGCCTCGTCGGCCGCGTCGATCAACTCACGCACGCCTAATGGGAGATCCTCGACACTACTTGCCGCCTGACCGGCCGCAATCAAAAGTCGCATCGGCACCGCCACAAGTCAATCACCCCGCCGCCCAGGTGTTGCGCTTTCCATGCAAAGCAGCACTCCAGACACCGACCGAATTGTCGAGGGGACGCTAGGGACGCACGGTGCCGTAGAGCTGACGAGAAGTAATCGGGGCGACTGGATTTGAACCAGCGACCTTTCGGCCCCCAGCCGAATGCGCTACCAGACTGCGCCACGCCCCGGTGACGGCTAGATCCTAGACCCAAGCGGGCGACGGGACTCGAACCCGCTCCTCGAGCTTGGAAGGCTCACGTGCAACCGTTAACACCTCGCCCGCGCGAGCGCCGATTATAGGTTCGCCCCCAGGCCCAACCGCGTATCCGCGCCGGGGCGTCTGCGAAACTCATCGGCCGCGGGACGGTTCTACGGGACGATCGCCCGCTCTATCTCGACTGCTCAGGCATGCAGCTCCCACGGCCAATAATGACGCACGCCCATACCCTGATCGCCTGCGCGGTGGCGGTGCTGGCGCTCGGGGCCGGCGCCCTCGCCACATCGGAGGCGAACGGAGCGACGACCGGGGCCAACGTCGTCTTCATCCTCACCGATGACATGACCTCGAGCGAGCTGGCCGGGATGCCGAACGTGCAGTCGCTGATCGGCGCGCAGGGGACGACGTTCAACGAGGCCTACGTGTCGTTCCCGCTCTGCTGTCCGTCGAGAGCGACGATGTTGAGTGGGCAGTACATGCACAACCACGGCGTCCGGGGCAACTTCCCGCCGAACGGGAGCTGGTTCAGGTTCCGTGCGCACGAGTCCAACGACCTGCCGGTGTGGCTCCAGGATGACGGCTACTACAACGTCCACATCGGCAAGTACATGAACGGCTACTCGATCGTGGACGGCAGCCTCCCCGTCCCGCAGGGGTGGGACGAGTGGTACGGGAAGATCTCCGAGGACGCGCTCTATTTCGACTACAACCTGATCGAGAAGACGGCGCCGACCGCGACCCCGCGGTTCACCTTCTACGGCGACCAGCCGAACGATTACCAGACCGATGTCTTCAGCGATCGCGCCGTTGACTTCGTCCAGGACAGCGCGGTCTCGCACGAGCCGTTCTGGCTCAACCTCTGGTTCAACTCTCCGCACGGGCCCTTCGATCCGGCGCCGCGAGACCTCTTCCGCCTCGCGGGTACGCCGCTGCCGAAGCTCCCCGCGTTCAACGAGAAGGACATCAGCGACAAGCCGAAGTGGCTTCGCCGGCAGGTCAAGCGGCCGCTGCGGAAGAAGCAGATCAAGGTGATCGACAACGAGCGGCTCCGGCAGCAGGAGCAGCTGCTCTCGGTCGATCAGTCGGTCGGGGAGCTGATCGCAGCCCTGAAGAGCAAGGGCATCCTCGACGACACCTACGTCATCTTCGCCTCCGACAACGGGTTCTTCCGCGGGGAGCACCGGATCGCGAGCGGCAAGTACCTGCCGTATGACCCCTCTGCCCGCGTGCCCCTCCTGATCCGCGGTCCGGGGATCCCGCATGGCGGGGTGAGCGACGAGCTGGTCTGGAACGGCGACATCGCGCAGACGATCGACCAGATCGCGTCGGGGTCGGAGAACCCGGCGGTCGATGGCCGCTCGCTTCTCCCCTACGCGGAGAATCCGGCGCTGCGCTCGACTCGGCCCGTCCTGCTCGAGGGCGATACCGGCCCTGGCGGGACCGGAGCGGAGTCCGCGCATGCCAGCGCCGCCATGGCGCGCGCCGCGCGGGTGCATGTCGCCGGCCGGCGCGGGGTGAAGAACCTCGAGCAGGAGACGGACGCGATCAAGTCCGCCCACAACACCGACTCGGCTCCCGCCTACCGATCGATTCGGACCGACCGCTACGAGTACACCGTCTACGCCAACGGGCAGACCGAGCTCTACGACATGAAGCGGGACCCGGCGCAGCTGCGCTCGCTCGCCACGGACCCGCGCTACCGCTTCGTCCGCAAGTGGCTCTTCGACCACCTCGCCCCGCTCTCGACCTGCGCCGGCGCGACCTGCCGCGCGGACATCGGCCCAGACCCCTTCCCGCTGCCGAAGAGCGCGGTGCGGCCGAAGCGAAAGAAGAAACCGAGCACGGGGACCAAGCAGCCGGCCATCAAGCCGTAGCGGCCCAGGCCCCGAGGGTACGATTCCCCCCGCTGGGGGCACTGGCCAAACTGGCTAAGGCACCGGTCTCCAAAACCGGCGATTCCAGGTTCGAGTCCTGGGTGCCCCGCTCTCAGCCCGCCGCCGGCGGGCTTTCTAGTCGCCCCGCCTCGCTGCGACCGCCGTCCGGGTCGCGTCGCGCAGCTCCTCCATCGGCGTCCCCTTCTCGACGTAGCGATCAGCGCCGCGCTCGAGCGTCTGCGGGCCCATGCGGTCGGCCGAGAAACCCGAGAGCACGATGATCGCGATGTCCGGATCCCTCTTGCGGATCGCCAGGATGGCCTCGAGCCCATTCATGTCCGGCATCGAGAGGTCGAGCAACACTGCCGCCGGGCGCGTCGCGGCGATGCCTTCGAGCGCCGTGCGGCCGTCCCCGGCCTCCCCCACGACTTCGAACGCCGGGTCGTCCTCCATCGCGTACTTGACCAGCTCTCGCATCTCCGGGACGTCGTCGACCAGGTACACCGAGATCGGCTCCTCGAGCACCCTTGCTCCGCCTATTCCGCTTTCAGGCTGCGCCATCTCGTTTCGCCCCATCCTCTGGACCGATTGTGGTGTGTCCCAGGTCATCCTGACCTCCAGATAAGTAAAAGCGGCCACGGGCTACGCCCGGGTCGCCTGTGGGGATTGTTCCAGACGGTCCTGGTCAGGCATATCCCTGGTTCTCCCAACTTCGAAACTAGAATCGAAGCGATCCTGCGGGCGTGCCGGAACTGGTAGACGGTCCAGGTTTAGGTCCTGGTGCTCGAAAGAGCGTGGGGGTTCGAGTCCCTCCGCCCGCATTGCGGCCCGCAGGTTGGCGGTGGCGGATATCCAGCTGAGTACATAGACTTGCTCGCCATGGAAGCGGGAGCGATCCGTCCCGGATACGAGCTCTGGCGTCCGAACAGGGAGAAGGCCGAGTCGAAGAGCGCTCGGGCCCTCGTCGTGTTCCTGATGCTGGTCACGGCCGCGCTCGCCTTCGTGATCATCATCGGCGGCTGGACCCGCCTCGAGGGCGTCAAGGCCCTGACGATCGTCTATGCGGCCCTCTACGTCCTCTTCGCCTTCCTGGTGGTGCGCTGGAACCGCGGCGTACTGCCAGTCGCGGCAGCGCTGTCGATCATCCTCGCGATCTTCGCGGGAATCGCGGCCCCCGCCTGGTTCGACCGTGCGAAGGACGGCCTCAGTAACCCGGCGCTGCCCCCCGATCTGCTCGGCATCCTCTGCCTGCTGCTGGTGCCGCTCGAGGTGATTCTGATCGCCGTGGCGATGGTCGCCTTCAACCAGGACTGGCACGTGGAGGAGGAGCGGCCCATAGGCGACGAGATCCCACCCGGAGACGAGCCCGACGAGGACGACCCGCGACCCGCCCGCCGCACCAGCCGCACGTCGCGAAGCACCGCGACGCAGCGACCTAGAAAAGCCTGAGCGGCGGCTCGATCAGGGCGGGGCCGTCCTGCCGGACGTCGTTCACGGCGTCCGAGACGTCCGTCACGACCAGATCGTCGGTAGGGACCAGCACAGCCCGCAAGCCCTGCGGGCTCGCCTCAGGATCGATCCAGTCCTCCTCGGCCTCCGGATCGAGGATCACGGGCATTCGGTCGTGGATCGGCGCGACCACCTCCCCCGGCTCGCAGGTCACGATCGCGCAGGAGTGAACGTCCGAGCCGTCGCCTCGCCGAGCCGCCGCCCAGAGGCCGGCGAAAGCGAACGGCTCGCGGTCCGGCCGGGTGATCCAGACGGGCTTCTTGCCGGTCTCCTCCGCCCGCCACTCGTAGAACCCGTCGGCGACGATCAGACAGCGGTGCGCCTGGAAGGCGTTCCGGAACGCGGGCGCCTCGGCCACCGTCTCGGCCCGTGCGTTGATCAGCAGCCGGTCGAACGTGTCCGGATTCGCGGAATGCGGGATCAGCCCCCAGCGCAGGATGCCCGCCTCGCGTATTCCTTCCCCGTTGAGCCTGACAGCGAGCACCGGGTCGGTCGGCGCGACGTTGTAGCGCGGCTCCTGCTCGATCTCGGCCGACTCCATCAGTCCGAACCGGAACCGCAGCATCCGCGGATCCGGATCGGTGAGCGTGTACCGCCCGCACATGCGCTGCAGCCTAGGCGGCGAGGCGGCGCTGCCGAACGAGGCGAGCGATCACACGGAACAGAACTTCCCTGACACTCGATGGCTCGAACTGGATCTGGCCGTGGGTGAAGCGCAGGGTCGTCAGGCCGGCGGCCGCATGGACCTGATCCCGGCGGCGGTCTCGCGCCTGCTGCGCCGGCGTGCGGTGATAGCGCAAGCCGTCCGTCTCCACCACTAGCCCGAAGTCGGGCCAAAAGAAGTCAACCCGAAACCCATTGACGAGGACACGCGTCTGCGGGATGGGCAGTCCTCTGCTGCGAACAAGTCGCAGGAAGATCCTCTCGAGCTCGGAATCGGTCAAACGGAAGACCTGGCGATCGAGGAGGCGGACGAGCTCACTGACCCCATCCTGTCCGCGCATCTCCTCGAGCTCTCGGCGCAATCGCCCCGGGTCGATCAGATCGCGGAGATCTGCCTCGTTGACGGCGGCCTCGAGGTCGTGTTCCGAGAGGCGAAGGGCCAGATCGGCGAGGGTCCTGGCGGGGCTGGTCACTGGAATCCCGTGCCGTGCTCGTCGATCCGCCAGCGAGAGGACGATCCGACGGTGAATGAACAGTCCGCGGTTGCGCCTCTTCGCGGCGCCGAGCAATGTCACCTCGATCGGTCCCGACCGACGTTCTCGAATCTCCCAGAGCTCGGCAGCACTCTGGTGGCTGAGGAGAGCAATGCCGCCGCAGGCCAACACGGCGGCCATCCACCGTCCGTGCGCGCTCAGCGCTGGATCCCCGATCGCGAAAACCCCGCGATGAAGGAGATGCAGCTCGCCACGTTGCACGCGATGCGCGATTGCATTCCGAGTCAGGCCAAGGCCAACGAGCTGCGGGCGCGAGACGACACCATGCTGGCGTCTTGCCAGCCTCCGAAGCCGTCCTTCGACGTTTTGGTCCCTTTGGCTCGCTATAGGACGCTGAAGGGACCAGAACCCCGGTCCGCCCCCCTCCCCAGCCGGTTTTCGCCGATCAACA